>CAVSNS010000012.1:0-69496 GCA_963729325.1 uncultured Acidobacteriota bacterium
AAGGTGACAAATCGAAATTCGCAAGACATCCGATGACGTTGGATGTCATATGCTTCGTCGTCTTCCTTTCCGCACGCTGGTGAGATCACAGTCCGCCAAGGTCCCCAACCGTCTATGCTCCGCGCTCCGTGCGGAAGCACTCGCGTAGTTCCTGTGTGAAAAGAGCCGGCTGCTCGAAAGCGGCGAAGTGGTCGCCCTTCTTTAGCTCGCTTTCGCCTCTGCGTCGCGCTTTCGGAAGGCGGCTTCTCCAGCGTCGGATACCTCGACCCACTTCGGGTCAGGCGAGGCCTCGGCGTCGTAGTTGTCGTGCCAGTTCCACCACTTGTACGGCGGGGTCTGGGGGTAACCCTCTGGCGAGTCCTCCCAAGTCTCCTGACGGCCGAGCGGCGTGATGTCGAGGTAGCTCCAGGTGGTCCCCATCGCCTCGTCGCCGCGGCTGTTGATGAAGTATGTGCGGAACACCCGCTCGCCGTCGCGGAAGAACACGTTGTGGCCGTGCCATTCATCGACGCCGAAGTCCTTGTCGAAGCTGTCGGTGATGGTGTACCAGGGCATCTCCCAGCCCATCCGCGCCTTCAGGCGCGCGATGTCCGCCTGCGGCGCGCGTGAGGCGTAGGCGAGGGTGGTGTCGCGAGCGTTCAGATGGGCCAGGTGGGCGACCTGATCGGCGCCCAGGGAGCAGCCGCGGCAGGCGTGCTCGGGCCAGCCGAACACCCCGGGCTCGAAGAAGGCGCGATAGACGATCAACTGCCTGCGGCCCTCGAACAGGTCGAGCAGGCTAACCTTACCCTTGGGCCCCTCGAACTCGTACTTCTTCTCCACCGCCATCCACGGCATCCGTCGACGCTCGGCGGCCAGCGCATCACGGGAGCGGGTCAAGGCCTTCTCCTTCACGAGGAGCTGCTGGCGCGCAGCCTCCCACTCCTGCTGCGACACGATCGGGGGTGTCTTCATCGCGATATGCCCTTTCCCTTGTTCCTTGTCTCTCTCTTTGCTTGTTGCCATATCATTTCTCCTTTGTTTTCTGAAACAGACCGAGACCACTCACTCTGAAAAATTTTCTGAACTTGCCGATGCACACCGCCAGAATTCCTCCCGTGGATCCGGCTCCGGCGACCATCACTGCTGTGCTTGCGATGCATGCTGGGCACATATGTCCCTCCTCTGAACCTCCAATTCGTTCGCGGCCTGAGTGCGTTACCTGTGTACGCCACTTCGCCTTCTTCTCACTTCGTCGGATGTTGGCGTTTCGTTGCGTTCTCGATATGGCCGAGTGCATGCTGGTCTTGCACAAATACTGATGCAGGTACCTCGTGTAGATCAAGATTTTCTTATTTCGATGCTCATTTATCCTGTTGCGGTTTCCCGAAGTCGCACTTCGGCGCTCACGTCCCTGCGGTATCGCTTTGCCCAGCGGCACATACCTCCGAGTGGAGCGATGATTGTCCTTCCCAGTTGGGTCAACGAGTACTCGACAGCAATGGCTTTCGATTGCGTCACACGCCTGGCGATTAAGCCTGCGGATTCGAGATTGCGAAGAGTTCTGGTAAGCATCCGTTGTGAAACGCTACCCAGCCGTCGGCGCAACTGCCCGTGCCGATAGGGCCTTTCTTCGAGCGAAAACAAAACCTTTGGTGTCCATCTGCCGATGAAGATGGACGAGGCCACTTTTGATTCTTGCGTCGCATTCATGCCGCCATGCCTTCTGCGAAAACGTGATTTAACCTCTCGAATTTGACTCTCACGCCTGTGTTTCGCCGTCGGCACCGTCACAGCTTGCCAGTCCCTCGCGCCAGTCGCAATTAGGAACATGTGTGTGCCTAGACCTATTAGCTGGTGCCGCCTGTTCGATTGAAGCCCGACCCGAATTAAGCTTGACCGCTGAGCTGCCTCTATAGGGGTGACGGGTAAGGCGGGGGTATTTCGACAGAGCCAATCGAAAAAAATTAGCCCCGTCTTTGGAGTAGGAACTGTCTTACTGCCGGGTCCTCGGTCAGTCCAATCGCCCGGTCGAAAGCATCCCGGCCTCAGGTGTTTTCCCTAGCCGTTGCAACAGGTGAGCGCGGACCGCCCAGTAGGGCTGATAAGCGGAGATATCGTCCGGGTCGATCCCATCGAGTACGCGCCAGTCCTGCTTCAGGTCCCTTCGCTTCGGCTACCGCCGCGGCGTATCCAGTTCGCGTGCCGAGCGTCGGCGATATGCGGATCAGCTGTTCATAGAACAGCATGATCGCGTTCCACTCGAATCCGGCCGCTGCGTGCCCGCTCGGCATGTACCGACTGAATCGCGGCTTCGAGTTGAAACCGGCCAGTGCGACCGCGACTCGCCGCCTCAGCGAGGTGGCCTTCCGCCTCTTCGATCAATGGCAGAGACCACCGCTGTGAGTCCTGCTCCAAGAGAGGAACGTACCGGCCGTCCGGCCCCCGCCGCGCCGCCCGGCGCGCTTCGCAGTGGAGCATGAGAGCCAGCAGACCGTGAACCTCCGCTTCTCTGGGCATCAACTGAAGAAGCACTCGTCCGAGCCAGATCGCTTCTTCGGCCAGATCGCGTCCGCGTTGGTCGACACCCGCCATGTCATCCCAGCCAATCCCGAAGGCGGCGTAAATCGCTTCCAGCACCGCGTCAAGCCGCTGCGGCAATTCACGCTCCTGCGGGATTTCAAACCGAATACCCCCGTCGCGAATCTTCGTCTTGGCACGCACCAGGCGCTGCCCCATCGTGGTGGGCGAAATCAAGAACGCGTGGGCAATGCGCGCGGCATCCAGGCCGAGAACGGTCTGGAGCATGAGCGGCGTGTGCATCGCCGGATCAATTGCCGGATGGGCACACACAAACAGCAGTTTCAATCGTTCATCTGGAAATTCCGGCGACAAAGTCATGTGCTTGGACTCATCTCTGAGGAGCGCGAGCGTGGGCTCGCTGGCCTCCGCTACTTGCCGATGACGCACAAGATCGATAAAAGAGCGGCGCGCCGTCGTCAGCAGCCACGCCTCTGGATTTTGTGGCACGCCGTCTCGCGGCCAAGTTTCGAGTGCTGCTACCAGCGCATTACTGAGGGCATCCTCCGCGCTCCCCACGTCGCGCGTGTGCGCGGAAAGGTATGCCACCAGGCGACCGTAGGACTCGCGAGCCACACGTTCGATAGTTCGGTGAGTGCTCTCTTGTTCGCTTCCACTCATCCTGTGACTCGACGCTTGAATTCAGGCGAAACGGGTCGGACCTCCACAGCACCGATCGAGGCGGCCGGGCATCGCGCTGCCCATTCGAGCGCCGCATCAAGCGAGGGAAGCTCCAGGATTGTGAATCCCCCCAGTTGCTCCTTGGTATCCGCGAAGGGGCCATCCTGTACACGCCGCTTTCCATCCTTCAGTCGCACCGTGGTCCCGGTCTCCGGGGGCTGAAGTGGATTGCCACCGACGTAGATGCCGGCCTCGACGAGAGCTTTGTAGTACGCCCGCCACGCACCGAGGTAGGGATCATTTTCGTCCGCATTCCGTGCCGCAAAAGCTTCTGGTGATTCGAAGATCAGCAGGGCAAATTGCATCACCTTTCTCCTTTGGGACGCAATTGTGAGCGCCTTTGTGCGCCCGATTGTATGACGGATCGAGAGGCAGCCCATTCGACAGATTTCAGGAAATCTCGAGAAATTTCAAGCAGGCACAGGCGAAATTGAGGCACGTCGCCGTCAAGGTAGGAATCCGTGGGGATCGATCAGTACCGACAAACGCTTATGAACAGTAACCGAGCCAGTTCCGTGATGGTCGGCAATCCGGAAGTTACGATAGGCCCCGCGCAGCACCCGCGGAGAAGTGGGCAATTTTGTCTCTTTACTCTTTTTACTAGATTGTGGCATTTGGGCCGATCTTGATGCGGCAATCGGTCGACGGTGCTCGTGTATTGCGTACGACTGGTGATGTGCTTTGCCCCGGCATGGCTCACCTCCGCGCGGTTGCAATGTCGAAACTGACGAAACCCCGGTGAACAGGCCGATACTGGAGGGTGGTCTCTTGGATTCGAGCGCACCTACCGGATCCAGGCATCAGTTGCTGAACGCGCCACAATCGACGAGCATGGCGCGCCGTCATGTCAGAGAAGTGTCGACCCTTCGACTTTCAACACTCTCGCCTGCGTAAGTTTTTTCAATCGCTTTCTATTTCCAGCGACTTAGGAACGGCAATGTCCCACTCGCTTGGCACCCCGGTTGCATTGGGATGGTTGGCGGCGGCTAAAGAACCTACGAAATGGAGACGCACGAGTCGATACTGGCTATCGAATGCCGCTTTTTCAAGCGCCCAGTTTTCGGCGAACTCGTGGTGGAGAGTAACGTGCCGAGGAACAATCAGCAGAAAGAAGCGAATGATCATGGAACCATTTTGGACCAAGAGGTCTGGTCTGCGATTCGCTACCTCGATCCGGAATCAGATGGCAGGGAGAGTGACATCGCGGCAGGTATCGCGTTGTTGGCGGTAGTTTGCGTAGTCTGCCTGGTTTGCGCATTGCTTCACCTTCGGGGATTGTAAGATCTGGACAACTCCGGCATGTGCCCCTTTTCTAAATAACTTCTTCTTCGCCATAAATGTATTGCGTAACGACCAAGCGAGCTTGCACAGAACAAGGCGCCGGGTTCTTCACCTGCCAGATGTCTCTGCAATTGAGCATTAGAAATGTAGGCGCAATCGCGATCGAGATGTCACTATACCGCCAAGACCTCCGACGCCTTTGACACTTAGCGCGCGCAACGGTGTTGGACCTGCCCGACATTGAACCATTTATGGCAGCGCTGGTTTGGCACAATTCTGTGACGACTATAACGGGGAACCCGTTACTGTGTTTTGGTGGACGACGGTTGAAGGCGAGTTCCGGCCAACTGCTGTAGCGAACCCGTCGGCCGACGTACCAGTGGTGGCTTAAGGACTCTGAGGGGAGTGACTAGTGCTTCTTCGGCCTGGCGGTTTTCGAAGGTTGCCGTTTTTCCTGTCGTATGTACGAAAGTCCGCGCTTCAATTCCGCTGACAGGTCCGTTTGCTCGGTAGCTACACGAACAGGTTCGCCGCCCAATTCTCGTCCTAACCACTTGTTCAACTCTTCCTCATTGGCGGCTACGTACCTGCCCTGTCGCGTAACTGGCATCCCGGTACTTGCCCAACGCTGAACCACCGCAATCGGTTGTCCCAAAAAAGCGGCGATTTGTTGCCAGCCTTTCAGTGATTCAGATTGCGCTTGTGTTGTTGGCTCTTTGGCGCGCTGCTTGGAAGAGGAGGCGCGCGAACGAGTGCCTTTGAATGGCGAGACACTTTTCGGTTCCTCAGATGATCTAGGCGGCTTCGTCGCGGATGGCTCCTCGCACCTTATCCACGAGCTCGGCCGGAATTTCGGTCATGCCGTGATCGTTACGAGCATGATCGGTGCACTGTCGCAGAATGTCCTGCTCCGTTTCACCTCGCGCCACAAAGTCGCAATCAACACCGACATCTCTGCAGCTCACCATCTTTGCCATGTTTCTCCTTTGATGGTCTTTTCAAGCGTATATCCGACTGCGCCTATCGGTCCGGCGGATTCTAGTCCCCGATACCCGGCTGCCGCAACAATGAATCGCGGGTCACAAATTTGGCACTAGGATGGAGTTTGGTGCCCCTCATTAACTGTCCCCGGTAGGCTCTATTTTGCCGGAGCCGATTCCTCGAGACCGCGGTGTTTCAGCATCGCTTTCGTGTTGGGGGGCGCCCCGCGCCAAGACTCGTACATTTTGGCAAGGTCTTCGGTATTGCCGCGAGAGAGGACCATTTGGCGAAAGCGATCGCCGTTGGCACGGGTGAGGCCGCCGTTTTCGACGAACCATTGGTAGGCATCGTCGGCGAGCATCTCGGTCCAGAGATAGGCGTAGTAGCTGGCGCTGTAGCCGCCTCCCCAGATATGGCTGAAGTAGGTGGAGCGATAGCGGGGTGGTACGTAGCTGACGTTAAGGTGGGTCTTCTCGAGCGCTTGCTTCTCGAACTTGTCGGGGTTTTGGAGCGGCGCGGTGGGGGTGAGCAAATGCCATTGCATGTCGAGCTCAGCCGCGGCGAGGACTTCGGTCATGTCGTAGCCTTTGTTGAAGGTCTCCGACTTCCTGATCTGCGCGGCGAGTTCCTCGGGCATGGGGGCGCCAGTTTTGTAGTGCTTCGCATAGTGGGTGAAGATCGAGGGATAGAGCGCCCAGTGCTCGTTGAACTGCGAGGGAAATTCGACGAAGTCGCGAGCCGTTGCGGTACCGGCGAGCATCGGGTACTCGGCGTCGGAGAACATGCCATGCAGGGCGTGTCCGAACTCGTGGAACATAGTAATGACGTCGGTGAAGCTGATCAGGGCAGGTTCGCCTTCGGCCGGCTTGGGCAGGTTGGCGACGTTGTAGACCACCGGTAGGTTCCCCAGCAGGTGTGACTGCTCGACGAAGTTGGACATCCAGGCTCCGCCGTTTTTGTTGTCACGTTTGAAGTAGTCGCAGTAGAAAAGTCGCGAGGTGCTTGCCGTTGGCGTCGAAGACCTCGAAGACCCGCACATCCGGATGGTAGACGGGGAGGTCGTGCCGCTCTTTGAAGGTGAGTCCGTAGAGCTGATTGGCTGCGTAGAAGACTCCGTTCTGCAGCACATTGTCAATCTCGAAGTAGGGCTTCACCTGCGCATCGTCGAGGTTGTAACGAGCTTTGCGGACCTGCTCGGCGTAGAAGTTCCAGTCCCACGGCTCGAGCTGGAAGCCACCCTTTTGGGCGTCGATGACCGCCTGAATGTCTTGTGCTTCCCGCGCGGCCTTTGCGGTGGCAGCCGGGACGATGGCATCCATGAACTGCAGAGCGGCTTCGGGTGTTTTGGCCATTTGGTCTTCGAGCTTCCACGCGGCGAAGTTCGGATGGCCGAGAAGCTTTGCCTTTTGAGCGCGGAGCTGCGCGAGGCGGGCGATGGTGTCGCGGGCGTCGTTGGCGTCACCACGCTCGGTGCGGTTCCACGAATGCTCGAAAATGGTTTGACGGGTGGCGCGTTCGCTGAGTAAAACCAGGTCGGGCTGCTGCGTGGTGTTCTGAAGCGGAATCACGAAGCCCTCGACCTGTCGGTTCTTGGCAGCCTGCGCGGCGGCCGCAATGCGGGCCTCGGGCAGGCCGGCGAGCGCCGCTTCGTCGGTGGTGACGTACGCTCCCGTCTTTGTAGCGGCGAGGACTTTGTTGGTGTAGGCGTCCGAGAGCGAAGACGCCTCTTCGTTGAGCTTCCTTAGTTCGGTCTTGTCAGCGTCAGACAGGTTAGCGCCCGCGTGTACGAACTTTTCGTAATAGCGCTCGACCAGGCGGAGAGACTCAGGGTCGAGCCTGCGTGACGCGCGTTGCTTGTAGATCACACTTATGCGCTCGAAGAGTTTTGTGTTGAGGTAGATGAAGTCCTCGTGGGCGGCGAGTTTAGGGGCCTCGATGGTTTTAGTTCTCTGGAGGGTCGGGTTGGTGTTTGCACCCGTGACCCCGTCGAATGCGGCCTTGACACGATCGAGCAATTGGCCGCTCTTTTCCATCGCGACGATGGTGTTGTCTAAGGTCGGTGCGTCGGGATTGTTGGCGATGATCTGGATTTCAGCCTGCTGCTGCGCCATGCCGGCCTCGATCGCTGGCTGAAAGTCTTCGTCCTTGATCTTGTCAAAAGGCGGCGCCTGAAACGGCAGCGTACTGGGCGCGTAGAAGGGATTGGAGGGGCCGAAGTCGTTGGTTGGGGCTAGTGCCGGGCTAGGGGAACTTTGCGCGATAGCTTCGGCGCCGATCAGGGTGCTCATGAATAACAGCATAACTTGTGCGGTGTCGGGTCGACTAGAGATCTTCATGCTAAGAGGATTCCTTCTCGTTCTATCGTAAGTGCTGCATATGAAATACCCTACAGTAACCTGGGAAGCTCCGCCATCCTGGGAAGAATTCCTAACCACGACCGCCTGAGAAATGGTGACGTGTAGGATAGCGTTCTCACCGAGTCCACAGGCGAGGGTCGCATGTATTGCACACGGAATAAGGCCGCGGTCCTTACTATGCTCTTAGGCTCGGCAATTCTTCCGGCTTTCATTGGAACTATGGCTATTCGAAGGAGCCCTCAGAGGCATATTTGGCGTTGGTAGGAGCGACAGTCTACGTCAGCCCCACAGAACAGCCCATCCGCGACAGCGTGGTGCTCATCCGGGCCGGAAAGATAGATGCAGTCGGTAGCAGAGCGCAGGTGCAAATACCTCGGTCCGCCCAAGTGCTCGACTGTTCGGGCCTGACGATTACGGCCGGTTTTTGGAACAGCCATGTGCACTTCTTTGAGAGGAAGTGGGCGAACGCGGCGACCATCCCGGCCGCTGAACTCACCCGTCAGCTTCAGGAGATGCTTACACGCTATGGATTTACCAGCGTGTTCGACCTCGGATCGATGTGGGAGAACACGCATAAGCTTCACGATCGCGTCGAGTCTGGGGAAGTGACGGGTCCGAAAATTCGCTCAACCGGAGAGGCACTGATTCCTCCCGGCGCTCTTCCGTCGGAACAGGTGCTCAGTCTCATGGGGACGATGAAGTTCCCCGCTCCGGAAATAGCCGACGCGGCCCAAGCGGCTGCGGCGTCCAGAAAACTCCTGGATGAAGGCGTGGACGGAATAAAGCTGTTCGTCTCTTCACCGCGCAGTTCGTCGCTTCCGGAGAGTGCGATTGAAGCTGCGGTTAGCGAAGCCCACCGCTTGGGCAAACCTGTCTTCGTTCACCCCAATAGCGGCGCAGACGTGCTGGTTGCGGTTCGCAGCGGAGTTGACGTAATCGCTCACACTACTCCCCATTCTGGCCCATGGGACGAAACAATCCTGGCGGCGATGAAGGAACGGAGGGTGGCGCTCACGCCAACGCTTACGCTGTGGAAATATTATGCGCGTCATGATCGCATATCGGCCCAGGACTTGATCGTGAATACTGAACTCGGCCAGCTGCGAGCCTGGGTCGCCTCCGGGGGAACGGTTCTATTTGGAACTGATCTTGGAGCTGTCGAATACGATCCCAGTGAGGAGTACGCCTTGATGGCCGAGGCGGGAATGAGATTTCCTCAGATTCTTGCTTCCCTGACAACTGCGCCCGCCGAGCGATTTGGAGAGTCAAAGCAATTGGGACAAATCGCCGCAGGTCTGCAGGCAGATCTCGTCGTCCTGAAGGAAGACCCTGCCAAGAACATCAAAGCTCTAACCGCTGTAAAGTACACGCTGCGTGGCGGGAAAATTATCTATCGCGCAAGCGAGTGATCGTGGCGCGGAGCTTCACCTTTCATAGCATGGTTTATTGGGCGACGTCTGATGCGCCGCCGGCGATTGACGGCACCAGCAGGACTTCGTCTCCGTCCTGGAAAGCATAAGTGCTCCCGCCCAGGAAGCGAATGTCTTCTTCATTGACATAGACGTTCAGGAACCTACGAATCTCGCCCTCTTCATCCCGCAGATGGGGCTTGAGCTCTGGAAATTTGCCGTCGAGCACGGAGAACAGTTCTCCCAGATTAGTGGCCGAACACGTGATGCGGTCGGTGCCCGCGGTCAGGCGGCGCAGCGCGGTCGGAATCTGAACGGTGATTGTCATCTCAAGCCTCCACGGTTTCTGCAACGGAGATCTGGGGAACGTCCAGCGCTTTGTCGAGATATTTGTCGAATTCGGCAATCTTGGGCGGAATGGGCGCTTCCATTTCATACTTGCCCGCGAGCGCATCTGTGGTCTTCAAACCGTTGCCGGTGATGCACAGCACCGTAGTATCGTCGGACGCGATACGATCTTGCCGGTAGAGCTTGCGGGCGCAGCCGACAGTGACTCCGCCAGCAGTCTCAGTGAAAATGCCTTCGGTTTCCGCCAGAAGCTGAATGGACGCCACCAGTTCTGGATCGGAGACGTCCTCGGCCCAACCGCCAGTTTTGGTGATGGTCTTGATGGCATAGTGACCGTCAGCCGGATTGCCGATGGCGAGTGAGCGCGCCAGCGTTGCCGGCTTTTGTGGCTCGATTTCTGCGTTCCCCGTCTTTACTGCAGTAGAAATAGGAGAACAGCCAGTGGCCTGGGCGCCGAAGAACTTGACCGGCTTGGGCTCGACCAGTCCGAGTTGAATCAATTCATCGAACGCTTTCTTGATCTTGGTGATTAGCGATCCGCCCGCCATCGGGACCACGATATTGTCGGGCAGGCGCCAGCCGAGTTGCTCGGCGATTTCGAAGCCAACCGTCTTCGAACCCTCAGCATAATAGGGACGCAAATTTACGTTGACGAATCCCCAATGGCGTTCATCAGCAATTTGCGAGCACAGGCGATTGACCTGATCGTAACTGCCGGCGATGCGGACAAGCTTTGCGCCGAAGACTTGCGTCCCGATAATTTTGGCGGGCTCGAGGTCGGCGGGGATGAAGATCCAGGCATGAAATCCGTTACGAGCGGCTTGCGCCGCAACAGAATTGGCCAGGTTCCCGGTAGACGAGCAGGCGACGGTGTCGAAGCCGAAATTGCGCGCCTGGGCCAGCGCCACCGCGACCACACGGTCTTTGAAACTTAAAGTGGGCAGGCAGACGGCGTCATTCTTGATGTAAAGATTCTTCGTTCCCAGTCGCTGGGCAAGACGCGGCGCCTTGAGCAACGGTGTGAATCCCGCAGGCACAGTCGGCCGGAAATTTTCCGGCAAGGGCAATAGATCAGCGTAACGCCACATGCTGGGCGGACCCTGCGCGATTCGCTCGCGAGTGAAACTGGTGCGGATAGCGTCGTAGTCGTAGGTAACCTCAAGGGGGGAGAAGCAGTCATCGCAGATGGAGCGGGGTTGGTTTCCCCAGCTCTTGCCGCACTCGCGACATCGCAATTCATATTTCGGGATGACGCCCGTAGTAACGCCGGTGCTTGTGCTCATGAGCTACTCGCTTTCTTCCTGCGAGCAGCCGCGGGACGAGCTGTCCGGAAATCGCCCTAAAATACGAAATCCTCTTTGCCTCACGGAAAACCGGAGGAAAAGAGGAACGAGATGCTGGAAATTCGGCACCCCGAATCTCATGTTCCCCCTTTTGTAGGGCGAGAGTTGACACCGGGCGACCAGAAGATGACTTCTGATCCGGTTGTCGTGGCTTCTCCGGGCTCGTCCCTCAGCCACTCTTCATGAAATCCAAGGTCTGCTCCGAAGAGCAAACTTGAAGAAAGAGTACAGGGCAGGGTGCGGGGACGTCAAGGGGGAGGCGTTGGAAAGAAGTGACTGAGTCGTGAAGGGTTCGCGCGCACCGGTAGGGCATCCACTCTCGTCACAACCGGACAGGCGCTGGACGATGGTAGAAAGAGGGAGGAGAACTAAGGACGCGGCGGGAGCTTTTGTCGATCCGCCCTTAACACCGAGAGACATTATGACCAGAGCACTCAACATAGGCACCACCATTTTTCTCACCTGTCTGACTTGTGTGGGCGCCTGGGCGGCATCCGAAGAGAACAAATGTGAAGATTCCTGTGGCAAGCGAACCGTGTGGGAAGAATTCAATGTCCTTGACCTCAAAGCGACTACGCCTGGTAAGCCTGGCTATGAGTCCTATCGAGGGCAGTTCGACAAGGAGTCCGTCGACATTCAAATCGACGTCGAGACTTCGGATGGAAGGAAGATTAGCAAAGGAAAGATTCTAATGATCGGTGGGCGCGCAATGGCCACTCAAGGGCCAGTGACCGAGCCAGGCTCTGAGATTGATGCGCTCGATGCCGCAGTTCTCCGACAGCAGCTCGTCACCCGTCTGCTCGGTGAGGCCCTACCCAATGGACCTGGAGAAGTCCGAGGAGTGCGCAAGGTTGACTTCAGCAAGGAGAAGACCGGCATCAAGTTTGCCACCCCAAGCGCACAGGGATTTATCGCGCCACCTTGGCGCGTAAGGGGGGACATCAAGATTGTTGCTCAGGATGTCATTGAGTACGAGTTGATGTTGACCTCAGGCACCAAAGGAAAGCCGCTCGACGAAGGCGGCGAATATGCCGCCAATTTCACCGGTCGGTTGTCCAAGACTGCGACTGCACAAAATTGATGACACAATGCCGCTCGACGAGTGGAGCGTGTTTTCGTCTCGGAGTTCAGACACGAAAAGAAGGCAATAGTACCGTGTATGATTACGGAGCCGCGCCGACCACCGTAACATATAGGACTGTTGCTGACGTCCGAAAGAAGATTGCCCGAGATGATTACCCCGGCGAGCCAGATCCCTCCAAGAACTTCACAGGATTTTGGAAAGAGGATTGCAAGCAGGCCTTTGGGCTCCAGATCATGCCGTACGGCAAGGACGGGAAGTATTCAGTCATTTTCTGCGGCCTTGGGGGTTGCGGAACACAAGGTAAAGACGGGACCAATACGTTCATCACAAAGGACCACCACTACGAAGTTGTCAGTGAGAACGAAATCAAAATTAGCAATTCCAACGGTTGGGACACATATCACAAGTGTACGAAGGAAACCAACCCTATTCTGAAATATAAGGACCAGTAAGGGCGATGATCGATAATCCGCCGCATCATCGGCTGTACTGATTCTTCTTCTTTCTCTCGTGCCGCTCCAGTCCCAACTGGATCAGCCGCTCAATCAGTTCGGAATACGGCAGCCCCGACGCCGCCCACAACTTGGGATACATGCTGATCGAGGTGAAGCCCGGCATGGTGTTGATTTCGTTCAAATAGATCTTTCTCGTCTTCGCATCCATCAGAAAATCCACTCGCGCCAGGCCGGAGCAGTCCACGGCTTTGAAGGCGCTGATAGCCAATTGCTGAACTTTCCTGGTTTCGGCTGTGCTGAGTTTGGCGGGGATGATCAGCTTGGAACCTTCATCAACATATTTGGCGGTGTAGTCGTAGAATTCTTTGCCGGGGACGATCTCTCCCGGAACCGAGGCTTCTGGCTTGTCGTTTCCGAGGACCGAGCATTCGATCTCGCGCGCCTTCTGCTTCTTCCCGCCGACACCTTGCTCGATAACGATCTTGCGGTCAAACTTGGCCGCTTCCTCGATAGCGGGCCCAAGCTCCTTGCGATCATGCGCCTTTGAAATTCCTACCGACGATCCCAGATTCGCCGGCTTCACGAACACTGGATATTTCAGCCTGCTTTCGACCAGCTTCTGGACTTTCTTCGAGTTCGCCTCCCACTCGCTGCGCAAAACTGTCACGTGCTTCACAATGGGCAAACCGGCGGCGCGGAACAGCGACTTCATGATGTCCTTGTCCATGCCGGCGGCTGAGCCCAGAACGCCTGCGCCCACGTACGGCAGATCGGCCAGTTCGAGCAGACCCTGGATGGTGCCGTCCTCGCCGAAAGTGCCGTGCAGCACGGGGAATATGATGTCCACATTGATGGCGCGATCGCTGGCGCGGCGGGTGAGAGCGGCATCCGTCTGAAACGGCGCCAGCGCGCCGCCGGACTTCTGTGGTTCGGGAGGGACAACGACGGCCTCGCCCGCAGCCAGCACCGCCGCGCCGGGAGTTGCCTCAGGATCGCCCGCCCGTAGATGCGGTTGTGTGGAGCGGGCGCCCTCGCCCGCTGCCTTTCCCTGCAGCAGCCGTTCCGCGTCTCCGGCCGTGACCCATCGGCCTTCTTTAGTGATCCCGATGGGCACGACCTCAAATTTATCTTTGTCGATGGCGTTAAATACTGACGCAGCCGAGAGCAGTGACACTTCATGCTCTCCGCTGCGCCCGCCGAACAGGATGCCGACGCGCAGTTTCTTCATCACGATTCAGTGTGGACGGGGCGGCTAGGACGTCAATTGCAAGGGATGACGGTCTGGGTTCGCTTATCCGAACCACGATCGCACCGAGCGCTTAAGTCGTTCCCCCCACTGGCGGATCGCGACAGAAGCTGGCACGGGTGGCTGATCCTTGAGCGTCGTAACCTGGGTAAATCCGGCGGGCAGTTCAAAGAGCGCAGGATCGAGAGGCTGTTCCGAGAGCTCTGTCACTTCGTTTTCGAAGGTTCCGGTGACCTCTTTGCTAGTGCCATCCGGCAGGACGGTGACATCTCGCGAGGTCGTTTTCAATTTCAACGGGAAGCCCATCGCGGTTGTGCCAGTCCTGCGCACGTCAATCTTGTCCTTGCAGACCAAACCCCCTGTGGAGAGTACCGCGATCGCTACTCCTGCGCGCGCCTTTGGGGTCGCCATGCACCCATTCTGTTCTTCGAGATCCGTATACCAGCCATCCGATTCGGTCTCGCCACTCTGCCCGCACGCTCCTGGGCCCGCGACGCGCTTGTCGCGGCGAATGACGTGGCGAGCGGTCCGGCCGAAGATCTGCTTGCGTTCTCCGGTATCGATGGTCTCGACGTTGATGGTCAGCGTTCCACCCAATTCTTTAGTCGAGATGGGAATCGGCTTCGCGCCGCCCTTAGGTCGACCCTGGTCGTCCAGCTCGTGCAGGGTGTATTCGTGATCTTGAAGGTTTAGTTCCAGAACGCGGTGCATGTCGCATTGGAAGATCGTCGCCCGTGGCGGGCCGTAGGTGTAGTTGGCCGGCTCTCCCGGTTTCCCGGCCCATCCACCCTCGTTGCGCCCCTCGGTGCGCGAGCGTTGGCCTTGAATGTACCTGGTCACGGTGGAACGGTGACCATTCGTCGGGGATCCTGAGGTCGAAACGATTTTCAGATCAGAAGCGAAAGCGGCGGCGGACAGCGCAACGGAAATAAGAACGATCGTCGAAAGTCGCAGCAACATAGTTGTTCTCCCCAGCGAACTTATTACTCAAGGACGCGGAGAACGCGGGACCTGCTTGCGGCGTCTGGCTAAGTTTAACTCGGACTTATCACGGTCTCCAGAGATTTCAAACTGACAACTTCACAGCACAACGATCGGTGGCAGGCTCGCATGTCAAGGCCATCGCCTACAGAATCTTCTTTCCGAACGCGGAGAGCGTAAGTTCCACCGCCAGATCGGCGGTGCGGTTGTGCTCGTCAATCACCGGATTGACTTCGACGATCTCGAAACTCAGCAGGCGGCCGTGGTCGGCGATGATCTCCATGGCAAGGTGGGCTTCACGATAAGTCGCGCCACCGCGAACCGGCGTGCCCACACCGGGCGCATCTTCGGGGTCCACCCAGTCCATATCGAGGGAGACGTGATAGCCGGCAGTGCCGCGTCCGGCCATGCGGAGGGCTTCTTCCATGATGGTGCGCATGCCGCGCTCGTCGATGTCGCGCATGGTGAAGACTTCGATGCCCGCCCGGCGCACATTTTCCTTTTCGATGGCGTCGATGTCGCGGACGCCGACCAGCACGCAATTCTCCGGCTTCACTTTGGGTGAGAAGTCGAAAATATTCGCGAGCTCGGCCGGTCCCAGACCCATGATCGCGGCCAACGGCATTCCGTGTACATTACCGCTGGGTGAACTCTCGGGCGTGTTGATGTCGGTGTGAGCGTCAATCCAAATCAGGCCGACTTTCTGGTTCTGACGCCTGTAGAACTCGGCGACTCCGGCGACAGTGCCTGCAGCGACCGAATGATCGCCGCCCAGCACCACCGGCACTTTTCCAGCTTCCAGCGTCTTCAAAACAAGGTCGGCATGCTTGGTGCACATCGCGGTAATTTCTTTCAGATACTTGGCGCGAGGATCGCCTTCGGACTTCTGCTCAGCGATGGCGACGGCAATGTTTCCGGCGTCTTCGACAACGTGTCCCAGCGCTTCCAACCTGGCTTCGAGCCCGGCAACGCGCACGGCCGACGGCCCCATGTCGACGCCACGACGTGACTGCCCCAGGTCCAGCGGCACACCGATCACGCGAATCTTCCTTGGGAGTAATGCTGGAAAACGATGCTGTAGTTTGCGTCATAGATGGCCGCTAGCTCTTGGATTCCTTATTTACCGCCGAGCGCGCCGAGTCAGGAAATTCATTAACAATTCTCTTTAACCCATCCTTCAGCATGCGAGAGTGAAAGTTAATCAATAATCCCACTGTCTTTCCGGAAATCCGGAGATAAGAAAGTAACTGTGCATCGTGAATCGGCGCAAGTTGCTCGACCGCTCTGATCTCTACGATCACAGAATCCTCGACAACCAAATCCAGTCGGTAGCCGCAATCAAGCCTGACGCCTTTGTAAACGACCGGCAGCGGTTTCTGCTCTTCGACTTTCAAACCCAGTTGTCGCAATTCAAAACCAAGCAGATTCCATAAGCCGACTCCAACAGTCCTGGCCCTAACGTTTTGTGTACCTCGATTGCCGCCCCGATAATGCGCCGCGTAATCCCGTCGAGTTTGTCTTTTTCTTCCATTTGTTTCTCGGCGATCTCGGCGTGCCCAGCGGTAAAACTCTTACGGATAGAGCCTATGCAGCATCCTCGGAAACGGGAATCGTTTCTCGCACATGTTCCAGCCCACAGATCCAGGACACCGCGCGTTCAATTCCCATACCGAAGCCACTGTGCGGAACGCTGCCATACTTCCGCAAGTCCAAATACCATTTGAAAGCTTCTTCCGGCAGACCGTGTTCGCGAATGCGTTGTACCAGAAGATCGTAAGATGCCATACGCTGCGAACCGCCGATAATCTCGCCGTAACCTTCGGGCGCGAGCACGTCCACACAGAGCGCCAGGTCGAGACGCTCGGGATCAGGTTCCATGTAGAAAGCCTTCACCTTGGCGGGATAACGATGCACCATGACTGGTTTCTCGAATTGCGACGAAATATAAGTCTCATCTGGCGATCCCAAGTCGCCGCCCCACTCGAAATTATTTTCCAGCGCGCCCTTGGCGTGGGCCTCCTGCAACATCTTCACAGCTTCGTCGTAAGTAATGCGCGGAAATGGAGCCTCAATCTTTTCCAGCTTCGCGACATCGCGCCCGATCGTCTGCAGATCACTGCGCCGCCGCTCCAAACATCGCTTCACCAGAAAGCTGATCAGCCCCTCCGCCAGATCCATGAGGTCATCGAGCGTAGCGTAAGCAACCTCGGGCTCGACCATCCAGAATTCGGTAAGGTGGCGGCGGGTTTTGGATTTTTCCGCGCGGAAAGTGGGGCCGAAGGAATAAACCTTGCCCAGCGCCATGGCCGTGGCTTCGATGTAGAGCTGTCCAGACTGCGTCAGATAGGCCTGCTCGTCGAAATAATCCACTGGAAACAGCGTGCTAGTGCCCTCACATGCCGCCGGAGTGAGAATAGGAGGATCGGTCAGAGTGAAGCCGCGTTCGTCGAAAAAATCACGCGCAGCTTTGATGATCTCCGCCCGCACTCTCAGAATTGCTGCCTGACGCGGCGTTCGCACCCACAGGTGACGATGCTCCATCAGAAAATCAACGCCATGCTCTTTCAGCGAGATCGGGAAGGGATCGTTCTCCGGGACTCGCTGGACGACCTCTACGTTGGAAACATCGAGTTCGTAGCCGCCGGGGGCGCGTTTGTCAGCGCGGACCTTGCCTTCCACGATGACGCTCGACTCCTGGGTAAGGCTCTTCACCGCTTCGAAAACTTCGGGTGGAACCGCGCTCTTCGGTACAACTCCCTGAATCACACCGCTCCCATCGCGAAAATGAGGGAAAAGAAGTTTCCCGCTCTCGCGAAAATTGTAGAGCCAGCCTCGAATGGTGACGGCTTGACCTTCGTGTTTGCCAACTTCAGCGATCGTGGTTACAGGGGATGACATGATTGTTCATTTAGGCGCCGGGCGTCCTCTGCCCGTGCCGCATTCGATCCGTCCAGCACGGGCGAGGACGCCCGCTCCAGATCCTAAACTGCTTCCAGCTTCTCGAACGCTTCGCCCATCTTCTCAACCGGAATGACTTTCTCGTCCGCTTCGATCTCCAGCAACAACGGTGGCGTATTCGGCGCTGAGCGCAATAACTCCATCGCCTGCTTCCAGTCGATCGAACCCTTCCCCGGCCAGAGATGAGAATCACGATCTCCGGCATTGTCATGAATATGGGTAGAGCGGATGTGGCTCTTTAGAGTCTCAAACGCTTCAGACACATTGCTCATGATGTGGGCATGGCCGACGTCGAAACAGACTCCCACGTCGTCGAAATGCGAAGTGTGGATAAATTCCACCAGCTTGTCTGGCGTGGAGAGTTCATTGGGAATGTTCTCCAACAGGACGCGCACCCCCAGCGGCTTGGCGAATGCACGCAGGTGCTCGACGGACGTCATAGCGGCTTCGAACTTCCGGTCATCAAATGACTCCCCACCGGTCCCCAGATGCTGCACCAGAAATCGAAACGGAATCTGTTCCGCCATTTCCAAAGCCCGCTTGATTTCGTCCATGGCTTCAATCCGACGTGCGCGGTCGGTGGCGGCAACGTTGACGGGCGGAGCGCCCCCGCGTCCCGATTCGTAATCGGCGTGCATCGGGGAATGTACGGAATTCAGCGGGACCCCGCTATTGCGAAACCAATCTGCGATTTCCCGAACGTGTTGCTTGCGGTTGGCGTAGTCAAGATGCTGGCGCGCGGCAAATATCTCGATCGCTTGAGCGCCACCCCGCACCAAGCCATCCAGTAGCCCAGGGTGCAGGCGCTCCTTCACATACACGTAAGTTGACATTGCCTTCAGCATAGGTCGTTCGTTCAATCTGCCAGGATTCGCTCTACTAGGCGTTCCCGCCCGGCTTAGAAGCCCACAGCTTTACCATTGTGGCGCTCATCGCTTGCGCCTAGACGTTCTCTCGTCTTCAAATCAATTGCTATGCACTCACCATCACTCCAGTATGGTTCCCACGTACCAGTCTCCTCGACGCCAAATTTGACCTTGTGCCCCATTTGCTCTAGCAGCCTGACTGCATCCGGGGAGAACCATTGCTCGACGTTCACCTGATCGGGTAGCCATTGATGATGGAACCGCGGTGCGTTCACCGCTTCCTGAATGCTCATTCCAAAGTCCACGACGCCCATCAGGATATTCGCAACTGTGCTGATAATCTGGGAACCGCCAGGAGAACCCAACACGAGAAACAGTTTCCCGTCTTTCAGCACGATGGTCGGGGTCATTGACGAGAGAGGTCGCTTCCCCGGCCCGATCGCATTAGCCGGTCCCTGGACCAGACCATAGCCATTGGGTACGCCCGGCTTGGAAGAAAAGTCGTCCATTTCGTCGTTCAGCAGAAAGCCCAAGCCGCCGGCGGTGACGCGCGACCCGAAGTCGTCATTCAAAGTGGTGGTCACTGCCACTGCATTTCCGTCCGGGTCCACCACGGAGTAATGAGTGGTGTGTGGTGGCTCCCATACTGCCACCGGCGCGGAGTGCAACCCGGCATACTGTTCGAGCTGACTAAATATTGCAGGACGCTGCAGATCTTTGCTCACGCTCGCGTGAGCGGGATCAATCGACTCTCGCCAGGCGGCGGCATATTTCTTGTCGATGAGCGGGGCCACCGGAATATTGGCGAAGTCGGGGTCCCCAAGAAATTCCGCCCGATCAAAAAATGCGCGGCGGAAGGCTTCCGCTACAAGGTGCACGCCCTGAGCGGAACGGTCTCCGAGTTTGCCAAGGTCATACCCTTCCACGATGTTCAGGGTTTCGATTAGCGCGATTCCACCCGAGGATGGCGGCGGCGCACTGATGACTTCGTACCCGCGATACGTCCCTCGTACTGGCTCGCGCTCTTTTACTTCATAGTGCGCCAGGTCATCGGCGGTGATGAGCCCTCCACCTTTCTCGACGAATGCCACCAACTCCCGCGCCATGGCTCCATGATAGAAGTCGTCAGGATTGCTTGCGATCCGCTCCAGCGTGCGTGCCAGTTCGGGCTGCCGAAGAATCTCCCCTTGTTTGTAGTAGTTACCATCGCGAAGAAATACGTGGCGCGACTCCGGGAACTTGGACAAATACTTGTCATTCCTAAGATCTTCAGTGTCCTCCAACGCTAGCGGAAAGCCGTCACGAGCCAGTTTGACAGCCGGAGCGATGACGCGATCGAGCGTCAGCTTGCCATATTTCTTCTGCGCATAGACCATGCCAGCCACCGAACCGGGTACGCCGATTGACTTGTAACCGACTAAGCTGGCGTCCTCGATTACATTGCCCTGCGGGTCGAGGTACATGTTTGCCGTCGCTGCGGCGGGCGCCTTTTCGCGGTAGTCAATGAAGTGAGTCTTGCCATCGGCCATGCGGATGAGCATGAAACCGCCGCCGCCCAGATTCCCAGCCTGCGGATACACTACCGCCAGCGCGAACCCAGTGGCGACCGCCGCATCTATCGCGTTCCCACCGGCTTGCATCGCTTCCACACCAGCACGCGAGGCCAGCTCGTGCACGCTGGCCACCATGGCACGAGGCGCGTGAACCGGGTGAATGGGCGCCCCGAGAACCGGCGCCGGGCACGCTGGCAAAGCTGCAAGCAGTAGATAAATCAGCAACTTACTATGGGATCGCATGAAGATTTTATGGGACGATTGCCCCGCCGCGGTGCGCAACTGCTATCAGGCCCGACGACAAGCCTTAGGCAGACCATTGAGGCTAGCCCAAGCGCCATAGGGGAGTCAAATCAGGGTCTAGCCTCCAGCTATCACCTGTGAGCTTTTCTCGTCTGCCGCTTTCTCTTACTTGTACTTGGCTTCGGAGGTTTGCTTCGGCGTGTGGTGCGGGGAAGTTTCGCGGCCACCATCTCGTAGGACTGGCGGATCAGGTCTTCCAACTCCTCCTCATGTAAGATATCGAAACGCTCCAACATTACCCACTTGTAGCGGCCTACATAGGGCGCGGGAACGATGTCTTCATTCTCAATCAGCTCAGCGAACTTTTCCGGGGTCGCCTTAAAGCAAAGTCGCTGCGGCACCGAATCCAAATTCAACATCATAAAAATCTTTCCCTTTACTTTGAAACACAGATCGTCGTCCCACTGCAGATTTTCTTTTGCATGGGGAAAGGAAAGACAGTAGCGGCGTATGGATTCAACGTCCATGGATCAAGAGGACGGTCTGATGAGATGAAAAACCTGCTGCGCAGTCGTCCCAGACTCTAAACTTGCGTCCGAGCCTCGCCTAAGGTCGCCGTGACATCCATCTTCTTCTTTCCGCGATAGATCGTTATGCGAACGGTGTCGCCAGCCCGGTGATTGTTCATGATTTGGGTAAGGTCTTGTTGATCTTCTACCTTCTGGTCATCAACAGCGACGATGAGGTCTCCGCCCAGGGTGATTGGGATATTGCCAAGATATGCGCGTTCCGAGCCGCCGCGTAGCCCAGCTTGGTCCGCCGCGCCGCCTGGCACCACCTGCACAATGAGCAAACCGTAGTCTGCCGCGAGCCCTATTTGCTCCGCGCGTTCCGGAGTGATGGGAATGGTGCGCACGCCCAGCGCGGGTCGCCGCACCCGGCCCAACGTGAGCAGATCATTAAGCACTGCTTTGGCAGTGTTGATAGGAATCGCGAAGCCGATGCCAGCGCTTTGTCCCACGTTCGATGCGATCATGGTGTTAATTCCAATTACCTCACCGTGCCAGTTCAGCAGCGGCCCTCCTGAGTTGCCGGGATTGATGGCGGCGTCGGTCTGGATGGCTTCGTCAATTTTCAAGCCGTCGGGCTCATACACCGAACGGATTGAGCTGACGATGCCGCGGGTCAAGGTACCCGATAGGCCAAAAGGATTGCCAATGGCATACACTTTCTGCCCGACTTGCAGGTGCCGCGAATCGCCTAGCACCATGGGGGTGAGGTCTGACGCCTTGATCTGAATCACAGCCAAGTCATGTGCGCGGTCGGTGCCGACTACCGTCGCGCGATACTTCTTCTGATTGTGCAGAGTGACGTCGACTGTCCGGGCGTCCGCGATCACATGGTAGTTGGTCATGATGTGACCGTCTTTATCGATGATGAATCCGGACCCCTGGCCCTCTTGCGGAACCAGGCCGTAGAAAAAATCAAAGGTTACAGCCTTCGACGTGATATTCACTACCGACTCGATGTTCTTGTGATAGACGCTGATGTTGTTCTGTTCTTCGCTGTCGAGGACGTTATTGCCCGCCGCTTCGGTGATTTCAGCCTTGTTGTTCTGGCGCATCCAGTTTGCGGAACGTACCAGTCCCGAACGATAGGTAGTGAAATAGAAGAACGCGCCGGCGATGATGACAGCCAGAAAAATGGGGCGTAACACTTTCATAATTCAAAGACCTTCCGCGACATATTTCCAATTTCTCTGCGCACCTTGCATCGTCGTTCGGAACCTTTGCGGTCAAGCACCCTTTTCGGCAAGGCCCTTCAACTTAGAATAAATCTCCACGACCTGCTTCCTGGTTTCGTCGAACGAACCTGAATTGTCGACAACATAGTCGGCAGCCTTGATCTTTTCCTCATCCGGAAGTTGCGCCGCCATGCGCCGCGAGACCTCCTGACGGGCTGTTTCCTCGTCTACGTTCATGCGTTGCGCCCAACGTCTTACGCGCTGTTCTGAGCGGCAGGTCACAACCACGATCCGATCGAAATGCTTGCCCACCCCGGCCTCTAAAATGAGCGCTGCTTCCACGATCGCGATGGCTTCTGGGTCCCGGGCGCCAACTTCTTCCATCCAAGCCTCCTGCCGTCTTATTACGGCGGGGTGAACGATCTGGTTCAGTTCCTGAATGCGCGATTTTTTGGTCCCCTTAGTTCCCTCAGCCAGCGATCCAAACGCAGCCTCGGCCAGGCGTCCTCGGTTCACAGTGCCATCCGGGTTCAAGATCTCGACACCGAAGTGGCCTACCACCTCCTGATAAACTGCCTGGCCTGGCTGCATGAGCTGATGAGCGATCTGGTCGGCCTGAATCAGCTGAGCACCGAGCGCTACAAACATTTCTCCCACCACCGATTTGCCCGAGGCGATGCCGCCGGTCAGGCCAACTTTGAGCACGTCAGGCGCGCTCCCCGGCGAACGCAGGAATTCGTGCACCTCGCCGGAGTTTCGCGGCACGCACCGTGTTCGCCATCAGCATGGCGATGGTCAACGGACCCACGCCACCTGGCACGGGCGTTAGTCTCCCGGCGACGGCGGCCACCTCCGGGTGTACGTCTCCGACCAAGGTTGAACCTTTGCTGCGAAAACCTTCTTCCCGTTTGGCATTGCCAGCAAAAAGCCGGTCGAACTCGGCCCGGTCAGTAACTTTGTTCATGCCCACGTCGATCACGGTCGCACCCGGCTTTACAAAATCGCGCGTTATCATGCCAGCCCGTCCGATCGCCGCCACCAGGATGTCACCACGGCGGCATACTCCGGGAAGATCGCGGGTCTTCGAGTGGCACACGGTAACGGTGGCGTTTCCGTTGATCAGCAGCATGGCAGTGGGCTTCCCCACAATGTCGCTGCGTCCCACCACTACAGCTTCCTGCCCAGCAATGGGAACATCGCTGCGCTTGAGAATCTCAATGATTCCTGCCGGAGTGCAGGGCACGAGACCCGGCCGCTGTGTGGAGAGAAATCCCACATTGACAGGGTGAAACCCGTCCACGTCTTTCCTCGGGTCTACTGCCATCAAGATTTTCTTGGAGTCCACTTGCGACGGCAAGGGCAGCTGCACCAGAATGCCGTCGATTTCGTCCCGCCGGTTGAGATCAGTCACCAGCGCTAACAGCTCTTCTGTGGAGATCGAATCCGGTGGCGTGATCTGCTCACTGTAAATGCCCACTTCCTCGCTGCTCTTTACCTTTCCCCGTACATAGATCTCGGAAGCCGGGTTATGGCCGACGAGGATAACAGCTAGACCAGGGCGTATGCCAGAAGCCGCCATAGCCTTTACTTCGGAAGCGACTTCCGCCCGGATTTCGCTGGCAATCTTGAGGCCGTCCAGAATCGTGGCCGCCATGAAACTCGCTCCGAGTGAGATAATTCCGCTGAAGTTTTATCGTAAACCATTCGAACAAAAAGTGCCTTACTGCCACCGTGAAAGGGCTCCATAGGGCGATGCCCGGCTTTTCTCCAGCCCGGCCATTTAAGGCTTTGTCTCGCGGCTGGCTTCGGTACAATGCTGCCATCATGATTCCCCAAGATCTCCTCGACATTTTGGTCTGCCCGGTGTGCAAGAAGCCGTTGGTCCTCAAGGACGAGGGAACAGAGCCTGAAGTGCGGTGAGTGCCGTCGCGTCTACCCCATCCGCGACAACATTCCTATCCTGCTGGTGGATGAAGCCGTAACCGATCCCGCCTGATTGTCGCTTTTTGAACCTCCTGAATCTTCGGCTGCCCCTTTCTGTCCCAAACCGACACAACGTGTCACCTCGGGAGCCCTGTCCCGTAACCCATAAGGGTTGTTAGGCGGTTAGCCTTCGGCCGCAACTTGCGCCCGTCCAAAGGGTTTAATGAAAACAAGCAGCGGTGATGCAAGTACTTGGAAGTACATGGGGAATGCGGCAACAAAATTGCATGCAACGTAAATGGCACTTAAAGAGTCTAATCGGTAACAGCAGTAACGGTTCGGAGGTGAGGTGATGATGGCCATGAAGGAGCGATTTTCCAGTACCGAACTGACGGCTCTGCGGAACGATCTGTTACAGGGCGGTTTGATCGATTCGCGCGAAGCCGCCGAACTCTTGCAGGTCTTCCTGATGGGACGTGGCTATGGAGTGTCGCCCCAAGCGGCTAGGGATGCAGTCGGTCGCGTAGAGATGTCGGGTTGCTCTTTGCCTGTCCTGGAACATGAACTGGAGAACCTGGCGTTAGTCATGTAGCGGTGACAAACGGCGCAGGCCGCCACCAGGGCGCCATTATTGGACGCTGCGGTGGACGATGAAATTCGCGGGGACCTCGGAACCAAGTCGATCCCCGAAATAGTAAGACGAGGTAAGCCGGGCCAACCAGCCCGGCTTTTCGTTTGCCATCGACTAAGAGCTTCTTGACTTCCCACGTCAAGGTATGTAGAAGGTTCCAAACTCGAAGGCCCTCCGTTCGACTCAACTTCAGCTGCCCATTTCTGCAGTGAAAAGAAAGAGGCGCAATTGACCAGACCACCGCTGAATATCCCCTCGAACCTGTGTTTTCACGGTGGTGGTGGCCCTGGTCTTGCGGTTGGGTGTGGTGGGGTTTTTGTACCCTGAACACCTCAATCCGGATCGCGGCTTCTGGCGATTTGCCGGGGAAGCGGGGAAGATTGCGCAATCCCTCGTCGAGGGCCGGGGTTTTGGCAGTCCCTTCTTTGCGGATACCGGGCCGACAGCGCTAATGCCACCCGTCTATCCCTACCTTATCGCAGGCGTTTTCGAATTCTTTGGGACTTATACCAAGGCCTCCGCGCTGGTGATGTTGTCTCTCGACAGCCTGTTCTCCGCGCTGACTTGCTTGCCCATATTCTTCATCGCCAGAAAATGCTTCGGCGATCGCGTGGCCGTGATCGCGGCCTGGACTTGGGCATTCTTTCCCTACGCCATCTATTTTTCGGCGGACTTCATCTGGCCGACGGTGCTTACTACTCTACTGCTCAGCCTTCTTTTCCTGATGGTTTTGCATCTCGCAAGTTCGTCACGGCTTTCACTCTGGCTTGGCTTTGGTTTGCTAAGCGGCCTGGCGACACTCACCGAGCCGATCGTGCTTTCGGTATTGCCCCTGCTGGGCGGATGGGCCTGCTATCGCCTGCATCGGAAGAAGCAACGATGGATTCCTTCCGCAGCCGCGGCGGCATTGGCATTGGCCGCTTTCATCTCTCCTTGGTTCATCCGCAACTATCGCACCTTCCACAAGCCCATTCTTTTCCGAGACAATTTCGGCCTCGAGCTTTATGTCGGAAACAATGGCGTCAGTTGGCATTGGGCTTCTCCCGGGATTCATCCTTCAGCCAGCAAAACAGAGTGGCAGGAGTTCGTTTCGCTCGGCGAGCTTGGTTACATGGCGCGCAAGCAGCATCAGGCCGCTGAGTTCATCAACAGCCACCGCGGCTGGTTTATCTGGATGTCGCTGCGGAGAGCAGTTTACTTCTGGACCAACTTCTGGAGCCTTGACCGCCGCTATCTGGCCGAGGAACCGTTCGATCCCTTCAATATTTTCTTTTCGACCGCATTGACCGTCCTGGCGCTGGCTGGGCTTAGGCGCGCATTTCGAAGGAGACTTACTGTGGCAGTGCCCTACGCCATCGTCCTGTTTTTCTTTCCCGTGACTTACTACATCACTCATATGCAGGACTACTACCGCCGTCCCATTGATCCCTTTTTCGTCATACTGGCGGTCTACGGCCTTACCCCGCGCGGGCGATTGCCGGAGCAGCCCGGGGGAATCCGTCAGGACTATTCGTAGCGCAGGCTCTCTACTGGATCCAATTGGGCGGCGCGGGCAGCGGGAACGGTCCCGAAGAGGATACCCACCAGCGAAGAGACCACAATCGCGACCACGGCGGACATCCCCGATATAGGGATGCGGTATTCGGTAAAGAAGCGTACAGAAAAGGGCAAAGCCAGGCCGATAACGACTCCAGCGAAGCCTCCGATCAATGAGATCAGGATGGCCTCGGAAAGAAACTGAAAGCGAATTTCGCGGCTGGTCGCGCCTATCGCTTTACGGATGCCAATTTCGCGGATGCGGGCGCTGACCGTGGCTAGCATGATGTTCATGATGCCGATCCCGCTCACGATCAGCACCACCGTGGCTACTAACAGCAGCACAACTGTCAGCGCATTTGCGGTTTTCTCGGCGACGGCCACTAGTTGCGTCAGGTTGGCTACGTTGTACACCGACTCGGCGCGGTGTCGGGACTGAATCACGTGTCTGATCTGCTCCGTAGCTGGTACCACCATGGAGGGATCGGCTACCGAGAAATAGATCTGCTTGATGGCTGGCGTGTCGCTGAAGTAGCGGCCCACGGTGTATGGAATCGCCATGGTGTTATCGATTACTTCGGATTGTCCAAAGGTGTCAACTCGCTCCTTGAACGTCCCAATAATGGTGAAGGGAAGCCCGTTGAGCTTGACCACCTTGCCAATTGCTTCCTCAACGGAACCGTAGACCTGTTCCGCCATTTTTTGCGTGATCACGCCCACTTTGTTATGGGCCTGCTCGTCCTGAGCATCAAAAAATCTTCCCGAAAGGACTACCAGGTTGCGCACGACGCGATACTCAGGATAGACACCGAGAATCAGGATATCGCGCTCTTTTCCATTACCGACTGGGATCCGTTCGTCAAGCTGGAGCACGGGAGACGCGGCCACGATGCCTGGCACCTGCGCTTGCGCAGCTTGCATGTCATCCAAAGTCAGAGGGTCGGGCGAGGTGTTGGTGATGCGCTGGCCCCCACCCTGGTATTCGGCGTAAATGAGGTTGGCTCCGATGCCCTGAATCAGGCTCAGGACATACTGCTTTCCGGTGAGCCCGATCGTGACCACGAGGATCAGCGATGCAGTGCCGATCACCATACCCAGCGCGGTCAGCATAAAACGAATCGTGTTGCTGCGGAACGTGTCGTAGGCGAAGCTTACGACCTCGCTCAGGCACAGTGTGGGCGGACGTCGGGCCGGCGCTATTGAAGTGCTGGTTGCCATCTTTAAGTTAGATGCTACGCCCAGGCTGGAAGCCGCGCAACGATTCCGGTGTTACTTCCGATTTGACAACGATAGCATTTGCCCTTCCTGGTACACGCTTGTTACATTCTTGACACTCGGAGCGGCTGGGGCCAGGGAGACTATCTGAAAGTAAAAGAGATCCTCCTTCTCCTATTCCTGACTGCAGTGGCGCTGCTTGTTCACGGCTATCATCCTGGTGCCGAGGACGCCGAAATTTACCTTCCCGGCGTGCAAAAGATTCTACGTCCGGAACTCTTTCCTTTCGACTCGCAATTTTTCGAATCGCATGCGCACTTGACCCTGTTTCCAAATCTGATCGCTGCATCAGTAAGAGTCACTCACCTGCCACTCGAAACGGCGCTCATGATATGGCAAGTGGCTTCCATCTTTTTGCTGTTGCTGGCTTGCTGGCGGTTAAGTGGCAAGTGCTTCACTGATCCGAAAGCCCGATGGGCGGGCGTTGCTCTGGTAGCGGCACTTCTGACCTTGCCGGTGGCTGGGACTGCTCTCTACATCCTCGACCAGTACGTCAATCCGCGGAACCTGGCTACGTTCGCCGCGATCTTTGCGATTGTCGATGTGTTGGACGAAAAATACGTATGGGCCGGGATCTGGCTCGCCTTCGCCGCAAGCATGCATCCGCTTATGGCGGTCTTCACTCTTTCCTATTGCGCTCTGCTGGTCGCAATGAAAAAACTGCGTTTGGGCTTGGCTGGTCTCGCGTGCCTGTTGCCCTTCGGGATTTCATTCCAGCGGCCTTCCGAGGCCTATCGCCAGGCATCTCTTTATCATGCCTTTCATTACATCCAGAATTGGCAATGGTACGAATGGTTGGGCATCGTTGGGCCCATCCCACTTTTATGGTTGCTTGCGCGGTGGGCGCGAGCGAAGCAATTGCGCAACCTGGATCTGACCTGCCGGGCGCTTGTCATCTATGACTTGGTCTACTTTGCCGCGGCCTTGATAGTGTCGCTCCCGGCGCGCTTTGGAAGCCTGGCCCGCTTGCAGCCGTTGCGCAGCCTGCATCTGCTCTACGTTCTGTTCATTTTGTTTGCTGGCGGATTTCTAGGTCAATGTGTGCTAAAGAACCGACTGTGGCGATGGCTAGTGCTATTTCTTCCTTTGTGCTCGGGTATGTTCCTCGCCCAACGCACACTTTTCGCGGATAGTCGCCATCTTGAGTGGCCCGGCACCAGGCCAACAAATCCTTGGGTGGAGGCTTTTCTTTGGATTCGGCAGAACACTCCAGTTGACGCCATTTTCGCGCTGGATCCCCTCTACATGCGGATTCCCGGGGAGGACGCTCAAGGTTTTCGCGCTATCGCGCAACGCAGCATGCTAGCGGACGCCATTAAGGATAGCGGTGCGGTATCGATGTTCCCTCCATTGGCGGAAGAATGGTTTAAGCAAGTGCAAGCACAGAGCGGCTGGAAAAGCTTTCAAATGCAGGATTTCCACCGCCTGCAGACTGAATACGGCGTGACCTGGGTGGTACTGCAGCAACCGGGTTTAGTCGGGCTCCATTGCCCATATCAGAACTCAGCCGCGTTGGTCTGCCGGCTGAATTAAGTTCGCCACGGGCACAATTGTTGACTTCCCTGTAAGATAAGGCTGCATCTAACAAAACATCCCAGACTGTGGAGGACAATGGCTGATGTCTTGTGCGCCGGCTGTGGCGAATCAAATCTTGTTGTTCCCTTATTCAAAGCAGAGTTCGGAATTATCCGCTCTGAGCCGGCGGTATCAAGACAATAGTCCTTTCCCTCACATCCGTCTCACGGATTTCCTTGATCCCGAAGTCGCTGGCGCGATGGCGGAGGAATTCCCGGATCCTGGCACCGAAGCCTGGACCCACTACAAGCATCACAATGAAAACAAACTTGGACTGGCCAAGCGGGACCTTTTCCCTCCCCACATCGGCGAAGTGACCGACGGGCTGAATTCGACAGAGTTTGTCAGCTGGCTTTCCGAGTTGACCGGCATTCCCGGCTTGGTCGCGGATCCCAGCTTGGCGGGCGGCGGCCTACACCAGTCGGGACGCGGCGGTTTTCTGAATCTTCATACTGACTTCAGCAACCACCACTACCAGAAGAACTGGTGCCGACGGGTAAACCTGATTCTTTACCTGAATCCTGATTGGCAAGAGGAGTGGGGCGGCGCCATTGAATTCTGGGAAAAATCGATGCGCTGTTGCGCTGCGAAATATCCTCCCCTCTTCAATCATGCCGTGATTTTCACCACCTGCGAAGGATCCTTCCACGGATTTCCCGATCCGTTGCAATGTCCGGCAAATGTCTCGCGCAAGAGTCTGGCTCTCTATTACTACACGGTGGAACCGAATGCGCAGTCCGGCTGGCCGATCGACCGACTATCGCGCCCGGCCTGGTGATGGCCTGGTCGAATCCGCGTTGATCTGGCTGGACAAGGAAGCCGTAGACCTATATTCGCGAGCCAAGGCCCGCTTTGGATTCTCCGACAAATTTGCCAGCAAGGTTCTGGGACTGATCTCAAAGGAAAAGTAGCTGCGACCTAACGCCGTCCTCCGGCGGTGCCGCGCGCATAGTAAGTCGCGTAGCCCGGCTCCAGCCGGCGCCCCTTAGCACTGAAGATCCGGAAACGCGCTACACCCATCCTCTCCAACGCAAACTGCAGCGTGGTCCAAAGAACGCCAAAACCATAAGTCACGCTGCGCCGGAAGTTTATCGAAGACGCCTCCTCGAAGTACTTGGTGGGGCATGAGACTTCACCGATGCGGAAACCGAAATGCGCGCACTGGGCCAGCATCTGATTATCGAAAACGAAGTCGTCGGAGTTCTCTAGCAACGGCAGTTCCATCAGAACTTTCCGGCTGAAGCCGCGATAGCCGGTGTGATACTCGGAGAGTTTGATTCCCAGGAAAAGATTCTCGACTGCGGTCAGTAAGCGGTTGGCAATGTACTTGTAGCGTGGCATTCCGCCGCGCAGGGCCTGCCCGCCGATAATGCGCGAACCCAGCACCACGTCGTACACGTCGTATGCCACCATGCTGGCCATGGCAGTGACTAGTAGAGGGCGTGTACTGATAGTCCGGATGCAGCATGATGACCACGTCCGCCCCGTCGGCTAGAGCTTCGCGGTAGCAGGTCTGCTGATTGCGTCCGTATCCATAATTCTGATCGTGAATGAAAGTATGGAGCCCCAGTTGGTGAGCGACTTCAATCGTCCGGTCTGAGCTGTGATCGTCCACCAAGATGCGGATGTCCACCAGATCCGGCAGCTCCCGCACCGTTGCTTCCAGGGTCTTCTCCGCGTTATATGCGGGCAGAACTACGGCAATGCGCTTCCCGTTAATCATTCTTTCTCTCCGGAATACTAGCAGGCTCAGCCCGCAGTACGCTAAGAGACCATGATAACCTGCCCGCTTCGTTTATCCGACTTGCGGAGATCTGTAACGGCACGACCCATTCTTGCGTTCTTTACTAGGGTTAGAGCGACATTCTTGGCGTACTTTGTTGGTAAACTACAATTACCGCAATGCCAGAGAAACGCACGCTTTTCGAGAAAGTCTGGGACGAGCATGTGGTGTGCGCCCCTCCCGAGCAATCTCCCCTGCTGTATATCGACCTCCATTTGGTCCACGAAGTTACTTCGCCGCAGGCATTCGATGGGTTGCGGGTCGCAGGCCGGCGGGTGCGTCAACCGAAGCGCACCGTCGCCACCGTAGATCACAATATTCCCACTACGCCGCGAGGCCTGCCCATCACGGATGCCATCGCCGCCCGGCAGATTCAAGCCTTGCAGCAGAATTGCAAAGAGTTCGGCGTTACCCTGTTCGACATCGATTCTCCCGACCAGGGGATCGTGCATGTGATCGGTCCCGAGCTAGGGCTGACGCAGCCGGGCATGACGATCGTTTGCGGCGACAGTCATACCAGCACGCACGGCGCAGTCGGGGCCCTGGCCTTCGGCATTGGAACCTCTGAAGTAGAGCACGTGCTGGCTACGCAGTGTCTGCCTCAGCGCAAGCCGAAATCCATGCTGATCGATGTGAGTGGCAGGCTGGCGGAGGGAGTCACGGCGAAAGATTTGGCCCTGGGCATCATCGGGCAGATCGGAACCGACGGTGCGACCGGACACGTGATCGAATACGCGGGTGAAGCTGTGCGGGCGCTCTCGATGGAAGGCCGCATGACGCTTTGCAATATGAGTATCGAGGCTGGGGCCCGCGCGGGTATGGTCGCGCCCGATGAAACTACTTTCGCTTATATCAAGGGACGCCGCTTCGCGCCGAGGGATGGCGAATGGGAGAAGGCTCTCACTCGCTGGCGCACCTTGCCTTCTGATCCGGTGCGCACTACGACAAGCTTGTGGAGATTGACGCCTCGAAACTCGCTCCCTTTGTGACCTGGGGCACCAATCCGGGCATGGTGGTCCCGGTCAGCGGCCGCGTGCCGGATTTGACTGATTGGAAGACCGACGCCGATCGCGGCGCTTTTCAGCGCATGCTCGAATACATGGGACTGCAGCCGGGAACTCGCATGGAAGAGATCTCGGTGGATCGGGTGTTCATCGGCTCTTGTACCAACTCACGGTTGGAGGACTTGCGGGCCGCCGCCCGCGTTGCCCGTGGATATCACGTTAACCCCAAGGTTCGTGCCATGGTCGTGCCAGGCTCGCAAGCGGTGAAGCATGCCGCGGAGCAGGAAGGTCTGCACCAGATTTTCCAGGAGGCCGGCTTCGAGTGGCGCGAATCAGGATGTTCCATGTGCCTGGGTATGAATCCCGACATTCTGCAACCGGGCGAGCGCTGCGCTTCCACCAGCAATCGAAATTTCGAGGGCCGCCAGGGCCGCGGCGGGCGCACCCACCTGGTCAGTCCCATGATGGCCGCGGCCGCCGCGATCGCCGGACACTTTACCGATATTCGCAACTGGCGTTTTCACTGAAGCAGGACTTCGCTGAGGTAATGCATGCAACCGTTTCGCGTACACAAAGGCAAAGTCGCGCCGCTCGAGCGGGCGAATGTCGATACCGACCAAATCATTCCCAAGCAGTTTCTGAAGCGAATTGAGCGTACTGGCTTTGGTGAGTTTCTGTTTTACGATTGGTGCCGCTCGCCCGATGGCAAGCTCGATCCGGCGTTTCCTCTCAACCAGTCCCGTTACGCCGGCGCGAGTGTGCTGTTGGCGGGACGGAATTTCGGTTGTGGCTCTTCGCGCGAACATGCGGTCTGGGCGCTGCAGGATTTTGGCTTCCGGACGATAATCGCACCCTCGTTCGCGGACATCTTCGCCAACAACTGTGTTAAGAATGGCGTACTCGCCGTGGTGCTCCGTGAAGAAGAAGTAACCAAACTCTCTCATCGCGCGAGGGAAGTGCCCGATTACCAGGTCACTGTCGATCTTGAGCGACTTAGCGTGTCAGACGAGCACGCCTTCGCCGCCAGCTTCCAGATTGATAAGTTCGCCCGCCATTGTTTGCTGAACGGACTAGACGACATCGGTCTCACCCTACAACACGAAGCCGAGATCGCAGCCTATGAATCGCGGCACCCAGTCCCGTTTTAGCTGCGACGTCGGCGCCCATCCAAATCGCGAAGTATGGGCGGATTCAAGATTGCAAGGAAGCTTCCAATTGATGCCGTTGATCAGAGCTGATTCGACTGCGAAACGATTCTTCCTCTATCTTGTAGCGCTTTTTTCGATAGCCCCGCTCGCACTGGGGCAGAACAATACATCCAGTGCCGGATCGTGGTCCGGCATTCTCGTGTCCAGCAGCTGCAACGCTGACGAAGCCTTTAACGAGTCTCCCGAGTGCACCAGGAACGTGCCGGGGGCGAAGCTATCGCTGTATGACGACACAACCCGGGTGATGTACGGCCTCGAGCCGCAGAAATCCGTAGTCGCTCATCTTGGAGACGCCGTGACCGTCCGGGGGACACTCGATGGCGACACGATTCAGATCGCTTCCATCGAGTTGATGTCGATTGGACTTGCGGTCGGTCAGAAGGCTCCCGCCTTTTCGATTCGCGACCAGTTCGGCCGGACGCAAACTCTCGAGACTTTAAAAGGGACAAACGGCACCGTTCTTCTCTTTTTCCGTTCCGCTGATTGGTGACCGTTCTGCAAAGGGCAGCTGGTCCAGCTGCAAAGCGCAATCCCGCGATTCGAAAAACAAGGGGTCAAGCTGGCGGCTATCAGCTACGACACAGAAGAAATCCTGAAGTATTTTGCTGAGCGGCACAAGATCGAATACCCAATGCTCGGAGACGCGGACTCGAAGACCATCAAAGCGTATAGCGTCCTCAATCCAGAAGCTACGGGGATGCAGAAGGGCTTTGCTCGCCCGGGATACTTTTTCATCGATACGAAGGGCATCGTCCGAGAAAAGTTTTTCGAAGCAAAATATCGGGAGCGGCTAACAGGAAACAGCATTATTGCCAAACTCTTCCCGGAATTAGGCCAGGAAGTAACCGAAACGATCGAAGCGCCGAATCTTGAGCTGGCCCTCGAACAATCCGATCGCATCGCGGTTCCTGGCACTCGCGTCACCCTCGCCGCCGAACTGCGGCTGCCTCCGGATGTTCACGTATATGCGCCCGGCGCGCAGGGCTACAAGCCCATCAGGTTAGTGATCGACCTAATCCCGCAACTGGAACTCAAACCGCCAGTTTTCCCGGCGTCGAAAATTTTGTATATGCCCGCGATCAAGGAGCGCGTGCCCGTCTTCGAGGGAACATTCCGCATCAGCCAGGATGTGAGAGTGAGCTCCAGCGCAGAGTTCTGGGGCTCCCTTGGGAAGGACGGGAAAGTCTTCGAGATTTCTGGACAGCTGGACTATCAAGCTTGCGACAAAACCATGTGCTATCTGCCAAAGTCCGTTCCGGTCAAATGGCAACTGCAGGTGTTTCCCCTGGACCGCACACGCGCGCCCGAGGACATTCGACACAAATGAGTCTGCGGTCTGGAAACAAACTCTACACTGGCGGTCCCGGCGGCGTACCCGAGGACTTGAGCTTGGGCGTATTCTGCTGCGGGTTCTGCAGGAAAAGCGTGATCTCGTGGTCGAGACGGCGCAGAACTGCATCTGTCGCCGGGCCGTTTCTCGGCGCATCTCTCTTGATCGCGTCCTGCACCTCACGCACGCCGGACAGAGCTGCCGCCTGAACTTCAGGTGTGGCATCCGAATTTGCGGCGAGAATCATCAGCCGTTCAGCGATTTCAGTTTGCACGACCCTGGCAAGGCCAGTTTCTGCTGGTGTTTTCGCAACGTCCGAGAACGCTGCGCTCACCATTGCTGAGATCACCCCGCGCGGCGATAGGGCTTGGCGATCTTGCTCCGCGATCACTGCCAGCCTCTGCATGCGCTGGGGGTCAAGCAACCCGCCTACGACGATTTCAGCCACGGCGCGCGCTCCATCCAGCGGGCTGAACAAATATCCCGCGGACGATTTAAAACGCTCCGGATCATCGTCGCGGTTCTCAACCGGCGCCAGCGCTTTCCACAGTTCCGGGGGAATGGTGAGCTCAGAGGGATTTAGCGCTTGCAAGGCCAAACGTAGAGCTTGCTTCTGGCTCTCCGCCGGCCAGACGCTCACCGGCTTCTGTCCGTCGCCGGCCAGGGAGTTTGGGACAATCGCACTTCCGACAACGTTAACCGCGCCCGCGAGCGCGTAGCGGTGAAACAGATAAACCAGCGGGAAGCGGGAAGCCAGCATCGAATTCGGCTCGCCCGGCCGCAGCATCTGCGGTCCATAGTGCGCGAGAAGGGCATCGCGCACCGGAAGGACGTCCTTCAGCCAGGTTACGGGATCGGGTCCGTCATCGTACGCGTTCCAGCGGGGATCCTCATAGTTTCCCCACACAATTCCCTTCGCAATCGATCCTTTGACGATCGCGTCCAGGCGGGCGTGCTCCTGGTCCGGACTGGTGCTCCCTGGATTCTGGCTATAGCCCCACTCGATGGCGAAGCGGTCGTAGGTGCCCACTCCCTGCATATAAGCATCGGACAAGTCGGCGCTGCCATCGGCACGAATGCGCACTCGCGGCGCAAAGTAGTCCATCACCGAGCCGCGTCCGAAGGTGCTGGCCACAAAATTGTGCTCCAGTCCTAGGGCGTGCCCGATCTCGTGGCAGGTGAGCAATGCCAGGCGATTCAGCATCACCTGCTCATCGTTAATTTGGGGATCAAGGTTATCGAGCGCGGCAAACACATCGAGGGCCGGTTCCGCCGCTTCGCGACCGGAAGGAACTGTCGATTCCCAGTAGTTGTTCACCGTACGCATGCGATGCGAGTCGAGTTGGACGACGGCGTGAATAATCTCTCCGGTGCGTGGATCCTCCTGACTTTGGCCCACCGACCAGCCGCGTCCAGAGCGGTTCGTCCACTGGATGGTTGGATAACGAACATCCAGCGGGTTCGCCCCTTCAGGGAGGTCTTCGACGCGGAGCGCGTCTTTAAAACCCGCCTGCTCGAAGGCAGCATTCCACCACAGTGTGCCCCGGCGCACAGCCGAGCGGACCGGCTCGGGAATGGCGCGATCAAGATAAAAGACAATTGGTTTGACTGGCTCACTCCGCGCCGCATTGGGATCCTTCTTCTGCAATCTCCAGCGGCTAATCAGGTAGCGTGTCAACGGACGATCATAGGGTTGGGAGAAGTCCTGGAAGCTGACGGTAAAGAAACCCACGCGCGGATCCTGCTCCCGCGGCTCATAACCGGGACCGGGCAAAGCCACAAACGAGTGATGCTCGCGAACACTTAACGCATGCGAATCGGGAGAATTGAGACTGCTCTCGGATTCCGTAGCAAAAGTTAAAAGCACCTCGACTTCAGTGTTCAGGGGGAAACTTCCGGTGTGCTCCAAGTCAACGACACTGCGTGCTTCATCCAATTTCCAGTTGGACCCGCCGGCTTCGGCCCGCACCATCGCGCCGCCAACGGCGCGGGTCGGCCGCCGCAGCTGCGAAATCAAGTCGAACGCGTCTCGCACCAACAAAGAATTCCCATTCACCAGCACTGCGCCATCTTGCTCGGCCTCCACGGGAAGCGCCGCCAAAACCGAAGTAGGGAAGCTCGATTCCACGGAATACTTCAACTCCGGGCTACCGTTTTCCGCGCGAAAGCCGGTATTCTTCTGGACCACCAGCACTCTCATACCAACTCGCCGGAAGCGACAAACTGCGTGACTACCAAACGAACTGCGATCGGCAAAGACTTCCGTCGACCCGACCCCAGTGGCCATGCCGGTAAAGTAAATAAATTCCCGTGTCAAAGCAGCCGGTGAGAGCTCAAAAAGAATGTCGCCTTTCTTTTCGTCCCAATAGTACGGGAGAAAACCGTCATGCTTTTGAAGGCCCGCAGTGCGAGTTGTAATCGTGACTCTTTCGGGTGACGGCGACGTCGACGGTTGCGCCTGGGCGCTGACCGCCGCATTTAGGGAGGCAACTGCAAAAACAAGCAGGAAGGCCAGTCGCAGCATAGGCCTTGTCTTATATATCACGACTGAGATTTGCTCAAACGTCAACCGGCGGAATCGCCCGCGGGAAGTTGGCGGGAATGGGGAGAGGGCTCGCTCCGAACATCAGATTGCGTCGACAAAGACGGGGCGCTGGTTATTTTGACGCCCCATCCTTCGACTGTTGGGCCAGCAGCTTTTGTCGCCAGACACTAAAAAGCTTGGTCCTCTTGACCGCATGCGCAGATGCCGTGTCCCATGCCGAGAGCGATCTCGAACCAGCAGAACTGCTGCAAATCGCTTAGTTCACTAGGGATAAGATTCGAGTTGTGCAACTCAGCTTCGGTGATAAACCACCGCGAGGGCACCGAAGCGCTCTCAAGCAGCACTCCCGCCTGGATGTGAGTAGACCAAGCACGGATCCCAGCGGTCGGCGCGCCCACTCTGGGATCGCAGGTTCCCGAGGGGGCGTTCGTCGAAACCAGTTTAATCACGCCCTTATGGTTCACAACCGAAGTTAGAGAATTGGCCAGCAGGTACTTGTTCAGGGATTCCGCGATGACACCGTCCGCGGTTACTGGGCAACTGCAGCACTCCTGCATCTCCTCGCTGTCGTCGAATACGTAGAAGGCCGCGCAGAGCGTGCCCCCTGTGTCGCCGTCGTTGATCACCCGCAAAGTGGCGTCCGGCGCGCCACTGGTGTTGGCATTCGAGTAGTAGTTAACAGCGTAGGTGGTGTTGTCTTGCGCCGCCGCGCTTCCTGAGATCCCCCCAAGCACGAAGGCGATGACCAGCGTGGGCACAATGGCACACACTATCTTCTTCATGGAAGACCCTCCGAGGCGCTTCTAGCTGGGGGAGGGAGGATCAGCTAAGGTACGCCCTGCGGAAACTGTAACTCCTTCTCCAATCTTTACAACTACCCACGTGGTCTAATCCCTCCCCGGACATCGACTCACTGTCGTTGCTGAGGTCTGCTGCACACGCGCAGCTGAGGTCTGCTGCACACGCGCACGAACAAATGGCGAAGGGTTAGAGCGCGATGTCCCGCATTCGGGCGGGCTCAAAGACTCTCGCAACTCAAATGCTTGGAGGGCAAACGCAAGCTGCTAAACTATCGAGAACACACGCCGCGCGGAGGGATGCGTGAGTGGTTGAAACGGGCGGTCTTGAAAACCGCTGTACGGGAAACCGTACCGGGGGTTCGAATCCCTCTCCCTCCGCCATTTCTGCTTTTCGGCACAATGAGTTGCGCGCACTCTAATGCACCGGAAACAACTGCGCAAAACAGCAAAGAAATGCAGATTGTAATGTAATTGTAATGGTCGCGTGCTACTGGATGGAATTGTTTGGGTGCTTCGGCGTTCGTTCCTGGCCGGACACATGCGCGTCTCGTAGTTTTTCTAGCTTGTGAATTGCGTCACGTCTGTACTCGTCGACGGCTCTCACATAGGTGCTGAGGATACTCGTGCCGGCGTGCCCGATGATCTGCGCCACGAAGAGCGGTGACACTCCCGCTTGAGTCAGGCGACTCGCCAGCGTATGCCGCAGGTCATAGATCCAGAAATATTGCAGCCCAGCATCCCTTAGTGCCTTTGCCCAGCTCCTGCGAACATCCTTGAGCGGTTTCGAAGGGTCCCGCATGTTGGGAAAGACATAAGAAGAAAACTCTGGACCGAGAAGCTTACGCCAGCGCAAGAGCTCGATCTTACATCTAGCTGAGATCGGGATAGTGCGCTCTCCAGCTTTCGTTTTCGATTCGTCCACCCTGACTAAGATCATTGACGAAATCCACCTCACTCCAAGACAGTGACAATGCTTCTCGGTTAGACCGCATACCCGTTTCAAGAATCAAAATCGCCAAAGTCCGAATCTGAGGCATTGCTGCATTGAGGAGTCGATCCTCTTCTTCAAAAGTAAGGATGTGCGGACGACGCCGCTGTTTGCGTTCCTCAAGGAAGTCCACATCTCGGAATGGACTCTCGCTGATGAGCATCTTGCGTTCCGCCAATTTCATCATCCGACGGAGCACAGCAAGATCCCGGTTCACCGTTGCTGTGCGAACACCATTCGATAGACGTTTCTCCTTGAAGTCTTCGATTACGTCTGAAGTGATGTCCGAAAGCTTCACGTTCCTGAAGCCTGACGCTAAATTGCGAATTGATGATCCATAGCGTTTCTGCGTATTCGGATGTTGGACGGTCAACAGAAAGCGTCGCGCATATTCGTCAAAGTGAGGCGCCTTGGATTTTGTCAGCCTCAGCCTTCCTCGCCTCGCGTCGCCTTTGCGGATGTCTAGCAGCTCCTGCGCATCCCGTTTTCTCGACGACCGAGAGCTCTCAAATCGCTGACGACCGCCAGCGAAGTATGTAATCCACCATGTTTTCCCTCGCCGATAGATTCCCATGACTTAGCGCTTTCTTTGATTGCAGGACGGCGGATTGCTCCTAGGTTTTATTTTCACAGGAAATTCGCATCGCGGTGGAGACACAAATGTTTCTGATTTCTCATTTCCAGACTCCAACCCCGATTAGCGTCTTCTGCTGCATATCCCATGAGCCGTAAACACGGAAATCCCGTATTTCGCAGCGAGTTTTCTGAACGGCGTTTTCGTTCGTGCTCGTTCCTTCCTGAGCTTCGTAACCTCGTCGGGCTTCAATACGCGCAGCGGGGGACGCCCCAATCGTTTCCCTTGGTTCCGGGCGTGTTGCAGCCCGGCTTTGACCCGCTCCACAATCAGCGAACGCTCCCACTGAGCGATAGCGCCAATAATTTGAAACAGCATCTCACCGTGCGGAAGCGAGGTGTCCATTGCTTCTGTGCAGGACACAAAGCCGATACCCAGAGCTCTGAAGAGTTCCAGGGCGTTCAGGAGTTGCTTGAGAGATCGGGCGAAACGATCGAATTTCCACACCACAACTACGTCGATCTTTTTGCGATGGCAATTTTCCAGAAGTGCGTCTAGTGAAGGTCGCCTTGAGGCCTCTAAGGCTTTAGGGAAGATCGGGATGTAATTGAGTCCAGACTGGGCAACGAATTCATCGATACCCATTCTTGGTTCAGAGCAGAATCACTCTGGCAGCTTGACCCGTTTTTGCAAGGCGAGAAATCGCGGATTGGAACGAAGATTGTCGAGTTCCGGTTCCACCTTCATGAATACTAGACCATTGGAGCGGTCTGCAAAAGCCTTCTCAAGCCACTCCATTGCCTTTTCGTTCTCACCAAGCCCTACATACACAACTGCAAAGTAATAAGGGGAAACGTATTGTTTCTTTGATTGGCGGACCAAGTCTGTGAGCAGCTTTTCCGCTTCCTCCTTATTGCCTTCACGAGCGTAGGCGTGAGCCAGGGCTGAGATCATCAGCGGTGTTCCATGCGACAGATCGACCGCCTTACGCAATTCGGGAATAGCAAGGGCAAACGCTCCTTTTTGCTCGTAGGCCTGGCCGACAACCAAATGAGGAAGCTCGTAGGAGGGATCCATTTCGAGCGTGTTACGAAGCTGCTCGATGGCACGGTCGTATTGCCGAGCCATATACAAACGCCATCCCAAGCTAAAGTTAATGCTGATCGAAAGCGGGTCCAGTTCGCGCGCCTTGTTGATTTGTTCGAAGCCGTCCTGAAAACGCCCCATCGCCATCAGGTAGAGGGAATACCGCTGGTACGCAGTGGCGTAGCTAGGGTTGAATTGAATGGCACGTTGAAATCCTTCTTCGGCTCCAGACCAGTCCCAGTCGTAGTTGAACTTCAACGTGGCGAGTGAGGTTTCAGCCTCCGCCAGGTCTGGGTCGATATCTAAGGCGCGCCGGGCTGCGTCCCGAGCCTTCGGGGCAGCTTCATCGACAGGCATCGTTCCGAAGATTGTGGCGCCGATAATGGCATAACAGTCGGAGAGCCCGGCATAGGCAAGCGCATAGTCAGGATCCTGATCGCGTAGCCTGCTCGAAGTATCTGATGGCCTTCATGAGATTTTCATCGGATCTCTTGTTCCAATAGAAACGGCCCTTCAAATAATTCTCGTATGCTTCTGGGGCGATCGCAGGATTCTTCGCAAGACGTGCACGGTCTTCCGGCGTCAGGTTGATGCGAATCTCGTTGACGATGGCAGAGGAAACGCGATTTTGCAGTGCGAGGACGTCCCCAATCTGGCTTTCGTATGTCTCCGCCCATAAATGGTGATCAGTGGAGACCTGGACAAGCTCAGCGGTGATTCTTATCCGACTACCCTCCCGCAAGACTGTTCCCTCTACAACCGCATCTACATGAAGCTCGCGGGCGATTTCTGACAGCGGCTTGCGCGTGGCCTTGTAGGCCATGGCCGTAGAACGGGAAATAACGCGCAACGAGCGAATTTTCGCCAAGTTGGCAATGAGTTCGTCGGTCATTCCGTCGGCGAAATAATCCTGGTCTTTGTCCCCTGAAAGGTTTTCCAGAGGAAGAACTACGAGGGAAGTATTCTGCTTGACACCGGATTGGCTTGTTTTGCCCCTTCCGGAATAGTGGATGGCGATGGCGGCGACCGCTGCAGCTGTGGCTAGCAGAGCCAGAGTCAGGATCGCCATCCGGCGACTCTCGACTCGATTGCTTCCGGTCGAGGCCATCCCGCTCCGCGTTGGGGCCTCGGCCGCCCCCGCCAATCGCGCTACTTGATTTGCTTCCGACTCGTGAACCCCGTGGGACGGCATGACGAGGAAGGAGTCTTCGACGTGTGCTATGAAGCGATAGCCTCGTCGCGGGATCGTTTCCACAAACCGTGGGTTCTCCGAGGAATCGCCCAAAACTTCCCGCAAACGCATTACCGCGTTATTAAGCCCGTGATCGAAGTCGACGAAAGTATCAGTTTGCCAGAGGCGGTTACGAAGCTCATCCCGGGTGATGATCTCGCCAGGCTTCTCGAGGAGCATGGCCAAAACTTGGAAAGGTTGTTCCGGGAGCTTAAGACGAAGCCCTTGCTTGCGAAGCTCGGAGGCCTTGAGGTCGACCTCAAACACCCCAAAATGAACGATTCTCGCTAATGCAGCAGGAGATCCCATGGTTGCGGCAAACGTCGGGTGGAGTATAGCTCCACGACTGTACCGGGTCAAAATGGGAGATCGGAAACTAACCGTATTGTTTTCAATAACTAGCTTAAGGAGCTAGAAATGTTGTCGATTGGATGCATCGGGTATTGCGCTGCGGGAGATAGATTCCAGCAGATTGCCGCAACCGAAAAATGTCAAGATCTCAGATCATCAAGCGAAGCTCGGATGGACGAAGGTTGCGTTGAAAATCCATAAGCTGGACAGTTCAGCAGATAGTTTGGTGATAGTCACATTGCTTATGATTGTCCTGCAAGCGATTTGGCAGTCACCTCAACGCAACAAATGAATGCTTTGGAGGACACCGCGTGGTCGTCCCTGAAGGTGAGCAAAAGGTATCTCCGCAGTCAATGATTGGCCCCTCGTTGGCCACGGCTGGCAAGTATTTCATTCGCCAACGAATCGACGCTTGGGGACCGGCGTTCCGTCCATTCGGCGCCAAACTCCTGTTTGGTTTTTGGTGAAGTTCAGCTTCTCATACTCAGCGTCGCATTGGTCGTTTCGGCCTTCCCCACCTACGGGCAGGTCGCCGGAGGAACGATTCAGGGGGTGGTGGCGGACACGTCTGGGAAAGTCGTCACGGAAGCCAGAGTCTCGATTAAGAACTTGGCCACCGGTGTCATTACGGCGGTCGAGGACAATGATCAGGGCCTGTACACCGCTCCAAACTTGGTACCTGGAAACTACGAGGTCAGTTGTTCCGCCGGAGGCTTTGCGACCACGGTGGTGGCAAACGTAACCCTAAACGTAGGGGCACAGCAGCGAGTAGATTTCACGCTGAAGCCTGGAGTTGTCACGCAGTCGGTGGTTGTCAACGACGCGCCACCGTCGATCGACTTGGCGTCTTCCACGATCAGCAGCGTGGTCAACCAGACAACGGTGCGGGAGATTCCTTTAAATGGGCGAGACTGGACCCAGTTAGCCACGCTGGAAACTGGGGTTGCGGCCATCCACACCCAGGTGGGGCTGTCGACTGGCCCGGACCGTGGCAACCGCGGCTTCGGTTCGCAACTGACGATCTCAGGAGGCCGACCAGCTCAAAACAACTATCGTCTGGATGGAGTCAGCATCAACGATTATTCCAATGGTGCTCCCGGTAGCGTTCTGGGGTCAAACCTCGGCGTAGACGCGGTGGAAGAGTTCTCCGTTCTGACCAGTAATTATTCAGCCGAGTATGGCCGGACCTCAGGTGGCGTTATTAACGCCGTGACGAAGTCGGGAACCGATTCGTTTCATGGCACTGCGTATGAGTTCCTTCGGAACAGCGCCCTGGATGCCAGGAATTTTTTCGATGTATCGCAAGGTCCGGGCCTTCCGGCCAAACCACCGTTCAAACGCAATCAATTTGGCGCCTCCGCCGGTGGTCCACTCATCAAGGACAAGACTTTCATCTTCGGAGACTACGAGGGAGACCGGCAAGCTACAGGAATCAGCACTCCTATCACCGTGCCGACGAACAACGCGTGGAATGGGTTGGTCGATGGTCCAGTAAACCCAAAAGTCCTCCCGTTCCGGAGTCTTTTTTCCGGTACTGGACGACCATTGCGTTCCGCCCGGCTGCCCCGACTCAGGAAATGTCACTTCCGTGGTGAACCAGGTTATCAACGAGAATTACTTTACCGTGTCGGGGTGACCACAAACTGACCGGCGTGATAGTTTGGTTGGTACCTACGTCTACGACAACGCCACTGAGACTCAGCCAGATCCTTTGAATGTGATCCTGACGGGCAACAGCACAAAACGGCAGATCGTGACCGCGGAACACACCCATACCTTCTCGCCGACGCTAATCAACTCGCTGCGTTTCGGCTTCAACCGCGTCGCCGCCTTCGCCGGCCAGAACGCATCCGCCATCAATGCGACCGCGAAGGACAACAGTGCCACCTACAGTGCCGTGCCGGGACGCCCTGCCCCAGGTATTAATATTGGAGGCGGCATCGCTAGTTTTCAAGGTGGGCTGGGCGCAAGCCCGAACTACCGCTTTCACTGGAATTCATTTCAGATTTACGATGACGCCTTTGTCACGAAGGGAATCCATTTTCTGAAATTTGGCTTCGCCACGGAATACATCCAGGACAACATCCTGGCCAGTTCGGACGCTAATGGCGTGGTTGTCTTCTCCAGCCTTGCCAACTTCCTTAGCAACACACCGGGGAAGTTCGACGCAGCATTTCCCGGAGGAATCACCGAGCGCCAGGTCCGCCAGCACATATACGCCGGCTACGTTCAGGACGACATACGTCTCAGGCCAAACCTGACGGTGAATGCCGGCTTGCGATATGAGATGGCCACCGTGCCGACGGAAACCCATGGCCACCTTTCGAGTCTGCCGACTCCGACGGCTAAACAGCCAATCTGCGGAGTGCTCGTGACGGGTTGCGCGGGCACCGGGCCTTTCTTCTCGAATCCAACCTTCCACAACTTCGAACCTCGCGTAGGGTTCGCTTGGGACCCACTCAAAACCGGTAGGACTTCCGTGCGCGGCGGCTTCGGCATGTTCGATGTGCTTCCGCTTCCGTACTTGTACTCGCTGCTGGTTCCTCTCTCGGCTCCATTTTTCGACTTGAGAACTATTTCAGGCCCCAGTCAGAGCAGCTTCCCGGATCAACTGTTCAGTCAACTCCAGGTCCCTACGACCCGGCGGCAAGCATTCCTGGATCCTCATCCTAAACGGAACTACACCATGCAGTGGAACCTCAATGTCCAGCGGGAATTTGCGAAAAGCTTGAGCGGGATGGTGGCTTATGTGGGCTCGCGGGCTGTGCACCAGGCTTTCCGGGCTGACGACATAAATACTTCGCTTCCCTTGACTCCGCTCAACATGCTTGGGCCGATCTACGGGGGCAATGGCGCATTAGCGCAGCCACTTATGAACCAAAACGCCGGGCAAATCAGCTCGGTCATGTGGACTGGGGACGCGCATTACAACGCCTTGCAAACGAAACTAACCGCCCGCACTTCCTCATTGCAGGCGCAAGCGTCCTACACCTGGGGGAAGAGTATCGATACTGGGTCGGCAACTGTAGGCGGAGATACATTTCTCAATTCCATTTCCAGTCTTCCGTACTTCAACCCAGCGCTGCGCCGGGGGCCTTCGGACTTCAACATCGTTCACAACTTCGTGTTGAGCTACACCTGGACTCTGCCGGGACATAACAAATTGCAGGGGCCGGCAGGTTGGTTCCTCGGGGGCTGGCAATTGGGCGGAGTTGTTCAGTTGAGCAGCGGGATTCCGTTTACTGCGACCATTGACCCGAACAGCGATCCGCTTGGGATTATTAAGCACCGATACATGGGACTTTCCCGATCGGGTGAGAGGCGCTGGATGTAACTCACTCGTGAACCCCGGCAATGTGAATGGCTACATAAAGACAAATTGCCTCACGATCCCGGCGGCTCCCGTGTCTTTCTCCAACATCTGTTCGCAGCAGACCCTCCTTACACAACAGCCCTTTGTTCCTCCCCCTCCTGGACAAATTACCTGCACCAACCGGCGAGGTAATCTCGGCCGTAACGCATTGACTGGTCCCCCTTTGAAGAACTTCGACTTCTCCTTGCTCAAGAACATCCCCGTCACCGGAATCTCGGAGACATTCAGAGTCCAATTTCGCGCCGAGATTTTTAATATCTTCAATCATCCGAATTTTGCTCCCCCTTTGAATCACTTGGCCGTGTTCACCCAAAGTTCGGTGGATCCAACTCAGCTCGACACAGTTGCCGGGGCTGGCCAGCTGGATTCGACGGTAACAACCTCACGGCAGATTCAATTTGGCCTGAAGCTGATTTGGTGAAGACATCCGGGCTCGCAGCCTTTAGGTCCCCATTGTTAACAGCCCGATATCTACCATAAGGAGCAGCAACATGTGTAGGCTGCTGGACAAGGTTAGTCGCAGTCACGGTGGGAGTCATCTGTAGCACTGGCCTCCTCGCACAAGGGCAGACGGCTGGGAAAACAAACACCCCTTCTCTGCCTCTCATACTTGTGCAAACTGTCGTGCTGCCCGGGATTACCGGCGATTTCGATCACTTCGCAATTGACGTGAAGGGGAAGCGGCTGTTTCTCGCTGGTGAAGATCACAAAACCGTGGAAGTCATCGATCTCGACAAAATCAGAGAGTTCGCAGCCTGACGGGCTTCGGCACCCCCCACAGCATTTTGTACCTTCCCGAAAAAGATCGGAATCTATGTCACAGACGGTGCCGATGGAACCGTCAAGATTCTGAAGGGCAGTGACTATCAGCCGGTCGACAGGATCAAGCTCGTCGAGGGAGCTGACTCTATCGGCTACGATCACGAAGCCAGGCAGTTGTTTGTCGTTACGGGAGGCAAGGACGTTCCCTTGGATCATTCCTTCTTGTCGAAAGTGGATCTCGCCACCGACAAGCCGATCTCCGATATTCGTATCGAAAGCAATCACGTCGAAGCGATGGTCTTGGAACATCACGGATCTCGCCTATTTATCAACGTCACGGATAAGAATGAAGTCGCGGTGATCGATCGGCAGGCGATGAAGGTCAATGCTCGATGGAAAGTGGGGGTAGGGAGCGAAAACTCTCCCATCGCCTTCGATGAGTCAGGCAAGAGACTCATCATCGTATGTCGCAAGCCGCCGATGCTGGTCGTCATGAACTCTGAAAACGGATCGATTGTCACGAATCAACCAGCGGCGGCCCGCGCAGATGACGTCGTATATGACCACAAGAATCGCCGGATATATGTGCCAGGGGGAGAGGGGTACATCTCGGTGTTTTCCCAGCAGGACGCCGACCATTATGCCTTCCTTGCAAAAGTCCCCAGCGCGCCTGGAGCCAAGACAGCATTGCTCGTGCCTGAACTCAACCGGCTGTTCGTTGCGGTGTCGCCCGGGGAGACCAATGCCGAAGCCAAGGTGCTCATCTTCGAAGTGAAAGACTGATGGATGAGATCGCAGGCATGGCGATCCAGCGATATGCGGAGTCTATCTTTGAAGTCGGCAACGGGTTCTAGCGCTCGTTCTACAGAGCTCAATGCGGATGTTTGTTATCAGGCTGATCATTGGCTTGAGTATCTTGTCTTTCACGGTCGACCCGTACTTCGCTCCCCTCGACGACTCCTATGGTCACGACTGATCAGAAATCAAAGATCTGGTCTGTGGTGCGCGTCTCCAGTGGGAATTTTCTGGAGATGTACGACTTCATGGTCTTTGGCTACTACGCCTCGGCCATCGGCAATGCGTTCTTCCCCAACGGCAATCCATTCGTGTCGTTGATGTTGTCACTGATGACCTTTGGTGCAGGTTTTCTTATGCGGCCCCTCGGAGCGATTGTGCTCGGGGCATACACCGATCGCCATGGACGCCGCGCCGGCCTCATTCTGACGTTGGGGCTGATGTCAGTCGGGATCGTTTCCATAGCGTGCATGCCGGGATACGCGACGATCGGTCTGTTGGCGCCATTGTTGTGCTGATTGGGCGTTTGCTTCAGGGTTTTTCGGCAGGAATGGAATTGGGCGGTGTCTCGGTCTATTTATCGGAGATCGCAACACCAGGACATAAGGGCTTCTATGTCAGTTGGCAATCGGCAAGCCAGCAGGTCGCAGTCATGTTCGCCGCATTGGTTGGAGTGGTGTTGAGCATTAAATTGCCGCCACAGAAAATGATGCAGTGGGGATGGCGTATCCCTTTGCTTCTCGGTTGTGTGATCCTTCCGTTCCTCTTTAGGCTCAGACGGTCTCTCCAGGAAACTGATGAGTTTATCGCGCGCAAGCATCGGCCGAGCATCTCGGAAATTCTCCACTCACTCACCGCCAGTTGGAAGATTGTGCTCATCGGAACCATGATGGCGACGATGACGACAGTGTCTTTTTACATGATCACAGCTTACACGCCCACTTTCGGGAACTCCGTGCTTCATTTGGCGAGCATGGAAAGTCTTATCGTCACGCTGTGTGTGGGTGCCTCGAATCTCTTTTGGCTTCCTATCATGGGATGGCTGTCCGACAGGGTGGGGCGTCGGCCCTTGCTAGTCGTTTGCACAATACTGATGTTGGTCACCGCCTATCCGGCGATGCTATGGCTGGTTCGCGAGCCTTCGTTCTCCCGACTGCTGACGGTAGAACTCTGGCTATCTTTCATCTACGGCAGCTACAACGGCGCTATGGTCGTTTTCCTTACGGAGATCATGCCAGTGAGTGTGCGGACTTCCGGTTTCGCCCTTGCTTATAGTCTGGCCACCGCGATCTTCGGTGGATTTACACCCGCGATCAGCACATACCTAATTCACGTCACCGGCAATCGAGCAGTTCCGGGACTGTGGTTGTCGTTTGCGGCCGGCTGCGGTCTAGTGGCTTCGCTATTAGCCAGGCCCCAGCATGAGACGGTGGAAGACTACCCACCGCTCAAAGAACTTCCACCTCTAACTAAGCCGCAGGCAATCGAATAAAGACGCTTATCCGGACATCGTTATCTTCAAGCAAGCCAAGGCGGAATACGAAAAGTTGTAGTAGGTAGCGGTAGTCGGGAGTTTCCGTACGGAAACTAACGAACCAACGATTAAGGCGGCGCGAATTAGTCGGGTGATGGCACTCCACAGCTGACTCAGACTGTAATGAAATTGTAATGGTTGCCCGATCAAGACCAATCATTTGCAAGCAGAACGGATCAAATCGAGCGACTTGCAACCTGTTGAAAAGAGGAGTAGGGTAGAAAATTTTCATAACGGTTCAGAACCCTCCTGTGTACTTGAAAACCGCTGTACGGGAAACCGTACCGGGGGTTCGAATCCCTCTCCCTCCGCCATGCAGTCTGAGTTGCAGAGAAGCCCGGCTGCTCCGTCCGAAAATCGCCTCCAGGGTTGTTGAAATTAGGGGTGATCCTGGACTTCTTCGTCGTCCATCTTGCAACGGTAGGCCCGGATCTCATGCCTGACGGCGTCGAGGGCACTGCGTCCCCAGAGATTCGCAGGCTCAATATCGTCGTCGGTATTTGCGTCAAAGCCCTCGTCCGGGTGTACGTGCTCATTGAACTGATCAATGATCAGAAAGATGGGAGCGAGCTGCCGCGCGTAAGTCATGAACGAGTCGAGCGTGACGTAAGAATGATTGTCGTCGAAGCGCAGGGCATCGTCCGAGCAATAGGGCGGGGAGTTGGGGTTGGGACAGCCCCATCCGGTCTATCCCGCGGTGGCGACGGAAACCGTGAAATTCTCGACTCGGGAACCGGTCTTGTTATAGGACGGGTAGTAGGGGCAGAACGGGGCGACGGTGCAAGTGGGATTGAGGCGATCAACCACGCTCCAAAAGCCGTATTGTGGGCTGATCTCCACTGGGCCGCTGGGGGTGCCTTGCGTGGCCCACAGGCCGGGCTGGCTGTCGAGATATCCCGCCACCATTTTGAAGGTATATTTGCTCTCGATCTCGGGATGGTATTTCAGAAATTTCCTAATTCGAAACCACAACGGATTGTCTGATGGGTTTGGGTCTTGCGCCGCCCCGAGGTAAATCAGCATGAGAGGCTTACCCTGGTAAATCACGTTGAGGGCGGGGTACTTGCGCATGCGCGCGCCGAAATATTCGATTTCCTTTTCGAGAGCAGTTTTGCCGTCGATGTCCTTGTATAGGACGTTGTTGTCGATGCCGCCCATCATAGGAATCAGTTTGAGCGGGGTTCCGAGCGTTGACCACGCTGGATAAAGGTTCGCGGTATTGTCGCGGATGTTTTGATTTCCTCGACGGAAGCTGGCGGTGCAGTTCCGGACGTATTTCTTGACGAACCACTCGCTGTTGAAGATGCAGGCCACGTTATTGGTGACCTCGATCTGAGCCGCATCGAGTCCCATGTACTCGAGCCAGGCGACGTGCTGTTTGATGACAGCGGGATCCGCGCTGTCGTAGCCGCCACCGACTGCTTGCATGTCCGCCGACTGGAGCTTGGGCTTGGCCGCGGTGCCCTGAAAAGTCACGGCGTTGGGACCGAACCAAGCTTCATATTCCATGGTCACGACGTGGCTGTTCTGATCGACGACCAGTGGAGCGTCTGGAACCGCTGAAGACGAAGCGCACAGCACGGCACTGCAGATGACCAGCTGGGCTGAGGTCAGGAAAGCATATTTATCAACTCGCATAAAAGAATCAGTCTCCCGTCGACTAATACGCCGACGAGTTTCGCCCCGCCCCGCCGCCCGAGTTGACTAGTGACTCGTACACCAGGGTTTTTGACGAAGTCAAAAGTCTGGGATTCATCAACAGCACAACTCGTACTCTAGAGCAGACCTTGATTGGAACATTCTGGAATGGCAATATTCAGGACTTCTGGAACGAGATCGCGCAGACCGCGGCTTTGAGACATCACCTTAACCTGGCGCAAAGCGCCCGCTTGTTTGCGCTTCTGAACATCAGCCTTGCCGATACCGCGATTGCGTTCTTTGATGCGAAGTACACCTACCAGTTCTGGCGCCCAGTGACTGCAATTCAAATGGCGGGCAGTGACGGTAATCCCAGTACCGAGCCCAATCCGACGTGGCTTCCGCTAACGACAAAAACCGCTCCTGACCCTTCGTACCCGGGCGCCCACAGTGCCATCAGCGCCGCCGGTGCCGAGGTGCTGCGGTTCTACTTCGGTCCACGGTTTACCTTTGATGTTACGTCCGAGTCTTTGGCAGGAGTGACCCGGCACTTCACCAGCTTCTCAGCGGCGGCGCAGGAGGCTGGGCTGAGCCGGATTTACGCCGGGCAACATTTCCGCTCCGACCACGTGGCTGGTAAAGATCTGGGCCATCAGGTGGCGGAGTCTATCGACGAAACCATTCTGCTTCCCAAATAAATCGCAGTTGTGTGATTGACCAAGTTTGATTTCGCCAGGGATGCAGGCCCGAAGATAAAAATGCCGGTGTGCCGCAGTAGGCACGCCGGCATTTTCGCGTGATCGCTAGGACTGGTAGAACGTTCTCGAAAGTGGAACTTCTGGCTGGCCAGCGCATCCCATCCGCGCCGCCCCCGTGTCTCCCAAGTTCCAATCGAAACAGGGAGATCTACGCAAGATGTACTGCAGGTTAACGGCAATGTGTTTCTAGGTAATCATCAGCCGCAGGTGTGGCAACCCCGTCATACGCAGATGGACCGCCGAATACGAGCCGTTGTTGAACACCCCCACACTAATTTGTGCACGCGTACATCGGTTGCTGAGTTAGCACGCTCAGTGAAGCGGGCGGAAGCGCAGAGTGATGACTAGGAATGAAAGCCTGGAATATTTCCTGGAGTCGTCAGTTCCATTCGGTAGAAGTCGTCGATATGGCAATAGCTTTATATCGGACCACGGTCAATCCCTTCGATCTGAAGACAGTGCTGCTCGCTGACCACGGGCAACAGCATACGTTTTCCGATCGGGGTGGTTGGTCCAGAAATTGTGAGGGAGAGTCATGAAATTGTTATGTGGAATAATCGTCCTGACATGTGTGCCCTTAGCTCTGGCAAGAAATGATGTGGCATACCCCAGCGAAAAGGTGACCGAGTTTTTGGTCGGGAAACTTGATGTAACAACGCTTCCCTCTGGGATCCGGCCGAAGCGGGAAAAAGGAAAGAAGACATTCGGCGATTATGGGTATGTGACACGGAAGGTAGACGAGAAGGAAGTACTCCTCGAGACGCCACATGGGGGATCACAAATTGCCATCAGGCTCTTAGAACAAGACGCGTCTGGAATTTACGTTTGCGTTGAAGCTCAGAGCCAGAGTGCAAGCGATGGCCATATCCAGCGAGTACGCTTGCTAAAGCGGAAAGACGCAGATGCTCTTCTGAAGAGCAGCGAGTCCCGGAAGGAATTCAATGGATGCCCTGTTGTTGGCGGGGAAGCCGACGACTCGCGAATAAGCATGTACTGACAGGCGGAGCAAACCTTGGCGAATTCCGGTTGAACTGCGCCCGCTGCTATTGGAATCGTTGTTGTAACATCGCCATTCCACCAACGACGACGTGGAACTCGTCTAGCTAGGTCGGCAGACCCATCGGAACTTGCTATCAACTTACCAGAAAATGTTCTCTCTCCAATTAGTGACCAAAGTGCCAGCCACCTGGCACACGAGGGCCATTCTCATCGGAGCGTCCAATACGCATAATTCGGAGATAGAGACAGAATCCATGAATCAAACTGCAGTCAATTGCGAAGAACTTCTGCTGGCTCTGGCCGAATGTTACGAACACGATCCGAGCCAATTTGTAGCGCTCGCCAGGCAAACCGTAGATTCCTGCTTTGTCCGTGAGATTGTCGCTGTATTGAGGAATGAAGGCTATGTTGAAGAACACCTGCGGGGCGTGATTCGGCTGACGGCGCGCGGCTACAGTACATATAAGAAGCGATCCCTTCTTGTCGCTTACCAGAGCTAAGGCGCCGGTCGGGTGAACATCCGATCCTTATAGACTGCCGCAAACGTTTCTCATCCACGTGAGTTCAGCGCCGCCTTCACCCGATCCTGCGTCAATGGCACCTCCCGAATTCGGGCGCCGGTCGCATCGAAAATGGCATTGCCGATCGCTGCGGCAACCAGTGTGATCGCTGTCTCTCCCGCGCCAGTGGCCTTCGCCTCTGGACGGTCGATGAGAACACAATCGATGGCTGGCACCTGGATTCCAAGCGGCAGCGTGTTGTAGCTCTGCCAGTCGATCGAAGTCACCGTGCGATCGTCCCAGGTGATTTCCTCTCCGAGCGCGCGGCTCATGCCTTGCAATACTCCACCCTCGATCTGATTACGCAAGCCGTCAGGGTTGGAAATCGGTCCGCAATCGTGTGCGACGACAAAACGCTTGGGCTGCACTTGCCCGCTTGCCTGATCCACTTCCACTTCCGCGACGAGCGCGGCGTAGCCGTTGTCGCCTTCGTACGCGACGCAAGCGATGCCGCGTCCGGTAACGGTGCCCGAGCGCGCAGTACCTGGTTTGGGAGAAGGACGGGCATCCCAGTCCGCCGCCTTGGCCGCGGCTTTCACGACGTCAATGATTCGCGTCTCTTTCAGGTGTTGTAACCGGTACTCGACCGGATCGGCCTTTACGGATGCGCTGATTTCATCCATAAAGCATTCGTGTGCGAATGTGTTTTGCAAGCGCAATGGCGATCGCAGCGGTCCGGTAAAGAAAGGCGATTTCACCGCATGCATCAGGACACGTTCACTGCGGATCGAACCGGCTCCGCCGCACTTGCCACTTACGCATCCCGCCACATACGAGGGGACCGCATTGTTGCCGTTTCGCAATTCCCTGGTAGGCTCGATGGCTGCCCGACGAGTAATCGTCTCAGGATCAAAGCCGGCCAGCATGCCGGTGAGTACGTTTCCAGGCCTGTCATATCCCGGTCTCCCGCCGAACGATGCCGACCACGTCTCACAGTCCCACACGCTAATCGCGCCGCTCGCATCGAGTCCAGCCTGCTGCTCGATCACGCACGCGTTGCCATAGTTCTCGGAAACGAACTCGTCGTGTCGCGTCAGTTGTACGCGAACCGGTCGGTGCACGGCCTGTGATAGCAGTGCCGCATCGTACGAGACCGCATCCGCAGCATTTAATCCGTAGCAGCCCGATCCGCGAACAAAGATTATGCGCACGCTGTCGAGGGCTAAGCCGGTGATCGCTGACACGCCATGCTGCGTTGGATACACCGATTGTGTCGGAGACCACACGGTCGCATGATCCGCCTGCACATCGGCCACAGCGCATGATGAACCAATCGAACCGTGCGCCTGATAAGGATGCAAATATGTGGCTTTCAAAACTCGCGAAGCCGACTTCAGTTTGTTATCCACATCTTTAGAGTTGACAAGCATTAGATCGCGCGACGGCTGCTTTCGCATGTAGTCGTAGAAGTCCTTTTGCGCCGGCAGGGTGAGGCCAGGCTTCCAGGTGACTTTCAGATCCTGGGCGGCTTGCGCTGCCTGCCACTGTTTTTCCGCGACTATGCCCACGAAATTATTTCTCACCACTACCTTAATGAGACCGGCAACGTGCTGCACCGATTTCTCGTCCACGTTCGCAACGGTTGCTCCCAGCTCTGGCGGACGCACCACTCGACCGTGAACCATGCCCGGTACGTGCACATTGTGAACGAACTCGAATGTGGCGGTCATGAGGGCAACTCTATCCATCGAGGCAACAGGTTTCCCCAGCACCGTCCACTGGCTCGGTGATCTGCGTTTCGCGGTCGAGCTCACCGCGATGTCGAAATGCTTGCCCCCTACCAGTTCGGCATAACTGACCCGGCGTCCGCTCTTTGAGCTGACGATGCCATCCTCGACGGTAAGTTGATCGGCGGGCACTCTCAGCCTCTGCGCTGCCATTGCGACTAGGGCCTCGCGTGCGGTCGCCGCCGCCTGCGCCAGACTCTCAGTATTAAAATTGGTGGGCGTGGACTGACTTCCGGAGGTCGTTCCCTGATCCGGGGTCACAGACGTATCGCACTGAATCAATTTCACCTTATGAATAGGAACGCATAGTTCTTCGGCGACCAACTGCGTCTGCACCGTATACATGCCTTGCCCGAGATCGCATTTTCCGGTGTACGCGGTCACTGTGCCATCGGATGCGACCGCGAGCCATGAATCCAGCTTCTCCGGATCGACATGCGACTTGTGGGTGTCGAAGGGCCCCTGCGCTATGGCGAATGGCTCGATGAGCGACGCTGCGCTAAAGCTCACGACGAGTGCACCAGAAGCCACGAGAAAATCGCGACGGGAGACTTCTCTTTTCACGCGCGTCGCTCCTGGTAGCGCTTGATGGCCCGCATCATCCGTACATGTGCAAAACAGCGGCATAACACATTCGACATTGCCTCCCGGATCTGCTCGTCGGAGGCCTTCGGATTTTCATCCAACAGGGTCTTCGCTGTAAGTATGACGCCGCTGAGGCAGAAGCCGCATTGCGCAGCCCCCTCATCGATAAACGCCTGCTGAATCGCGTGCGGTTTGTCTGGAGTTCCCAAGCCCTCTAGCGTCGTGATCTCCTGTTCTTTCACAGCGCTGACAGGCATCACGCAGGAGCGCACCGCCCGCCCTCGAATAATAACCGTGCAGGCTCCGCACTGCGCCAGGCCGCAGCCGAACTTGGGTCCACGCAACTGCAGGTCGTCGCCGAGCACGTACAGCAACGGAGTTTCCGGATCGACATCCACGGTGTGAACCTGACCGTTTACCTTCAGAGAAATAGCCGCCATCATCTACCCCCGAACATCTCAGATGATAAAAGCTTGCAGCGGGGTTCGTCTCGGCTAATTGGATATGGCTAGGTAGCTCGTCGTGCTTCTGCTCGGTGCGGAAGAAAAATCATGTCTGACGCTACCAGCAGTAACAGGAAGTGCAGAAAAGATACTGGGGGACTGAGGATATCGGCCTTCCATGAACAGTCCCCCGTATTGGAGTATCACCGGCTTAGTTAGTGCCAGAGGACGAAGACCCGGTCCCATGATCCTTTGTTTGAGCTACCTTGGTCATCACTCGTGGCGTTTTGATGCTATAGGCGCCGTCTGGTGTTTCAACTTTGCTGAGGAAGTTCTTATCTCCCACGTGCACGAAGTTAAGCTCTCCATGGTCAGCGGAAGCTCCCTCGAAAACTCCGTCGAAAACAACAGGCAACACAAAAACGCTGTTATCGTAGCTCTGGATGGCTAACACTGAGCGGCCCGCAGGATAGACACGACTCACCCGGTATGTGCCTGCGGGAAGCGTGGTGCCGCCGGCGACAAACTCGAACGGGACATTCGCAACGACTGTGTCCACGTCTTGGGCGTGAGCTTCGCTCAACCCAATCAGGCAAGTCAGAGTAAGTACAGCGATCAAGTACAACTTCTTCATGATTTCTCCTTGTTAAGACGTTTGATTTTCGTTATTGATGACTGCGCTTGGGATGTTTTAGTCCACAATTTTCCCCGAGCCTCAGCTTGTCAAATGCTTTTCGCAACGTATATGGGATTAGAGTCAGGGACGAACGAGAGGATGCGGATGGGATGTCACTTGATTGTCAAATCTTTGTCCCGCCGCACGGAACTCACTTCGATAACTTTGATGGACCGAAAACGGATCTTACGTAATTTTGCAGCCGGTCGAGATTCACAGTCAGAAATTGAAGTTCGAAGAGGAAGTGGAGGAAGTGATAGAGACCGAGGAAAATCAAAATGACGCGCAAGGCCCTTCAAAAACTTCGCCTTGCCCTGCTCGCGTCTTTCGCGCGGTTGTCGATCAGAGATTGGAGCTTAGGCTCGTTTCCGAATACCGTCCAACAACCGATCCGAATCGAAGTACGGAGGACAGAAGAATCGTGTGTCGATGGTGTGCCGCAACATTATGCAGCGCTGCGGCCTTGTTCCCCCAAGCACGGCATACGCTTGGAAACTTTGTATTCCTGCGACGTCACTCACCCAGAGGACTTCAATCTTATTTTCCGGTTGGTGCAGAAGTCGGAGGCCCGAAGCGTTCTAGTGGGCTTCACGAACCACTCAGAGAGCGAAAGCTAGGCGAATATCGAATCGATTTCGCCAAGGTTCACGACGAACCTTGTTCAGCAAGTCCATACGGTGTTCTCTGTATTTTTGGGGCTTGTGGTTGTGAATTTGCTGTTCAAACTGTGCGTTTCGGTGGTGCGCAGTTATGTGGTGTGCAGCTATGAAGAACTTCTATTGGGGGCCTATTTCGTGACTAGGCCACAGGCGATGCGGTCCCCGGCGTTACCGGCAGGATCGGTCTTCATGTCGTCCGCTTTGGCGTGAATCACCAGTGCCGTGCCGCCGTTGCTGAATAGTGAGTGACTGTCATCTCCCAGGTTCACATCCTTGTCGGCTGTCCTGACTTTTGCCTTGCCGTTTGCGTCCACCGTGAAATTCTTCATATCGCCGGCATGGTGGCCTTCCGGATTCTCCAGACCGTGCTTCTTCCCATCGGGATTGAAATGCGGGCCGGCTGACTTGAAGTCGGGCGGTTCGCATTTTGCGTTCTGATGAAAGTGCAGTGCATGCTCGCCGGTAGGCAGATCGTGCAGGTTTAGCTCGATCCCAACGCCGCCGCCGGGGTTGCCATCCCAGATCGTTGCGGAGCCCACACTCTTACCCTGGGCGTCTTTCAGTTCGACCATAGTTTTCGCCGCGCTCGCAAGTGAGAGAGCGATCACGGCCATGGGCAATGCCATGGCAAACAGTGTCTTCGGGTTCATGGCCAACATTATAACCAAGGAGAAGAACGAACGCATTCATCGCCGCATCGTGACATAGTAGGTGTTGTTCCCCGATCGCAGATCCTTTCCATAAGAAAAGATCACGCCCACTCCAAACACACGGATCTCTGTCGGAATTGTGCGTGCAGCGCACTACAAGCCGGAAACCGTTCGATGCAGGGAAGTCCTTTGGGTTTGTGCCAGTAACTCAAATGATAAACAATCGTGGGGCCGAATATTGGGTTCACAAATCCTTTACTTTCTGTTGCAACTCCCGTGCGATCTCAGCGGGGCCGGTTGCCTTATCAAACTGGATTGGCTTCCCGATTTTCACCCGCACGGCATACGGCTTAGCAAACTTTTTTCCAGCTTGCTTCAGCTCAAATAGGCCATCAATGCGCATGGGCACAACCGGTATTTGGAGATTGTTCGCGAGCAGGCCGATGCCGGCGCGGAAGGGGAGCATATCGCCGTCGGTCGTGTGGTGACCTTCGGGAAACACCAGGACACTATGGCCGCGGTCCACTAATTCACCCGCGTAAGCAAAACTCTCGCGAAAGCCTGCTTCCCGCGGCAACGGAAAAAGGTTCAGCAAGGACACTCCCAGCACCCACTTCACACGGTCGTAGATCCGTCCGAAGAAAGGTCGCGTCGACGGGGGCGTGCGAAATGATTCCAGGGTCTCGCCGCCGGCGGCCGTCGCCAGCTTGTGGCGCAGGCGCGCGGGCAGCGCCGTCAGCACGAAACCAACATCCACATCGCCAATGTGATTGCAGATCACCAGGACGGGCCCACGAACATCGCAAAGGTTCTCGCGACCGTCAACGCGAGGCCATCCCAATATGAACACCGCGGGACGCAGCAAGAGATAATGCGTCAGCAGTCGAATCCAAGTCACTGGCCAGTGTTGCACCCAGCGCGGATAGTGATATTGCACCCGCGCTGGAACTTTGCCATGCAGCATGCCTTCGAGATCGGCCACGGTCTTCAGCGCGGCGAATCGCGTCTCGCTAAGGTCAATCTGATAGCGGTCTTCGAGCGCACTGAGCAGCTCAACCCGATCGAGTGAACTCAGATTCAAATCAGTGTCGAGGTTGGCATCAGGAGTGAGTGTACCTGGCCTTCCGGTGATCCGTGCAATCAATTCCCCGAGCGGACTTGAGGTGGCCGAGATCGCGCTCTTCTGGCTGAGTTGGGTCAGTACGACTTGTTGGATCACGTTGGTGCGGGACTTTTGCGTAGATGTGCGCGGGAAGTCCTCGTCGGGCCACACAAACCAGTTGCGCATGCGCTGGTATTCCGCGAGGGTTTCATTGGCACGTTTCAGGAGCAACTCCGGATCAAACTGGTCCCCGCGCAAGATCAAAACTGCGCAAGCCTCTGCATTGCCGTCGCGGGGCAATCCGATCACGACGCAGTCCTTCACTTCGGGTTGGCGGCGCAACGCGACTTCAAGGTCTTCGGGATAAATATTCATGCCGGCGGGCGTAACGATAACGTCCTTCTTTCGACCCTTGAAGTACAGATTGCCCTCACTATCGAGGCCTCCGATGTCACCTGTGCCGTACCAGCCTTCGTCCGAGGCGACCGGTTGGAGTGCGTTGCCGGTCCAATATCCGGAGGCTACGCCGCTACCGCGGACCATAATCTCTCCGTCAGGCGCTAGTTTGACTTCGCGTCCCGGAAGCACTTTCCCAATCGAACCTTTGCCGAGGCGGAAAGGATGGTTCAGGCTGACGATCGAAGTAGTTTCTGTGAGCCCATAGCCCTGGATTACGGCGTAGCCCAAGCGTCCCCAGAATTCTTCGGTATCGCGATCAAGCGCGGCGCCGCCGGAAATAAAGGCCCAGAACTTCCATCCAAACTGGCGATGGACGCGGCGGAAGATCCACCAGCGGCACAGGAAATGCTTGCCTTCAGCGGAGCGAAATCGTTTTCGAAACTTCTCCAGACCGCCTTCGTCAGCGAGGTCACGTTCGATTTTTTCCTTTAGCGCCTGCAGCATCCGTGGCACGGCTACCAGCGCCGAAACACGCTCGCGCCGAATAGTGGCAATGACTTCGGCAGGCTTGAGCGCATCCTGGAAAATTACTGTGCTTCCCAAGAGTTGTGGCAAAAAGATTCCCAGAAACTGCCCGAATACGTGGCTGAGCGGCAGCAGGTTCAAGAAGCGAACCGGATGCACGAAGCGCTCATACTTAAGGTATTTGTGAATCTCAGTTTCAAGGGGCGCGACGTTGGCGAGAACGTTGCCGTGTGTGATCACAACGCCTTTGGGCTCGGCCGTGGTGCCAGAGGTAAATACGATCTCCAGCGTGTCGTTTGGTTCGATTGCAGCCGCTTGATAGCGAGCGGCCGAAAAATGCGCCAAGGTTTCTTGCAGGTCTTCCAACACTAGCGTAGGTATGGAGGGCCGGGCGTATTTACGCGAACAAAGCAGGAGTTTGGCGCTGACTTGCTCATAGACGCGGAGGGCAAAGTCGGGTGCGGAGGCGTCGTCGATAGGGACCACGATTACGCCCCGGAGAGCGCAGCCCAAGAATGCCCCGACCCACTCCGCCGAATTCGCACTCCAAATTAAAACCCGGTCGCCTTTGTTGATGTCACGCTTTGCCAGTTCACCGGCAAACTGGAATGCAGTCTCGGCAACTCGACGGTAGCTCCAGCGCGCCGTGCGATATCCGCTGCGTTGTACATAGGCGCATTCTCCATCCCTGCGGAGAAAGTCGTCGAGATATCCGACCAGAGAGCTGCGGCCCATCAAGCAAGCTTAACGCGTCGAGGCATTGCAGTGCCGCGGCCAGTCGGTTTCGTTGCTGCTTGGGCGGAAGATTCCGACCCAACCCGCGTAATACAATTCCGTTATTGGCAAGCGAGACGGCTTCAATGTAGGTTGGCTGCCGCAGAATTCGGCGGCCACAAATCTCGGCCGAGGCTCCCGTTCATCCTATGACCTGGATTCGCACCATACCCCTCACAGAAGCCGACGACAAATTGCGGCAAGCCATGGAGGACCAACGAGCTCTCTATCCCATCGAGTATGCCACCCCGGTGCACCCGACTGAGGGAGGCGGAGCGCAAATCGTCGAATCTCATAGTCTGATTCCTGACGCGCTCTACCACGCCTTTGCCACCTTTGGGGCGCTCATGTCCCCCGATTTGCCGCTGAGCCGGCGGCAACACGAAATGATCACCACCGTAGTATCGGTGACCAACCGGTGCGTCTATTGAATCGAGTCCCACGCAGAGTTTCTGCGCCGCGTGACCTTGGATAAGAACCTGGTCGAGGGCCTGGAAAAGGATTACACCACCGCTCCCATCACCGCGCAGGAGTGCACGATGCTCGACTACGTCGTGAAACTCACCCGAGACGCTACCAAAGTATCGAAGGATGACCACGCGCGCCTGCGAGCCTCAGGCTTCGACGACAAAGCGATACTGCAGATCACACTGATTGCTTCCTGGTTCAACTACATCAACCGCGTAGCCGACGCGTTGGGTGTTGGAAGGGAATAGACTCAGTAGCGATCACTGTTGATCTTTCTCCGGCTCATGGCTCCGGACGAATCTCAGCAACGCCCCTGCGGCGCCATCCGGCTGCTCCGCCACCCATTCCCAGGCCCGCCGTCCGCCTCCATTCGTTGAGCATCTTGCTTCCGCATAGTCCACGAGCCGATTAAGCACAGTCGTCACCGAGGCGATCGGATCTTTGTGACGCTCGATCAACTCGGGGAATCTTCGCCGTAGTTGATCGCAAACCTGACGGGTGCCGAGTGGAACCTCGGACTCCATCAACACCAGCCGGCAAGCCCGGGTGAAACCGGGCTGACGGCTAGCTGGTCTGCGATCGAGGAAAGTGAGCAACTCGTCACTGAGCACCGAGTCGCCGAAGATGTTCGCCAGTCCCACCAACGTTTGCTTAATGGTGCCGATTCGCTTCATCAGGTCCGACCGGCGCTGCACTAGTTCGTAGAGTTCCCGCTCCGCAGAACGGATCACCTGCTGGACATGCAGATCTGCCGGCAGCAACTCTGTTGCTCGCGAGGTTCCATTGCTTCCATTCTCGCTGGTGTTCATCCCCTAACCTCCATGAACGCAATCTAATACGGCGTTACGGCTGAGTTCCCACTGCTACCGTTTCCTTCGGGGCGCTTGCTATGGACGTTCTGGATCTTGATTTCCCGAGCTCATAGCCATGATCTTCGTCTTGCCTCCACACCTGCGCCAGCACATGTTGACCGCCGTAGCCATCAAATTTCAGCTTGGTTGATGCAGGCTTCCCCTTGGCCTCAACCCTGTTGGCCAGGACCGTTGTGAGCACGCGGCCTCGCGCATCCCGCAGCGCCACAAAACGCGAAGCGTCGATCGCGATGGAGTAGTCTCCCGCGGGAAAAACCTGCCGTCCGACTGTGAATTCGAATGGAATCTTTACCTTGATGATCTGGTCTGCCTGTTGTGCCTTGGCCATCCCCGCAAATAACGCAACTGCCAGTGAAATTACACTAATAGCTCGTCCCATCCTATACGTCATACGACCCCCTTTTGGTTTGTGCCCGACGCCTTGAAAGTGAGAATGCAGGCATCTGAAAACCAGCTTGCCCCAAGCTCATCCTCGCCGCTATCCGCTTCTTGCCTCCAAAGCGTTTTCTTGTCACCTGCGGATTAGACACACGGGTCTACTCATGAGAATTATTGTTTGTTTTCATCTTCTGAATGAATTAAGCTCATGTCATGGACGCGAGACTCGAGATTCGTCACCTCAAACTGCTGGCCGCGATCGCGGAGGAAGGCAGCGTCACCGAAGCCGGCAAGCGGCTCCATCTCACGCAATCGGCATTAAGCCATCAACTACGCGACGCTGAGGAAAAGCTGGGAGCGCCGCTATTTCTGCGTCTGGGAAAAAAGATGGTCTTGACCCCGGCGGGAGAAAAGTTACTGGTTTGTGCGCGCCGTGTGCTCGAGGATCTCGGAAACGCGGAAGCACAAGTCGAAGGATTGAATGGCGGAGCTCGCGGAGTGATTCGACTGAGCACGGAATGCTACACCTGTTACCACTGGTTGCCTCCGTTGCTCAAGAAGTTCCACAATAAGTTCTCTAAGGTCGAGGTAAACATCGATGCCGGCGCCACCGCGTATCCGGCCGCGGCTCTGCTCGAAGGCAAGCTGGACGTCGCCATTATGAGCTGTCCGCCGCGCAATAAAAGTCTTCGTGCCACTCCCATGTTCGAAGACGAACTCGTCATTGTGATGGCGCCTGCTCACCGCCTCGCGTCTTCCAGCCAGATACAGCCCCGCGATCTAGCGCAGGAAACCGTCCTCGTCTATCCCCCACGGGAAGAAAGTACCCTCATTCAGAAGATTCTGAAGCCCTCTGGGGTCACGCCGTACCGGGTGATCGAGGTCCCTCTGACCGAAGCAATTATCGAGTTGGCTTCTGCCGGCACCGGAATCGGCTTTCTGGCACGCTGGGCAGTCGCGCCTAGCGCGGAAGCAGGCAGAGTCGCGATCCGCCCATTGAGCGGTAGCGGCTTCCGGCGGCAGTGGTATGCCGTCACTTTACGAAATCAGCCTGCCCCCCCGCATCTGACCGAGTTCCTGGGTCTACTCGCCGGATTCTGCCCCAAGCAGGCGCGCCGCATGTCTGCCTAGGGTGATTTGTAATCGGCTAGACTTTGTTTTCCAGGCGTGTCAGATGTGCTATGTCACGATTCGTAAGTTCCGGCCGGAAAATCGCTCTTTGGGAACCAGCAGAGTGAGTTCCGGTTGGGCTGTCGGAATCCGAGATTTACTACGGAAGGGACCATAAGATTCAAGTTCAAAAACCTCGTTTCGTTCGGCTTGAACCTTCCATCGCCGGCGCTGCCGTATTCATCTGCCTCGGCGCGAGTACCCCCGAAAAATCGCCATGACCTTCTTGAACTCATCTGCGCTCGCAAACTCGTACGAACTGCCTAACTTGTGGATCGCGGAATTCATCGCGGCCCATGGAACTCGCTCCATCAGTCGCGTCCAATCGTCGGCCACAGCTTTGCGCTGCGCTGCGTCCGCGTCTTTACAGAACTGCCAGGCGGCAGCCTCGGCCGAGCCGTACTCGTCCAACAAGTCTTCATGAAAATAGCCCCGCAGAAAATCTCGCAGCGCCGGGAATTCGGCGGCAGAAATCTCCGGAGTCTTGGCGTGATCGGGATGCTTACGGCTCATCAGCGGCACTCCGGATAGCTAGTCAGAACGTAATAGTCGCCCAGTCCGCTCCACTTCAAGACAACTATTGCATGTGAACAGGGCGTCGTCTGCTCGTCGCCACGCCGCAACGTTCGGCCAATCGGGTGAGCGGGGTCACCGTCGTAATCCAGCACCAGGTTAGGATGTCCGCCTTCGCGCTCCAGCCAGCGCCGAATTTTCGGTTGCTCATGTTGCAGCGCTGCGCCCACAACTCGCTCGGCTGTCTCTCGGTCGGTGTAGGTCGATGCCGCGGAGATTCCTCGCTCGCGTTCCAGACGCTGCCGAAGTTGCTCGTCGCTGCGGCCTACGTGTTTCTTCAGGGTGTGACCCCCAGATTTCTCGCCTTGCGAGAGATCGTGCGGAGGACCCAAAGTGCGCTCAACCCCGCCGGGGGCCGGGGTCTTATCAGGCTCCTGTGGAGGTGCCTGGCACGCGCTCGTCACCAGAAGCAACAGCCCCAAAATCGGTAAGCGTGCGCTAACTATTTTTTTATAATGTCCCATTTATCCCAGGTTCCACGTGGAACACTTCGCGCGCCAAACAGCGGGAAGTATCGCACAGAGACTCTAATGACGCGGGGGGCAAGGCCTGCAATCCGAAAAGCCCCGCCCGCCCGATTTGACTCATCAGTTTCGCTGGTAACCCACTCGTACACTCCCTTTCGGTAACCCTTAGTAACCATACGAATCTAGGTAACCAGCCTTACAATTGCCCTTGTCCGAAAGACCATCCCTCGGGTAACTGGCAAAATAGCCGATGGAATGGGCAACTTACCGGTGAACCTGCCAGGAATGTGGCTTTCTGACAGGAGACAACCGGAACCGGAGTTCGCACTCATATGGCGTTTGGTTTTGGTTTCAACAAGCAGAAGGTTCTGAGCACTGCGGAGAAATTCGTCCAGCAGGGCAAGCTGCCTAACGCAATCGCTGAGTACGAAAAGATCCTGAAGGCTGACCCCAAGGACCTCACCGTGAACAACACTGTGGGAGACTTGCACGCACGGCTCGGCCAAAATGACAAGGCCATCGAATGCTTCAAGAGTGTAGGCGATGCCTATGCCACCCAGGGCTTCACGGTCAAAGCCATCGCCATGTACAAGAAGCTGACCAAGCTCAAGCCCACGTTGGAAGGGGTGCTGAGGCTGGCTGAGCTGTACACTCAGCAGGGCTTGTTCAATGATGCGCGGGCGCAATACTTGCAGGTCGCAGAAGAGTTTCTGCGAGCCGGCGAACTGGAACAGGCAGTCCGCATTTTCCAGAAGACGTTGGAGATGGATCCGGAAAACGTGGCCATGCGGGTGCGGTTGGCCGAGGTTTACCTCCGGCTCAACAAGAAGACCGAAGCCTGGCAAATTTTCGCTTCCGCCGCGGATAGCCTGCGGGCACGAGGCCAATTGGGACCGGCTGAAGAAATTCTGCAGCGCATGCTCACGCTCGATCCGGGCAACAGCCACGCGCTTCTGCAGCGCGGGCGAAATGCGTTTGACTCTGGCGACATGGCGGGGGCCATTGCGAACCTGGAGAAGGTCGCCGACCTGGATTCGCATCCCGACGGACTGCGGGCTTTGATGCAGGCTTATCTGCAGAGCGGGCGCTTGGACGATGCAGGAACCCTCGCGGGGAAATTGTTTACAGTCCACAACGACAGCGCAGCCATCACCAGCTATGCCGAAGCCTTGATGGCGGCTGGACGTTTCGAGGACCTGCTACTGGTCTATCAGCAGTATTCCGATCGGCTATTGGCGACGGAGTCGGCGAATGTTCTGGAAAGTCTGCATGCCATGATCGGGCATGTGCGCGAGAACGCGCCGCTTCTGGAAACGCTGCTCGAGCTACTTCAGAAAGCAGGAGACACCACTCACACGACCGAGGTTTATGAACTCCTCGCACATGCCTACGTACACTCGGGCGAACTGGAAAAGGCGCGCGACTACTATCTGAAGCTCACCCAACTCGAACCGCAGAACCAGCTCCACACTCGCAATTATCAGCAGATTGTGGCGCGATTGGGAGGCGGAATCAGTTCTTCCCGGTTGATTACGGCGGAAGAAGGAGCGGTGCTGGTCGAGGAATTGGAAGCTACCGCCCCGTTTATCGATCAACGTTACCATGACGATGTGGCTCTGACCGTCCGCGCGGCCCTGACTGACGCGGAGCTTTTCGTTTCCTATAACATGCCCGCCAAAGCCTTGGGGCCGTTGCTGTCCGCACTGCCTAAGGCGCCAAAAGATTTGCGTTTGAACCAGCGTTTGGCCGCCCTGCACACCCGAGCCGGCCGTTTTGCCGAGGCAGCGGTTTGCTGCCGCGCGCTGGAAAGTATCTATCACGACGCGGGGTACCCAGAGGAGGCCACTCGTTACGGCCAGTTGGCCGACAAGTACGAGGAACGCACCTCGGCGAGTACGGTAGAGGCCGAAAAGGTGGTCGCGAAGGAATGGCAGGTAGAGCCGCAAGTTGCTTCTCCTGGCGCAGATCCAGTTCATCCGACTGTGGGTGCGAAACCCGCTGCTGCCGCGGCAACTGGACTCTTCTTCCATGCGCCAGGCGTAGCTCCGCTGGGAGAATCGGCGGCAGAGGCGACCGAGTTCGAGGTGCATTCTGGGTCGGCTGCGGAGAAAGAAATCGACATCTCTGCCGAGTGGGAGGGAGAGCTCTGCGGAGGGCCACCAGCCTTGCTGCGAGAAGGAGTCACCACCGAAGCCTTGGCGCCTCCACCGGCAGCGCCTCCGCAGCGCCAAGCGATCGAGGAAACAATCGAGGAAATCCGCTTCTATTTGACGCATTCCATGGCGGAACAGGCGCGAATGGCTTTCGCCAAGTTGGAGCGCCTCAAGCCGGATGCTGCGATGCTGTCGGCCATCGACGCGGAGATCGAAGCGGCCATCGCACAAACGCCGGCTGAGCCTGAAGTGGTCGAAGAAATGTCGGTGGAAGAAATCGGCGCCGCTCCAGTCGAGGAAGCGACTGCGCCTCCGCCAAACTCGGGATCCGGCGCACTCAGGGAATTTGTGTCCGAACTCGACTCCTCGCTGGGGGACAGCTTCCTGCCCAAGACAGTCACTCGCGAAGTGGAGCCCACATCAAATCCGGCCATGCCGGAACACGCCGTGGCGAGTACAGCTCCTACTCCAGCTGGAATGCTGAGTGATTTCGTCTCCGACCTGGAAGCTTCGCTGGGTGACACCTTTTTGCCGCAAGCGCCAGTACCGCAACCCGAGGTCGAAGCTGAAGCGAAGCCGCAGCCAGCCACCAAAAAAGCCAGCAAGAGTGAGGCGGGCAGTGTACAGGGACCTCAGTTCGCGGCTCCCATGGCTACAGCAGGGGTGGCGACGGCACCAGCGTTGGAGCCGGTGACGGCATCTCCGACTTTCACCTATCAGCCTTCGAAAATGCGGCCCCTGGCTCCCGAGGCACAGCGTCCGATGCCGATGTCGGCAGGCAGTGCTGGAATAGACCTGGCTGACATGTTCGGCGAACTAAAGCACGAGTTGGAAGAGGACACCGCGACCGCCGACGAGGATCCCGAAACGCACTATAACCTTGGGGTGGCCTTCCGCGAGATGGGATTGTTGGACGAAGCCATTGGTGAACTGCAGAAGGTATGCCTGGCGGTGGACCGCGGGCATACGTTCCCGCAACTCATGCAGACTTACACTTGGCTCGCCCAATGTTTCCTTGATAAGGGAGTGCCTGAGGCAGCAATTCGCTGGTACGAACGCGCTCTCAAACTCTCTGGCATTGACGGGGAAACCCGCACCGCGCTGCACTACGAGCTGGCTTCCGCCTATCAGGCCGCAGGAAATAGGCCTGAAGCTCTCAATCATTTCACCGAGGTGTACGGCAGCAACATTGACTACCGCGATGTGGCTGAGCGCATAAAGGCCCTGAAGTCGTAGAATGTGTCGATGGGCTTTTTCTTAAACCTGCGGGTGTGCGCTGGAATATCCTGGAAAATCGCTCCGACCAGATGGGGAGCGCGAATTGACTCCTGATCCAGATACTCCCACCCAGGAGATTTCACCCAGTTCCGTGCGAAGCGAGCTGCCATCCCCGGATGGAGGGGGTGACTCTGCCACGACATTGCAGTCGGAGGCGTGTGGAGCGAATCGGCTGAGTGGCATGAACCTTTGGCTACATCGGCTCTTGGTGCTGCTGTTCGTGTTTCTTTGCGCGGGGGCTGGAGTGCTGCTGGTTGTGGTGCCCTGGACACCACAGTGGACCGACAACTATCTGCTGTTGCGCTGGCCAGGACTGCGGACATTCGTGTCCAATGGTTTTGTCCGCGGTTTGTGCAGCGGGTTGGGAGTGCTCGATATCTGGATCGGTTTCCGAGAAGCAGTCCATTACCGCGAGTTGAAGGCATCCTGAAATAGTTGGCAGGGCGCAATTCAATCCTTCTGGTCGATTTGAACGCCTTGAAAAAATCACGGAAAAGATAATCATGAGTGAAAGTCCAATCAAATCTGCGCCACTGGCGTACCAGAACGAACGTTTTCTCGACAGCCCGGATGGGCGAATCCTGCGCATCCTATCGGAGTACAGTGAGCCGCTTTCGCGTTTCCGCCGCGAGCAGATCCAGGACACCGTGGTGTTCTTTGGCTCGGCACGCTTCCACAGCCGTTCGCACGCTGAAGGCATTCTTAGCGAAGCGCAAAATAAAGGAGGCGGAGCTTCACCCGACGCGCACAAACAGGCGCTCGCCACGGTAGAGATGGCCCGCTATTACGAGGATGCCCGACGCTTGGCGCATCTGCTTACCCGATGGTCGGTGCAGATTCCGGCACGCAGACGGCGATTTGTGGTCACCACGGGCGGTGGTCCGGGCATTATGGAAGCGGCAAATCTGGGCGCGCACGAAGCCGGCGGCAAAACTATCGGCCTGAACATCAATCTGCCCTTTGAGCAAAGTCCCAATCCCTATATCACCCCGGCGCTGAACTTTGAGTTTCATTACTTTTCATGCGCAAGTTCTGGTTCGCCTATCTCGCCAAAGCGCTGGTGATTTTCCCCGGCGGCTTCGGCACGCTTGACGAATTGTTCGAAATCCTGACTCTGGCGCAAACCCAGAAGCTGGCTAAGAAAATTCTGGTTGTCATCTATGGCAGCGAGTATTGGAATCGCCTGATCAATTTTCAGACCATGGTGGACGCAGGCACCATCTCGCCCCCTGATCTGGATCTTTTCCGCATGGTGGACTCGCCCGAAGAAGGTTTTGAATTTCTGCGGGATGGCCTGACCAAGTACCATCTGGGAACGGAGCAACCAAAGCGAGTGGCGGAGGCCGTGCCGGAGATCGCCAAGACCAATCCATAAAGCAGTCGTCGGTCGTCAGTGTTCAGGGAAGGCGCCTGACGACTGAGATTAGCGACCGAAACTCTTGCTTCTCTATTACATAACTGATCGCACCCAACTTGCTGATGACGAGCCTGCTAGGCGACGGCGGCTTTTGGAAAAAATCAGCGAGGCGGCGCGCGGTCGGGTGGACTACATTCAGTTGCGCGAGAAAGACCTGGCGGCTCGTGAACTGGAGTCGTTCGCTCGCGAAGCAGTGCGGGTTGTATGCGACGCATCGCAATCCCCGGCGCACCTTGGGACCAAGAGCGCAGAACCCGGCTGCTCATAAACTCCCGAACCGATGTTGCCCTCGCTTCGGCGCAGATCCGTTCATTTGCGGTCGACGATATCTCGGCGTCCGAGGTTAGGAATGTTTGGAAACAGGCGGGGCGCAGTAGCGGACCCATCGTGAGCGTCTCGTGCCACAGTTCTGAAGAGGTGCACCATGCCGCTTCTGAGGGCGCGGATTTTGTGGTCTTTGCTCCGGTATTCGAGAAGAACACGGTTGCAGGCGCCGCACCAACCGGTCTTAGGGCGCTGCGTCAAGCGTGTCGGGAGAAGATCCCGTCGTGACCAGTGGAGGCGTAACTGGAAAATGCCGGAGCTTGCGCGGAGGCCGGAGCAGCCAGGATTGCAGGCATCCGGTTATTTCAGGATGGCGAGATCGGCCGGAGCAGTTGAAATTTTGCGAGGCTTAACCGCAGGCTGAAGGTCAGGGAGAATTGTCTAGACTTACTACGCTGGGCGCGCGATCGGGTTTTTCCGCTGCCGGCGCCGTAAACTAGATTTTTATGCCCTCACGGGACTAACAATCCACACCCGATTGCGATTTCCGAGTTATGCCATACTACCT
>CAVSNS010000013.1:0-41113 GCA_963729325.1 uncultured Acidobacteriota bacterium
GATTATCGCCCCCATGTTGGTGTTTTCCGCTGGATCGCCGACGGTGATTTTCTCTACCCGCGCCTTTAGCTTCTCCAGAAACTTTTCATATATGCGCTCGTCAACAATCGCGCGAGAGCAGGCGGAGCACTTTTGCCCCTGGAAGCCGAACGCGGACTGGGCCACGCCTTCGACTGCCGAGTCAAGGTCAGCATCGGCGTCCACCACGATGGCATCCTTCCCCCCCATTTCCAGGATGGTGCGTTTGATCCAGAGCTGGCCGGGAGCGTCAGTGGCAGCGCTTTTGTTGATGTCGAGACCAACTTCACGTGAGCCAGTGAAAGCGATGTAGCGGGTCTTGGGATGGGCGACAACTGCATTCCCAAAACTGGCCCCGGCGCCGGGACAGAAGTTCACCACGCCGTCAGGCATGCCGGCTTCTTCCAGTAGTTCGACGAACTTGGCGGCGATGGTAGGCGAATCGCTCGAGGGCTTAAGGATGACCGTGTTGCCGCTGACGATCGATGCCAGGGTCATTCCCGCCATGATTGCGGAGGGAAAATTCCAGGGCGGAATCACGGCGCCCACGCCCAGCGGGATGTAGAAGAGGGAATCGCGCTCTCCCGGCATCTGCACGTCGAGCTTAACCTTCGACAGGCGGAGCGCCTCGCGGCTGTAATATTCGCAAAAATCGATGGTCTCAGCGATGTCGGCATCGGCCTCGGCCCAATTCTTGCTTACTTCGAAAACCAGCCAGGCGTTAAATTCAAATTTGCGCTCGCGGAGCAGATCACCCACTCTGAAGAGCAGACTGGCCCGTTCTTCGACAGAGGTATAGCGCCAGGACTCAAACGCGCTCAGAGCCGCGTTCATCGCCGGCTCAACATGCTCTTTCCCCGCCTTCTGGTGAAGCCCCACTATCTGTGACGGCTTCGCTGGGTTGATGGACTTGATCTTGTCCTGCGTCTTCACGCGCTTACCGCCAATGATGAGCTCGTACTCACGGCCCAGCTGGCCGCGCACCTTCTCGATGGCTTCACGCATCTTGCGCGCGTTTTCGTCCTTGCTGAAATCAGTCAGCGGCTCGTTCACGAAAGCGCCCTGGTGCAGGCGAATATGCGGACGGGTGGGGGCTTCAACGGTTGCCATGGTTGCACCTCAGAGAGACAATGCCTGTGCGCAGATGTCAGAAGAACTCTAATTGTAGCATCGCGAAAAGGGCCTGGTCGGCAGGTGCGGGAGACGCTCATATTTGTCATTCTGAGCGAAGAGGGCCGCTTCGCTCGCGAAGCGGGCTACGGAGTCGAAGAATCCCTAACGAGCTTCCGTCGGCTGAATCTCGAAGATATTCTCGGCTGGCGCGTCGATAATTGGGAAGGCTAGGGATCCTTCGACTTCAACTATCTGTTCGCAAGCGAACCGACAAGCTGCGCTCAGGAACAGCTACGGCACCTTTACCGAATCGTGGTCCTCGACAGGCTTGTAGCTCATGGCAGCGGTACGTTCCAGCTTGTCCCAGGCAAACGGTCGGCCCTCAAGGGCTCGTTTAAGGGTCTTCAAAAGAACGACGGAAAACAACTGGCGATACGCAAAACGCTGCAGCCAAACCTGGCTAAGCAGCCAGATATCTTCACGCGCCTCGGGCTGGCGGCGTTCCAGCGCGAATGCGATCGCGGAAGTGATGAAGTCAATGATCAGGAACGCAGCGAAAAATATTACCAGGCGCTGGAAGCTGGCAGGGTCGGTTGACTCGGGATGGTAGGACTTCTGCACTAGATACCAGACGGCGCCCACTCCGAACATCAGATCGATGAAGGGTGAGACCAGCGGCAGGAGAATCTGGAAGATTGCGATGTTGGGCAGCGCAACCCAGCCCAAAGCACCTTTACGCCCGAATACCGCCCGATGCTTCCAAACTGCCTGCAGAATGCCGAACGACCAGCGGAAACGCTGGCGCATTAAGCCGCGCGCATTGACCGGCGCCTCGGTATAGGCGAGGGCCAGGTCTTCGTATTCTACTCGATAGCCAAGTTCCAGAAGAGCCATGGTGAGATCCGCATCTTCCGCCACCGTGTCGGTATGGTATCCGCCGGCTGCACGTACTGCGGCAGTGCGCCAAGCGCCGATAGCTCCTGGCACCACGCTGACTGCGCCGAGCGTATTCAGCGCGCGGCGTTCAAAGTTCTGGCTGGTGATGTACTCCAGCGCCTGCCAGCGGGTCCATAGGTTGACACGATTGCCGACCTTAGCATTTCCTGCCACTGCGCCAACTTTAGGATCGACAAAGTGAGGAACCAGGCGGGAAACCGCGTTGCGAGCTATCACCGTGTCGGCATCGATGCCGATGAAGATTTCCTCGCCTTGAAGATGCTGGAGGCCAAAGTTTAGAGCATCCGCCTTGCCCGAATTGGGTTTGGTTAGGATCAGAACCCGGCCGGAAGCTTCCTCGGCGACAAAAGCCGAGCGTGCCACCTGCAGAGTCTTATCGGTAGATCCGTCGTCGATGACAACCACGCGCATATCGGGATAATTCAAGTTCAGCACTGCCCGAACGGTCCGCTCGATGACCTTCTCTTCGTTGTAGGCGGGAATGAGAACAGCAACGCGGGGCCGGTAGGATTCGGCTTCGCCCGTAGCGCCGAATCGCCTTTGACGCAGGCGATCAAAGATGGCGAAGGCGCCGATAAATAGCAGACGACCGGTCATGAGCAAGTCGCCGAGAAAAAAGATCCAGGTGATTGCCTTGATGCTGAAATCGAAGAGGGCGAAGCCAATCCAGTCCAGTCGCGCCGCCCAGCGCTCGTCAGCGGGAATGGGAGGCATGATATCCGCCTGGGTCTTGCCTAGTAACTGATGGAGAGAAACGACCTGCAGGCCCTTGCCTCGTATGCCTTCAATAATCCTGGGCAAGGCGATCAAGGTCTGCTGGCGGTTACCGCCACCATCATGCAGCAGAATGATGTTGCCGCAGCGCGTGTCATTGACGGCGCAGGGTGGCAGGTGAGCCAACACGTCGGCAGCAATCTGTTCGGCAGTATGATGCGGATTTTCCTGCCAGTCATTAGGATCGATCTTGTTCCCGACGGTGGTATAGCCCATGTCCTGGGTGGTTTCGAGCGGCCGAACCTGGTCTTCGGTATCAGGCTCAGCATCGATGGAATAGGGTGGGCGGAACAGAATGGTTCGGATTCCCAGGCGGCTCGCGAAAAGTTGCTCGGTGAGGTTGAGCTCCAGCTTCATGTAGTTGCGCGAAATGTTGCTGATGTCGGGATGGGTAAACGTATGGTTCCCAATCTCGTGCCCCTCGCGGTAAACCCGCGAAGTAACATCGGCAAACTTGTCAGCTTGTATTCCAATCAGAAAGAAAGTAGCGGGCGCGTGCTCCCGTTGAAGCACGTCCAGGATTTTTGGCGTCCAATCCGGATCGGGACCATCATCGAAGGTGATGGCAACCTTATTCGGACTGGCCCCGTAGCGGGCCACTCGGTATGGTTCGGGCAAGGCATCCAAGGTTTCGTCAGTGATCTGACCTGAGGATTCGTCCACTGTAATCGCACGTTTGCCGTCAGCGGGTCGGGCTTCAATGCGGAGGATTTCGCCTTGGCCCTCCATATCTACATCCTGGCCAGGAGGAACATCCTTCAATTTGTCTGGGGCGCTAGGATCGCCGGGCATATCCCACACCCGCCATAGAGAGCGGTCCTCGGCGCCGAGGCGCCACAGTGCGAAGGTCTGGATACCTAGTTGCTGTGCCGCGCGCATCTCGTTGAGAGCGGTCACTGCATCCAGGAACCACACATCATGCTGCAAGTTGTGCTCGTCCAAATAGCTGACATGGGGATTCATGCTGTCGCCATCAAAGTCGACGTCTTCCTCCGAATCCCGCGCCGTGAGCCATGCGTCCTGCACGGATACGTTGGTGTCCTTGACCCCCGGCGGCAATTTGCCGTTCTTGAGTCGGTGAGGCCAATCGTAGCCATAGTTGCCGATGGCACAGATGAGCTTGTCTTGCGGTACTACTTTTTTCACCGCTTGCAGATTAGCGACAAACCAGTCCTGGGAAGAGACCGGCCCGGGTGTACCTCCGGGATAATGTTCGTCGTAATTCATGACCACCACGCCGTCGACCCGAGCGGCCACAGCGGGATAGTTAAAGTCTGTATTACGAGACTGCACGCTGACGTACAGTTTCAAACTTTTAGCGTGCAGGTCCCCGGAAAGCTCGTTCAACAACGCCAGATAACCGGGCTGCCCCTTCCTGGGAAAGTCTTCGAAGTCCACCATTAGGCCACGAAACTTATCCGTGGCGAGGAAGGCCGCGATCTGTTGGCGGAAACGAGCGCGGGCGCCCGGATCATTCAGGAACGCGCTTATGTCGATCCAGTCAATTCCATCAAAGTTGTTCACCATGGGAAAAACTTCCATGCCGGTGTCTTCCGATTTGAGAAACGGCATGACTTTATCGTCTACGGCGCGGACTTTCGAACCTTGCACCACGTCGAAGAATTTGTTGGTTTGCTCGTCGACACTTTGCAGGCGACCGTCGGGCGTCAGGACGTGCAGCCATTCGGGATAAAGCAAGTCAATTTGACGGGCGTATTCGCGCAAGGATGAAAAGCTGGCGGCATCCCAGGGAACGTAGAAGGCGGCGCGAATGCCTTCCTCGGAGTTGAGCTTTATCTGCGACGGCGCCTTTTTGGACTTGCGATGGCCCCGCTGCAGGGCCGCCAGACGGCGCCGCTCTTTAGCCTTCGCTTTTTCCTTTTCCGTGAGCGCATGGAATGGACGCTTCAGCGTCAGGCAACAGCAGATCCGGCAAGGGCTGGCTTCGCAATGCACTGTAAACAAAGGAGATAATTAGCAGGCTGATAGTGATTCCGAGAACATCGAAGAGCCGGCGCAGTCGCTTCCAGCGCGATTGACGGGGATCGAAAAAGACGGGTTGCGCCATGAAAATCTTGTACCTCCCTCATCGTAAGCGGTGCATCGTGAGGGGTCAAACGCGCAGCTGGCACAGATAGTAAAAGCCGACCAGAAGTGGAGATCCAGTCGAAACGCGCTATATTCCCAGCGTGCGCAAACTCGTGCGCCAACATTTCCGGTTCTTTTTGTTTGCGACCCTGGCAGCGATTGCGCTGCGCCTGCTGTTTATTTTCCGATTTCCGGGCGTTAGTCACTGACTCCTTCGTTTACGGCGACATTGCGAAGAATTGGCTGCAACACGGCATTTTCGGTCTAAGCGGCCAAGAGATCTCCCCTACGTATGTGCGATTGCCCGGTTATCCCGCATTTCTGGCGGCAGTGTTTGCTATTTTCGGGATGGAACACTACCGTGCAGCATTGGTCGTGCAGATGTTTGTGGACATCGGCACGTGCTTTCTAATCGCAGATGTGGCCCGCCGAGTTATCTCAGATCGCGCCGCCAAGGCCGCATTCCTCCTGACTGCACTCTGCCCGTTTCTTGCCAGCTATGTCGCCGCCGCGTTGACCGAAACGCTGGAAGTCTTCTTTACCACCCTAGCTCTGGATCTCGCCATTATCGGGATCGAGAAATTGGATATGGGCATGCTGCGTCCCTGGTTTGGATGCGCCTTGGCAGTGGGCGCGGCCATTTTGCTCCGGCCGGATGGTGGGCTGCTGCTGGCTGCAATTATTGCTTACCTACTCATCTTGCTGAGGCGTGCATTCAAAAGGCGGTCCGGGGCGCGGGCACGACACATAGTCCTAGCTGCTCTGGTTCTTGGTTGTGTCGCGCTCGCGCCTCTGGTTCCCTGGACTTGGCGAAATTTCCGCACCATGGGCCGCTTCGAACCGCTGGCGCCACGCTATGCGAATGAGGAAGACGAATTCGTTCCCATGGGATTTAATCGCTGGATCAAAACCTGGATCGTCGACTATACCTCCGTAGAGGAAATTTACTGGCCGGCGCCGGGCAATGCGCTGGACGTGGGGAAACTTCCGGACCGTGCTTTTGATTCACCGGAACAACGGCAAGAAACGGTGGAGGCGTTGGCAGACTACAACGATGAATTGCATTTCGATCCCGAGCTGGATGCTAAATTTGCGGCAATCGCCGCAGAGCGCATCCGCGATGCGCCGGTGCGCTATTACGTCTGGCTGCCCCTTCTGCGCATTGCCGACATGTGGCTGCGTCCGCGCACCGAGACATTGCCTTCGGATAGCCGGTGGTGGGAGTTCAATGACGACCCGAAGTGGTCAGCGCTCGCGGTGGGACTCGGGACCTTAGGGCTTTTCTATGTGGGTGCAGCCGGGGTGGGACTGGGGCGGGGAGCACCGATAAAACATCTTGGCCTCTTGCTTACATTCGTCGTCCTGCGATCGGCATTTCTGGGCACACTGGAAAATCCAGAGCCGCGCTACACCCTGGAATGCTATCCGGTGGTGATTATCCTGGCCTCCGCGCGCTGGGGAAAAATTTCGTGGCAGAAATCTTGATTTCTAAGTTTCACTCTGGGTTATCGAGCACGCCAGGCTATTGTCTTGGCTTCTGCTTCAGTGATTCGGCGCGATTGCGCTCAGCGGTTGCATCCTGAATATACCCGAGCTGATCATAATCGTCAGCCAAGAACGCATGCGCTTCGAAGTTGGCGGGCTCGGTGTTGACCGCTTGCTTAAGGTAAGGTAAGGCTTCGTTGGACCTGTTTTGCAGAGTAAAAATTCGTCCTAGCAGCAGGTTGGCGCGGAAGTGATCAGGGCTGATCTTGAGAACTGCCTGCAACAGCTCGACCGCTTCGGGTACACGTTGGATGCGCGCGTAGACCGCCGCCAATGAGTATTGTGCATCGGGAAAATTTTTTCGTCTTTTGGCTACAAATTCGAAATACGGCGCCGAGTCCTGCCAGGCCCCAGTCTTGCCGCTAATCTGGCCTCTGCCTTGCAAGCCAAGTTTGTAATAGGTTTTGAAAACAAAGCACTTATTGGCTTTGTTTCGTAAAAAGCCTAGCTCCTCCTACCCAAATTGATGGTAAAGGGAGGCAGCACGTTTTCGCCTTTACGCCGCCTTTGCAGACGCTCCAGTTGGTCCATGGCACGATAAAGTTGTCTGTCTAAGTGAGCCTCGTAGCGGAGAAGTTTGTCGGTTGCAGCCGCGGGAGGCAGGCTAAAAGCGCGTGCTTCAGCATCTCCTGTGACCTCCTCACGCTCCAAAGCGTAATCCTTAAATGTGTTAATCCTTTCCAGCTGATGGTCAATCAGGGCGACAACAGCTGCGCGTTTCTTCTCAGCTTCTTTGTCATCCACGACTCCAGAGGGTCCATTTTCGGGTGTCGCTGCCGGCGGACCGGCGTGCATACATTGAAGTGCGAACAAATAGTCCCAAAAACCGAATTCGCAAAGAATCGCACCACGAGTTCGTTCTGAGATGTAACCATCGCTGGCCATCTCGGTCTTCGCTTTTTCCAGAAGTGCACGCAGGTATGCCAAGCCGGAACGATGTCCCCTCAGAATAGTCTGGGTACGTTGCATAGTAACCCATTGCTCCAACAAGGGGATCTTGTCAGCAGGGTTCTCGCGCGAAGATCCGTACTGCGAACTGATCACTTTTACGGTAGCATTCGGAATGGCCGCGTCACTCTGATCGGTGACGGTTCCGACGAGGGTGCCGTCACTGCTCTGTGCCTGCAGTAGAGGTGGTGTAAGGCTCAAGGATCCGAACAGCAACACGAGCACCCAGATTGCTCCAAACAGGTTGCTCGGATCCTTCATGTACGCCCCCAAAGGAACTAATAAGATTCATTTGAACCCATCTTGCTGGGGCATGGCAATAAACAATGGTGGCACGTTTCTGTTAAGGGAATCAACCTTATTTCTGATTCGTTTTGCAGAAGTTAGGAACCACCCAGCAAGAGCACCGCCCGTGCGATGGTCATAACCATTTCTTTTTGACTCAGGAAGAATGTACCGACGTTAAGTGCTGATCTACTGTTTGCCTGTGCTGTGCCAAAAAGTTTCGAATGCGGTTTGGGACCAGGATGATCTATGGGCCTCTTGAAGCCTCAAAATCTGAATCCTCGGGGGAGCTTTAAGGGAGGAATAACGATGTCATAGGATTACATTGAATGCGTTGAAGCTCAGCCCTGTCCGCGCAATTCGTTGAAATGACACTCTTCTTTGCACTCCGTCGAAAATCCCTCACCTACATTTAGATTCCGTTTTCGGCAGTAGCAAGGTTTATGGGTGTGATTGCGACCTGGTAGCCGAGCTTGCGAAGCGCTCGCGTCAGCATCCGGGCGCGTTGCTGCTTGGCCTTGGGATTAAGTTCGCGGCCTTGCTCGATAAATCGCACCCCCTCATGCAAGATCTTCCAAACCACGCGGCAGAGCCGATGTGCGATTGCCCAGATGGCGGACTGATAGCCCAGCCGCGGTAGCAGACGCCGGAACACCGCCTGAAAGAGACTGCCGTTCTTCTTCACCGCAGCGTGAGCCGCCTGGTTCAGCACCCGCCGCAGATATTTATTGCCTTTCGCAGAGCGACTGCTGTGGTTCTCTTCGGCACTTTCGTCCTTTCCGGGACAGGTTCCCACCCAAGAAGTGAATTCCGCCGCCGAGGCAAATGTGCTGGCCTGCACCCCACTTCCGCGATCACCTGCTGCGCCGAATCCACTCCGAGACCGGGCACTTCCGCCAGTCGGATCACGGCCTCTTGATGCGGCTTCATGGCCTGCGCGATCATGCTGTTGAGCTTGGCGATTTGCGTATCGATCAACTGCAGCCGCTCCAGTTGGAGCGCGAGCATTTCCCGCTGCATCGGCTGCGGTCTTCCCGTCAGCGCATCGACCAGTTGCTCCTCGGCTGCACTGCAACCGTTCGTCTCCCAACTCCGCCAATTTCTTCGGGTCGGTCTCGCCTTCGGCCAAAGCCCGCAGAATGCGAAGCCCGCTGGCGCCCAGCAGATCGCTGACCACAATGGACAGCTTGATCCGCATCTCTTCCAGCAAACACTCCATCTGGTTCTGCAGTCGTACCCGGTCGCGCGTGAGCTGCAGTCTTCATCCGTGTCATGTTGCGCCAAGTACGCTGCTCCCCACCTGGGACAAAGCTTAAGATCAACTCGTTTGCGATCAACCGCCGCACCAGCCGCTCGGCATCCTTGAAGTCATGCTTGCGCCCCCGCGGGGCACGGTTGGAGAAGGCCTGAACCAACTGCAAACGCATATACGGCTCCAACTCCAACCACACCGATCGCCAGTACTGGGCCGTGGATTCCATCACCGCTTCTTCCACGCCCTGCTCTCGAAGCCAAGTCGATAATCGGTGTAGGTCACTCGGCATGGTGGCAAAGCGTCGCCGCTCCGGTTTCTCCTCCGGCGTACTCGCATCCAGGACAACTACCATCAGCACTTTCTTGTGTACGTCAATTCCTGCTAGCTTGTAGGACATGGCTTCCTCCTGGCGTGGAAGCGGCAGAACGCGCGCGAAAAAGGTTACACACCGTCACGTGCTACCACCCTTCCCGACAGGATGGGTGGCGCGACACAGATTGGTTCAAAACGCACATTCCAGATCAAACTCAGAAACGGCCTCACTTCATCCAGAGTGCAAACGATCTTTGCCGTCCACGCTAGATTGATCGTACACCCCGACTCGACCTAATTTTCATGTCGATGGGTGGGCCGGAGGCCCATGTGAAACTCATAACCCAAAGGTCGGTGGTTCAAATCCCCCCGCAACCATCCAAACGTCTCCTGCGTTGGCAAGGTTCCCCAGCAAATTCCAGTCCCCCTGAGCGGTGTAGTGTCGACGACCGTTTTGCTCGGCCGGGTTCATCGTGATTTGCGTGACATGCTTGGCAAGCTCGGCCCGTGCTCGTGGGACATCGCGGGAAAGCAAATCGGGCAAGGAAGAGAGCCGCTCCAGGGCGAATTGCTTTAATTCATCCGAACTCTTCCCGAAGCTATCATCTGCTTGTCGAAGCGAGGTCTCTATTTCGCTTAGCTCTCGCTCCCGGTCAGCAATGGCATGAAGTAGTGTGGCCGAGCCTAAATGGTCAGCGCTCGCTGTGGGACTCGGGACCTTTAGGGCTTTTCTATGTGGGTGCAGCCGGGGTGGGACTGGTGCGGGGAGCACCGATAAAATATCTCGGTCTCTTGCTTACATTCGTCGTTTTGCGATCAGCATTTCTGGGCACACTGGAAAATCCAGAGCCGCGCTACACCCTGGAATGCTATCCGGTGGTGATTATCCTGGCCTCCGCGTTGTGGGGAAGAATTTCAGGACCGAAGGCATAACCAGTGATCGCACCCTCAGTGTCCGACGGGACTGCTGAGGTTACGCGCTGTGGAACGTTCGCGCTCTGCGTCGGTTGCGCGACCTAATTGGCCGTAGGCATCCGCCAGGAAAAGATGGGCCTCCCGCGAGTCTGGTTGGACCTGTACCGCCTTCTCAAGATTGCCCAGAGCCAGCGTGGGATTGCCCTGTAGGAAAAGAATCCGGCCGCGCAGTAGGTTCGCGCGGTAGTGATCGGGACTAAGGGTCAGCGTGGTATCAAGTTCAGTCATAGCATCGGGAACGCGATCGATGCGAGCATAGACCGCAGCCAGAGAGAAGTGCGCGTCCGCCCAGCGCGGCGCGCGCGCCACGGCGGCCTCGAATTGGGGGGCTGCGGCCTTCCAGTCTCCTGTCTCAAATAGCGCCAGGCCCAACTCGTAGTGGCCCATGCCGGAGTCGGGAAGCAGTTGCACGGCTTTCTGCAACAGTACAAGCGCCTTGTCGTAACTCTTCAATCGCGCCTCGGCGATTCCAAGCTGCATCTCTGCGATCGGCATTTCCGGCTGTTCCTTCAAGACGCGTTCCAGCAGCGGGATCGCCTCCTGGTAACGGGCGTCCTCCACATCGAACATGGCATCGTGCAGCAGGTTGGAGACTTCGATTTTGGTCTTAGGATCCACGCCAGTAAGCTTCTTATCGTCACGGGCCTCGGCGCTATCGGAGGCCACATAGCCGAGCGCCTGCAGCTTTTGCATCTGCTCCGGATCGGGTTTAGCCAAATCGACCAAGGTCTGGCTGGTCTTGCTGCGAAATTGATCTAGCTGCAAAGCCAAAGTGTCGGCGACGGCGGTCGAGTTTGAAGCAAGATTGTGCGCTGCCTGGGGATCCATGGCCTCGTTGTAGAGTTCCCGCTCCGGCGCCCTGACGTAGAGATATTTCCCCGAGCGAAAGGCCCGCAGCGAACTCCAGCCGAAGGCGCGGTGCGGGTAGTCGGTTTCCGCGTAGGCTGGGCGATCTTCCGCTGTGCCGGCTACATTCGCCGCAGCTTTCAACATCGCCAACAGGGACTGGCCCTGCACTTCTTTCGGAATCGCGATGCCCGACTCCTGCAGAATTGTGGGCGCAACATCGACCAAGCCGACGCGGGTCTCGATCTGCTTTCCGCCCGAGCGGTTCAAGGGCAACTTGATCAAGAGTGGCACGTGGAGGGTTTCATCATAGAGAAAGACGCCGTGAGTGTTCTCGCCGTGGGCTCCTAGGGACTCGCCGTGATCGGCCATCAGCGCGATCATGGTTTCGTCGTAGAGGCCGTGCTTGCGTAGCGCATTAAGCAGTTTGCCGACGGCGGAATCGGCATAAGCAATCTCTCCGTCGTAAGACTGTGAGGCAAAGCGGGATTTGTAGGGCTCGGGCGGATCGTAGGGATCATGCGCATCGTAAAGATGCACCCACAGGAAGAAAGGACCGTCGGGCAAGTGGCTGAGCCAAGACAATGCGTGATCGACAACCACTTCCGCTCGCCGCTCCACAGTCTGGTAGCGATCGGCGCCGTGGCGGTGACAGGCGGAAGCCAGCGTCGTAGATATCGAATCCGCGGTCGAAGCCGGGAGCGGTACCGTCGAGAGGATCGAGGATGAGCGATCCCACAAATGCGCCAGTGTGGTATCCGTGCTGGTGCAGAAGATCGGGCAGATATGGAAGCTTGGGCGAGATGGGAATGCCGAAGTCATTCACATGGTTGAATTGCGGATAAGTCCCGGTGAGGATAGTGGCATGCGACGCAGTGGTAATCGGAACATGCGAGTAGGCGCGAGAGAAAACGACGCCTTGTTTAGCCATGGCGTCGAGGTTGGGCGTGAGCCCGCGCTTAGACCCGAGGAATCCCATGCGATCGGCGCGGGTGGTATCGAGGGTGATGAGAATGACGTTAGGACGAGGTGTGGAAGCTGCAAAAGATAGCGTGAACTAACCCACAGCAGAAGAACCCAGCAGCAGGAACCTAACTACCATAGAAAAAGGGAGTCTACCATAGGCAGACTCCGTGACATGTTCGCTGCGTGCTAGAAGACGAACTTCAAGACAAAAGTCATGTTCCGTGGTCCGCCCTGCGCGATAACCGGGTTGCCCACGGCGACGTCATTTGTTTGCTTCACGGTACCGAATGCACCGCCGTTCAGAATGTTGTTGGGGAGATAATAGAAATTTCCACGATTGAAGAGATTGTAGACCTCCCAGCGCAGTTCAACGTTTAGCCTTTCAGTTACCTGCGTGCCCTTTATCAGAGACATGTCCCATTGAACGAGACCTGGCCCGATTAGCTGGTTGCGGCGCGAGTTTCCAACTGTTCCAGGGCACGGGATGTAGAACGGCGAGAGAGGCAATCCTCCGGAAGTGTTTCCGCATGGGTCGGGTTGACCGACGGCGGTGAAGGTCTCTACTACATAATTGTCTGGGTTTCTCGTGTTGTAATGGATGGGCGTGCCATCCCAGGCAGCGCGAATCGAGTTTCCGTCCAGTCCCTGACCTGAAATATCGGCCCCGCCACCGGCTATGGCCGTAAAGGGGCGGCCGCTGATCGCTGTAACAATCGTGCTCAGCTGCCAGCCCTTGCCGACATACTTGCCTGCTCTAGGAACGTTGGAAACGAATACACACCGCCAACATTGAAATTCAGCCGGACATCGTGATCGCATAGGCCCCAAGAATCTCGAATATTCAACGGATTCTGCAGTTGGGGATAGTCGCCGGTTCCCGCGCCACCGCGGTTGGTCGAGTTGTCGTCATAACATTTGCTCCAAGTCAGGTTGTACTGCGTGTCCAACCCATGCCAGTTACGCTGGTTGTAGGAGGCTTGCAGGCTGTCATATTCCGACGAAGCCAGGTTCGTCACCTGAAGAATGTGCTCTAGACCGGGAAATGGGCGCTGGCTCTGACAACTCGTGCCGGAGCACGGGTTTCCCGAACTGTCTGTGCTGCCTAACGGGGTCGCGTTGAGGTCTCGATAGATTACGAGATCGTGGCCACGCTGACCGGCGTAGGCAAGAGTCAGCACGTTATTTCGAAACAGCTCACTCTGAATGCTCAGGTTGAAGTCATGGTAGCGCGGCGTCTTGAAATTCCTAACTATGGAAAATGCGCTGGAGGTTAGCGTTGATACCGGATTCGAACCAAACACAGGTCCTTGGTCTAAACAAATATAGTCGCCCGCCTGCATGGTCCAATCCCAGCAAGTTCCACTGAAGGGCAAGCTAGTGCTAATTCCATTTCCGACGTCTGCGGTTGCCGCTACAGCCGTAGAAGCGAATTGGCCCAGGTTCGGCTGGGTCGTGAAGGCTCCTACGTGCACACCCGCGAACAAATGCGGGGCATGAACGGCGGCGAAATCGGGCACGTCGTAAGCAAGCGAATATCCGCCGCGAATCGCGAGCCGGCCGTTACCGAACACGTCCCAAGCAAGGCCAACCCGCGGTCCGAAGTCGTGCAAGTCCAAATGATAGAGCCGGCTGATTCCTTGCCCTACCTGGACGAATCCAGGACCGGAAGGCGGAGGTATGAAGTTCGATGCCAGATTGTTGGTCTCGCTTAGAGCGCCATTGATGTCCCATCGCAAACCAAAGGTTAGGGTCAGTCTCGGTTTTACCTTCCAGTCATCTTGCGCGTACACCCCGAAGGAGTTCTGGTAAATGTGGCGATGGGTATCGCCAAAATTGCGATTGGCGAAATCCGCCTTACCCAACAATAATTCGGCGATCTGATCGGTTACTGGGTCATCCGTTGCCGTCGGCGAGACATAGCCCGCCACTGATGCGTAACCAAACTCGTCGAAACCCGAGCGCGCATTGTTCCGTAAGCTGTTGGTGTACGCCTTCTGGAAGTTGCCGCCTAATTTAATGCTGTGATTGCCCTTCACCCAAGTAAAGTGCTCCGACCAATCCCAGGTGGAATCCGGACGGGTAGTAAGTGGATATCCCTGTACACCACCGATGTAGCCGCCATATCCGAGACCCAGCAAATATACATATGGCACGCCGAAATCAGCCGGGCTGAGCGGACCGGTATCCACGCCCAAGCTCTTGGGGTCGATCTTGTTATTCACATCCAGAATCTGGGCGAAGCGAGTGTAGCCCAGGCGGCTCTCCAGTACCCTGTTATTCCCGATATTCCAGCTCCAGCTCACCCCCGCCATTTGCGTACGCGAGGGAGCGATGGAGTTGAACAAATTGACCGGATATTTTGACGCAGGCGGCAACCCGGCAAATGGCGGTGCGCTCTGTAAGCTATCACCAAAGATGTACCGTACTGCCAGAGAGTGGTTCTGGTTCAGCTTGAAGTCGAGCTTTGTACCGAAACTGTTTTGACTGGCAGTCGTGGGCGTCTGTTGAATGAGGGTTCCGCTAGCTGTGACCGGAAAATAGTTGAACAGCGCTTGCCCGACAGGATCGATAGTTGCTCCAGCGTTGGCGACAGCTGTCTTTGCGTCCTGAGCTTCCTGTATGGTCGGCACAATCCTGGAACTCACACTGAGAGACTTGTAGCGCTGGCCGTCGTAGTACAGGAAAAGGAACGCCTTGTCCTTGATAATGGGGCCGCCGATGGTGCCATTGAACTGATTATTGTGGATGGGAGTCGGTTTGCATTCTCCCGGTGAAGCACAATTATCCGTGGTGTGGTTAGCAAAATAATTGGCCGCATCTCCCAAACCGTTGTGATTTGCCCAGGTTCCCGATCCATGCCAAGAATTAGTGCCACTCTTCATGTTCAAGAGAATCGGCGCGCCGCCTTTGATCCCGAACTCTGCCGAAGGCGTTCCCTGTACGCTCAGTTCCTCGATGGCCTCCGGGGGAAATTCCACCGCGGGAATCCCCAAGATTCCGGTTTCGTTGATCGCCGGTTCGCCATAATAGCGATCATTGTTATAGAGCCCATCAATGAAGAAATTGTTGGAAGTCAAGCGTGAGCCATTGATGCTGAGGGATTGATAACCACCGCCCGGAGTGCGCTGAACGCCTGGCGTGATGGCCAGAAGTGACGTGAAATCACGTCCGTTGAGGGGTACGTTCTCGATCTTCAACCTGTCTACATAGTTGTTGTTGTTAGGTGAGGTTTCCACTAGCGGCGCCGAGCCTTCGACTTGGACGGTATCAATACGAGATCCGACTATCAGTTTGAAGTTGGCTGGTATCACCCCTCCCGCCACTACCTCCACAGTCTGTACCGCGGTCTTGAAGCCTTCCGCCGAGGCAGTTACTTTGTAAGTGCCGATAGGAAGCTCCGGAATGCGGTAATTACCTGAGGAACTGGTCACGCCGGAGCGGGCCAAATTCGTGCCGGTGTTCACCGCAGTGATTGTAACGTTCGCTAACACGGCACCAGTGCTGTCGGTCACATCTCCGGTGATATCGCCGGTGATCTTCTGGGCAAGCAACGGAAGCGTAGTGAAAACCGCCGCGAGAAGTAGAAGTGACGTACACCGCAAAACTCGGCTGACGGCCATGGGCCCCTCCGATTTGCCGATCGGCGTGCGGATGCGTGATGGGCCTGAAGTTTAGCGGGGCTAATGGAGAACTATCAAGAGAAATGTGTCACGGAGGTTGACTGGAAGTCACTTCCAAAACGTTTTCATCAGCTAACAGTCGCGCTGTTATGCTGTTCTTCTGTTTTGTCCAATCTAGAATTTTGCTGTGCGGCGAGAAGCGAAACAACCTGCGGGAAGCTTTCAGCCCAGAGGCGAATCCGTCATGCGGAAGCGGGTCCTCACGTGCTCGGAAAGGAGTTCGATGGCGCCGCGGTTCGCGACTGGATCCGATTGGGCCAGATACCTCATGGCTTCGACCAGCAAGCGCTGACCGTCGACATAGCGGGGATCAGAAGCGCGCTCACGTCGCTTTCGGTCCATCTTGGGTGGAACCGGGATCGTGAAGACTTTGGCCATGAAAACAGGATGCTCGCGCAGTGGAATCTTCAGTTGTGTTCGCAGAGGAATTCGTGCACTCGCAGTATAACGCCCCGTGCCCAGTTTTTCAGCTTTTATCTTCTTTTTGCCCCTGCGGTCTAAGGCGTTACGATTTTGGTCTTCCCAGTTGTCTTCAACTTGAACACTGTGTCCGGAATCTTCTGATTCAATTCGATGCCAGAATATTTCGCCAGACGGTGATCACCCGAAGGCTCAAAAAGCTGCTGCTGGACCGAGACCCCGCGCGCCTGGTCGATCCACAGCACGATGCGGTCGAAGTTGTTGCGAATTTTGGGAGACTTGGGCACCAGTTCCAGCTTGGCGGCGTCGGTCCCGTCGACCCGTTCCGTGCCCAGATACTTCACGTCGAAGGACTTCAGCATGTCGTGCCCGCTGCCCCCGAAACCTAGCACCAGGAAGCTCTCAAATGCCTCCCGGTTCTTGCCCGCGTTGTAGACCGTAACCTGGTCGATGCGTGGCTGGTAGACCTCAATCTTGCTGTCGGTGAATAGCACTGACTTCTTATCGGGCTCGGTGATGTCGGCGGCCATCTGGGTTTCTTTGCCAGCTCGACGGAAATATACTTTTCCCTTCTGAGTATCGGATTCGTTCACTACTTTCGTGTATTGATCCCAGACGAAGGACGCCTCGGTGGAGCGGAAGTTCGCCGCAGTGCTGTCCATTAGGTTTAGGACCCGTTCCAGCGCGGCATTGGACTGGACATCCGGCGGCTCTTGCGCCCAGATCGCCAACACCGGGAGAATCGCGACAACGAAACAGCGCCAAAATGACGAGGCAGGTTTCACCGCCCGACCCGAACGGCCCAATCCGGGGTTATCACTTTGGATCATCACCTCTGGACCCAGACTTTGTAATTCTGCACATGTCCCGACCGGTCGCGCACGGCTTCGTACTTGACGATTGTCACGCCGCCAGAGATGGGTTCGATGATGTTGAGCAACTGCTCCCTTACAGTCGCCTCATCCTTTCCGGAAACCGCGGCGGCGTCAATCTGATAGATGAATCCACCCGCAGCATCCGGAATCACAACCACCCCACCTGGATGCGGATTGCGTTCGATAGGTTTGTCCTTGAAATTAATCCAGTACGGAGTGAGGAAAACAAAGAGCAGAATCAGCGTCACCATTACGTCGTATTGAATGGTGCCGCGCTCGTATGACCAGAGAATATAGCCACGAATTGTGCGCCAGATGCCGGTCATCGGCGCGCTGGGCGCGCGGATGTGTCGGTGTCGAGTGTGGTCGCTTCGGTGGTCTCCAAGTCTAGTTACCCTATCCTGTCTTGGAACTCCACGCCATCATATTCGCAGGCGAGGCGCAGGGCTAGAATTTCTTCGCAGTGATTCGGTCCGCGCCCATGTATCGGCGCAGGGCGTCGGGAATCAGTACGCTTCCGTCGGCTTGCTGATAGTTTTCCACAATTGCGACCCAAGTGCGGCCGACCGCCAGGCCGCTGCCATTTAATGTGTGTACGAATTCGGTCTTGTTCTTTCCCTCCGCACGATAGCGTATATTCGCCCGCCGCGCCTGAAATGACTCGAAATTCGAGCAGGAAGAAATCTCACGGAACAACTGCTGTCCCGGCAACCACACTTCGATATCGTAGGTTTTGGCCGACGAAAAGCTTAAGTCGGCAGTGCACAGCGAAACCACGCGGTAGTGCAGGCCAAGTTTTTGCAGGACTTCCTCTGCGTCATGGGTGAGATTTTCGAGTTGCTCATACGAATTTTCCGGACGTGAAAACTTGACCAGTTCAACTTTTTGAAATTGATGTTGGCGGATGATGCCGCGGACATCTTTGCCGTACGATCCCGCCTCGCTGCGGAAGCAAGGCGTATAGGCAGTGAGAGAGACGGGCAAGCGCGAAGCATCGAGAACTTCGTCGCGGTAAAGATTTGTGACCGGGACTTCCGCCGTCGGAATGAGCCACAGGTCTTTGTCGCCGTGGGGCACGCGGAAGAGGTCGGAGGCAAACTTGGGGAGCTGTCCAGTACCGTACATCGAATCGGAGTTCACCAGGTACGGCGGCAACACCTCCGTATATCCATGCTCGTGGACATGCAGATCAAGCATGAAGTTGGCTAGCGCCCGCTCCATCCGTGCTCCCAGGTCCCAGTAGACGGCAAAGCGCGCGCCCGAGATTTTGGCGGCGCGCTCCAAGTCGAGCATCCCAGCTGTTCACCAAGCTCCCAGTGCGGTTTTAGGGGTGAAGTCGAACTTGGGCTGAGCGTTCCCCAACGGCGAACTTCGACGTTGTCCTCGGCGGACTTGCCAACCGGCACGCTATCATTCTGGAGATTGGGAATTCCCGCAAGAATCTTCTGCAGGCGGGTTTCAAGTTCGGCTGCGGCTTTCTCTCGCTCCTGAATCTGTTCGCGCAACTCCTTCGTTTCAGAAATGAGCGCAGTCGCATCCTGGCCGCTCTTCTTCAGCTTCGCGATCTCTTCGGACGCCCGGTTGCGGCGCGCCTTGGTGGTCTCTGCGTCGGTAATCGCTTTGCGCCGCTGAGCATCGATTTCGTGGAAGTCCTTCAGGATCTCGGTGGGATCCATGCCACGCTGGCGTAGCTTCGCCTCGACAAGCGGCAGATTGTCACGGACAAAGTTCAGGTCAAGCATGGAGTCCACTACTGTATCGAAAAAAGTGCAGAAGCGGCGTAATCAGACACCAAGCCGTTGCGTTCAACTATTTATCTGCAGGGGCCAGCGACCTCAGATAGGCTACGACGGCCTCCGCGTCCGCTTCGCTAAGGCGGTAGCGCGGCATGGGCGGGCGTCCTGGTAGCTCGTTGTATGCAATGCCCGTCATCAGGAATTTGACGGCCTGTTCGTCAGTCCATCCGGGCAAACCCGCGATGTTTGGAGTCTTGTCAGCCCAGACTGGCATCGGCGCGATAGGCTTGAATGTAAGTGTGGCGCCTTTCAGCACTTTTCCTGGGAGAGGCTCGCCCTTTTCGCTGATGGGAGTGTGGCAATCCCCGCACATAGCCACCGCTTCCACGAGGTACTTCCCCCGGGCGATCTTCGCCGATTGTGTTGGGCTTGCAGAAGATGATAGTACAGCGCTCAGCATAACGACCAAGAAGAGTGCGGCTACGCCGACGTACGCGGCAAGTTTCATGACTAGACCCCAAGAGCTTAGCTAGCTCAAAGTAAGCGTTGGAAGATTAACATTACTTGGACATTAATTTTACTGGGTGGTTTTGGCACTGCGCGTAACAGGCTGTAAACTACTCCGCGATGAAAATTCCCCTTCGTTCGACCGTCCTCGCGCTATTGCTCTGCTTCTGCCACACGAACTGGATCTTTGGCTCCGCCTACAACGCGCGTCCCAAGCTGGTCGTCATAATAATCATTGACCAGTTTCGAGGCGACTACCTGGAACGCTACCATGACCAGTTCGGCGAGGGCGGGTTCAGGCTGCTGCTCGACCACGGCGCCAACTTCACCGATTGCAACTATGACTACGCCAACACTCGAACTGCGCCGGGGCACGCAACACTGCTCACGGGCGCCTATTCCAGCGGACATGGCATCCTGGCTAACAAGTGGTGGGACCCGCAAAAGAAACGCTCGGTCACATCCGTCGAGGATGACGGTACTAAGCTCATCGGAATCCCGGGCAATGCCACCGGAGCTTCGCCGCACAATCTTCTAGCGGACACGCTCGGCGACGAACTGAAGCTGGCGACCCAGGGCAAGGCCCGGGTATTCGGAATTGCGCTGAAAGATCGCGCGTCTATTCTTTCGACAGGATTTTCCAGCGATGGAGCTTACTGGACCGACCACCAAACCGGCTGGTGGATTACTTCGACTTACTATCGCAGTGAACTTCCCAAGTGGGCCCAGGATTTCAACGAAAGCAAGCGCACCGAGAAATACCTGAACAAAGAGTGGACTGATAGTGACGGCAATGCCTGGCACACTACCGTCAGCGCTGGCGCAACGGGGAAAGAATCCAGTTTCTACGAATTGGTCGGTCCGACTCCTTTCGCCAACGACTACGAACTTGAATTTGCGCGCGAACTGGTGACCAACGAGAGGCTGGGCAGCGGCCCAGCCACGGATTTATTGGTCATCGGACTATCCGGCAATGACATCCTCGGCCACCATGTTGGGCCGGATTCTCCCCGCATGCGTTCTCTGGCACTGGCCATGGATCGCCAATTGGCCGATTTCTTCAACTTCCTCGGACATCAGCTAGGTCTGGCCAATGTGTGGATTGCGCTCTCGGCAGACCATGGCATCGCGCCTCTGCCCAAAGTTGCGTCCAGCCTGCACATTCCGGCAACCAATCTTTCCACCGAAAAAATGCGCGCACAAATGAATCAGTGGCTATCCTCAAAGCTCTCTTCCGGGCGTCCGGCTGAATATGTGAAAGAGTTCGATTACCCACTGGCGTGGTTGGACGCAGATGCATTCGCCGCGATCAAGATGAAGGAAGAAGATGCGGAACGGGCGGTCGGTGAAGCACTGAAAGAAGCCGGCTTGCGAGATTACTACACCCGCTCTCAGTTGGCGGAAGGCAAAGTCCCCAACACCGAAATCGGCCTTAAGTACGAACACAGCTATTCGCCGCTAGGTGGATGGTACGTGATGGGGGTACCAGTTCCGTACGCCGTAGGTGGCACCGGAACCGATCATACTTCGCCCTACACCTACGACACGCATGTGCCGCTGGCTTTTTATGGTATTCCTTTCCAGGCCGGAACCTACCGTACCCACGCCGAACCTGTCGACTTGGCGGTAACGCTGGCGTCGCTGCTGGGCATCAATGCTCCCACCCACGCCATCGGACGAGTGCTCACCGAAGCCCTTGCTTCCTCCCATCGCGCGGACAATTCTTCGCGTCCAGACATGAAAGGCCCCCGCCCGGCCAAGCCATCGGAACGGATCCAACCGGTGGCGCTGATCGCACAGGAAGACACCCAATGACGGCGTCCCCGGCGACGGGTACGCGTGATCTCGACCTTAGCGTCAGTTTCGCTGGTATCTCCCTCAAGAATCCGGTGATCGCAGCCAGCGGAACTTTTGGCTACGGGATCGAATTCGAGGATGTTGTCCACCTCGATAAGCTCGGCGGCTTCGTGGTCAAAGGGCTATCCAGGGAACCAATGGCCGGCAATCCGCCGCCGCGGCTTTATGAGACGGCGGCCGGAATGCTTAACGCAATTGGACTACAAAACATTGGCGCCCGCGCATTTCCTCGACGAGAAGCTGCCAAAGCTTCGACAGTTGAAAAATGTCGTCATCTTCGCCAACGTGTTTGGCTATACCCGCGAGGACTATGAACACACCATCCAGATTCTGAATGAAGGTGAGGGCATCGCTGCCTATGAATTGAACGTTTCCTGTCCGAATACAGAGCAGGGCGGGATCCAGTTTGGCAGTGATCCGCGTTCGCTCGACGAGGTGGTGAATACTGCGAAACGCATCTCGCGGCGGCCGCTGATTGTGAAACTCTCTCCCAACGTGACCAGCATCGCGCAGATGGCGCACGTCGCCCAGGAAGCGGGCGCCGATGCTGTTTCGCTAGTGAACACATTCGTAGCGATGGCGATCGACGCCGAGACTCGTAAGCCGCGTATCGCCAACGTGACCGCTGGATTGTCTGGGCCGGCGATCAAGCCGATTGCCCTGCGCATGGTGTACGACGCGGCCAAGGCGGTGAAGATTCCGGTCATCGGCATGGGCGGCATCTCGACGGCAGCGGATATCGTCGAGTTCATGCTAGCTGGGGCCGCCGCGGTGCAGATTGGAACCGCCAGCTATTGGGATCCGGTCGCCACAGAAAAAATCGTCGGCGAACTGGAAACCTGGTGCCTGGAACACAACGTGGAGCGGGTGGCCTCGTTAACGGGTGGGATGGTGATGGAGTAGATGAAACAATTACCTCGCCAGTCAGAAGCGCGCTCTTACCGCGGCCACACGGCCAGAATCGCTCCCATCACCAGATAACACACCAACTGATAGCCGGTGTTGATGAGGTATAGCTTAGTCGGCTGGTTGCCGAACAATTTGGCGGTCAACTGCACAGTGGTCACGAATCCCAGCCAAACCGCAAAACCGATTTTCATTCCATAGAGTGCAGAATCGACGGTGGCCACGTCGATGATTTTGCCCAAAACGAAAGCAGCAACCAGGCTCGCGAGGAAAGAAAGCGCGTAACTCTTGCCCGCGCTTTTGCGCATCTCGTCCAGCTTGGCTTTGTTATCGGGATCGTAGCCCATGGCCAGCATCCAAGGCCGGGCAAAAAGAAACGGAGAATACCAGAGAAAGCCCACAACCATAGTGGCTACGGCGGCCACCACGACACAGCCCAAAGGTTCACGCCCGTGACGATCATGGAAACGCCTCCCTAAGGCTTTTATCGAGGACAGACATGGTATGCCCAATTGGGTGGCTTGCAAAGGGGCGGACGCCTAGAGATCGTTCTCTCTCATTCCTCTGTCGTCCTGAGCGTCATGCCGAGAGATTTGCGCGGGTCGAGCGAGCAGAATCGGAAGGATCTTACGCGATACGCCATTCACTACGTAGGGATGCTCTCACCCGGCTGAACGCGCCGGGCTTCGGGATGACACCCCTGAAAGCATGCCATTAACCTACCGCCCGCTGGTGTGCCAGATAGAGCCCGGCGAGTTGTAATTAAGACCTTCGCCCCACACCGCGTGGGTCTCGCCGCGGCTGTCGATGCTCATCTCGAAATAGTCACCGAAGGGAAAACTGAAGCCCTTGGGCTGAATGTAGCGGTAGCCGCGCACGTAGCTGGATAACTGAATCTCCGGCGACCAGGTGGCGCCACCGTTGGTGGAACTGCGGTAATACGTGTTCCAGAGCGGGCTGTTGCGGGTATCCATCCAACCAATGCGCACATCACCCGCTGATCCGGCAACGAGGGCGGGAAAGCAATGCTCCACGCCAGCCGGCGCCAGCGAAACATCGAGCTTTGGGGACCAGGTAGCTCCAGCCGTAGTGGAGGAGGCAAAGTAGATTCGCTCAGGATCGTTCTGCGCGGTCCCCGCATTCCATAACGCGTACAGCGTGCCAGCGCCGTCAGAGGCCATGGTTACCTGTGCGCCAAGATATGCCCATCCACATTGTTGGGCGGCGCAATCCGGAGGCGCGCCAGATACATCAAGCGGCGTAAACGTCCAGGTCTTTCCGCCATCCGACGACTTGATGGTGTAGAGATTCACGCGCCCTTTAACCGCAGCGTTTTGCGCATACGCCGCCCAGGCAAAATAGGCGTTACCTGCAGGATCGACCGTCGCGCCACCGGCCATAGCGCCAGCCAGCCGGACGCCCGGGAAGATGTCGGTGGGGATGAAAGAAACACCGCCATCGTGCGACGCAGCTACTCTCATCTTCCGCGCGCGCTCGAATCCGACATATACGTCCTGCCCTCGGACCGCCAGAACAGGTTTGTCGGCTTCGCTAGTACCCCGGTCCGCTACCACCAACGACCAGCTCTGTCCGAAGTCCGCTGACTTTGCGACTATCGTGTCGCTCTTGTCATTCTGCAGCCAGGCGGCGTAAACAGTTCTGCGGTCGGCCGGATCGACAACTATTTGCGCGTCGAACTGCGCCGTGCCCGGAGGCGTGATCTGGCGGGGCAACTGCCAAGTTGCCCCGTTGTCATTGCTGACTACTAGGACCATGCTGGGCACAGGACAATTGGCACAACCCGGTACCATGCCGTACTGCGGATAGAGAATGTACACATGGCCATAGCCGTCTGCGGCAATCGCCGGCTCCCACTGATCTCCCAGGTTGAATCCGACACGCTTTTGCGGTGAGAAGCCGTTGATGGCAAAGGCGGCAGAAACTAGCAGAAGCGCCGTCAGCAACGCAGACACAAAACGGCGCCCACGATAAAATCGGTAAGAGCTGGAACCCACAGAGCCTCGTGTACGGGGGAGAACTACGTGGGCTGAACTTTATCGCGAGAAAGCGGCTTTGGTCAACGGAAATGGCGAATTTACGTCACTTTTACGAACCTGGCGCCATCTAATAAGAGCCACTACACTTTCATTTGAGAGTCATTGGACATGGCTAAAGCTACCTTTGCTGCCGGTTGTTTCTGGGGAGTGGAAGCGACGTTTCGTCAACTTCCAGGGGTGATTTCCACCCGCGTGGGCTATACCGGAGGGAACCATCCCGATCCCACTTACAAAGACGTCTGCACCGACCGGACCGGCCACGCTGAGGCCGTGGAAGTGGAATACGATCCGGCGAAGCTTTCCTACGACGCACTGCTGGACGTTTTCTGGGAGAACCACGATCCCACCCAACTCAACCGGCAGGGACCAGACTGGGGAACACAGTATCGTTCTGCGATCTTTTTTCATTCTCCCGAACAGGAAGCCGCAGCCAAAGCTTCCAAAGAAAAGCTGGAGAAGTCTCGACGTTACAGCAAGCCGATCGTCACCCAGATCGTTCCTGCTGTGACGTTTTATGAAGCCGAAGACTATCACCAGCAATATCTGGAAAAGCGCGGGCTGGCAACCTGCCACATTCCAGCCAAATGACTTAAGGTAATGGTTGCAAGAATGTGGCAGGGGGTCGCAAATCCTTGCATCTTGACACGGGCTTACTCCTAGAGGAAACTGAAGGCTATGCAGTGGGTTGAACCGCAATTTCAAGAAATCCAGCTAGGTTGTGAGATCAATTCCTACGCCTGCGCCGAACTGTAATCCTACCGGATGCGCGTAGAAATCCTGGGCTCGGCTGCCGGGGGTGGTTTCCCGCAGTGGAACTGCGCTTGCCGCAACTGTCGTTCCTTGCGAGCCGGTTCTTTCCGAGGCAAGGCCCGCTCCCAGTTACAGGTAGCCATCAGCTCCGAGGGCCGTTCCTGGTTTCTCCTCAACGCCTCTCCGGATCTACGCGGCCAGATCGAGGCCAATTCTTGTTTGCATCCGCGTGATGGACTGCGGCAGTCGCCGATTTCTGGGGTTGCGCTTACCAGCGCAGAATTGGACCAGGTTCTTGGACTGTTGCTGCTGCGCGAACTGCAGCCTCTCCAAATTTTCGCGACCCCTTCGGTCCGCCAAGTTGTCCGCGATGACAACAGGATGTTTGCCATGCTCCAGCGCGTGCCAAACCAGGCCCAATGGACGGACATTATTCCCGACAACTCGTTCGTGCTAGCTTCAGCGGGGGGTGAGAGATCTAAGATTCGCTGCTTGCCGATACCTCTGACATCGCGCTATCCAAGCTATGTCCCCTCAGAACGCGCAGCCGGTCTGAAGCCGGGAGAAGCGCTGCTCGGGCTCATCATTGGAACGGAATCGGACACAGAATCGGGCTCCGGCGGCCGGTTGGCTTGCTTCCCATCCGTGCCGCGAATAGACGACGCCTTGCTCCAACAACTTGAATCGCTTAAATCGACGGACCTGCTGCTTTTTGATGGCACTTTTTGGAGCGACGACGAGTTGATCAAGGTCCAGGGTACGGGTCAAACGGCCCGTGAGATGGGACACATCCCGGTGTCTTCTCCCGAAGGAAGCCTACAGTTACTGGCAGGATTGCGACACCCCCGAAAAATTTTCGTGCATGTCAACAATACCAATCCTATGCTGGATGAGTCCGGGCCGGAATACCGCCAGGTGCGTGACGCAGGATGGGAGGTCGCGGAAGACGGATGGCACTTCGAGCTGTAGAGCCCCCGATCGATTCACCCCTTCTTTCCGTGGAAGAGCTGCGCGCGCGCCTCCGCCAGGTAGGCGAAGAGCGTTACCATCATCGCCATCCGTTCCATTTGTTGATGCACGAAGGCCGCTTGACCAGAGGCCAGCTGCAGGCCTGGGCGCTGAACCGCTACTACTACCAGAGCCGTATCCCGATTAAAGACGCCATCATTCTCTCTCGCAGTGATGATCCGAACTTCCGTCGTGCCTGGCGCAAGCGCGTTCTCGATCATGACGGAGACGTCACCCCGGAAGGGGGTATCGAACGCTGGCTGAGGCTGGCCGAAGCCACGGGTTTGAGCAGGGAACGAGTGATCAGATGCAACGAGGTCCTTCCTGGCGTACGCTATTCCGTTGACGCTTACCTTGATCTGGTAAGAAATCGCTCTTTGCTCGAAGCCGTCGGGTCGTCGCTCACGGAACTTTTCTCCCGAGATCTCATCTCCTTGCGCTTGGGCGCGCTCCGCCAGTTTTATCCCTGGCTTGCCGGGGGCTTGGATTACTTCGAGGCTCGGCTCGATCAGGCTCCCGCCGATGCTGATTTTGCGTTGCAATACGTGGCCGAACACGCACACACCCGTGCTGAGCAGGAATTGGTTGTTCAGGCCCTGCGTGAAAAATGCGACATTCTCTGGGCTCAACTGGATGCGCTCTATCACGCCTACGTGCAACCAGGATGGCCTCCGCTGGGAGCATTCAGCCCCGAGGAGTCCTGAACATGCCTCGTCCCCAGGATTCGAGTCAGCCTCGTCTGGCCTCTGGTTGCCGCTGGACGGGCGAGGGCGACAAAAGGATGCTCTTGTTTCCTGAGGGTGCGCTCAAGCTCGAAGGGACCGGTCACGCAATTCTCGAACGCTGCGATGGCCAGCGTACCTTCCGGCAAATTGTTGACGAATTGCAGACTCTCTATAGCGCCTCGGAACCGGAGAAAGTTCGCAATGACGTGGGCGGTTTTCTCGAGCGCTTGCAGCAGAAGCGCGTGGTGGATTTCTAATGCTTCCGGGTCCTCTTGCCCTGATCGCGGAAATTACTCATCGCTGTCCCCTGCACTGCGTTTACTGTTCAAACCCGCTGCAGATGGCCGCACCGTACTCGGAACTGGCGACCGAGGAATGGATTGGGGTTTACCAGCAAGCCTCGAAGCTGGGAGTTCTCCATCTTCATCTCACCGGCGGAGAGCCCCTGGCCCGCGCGGACCTAACGCAACTGGTCGATGCCGCTCACGCGGCCGGGCTGTACACCAACCTGATCACTTCCGGCATCGGATTATCGGAACCCCGCCTCATGGCGCTCGTAAGCGCGGGACTGGATCATGTGCAGCTAAGTTTTCAGGACTCCCGTGAATCCAGCGCTGATTGGATCGCCGGGACTCGAGCGCATGCCCTCAAAGTAGAACTTGCGCCTATGATCCGCCGCTCCGGTGTGGCCTTCACCATCAACATGGTCGTGCATCGGCAGAACCTGGATCATCTCGAGGAGATGATAACGCTCGCCGAATCACTTCATCCGGACCGCCTGGAAATTGCCCACGTGCAGTACTACGGTTGGGCGTTCAAGAACCGCGATGCGCTGCTTCCCACTCTGAAACAAGTTAACGACTCGCTTAGGATCGTGGCAGCAGCGCGGGAGCGTCTGGCGGGACGCATCCATATCGAAGCTGTTGTCCCCGATTACTACGCCCGCTACCCCAAAGCTTGCATGGGCGGCTGGGGTCGTCAGCAGCTCATTATCGAACCCGCTGGGAAGGCTCTACCTTGCCACGCTGCCGGAGTAATCCCCGGGCTGCAATTCGACAACGTTCGCGAACGTTCTCTGGAATGGATTTGGCGCGAATCAGATGCTTTTCAGAAGTTCCGCGGTGAGCAGTGGATGCCCGAACCTTGCAGAAGTTGTGACCGCCGCGCCATGGACTTCGGCGGTTGCCGCTGCCAGGCTTTTCTCGTGGCGGGAGACGCCGCCTCAACGGATCCGGCCTGTTCGCTGGCCCCGAAACACGCTCTTATCGAAGAAGTAGTCGTGCGGGTCAACGCCCGCGGAGACTCGGCTGAAAACACGCCGCAAGTTGGCGAAAAAGCAGAAAGCTTTTGGTCTTACCGCCCGCAACCGGGGCAATAAAACAGGATCTCGGAAGCGCCGAGCTTACGCAGTCAGGAGAATCGGTTCGCCCTTTGTGATCACCAGCGTGTGCTCGTAATGAGCGGAGGGCCTGCGGTCCAGGGTGCGCACCGTCCAGCCGTCTTTGTCCACGGCCGCGCGGCCTGACCCCGCAGCGATGATCGGCTCAACCGTAATCACCAGGCCTTCGGTCAGAATCTGATTGGCCGCAGGATCGGCGAAATTAGGAACGCGAGGGGCTTCGTGGATGGTGCGGCCGATGCCGTGCCCGCCAAGATCGCGAATCACAGAGAAGCCACTGCGACGCACTTCGCGCTCCACCGCGCGGCCAATCTCCGATACCCGAAAGCCAGCTCGGGCTACCAGCATCGCCTTGGCAAACGCCTGCTCGGCGCAGGCAATCAGGCGCTCGCTCTCCTCGGGAACCTCGTCCGGCCGCGACGGTGATGGCGGCATCCGCCATGAAGCCATCTTTCTCAACCGTGACGTCGAGCTTGACCAGGTCGCCTTCCTGCACCCTTCTCTCGCTGGGGATCCCGTGCACCGCTTCGTCGTTCAAGCTGATGCAATTCACGCCCGGAAACTTGTACACCAGTTGAGGAGCTGACTGGGCTCCGTGCTGACGCATGACTTGGCCGCCAACTTCATCCAGCTCAGCCGTGGTGATTCCGGGGCGAACTGCCTCTTTCATGGCGTCGAGCATGCGGCGCACGATCTCGCCAGCCGCGCGCATACTGGCCAGTTCTTCAGGGGTATTGATGGACACGTCGCCTCCGGGTGAATCTGCCGCTCAGCTTGGATCTCCCTGCGGCGTCATCCCGAACTCCAGCGCAATTCAGCCGGGTGAGAGCCTGGCCTGAGCGAAGTCGAAGGCGATCTCGCGTGCATCCGAGCATTGCCGGTATGCACGCCAGATCCCTCGCCCCACTGGTGAAAGCGCGGGGCTTCGGGATGACGCCGGTGTGGTTCGCAAGAGAGCCACCACCGAGTCTTCTCTTAGCCTAACTGATTGGATGCGCCGTGTGGTGAAAAAGAGAATGAGGCGAAGCCAGTAAGATGCGCCTCAATGCCCGTGGTGATTCAGTCCCGGCCGCAGGCGTAGAAAAACGTGAAAAGATACCGGATCGCTTCCATAGATGGGATCCAGCACCGGCGGCTTGGAGTAGAAAGTGACATCTGCGCCCAGGCCAAGTTGCCAGAAGTGATTTTGCACCAGGTCGCGCACGCCGCCGAAAGTGTAGGCGCCAATGCGGTAAGCAGGGTGCGTTGCGGCGTTAGGAAACAATTCGTCTTTGTCGACCAACTCCAGCCGCGTGTAAGCGTAGTTGCGACGCCGGAAATTCAAGGTTGATTCCAGCAGATAGCTGTTCAGAATCGTGTTGTTCACCTCTTTGCGCTTACGTCCCCAGATGAGCGTTGTCGCCCAGTTCCCTTCCCCTAAAACCTTTCCGGATAGTGGACGGTTGTATTCGACAGACGCAGTCTGCCGCCGCTCGTTGCCTGGCTCGGCAGCTTCTGGATGCTCCAGGTACCCGTAGCTGTATTGCGCAACCCAGTTTCGAGTGGGGGCGGCACTTAGCCTGAAAGACCACGAATCGAGCGCGGCGAGCTGAATGCTCCAACGCTGCTCGTTCGGTTCGTGACCATTAAAGGCGGACGCCTCAACCTTGAAACGAGCCAGCTTGGAGTAATCGAAAATAAAACCAGTCGTCACCACGCCGAAACTGGTGTGGGTTGAATCCTGCAAGTGATGGCTCAGCGGCGCCGCCGGATTTTCCGATGCCGACTCGCGATGGATGTAGGTCACCGGACCTAGCGCCGGTTCAGCCGACGGTCCTCCGTAGAGCAGCCAGGAAATTTTCTCGCTGACCGGCAGCGTGTAAAGTGCGGAAAGGTCGGCAAACACGTTGTGGGGATGTTGATGATCGACCAACGGCTGTCCGTGGTAGGTCTCGCCAGTCTGAAAAAGCAGGGGGAAGCCCGGATGGGGCGAGGTCAGCGACTCGGCGGAAAACATTTGGCGAAATAGAATGGTGCCCTTACCGAGCCGGTGTTGCTCCATCAACATCGCATAGTTGACTGATTCGGCTTTGCCAGCACCGCGCGGACCACCCTGCTGGTTATAGGTGATGAAAATCGTGCCGTGAGCCATCAGGTCCCAACCGCCGCGAGAAATCATCCACAGATGGGCCGGAACGGAAGCCGGTTGCCAGGCCGTTCCCGACCCGGCATGAAAAGAAGGTAGAGAAGATCCTTCGCCCATGTTCATGCCGGCCATACGCATACCGGGCATTGTGTGCATGTCGTGACCGGATTGGCTCTCCCCTGACATGTCCATATGGCTATCGGCAACCTGGGCCTCGGCACACTGCCCCCAAAGTGAGAATAAGAACGTCAAGACCATGACCACGAAAACAAATGAAACAGCGCTGCGCACCATCACCTCCGCGTTGACCAACCAATTGCGGACACTTCGAGCGCGCGTCTCTTGACGAACCTATTCGACGTCTGAAGACGAGCTCTGAAGCAGGAGAATTAACTGAAAGGCGGAGGGATCTAGATACGCAAAGGGGCTAAGGTAGGTGGATCGCCGGTTGGGATCAGCGGATTCGGAAAGCTCTCGACCGCCGCAACGTTGAGCGTCTGGGTCGACATAGATCCGGTGCAGGCAGGATGCGAAGAGGCAACTCGCTGCGAATCACTTGAGGAAGCATGCAGAATTGCTGGCTGGTGGCCAATCTGACAACACCTGTGACTGATTGGCTCGGGAGCCGGAACCCTTTGGGCATCCTCGTGACAGCTCGCAGGCCGTTCGTGCACGATACCCCTTGAAACCGGAATTTGAGCTCCCGGAGAAGTCGCAGTCATCGGTGCGAGCAGCAGAAATGCAAATGCTTTTGAGATGGCGGTCATTACATCGGCCTTGGCCCTTGTCGTCAGGCGAACGAAAGGCCTTCTACGATTATCCCCCAAGCACGCTTCGTTCTGTATAGCTCAATTGTGCTATGCGTCATCGAGTGGCCTGGGGATTCGCGACTCACGCGGTATTTTGGAAATCAGCCTGGAACTGGGGACTACAACCATTCCGCTAGGAGCCCGTGATCTTCAAGCGCAGCTCTTCTGGCAGGCGATCGCGGATTTCGGCCGGCAGCCGGTCATGCACGTGGCGGGCGCCTATTTTGGCGGCGTCGACTACTGCCATGGGGGCAGGCGTAGCAACTGCCACCACCAGCCAAATCAGCAGGGAAAGGGCAAAGCCGGCCAGGGCCGCCAGTTCCAGCCAAAAAGCGTGGCGCGGGCCAAAATGGCGAATCACGCCAAAGGCAAGTAGAAACACCCCAGCGGAGACAGAAGCTAGCGCGATCAATGAGACGTCTATGGTGCGATGCAGACGCTGCCGCGAGCGGCAGCGCTCGCAAGCCGCGAAGTGGTCTTCGTAGTCGCCACGCATCTCGGGCGCAATGCCGGAGATATCGTAACGCCAGCCTGCCAGGATCTTGCCGACAATGGGATCGACGCACTCACTCATAGTCCACTACAGCCGGATAGCTTCCATCGGCTCGGATTGTGTTGCCAATAGCACTCGATTGTGAAGTAACGTCTGACGCGGGCCCAGAGCCTTTTCTGCCGCTCGCCGGGCCAACTCAGGATCATTATTTTGCTCAGAGAGGTGCGCCAGCACAATATAGGATGCACTCCCATCATAATCGGTGCTAAAGAATTCCGCGAGCCGCTCATTGGACAGATGCCCCGTAGGGCTGCCCACCCGTTGTTTCACCGACCAGGGATACGGTCCGATACGCAGCTTCTCAATATCGTGGTTCGACTCGATCACCAAAACATCGCAACCTCGAAGTGTGTCCCTCACATTCGCCGACATGCGTCCGAGATCAGTGGCGATGCCGACTTTGACGCCTTCAGCGCGAAATGTAAAACCTACGGGATCGATGGCGTCGTGCGGAATGGTGAACGGCGTGATCACGATATCGCCAATATAAAAGCACCGTCCAGCAGAAAATACTTCGAGCTTGCCAAGTTCGGGACGCTCTCCGATTGCATCCCGGACCGACCGCGCCCACGCCTGGTGCGTGGCTCCCGTCATGAAGACAGGAATGTTCAGCTTCCGTGCCAGAACCAGCAGCCCGTAGACGTGATCGGCGTGCTCGTGTGTGATCAGGATAGCGGAAACGGAGCGAGGATCATCGCCCGCGGCCTTTACCCGTTTGAAAGTTTCGCGACAGGAGATGCCGGCGTCGACCAGAATGCGCGTGCGCGAACTGGAGACAATAGCGCTATTTCCCCGGCTGCCGCTGGCCAGCACCGAGACCGAAACTCCCATAGCCCGAGCATACGCGTAGCGACTGTGGAAACGGGAGTAACTTTCTGGTTATCCGAGACCTTTGAACAAAGGCGATCACTTGCTAGAGAGCTCATTCAATCCTCGGCGCCCGAACGACCCACCATAGGCGCCCGCAATCCCAGTCAAAAATCCGAGAAACGATTCGTAGATTTGCGCGCGATAAGGTTTTTGGGTTAACAAGAAAAACGCCATCAACTGGACGAGCGGAACAAAGACTCCAACCAACAGAGTCCATCGCCACGGTCTTTCTGGACGCAGCGCACCCAGCAACATGGTGGCAGCAAGGACGAAGAGTGCGGTGAGCAACAGATCGCCGAATTTCACATCCAGGCAGCCTGCTAATACACCAAAGAAAACACCGAGAGCGTAGGTAGTGCCGTCATTCTTTTTCATGCCTGGCTTGTTCGCGTCGTTTCGAACGGCAACATCTAGAATGACAAACATCTCTGGTTCAATACTTGTAAAATCCCCGTCCGCTCTTCTTTCCCAGCCACCCGGCGTCCACCATTTTGATCAGCAGCGGACAGGGCCGGTACTTAGGATCGCCGAAGCCATCCTGCAGCACACGCATGATGTCGAGGCAGACATCGAGGCCGATGAAATCCGCCAGCGCTAGCGGGCCCATAGGATGTGCCATACCCAACTTGAAGACTTCGTCGACGGCCTCAGGTGTAGCCACGCCTTCCAGCACCGCGTACATGGCCTCATTCAGCAGTGGCATGAGCACGCGGTTGGAGACAAACCCGGGGGCATCGTTGACCTCAACGGGAGTCTTCTCGAGTTTCAGCGCCAGATCGCGCACTGCATCGAAAGTCTCATTCGAGGTGGCCAGGCCACGAATCACTTCAACCAGCTTCATCACCGGCACAGGATTGAAGAAATGCATTCCAATGATTTTTTCTGGCCGCTGGGTTAGCGCGGCCAGCTTGGTGATTGAAATCGAAGAGGTATTGGAAGCCAAAATAATTTCCGGGCGGCAAATGCGATCAAGATCTCGGAATATTTCCGCTTTAATAGCGAACTTTTCCGTGGCCGCTTCCACCACAAAATCGCAATCAGCAAGGTTTCGTTCGATCGAGCACGGGCACAATACGTACGACAGTGGCCGCCTTATCGGCGGCGGTAATCTTGTTTTTCGCGACCTCGCGATCCAGGTTCCTGGTGATGGTCTCGAGAGCGCGATCCAGAAAACGCTGCTCCACGTCGCACAGCACAACGGCATGGCCACTGCCGGCAAAAACATGAGCAATCCCGTTGCCCATCGTGCCCGCGCCCACCACGCCTACGCGTTGGATCTCCATGAAGAACTCTCCCCTGACCAGAAAAAGTCAAAGTCTAACACCGCCGCAGACAGGCCGGCACATTCAACCCCGACCCACGAAAAAGTTGCTGAGGAAAGCGGTTAAGGTTCGCTTCAGCTTTGCCAATTCAGCTTGCGGCGAGCATCAAATTCACGCAACCGCCGCATCCCACCTTACAAACGCCGGAACAACATCCCCTCCGGCGGGAGGACATCATGTCAGGGAAAATCAGGCTAGCAACATTAGTGGTGGCGGCAACCATAGCCCTCAGCGGGCTGGCCTTGGCCCAGGACGGGCACTTCTATGATCGCGACTATGGCTATCGCCACTACGATCGCGATGATTATGGATATAACCGGACTGCATTTCGCGTGGCGCGGGACTTTGGCTATGAGGATGGATCATGGGTAGCGCGCAGGGATATCGCGGAAGGCAAACCTTACAACCCGTTTCCGCGCGGCGGCTTCAAGCACGAAGATCATGGCTACCGTCGCGAATACGGTGACAAGTATGCTTACAGGGAAGCGTATGCGCGCGCCTATCACGAAGGTTACGAAAGAGCGTTTCGCCGATATTAGCTGTCCGATCCTTGAATCTGTGTGTGAGTGACAAGAAGGCCGCAGGCAAAGCTGAGCGACGCTTCGTGCAGTGGCAGTGCTGATTAACGCTTTGTATGTTTGGTGGCGCCTGATGCGTTTCGCGGAGCGGATGGAGCAATCTTAAAGGCCGCCATACTCATACAGAAGCTAGCTGCTGGACTTGCTCCGGTCAACGTCGGTTGATAAGTTCCTGCTGGTCCCTTTGGTACGTAGACGTAAGTACTCTTATAGGTCCATACCGGGGGAGTTACGCCGGTCGGACTGGTAAAGGTTGAAACGTAACGCGCAATAATAAAATCCGTCGCTGTAGTAGTCAGACCAGGGCCAACTTCCAAACCCGCGCTGCTTCCGGTGCCGTTCGTCAGGTTTACACCACTTCCATCCAGTGCTGAGGACGAAGCCATGTTTGCAACTTCGAGAAAAGCATTCATACTGCCCTTGGCTGGAGCTGATAAATTGATTTTGATCTCCGTTGCGCCCCCTTTGCACTTCTCGCAGTACCAAATATCCAGGGCCGCGTTCATACCAGTAGAAGAACTGGCAGCGCCAGCAACTTGTTTATAGGTGTTATCACCAGCGGTTGCGTTATCGCTAACGCTCACGACCTTGATGTCGGGAGAGAGCGGACCCGGCATCACGATGATAAGACTCCCAGCGCGAGTCGGCGAAATGTCTATGTGCGGCTGCAGAGTCTGTGCGCGCGTAAGGGATACGAACTGCTGCACTACGGTTTGACCCGGTAACTCAACTCCTCCCAACAATAATAGAAACACTAATAATTTCGTCTTCATATCCCGGTCCCTTCTAGGTCAAGGTATCGAACTGGCAAGCATGTCTTTGAGCGAACGGCATTGTACATCGGTTTGCGCAAGAAGGATTTTGGGCCAATGGAGGATATCTATCAGTCCCGGATTACCTCGCGGAGCGTTCTGAACTCGGCGATGTCTATTCGCGTTGCAAAGTCTCGTCGATGGCGACCTTGCCGCCTTTGTCCACGGTAATCACGCGATGGATATTCTTGAAACCGGATAAGGTTATGTCGACCACATAGGTGCCGGGGTTGAGGAAGAACTCTACGGGCGAGCCTTTATCGAGCATGCGGTTGTTGACTGCAATTTGAGCACCCTTGGGTTGCGTTTTGACGCTTACACTGCCCATGCCAGCCGTATCCCCGCCGCCAAAGATCTTCTTGAACTTTCCCCCTAGCTTGATGTCATCGGTGGCGCCAAGTGCGCGCAGTGTGGGTGCGAAATGGAAGATTTGGCCGGCCTGCACGTTCGCCGTTGTAGTTTCTTCCAGATAGCCTTGCTTCCTTACCAGCACGGTATGGCTGCCAGGTTTGTCTACAGGGATTTGAGCGGGGGTCACTCGCCCGGTGTCGTGACCGTCCAGGAATACGGCCGCACCCGCGGGCTCGCTGGTCACCGCAACTGTAGCGGTGAGCGGAGCCAATTGGACGACCAGAAATGACTTGCTGTTTGACGCGACGTCAATCGTGCGACTCTCGGTTGAATATCCTGCCTTGCTCACGCTAACCGTGTGTTGGCCGGGCGCCACGCCCGCCAGATTAAATGGCGTGGCCCAACTCGGATCGTTGCGACCGTCGACCTGAACAGCCGCACCGGCAGGAGTTGAATTGATCGTCAATTGGCCGGGGATAACCGCAATCACCGCCGGAGGTGGAGTCTTCCCCTTCTTCTTGCTGTTGTATTTCGCTCTGACTGAGACGGAGCGGGCTGGCTCCGCAATCACCGGCTCTGCTTGCGCCGGCTGCGCCTGAACCGGGACCGGAGTAGCAGGCGGGACCGTAGGCTGAGCCGCGCGCCCCGTTTGATTGGGTTCAGACTGGGCTGGTGCCGTCGTGGCGGCAGACTGCGCCGGCGTGTTGTCGTCGTCCGAATTTTCGGAGCGGATATGGAACGCCATGTAGACCACGACCAGAAGGATGACTCCGACCGCACCCGCAATGGAATATAAGAAGAGCTTGGGCGGAGTCTTCTTGATTTCTGTGACCGCCTTCTTAGCCACCTGGCGCGGCTGCACTTTGGGCTTGTCCGGGGGTGTGCTGCGAAAGACGGTGGCCCTCACGGGATCCGCGGGCACAGAGTCGGCTACCGGTGGAGGCGGTGGCGGCGCGATGTAGATCTCCTTCATGGGCGGCAATTCGTCGATTTCGGAGAAACTTGGACCGCGTTTCTCGGCATCTTGCCTGCTTTCGTCCATCATCGGATCAACCTTGGTAGTTGGCTCGGTGACATCCGGTTTTAGCGCTGCTGCGGACATGACGGCGTCCGTCTCTACGATTGCCTCGACAGATGCTTTTGCAGCCGAAACCGCGAATTCCGCACTGGGGTCTAAGACCAGCTTTTTTGGCGAAGCGAGTGTGGAAGATGAACTTCCGCCTGACCACCCAGCGGCCGCAGCGGCAGCTTTCTGGCGCGCCGTTGGAGTTTCACTCGTAGCCGCATCAGTGACTGAGATCTGGGCGATTTCCTCTGAACGAGATTCTGGAGCCGAAGATGGTGCAGTCTGGGAGGCTTTGGGCTCGACACTCTTTGCTTCGACCCTCCCTGTTTCCGAAAGGGCCCGGTCCTCGACTTTTGCCGCAATGGTCTCGGGCGGAGCCGAAGCAACAGTCGTAACGGCTGCCGGCTTCACAGGAACCGTGGTGCCAGCGGCGGACGTTGGCTTCGCCTTCTGCTGAGTAGCCAATCCTTTGGCCGGCTGCGCAGCCTTTTTCGCCGCTACTTTGCTGGCGCTTTCTTTGCACTTCTCCAGATCGTTTACCAGCTCTTGTCCGGTCTGGTAGCGCTCTTCGGGTATCTTGGAAAGCGCTTTCATAATCACTTCAACGAGCGCAGGGTGAATCTTCCGGTTGATTTTGTCAGGCGCGGGGGGTATCTGTTCAATAATTTGCTGCCGCACAGTTTCCGCGTCTTCCCCCGCAAAAGCCTTCCTCTCTGTCACCATCTCATACAGAACTGCGCCCAGGCTAAACAGATTGGAACGCGGATCGACTGGGTCTCCCCGCAACTGCTCTGGAGACATGTAATGCAGAACCTCAGTGGGCTTGCCCGGGATTTGGGCGGTATAGGCACCCATGGTAGAAATACCGAAATCCAGGATCTTCACCGTGCCATCCCAGGTCACGAGAATTTTGGCTGGTTCCAGGCTATAGTGCATCACGTTTCGCACGTGGGCGTGATCCAATCCCTGACAGGTTTGGCGGGCAATATCCTGAAGATCCCAAATGGAAAATCCTTCTTTACGTGCCAGCATGGTAGCGACGCTGTTGCCCTGGACATACTCCATGGCCGCGCAGAACTGGCCGTCCATATCCCCCGCTCCATAAAGCTGTGCGATGTTATGGCTGTTGAGCACGTTGGAGCGCTCTACCTCTTCCAGGGTGTGCTGGATCACTGCGGCAGCCTGCTCTCCCAGGATCTCTAACTTGACGGCCTTCAGCACCACCGTCTGTCCGCTCTCCGGATCGGAGCACTTGAAGATGGATGCTGTTTCCGAGTGCGTAATTTCGCTGAGTATTTCGTAACGACCGATTTTGTTCGACATTGCTCCCTAGCCTCAACCAGACAAAGAGCTAGATCGTCTCCCGAATGCGTACACGCTGGACACGATCGTTGTGGGAAAAACAGGTTTAGGATAGCTCGAGGTTGGCGATGGAGGGGAGTTACGAAGGTACTCGAAAATCGGCGATGTCGGCCGATGAGTCAAGTCTGATGAAGGGTCAAGTTTCGCGTGCTGTCGTCAGCCACTGTTCGAGCAAGCGCCGAACCTTGGCTCCTTCGACCCTCCTCCGGACCGCATCCATCATGACCAATCGAGCGCGGATTCCGCGACCGTGAAAGCCCACCCAGTACGGGACGTATATTTCTCCAGGAACCGGCTGGGCGGAGATATGCAGGTCCCGAATCCGAAAAAAACCGGCCGTGAAAAGCGCTCGCCGTACTTTCGCGATGGTCAAATCCGAAATGGCTGCTTGATCCAGGATTGCTTGCGCATAGTTGCGACTTTCGAGAAAGATCAGCTCGCTCGGTCCTGGTAATTGCTCGAAGTAATAGAGGTCAAGAGATCCGTCGACGGCGTCCAGTCCGAAGATGCGTTGATCGCGCTTGCCGTGGTTGACGATTTCGACTTGGAAGAGCTGAAAAGGGATATAAAACTCGGCTACCGAACGCAGAGGGCCGGATACCGCGTTTCGAAGCAGCGCAACGACACCATTACCCGAGAGCTGCTCGATGGCTTCGTCGCGGGTGACGTTGGGCTTGAGGCTGCGAATGCGCGCCATCGTGGAACTACCGGAAGTAGATCCAGAGTCCAACAACGGTAGCCACTAAGACCAGGCTGAATACGATATTCACGCGCCGTTCCCGTGCGGTTTCAGCAGCGGGTTTGTACTCGGTCGCTGGAGTCAGCGGAGTCACGTCCATCTTGTCAGCGACCGTGGCGAAGGTGAGGCCGGCAAGCTTCCTGCGCTCGGGAGCGGGCGTCACCAGGCTCACGCCGATCAGTACCAGCGAGCAGATCACAAACATGAAGATGGCGTAATGCAAGAAATTCATTTGCACGAGCCAATCGAGGCCTGGGGCCGGAGGAGTGCCGCCCTTGGCGCGCAACTCGAAGACAAAGCGCACCGCGCCCAGCACGAAGCCCGTCAGCAGCGAACTGATGGCCCCTTGCGCGTTGAGTCGCGGCCAAAGAATGCCGAGAACGAAGCAAGCCGCAATCGGCGGGCTGATGTAGGCCTGCACGCTCTGTAGATAGATATAAAGTTGGCTGCTGATGAGATGGATAAACGGCACCCACATCAGGCCGAGTAGTACCATCACCCCTGTGGCCACCCTACCCATGTTTACCAGCTTGGCCTCGCTCGCATCCGGCTTGATCTTTTTATAGAAATCCAGCGTGACCAGAGTGGAAGCCGAGTTGAACACAGATGCCATCGCACCCATGACCGCAGCCAGCAAGGCCGCGAGCACGAGGCCTACCAAACCCGGAGGCAGCAGGTTCAGGATCAGCGTCGGATACGCGGTGTCAGGATTCAGCATCTCCCCATTGGGCCCGAACCGGAACGTATCGCGGAATAGCGCCAGCGCGATCACGCCCGGCAACACCAGCATGAAGACCGGCAAGATTTTCAGGAAGCCCGCGAATATCGTCGCAGCTTTGGCGTGTCCCTCATCTTTGGCGGAAAGCACGCGCTGCACGATCACTTGATCCGTACACCAGTACCAGATCCCGAGGATGGGGGCGCCGAAGAAAATTCCTGTCCATGGGAAGGCTGGATCGTTCGTCGGTTTGATCATGTGAAAGTAGCTGGCCGGAACGGCTGCCCGCAGTGCTTCGAACCCTCCCACGCGATGAAGCCCGACAAGGGTTAGGATAACCGCGCCGGTTATCAAGATCATCGTCTGCACCATATCGGTGTAGATCACGGCTGCCAATCCCCCGGCGACGGTGTAGATTCCCGTAGCCACAACCAAAGCCACCGCGGTCTTCCAGAGCGTCCAGCCCGCCACGCGCTCCAGAACAACGCTGGCGGCATAGAGCTGCACGGAAATTTTGGTGAAGATATAGGCGATGATCGAAATACTAGCCAGGTAAACCGCACAGGAGCGGCTGAACCGACGCTCCAGAAATTCCGGCATGGTGAATACGTTGGAGCGCAGGTAGAAAGGAACAAATACCCATCCCAGGACCAGCAGGATCAGGCAGGCCCACCACTCAAAATGGCCAACGGCTAATCCCGAACTCGCTCCCGAGCCTGATAACCCGATGAAGTGTTCAGTCGAAATGTTCGAGACAAATAGCGACGCGCCGATGGCAAACCAACCGACGTTGCGGCTGGCGAGAAAGTAGTCTGTGGAGGTACGGCCCCTGCGCGCGAAATAAAAACCAATCGAAAAGATTACCAGGAAGTACAGCGCGATGATGGCAATGTCGACCCCGGCCAGGGCCTTGTGAGTGAGATGCGCTGCGGTTTGGACCATACTCCTCCCTTCTTACTCGCATCCAGAGCTCTTCGTCCGTGTCCCGAAAAAATCGACTGGGGCGACTGTATCTTACTGAGGTCATTACCGCAATGTAGAATCTGAGTCGGAAATTGGACTTAGCGTCTAGGCATGACTGGTCGCTGTCTTGCTCTTGCCGGCCGTGCTACATTACTGCCGAATGAGATCTCGACCGGCACAGGACTTCGCCGCACGGCGCAGTCGTCTCTTTGACGGCGTAACGTTTGCCCGCCTTTGTCGCGCGCGCGATTATCTCGGCGCCCGCTATCGCGACCGAATCAGATTGGAGCACGCCGCCAGTCAGGCCTGCCTTTCGCCTTTCCATTTCAACTGTGTCTTCACCCAAGCATTTGGGGAGACGCCGCACGAGTTCGTGACCCGAATCCGAATCGAAGAAGCCAAAAACCTACTCCTCGCCGATAATCATCGCGTCACCGATATCTGCTTCGAAGTGGGCTACGAGAGCCTGGGATCATTCAGCACGCGCTTCAGTTCCCTGACTGGCCTGTCCCCGGCGACGTTCCGTCGGGAATCGCGGCGCGTTTTTGGCGGATTCAGCACGCGCTGGCCGCTGTACTACATTCCCTCCTGCTACCAACAATTCTTCGTAGGTCCGGTGTAGGTCACCAATTTTCCAGCAAGAATCGCAAGAATCGAGAAGTATCATTTCTGCTCTTTCGCTAATTTAGTGGCGACGAGGAGGCTTTCTTATGATTCAACGACTTTCGCATACCACCGTATACGTGCTCGATCAGGACGCGGCGCGCGACTTTTACGTTAACAAACTGGGCTTCGAGGTTCGCATGGATGCCTCTATGGACAATGGCTTTCGCTGGCTTACCG
>CAVSNS010000014.1:0-64261 GCA_963729325.1 uncultured Acidobacteriota bacterium
TCCGAAGGCAATGTCTCGGTGCGCGGACGCAGCCACATGTCGGCAATGCGCAGAAGAGGCAGCCAGACGTAATAGCGCACCGGGGCATCGCGGATGCGCTCTGCGGCGATTGCCGCAAATTTAGCATCCAGCTCGGGATCGAAATGCAATTCATCGTTGTAGTCTGCCAACGCCTCCACCGTTTCTTGCCGTTGTTCCGGTGAATCAAAAGCACGGTCCGGAAGTTTCCCCACGTCCAGCGCATTGCCCGGCGCCGGCCAGTAAATTTCCTCTACGGAGGTATAGTCGATGATCCAGGTTTTGATCCAGCGATTAAATCCCATCGGAACGAACTCGTCTTCTTCGTTGGCATAGCCGGCGCCAGCGGTTCGAAGCGGCCCATGGTGCGGAAATTTCGCCAAATCCAGGGAACCAGAGGCGCGAGCGCGACACAACCAAGAACCAGAGCAGCTAGGACTATGTGTCGTGCCCGCGCCCCGGACCGCCTCTTGAATGCACGCCTCAGCAAGATGAGTAGGTAAGCAATAATTGCAGCCAGCAGCAGCCCACCATCCGGCCGGAGCAAAATGGCCGTGCCCACTGCGAAGGCGCATCCAAACCAGGGACGCAGCATGCCCATATCCAATTTCTCGATCCCGACAATGGCGAGATCCAGAGCTAGGGTGGTAAAGAAGACTTCCAGCGTTTCGGTCAACGCGGCGGCGACATAGCTGGCAAGAAACGGGCAGAGTGCAGTCAGGAGGAATGCGGCCTTGGCGGCGCGATCTGAGATAACTCGGCGGGCCACATCTGCGATTAGAAAGCACGTGCCGATGTCCACAAACATCTGCACGACCAATGCTGCACGGTAGTGTTCCATCCCGAAAATAGCAAACACTGCCGCCAGAAATGCGGGATAACCGGGCAATCGCACATACGTAGGGGAGATCTCTTGGCCGCTTAGACCGAAAATGCCGTGCTGCAGCCAATTCTTCGCAATGTCGCCGTAAACGAAGGAGTCAGTCGACAACGCCCGGAAATCGGAAAATAAACAGCAGGCGCAGCGCAATCGCTGCCAGGGTCGCAAACAAAAAGAACCGGAAATGTTGGCGCACGAGTTTGCGCACGCTGGGAATATAGCGCGTTTCGACTGGATCTCCACTTCTGGTCGGCTTTTACTATCTGTGCCAGCTGCGCGTTTGACCCCCTCACGATGCACCGCTTACGATGAGGGGGGTACGAGATTTTCATGCCGCAACCCGTCTTTTACGATCCCCGTCAATCGCGCTGGAAGCGACTGCGCCGGCTCTTCGACGTTCTCGGAATCACTATCAGCCTGCTAGTTATCTCCTTTGTTTACAGCGCATTGCGAAGTGAGCCCTTGCCGGATCTGCTGTTGCCTGCGCTAAAGCGGCCATTCCATGCGCTCACGGAAAAGGAAAAAGCGAAAGCCAAAGAGCGGCGCCGTCTGGCCGCCCTCCAGCGCGGCCATCGCAAGTCCAAAAAGGCGCCGTCGCAGATAAAGCTCAACTCCGAGGAAGGCATTCGCGCCGCCTTCTACGTTCCCTGGGATGCCGCCAGCTTTTCGTCCTTGCGCGAATACGCTCATCAAATTGACTTGCTTTATCCGGAGTGGCTGCACGTCCTGACCCCCGACGGTCACTTGCAGAGTGTCGACGAACAAACCAACAAATTCTTCGACGTGGTGCAAGGTTCGAAAGTCCGCGCCGTAGATGACAAAGTCATGCTGTTTCTCAAATCGGAAGAGACGGGCATGGAAGTTTTTCCCATGGTGAACAACTTTGATGGAATTGACTGGATCGACATCAGCGCGTTCCTGAATGATCCGGGTGCCCGCGCTCGTTTCCGCCAACAGATCGCGGCCTTCCTCGCCACGGATAAGTTTCGTGGCCTAATGGTGGACTTCGAAGATTTTCCCAAGAAGGGGCAGCCCGGTTATCTGGCGCTGTTGAACGAGCTTTCCGGCGACCTGCACGCTAAAAGTTTGAAGCTGTACGTCAGCGTCCAGTCCCGCAATACAGACTTCAACTACCCCGCTGTGGCCGCTCGGGTCGACGGCGTGGTGGTCATGAACTACGACGAACATTATCCCGGAGGTACACCGGGGCCGGTCGCTTCCCAGGACTGGTTTGTCGCTAATCTGCAAGCGGTGAAAAAAGTAGTACCGCAAGACAAGCTCATCTGTGCCATCGGCAACTATGGCTACGATTGGCCTCACAGACTCAAGAACGGCAAATTGCCGCCGGGGGTCAAGGACACCAACGTATCCGTGCAGGACGCATGGCTCACGGCGCGGGATTCGGAGGAAGATGTCGACTTTGATGGCGACAGCATGAATCCCCATGTCAGCTATTTGGACGAGCACAACTTGCAGCATGATGTGTGGTTCCTGGATGCAGTGACCGCTCTCAACGAGATGCGCGCGGCACAGCAACTAGGTATCCAGACCTTCGCACTGTGGCGCCTCGGCGCCGAGGACCGCTCTCTATGGCGGGTGTGGGATATGCCCGGCGATCCTAACGCCCCAGACAAATTGAAGGATGTTCCTCCCGGCCAGGACGTCGATATGGAGGGCCAAGGTGAGATCCTCCGCATTGAAGCCCGTCCCGCCGACGGCAAACGGACGATTACCGTGGACGAAACCTCTGGTCAGATCACTGATGAAACCTTGGATGCCTTGCCCGAACCATACCGTGTAGCCCGCTACGGGGCTAGTCCGAACAAAGTTGCCATCACCTTCGATGATGGTCCCGATCCGGATTGGACGCCAAAAATCTTGGACGTGCTGAAGCGGGAACACGCGCCCGCTACTTTCTTTCTAATCGGAATACAAGCTGACAAGTTTGCCGATGTTACTTCGCGGGTTTACCGCGAGGGGCACGAGATTGGGAACCACACGTTTACCCATCCCGACATCAGCAACATTTCGCGCAGCTACATGAAGCTGGAGCTCAACCTCACCGAGCAACTTTTCGCGAGCCGCCTGGGCATCCGAACCATTTTGTTCCGCCCACCTTATTCCATCGATGCTGAGCCTGACACCGAAGACCAGGTTCGCCCGCTCGAAACCACCCAGGACATGGGCTACACCACCGTCGGGAACAAGATCGATCCTAATGACTGGCAGGAAAATCCGCATCATACTGGCCGAACAGATTGCCGCCGACGTATTGGCTCACCTGCCACCCTGCGCCGTCAATGACACGCGCTGCGGCAACATCATTCTGCTGCATGATGGTGGCGGTAACCGCCAGCAGACCGTGATCGCCTTGCCCAGGATTATTGAAGGTATACGAGCCAAGGGCCTGCAGGTCGTTTCTCTCTATCAGTTACTAGGTAAGACTCAGGCGGATATCATGCCTCCCATTCCCGCTGACGAGCGCTGGGCGGCGCGACTGGACTGGATTGGCTTCGCCCTCTTCGATTTCAGCATCAAGGCAATCACCTGGATCTTTTTTCTCGGCGACTTGCTCATGACCGGTCGTCTGCTATTTATCGGCGCCTTCGCCATCTTCGATCGCCTGCGTCAAACGCGATTCGGCGCTCCGGGCGAGGCCGAACCCTACCGACCCCGCGTTGCCGTTCTAATTCCCGCCTATAACGAAGAAAAGGTCATCGAGCGCACTGTTCGTGCAGTGCTGAACTTGAATTATCCCGACCTGCGCGTGATCGTCATTGATGATGGGTCCACTGATAAGACTCTGGAGGTCGCGCATGCCGCTTTCGCCGCCGAAGAGGCTTCGGTCGCGTGCTCATCCTGACCAAGCCTAACGGGGGCAAAGCGGGGGCCCTGAACTTTGGTCTTGAACATCTTCAAGGCGAGGAAATCTTCATCGGCATCGATGCCGACACGGTGATAGCTCGCAACGCGGTTTCCCGCCTGGTTCCTCACTTTGTCGATCCTAAAGTTGGCGCAGTGGCAGGAAATGCTAAGGTCGGCAATCGTGTCAACCTATGGACCCGCTGGCAGGCGCTGGAGTACATCACCAGCCAGAACTTTGAACGCCGCGCGCTGAATACGCTCGGCGCGGTCAGCGTGGTGCCAGGAGCTATCGGCGCTTGGCGCACCTCCGCAGTTCGCGCAGCCGGCGGATACCATACTGACACCGTGGCGGAAGATGCGGATCTGACCATGGCTCTTTTGGAACTCGGCTATCGAGTAGAGTATGAAGACCTGGCCCTGGCCTATACCGAGGCTCCGGTCAATGCGCGCGGCTTAATGCGCCAGCGGTTCCGCTGGTCGTTCGGCATTCTGCAGGCAGTTTGGAAACACCGTGCGGTATTCGGGCGTAAAGGAGCTTTGGGCTGGGTTGCGCTGCCCAACATTGCAATCTTCCAGATTCTCCTGCCGCTGGTCTCGCCCTTCATCGATCTGATGTTCGGAGTGGGCGCCGTCTGGTATCTGGTGCAGAAGTCGTACCATCCCGAGTCAACCGACCCTGCCAGCTTCCAGCGCCTGGTAATATTCTTCGCCGCGTTCCTGATCATTGACTTCATCACTTCCGCCATCGCATTCGCGCTCGAGCGCCGCCAGCCCGAGGCCCGTGAAGATATCTGGTTGCTCAGCCAGGTTTGGCTGCAGCGTTTTGCCTATCGCCAGTTGTTTTCCGTCGTTCTTTTGAAGACCCTTAAACGAGCCCTTGAGGGCCGACCGTTCGCCTGGGACAAGCTGGAACGTACTGCTGCCATGAGCTACAAGCCGGTCGAGGACCACGATTCGGTAAAGGTGCCGACGGCCTGATTGTTGCCTCCGGCCGGCGTTTCCCACCGCCGACCAGGACCTGTTTCGCGATGCTACAATAAGAGCTTCTGACATCTGCCGCACAGGCATTGATCTCTCTGAGGTGCATCCATGGCAACCGTTGAAGCCCCCACCCGTCCGCATATTCGCCTGCACCAGGGCGCTTTCGTGAACGAGCCGCTGACTGATTTCAGCAAGGACGAAAACGCACGCAAGATGCGTGAAGCCATCGAGAAGGTACGTGGCCAGCTGGGCCGTGAGTACGAGCTCATCATTGGCGGTAAGCGCGTGAAGACGCAGGACAAGATCAAGTCCATCAACCCAGCGAAGCCGTCACAGATTGTGGGGCTTCACCAGAAGGCGGGGAAAGAGCATGTTGAGCCGGCGATGAACGCGGCTCTGAGCGCGTTTGAGTCCTGGCGCTATACCTCTGTCGAAGAGCGGGCCAGTCTGCTCTTTAGAGTGGGTGATCTGCTGCGCGAGCGCAAATTTGAATTTAACGCCTGGCTGGTTTTCGAAGTAAGCAAGAATTGGGCCGAGGCCGATGCCGACATCGCTGAGACCATCGATTTTTGCGAATATTACAGCCGCGAAGCACTCCGCCTGTCGAAGGTTAAGCTCGACGTGCAGATGCCGGGAGAGCGCGACTCCCTCTTCTACATCCCGCTGGGCGTGGGCGCCGTGATTCCGCCCTGGAATTTTCCCTCCGCAATCATGGCGGGAATGACCCTGGCGTCGATCGTCAGCGGCAACACGGTCATCCTTAAGCCCTCGAGCGATTCGCCTACCATCGCCGCCAAGTTCGTCGAACTACTGGAAGAAGCCGGCATGCCTGACGGCGTAGTGAACTTCTGTCCCGGCGCCGGGGCAAGTTTTGGAAATGCAGTTGTCGCCCATCCCAAGACCCGCTACATCGCTTTCACTGGCTCACGTGAAGTTGGTCTCGACATCAACAAAAGCGCTGCCACTCACGCTCCCGGCCAGCTCTGGATCAAACGCACCATCCTGGAAATGGGGGGCAAGGATGCAATCGTGGTGGACGCCGATGCTGACCTTGACTCGGCAGTCGAAGGCGTGGCCCAGTCCGCTTTCGGCTTCCAGGGGCAGAAGTGTTCTGCTTGCTCTCGCGCGATCGTTGACGAGCGCATTTATGACAAGTTTCTGGAGAAGCTAAAGGCGCGGGTAGAGAAAATCACCGTCGGCGATCCTGCGGAAAACACCAACATGGGGGCGGTGATCAATGAAGGCTCGATGAAGACGATCCTCGAATACATCGAGCAGGGCAAAAAAGATGGACGCCTGATCACTGGTGGCACTCGCGTCCCTAACGCGGGCGAAGGATACTTCCTACAGCCCACCGTCATCGCCGATATCCCACCGAAATCGAAACTCGAGCAGGAAGAGATCTTCGGCCCCGTCCTGACTGTCACTAAGTCCAGGAACTTCGACCACGCGCTGGAAATCGCCAACGACACCGAGTTCGGGCTGACGGGCGCGGTGTACACAAAATCGAAGGAGAAGATTTCCCGCGCCATCCGCGAGTTCCACGTCGGCAACCTCTATATCAATCGCAAGTGCACGGGTGCTACCGTGGGAGCGCATCCCTTCGGTGGATTCAATATGTCCGGCACCGATTCCAAGTCCGGCGGGCCCGATTACTTGTATTTGTTTACCCAAGGCAAAGCGGTCGGAGAAAAAATCGGCTAGGAAATGTAGGCGCGAGCGTCCTCGCTCGTGCCGAGCTCGTCCGAGCCGTACAAGCTGGAGCGACGAACTGGGGGACGCTCGCGATTACACCGTGAAAGCTGCTCAGGCGGCTTTCGCCTTCCATAATCCGAGTGCTGCTCCGGTCGGATCGAGAATAATGCTAAACCAGCCCGCGCCCATCACCTCGGTGACGTCTTTCATGACTGTAGCGCCTAATGACTTAGCTTTCTTTGGTCGCCGCGTCAATGTCGTCCACTTCAACATACGCCAACCAGGCCGATGGCGCGCCGGAAACCGGATGCTTCATCATTCCGCCACCGGTGCCCTTGCCGGGCTTGATCATGGTGTAGGACCCGCCGGGCATGGGGACGTCTTCGAGAGTCCATTCAAATAGTTTCCCGTAAAAAGTCTTTGCCTTGTTGATGTCGGTTGTGTTGAGTTCAACATGTACGAAAGGATTTGCCATGACTTTCTCCTCAATCGATATTTGCGAACGGTAGATTTAAAGCCGGAAATGGAGTCTCCCTTAAAGAATCTTGGCCAAATAGTCTTGGTGTCAAAAAATCTTGGCGAGTTGGTCCAGGCAGCCAGTCCAGCCGTGACTATGCTTGTCCCGCTCCTCGAGGTTCGGGAGGCGCTCGTGAGTCAGTACGATTTCAGTCGATGGCCCCAGATCGTGGAACTCGACGGTTACGAGCGTCTCGCTGGCCCCGGGGCCTGATTCCCACTGCCATGTGAATACCAGTTTTTGCGGTGGCTTTACTTCGCGATAGATTCCTTCAAGGCGGTGGACGTTGCCGCTGTCTTTGTGATGCATCTCCAACTGGTATTTGCCCCCGACCCGCAGGTCGAGCATCGAAATTACCACCGTGTAATCTGTGGAAGGGAAGAACCAGTGGCGCAGTTCCTCGGCGTCCGTCCAGGCGCGAAAGACCCTTTCCCGAGAGGCCCCGAATGTTCGTTTTACCTGGAGCGTGGTTTGCGATAAGGGATGTGCCTGGGCCATCTTTCAACCTCCACACTTTGCTGCTGCGAAAGATATCGATCAAGGGCGTCGAATTGCTTCTCCCAGAACGCGCGGTACTGCGAGAGCCAAGCCGAGGCTTGCTGCAGGGGTTGGGCCGCCAGACGGCAGCGGCGGACGCGCCCGGCCTTCTCGTGCGAGATCAGGCCAGCTCGCTCGAGCACGCGCAGGTGCTTCATGACTGCTGGAAGCGACATTCGGTGCGGTCGGGCCAATTCGGTGACCGAGGCCTGTCCCACGCAAAGCGAAGCTAGGATTGCACGCCGGGTAGGATCGGCGAGGGCTGAAAAGGTCCCATCCAAATTTTGATCATACTTAACCACAAGGTTAAGTATAGGAAGCAGTACGAAGGTGTCAAGTGAAAAGAAGAGTTGTCGCCAGAAATTAATACGGCCGCCCTCACAGGCGGCCGTATTTTGAATCTGGCGAGCTTGAAAATCCTACGACGCCACGCCCGCGCCCGGGCCCGGCTGAGGCGTAATACCCGCTGCTGTGGCCGCTGCAGCTTCATTCAGAATGCGATGATGAATCGTAAACAGCGCCAGCTCGAGCCGGTCGGAAACTCCGATCTTGTCATACACATTGCGTAGATAGTTCTTGATCACCTGCTCGGTGGTTCCGAGCTGGGAGGCGATTTCTTTGTTCTTATACCCCTGCACAATCAGCGCGACGATGCGTAATTCCTTGGCGGTGAGGCGGTCACGTACCCGCAATCCGACCATGTCGTTTTCGGTCAGTTCGCTGGGTACGGCGATATCTTGCACCCAGGTTTCGCCGCGGGCCACTTTGCGCACGCAATCCACCAGCGCAGCGCTGGTCACATTGCGGTACACCACGCCATGCGCTCCCGCGGACATGTAACGCTGGGCACTTTCCCCAGTATCGGCCAGCACTACGACCCGGGTCTTATTTCGGTTGGCGTTCTGGAGAACGCCATTGAAATCGGAATGGAATCCGCCGGCGACGATCAGTACTGCGGCACGAAACTTGTCCAGGGCCATGAACATCTGCTCCTGGGTCTGCGCCTGGGCCACGATGCGCATTTCGTCTTCAACCGCCAGCACTTTGGCGATTCCCGCTCGAAAGATTGCCTGGTTATCAGCCAGAATCAATTTCAGCATTGCGTCAGCACCTCGATTACGACTGGCGAACGAAATCGTAGGAATCAATCACGCAGGCCACGCCCCGGACCTCGGTGGGGCTGCCGCCCTCAGCGGGTTCGTCGGTTCGTACCACGCGTCCGTGGCATTGCACCACTACATTCTCTTTGGCTCCGGTCACCTCTGGCGGCAGGGTGATTTCAAACTCGACGTTCGAACCCACTTCCAGAGAGGCATCTGCCCGGATGTAGACTCCGGCGGCGCTAAGGTTTCCCGTCACACCGCTATGCTGCCCCCCCTCTTCCGCTCGATGAATCTTGATGGGTAATTCCAAGGGGAATCGTTTCCCCGTCCGCGCTTCGGACACAAGACCTCCTCGTTCCTGGCCGTTCCTGCGTGCGAAAGCCAGCTCCATGCCTAAATCTCCCAATGGAGTCCAAACAAATATGCTTAGCGCAGGTTATATCACGGATGACACCCCTCGCAAAAGCCTGATAACTCTTATATTGTAGGAAACGGTAGGAACTAGGTTCCCCCAGTCGAACGATAGGAAAGAAAGGGCAAAGCCCGATCAGGCTTAGCGGTCCTTCGGAAGCTTGACCGCCGTCGCAGTTCGAATGTCTTGCCTGAATTTTCGCACTTCCCGGCTTTCTGGCACAATGTCTGGGCACGCGTTCAAGGAGTGCCTTCATGTTGGTTTCACTCGTAGCCCCTAGGACTCTGTCCCGCACTTTTCTTCTTAGCCTTTGCCTCTGTATCGCGGCGTCGGCCCAGCAAACCAGCACGATACCCGCGCCGAAAGCGGCCCCACAGAAAAGCACTCCGGCACCGCTGGCCAGGCGAAAGAGCCGGAGACTCGCCCGTCGGAACCGCCCCCGGTCTTGCGGGACTTGAATTCCGCGCTGCAATCCCTGGTGGCTAGAGTCTCGCCCGCAGTTGTTCAGGTTCTCGTCACAGGATTTGGACCGGCTCGGCCGAACAGCCGCACCGAGACTGCGCTGATCGTGCGCCAGCACGCGGTAGGCTCGGGTGTGATCCTGGATTCCGATGGATACATCATTACCAATGCCCATGTGGTCGAAGGTGCACAACGTATACGGGTGGCGCTGCCCATGCCGATGGAAGGCTTCTCAGTCCGCTTTCGCGCCGGCCGCCAGAAGGTCGATCCTGGAGGCCAAGCTTATCGGAGTCCACAAGGAATCCGACCTCGCACTGCTGAAAATTGACGACACCAATTTACCTACGTTGGCACTTGGTACCGCGCGATTCGCGCACGAAGGACAATTAGTATTCGCCATCGGCAGTCCCGAAGGCCTACAGAATTCGGTCACCATGGGTGTGGTCAGTGCGGTGGCCCGTCAGGCTGATCCGGAGAAGCCCATGGTCTACATTCAGACGGACGCGCCTATCAACCCCGGCAACAGCGGCGGTCCGCTGGTGGATATGGAAGGATATGTGGTCGGCATCAACACCTTCATCCTGAGCGAGAGTGGCGGCAGCGAGGGACTCGGTTTCGCCATTCCCGCCCGCGTGGTCCGATTCGTTTACGAGAGTTTGCGCAAATATGGTCATGTGCACCGGACCGAGATTGGAGCCGGAGCGCAGGCCATAACCCCGGATCTGGCGGAAGGTCTCCACCTGTCCCAGTCCTGGGGCGTGATCATCTCTGACGTTAAGCCCGACGGACCCGCTGCCGCCGCCGGCCTGAAGGTGCAGGACATCATTTTGACCGCAGACGGCCGTCGTATCCAGACACTACCGGCGCTCACCGCAGCAATGTATCTCCACCGTTTGGATGAGGTCCTCAAGGTTGAGGTCTTGCGTGGCAAGGAGAAGCTAACCCTCGAAATACCAGCCATCGAACATCGCGACCCGATGGACCAGGTGTTGGACACGACCGATCCGGAGAAGAGTCTGATCCCGCGCCTGGGAATTCTCGGCACTTGATCTCAGCGATCAGTTACGCGCCATGATCGGAACTCTCCGCATCCCGTCGGGAGTCGTGGTCGTGGGCCGCGCTGCCGATCTCACTATCCCTGATACTGGAGTGCAAACCGGTGACATCATTCATAGCGTGAACACCACAGCGATCGACTCGGTGGATTCCCTTCGCGCCGCCGTGAGGCCGCTCAGAACCAATGATCCGGTGGTGCTGCAAGTGGAGCGAGACGGCGGGCTACTGTACTTAGCGTTCGAGATGGAATGAAAAGCAAACTCGACAGGCCAGACCGGAGAGTAACATCTCAAAACGCGCTTCCGCCTCCGCCGCCAAATCCCGCCTCCGGAGAATCCTCCTCCGCCGCTGAACCCTCCACCGCTGCTGAATCCTGACCCACTTGAGCTTGCCCTGGGCGAGGAAACGAACACCTGCTGCATGTCAGACGCCATGCTGTGCATCGAACTGGAGAAGAAGATTGGATTGAAGCCCGTCATTCCATTGGGCGAGACGTACCAACTCGGAGGGTCTTTCACGATTCCGGCAAATGCGTGTGCCCAATTATGCTCCACGCCTAGCGCCATCGCGTACGGAAGATATTTCTCGAAAGTGTCGGGAGGCATGCGCTTGAGCCGGTCGGCATCGACGCGGTTCATGAACTCCTGGAAGCCGAGCAGGGCAATCCGCGTGCGCCCGCCCTTCAAGGTCTTGGCCGTCATCTGGCGGGCGAAGAGCCACCAAATGATGGCTGAAATAATGCCGCATCCGACCAACAGCGGAACCGAACTGAGCACGTCAAATTCCCACAACTGTGCGAAGACGAACGGGACAACAATGAGGATGATGGCCATGATGCTGTAGGCATTCGCCGATTCTGGATCGACCAGGTACATGCCCTTGTTCTTCAGGGCCGACATGATGTCCTCGCGGACTACCGGAATTGCCGTGTAAAAGCGATTCTTCAAGGAGGAGAGACGAGTCTCGCTCGTGCCACCGGCGAAGACGTTCTCCATCATGACGCTTTCATGAGGTATCAGCTGCCCCCATTGCTCGTGCGGCTTTAGCAAGTGAAAAACGTAGTCTTTGTGATGAAAGAGAATGCCACTTTCCTGCTTCTCTTCAATCTTGACGTATCCCCGCACCGCCAAGTCCACCAGCGTGCAGGTGATGTCGCGAGGATGAACTTTGTCGTCGAGCAGCGAGCCAGCCTCTGCCGGGGAAATTCCCGCGGGTGGCTCATACATCGGCGCAACGGAAACTCCGGGGTCGGGATCGCGTCCCTTGTACCACCAGAGCATGAACATCACGCCTAGCGTGACGAACGGCAGAAAAACGATAGGATTGCTGCCTATAAACCATATGGCGCGGGCAAAAGCGCTGGGTTCTTTGAGAATTCCCTTCGGGATGTAGATGTCAATCGTCATGCCACCGCGCATGGGCAGCGGATTGGTGGTCTCAAACGAGACTTTCGAACCTTCGACTTTGGAGATGGCTTCGCGCTGTACGGCGCCATAAATCCCAGTGAAAGCCTGGGCCCGTAGCGAACCGGTTGCTTCGCCGGGAAGGCTGACGAGCGCGGTGACATGATCAATCGGCACCGGCCAATCATTGCCGGTAACATTCCAGTAGAACTCGTCGTGGTCCTCGAAATAGCGCACGGCGTTGCGCACGTTGTACTCGATTTCAACGGTGCGGGTTGTGTCGCTTGCGTCAGGAATGTAGATCTTGAGATCGCGATAGTTGCCGGATGTTCTGGACTCGTACTTCAGCTTATTGTCGCCGCCGTCGGTGACACGGGTTACGGTGAGGAAGAGGGTGTAATTCGTTTCCCGAGGCCCGGGGTACTGGACCGGAATGATTCGATGGATGCCCTGGAACGAGCCGACAAAGTCAAGGCTAATACGCTCATGGACCGCAGTAGAGCCATCTGCTTCGACCGTGATAGTGTCGCTGAAGTCGGCGATTTTCCAACTGCGCGCAGAGAGCGGTGAGGGGAACGTGAGCAGGCAGGTGAGAAAAATCAGTGCTGGCACAACCGTGGACGAGCATGGCTTTGGCCAGGCGGATAATAGCCGACTCGAGAAAGCCGCCGATCGACTCCCTGGGGCCAGGTTTCGGATGGCGCAGTTTTGGGCGGCGCAGTTTTGGGCGGCGCGGTTTTGGGTGGCGCAGCGCTTCAGCGCTACGATTGAAGACTGCAAGAACTTGCCGGCTTTAGCCGCTGCGGTCATTTAGAAGAAAACTCTAAAACTTGACCGCCACGGGTTCGCGATCGGCTTCGGCTACCTCGAAGAATTGCCGCTGCTGGAAGCCAAACATGCCGGCGATCAGGTTGTTGGGGAAAGACTGGATTTTGGTGTTGAGGTCGCGCACCACGGCGTTGTAGTAACGGCGGGAATTCTGAATGGTGTCCTCAGTCTGGCCTAGTGATGTCTGCAACTGGGTGAATTCCTCGGACGCCTTCAATTGCGGATAGTTCTCTGCGACGGCAAACAGACTCTTCAGCGCCCCAGTAAGCTGGTTCTCGGCACCGGCTTTATCGGCGGGCGTTGTGGCTTGCATCGCCTGAGAGCGGAACTTGGCAATGTTCTCAAACGTGCCCTTTTCATGGGTGGCGTAACCTTTTACGGTCTCGACGAGATTCGGGATGAGGTCATGGCGGCGTTTGAGTTGGACGTCAATATCAGACCAGGCCGAGTCGCAGCGAACGCGCAATTGGACCAGGCTGTTGTACATCCCGATCAGCAGAAAGGCGATGACAATCAGAACGCCCAGAAACGCCAGGACCATAGCAACTCTCCTTGGAGACGCGAATCAAGGGGACGGTAACACAGCAGGAAAACTGGCGCAATCGCCTTGAGATTCCTATGCAACAAAGCGGTTGCCAGTCCAACCAATCTCGGATTTAGATTGCGGTAGCATTCGACTAAGTGGCATTCTTTAGCGGTAGGATTATCTAAGAAAGTATGTTGCGATGAGCACATTCCGCAAATCATGGGCTTCGACGCTGGGCCTCTGTGCGGTGGCTTTGGTTTTCCTGTCAGTGAAGTCGGTTTCCGCCCAGACGTGTTTGACGGCCAGCGATATGGGCGAGGCCACCCGCAGCGCGCTGGTAAACACGGCGAAGCGCTATTTCGACATGGCCGCCCGTGACGATGCCGCATCTATGCGACAGAATGCGATCCCCAGCCTCGCCGGGAACTTTTCTGGCATCGAGACGGCGGTCAAAGATAACCAGTCAAACTTGTCGGGAGCACAAGCGGTTCCGCACCCTCCATTTCTATTCAAGGCGGAAGGAACAGGGCCGATTCAACGTGCCGAATTCCTCTGTGGTGTCTTCAACAAGAGCGGACAAACGTCCGACAGCGCTGTATTTGTCATCTCGAACCTGCCACCGGGAACCTACGGCATAGTAACTCTGGACGTCGCTAGTCCGAAGGGGCCGTACACGGTTTCGTTCGTCCTGCAGCAGCAGGCAACCGATTGGAAACTTGGTGGTTTTTATGCCAAGCCTTCACAGGTCGGGGCTCATGATGGCAACTGGTTCGCGGAACAGGCGCGGAGCTTCAAGGCTAAGGGCAAACTGCACGACGCGTGGTTTTATTATCTGGAGGCGCGAGAGTTGCTGGCTCCGGTGCCCTTTATGAGCACGCTCACCACCGACAAGCTTTATGACGAGATGGAGAACGTGAAGCCGGCGGATCTTCCTCCCACAGATTTGCCGGCAGGTTCCAAGACCTTTAAGGTCACTGAGTTATTCCCGATAGCAATGGACAAAGACCTGGACCTGGTTGTGAAGTATCAGTCTGCCGATGTTTCCAACACGACCCAGGCCTTTCAGGACAACACCGCGGTAATGAAGGCGTTGGTGACGAAATATCCCGAGTTGCGTGATGCCTTCGATGGTATCGTGGCCCGCGCTGTCGAACCTTCAGGTCGGGACTATGGATCGCTCCTCGCGATGAAGAGTATCAAGTAACCACTAACCCGCCGTCCGCCACTTTGACTCGTTATTGTTGAAACGTGCACTCTTTCGGATCCTTGTCCTCGCGCAAACCCAGAAACACGGGCGCACGGAGCTTTTGACCGCCTTCCGGCGTTTCGTGAGTCCACTCGGAGAATTTGACCTCAGCCACCAGTTCGGGCTTTACCCAGTGCGCCCGCCGCAAGGCGTCCACTTCACCGTAAAAAGGATTGCTCTTGCTCTCGATTTTTCGGAGCGACTGAGAGACTGCAGCGAGGGTTTTATAATCGAACCCGGTACCCGCCTGGCCCACGTGGATCAGCCTTCTTTTCTGATCGTAGAGACCAAGCACGAGCGACCCAAAGTACTGACGGCTGCCTTCCGGATCAGTGTATCCGCCGACAACGCAATCCAGTGTTTGCGTGATCTTGATCTTTAGCCACTCCCGGCTGCGACGCTCTTCGTAGAGGCTGGCGCGCTTCTTTGCCAGAATGCCCTCCAAGCCCTTTTGCTTCGCGGCCTCGAATAGTTTCATCCCGTCGTTGAAGTGGTCGGAGTAGCGGACAATGTCGCTGGTCGCGGTGATCCCGCCCAAAACCTGCTTGCGCTGTTCAAGCGGAACTCGGTGCAGGTCGTAGCCGTCGAGGTAAAGCAAATCGAAAACGTAATAAATTACCGGAACATCGGTGCGGGCGCCTACCCGTCGTCCACCGCTCCGGATACCGGTCCGCTGCTGCATCAAGCTGAACGATGCCCGACCTTCGTCGTCAAGGGCGACGATCTCACCATCAACTACAGCCGTCTCGGCTTTGACGAATTTCGCAAGATCGTGGAGCTCAGGGTATTGGGCGGTAAGGTCATTCTGATTCCGGGAAACCAGACGAACTTTGCCATCCGCGATGAACGAGACTGCGCGATAGCCGTCCCACTTGATCTCAAAGAGCCACTCGGGATCGTCGAACGGCTTCTCGACCGATGTGGCCAGCATGGGATAGACAGCTGTGGGCATCGGCCTTTTGGTAGCCCCTTCCAGGGACTCAAGCGCTGAGATCGCCGAGGACCCGGTTTTTCTGTCATTTCTGGCGGTGGTTGAAGATACTGAACGTAGTATTGAAGGTTTGGGCCGTTTCGTTTTTTCTTTCTCTGTCCTCTTAGCGTCCTCTGCGTTCAGTTTTTTTTTCTTCTCTGCTTTCGCGATTGCTTCAGCTAACCATGCCGCCTTTACCTTCCCGCGTGATGCGGGTCGGCTACTCTCCCATTTTGCCGACTTTTGGTCGCCTCTGATCTGATCCATGTTGCGGCCGGTGAGCACCGAAGTGTCGTACTGATCAATGTCATAGCCAAGGGTTGCCGCTTCATCTTGTTTCTTGATGAGCAGCCACTCCGTCCCTTTGGTTCCGGGCCGCCGCGAGCGCATGTGGATCAGTGCGAAATCACCCTTCAGCCGTTTGCCATGAAGGCGAATCTTGAAATCCCCCTTCTTTAACATGGCCGCGGCTTCGGCATCAGTGCCGGGAACGAATTTGCCCTTCACCGGTTCCGGCGATAGCGGCTCCCAGGTTCCCACGTCCCAGACCATCACCGTGCCTGCACCATAGTTACCTTCCGGAATTGTGCCTTCGAAGTCGAAGTAAGAGACGGGATGATCTTCCACTTGCATTGCGAGGCGCTTGTCGGCGGGATCAAGAGAAGGTCCTTTGGGTACCGCCCATGACTTGAGCACTCCCTCCATCTCCAAGCGGAAGTCATAATGCAAGCGGGTAGCTCGGTGCCGCTGGACCACGAATCGGTGACGCGACTTTCGCTCCAGCTTGGGTGGAGGCTCCGGAGTTGCCTCGAAGCGGCGTTTTCGTTTGTATTCTTCTAAGGACACGGAACTATTTAACCACAGCAGGCTTTGCGATCTGAGAACTACGAGCCCTCCGAGGCTAAGAAATGGTTTGCTATCCTAGCGTATATCTTTTGACCGAAACCACGAACGGAACTTTACCGATCAGTCGCATGAAGCGGGAGTATCCAGAATCGCCGCTCGTCGGAGTGGGTGCAGTCATCATCGACGCCGGCCGAGTCCTGTTGGTCAAACGCGGACATGCCCCGTTGTTCGGCGAATGGTCGATTCCGGGAGGCTTACTCGAAGTAGGAGAAACGGTACGGCAGGCCGTGGTGCGTGAAGCGCAAGAGGAAACCAGCCTCACCGTCGAGACGGGCGAGTTGCTCGGTGTGTACGACCGCCTGCTGCCTGACGGCGACGGACGTACGCTCTACCATTATGTGTTGATCGATTTCCTTTGCCGTCGAGTGGGTGGGGAAGCGAAAGCGGCGGCCGATGCCGACGATGTGCGCTGGTTCACGCGAGAAGAGGCAGAGAAGCTTCCCTTGCCGGAAGACACGTCACAGGTAATACGACTGGGGTTCGAAAAGGCCGGTTAATCGTTGTCATCTTGAGCGAAGCAAACGGATTCGCTTGCGAATCAGTTTGCGCAGTCGAAAGATCCCTGCGATTGCCTCTGCTGAAACTGACGCGTGGCTTTAGCTCAAAAATAGAACGGCCCGCAAACCCAGATCGAGCCTGCGGGCCGCCCGGTGGACTGTTTTGGATTGACCAAGAGGTGGTCACTCTACGTGGCCCCTTCGGCGAACTCCGGGTCCTGGCGCAACCTACACCAGGCGGATCAACCCTAAATCACCGGTAGTCGTGCGATGGTTCTTAGAGCGACCGCTCTAAGTCTCAGCCACCTCACCTGGTCTTGTACTGCCACTACATTCAGAACTTGTCATTCGACCACCTCCTTTCCGGTGTAATTGCACATTAGTACGGAATGCCGGGCGCCGTCAACTGGCACCGAATGGAACCGCTGACTCAACCGTTACCTGCCTACTGTTGCTGTCCTTTGGTCATGCTGCAGCCTTCTGTGCTTAAAGCTACATTAGGAACCGTCCGTCTGGAACCAAGCTCATGTTGAAGAAAGGTCTGCTCTTAGTGATGGTGCTTTTCGCCGGAGTGGGGCTCGGGCTGTTTGCCGGATGGAAGCTCTCGTCATCTAGTGAACTCCTGCGAGAGTGGCGCTCTTTTGATAATCCCGAGGGCCACGATTTCTTCAAATCCTACGATTTGATGGCACGCTTGGAAATGGCCGACATCGGTTCAGCTACCAGGCTTCAGAATCCAGCGGACGGGCCGGACCGCCGCCGCGAATATTTGAATCTGATTCTGGAAGCTGCAAAGACGGGAAGGGCACAGGTTACTGATCCGGCCACACTTACGCTTGTCGATGTAGAGACGGGTATCACATATGTCCGGCTCGCGATGGTAGAGCAAGCTGCGGGCAATTTGGCGGCTTCGCAAACCTTGATTCAAAAAGCACAGGCAATCTTGAAAGAAGCAGGATGGAAGGACTATTCCGAAGTGCACCTGAAAGAGCTGGTGCAGGCTCTGAACAAGCGAGACAGTCTTTGTGACAGTCCTTGCGGCGGACATTGAAGAGGAACATGAAAACAGTGAAATTCTGCGGCATTGCGGTGTCAACCGGTCTCCTCATTGGATTGTTGCTCGGCTGGCACTTGGGCAGAACCTTTACTCGCGCACGGGTAAACCTCGAGGAGATGTCGGCTCCGGCTGCATACGGTAAACTTGCCGTTCTGCAGCATGAGCAGGCCGATACTCCACATGCCCGCCAAGCTTTGCTGGGCTTCACCAACTTCTCAAGATCCGTGAGCAAACTGCCGAGCGCACAACAAGACAAAGCACTCCAGATCGATACCGGACGAGTCTATTTGAGACTCGCGGCACTTGAGGAACTGGCTGGCAATGGCAGTCTGTCACATCAATACTTGCTCAGCGCTCAGGAGAGCTTCAGAAGGTTCGGGCGTGAAATCCCGGAAGAAGAACTCAACAAGCAAGTTACAAAGATTATCGCGTCGGCACGGACAGGTACCCCGGCACCTCTCAACTGAGAGGGCACCCTCCGCAATGGGTTTCCCAAAACGAGTCACACGAATCGGTTTCTTAGTCTTCTGCACCTGATTAAGCAGCCTGAAGCACTTGGCCTTGAACTCCGAAATCGCAATCCTGTCCCACGGCGACCCATCTTGCACCCAACCCCTGCGCTCCCCCGTAGGCCATGTCCCACGGGAATCTACTGTCTGTACCCCCGGGTTTCTACACTTGAAGTCTCCCCGAAAGTAACCGATCTCCCCTAAGTAGAGCGTAGGTCAGCCCTTCCAGCGGTAGGCGTCGGGCTGGGGCAGGCCGAGGTGGGACAGGACACGGTAAGCGAATTCGCGCGCAATGGCATCCAAGCTGGTCGGTCGGAAGTAGAAGGCAGGAATGAGCGGGAAGATGGTAGCGCCGGCGTCAGCGGCCCGGTACATGTTGCGGATGTGGATTTTATTGAGCGGCGTTTCTCGGACACACAGTACAAGCGGCAGCTTTTCCTTGAGGCAGACATCAGCAGCCCGCTCGATCAGTTGTGCGGCGATGCCGTTGGCGATGCGGGCGAGCGTGCCCATGCTGCAGGGTATGACCACCATGGCATCAGTGGGATACGAGCCGCTGGCGATATTGGCTCCGATATCGGCGTTGGCCTGGAGATGAATTTTGCGTGTGGATTTTCCCGAACTGCGGCCAAGGATTTGTCCGACGAGATTGCTGCGGCCGCGCAGACCAAGTTCTTCAGCCATGACGCGCAGCGCGCTGTCGGAGGCGATGAAGTTTACCGTTTGCACGCGGTGGTCGCGGTCAACCGCGAGCAGAAAGTGTTTAAGGAATAAAGACCCGCTAGCGCCAGTTGTAGCGATGGTGAGGTTCTGCGGCGGATGGTTTGGCAAGTTGGGCTCCAGCATGATCGACCGGAGTGTTGAGCATAGGGAGCCGGTAGCGAGCAAGTCAAGGAGCGGGCAGGAGGGGAGCAGGGCGGCCTGACACCATGGCGACGACCACCATCTTGCGGTCCCGGCGGAGTGAAGCGCAGCTCCACGCGCTGGCTGGCGTGGAGCGCGAAATCCGAGTCATTGATCCCAAGGGCCGCCGCAAATATCTGCAGGATTTTAGCCGGGCGTTCCGCTCCTACGATTCTGTCATCGATTTGCTGGAACTGAAGCTCATGGTGAACGCGGCTGACGTGGTTCTGGTTGCCGACTACCACGCGCTTCCAGCGGCACAGCGTTTTGCTGCGACTTTATTTGAAGAGCGGGCGCACCCCGGGGACCGCCCGGTCGTCCTGGGAGTCGAAACCATCTTTTCCCGAGATCAGCACATTCTCGATGAATGGTGGCGCCGGGAAATCGACGAAGAAGAATTCCGCCAACGTATTCGATTCGACCTGGACTGGGGCTACGACTGGGAGCCATTTTATGCATTGCTGGTGACTGCCCGCGAACATGCGGAGGCGATCTATGGCCTCGACTGCATGCCGCGAGAAGACCTGCGGAAGATTGGAGCGCGCGACCGGCATGCGGCGCACAAAATCACAGAAATCCGCCAACGCCATCCCAACGCGGTCATCATGGTACTGTTTGGCGAATCGCATCTGGCGCCCGGGCATCTGCCGCGTGTATTGAGAGAATCGTTGGCCGCCGAGCGCATCCTCACTGTCCTGCAAAATGTGGACGCGCTTTACTGGCACGCTGCTGGAGAAAAACAGGAGCAAATACAAGCGGTTCGAGTGACTGATGATGTAGTGTGCGCGTTCAACTCGACTCCCCTCGAAAAATATGAGAACTACCGTTTGCATCTCAGCCGCTGGGGACGCAGCGATGAAGAAGGGCCAGATCTCACTCCTACGATTTACAACCTGATTGATAGCCTGCTGCGCTTTCTCGATATCAATCGTTATTCCTCTCACAACGGTACTCAGCCCAGGTTCCTGATCGACCTGCTGCCCGAAGTGTATTGCCGCAATTCGGATGCGCGCTTGCGCCGCTTGCTTTCCCGCTACGAAGTCGCTGAGGAAGAAAGCGAAGCCTTAGCACACTACGTGGAAGAGCGGGGCAGCGTGTACTTGCCGCAAGTGAATGTGTTCTATGTGCGCGAGTTTCAAATGTTGTACGCGGCCGAAGAGGCAGCCCGCTTTTTGCATCACGCTTGCCGCGGGTTACCGATGCGAGGAAACGGACACGTAAAACAGGAAGCCTCCGACCACTTCTACACCCGGATGTTGGAATACTTGCTCGGCTATTTCGGCTCACGGGTTCTGTATCCGGCAAGGCCAGCCTCGCCAGACACTGCCGCAATTTCCCGGGCCGCCTGCGAAGCAATGGCAGAGGCAATGATGCGGGCTCCTGCGAGTGAACTTGAATCCAGCGCTCAGCGCTTAGGCTACGCCGTTGGCAGCGAACTCTATGACGCCTATCTCCGGGGAGAAGTGACGCGGAGCGTCCTCCGGCATTTGTTCCTCACTCACCTGAATGAGTCCGGCCGGTCAAGAGAGATCTGCCTGGGCCTCATTCGCCGACTACGATCCAGCCGCAAGAAGACGCGACCATCAGGAGCCGGCGCCTAGGTCGTATCCGGACGACCCGTCGTACCTCTAACCCAAGCTCCGAATCACAATCTGTGATAAGTGCTAATCTACAACTCCGGCTGAAAAGCCGAATGCTGGCTGCTGAGTGCCTCTTTGAACGCCGAATCCATCCGCAAACTCTTCGACCTGGTGCGCAAGGGGAAGCTTTCGCCCGACGACGCGGTACAGCGCCTGCGGCATATGCCATTCGAGGATTTGGGATTCGCCAAAGTCGATCATCATCGCGCGCTTCGCGTCGGAATGCCTGAGGTCGTGTTTGGCGAGGGAAAGAAACCAGCACAACTGGCCGAGATCTTCTGGCGTCTAAGCAAGCACGGTGGAAATATTCTGGCCACACGGGTCAGCAAAGAGCAATTTGCGGCGGTGAAAAAGAAAATTCGCCAGGCGAAATATGAGCCAATGGCAAGAGCGGTTGTCTTACAGCGCGACAAGACCAAATATGGCAAGGGCATGATTGCGGTGGTTTCCGCCGGAACCAGCGATATTCCGATCGCCGAGGAGGCGGTCGTCACGGCTGAAATCATGGGCAACGATGTGGAGCGTCTTTACGATGTTGGTGTGGCGGGAATTCATCGTCTGCTGGCGAACCGCAGTTCTTTGACTCAAGCGCGAGTGGTAATTGTGTGCGCAGGGATGGAAGGCGCGCTGCCCAGCGTGGTTGGCGGGCTGATTGGAGTTCCGGTAATCGCGGTGCCAACTAGCGTCGGTTATGGGGCGGCTTTCAAGGGGCTAGCAGCTCTGCTAGGGATGATGAACTCCTGTGCCTCGAACGTCAGCGTGGTAAACATCGACAACGGCTTCGGGGCAGGCTATGTGGCGTCGTTGATCAATCGGCTTCCGTAGAATCAGGACTAGAGAGGAGAAAGCACATGGCAGTTACCCTATCGACGGACATCAAGCGCCTGCTTGACGGTCCTAACTTCGTCCATCTTGCAACCCTGATGCCGGATGGCTCTCCGCAGTCCGTGCCGGTTTGGGCTGGCCGTGACGGAGACCGGATCGTCATTTGCACCGGGGAAAACTCGCTCAAAGCCAAGAACACGCGCCGCGATCCGCGGGTTGGCTTGTCCATCGTAGATTTCAACGACCCTTATGCCGAAGTTCAAATTCGCGGTCGCGTGGTTGAGCGCCGGCCTGATCCCGAACTGAAAGTGATGGACCCAATCTCACGGAAGTACACCGGCAAGCCGTTTCCGTTTCGGAATCCGGAAGGCGCGGGTGGCGCTGATGATCGAAGTCGAGAAAGCCCGCTACACGAAGCTGCCCTTTGAGCACACGCCGGACGGCAAACAACGACAATAAAAAGGCACGGCCAAAGCCGTGCCTTGTCTCCGATCCAACCTCGACTTATTTTACGAGCCTTTCACTACTTGCAGATTGTTCTGAACGCTGAACGCACCGAAGACCTGGTTGGCTCGTATGCCCGCGATGTTTTTATCCATAGTGCTGGCAACGGTGCCATAGAGGCTCAGATGGCCATTTTCCACGACGATCCGGATGGGTAGGGCCGGGTCGATGGCGTAGCGACTCAGCACCGGGTCACGATAGATTGCCCGCAAAGCGCTGATCCGAATCCGGTCATCGAAAATCGATACCGGAGCGACCCTGATCTCATCGAGGATGTCTTTGATACCCGGCGTGGTATTTGCGATCGCCAGCGCCGAGTCGCGGTCGAACTCAGTTCGCGTTTCACCGTTCAAAGTGGCGACGCCATCCTTCACCGATGCAGTCACAAAATTAAACTGGTTGTCGTAACCGATGCGGTCGTAGTAAAGCTTGCGATTCAGTTTGGCCGCGAGCTCGGCATCGGGCACGACGGTACCGGCAACTGTGATCAGGTTGCGCACGCCCTGCACGTTCGCCAGTTTGCGAACTTTCTTGGCCGCATCCAGCTTCTGCTGGTAGAGGTCGACGGTGCCGGTGAGGGTCACGATGCCGTCCTCCGTTGTCTTTTGGATGTTACGAAATTCCTGCTTTTTTGCGAGTTCTTGCGCCACTCGGTCCTGAATGGCGTCGTCATACCGACCGGCGCCGGTGGTCTGAGCCACGAGCCCGCCGCTAAGGATACCCAGCACCAGAACACAAGTCCCCGAACTGAAAAGAGTTTTCATATATCTTCCTTCTCACCCCCGACGTATTAACCGCTTGGTTAAATAGATGCCGGGAATCACGCGCAAGAAGGTAAAGAAAAGTAAAAGATTGTCAGTTTATGCTGGGCCTGGCTCAACTTACGTTCCTCCGCTTGACAATAGTCGTTACAACGAATACATTAAGAAATCGATGGGTAAGGGAATTCAGGCCGAAATCAAACAGACGAAGCCGTTCAGGAGTCTGGAGGAAGAGGTTTCCGTTGCCCTGCTGCGGACGGCCGATCAACTGGCATGGCGCGGCACCGAAATGTTCAAGCAGTACGGCCTCTCCTCCACCCAATATAACGCTCTGCGGATCCTGCGAGGCGCGGGCGAGAAAGGGTTAGCATGCAGTGAAATTGGGGAGCGGATGATTAATCGCGATCCCGACATCACGCGCCTAATCGACCGACTGGAGCGCCGTGGACTGGTGATACGCAGTCGCGAGCAAAAAGATCGCCGGGTAATTACGACGAGAATCACAACTGCGGGCCTGGAGTTATTGAGAAGCTTGGATCGCCCGGTCACTGAATTTCACCAGCAGTTACTGGGTCCTCTGGGCGAACGGCGACTGCGTTCTCTAATCAGGCTGCTGGAAGCGGTGCGGCGCCGGACAGAGTAGTTCTTTGCCTGGGGCCGCTGCGAATCTAAGAAGGATTTCCGACGGCACTGCGTTACGACACCGAATCTTGAATAGGAGACCACATGAACAACACTTCGAGTTCGCCATCCTGGGGGGCGACGGTTCTGCGTGTGATCGTGGGAGTCGTATTTTTGGTGCACGGTAGCCAGAAGTTATTCAGCTTTGGTTTTTCGGGCGTCACGGCATTTTTCACCCATGCCGGGATTCCCCTTCCGGCAGTATCTGCCCCGCTTGTAACTTTGGTTGAGTTTCTGGGAGGGCTGGCACTGATATTGGGGGTGGGCACTCGCGTTGCCGCGCTTCTGCTGGCTTGTGACATGCTTGGCGCGATTGTTTTTGTTCATTTCAAGAATGGATTCTTCATGCCAACCGGCTACGAGTTCGCGCTGACGATGTTGGCAGCCAACCTTAGCCTCGCCCTGACCGGATCGGGTGCGGCATCAGTGGATAGACTGAGTGCGAAAAAGGTCTAGCGTCGTGGTTTGCGTGGACGCCGTTGCTGGCGGTTTTGCTTGGGGCTCGTGCCGCCGAATACGCGAGCAAAAATCCTATCGATGTTCCGCAATTGCCGCTTCAGGTCAAAGGCTCGCTCGATTTGCTGAGGTGGCACGCGTCTGGTGATGTTCTTATCCTTTAACACCAGTTCGTGAAAATCCATTCCTTCTTTCCACGCTCGCATAGCATGGCTTTGCACCATCCGGTATGCGTCCTCGCGCGACACTCCATGTTCTGCCAAATCGAGCAACAACTGCCCACTAAAGACCAGGCCACCGCTGCTCTCAAGATTCGCCTTCATACGCTCTGGATATACGAGCAAGGTATCGATTACGTTCGCAGTCTTCTGGAGCAAGTAGTCCACGAGCGCGGTCGAGTCGGGAATGATGATGCGTTCGACTGACGAGTGCGAGATGTCACGTTCGTGCCACAGGGCGACGTTTTCAAAGCCCGCCTGGGCGTTGGAACGCACCACACGTGCCAGACCGCTGATCTGTTCGAGGGTTATGGGGTTTCGTTTATGCGGCATGGCTGACGAGCCCTTCTGCTTTTCGCTGAAGAATTCCTCCGCTTCGCGCACTTCAGTCCGCTGCAGGTGACGAATCTCAGTTGCAATCTTGTCCAGGGTGCAGGCGATGACCGCCAGCGTGGCCAGATATGCGGCATGTCGATCGCGCTGGATTACCTGAGAGGAAACGGCGGCAGCTTTCAATTCCAGGCGGGCACAGATTTTCTCCTCTAGTTCTGGACTAAGGTGGGCCAAGGTGCCGACCGCGCCGGAAAACTTGCCGACGCGCATGTCTTCAGCGGCATGATTAAAGCGCGCGATATTCCGTTCGACCTCTGAGTACCAATTGGCCAATTTGAAACCAAAAGTGATGGGTTCGGCGTGAATCCCGTGGGTGCGTCCGACCATGGGCGTGTCTTTGAACTCCCACGCGCGGCGCTTGACGACTTCGGAGAGCTGCTGCAAATCTTCACCGATGATCAGCGAAGCTTGGCCAATCAGCAGCGCCTGGGCGGTGTCCACTACATCATTTGAGGTCAAGCCGTAGTGGAACCAGCGGGCCTGGGGCCCGACAATCTCAGCCACTGCCGTGGTGAAAGCGATCACGTCGTGGCGGACTTCGGCCTCGATCTCATGGATGCGGTCCAGATTAAAATCGGCACGCTCACGGATGGCCCGGGCCGCGTCTTTGGGGACGATTCCGGCTTCGGCTAGAGTCTGAGTAGCGGCGACCTCGACTGTCAGCCAGGTCCGGAAGCGGTTCTCGTCGCTCCAGATGCGACCCATTTCGGGGCGGGTATAGCGTGGGATCAAGGCGTCACTCCCTCACTGTTCTCTTGTGAAAATAGGGGACTAAGGATTCTAAATGCAGGCGAACTCAGTGGCTAGTGGGTTGGGGAACGAACGGCGCAGAACTGACTGTGAGCTAGTAAATGCAGCGTGTTCATCGTCTTCTTCGCTCTCCCCTATAATATCGTGATACGATGTATTTTAGGCACCTTTACCTTGCCACCGATATAGTCCTGTCTGATGGAAAAAATACTCACTTTGCCTAGTTACCAATCCCTCGCTGAGCTTCGCTACCAGATCCGTCGATTTCTCCATTTTAGTGAGCAGGCCGCGCGGAACGCAGGCCTGGAGCCGCGTCAACATCAGTTGATGCTGGCGCTAAAAGGGCTGCCAAAGAGCGTCAGGCCTCGCGTCCGAGAATTAGCGGAACGGCTGCAGATCGAACATCACAGTACGGTGGAATTGGTAAACCGGTTGTCTACGAGAGGGCTAATCCGGCGGCTTCCAGCCGGTGAGGACCGGCGCGAGGTATTGCTGACATTGACCCCAAAGGGCGAAAAAATGTTAGGCGAACTGTCGCTGCATCATAAAGCCGAGCTGCGGATCCAAGGACCGGCACTGCTTTCCGCCCTGAAGCGCGCGATGCGAGCGACAAGGACACCCAATGGGATAGCAGCCAAAACGCGCTCTCGAAGCTCGAGGCGAAGAGGCTAACGTATGCAGGAAACTCGTCGCGAAAAACTTTCTGGAGTGGACACAGGAAGCAGTGATGGAAACGCCCGATGCCTCAGTGCGACCGGCACTGCGCCGGCTGAGGACGCCGGCGCAGTCGAGCCGGCTCAGTTTCGCATGGTGCTGGTGGCATTCCTGGCTGCCGGGATTGGGGTGGCCGCCGGCGGGGTCGCCTTTCTGCTGTACAAATTGATTGGCCTGTTCACTAATATTGCCTTTTATGGCCGCTTCGCGGCCGATTTTGTCAGTGCCCGCCATAATCATCTTGGGCTATGGGTAATTCCGATCCCGGTGATTGGCGGCATCATTGTCGGGTTCATGGCGAAGTATGGATCGTCCAAGATCAAAGGACACGGAATTCCCGAGGCCATGGAAGCGGTGTTGTTTAATCGCAGCCGAATCGAGCCTCGGGTTGCGATCCTAAAGCCCATTTCGGCGGCAATTGCCATCGGCACCGGTGGGCCGTTCGGCGCCGAGGGCCCCATTATTCAGACTGGCGGCGCCGTGGGTTCGCTGGTCGGTCAGGTTTTTCATACTACGGCTTCCGAACGTAAGGTCCTGCTCGCCTGTGGAGCAGCGGCGGGGATGTCCGCCACTTTCAATACCCCGATCGCGGGCGTGATTCTGGCTATCGAACTTCTGTTGTTCGAATTCAAGTCTCGGTCTTTCATTCCTCTCGTCATCGCCAGTACACTCGCCACCGCGGTTCATATGCAGCTGCTGGGTGCGGGGCCGATGTTCACGTTGACGGCCATGGACTTTGGCGTCCCGCGCGCCCTGCCGTTTTATCTTGTGCTCGGGGTGGTTTGTGGCCTGGCGGCAGTGGGATTCAGCAGGCTTCTCTACTGGACCGAAGACCAGTTCGAAAAGCTTCCAATAGATGAGCTATGGTGGCCAGCGATTGGCGCGCTGGGCGGGACATCGGTTACTTTGTGCCGCGGGTTCTGGGCGTCGGGTACGACACTATCAGCGACATCCTGAATGCCAATTTAGCCCTGGGGTTGCTGATCGTAGTCATGATTGCCAAGGCGGTAGCGCTGGTAATTTCGCTGGGCTCGGGAACCTCTGGGGGATTGCTGGCGCCCATGTTCATGTCCAGCGCAGCCTTGGGAGGAGTTTTCGCCGTAGCCATCGACAGGATTTTTCCTGCGGCGAATCTGTCGCCGGGTGCGTTCGCCTTGGTTGCAATGGGCGCGGTATTCGGGGCGGCCTCGCGCGCAACATTTGCTTTCATCATCTTCGCCTTCGAAATCACGCGTGACTACAACTCAGTACTGCCATTAATGCTGGTAAGCGTGATCGCGGATGGACTCGCCATGCTGCTCATGCCGGGTTCTTCCATCATGACCGAGAAGCTGGCGCGCCGTGGCCTGCGCATTCACCAGGATACGAAGCGGATGTGTTACAGCAGATGACGGTTTCCGAGACCATGGATCGCGATGTGCCCACACTTCCCGCCAACATGCGGGTGGGAGAATTGGCAGAGCGCATTGCCGGTCGCGATCCGGTAGTAAGCCGGCATCAGGGCATGGTTGTCGTCGATGGCGACGGCAAGCTTGTCGGCATCATTACCCGCGGCGATGTGCTGCGGGCGCTCGACCAGGATCCTTCAGGATCCATGAACGTGCTGGAAGCCGGCAGCCGCAGGCTGGTGGTGACCTATCCCGACGAAGTGCTGCACGAAGCTTCATCTGAGATGCTGCGCAATGACATCGGCCGGCTGCCGGTGGTCGACCGCAAAGATCCCACTCGCGTGGTCGGATATTTGGGCAGGCCCGGCGTCATGGCCGCACGCCTGCGCCGGTTGGAGGAAGAGCACGTCCGGGAGCCAGGGTGGGCGAAGAGATTCTATCGAGAGAAATGACCTACGTCGTCGTCCTTGCAAGAGGGCATTTCCTGTACACATCTCTGCAAGAGGCAGCCGTGCCTTCGGGCGGGATCCCACCCTTGACAAAGAACGTCAAGGATGGGGCACCCCAAGATGCACGCTTTCTGAGCGTTTCGAGAGGCGCAGACTCACGCGCGGGGCCACCCGCCGTAACGTCGCAGTTACACTCACTGACCTCGGTTCTGGGTATATGATCAGTGCCGTTTTTGAACCTAGAGGGAGATTCAGCTATGAAGTCACAACTGTTTGTCGCTGTCCTCGTTGTCGGTCTGGTAATGTCTGGCGGTTCCCAGCAGTGCCTGCTCGAATACGACCATTCAGGGCAGCTGGGGATTCCTTCTCACCGGCGCCAACGGTAACAAGCTCACCGCCGTCGTTGGCCAGATCACCGCTGATGGAAGAGGTGGTCTGACCGGAAGCGAAACCATCAGCAGCAACGGCGTGATCAGCTCCAACGTCGCGCTCACGGGAACTTATGCCATCACGACGACCTGCACCGGTACGGCAACGATTACGCCATCTGGATTCCCCGCGGCCAAATACAATCTGACGGTCGTCTCAACCGGAAAACAAATCGAGATGGTGGACACCGACAGTGGAACTACCGAATTCGGGTACGCCTTGGCTCGGGGTGTTAGCACTTGCACGGACGCTGCGATCAAGGGCACCTTGGGCTTCCAAGGCGGGGGATTTAACTCATCGCTCGTGCCCAAAGCGTTTGCCGGTCAGGTCAAACTTGATGGAGCAGGCAAGCTTACCGGAACGGAGACCGCGAGTGCAGGTGGTACCGTCGCCTCCGGGCCGATATCCGGCACGTATTCGGTCAATTCAGACTGTACTGGGTCGGTTAGCGTAACGTTCAAGACCAAAAATTTCACCAGTAATTTCGTAATAGTGAACGGAGACAAATCGGCATTGGAAATCTCGACCGAGTCCGGAGATATCACGACAACTACTGTTGCCAAGCAGTGATGCATCTCCGCTCACGGCCGCTGGCTTATCGGTTGTTCTCTGGCTTTTTGTCGATATCGCCGGCTAATGGAATGGGTCGAATCCATCTTCAGGCAAGGCGATATGTGAGTCCGGGTGGAGTTTGCGAGACGTGGGGTCTTTCCGTTTACCAGAATTCTGTAAGAATCGGCCGTGCCTTCGGGTCGGGTCCCACGCTTGATAAAGAACGTCAAGGATGGGGCACCCTAAGATATACGCCCTGTGCGGGTTTCAAGGAGCTATACTCACGCGCGGGGCCCACCCGCCGTCCGTTCTTTGGACGCTAACCTGGGCCACCGGCCCACCGGTCTCCTGGGCTCTCGTCCTTCTGCGCCGGTGGTCACCAATCCATCACCATAGATCGGGCAGATCGGGCCGTTTTGTTGACGAAGGTTCGCCTGCACGACAATAATGTCCCAGCAAATTGGAGGAGTTACGTTTGCTCAGTAGCTTGCCAGTTAGGAGGAATTAACAGCAATGCTGGATTACAAGATTCGTCAAGCAGGGGATGTCACGATCCTTGATCTGGCGGGGCGCATCAGTGTGGGGGAAGCGCTCGCCTTCGGCCCGGGAAGTGGCACGGTGCTGGGCGATGTAATTCGCGAGTTGGCCAACAAGGGTCACAGGAAGATTCTGCTTAACCTGAGAGATGTCAAGTACATCGACAGCTCCGGAATGGGAGATGTGGTGCGCAGCTTCACCAGCCTGCGGCGGCAGGGTGGCGACCTCAAGCTGTTTGGCCCGACCCTACCAGTGCTGGAAGTACTGCGGATTACCAACCTCCACAAGGTCCTCGAGATCAAGGACGATGAGGCATCTGCCGTTCAGTCATTCTCAAAGCAGACAGCCGCGGATTAGGCCTTGATGTCGGAAATCACGCATCCGGAGTCGCGTCCCTCGACCGCTGGCGATGCTGCCGTTGGGCGGGTGGCCCGCCTCTGGACCTCGAAAGGTGAGGCGACCAAGCCCAAGCAAGAATTTAGTTCTGCGTCGACTTCTGGGACTCGGCGGGTGCACGTTCTTCTTCTGCGCGGCCTCAATCAGCGGCCTTAGCGCCTGCACGGAGACGCCCAGGGTGCCTCCGGAGAAGCCGTCAATGAAGGCGGCGTTGATCCCGATCACCTGACCCTGAGAATTGAATACCGGGCCGCCGCTGGCGCCATGTGCGGTCGGAGCGTCATAGATGAGCTTGTCGCCGACCACGTCGCCCAGGTGGCCGCAGGTGGCGGAGGGACGGATCAGCGAGAGTGCTGCCAGTTCATTGGCCGCACGGATGTCATCGCGGCGATAAGCCAGGCGGTCGTACACCGCCGTAGGTGATTTCGCCACCATACCCAGCACGCCCATGGGATAGCCGATTACAGCCACGAGCTCTCCGGGGTTCGAAACGGCGTCAGCCAGAGGCAAAGGCCGGAGCTGGTTAATAGCCAGCGAATTCTCCACGTGAAGTACGGCCAAGTCCCCGTGCGCCGATAGCGCCACCGGAGTAATGTCTACCGGAGTAGGAAACCCCGGGAAGAACGCTATCAGTTTTTCCAGTCGCGGGACGGCGCCCTTCTTAATCAGGACGCTGGCCTCGGGGTCTCCATACCAAGGCTCGGCGACGTGGCGATTGGTGGCCAAGAGCCCTTCCGCCACGACAAAACCAGTGCCGGAAATACGTGCGCGGAGGGCGGGCCGCTGCTGAGGCATTCCAACCTGGTAAACCCCGTAAATGTAGCAGATTGAATCGCGATAGCGGTTCAGGACCATGCTGGGCATGGCCTGCTCTTGCTTGAGTTGATCCACCTGAAGGGTCAACTCCTGGACCTGGTCGGCAAGCTCGTTAGTGGGCGCGGGGGCGTAGTGGTAGGCCAGGAAACCAGCCCCAATCAGCAGCAAAACGCCCAGCAGGACCTGGATTGTGTGATTCCAGGTAGCGCTGACTGGCTCTTCTTCGAATGAACTGTAGTTCTCGGTCATGAGGGTGGATCTCGACTGCGCTGGGGTTGATTCGGGAGGGGGAAGTCCGCGACCACAGGGCAGACTGGTGACTCCCTATCTTGTCGTGCGGGAGGCCGATCTCCTAGGGTACGGAAGGAGATGTACGGCAGGTCAGGGCGCGCCGGATTCCAAACCGTTTAGGTTAGGTCAAAGGCCTTTAACCGCAAAGGACGGCAAAGCCTCCGCAAAGAGCGCGAAGAAAGCAAGGTTGGAAAGCCGCCAGCTTTCTTCGCGTTCTTGACGCTAATCTTCTTGACGGCTTGCGGTTGAAGCTTTTGACTGAATACTCGTAACCGCAAAGTACGCAAAGGTTTCGCTAAGAACGCAACGAAAAGCCGCCAGCTTTTTGGCTGACGGCTAATCGCTGATGGCTAAGTGCTGCTTCCTACGAATTCTCGTACAGCAGTACACCCTCGGTTTCCTTCGAATCCACCGGGCGGTAGTACAGCTTGCCGCTTTCGAGGAAGACTTCGATGAACGCCGGGCGGGTGGTAATGGCCCTGGATCAGCGCTTCCGAAAGCGGGTCTTCGATGTATTTCTGCAAAGCCCGCCGCAACGGACGCGCTCCGTAGCTGCGATCGCCCAGGGTCTGGTTCAGAATCCACTTCTTGGCCTCGTCGGTCACAGTCACGGTGATCGATTTCTGGGCCAGATTCTGGTTCAGCAGGCTGACCATCAGCTCGAGGATCTGAATGAGATCCTGCTCGCTCAGGGCACTGAACAGAATGATTTCGTCCAGACGGTTCAGGAATTCGGGATTGAACGTACGCTTAACTTCGTTTCGCACCAGATCCTCGACCTTTTCCGAGACCATGTCTTCCTTGCTCGACTGGAATCCCAGGCCCTCGCGCTTCTGCAGGTAACGCGCGCCAATGTTCGAGGTCATGATGATAATGGTGTTCTTGAAGTCCACCGTGTTGCCGAGGCCGTCGGTGAGCTGGCCGTCTTCGAATACCTGCAGCAGGATGTTGAAGACGTCCGGATGCGCCTTCTCGATTTCATCCAGCAGGACGACCGAGTAGGGCGCGCGTTTGACGCGCTCGGTGAGCTGACCACCTTCTTCGTAGCCCACGTATCCTGGAGGCGAGCCGATCAGTTTTGAGACCGAGTGCTTCTCCATGAACTCGGACATATCGAAGCGGACCAGCGATTTTTCGCTGCCAAACATGAACTGCGCCAGGGTGCGGGCGACTTCGGTCTTGCCGACGCCCGTGGGGCCCAGAAACAGGAACGAACCAATCGGCCGATTCGGACTCTTCAGGCCGGCGCGGCTGCGGCGGATGGCGCGGGCCAGAGCGATGATGGCTTTGTCCTGCGAGATAATCCGCTTGTGCAGTTCCTCTTCAATACGCAGCAGCTTCTGCGACTCTTCTTCCTTGATAGAGGTGATAGGCACGCCAGTCCAGCGCGAAACCACGTCCTCGATGTCCTCGCGGCCGACGACGCCGGTCGAGGACTCATCCAAATGATATTTCTCGCGAAGAGCGCGCAGGTTCTCGCGCTCTTTGCGTTCTTCGTCCGAATAGAAACGCGCCTTCTCGAACTCATGGTTCGCGATGGCGTTCTCCATGCGATGAACGATGAACTTGATTCGCTTCTGTACCTCGGTGAGCTCCTCAGGCAACGAAGTCTGGCGCAGCTTTACGCGCGCTCCGGCTTCGTCGATCAGGTCGATCGCCTTATCGGGCAGGAAGCGGTCCGGAATGTACCGGTTGGAATGCGATACCGCAAAATTGATGGAGTCGTCGGTATAGGTGACGGCGTGAAACTTCTCGTAGCGATCCTTAATTCCGAAGAGGATCTTGGCTGCATCGACCTCGTTCGGGGGCGGCACCTTCACTGCCTGGAAACGCCGTTCCAGCGAACGGTCTTTCTCAATCGACTTCCGATACTCGCCGGGAGTGGTGGCGCCAATGCACTGGATTTCTCCACGTGACAGTGCCGGTTTCAAGATGTTGGCCGCATCGAGCGAGCCTTCCGCCGAGCCCGCGCCCACAAGAGTGTGCAGCTCATCGATGAAAATGATGGAATTCTGCGATTCCATCAATTCCTTCATGATGGTCTTTAAGCGCTCTTCAAATTGGCCGCGATACTTGGTGCCGGCTACGATCAAGCGAAAGATCCAGACCAAGGATGCGCTTATCGGCAAGAAATGAGGGAACTTCACCGTCCGCAATGCGCTGCGCCAGTCCTTCGACGATCGCGGTTTTTCCCACTCCGGGCTCCCCGATCAGAACCGGGTTATTCTTGGTGCGGCGGCAAAGGATCTGCACTACACGTTCCAGTTCGCCTTCGCGTCCTACCAACGGATCGAGCTGATTGTCCATGGCGGCCTGGGTCAGGTCGCGCGAAAATTCGCTCAGCAGGGAAGACTCTCGCTGCCGCTGAGGCTGCGCTTTTTCCTGGCTGCTTCGCGCCAGTTCCTCGCGGATGCTCGAAAGGCGCAGGCCTCGCTCATGCAGAATTTCAGCTGCGAAGCACTTCTCTTCTCTAAGTAAACCCAAAAGCAAGTGCTCAGTGCCAATATGTTTGTGCGAGAGTCGCTCGGCTTCCTCCGCCGCATAGGCCAGAACCCTTTTGCATTCATTGCTTAACGGGAGGTCGACGGAAGTCGATACCTTCTCCCGGATAGTAGTGTGGCCTTCGATCTGCTTGCGAATGGATTCGACTGAGGCATGAGAACGCAGGAATCGATTAGTCAGGGCCTTGTCTTCGCGCAAAAGTCCCAGCAGCAGGTGCTCCGTCTCAATATAAGGCGACCCGAACTGACTCGCCTCGTATCGCGCAAAGAAGATGACGCGCCTTGCTTTCTCCGTATAACGTTCGAACATATAACCCTACCCTCTTGGCCCTCTGGGGGACTCGTGAGTCGGTTTTCTGGCGGCCCTCAGTCCTCTGAAATCCTTGGCCCTGAGTTCATTATGCAATCCGGCTGCCAGCAAAGTCCATGGCCCATTCGAGTCGTTGACAAACCGTAGTCCCGTTACCAAAGACACCCAAGTGTTGTTTCTCCGCAAACCGGTTGCACCTACTTGCGACCGGCCTAGACCGGAAGCGTCTCCGGTGCAATCTCCTCGATGCGTCCCTGTTGTAACCGGAGCACGCGGTGGCAACGGCGTGCAAACGCAAAGTTGTGTGTAGCTATGAGGGAGGTGAGCCCATAATCGCGATGCAACCGGGAGATCAATTCAAACACCGAGTCCGCAGTCCGGCCGTCGAGGTCTCCGGTGGGCTCATCCGCCAGCAAAAGCTTGGGCCGGGTGATGAGCGCACGAGCCAGCGCCACGCGCTGTTGCTCACCTCCGGAAAGCTCCCCGGAACGGTGATGCGAACGCTGCTCCAAGCCAACCTCGCGCAGCCAGCGCGAAGCTTCTACTTGCGTTGTCTGCCGGGACGCTCCCCGCAGCAGAAGAGGCATTGCCACATTCTCCAGCGCCGTAAATTCCGGCAACAGGTAGTGGAATTGCCAGACGAAACCGAGCTGTTGATTGCGAAACTCGGCGGCGTCGTTTTCCGTAAGCGAACTTACGCGCAAGTGGGCGCAGTATACGTCACCTGCGGAAGCGCTATCAAGAGCGCCCAGGATGTGTAACAAGGTACTCTTTCCCGCGCCTGATTCGCCCACGATCGCCAGCATCTCGCCTTTGGCCACCTGGAACGATAAATTTTCAAAGAGCACCAAATCTGACTCGCCAGATCGGAAGACCTTCTTCAGACCCTCGATCCGCAAGATCACTTCTGTAGCGGTTAGATGCAAAATATTAGCCCCTCGGCTCAGATTCAGGCGCGCCGGCGTGACCCTTGGCCATTAAAACACGGACGCAGCGGCGATGGCTGCTACTGCCGTTTCCAGGAGCTTCTATACGAAAAACTGTATGCCGGTTCGCATCCGGAATGCCAAAAGACGTCGAAAATGACAGCAACGCGGGATCGTCGGTCATTCGTAACGCAAAGCTTCGGCAGGCAGAATACGTGCCGCCGACCACGATGGATAAACCGTCGCAATCAGGGAAATTCCAATCGCAACCAGCGCGACCAGCACTCCATCCACCACGCGGGGCGCGAAGGGCACATAGTCAATGGAATAAACTTCCGGGGCGAGCGAAAGCAAATGGTAATGTCCGCCGATCCAGGAGAGGGCATAACCGAGGACCAGCCCGATCGCCGTGCCAATCACACCGATCAGCATGCCCTGCGCGATGAAGACCCGGCGCACCTGAGCTTTGCGCGTCCCCATGGACATGAGCACGGCGATATCCCGGGTTTTTTCCATAACCATCATCGTCAGCGAGATGAGAATGTTGAGAGCGGCGACGAATACGATCAGCCCTATGGTGATGAAGGTGACCAGACGTTCCAACCGCAAAGCACGGAAGAGAGCCCGGTTCTGTTCCATCCAGTTTGTGGCCATGAAACCCCTGCCGGCGGCCTGTTCCAGCTTGTGGGCAATTTCGCCGGCCTGATAGATGTCATCCACTTTGAACTCGATGACGGAAACCAGGTCGCCGAGACCAAAGAGCTGCTGCGCGTCGGACAGCCGAGTGAAGGCCCAGGAGCTGTCGTAGTCGTAGAAGCCGGAGTTGAAAACCCCCGCTACACGAAAGCGGTTGTACTTGGGGACCATGCCAAAGGGAGTCAGCTCGCCTTGCGGACTGGTGACGAGCACGACCGAGCCCAGGGTAGCGCCCAGTTCGTCGGCCATGTCCTTGCCGAGAATGATGGGAGGCATAGCTGCGACGCGGTCCTGGACGCCTTCGAGAGAAGTAGGCGATTTCTTTGTTGGTGCAGTGCGGGCGGCCTGGCCCGTGGAAGATGAAACTGCAACTGCTGGCCGCTCTTCCAGCGCCTCCGCCGATCCGATCGTCACCGTGTTCAGCAGGTCGCTGACTTTTCGTTCATAGGCGGGAATCAAGCCCTTCAGCACGGCCCCGCGGGCCCGCGGGCCGCGCGAAATCAACACCTGCTCGTAGATAGCGGGAGCGGTAGCGACTACGTGAGGCTCTTTCGACAGCCGATCCATGAGTGGACGCCAGTCTTTGATGCCGTCACTCTCGATGCGCAGCAGATTAACGTGGGAAGTCGAGCCCAGGAGACGATCCTGTAGATCCTGGCGGAATCCGTTGTTGATCGCTAGGGCGACGATGAGCGATGCGACTCCTGCAGCAACCCCGCGATGGAAATGCCGGTAATGACGCCAATGAAAGCCTGCCGCCGTTTGGCGCGAAGATACCGGGAAGCGACAAAGAGTTCAAATCTCATCCGGAGGTCCCTCGCTGTGCTCGGGATTTCGGCGCGCGGCTCAAACGCCGCGCGAACGCCTCAACCTGCCGTCTTTTCGCGCGAAGGTAGCGGGAGGCGACAAAGAGTTCAAAGCGCATGGTAGCGATCTGCCATCAGCCAAGCCCCGATTATAGCTAGAGGTGTGCGGAACGTTTTCATGAGGTCGGATTCACAAGGAAATTTTCGTTCGAATTTGGGGAACATGGCGGGCACTTTCCGCCGGTATGCTCGATATTCTTCTCCAAATCGTTCTTCAAGTTCGGCGTCTTCCTGTTGGATCATGATGAAACCGGAGATTACAGCGAACGCCGTCAAGGCGTAGCAAACCACCAGACCGCTCCCAAGGCTCCAGCCCAGCATCTCGCATAAGTGGGCCAGGTAAACCGGGTGGCGAACGCGAGCCCGGATGCCAGTGGTCACCAATCGCTGTTCCGGATGCCCGGGAACAACTTCGGGAACACCGCCCAGCTGGGCGCCGCTGAAATGCTTTCCCGAACTCTTGTAAATCCAGAAGCCTGCGATGAAAAGCGCAGACGCAGGAACCCACGTCCACGCCGTTCGGTAAAGCGGAAGCTGCCGCCAGGGCGAAGTGATTGCGCCCAAGATGATCCACATGCCAATCCACGTGGGTATTAACACACGGTACGGAGAACGTGAGTGTCGAACGCCAGTGGTCTACCCGTGGATGAATCACCAGCCAGAACGGGGGATCGTGGCATAGATGACGCAGGCGATCCATCCGATCATGCGTAGAAGCAGCTGCATGTGCGGATTTTATCTCGCAGTAGAGTACGCGGTTTTGATTTTGTGGCACAGTAGTGAGCGATGGCCGAATCTGCGAACTCCACTCTTGCCGGGCGAGCCGCATTTGCCCATCCCGATTTTGTACGTTTTCAGCGCGCTCGCTTCTTCATCGTGATCACACTGGAGATGCAGTCGGTCGCGGTTGGCTGGCAGGTTTACGAGATCACAAAACGGCCATTGGATCTGGGTCTGGTCGGCTTGGCACAATTTTTGCCTGGGATTCTTCTGTTCTTGCTTTCAGGGCAGGCGGTGGACCGGTTCAACCGGCGAAAACTTTTGACATTGTGTTATGGCGGATTTGGTTTGTGTTCCGGCCTGCTGCTGGGCATCGCACAGCCATGGTGTTCATTCGGCGTATCCGATCTACGCGGTAATCGCTTTGGTGGGTGCCGTCCGATCCTTGAATGGACCCACTGCCCGGGCAATCCTGCCACAACTGGTGCCCGAGCAGCACTTTCCTAATGCCGTTGCCTGGAACGCGAGCATCTTCCAAACTGCGACCATTCTCGGCCCTGCAATCGGAGGGCTTCTCTACGCCTTCTCTCACGGTCCGTCGGCGGTGTACGGAACGGCTGCGCTCATAGCTGTGGCGTCTATGCTTTCGACTCTGCGGATCAAACCGCGGACGACGCGACGGCCGCGGCAAGAAATCAGCTTGACCACGGTTTTGGCGGGATTTCGATACATCTGGCAGCAGAAGCTTATTCTTGGGTCGATTTCGCTGGATCTATTTGCGGTCTTGTTGGGCGGAGCGGTGGCGCTGCTTCCTGTATACGCCCGGGAAATTCTAAAGACCGGCCCATGGGGTCTTGGACTACTGCGTAGCGCGCCGGGAGTAGGTGCGGTCGCCATGGCGATTCTTCTGGCTCATCGACCGGTAAGAAGGCGGGCTGGGGCGACGATGTTGTGGTGTGTGACCGGATTTGGGGTGTTCACGATTCTGTTTGGAATCTCCCACAACCTTTGGTTATCCCTGACTGCACTGGTTTTGGTTGGGGCTACGGATATGGTGAGCGTGGTCATCCGAGGCATTTTGGTCCAGGTCGCCACGCCCGATGAAATGCGCGGGCGGGTGAACGCGGTTGATATGATCTTTATCGGCGCCTCTAACGAACTCGGCCAATTCGAGTCTGGCCTGACCGCGCACTGGTTCGGCACCGTCCCGGCTGTGGTGTTGGGTGGCGTTGGCACGCTCTTGGTGATCGCTATTTGGGCATGGCGATTTCCGGAACTCAGGCAGGCAGATCAACTGAGTGGATCGAGCGCTTGATCGTCGCGTGGACGGTCGGGCGTCTGATGGGTCCCGCTACTTACCCCGGATTACTGTTTTTGCCGAACTCATGTTGTCGAATCGGTCGTACACTCGCACCACGACTACGTGCTCGAGTTGGCCGCCCGTGTTCTTGAGAGGCGCCGTCGCGGAGGATGCGACCGCCGGTGCTGTAACTCGAAAATCGTAGCTTTCCATCTTCGAATCTGAAAGCTGTCCGACGGGTTCGACGAACTGCCAGTCACCCGCATCCACGGAGTACTCGGCTCGCTTGATTGGTGAGAAGCTATCGACCGCCCGGAAGCTTGCATGAATCTGACTGCCTTCCAGGGACGCGTTCAAATTCTCGATCTGAGGCGGAGTAGTGTCCACTTCGAAGCGCGGGCTTTCCTTTTCTGCAGTGAGCGCCTGCTCAGGCGCGTGCGAGGGCGCGTCCGAGGCCACTACTTTGATGTTGTAACCACCGTCCGGCAAGAGCGAAGCATCGAAGGAATAGAACTTGTCAGACAGTTTGTCTTTGAGCAAGAGCCATCGGCTCTGCCCGTCGCCGCGATACCAGACCGAATACACCATCTGGTCGTCATTTTCGTCGTGGACGGTCCATTTAACGCCGATGGAATCGCGGTCGTGCACGCTCGGCGGAGGCTGGTCGTAATGCGGCTGCGGGTTTCCGCCCGTACCACCGCTGCTATCGCCCACGCTCTTGGGAAGCGGCTGATAACGGGTGCCGATCTGGACGCTGACGTCGTCGAAATCAGGAGCGACATTCTTGGGCAGATAATTGAGCGTGACACTGTCCACCCGGGGCGCGGGAGTTCCGGCGTGTAGTACGGCTTTCCACTGAATGAACCGCGCCGGTGGCGTGTTTACTTCTCGCTCCTTCTGCAAGTCAATTTTCTTCCACGGACTCCAGTTGCGGTCGGGATTGTCCACATTGCCGCTGCGGGCTAGAAGCTCGACATTACCGGCGCCTCGAAATTCAGCCCGTCCCCAACGGGAGAAAATGTGAGCGTCGAACACATCACTCTCGTAGTTGCCTTCAGTTTCTGGAGCGCCTCCCAGCAGAAACACCTTTCCCAGGTTGCTGGTGGAGGTGTAAAGCCCGCCATTTGGAGCGCTAGCAAAAGCGGTCACCTGGCCGGCGCTGGCTTTGACCAAATCGGTGTACTCGTCTTCGCCCACAATGGCGAAAATATGGCCGCGGTTCCCCGTTCCGGCAAGTAAGCGCCCACTCTGATCGAACGCAAGTGCGTACACCAGGTCGTCATGCGACGTCCAAAATCGCGAGGGTGAGCCATCGAGAGAGATCCGGTAAATCTCGGATCCGCCTGTCGCCCCCGCGCCGGGAAAGGGAATATTGCCGGTCACGGCGGGAGCGATGGGAGCTACGTTGGAGATCACCATGCCCGGCTGCTGGCCCACAGTCGGAGTTGGAGCGGGAACGGGAACTGGTACGGAAAAACTTGACGGGCTGGTCCCGGTCCGCTTCTCGCCCGCCCCAGCGGCATAGATGTTACCCGCCTTATCGATCGCCAGCGCGGTGATTTCCTTCTTGGGCGCGCTATAGAGCACGAAGCCTTCCCCGGATGGAGATATCCGGTAGATGAGACCACTGCCGTCTGAGCCTGCGATCAGGTTGCCCTTGGCGTCGATCTCCAGCACGCGAATGTGGGCTTCGTCGCTCTTGAAAAAAGATGAGTGGTCTCCCTTAGGAGTGACGCGGAAGATTTCTCCCCGATCGCCGCTGGCCACATACAGATTGCCAGCGTCGTCGAGTGCGAGATCCCAAATGTATTTGGTACCGGGTTCGAAATAAACCGAGGCGGAGAACTCGCTTGTTGATATCTTCCCTTGCGGATCTTTTGGAGTGTTGGCCTCGGCGCGCCGCTCAATGCGATAGACCTTGCCATCAGGATTCGTCGCCGCATAGATAATGCCGCTCTTAGCGACGACCAGCGCTTGAACCTGCAACTCCTGGGGCTCGAAGATTGGCATGGTTTCTCCGTCCGGCGCGATGCGATAAATCCGCGCAGGAGCTCCGGTGGCCACATAAAGACTTCCGCCCTGGTCTGCCGCGATTGACCAGATGTAAGTAGATGGAGTGGTTGCGATGGCTTTAAAAACGGGAGCGAGTTCAAGTCCGCCCGCGCTGCGAACGGCCACACCCTTAGCCGTGCCCTTGGTGAATTCGTCGAACTTCGACTGCTCCCATGTGCGCGTGCCTTCCGCAAACGCAAAAGAGAGAGAAAAAAGCAGAAAGAGTGGAATGATAACGGATAGCGTACGCAGACGAATTGCCAAGTTATACCTCAATAATCGGCTTGGAGGGACAATTCAGACTATCACGGGAGAACTGAGTTGATGCTGGCGAGGACGGGCGCGGCGCCCTCCGCCCCAAGTTCCTACTTGATGGTGATAGTCAGCACTTGCGCGCCAGAGACAACATAATCCAGGGGCGCAGTGGCGGTCTCGTTTACCGAAGACTCACCCAGCACCTGCATTTCCTGGGTCCCACGCATTCCGTCCATGACGTTCATGATGGAAAGCGGAAGGGCGGGCATCACCTTGTCGGCGACCATGACTTCAGGGTCAGCCTCCAACAGCGAGACGTAGACCCGATCGTTAGTGTGCTGTTTGTTCAACAGAGCGATGGTAGAAGCGAGATCCAACTTGCGGCCAAACAACGGAGCGCCATGCCGGATACGGTCGAGCGTATCTCCATCACTTACGAGAATGTGCAGCGGACCCTTGGAGGTGGAAGTCGGAATGTGAATCGGAATCTGGCGCACGACGGCCTCACCGCGGTAGGGACGCAGCGCAGTTTCAATAATAATTTCGTCTCCCGGCCGAGCTTCGGTCAGGTCGGTATGGGCGCTTTCCAGGCGTGCCCAACGGCGGTCGCGCACAATCTGGAAATCCAATTGAACACCACGCACATCAGGTATGTTGTAGGGGTTGTCGTAGATGCGGCCGAAACGGTCGCCTACCGAAAGCGCGGCAAGCACTGCGGCTGGCTGTCCGCCGTCGGCGGCAGCAAACATGTTTCGCACGGTGACATCAGGGTATCCGACCACGCTGATGCGTCCATTCATACGATAAGTGGTGTCTTCCCCGTATTCATTCACACCATGCAGCGCGTTAAATACCGTGGCCATCATTGCCAGCGGACTAAGATGCGCGTTGTTCAGCACTTCGTAGTGAAATTGCTTGGGGGTTGGGCCACCCTGGATGTTCAGCGTCACCGGAATCATGTCGGGCTTTTTGCCAAACTCACCCATGATGCCGGTATGGCGGTCCTGCACGAACGCGCCCACCGGCTCGGTTGTGTTGATAATCTTGAAAGCATTTAATGGCGAGGCCAAGGTAGCCACGACCTGCGCCTTGGTCATCGGAAGGTCGATCTGCCCGAACTGAAGCAAGGGATGGCCGCAGGCGAGAAGATGTTGAGCGTCCATGTATGTAACGGTGCAGGTGGCAGCGATATCCATATCCCCGCGCACAAGTATGGCGCTTACCGCAGAGCCGGGCTCTAACGGTTCCGGCTGTTTGGCGCCGCTGGCCGAGCCTACGCCCATCACGGGGACGATTCCAGCGGCTGCGAACTGGGGAGCAAAAAGCCGCATCGCCTCTTCCGAAAAGCCATTGAATACGAGCGGCGTTTCGATGGGTTTCAGGTAGTTGGCATAATCATGCTGAAGCGCACTAGACGCCCCGGGCCCTGAGGTCTTACTGGCAGTTTCAGGAGATGCCTTGGCCGGGAGCGCGCTGAAGGCTGGACTGCGGTCCATGGCATTGATTTCCAACATCTCCCCAATCGGGGTCACGCCTGCGATCGGTTCCTTGGAGAATTCTCCAATGCGAAATGCCAGCGCGCCGGCGAGCTTGCCATCAAGATAAACCGGGCTGCCGCTCATGCCGGCCACCACACCCGTGTACTCAGCCTTCGTCCCACCCAAACGGACCAGGATCACGTCTCCCTTGGGACCGTTGGCGTTCTTCAGTACGCCTAGTACTTCCACGTCCATGGGTTCGGGCGTAGTGCCCTGAAAGACGGTGTACGCGACGCCCCGCATTCCGGCATGGATCTGGTCAAGGGGTATGGTTTCAACCGGCTTGGAATTTTGTGCACCGATGGCGTAGGACAATAGAAGACAGGACAGAACAGCTGCTGAGAGCCGCATGTCTCATGAAATTTCCCCAGGATGGCGAACGATCCGCCAACAACTTACACTTCGCTCTGTATTCGGTTTGCCGGGTGGGAGAGTATCTAAACTTGAGGCCGAGCAAAACATCCCAAACGCGAAGCTCTGCGTCTATACTAGCACAGGGTTTTCCTAGGAGTTCCATGTTTTACACTGTTTTTCCGGGAAGTTTCACTGCCTCTCGTAGATGCGCTGGGGCTATGTTGTTGTTGCTATTTGTTTTGGGGATGTTGCTGGAAGGGACCGTCCCGCTGGCAGCTCAGAACCAGCCGGGGTCCGCTCCCGCCGCCAATGGCCAGCAGGAGCCGCCTCCAGCGGCAGGGGGCCCGCAGAGCGATGTGGGGCCTTACGCGATTCCGAACAAGAAGGAGGAGCCACCGCCGCCTCCGCCACCGGCGAAGCCTAAGAAGATCGAAGGTATGCCGGATTATTCCATCCGGGTCGACGTACCTCTGGTGCAAGTTCCTGTCGCCGTGACCACCAAGGACGGACAGTTCATCTCGAATTTGAAAAAAGAGAACTTTCGCGTGTTCGAGGATGGCGCTCCCCAAACCATCAGCAACTTCACTATCTCGGAAGCGCCGATCACGGCGGTGCTCGTAGTAGAGTTTGCCTCTACAAATTATTCCTTCATTATCGACGCCTTGAACGCCTCTTACTCCTTTGCGAACACGCTGAAAAAGGATGACTGGGTAGCGGTCATCGCCTATGACATGAAGCCGCAGATCATGGTGGATTTCACGCAGGACAAAAAGGCGGTCTACGGTGCGCTGAACCAGTTGCGCATGCCGGGCTTCTCCGAAACGAACCTATTCGACGCTTTGTACGACACGCTGGACCGCATCGATCGAATCGAAGGGCACAAGTACATCGTTTTGATCAGCACCGGCTTCGACAGTTTTAGCAAGCTAAACCTCGACCAGATCACAAAGAAGGTTAAGGCTACGCCCGATGTGACGATCTTTTCTGTGAGCGTCGGGTGGGCACTGCGCGAATACTGCGAAACTCACGGGTGTACGGGCTACTCGCACGGAGCTGGCATCCCCATCAACCGGATGGATTATCTGCAAGCCGATAATGAGATGCAGACTTTCGCTCGCTTGACCGGGGGCCGCTATTACCAGCCGCGGTTTCAAGCGGAATTCCCGCAGATTTTTCACGACATCGCTGGCGACATTCGCAACCAGTACCAAATTTCTTATCGCCCGACCAATCCTAAGCTCGATGGCAGCTATCGCAAGCTGAAGGTCGATATCGTGGCGCCTGATGGTGGTCCGCTGAAAATAAGAGACCAAAAAGGCAAAGACGTGAAATACCAGATCATCGCGCGAGAGGGTTACACGGCGAAGCATACTGTGGAATAGCGGCCGTTCTATCTAGTGCACGTGGACGAATTGATCCAGCAGCAGCATCAACCCCACTCCAAGAAACACCACTAGTGCTACCCCCGCCCCCGGCTCACGATTTACCTCAGGAATGAGGTCCGAGGCAGCCACGTAGATTGTGACTCCAGCCGAGAGCGGCAGCCCAAAGCTCACTTCACGGCGCAACAGTGCCATGGTCAACACTCCGGCAAACGTGGCAGCCCCCAGGAGCATGGACGCTCCCCAAGCCACGCCTCGGCTGCGCCCACTCGCCAACATCACGGATGCTACGGTGAATCCCTCCGGAATTTTGTGTAGAAAAATGGCAAAGAAAATGATCCATCCCAGCCAATTGGAAACGATGAAGCCGGAAGCAATGGCGATGCCATCGAAAAAAGTGTGAATGATCAATCCAACCAGCACCGAATAACCCTTATGACTGCGTAGAAATTGATCTTCATGCGTTTCTTCTCCGAAGTGAAAGTGCGGGGTGGCGGTGTGCTCGAAGAAGTGAATGATCAGGTAACCTGCGAGGACAAGTAAGGTCGCGCTCTTGCCGCGCAGTGCAAGACTTGCGGGATAGACCTCCACCAAAGCAGTCGCCAGCATAAAACCGGCGCCGAGAGCGACGAAGTATTTCAGGTAGGAACGCTCCCAGTGCTTCTGGACGATGATGGCCCCGCCGAAAACATTCGCAGCAGCGGCTGTCAGGCCCAGAATGAGGCTGAGAAGTATGGGGTGCATGGGTGCCGGAGGATGATACCAGTTCTCGGTTCCTGGTTCTCCGTTCCCAGTTATGCAGCCGGCCGGATTGATGCGATGAGACCGTTATGAGCTGTGACGCATGAACAGTGAACTGGTAACCGAGAACAGAGAACTGAATTTTATCCGCTATGCCTGATGTGCATCACATCGCCGTCCTGCACGATGTAGTCTTTGCCTTCCAGGCGCAGCGTGCCTTTGGCGCGGGCGTTGGCTTCCGAACCGGCTTCGAGGAGTTGGTCCCAGCGGATGGTTTCAGCGCGAATAAAATGTTTCTCTAAATCGGAATGGATAGCACCGGCGGCTTCGACCGCGCGAGTATGGACGGGAATCGTCCAGGCGCGGCATTCGTCCTCTCCCGCGGTGAAGAATGAAATCAGACCCAGGAGAGAATAGGTGGTTCGAATGAGCCGCACCAGTCCGCTTTCCCGCAAGCCCGTAGCTGGAGAGGAACTCGGCGGCGTCAGCGTCGCTCATCTCTGCGAGCTCCGCCTCCACTTTGCCGCAAATGGCAGGCCGCAGCAGCGTTAGGGCGAGAGGCGACATCTGCCAACTTGTATTTGCCGGCGGCATTTTCGAGGTCTTTGCCAAGTTCTGTGCTCTCATTCACATTAAGCACATAGAGAATGGGCTTCTCACTGAGGAACATGAAGCCGCGAAGACGCTTTTTGTCCTCGGGCGTCATTTCCATCTCGCGCAGCGGGCGTTCAGATCCCAAATGAGCATTGGCACGCTTGAGCAAGTCGAATTCTTTTTCCAGGTCAGCCGACCGCATTTTCTTGAGATCTTTTTCCAGCCGCTCTAATCGCTTTTCAATCTGGCCAAGATCGCTGACCATGAGATCGAATTCGACATTCTTAATGTCCCGCAAAGGGTCGACTGGCCCAACGTGAGGGATGGAAGGGTCGTCGAAAGCGCGGACCACGTGGGCTAGCGCATCCACGTTGCGCAGGTGGCCGAGATAGGCGCTTTCTTTGAGCGCTTCCTGTCCGATCGCGCCGACGTCCACGTATTCAACGGAAGCGTGGGTAAGCTTCTTGGGGTTATAGAGCGCCGCGAGGCGGTCGAGGCGGTCGTCAGGAACCTTGGCGACTCCGATGTGGGCCTCGCGCGGGTTGGCATAGGCCTGCTGCGAGAGATGCGCCTTGGTCAAGATGCCGAACAGAGATGTCTTGCCCACTTGCGGCAGGCCGATGATGCCGGTTTTCATAGGGAAATCTGCTTGCTTGTAGCTCCTGGTTTGTCCTGTGAAGGATAAATGATGATGCGACGTTACAGAAATTGATTGTGGCAGTTAGCGCTCAAAGCTAGAAGCAGTTAAGTACGCGACCACCAGTCCGAGCAGCAACACTGCACCCTCCAGCCGTGTCGACCAAACATGCAAAGCGTCAAACTGCATGCGGGCGGGATTGTCCGGAGGAACCGAATCAATCTCCCCGGGGATAGCCGCGCGCAGGGTATCCATCCGCGGAATGATGGCGAACTGAGAAATCAGTGTGAGTACGAGCATAATGCAGATGAGCATATGGCGTCCGGCGAATGCGTGCGCTGCGCCGCGTGCTAAGCCGGTTGTAAAGCAGGAAGTGGCGAGAAAGACTGAAGCCGGAAATAATTCCCATCCAGTGCAGAATGCCGAGCGACCGGCCAACTACCAAACCCGCGAGATGGCGAGTGGGCAGCACGGAGAAAGCCGTTTGGGCCACTACCGGAAAAAAGATCAGTCCGCCCAGCCAAACGATCAGTGAAAGCAGCATCAGGAAACGAAGGAAACCCATGCTCGAGCATTATGCAGGTCGGATAGGGAGAACGCCAGCACCCTACACCGGTACCGGAACGCTCTCCAGGATTTCTCGGATGACTTGGTCAGCCTGCTCGGACTTCTTCAGAGTAGAAGAATAAGTGCCATTCAGAACCACGCGATGGGCGAAGACTGGAACCACCAGCGGCTTGAAATCTTCTGGGACGCAGAAGGTGCGGCCGTCAAGAAAAGCCATGGCTTGGGCTGCGCGGTAGAGCATTTGTGAGCCCCGTGGGGAGACGCCTAACGAAAAGTGTTCTGATTCGCGCGTCTTGCGCACAATCGCCAACGTGTAGCTGACCAACGAGTCGTCTACGCGAACTTGCGTCACGGCCTGTTGCATTTCCAGGACATCCGTGCCGCTGATCACCGGCTCTAGGATTTCCAATTGTGCCGTGCCTGCCTCGGAGCGGAGAATTTCGCGTTCGGCACTGCCATCTGGGTAGCCCATCCGCAGCCGCATCAGAGAAACGATCGAGTTGGGATTCGGGCAGCGGATAGGTTCCGTGGTGTTCTACCGGGTTCTGTGTGGCTATAACCAGGAACGGTTGCGGCAGCGGATGGCTATGAGCATCGACTGTGACCTGGCCTTCATTCATAGCTTCCAGCAAGGCCGACTGCGTTTTTGGCGTAGTGCGGTTGATTTCATCGGCCAGCAGAACATTGGTAAAAATCGGCCCGCGCTTGAACTCGAATTCCTGCTCAATAGCGGAGTAGATGGAGATTCCCAGGACGTCGGAAGGCAGCATGTCGCTGGTAAATTGCACGCGCTGAAAACTGCAGTCGAGCGCCCGAGCCAGTGCCTGCGCCAGGGTGGTTTTGCCCACGCCGGGCACGCCTTCGATAAGCAGGTGCCCGCGAGCCATCATCGAAACCAGGGCGAGGCGGATAACGTCGTCCTTGCCGCGGATAACCTTGCGCAGAGCGCTTTCCAGTTGCGCCGCCCGATGAGATGCGGCTACAGCGGTTTCAGGAGACATGCGAATCTCGATTTTACTAGGCATGGAAAGGCGATTACCGGCATGCAAGCTGGCTGCCGGGTACCAAAGTCATGTTCCCGACGATCAGTTGTCAGAGTCAATCAGCAGCTAGAACGCGGAAGACTTCTGATCTTGCGGTCAGTTGTCGGTGAAAACGAGAGACGCCAAGCCGGCACAGCGTTACTGCATGAACTCTGCCGGCCTGCCGGTCAGGCGCTCGATGCGCTTGGCAATCGGCGGATGGGTGGAGAATAAGCTGCCGAAATTCATTCCCAACAGTGGCTGGACGATGAAAAGATGCGCCGTCGAAGGCGTACCGACCATGGGGACGCGACGCGAATAGGCATCAAGTTTTGCTAGCGCGCTGGCCAGAGCATAGGGATTGCCGGTAAAGTGCGCCCCTGTAGCATCCGCCTGGTATTCGCGAGAGCGCGATACCGCGAGCTGAATGAGCATGGCGGCAAAGGGAGCCAAAATCAGCATGAGAATGGAACCGAAGACCTCCACCTCGGCGCTCGTCGCGGTCGCCCATCCCGCCGAAAAAGAAGCCGAAACGAGCTAAATATGTGATGGCGCCGGCAATCGTGGCGGCGATCGAACTGATCAGGATGTCACGATTGTTCACATGTCCGAGTTCGTGCGCCAGCACGCCTTCCAGTTCCTCATCGTTGAGCAGATTCAGAATCCCCTCGGTGACCGCTACCGAGGCATGGGCTGGGTTGCGACCGGTCGCGAAAGCGTTGGGCGAGTCAGTAGGAATCACATAAATCTTGGGCATCGGCAGGCCGATCTTCTGCGTCATGCGTTCCACGACGCTATAGACCCTGGGCAACTGTTCCCGGGTAACAGGTTGAGCACGATAAGTGGCGAGCGCAATTTTGTCGGAGAAAAAGTACGCGACAAAGTTAGTCACGGCAGCGATCCCCAAAGCTAAGAGCATGCCGTTCTCGCCGCCGAAGGCTCGGCCAATCGCCATCAGCAGCAGCGTCATTGCCGTCAGCAAGAGGGCGGTTTTGAACGTGTTTCCCATAGAAATAGTCCTCAGTCCTAACTGATTAGATGGTACGCCGGAGGGGCGGATTCAAGGCCAGCTTCGTGGGCAACTTGGCGGCTTTACTTCGGGGCGCTGCGGGCGAGGGCCCGTTCCAGAGTCTGATCCAGTGCCGCCTTCGCCTTCTCGTATTCCGGTTGCGAGATGCGACCCTGTTTGTGCTCCACCTCGAGTTGAAAGAGTTCTTCTTTCAGAGCTTCGAGGAGTAGCCCGGAACGCCCAGTCGACGGGGCTTTTGATATCAGTGGAGCAATTGGTGCCGCTAGATCGGAGGCGGACGTCCGAGCGGAATGTTTGGAACGTCCGGCAATGTAGACTGCTCCGGCTGCCAGCACGATTGCGAACCCACCCAGAATGTACCAGCGATACTTTTGCAGTGGATCGGGAGCGTCGATGGGCGGGCCCAGTCCTCCTCCCGGACGGGTATCGCGACCGCGAGCCTGTGGCGGTGCAACAGTGCCGGAACCGTCGCCTTCATTTGGGGAGTTCTCTGCCTGAAGCATGCCATTCCCCGACACTGCGAATGCCAGGTCTTGGCCCGGCTTGACTTTGGCCGCAACCTCCGCAACAGCGCCAGGCGGAGTCGGCGGCTGCTTCTCTTCGTAAACTCCCGCCTGAGCAGAAGAAAACTGAATCGACTGGGGCAGGATTACAACAAAGTGCTCCAGAGGATAGAGCGTCTTGGGATCAAGATTGGCTTTACCGTCGTAGGGAACGTGGTATGTGACTTGGAATTGGGTCGTGCCGGGACGCAAGGGGAAGACAAAGGCGTAGCGTCCCTTTTCTGCTTCCGGAACGGGCGCGGTATTAACTGCTTGTCCTCCCGATGTCTGGGCTTGCGCAGAATCGATCTGTGCGCCGCTGGATAGATAAAATTCGAAGTTCTGCTCATTCATCTGCGTTCGCGGCGGTTTGGACGTATTGTCGACGGCAAATAGCCGCATGATCGCTAGCTCTCCCTTGCCGGCCTGCAGGTACATCAAGTCCGCAGTTACGTTAATGCCGTCAACTTTCTTGGACACATCATAGACCTGCAAGTCGACCGAAGTGCTTCCCGGAGGCGCCATGCGATGGTAGGTAACGCCCTGGTGAATAGCGCGAATCAAGTGGGGGCTGGCGGCGTCTTCCAGTTTGAAGCTGAAATTCCCCTGGGCATCGGTCTTAGTGCGAGCGGCTTCCTCCATTCCTTGGGCCAGCCTGATTAGAACAATTTCGTCGCCGGCGGCAGGCTTGTTGGTCGTGCCATTCTTCAGGGTGCCGGTTAGGGTTTGGGCAGAGGCAGAGGAAGCGAGAAGCAGGAGAAGGAATGGGATAAAGGTGCTTGACCTGTGTTCCGGGCCGAGTCTGCCGAGCTTCCGCTCGGCCTGGACGGGCGAGGCCTGCCCTGAGCGACGTCGAAGGGGCGCCCGTCCCCACATGACCTGTGTCCACGTTGGCAGGCTCAAACTCGTGCTCCCTTTCCGCTTCCGGGAAGTGGGGAAATTGTGGCACCTTCGAGGTGCGCAATCTCGGCTAGGATGGCTGCGGCCTCCTCTTCGAAAGAGGACTTCATCGCCTGGTAGTCAGAATCCGGGAACTTGCCAGCCTTGTATTCGAAATTCAAGTCGCGAAGATTCTCATAGACCACTTCCTTGCGCTCGCGTAAATAGACCAGACGGGTCTTCTCCGGGCCGACATACAATTTGCCAGGCAAATAGAAAATGTAGACCAGGACACAGAGGGTAATGAGAGCACAGGCAAGAATAATCATACTTCCGTGTCCTTTCTGGCTTGCTCGCGGAACTGGTCAAGCTCCGGACCCCCGTCGATCCCGCCTCCTCCGACGACGCTGCCAGCACCCCGGCCATCGCTGCCGCGCCAGGCGCGGACAACCAGGACGACGGTCGTCAACCCTAGCGCCAGCGCCAGATATGGCATGACCCAGGCAACGCGGTTGAAACCGCTCGTGGTAGGTGCGATCAGCACGGTGGGCCCGTATTTCTGGACGAAGGATTGCAGCACCAAATCGTCGCTGTCAGGGCGGTTCATCGCTGCGACCAGCTCTCCGCGCATGCCATCCGACAACGGACAACCGACATGGTTACACTCCAGCAGCACCTGATTGCAGCCGCACACGCACATCAATTTATGGCCTAGCTGGTTGAAGCGTGCGTCTTCGTCCCCAGCCGCCATGAGAGTCACGATCGCAAGCGATAACAGCACGATTTGGATGACGCGCTTCGACGGTGGTTTTTGAAAAATCATGGGCACTCTGAACAACCTCAAGCTTAGGTTCGCGCCGCCACTGGCTCGGGCTCGATTCGCGCCGGAGCAGTCACCCGCGCCGGCATTGCATTCGGCACCAGCGCTGTGATGGTTCCAAAGATCATCACCAGCGCTCCGATCCAGATCCACATCACTAGCGGATTGAGGTGGGCTTTGATAATCGGACGCCCGGTCTCTGGATTAATGCCTTCATAGACCAGGTAAAGATCTCTGACCAGGAACAGGTCTTCCCTGAAAGTGGGGTGAATCTGAGGGATGGTTTGCGTCTGCTGGCTGGCCTTGTAGAAGCGCCGCTCTGGGAACATTGTCGTAATCTGCTTTCCACCCCGAAAAACGTTGATGATCGCCCACTGGTTGCTGTAGTTCGGATTGTCCTCTTCGGTATAGGACTGGCAAACCAGCGTGTAGGGGCCGATGGTCATATGGTCGCCGTAGCCCATCTCCTTCTCTGCCTCGCGGTTGAAGGGAGTTCCGAGAATTCCTATGACCACCACGGCTACGCCGAAGTGGACAATGTAGCCGCCGTAGCGGCGAGTGTTTCGGCGCCACAGGTGGGCCATGGAAGCGAGCAAGCCCTGCCCTGTATGCCTGGATATGACGCGGCCGCCGCGGACGAACTCTGAGATCACTGTGAGAGCCACCAGAGTGGCTAACATTGCGGCCATCAGCGCATAGAAGTAGGAGATGTCCTTCCACGGGCGAACGCCGAAGACGATCATCAGAATCCCAACCAGAGCCGCGCCCAGCGTCGGCCACAAGAAGTTACGCTTCAAGCTCTCCAGCGACGTATTGCGCCACGCGAGCAGCGGACCGACGGCGGTGAGCAGCAAGAGCAACAGGACAACCGGGATGGTTACGTGATTGTAGAAGGGCGGCCCGACAGTAATCTTATGGCCCTGCACCCACTCAGAGAGGATGGGAAATAGCGTGCCCCAGAGGACCGTGAAGCAGAACAAAACAAACAGCAGGTTGTTAAACAGAAAGCTAGACTCGCGCGAGACCAGTGATTCCAGTCGGTGTTCACTTTGCAAATGAGACCGGTTCTTCACGTAAAAGAGGATGCAGGTAGCAAGGATTATCGCCAGGAAGCCGACGAACCAGTCCCCGATCGAAGATTGGGCGAAGGCGTGTACCGAGCTGACCACGCCGCTGCGAGTCAGAAATGTGCCAAAGATGGAAAGCATGAAGGTGACGAAAATAAGCCACACGTTCCACACCTTCAGCATGCCGCGCTTCTCCTGCATCATTACCGAGTGCAGGAACGCGGTGCCCGTCAGCCAGGGCATGAACGAGGCGTTCTCTACCGGGTCCCAGCCCCAATAGCCTCCCCAGCCCAGCACCGAGTACGCCCAGTGCGCCCCGAGAAAGACGCCGCAGGTCAGGAATCCCCAGGTCACCATCGTCCATCGACGGGTAATGTGGATCCATTTTTCGCCCGGATACCGCATGGCCAGAGCCCCGAGCGCGAAGGCGAAGGGCACGGTAAAGCCTACGTAGCCCAAATAAAGCATAGGCGGATGGATCACCATCTCGGGATATTGCAGCAGGGGGTTGAGACCGTTGCCGTCAGCGGGCAGCGTGCCCTGCATGACGGCGAAAGGGTGAGCTGCGAAATTCAGCAGGAGCAAGAAGAAGACCTGGACGGCGGCGATGATGACGGAGGCGTGGGCAAAGAGTCGGCTGTCGGTCTTGTGGCGGAGCCTAAGCACCAGTCCATACGCGGACAGAAGTAACGACCAGAATAGTAGCGAACCTTCCTGTCCGGACCACAGGACGGCGAACTTGTAGGGAATGGGTAGATCACGATTGCTGTGATGGAAAATATAGGCGATGGAGAAGTCGTCCTGGAAGGCGGAAATGACCAATACCAGAGCAGCCAGGAAGACCACAGCAAAAACGGCAATCCCCGCCCGCCGCGCAGTCTCTCCCAGGCGATCCGATCCCGGGCCTGGACGTGCCAAGGCAAATAATCCAGCCAGGAAACGAGTAAGCGCTCAAGGCCAACGCAAGCAGGAGCGCAAAACTGCCGATTTGCGACATGGGGGATCCTGACGTATTTTTTCAGAAACACTAGCAGGAGGCAACAGCAAAGCTCGGGGCAAAGTTATTGATATTCGGAGCTTTGCCGTGATGTCGAAAGGTACTGGGAGTTACCCGAGACCGCTTCGTCGCGATGGCCGAACTGGGAAGAGACTGAATGGACATAGACTCCCCAGTATGGCGGGAAGATCAGCATTCCCCAGGATCCCGAAGTCTAGGCGCTCTGCTGCTGGTTGTAGCGGGCTAGGATTTCGCGCTCGGCTACGAACCAATCGTCATTCTCGTGGCCTGGAGTATATCCCCGCTGCGCGTACAACTCATAGGCGCGGCGGCGGATTTCGGCTTCCAGGTCTGTCTGAGAGCCATTCTGCTTCGCTTCGGGATTGGTAACCGCGGGCGCGGTCGCTGCGTTCGTGGTGCGAGTGTTGCCGTTGCGGGGGGACTTTGTTCTAGCCATAATCGGATACTCCTTACAGATACCAAGGTTCAGCAATGAACCAAATGGATGAATTAGCCACATGCGCCGGGACTACCGGTGTCTGAAAAGTTTTGTGGCGGATGATGATCTAATAATAAACCGAACAGGCTGTGGATTTGTTAAAGAATGAACAAAAAAATACATTGCACGCGATCAGTAGAAATCGTGGGAGGTAGTCTCGGCGCGGGTGATGGAAAGCGGTAACACCCGCTGGGCTTTCACCGAAATAACGTTATCCTGGTTCTGCAGAATGCCTTCCACCATCAGGAACTGCTCGGAAGATACCAGCATCCGGTTTTTCTGAAATAAATCTGGGGTGATGATGGCGTTGGCTACGCCGGTTTCGTCCTCCAGGCTAAGAAAAACAAACCCTTTGGCGGTTCCAGGACGCTGGCGGGCGATGACACACCCCCCTACTCGCACGGACTTCCCGTTCGGAATGTGACTGAGCTCAATGGCCTTACGGATTCCCATAGTCTGCATTCGAGGACGGTGGTAGGCCATGGGATGGGGTCCGACAGTCAAGCCAGTGCCTCGGAAATCGGCGACCAGGCGCTCTTCGGCATTCATAGGACGCAGCGGGGATTTGGAGTCGGGTTCGGGTAGTTCATCCACCAGCGGCCCAGAGTGTCGAACGGCACGTTCGACTTGCCAGAGAGCGTCGCGACGATGGAAAGCGATATCAGATTTCTGATTGCAGATTTCAGATTGATTTGCGTCATCGGTTGCAACCTGCAATCTAAAATCTTCATTCTGAAATTCTTTTCTGTTCCTTGCGACTCGGTGGAGAATTACCGATTGAATTCAAAGCCCCGATTTCTGCCAACGTATTCAGCTCGTCCTTACGCAGTTCAGGAACACGGCGGACGAGATCATGAATGGAAACAAACGGCGCGATACTTCGCTGACGAACCAGCGCCTGGCCAGCCTCCTCGCGCAACCCGCGAGCATACCGCAGGCCAAGGCGTAGCGCTGGGGTCTCGCCGGCTGTTCCCACGACCGTGCAATTCCACTCGGACTTCATCACATCAATCGACAGCACCTTCAGCCCGTGCCGTTGCGCATCTTTCACGATGGTGGCAGGGACGATAAAAGCCCATCGGCTGATTATTGAGCAAGGCGGCAGTGAAAGCGGCTAGATAATGACACTTCAAATAGGCACTGGCATAGGCAAGCAGGGCGAAACTGGCAGCGTGAGACTCGGGAAATCCGTAAAGAGCGAAGGAAGTAATCGAGAGAATAATTTGCTCCTGAGCTTCCCGCGAGATGCCGTTGCGCTCCATGCCGCTGCGGAGCCTGGCCTCGATTTCCTTCATGCGGGTCTGGGAGCGTTTGAAACCCATGGCGCGGCGCAGTTCCTCCGCTTCGCCCCCGCTGAATCCGGCGGCAATCATCGCCATGCGCAACAACTGTTCCTGAAAGAGCGGGACGCCCAAGCGTGCGCGTCAGTACGGGCTCGAGTGAAGGATGCAAGTAGTTGACCGACTCGCGTCCCATGCGGCGCTGCAAATAAGGATTCACCATCTGACCGACGATGGGGCCAGGGCGAATGATTGCCACTTGCACCACGATGTCATAAAAGCGTTGTGGCCGCAGGCGCGGCAGGCATGACATCTGCGCCCGGCTCTCGATTTGAAACATGCCGATGGTATCGGCCTTTTGCAGCGTGGAATACACCGTGGGATCGTCAGGCGGAAGGTGGGCGAGGTCCACTTCCTCACCATAATGATTGCGGATGAGTTCGAGAGAATCTTCCAGCACGGCCATCATGCCCAGGCCGAGCAGGTCGACTTTGATGATGCCCAGGTCATTGCAGTCTTCTTTGTCCCACTGCACTACGACGCGCCCGGGCATGGAGGCAGGTTCGAGCGGCACCACGGAATCAAGTTGCCCCTGGCAGATGACCATGCCACCAGAATGTTGGCCGAGGTGGCGCGGCAGATCCTGCACCGCTTCGCAGAGCTCGAAATATTTGCGCAGGCGAGGATGATTCAAGTCCAAACCAGCATCGCGGAAGCGATGATCGAGGGTGTCGTTGGCATCCCTGTATTCCCACGTGGAGACGGCGGCTGAGACTTTATCCAGCGTCTCCGGATCGAAGCCCAGCGCCTTGCCAATTTCGCGCGAAGCCATGCGGCTGCGATAGGTAATGACATTGGCAGTCATAGCGGCGCCGCGTTCCCCGTAGCGCTGGTACAAATATTGGATTACCCGCTCGCGCTGATCGCCGCTGGGCAGATCGAGATCAATGTCGGGCCACTCGCCGCGTTCCTCCGATAGGAAGCGCTCGAAGAGCAGTTCCATGCCTACTGGATCCACGGCGGTGATGCCGAGCGAGTAACAGACTGCGCTGTTGGCCGCGGAGCCGCGTCCCTGCACCAGAATGTTTTGCTCGCGGCAGTAGCGGACCAGGTCCCAGACAATGAGAAAGTAGCCGGCAAGATTCAGCTTTTGGATCAGCGACAACTCGCGCTCGATCTGATGGCGAGCGCGATTCTTGAGGTCGGATGCGGCCCGGCCATAGCGCTGCTGGAAACCTTCCCAACTGCGTTCCCGCAGAAACGACATCATGGTCTCGCCTTCGGGTACCGGGTACTTGGGAAATTCGTATCCCAGATCGCTGAGCGCGAATTCGAAGCGAGACGACAATTCCACCGTGTTAGCGATGGCTTCGGGGAGATCGGCGAACAGTTGCTGCATCTCCTGCGGCGATTTCAGGTGACGCTCGGAATTGCGGGCCAGCAGGCGTCCAGCAGTGGCCAGCGTGCGATGGTTGCGGATGGCAGTGAAAACGTCACAAAGTTCGCGCTCGCGGGCGGTGGCATAGCAGACGCCATTGGTAGCCAACAACGGAAGCCGGAGTGAGCGCGCAATTTCGATGGCTACGCGGTTGCGAGCTTCCTGTTCGCGATGAAAATGGCGCTGCAGTTCTACATAAACATTGTCACGGCCAAAAACCTCCGTTAGGTGCTCGATCGAGCGCTGAGCTTCTTCCTTTCCACTTTGGGCCAATGCGATTGCGAGCGGACCATCGTCACCTCCGGTCAGGCAAATGAGTCCGGCCGCGTGTTCTCGCAATTCTTCTTCGTGGACAGTGCCTTCGCCTTTCTTTGCCCGGAGTTTCATCTTGGTGATCAGGCGGCAAAGATTCTGGTAGGCTAGAGCGAGAGGACACAAGGAGGGGAAGACGGAAAGAGATTTTTGAATATTCGGATTTATGAATTGTAGAATTGAAAACATCTCGATCCTTTGACGGATTCTTTAATTCGTCAATCCGGAAATTCGTCAATCCGAAAATTTCACACAATACTTCCGCTCCGATGTGTGCCTTGATCCCGGCCTTCTCCGCTGCCATGTGGAAACGAGGAGCGCCATACACGCCGTCCCGGTCGAGCAGGGCCATGGCCGGCATTTGCAGGTTGGCGCAGTTTGCGATCAGATCTTCAGGCAGGGAAGCGCCTTCGAGAAAACTGAAGGCAGAGCGGGAATGAAATTCGATGTACATTGCAAATCTTTTTCATCACAGAGTCACGGAGTCACAGAGAAAATCTTTGGAGTTGCTAGTCATAAGTTCCCTCTACGTACCATCCCCCGCTGAGCAGATCGCGGACCAGTCGATAAAGTGCGATCCCGGTTTCCTCTTGCATCGCGATGTCCCATTCATCGCGGGCCCAGCCTTCCTGGTCCCACCAATCGCCTGACGAGCGCCAGGGGCCGGCTGCCCAGACGATTTCTCCCTGGATATGTTTGTGCCCGGAGCAGGCCAGACGCGATGGTCCACCATCGCGTAGCGTCACTGCTGCTCGCAAGGGCGGACGGAAGATGCGCAGGGCGGTGACGGCATTCGCTTTCTCCTGATTGCCAGCAGGTTTGTCTTCTTTTCGCGACACACCTTCTCGCGGCATTTCGGGCGCGAAGCGTTTCATTCGAAAACCTTCTGGACGATGTGTATCCAGCAACTCGAGCGATCCGACCTGGTTTTCACCCACAATGCCCGCAATTCTGGCAAGTGTGAGTTCGAGCTTTTCTGGCTCTGGTGAGGGCGGAAGAAAAAGACCGCTCTGAGCCGCACGCGGACGCGCCGGCTCTGCTGACAAATAAATTTTTAGAATGGGCGCCCCGGGGGGATGCGCCTTCAAATCAAGCTGCAGTAGCTTGAGGAAAGTTTTAGCATCCAGCATCGGGATGGGAAGCCGAAGCGTACGTTGAAAAATCTTGCGACTCTCGCTTTCACAATAAGGCTGCCGAGCTTGCACTCGGCCTCGACGGGCGGGGGCGCCCGTCCCCACATGGCTAGTGGCTGGTTCAGTAATTTCTTCTGCATGGCATCCTTGCTCCAACGCCAATCGCAGCCGCAGTTCCTGCGTTGCCAGAGCATGTGTACTCAGCCGAGCGCACAATTGTTCCAGCAGCCGGCCCAACAGAAATGCCAGGGGCTCAAGCAACACCAGCGGATATTCCAATTCGATCGCTTCTTCGAAAACCAGCGGCGGTTCGACTAGAACCAATGTGCGGGAAGTCTTGCCCCGGGCCAGTTGCTGCAAGCGAACGCCTTTCTGTCCTAAGCGCTCGCTGATGGCAACGTCCGGCAAGGCAGCTAATGCCCGCAGATTACGCACTCCCCAACGGCTGAAGGTTTCTGAAAATTGCTCGATTTCTTGGGCGTCGCAAAAGCTTTCCAAAAGGACTTGTACCGGCAGAGACCCCAACTGCTCTGCTTCTTTTCCCGCGGGAATCACGGTCACGCCGTGAAAACCGCGAGCCGCAAGTGCAGCCGTATCAGGATTGGAAGCCACTGCGACGTTGGCTTTGAGTCCGAGAGCGAAAGCACGACGAGTCACATCACGTGCAATCTTGGACAGAGAACCAAAAAGTGATTCCAGTCCTCCCAGGTCAAGAAGAATAGTGTCGCAGCCCGCATCTTCTACTCGTGGCGAAAACGACTGCGCACAGTCCAGTAGTGCGGCGTGTGCGGCAGCTTCCTGCAACGAAGAACGGTTGCGCAGCACTAGACCGGCACAGGCTTCCACCTGCAACTTCATCATTCCTGGTTCAATTCCGGCACGACGAGCATGATTCGTTCACGGTAAAAACTTTTTGCAGAGGCGCTTTACCTTCGAGCACGCTCACGGACTGGGAACGCAACCCAGGTTCGGCGCGGAGGAGTGCTTCCACGGGAAAATCAGGAACGAAGATGCAAGCAAAAGGCATTGGTCGTCATGCTCTCGAGACAGCCACTGAGACGGCACACTACGAAATTCGTTGTGTTTTGGTCAGGAACGCTGCCGTGATCGATCCTGATGGCTTGCGCTCCATGCGCGAACGCAATAGTTCTCCTTCTACGCGGATTCCCTCCAGCAATTGCGTATGAGTTTGGAATAAATTCTTTTTTTCAGAATGTTGAGGGCCGAAAGCTGAAAGCTCTTTTGACGCTTGCAATCTCACCAGCAGAGAAGCGCAAGTTTGCGCGCACGGCGCTTGGGCCACGACGAACACCACCGTGGTTGTGTACTCTACGGCGCGCTGAAAACGAAACCAGGTAGTCAACGGAATGCGCCGCGCTGTCTGAATCGGAACATCACCAAGATCAATGGCCACCAGACCGAAGCCGCCGCTTTGCAGAAGCAGGTCTGTGACCCTCAGCGCTCGCTCCAGCAATTTGTAATTCTTCCCCTCAGAGGCTAAATCCCGTTCTTTTGAGTGAGTCTTTTTTGCACGACTGAAGTTATGTCCTTTCCACTTAGGATTGGGAAGACCGCATTGCACCCAGAGCAGTCTTTCAAAATCCACTCCTGCGGCAGCCGCCGAGACAGGATCAAAGGCATCGGTGGCATCCACCAGAGCGCAGACTTCTTCGCGCCGGGTGGCTGAAGCCAGAGAAGCCAGCAGCACGCTGGCGCGTCCCGAAGAGGCTGGCCCGCAGATTTCACTCAAGCATCCGCGTGGCAATCCGCCGGTGAGCTTGTCAATCTCGGGGATCCCGCTGGAAACCAGTTCCGGCGTGGGCCGCACCTCGAACTGCGATGCCGGAGCTACTCCGTGAAGTTTGGGCAACGTGGAGAGCCGTTTTAGAAGGAGCGCAGCCCCCTCTTTCCCAGCAAAAGCAGCGGGGCGGCGGCCCAGAGCATCAGGGGCACAAATCACCGGGGAAGACATAGGGAACCTCAGAAGTTCAGGAACATCGAAGCAGGTAGCTTCGAAAGCGAAGCTTTGTGCATATTCGCTTTTTATTCGCTTTTGGAATTCTGCTATTAAGGGGCCTGCTTGTCAAGAGGCGGGAGAATTTTCACAATCTTTAAATCATTTCAGACATGGCTACCATTTGGGTGTGTGCTAGAGGCAGGACAAGAAAATGAAAGAGAAATGAATATGTTGTGATTGTGGCCCAGAAACGATGCCCGCCTCAAGCTGCGATCCATCAAGACGCTTTGTTATAATCACACCCGGCCCAGCGGCGCTATCGTCTAGGGGTTAGGACGGAAGATTCTCAATCTTCAAACCCGGGTTCGATTCCCGGTAGCGCTACCAACCTTCTTTCAATCACTTGCCGCATTTCCTGACACGGTTGCTTCAGGCGACTGGCCACTTTTGTGGCCAGCTTTTGTCCAGCTTCCACAGGCGCGCCTAACAACTGGTTCCGCCGCTCGATTGCTTCCGTGATCTGCTTCACGTTGGAGTGGTTGTAGATGCGTGCGGTATTCACCGACCCATGCCCCATCGCATCCATCACCGCCATCACGTTGCCTGTGCCTTCCATCGCATCTGTTGAGAAACGATGACGCGCACAGTACAGAACGACAGATTCGGGAATGCCCGCCAACCGCTTGGCTTCGAGCCATTGCTTTGAAACCTCGCGGCCAGTGATGTAGCCGGACTGGGCTCGCTTCGAGGGAAAGACTGCCGCAAGAAAACGAATCTGAATCCCTTGCCGCGTTGATCGTGCAAGTGATTGGTTTTGAATGAGATGGTCGGCCCTAATAGACGATTTTAGAACTTTTCTGCTTTGTGGGTCCTACGGCGGATCCGAGAAATGCCCCGACGGGGCTCTATTGGGGCAGCGGCTTGTGATCGGGCGGAATCGCCCTAGCTTCTGAGGGCGTAAGGCGATCGCGGTCACAATATCCGTAGCCCCTCAGACAAGCCGCGTAATTCCGCTTGTGCTCCGCATCGGCCACGATCTTGGCTTGAGGTCGAGTTAGCTTGGTGTAGTCACAGGTTTCCTGGCCGTCCCGACAAGCGGAGAGATTGCGCAGGTGTTCTGCGACGGCGGTTTGCCCCGCTTCTGACGGAGTCAGTTTGGAGTGGTCGCACTCGTCCCAGCCATTCTCACAATTGTCCGCGTTGTGCTTGTTTTCTGCAGCCGTCACTTCCCTCGTTTCCGAAGGAGTCAGCTGGGAATAATCGCAGAATCCTGAGCCATCCTTGCAGTCGGATACGCTGAGCTGGTGCCTGGCTAGTTTCACTTCCGCGGCTTCCGACTGGGTCAGTTTGGTGTGATCGCAATCGCCCCCTCCGTCCCTGCAGTCGGCGATGTTGCGCCGGTGCTCTGCGACGGACGAATCCCGCGCTTCGGACTGGGTCAGTTTGGATGGGTCGCAGGATTGCATCCCATCATTGCAATCGGACACATTGCGCCGATGATCGGCAACGGCTAGCGCCATTACTTCGGGTTCGGAGAGTTTCGAGTGGTCACAGGAATCGTAGCCGTTTCTGCAGTTTGCCACGTTACGTACATGGAGGGCGGAAGCCACGCCCGCCAATTGCAAGGGACTCAACTTGGACTGATCACAGGGCTCGCGACCAGCCTTGCAGGCCTCCAGATTTTGCCCGAGATCGTTCTGCGCCAGGTCGGCAGATTGAGCAAATGCCAGAACAGGCCAAAGACTTAGGCAGGCTACTTGTGCCCAAAGACATTTCCGCAGACTATTTTTCATATTTCTCCGTTCGTCGGACTATAAATCAGGCCGATAACGAGAGTACGTCATCCAAAGTCTGTAGCGCGAACCGGAACCGGTACGCGGCTCCGGTCAGCCACAAGTCAGGCTCGCTGACTGCGTTCCCGATGCAGTTACTTCTTGTCTTCTCTAGCTTCTCTGGCTTCGGCAATCTTCGCCTGTTGGCCTGCGTTTGACACGGCCTTCAAGAACGCTTCCGCGCTTCTGGGAGTTGTTGCTTTGCCCGAAAGGATATTGCGGAAAGTCATGTGCTTACCGTAAATAGCGCGAGTCGAGTCGTTATCTTGCTCCACTACCGCACCTTCCAGCGTCAAACCGGCAAACACGCCCTTGGAGCGCGAGTAGGTCAGCATCTCAGTGTTCATTTTCCAGTCAGTTCCGGCGGAAGCATGACGGCCTACCGGGCCCGCCGCAACCGATCCTTCACCGGTGAGTTCAAACTTGCTGGAGAGCAAATGCTGGAAACCCTGGTCGTTCATCACCAGCATAACCAAGTCCACGCCTTCGACTCCGATCTGCAATCCCCAGCTTCCACCGCCAACTGAGACGAATGCGGGCGCACTCCAGCCTTCAGCCGTACGGCAACTGGCCACACCGCGTCCGTGCTTGCCACCGAAAATGAAGCCACCTTTAATCAGGTCTGGCACGACGAGGATGCACTTTGCATTGCTCAGAACTTCTTCCGGGATGCCTTTGTCCGGTGTTGACATGATCGCGTGCAGAACTGCCACCGATTTCTGCATACGGTCTACCGTGTCTTCACGTGCCGAACCTGCCCATGCGTAAGTTCCAACCATGCCCATGACGCTCATCAACAGCAGTGACATTGTCTTTTTCATGAATTGTTCCTTTCGGAGCTGCGGAACTAAGAGGAGAAGACTTCAGATGGCTGACTTAGTTCAGAGGACCTGAAAGAGAGAGAGGAAATGCTCGTCTCTAGCATTATGATCGCTGAGACCCCGCATAATAGCTGGTCTGAATTGCTCACTTCCATGGTGTTGTCGAAGGAGATGAGCCTAATCGCCAAAGCGCGCCGACTGGACGTTTTGTGACAATGTGAGCAATCCGGAACAGAATCGTGCGTGATCGCGTGTCATGGTTTAAGGGGTCGGAACTCGAGACGCGAGATCCTCCTCAGGGAGCACCGCGGCGCCTATCCTTTGGCGGAACAGTCTCCACCCAAAAGGGGAAAAGCAGCGAAGGTAAATCGATGGAGCCCGTTCTTCCTCCTTTCCACAATCCTTTTCGCAGACGACTTGCCTTCTTCACCGATTTATTCACCAAGCTACTTGTTGCGCTCAAGCCAGGGCCCCGAGACTTCGGATCACAAAGGATGTGCCCGTTTTGCGGGTTGATTACTTCGCGATCCAAGCGACTCTGTTTGGAGTGCGGGAAGTCGCTAAGAGGAGTTCAACTGGGACGAAAAGATGCACGACAAGAGTGAGCAATTGGGCACCGTAATAGCGATTGGGAATGAAGAAACTACCGAAAGTGGCATCGGTTAGGATCCCCGGGTCGAATGGTGACGAATTGAATTTTCGGGTCCTGCTCAAATGAGCGGAGGAGATATACGTGCTTTGGACGATTTTCGTTGTGATTGTGATTCTGTGGCTTCTAGGTTTCAGCCTGCACGTGGCCGGCGGTCTGATCCACTTGCTGCTGGTAGTAGCGTTGGTGGTTTTGGTCATTAATCTGGTGAGCGGCCGCCGTGTCGTGTAAAGGCCGTCCCCTTTGAGAGGTTAGCAGGATTTCAAAGCGCACCGCGACTGCCCAACTTGGCTGGCGCCGACGTCCGCAAATGCAATAAGGCAGCATGCTGATTTATCACTGCTGCCGCTTGGGTGCGGCGGTTGCCACTCGCGCGTCAAAATCGAGGGTGGTAACGCTGTGCTCGCAGAAGGTGCATTTGAATGTGGTGCCGCCATTCATCGGTTTGGTTGTGTAATATCTCACACCTTCATTGTAGTCCTTACTACCTGTAAGGGCTTTGGGCGATAGGTGCGCAACCTTAGGGCAGGAAACGTTGTCGCTAGCGAGGACTCCGGACTGGCGTGAAAATCGATACGCTTGAAAGCCACCGGCAGGACCTTACGGACGCTCAGGCGGTGATTCTTGGTCTTTCTGGGAACCCAGACGGGTGTCCATCGCAGATTCGGGCAATCACCGGCAACAAGCGGCTTGGGGCTTCGTTCTTGGAAACGAAGGCATCCACCACCTTCAATGCGTGTTCTGGAATCTCCTCGTCACTGGAAACCATGACTATTGGAATTTGTGGTTTGAGACGCTTTATTTCAGTGGCAACCTCATGCCCATTCATTTCGGGCATGTGGTAGTCGACGATCACGGCAGCAAGCGCGCAGACTGCTGCGATTTGTAGGCCCTGTCGAGCAGAGGTGGCAGAGACCACTGCATATCCGCGTCTTCGAGCAGCGCTCTTTGGTAACCTAGCATGCCGTCATCATCATCAATGCACAGAATGGTTTTGCGTTCCGGGTAATTGGGCATAATTTGGTCTCCCCGTATCTGCATGATCGATCATGCACACTGGCAAAGAATGGTCAATTGGGAACACTTTTCGCGTTCGTTGTTGTCCGGGTTGATTCTCCGGCGGAGGTAGGTTCGATGCGACTCAATCTATTTTGATGAATACTTGTGGCTCACGCAACCAACCGCTTCCGCGCCGAACCGAAAAACTGGAACAACAAAGCGACTGGGCGTCACCCGCAACTTCCCACCTGTTGAATGGGAGATGCGTTCAAAATGTCGACCGCATACGTGGAGGCGCTCAATCGCGCGAAACTACGTGAGTTAGTCTGAGAGTTCGCCTCAGTTGTTCGACACCCGGGTACGCGCGCCGACAA
>CAVSNS010000015.1:0-19473 GCA_963729325.1 uncultured Acidobacteriota bacterium
CCGGATTGTTTGTGTAAAGACCTGTTTAACAAACAATTATCGCCAACTCGATGGGACGGCAGAGCCAAAAAGCCAACAGGCGTGTTTCTATCGCATCGCCTGATACTTAAGATGGGCATAATAGCCTTTGCGGGCGTAAACTTTGTAGCCGTGCTCCTGGGTAACGATCTGGATTTTTCGGAATTTTCCATCCCAGTTCTGGTTCTCCGGGTAGTACCCGAGGCTGTACTGGTGATGAAGTTCGTCTGAGATTCCGTCCAGCGCTGCGGTTAATTTATCCATTCCTTTGACTTCGAGCATACGGCCACCCGTGGCTTCCGCCAGCTTCTTCAGCACCTCTTCTCCATGTTCATCCCTTTCGTAGGTGTGAATCACATCGCAGTGATCAAAGCGCGAACCCTCTCGAGGAGGATCGTAAATCTGCAGGACGTAAGCGATCACGTCATTCTGCAGCAGAACCTCTAATGCGTCTTCCAGCGTGGACTCGCTCTTGGAATCTCCGGACATGGCGACAACCACCACCGCCTTTCGTCCTACCTCGTGCTGAAGGTAGCGGAGGGTAGAAACGCGAATGGCATCATAGAGGTGTGCCTCACGGTTCTGGTTGACCGGTTGTCCCGTAGGCCCAATGGGCGGAATTGGTCCGGGAAAAGTTCGCGGCGCAGGCGCCTGATCAGGCGTACCAACCGTCGTTGCCCATCTGCGAATCTCATCGACCTTTTCTTGCAACCGCGCAGTGTCGGACGTGGGGACCTGGAGGGTGTCCACGCGCGCGTGATAGCTCAAGATAAAGCCGAGATCAGTGGGCCGGACTACGTGTCTCATAAACATGCTCGTGGCGGTGGCCTCCTCGTTAAGAATCCAAGCCATACCTGTGCCGGTGTCGAGCAATACGCCAACGTTGAGCACCACATCGCTGTGGTGGGCAAAGAATTTAATGGGTTGCTCCTTCCCATCTTCGAGCACCCGAAATTCTCGCTGGTCAAGCTGGCTGGCTAGCTGTTTCTTGTTGTCGCGCACGGTGAAGTACACGGAAACCAGGTCGACGTCCTTCTTGATAACGTTGTCCTGGCCGGCTGCATCCTGGGCAAAGCCGGTGGCAGACAAGCCGATGTTGAGAGTGGAGAAGGCGAGGACAAGGAGATACGCTTCAATCGCCCGGGGCATAGGACGCTCCTTATAAGGAGGCAGATGCGGCCATTTTGCCGCGGGTTGTAAGCCGCTGGGGCTTATGGATTTGACCAACCGGAGTGGAGCTGGTTGTCGAAACATCGTCATTGGATTGTGAGTGTAATCGCCTTCCATGAGAAGGCCGGTCGGTGTCAAGTGGGTTCGTCGTGGTTTTAACCCGACGCACCGTACAGGTGCTTCCGTAACCTGCTCTATTGCGCACTCACATGCGATAGTTGGTTTGGCCAAATTCGGCCATCGTCAAGCAGACCCGCCGCACGGAAGACTTAAGGAGTGCCAAAACCGATGTCGCAGCCATCAGACTCTCAAAAATCGCAGTTAAACCCGAACTCTGCGGAGCGGTCTACGATCGGGCGCTCCCTGGTCATCAAAGGCGAAGTCAGCGGCACCGAATCGCTGTACATCGATGGCCGGATCGAGGGCACTGTTGATTTTTCCGGTAACGTCGTCACCATTGGAAGTAAAGGAAGCGTCGCCGCCAACATCAGTGCCAGCGAAGTTGTGATCTTGGGCGAGGTGCAGGGCAACATCCAGTGCACGGACCGCCTGGACCTCCGCAGCGAAGGCTCGCTGACCGGGGATGTGGTCACTCAGCGCCTCAGTGTTGGGGACGGATCCATTTTGAAAGGCGGCGTGCAGGTCCGGGCTGTCGAGCAAAAGACTGATAAGTCTCAACAGGTTAAGGCCAAGCAGGCTTCGGCAGCTTCAACGCCATAGTCAGAATCAGGTCTGTCAGACCGGGCTGTGTCAGCGATAAAGTGGGTTGCTAAGTCCGGGGCCGCTCTGTCGGCCTCTCTTTTCGGCCTGTTTCCCTTTGTTCGTGTTCACGGCCAGAATTTCTTTCTAGCAGTTCCGGTCGCCGGAGCATTGGGCGTCTGCCATTCTGAAGTCTCATCGTCCGCTTGATGTTGGTCGTCGGCCAGCAACGGGATGACACACAGCGGAGTGCCTCAATTTTCTTGCAACCGCTCAGACTGTAATGAAATTGTAATGGTTGCACGATCAAGACCAATCATTTCCAAGCAGAATGGATCAAGTCGACTGACTTGTAACCCGTTGAAAAAAGGAGTAGGGTAGAAAATTTTCACAACGGTTCAGAACCCTCCTGTGTACTTGAAAACCTCCGTACCCGAACGGGTGTCGGTAGGTTCGTTTCGGGCACGGCTCCTTATCAAAACTGCACGCTTTCCGCGCGGTCTGACGGCGAAACTCTGCTTGACTTTAGCAGGCGGGCGGAAACATAATTCGCACGGTCACTTCGTGAGAGACCCAGTCGCTCTGTGCGCTAAACCATCTGGGCGACCTTCTCCTGAGCTCTCCAAAGGCTGATCGGGCCATCCCAAGGGCGTTTTCTAACGGCCAAAGCCACAAGCGAGGCCGCCTAGTGTTCAACAGATAGTGCTCCTTAACTGAGGTTCAATGTTCGCCCAGTCCGGCTTGTCGGGTTCATCCCGAGAAGTGGAGGAGTTATGAGTTCCAGGCAGCGAGCTGCGCTGTCAATCGCCCTGGCCGCGGTTGTAGTCCTGGCCACACCGGCCACCGCCACGTTCCCTGGCAAGAACGGTCGGATCGCCTTCATCCAGAACACGGGAACAAACGGCAGTGATGTCTTCACCATGAATCCCGATGGGAGTGATGTGGTCCAACTCACCCAAATCGGGACCAACGGTGGCCAGACATGTTGTGTGTCTTGGTCGCCCGACGGCAAGCAATTGGTGTTCTCCGCTGTTCTTTCAGCCATCACCAATCCCCAGATCTGGGCGATGAATGCCGATGGAAGCGCCCAGCATCTTCTAGTGAACGATCCTTCCTTCGCAGATTCGGACCCAAACTTTTCGCCGGATGGGCAGCAGATCGTTTTCACCCGATGCGGGGTTCCCAATTGCGCCATCTTCCGGGTGCAGGCCGACGGCACCGGGATAATTGCCATCACACACTTCAATTCGAACGGCGACATAATCGACCTGTGGCCAGCTTACTCGCCAGACGGCAAGACGATCGCGTTCACCAGCTTCAACCGAAACAACGGCTTTCTTTGTGCGATTTATCTGGTAGACGCGGACGGCTCTAACTTCCGCATTCTGACGCCTCCCCGGCTCACCGCCTTTAAGCCCGATTGGTCGCCAGACGGGAAGGAAATCGCATTCTCGACCAACAGCAACTTTTCAACAATTCTGGACGAAGAGATCTGGGTCATCCACATCAACGGGAGCGGGCCAGTTCGGCTTACAAACAACAATAAGCATTGGAATGGCTACTTCAGCGGTCGGCATGACTTCTCCCCCTCTTGGTCACCGCAGGGAGACGAGATTGTCTTCGAGCGAGACCGTCCTGACTTCAGTCGCTTTGCGATCTACGTGATCAACCCGGACGGCAGTAATCCGAAGATGGTGCTTCAGGGGCCACCGGGCACGCGCAGAGAGGCGCCCTCGCCAAGTGGGATGCTTAGGCGGCCGACAGCACAACGCGACTTGAAGTTAATCGAACATGGGGGGTTTACCCCACGATGGGGGCCCGCCCCGAATTAGCGGATTGGACATGACGACACAAATCGGCTGCATCCGCTACCGCGGAATCAATTCGTGAGCTGCCGACTCATTAGCTCAGAATGAAGGAGAGCCGATCCGATCGAAAGGCAGGTCCTTCGCTGCGCCCTAGTCGTAAGAGAGAGGAGACATCATGCGCATAGCTGGAGTTGCTCGTAGCTCATTCACCTCGACCATTCTGTTCGTCGCCCTGGTCTTGCTGTTCGTGGCTGCCCCCGCCTGGGCCACCTTCCCTGGTATGAATGGCCGGATTGCCTTCGTCGCCAACCGCGGCGCGGCAAGCTGGCAGCTGTACACGATGAACCCCGATGGCAGTGATATAGTCCAGATAACGAACCTCCCGCCTACCTCTTTTGACTCGTGGTTTCCGGAATTCTCACCGGACGGACAGCGGATTGCTTTCTGCCGCGATAGCGTCGAAGCTTTCAACGCCTCCGATCTGTATGTGGTCAACGCGGACGGCAACGGCCTGAAGCGACTGACCTTCGACGCTTTGGGAGACTGCGCGGCACACTGGTCACCGGACGGCACCCAGCTCGTTTTCGCTCGCGTGCTCCCGAACGGCAAGGGTGTTATCGCCACGATGAGTGCCGACGGGACGGGAAAGAAGACCAACCTTACCCACGATGTCTGGGTCAAGTTCTGGCCAATCTACACGCCCGATGGTGATCAGATCGTCTTCTTCAGCACCACGGGAGGTCTGATTTCTGCGGTCTGGATCATGGACGCCGATGGCTCTCACAAGCAGCAGTTGACGGCCCCGGCCTTCGAGGGGTTCGCCTACGATGTCTCGCCGGACGGACAGCACATCGTAGTGATCAACCATCAGAACACGCCCCGACCCACCGCCATCTTCCACATGGATCTCGACGGAAAACATTTGAAGCGGCTGACCCAGCCCGACAACGCACACGATGTGGATCCGGCTTACTCGCCGGACGGAACGAAGATCGTCTTCGCGAGCGACCGTGGAGGCACAGCTGGCGCGATGGACATCTACATCATGAATCCGGATGGCTCCAACGTTCAGCGCATCACAACCGGCCTGACCGTCGCCTGCCCGGAACTCAACTGTGTTACGCCGACCTGGGGCGCGAAACCATGATATATGAATGCTACTTGCGGTCCAGAGATCGGTCGTCATGAATGCGAAGGCGACTGTAGTAAAACTGTAGTAGTTCTATGCTCAGAATGAGTCAGATTGGATCATAAGGGTGCAATACGCGCGGTTTGTAAGCGGTTGACAAATAGAGTAGAGTAGAAAATTTTCTTAACGGTTCAGGAACCGCCTGTGAACTCAAAATCCGCCGGTACTTGGTATTTTGGGAGTTCAACACCCGAGTGAGATTCCGCACAATACTCCCAGACCATGTCGCCTTACTGCATTGTCCAGAAGCCCGGGGCGGTGCATGGTCGTCCGTGACGAAGTGACGCGGTGATGCGAAATTCGACTAACTTCCGGCCTTTTAGGAAATCGGAAAAGTTATCCCAAAGTCGGTCACTCACGTCACCCGTGTCACACAATTCATCCAAATTCAGCTAGCGCTCCCTGCTGTTCCCTCGTAGTGCAAGTTCTAGGACATTCGGCCATTTGCTGAACTTCTGTTTTCTCGCCCGCGTTCCTGTCCTCGCTGGATGCTTCGCCACAACCTCGTCGGGGAGACCCTGACCGATCGGTCGCAGCGCAGTTGCGGGAACAATGGCATGCCAGTATTTTTCATACAAAAAGTGGCCGTCCTCCACGCTTGGTCGATAAGCGTAGAAATCCGCGATTCCAGGCTTCCAGGCCGCATAGCGCATTCCGTCAGGGAAACGAGCAACTAAGAGCAGCGGTTTGCCACTGGCGGACACGAAGCGCATCATCTCGGTTAATTGCCGGATATCGAATTCCAGTCCCTTGCCCAGGTTTCCCCTGGCGAAGATCCGGAGCCACGCAAGAACCCGTCCGCGAGCGTCGACCAAGGCATAGCCGGCATAGTAGGGTTCGTCGATCTCTGCAACGCCTGCCCGCCAGCGCTGCCTGATAGTGCGGATGATTTCTGACTCTATTTCTCGGTGGTTGTCATCGATTTGGATCATTGGCTTTTTCTCCTATTTCTTGGTTTGTCTCAGCATTTTCGAGAATCAAACGCGCGACCCGCCCTCGCTCTGCAGGTGGTCAGGATTCTTGCGTCCAGATCGTCCGCATCGTCCAACAACTCTCCTCAGATCGCACGCATACCCCTAGGCCCGCCATTCGGCTTAGCTCGATCGATGGCCCTTGGCAACGGCTCCTCGGACACAGCGGACGATGTGGACGCAGTTTCCCCAATCGTGATCAAACGGCGCCGCTGGCGATCCTTGCTTTTTGAAAACTCAACTTCGATGTCACATTTCCGCAGATTGGGAGCGAGGCGCCGCAGCGCGTTCGATAGCCCTTGGCCGTTCTGTGGCCAGCCTTTCTGGCGCCTAGTAGCCTCGTCGGTTTGGCCCGTCAGCGACCTCAGCAGCTCGGAGGCAGTCCCTACAAACTTCCCGTCACCCACCAGACGCCGAAGGGCCTCGGTGATGGGCGATGCGTCCAAAGCGAGTTCGTTCGAGGAAACCTGATTTCGAGAGTAGGCTGCGATGAATGCGCCCTCACGCCAGCCGAGAAGCGGTTCGGCCGCAGTCGCCCATAGAGCGAAATCAGCCATTCTGGGCATCTCCGCCAGTTCCACCGTCGGTACTCGCCGCAACGCACCCGAAACCGCATCCAGCAACGCACCCAAAATCTCAGATCGGATCGATTCGAACTCAGACCAGAAACGAGATTCCGCTCGACGTTTCTCCTCCGGTATTGAGGGCAGGTAAAGGATCAGCGACCGATCCAGTAGGTCGCCGCGAACGGCCAGCTCCTCGATTCCGTTGAGAATCACCGGTCGCTGCGCATCGAATAGCGTCTCGTCACGATCGCTGTACAATTCCCGCGTTGAGAATCCTCCGCCCGTGGACAACCGACACAAAGCATCGGACAGCCAAGGCGGCACACGGGAGATATTGTCGAGGGAGATCACCCAGCCGTTTGAGGCTGCAATCATTAAATCACGCAATTCACGCGGCTCACTGCGCAGTGGTGCCGTGCTTGGATCCGCCAGCGCCCGTAGGATACGAGCTGTCGTACTCTTGGCACTCCCCTGTTCGCCATGCTCTACGAGAATTGGAAACGGTCCGCGAGGTCGCAATGCCGCCATCAACCATTCCACTAGCAAAATCCAATCTGCCTTGCTGGCGACATTTACGAACGGTCGCAGCTGGTCAATGGAACCGCCGCTCGCGGGCCGCGGCAGGGGAGACATACCCCTAGCCCTTCGAAACCAGACTGGTGCTTGCTGAAGAAGGCGCCACCCACTGGCATCGATTTCCACGACCTCCCAGCCATCGTTACAGAGATCCAAATAGATCCTGCCGTTGTCCTCAGCCAGACGCACGAAGACGGAGCGCTCAGGACCCTCAAAGTTCGCCCTACCCTCCACCATGCCGAGGGCTTCCTGAACTGCGGTACTCTGAGGCGCACTTTTGGTCTCAAGATAATAGTTGCGCAGCAACCACTGGCGGAAACGCTGGCTCCGGATTGGCCAATTTTCCACATGTCCGTTGACGGGCACTGAGGCAAACGACTCGCCGTCTGGGGTGTGAAACAACGTGGCCTCGTCGGTTAAGCGGAGCAACAAGGTTGTCTGCGTCAGCCTCGGCCTTTCCTTTCCTTCTTTGTCTTCTTCTGCGGCGTCGCTCCACGGAATCGCAGCTTTCATCGCCCGCTTAAAAGCCTTGATGAAGTTGCCGGGATCAGCAAGGTGAAGCTCGGACGCATCTTTGGCTCCTTCGAGCCTGACCAGCCGTATCCGATCCCGGATTTTGGAGGTTCTGAGCCAGGCTTCGACTGCCTCGCCCCCTTTATCCGATTCGATTACAACGTAGATTTTTTCGAAGCGATCGAGGTACTGCGCCCACTTTTTCTCCTTCCAGCTGTTGGCGCCTGGCAAGCCCAGGGCCGGAAACCCGTGGAACCAGAGCGTGTGGCAGTCACTTTCGCCTTCGACCAAAACGATGGACTTCCCGACGGTGCCCTTGAGACGCCACAAGCCATAGAGGGTCGGCTTTGCCCCAATCTTCCACCGAAATCGATCGTTCCCCTTCATGGAAACGCGAATGCGTGCGCAAGCTTCCGCGCCACTGGCGTCCCGATACGGGATGAACACTACCGGATTTCCCCGGCGAGAGGCATTCCAGAGGCCAAGTTTCTTGAGAAAATCAAGCGGCAGTTTTTTTGACTTCGCATATTGCTTGAGCGTGAGAGCCATAACGCCTCACTCCTTTTGCCGCGATTTGGCCCTGGCGCGCGGAAACAAGTCGCACACCTCAAGGCCGATCGCGCCAACGACGTCGGCAACGTCGCAGCCTGCAAAGCAGTGGACCAGTACACGCCCATCATCGCCCTCAGCGACGGAGAGGCTGGCGTGATTGTCGTTGTGGCTCGGGCAGAGTGCGACGTAGCCTTGGCTGCCCTGTCGTACGCCCTCGAGCAGATTAAGGACTTGCCGCAGCGGAGTATTCGCGTTTGAGGTGGCAGGTATCAGCGCCGCTAGTTTCTCAGAAGACTTTTTCATAGAAGTTATCCTTGGTTCCCACCGCCTTTGTAAGCACGCGCCGCCGGTCCTGTGCCGGCGTCGATAATTCGGTCCAGCTCGCCCTTGGGAATGCGCACGCAGCGGCCGATTCGCACCGCTCGCAGCTTACCGATTCGAATAAGTTTTCGAATCATAGGTACCGAGATGGCGGCGGCCTGTGCGGCCTCGTGGCAAGTGAACGCGCGCTTTGCGTCTTCCATCTTTTCCTCCCTCTTCAAACTCATCGCGACTACTTTGCACCAAGAATTTCGCGGTAACATCCCAAGTGACTGGGTGGGTTTTTGTGAAATTTGGGGGTTAAGTCAAGAAAACGAATAGACCGAAGCATTTTGCACAAAAGACGAGATCGGCTTTTGTGAAGCCGGGGGGCTTAGTCTTCTTTTGCTGGGAGGATCACGGAACAACGGATTTCTCCGCCAGACAACCACCAATGGCGGCCGTAACGGTCGTGCCAACCTCGGCGCGATGACGTCGGCAGTTGGTCGGCTGTGTGGTCTTCACAGGTGGAGGCAAAGGCGGATCTGCCGGCAAGAAGCTTACCCGTTGCCAGCTTGTTGCAAAAAGCACATCGAAAATATCGCATTACTCGCGAATATGCATTGCGCAAAGTTTTTGGCAAATCTGGATCTCGCCTTTTCTTGGCGGCTACGACTGTACCCCGTTGAGCTAACCACTCGCACGCCAATTCCATGGCGGAGCGCCGAGGCCGAGTTCCGGGAACGCCGGGAAGTGCCCGAATCACCAAGCCTGGGTCGTAACCGAGTTCTTGCAGATGAGTAGCCTGATTCTTGCTCCCGTGCGCTGTCGCTTTGATGTCTTCAAGAAGAGACTGACAGTATGGGAGCCAAGCCTGGATCATGCTCGCGTAATAAAAGTCGTTCCAGCCGACGCGCCCAGCCCTCCTATTGTCTCCAGCCGTAAGCCGCACAAAAACCTGTTGCGGTAAGAACTCGCGCGGCCTGCACACATTCTCGTGTTTCAGCCAGTTGGCCAGTATGTACCACTTGGTGTCCGTATCCCGCGCCTTTCTTAGCAGAGTCAGCAGATATGCGTATCTCCAGCGATCACCCGTTAATGACGAAGGAATCACGGGCTTACCAAAGGCTAATTCCTCGACAAGTAGATTATTGAGTTTCTCGTAGCTGGAACGGGTCACCTGGCGCTCGTTTCGTTTGCACTGCTCGTAAAGGCTTTGAATCTCTGTTCTTCTGCCGCCGGTTGACTGCTTTGACTCGCGCTTGTTCTCCAAGCTCACCCCCGGGCAGTCCCAATTTTGAGAGAGGTCGGAAGCGGGACGGGATGCGCTTTGGCGCCGGACCCCGACCCTTGTCACGCTGGTAGCAGTCTATCGCAACCAGAATCCGTTGGTTATCAAGCGATTGTATTTAACCTAACGATAGGTTATAATGAACTGCATGACAGAAATAAGCCAAGCGGCCAGTCTCATGGGCCGCAGAAGTGTTCAGGCCCGGATCACGAAGTGGGGAAAAAGGAAATTCGTCCGTCGTATGCAGGAGTGGGGCAAGCTCGGCGGTAGGCCCAAGGGCACGGGGAAGAAGAAGTCGAAGCGAGGTGAAAAATGATCTACAAACGTGGCGGAGTCTATTGGTACAAGTTCATGTGGAAGTGTGAGTCGGTGCGGGAATCCACCAAGCAGGGCAATGACAAAGTGGCCCGACAGATGGAAGCAGCTCACCGAACGTCCCTGGCGAAGGGCGAAGTGGGGATACGAGAGAAGAAGACCATGCCCACGCTGATCGAGTTTTGCGAGAAGCGATTTGAGCCGTGGGTTGAGTCAACTACTGCAAAGAAGACCTGGCTCGATTTCTACCGAGTGGGTCTGCGAGCAATCAAGGGCTATAGGCAGCTGGCAAGCTTGAAACTCGACGAGATCACCAGCGAGAGGGCAACTGAATTCGGAGCGTACCGTCAGGCGCAGGGTTTGCAAGTCAGCACGGTTAACTCTTCGCTTCGTGTACTCCGGCGTGTCCTCAGAGTCGCGTCGGAGTGGGGCATGCTAAGCACGGTGCCGAAGATAAAGATGCTCCCAGGCGAGCGGCGTCGGGAGCGAGTTGTGAGTTTTGAAGAGGAGGCAAGGTATCTAGCAGCTGCACGCGAGCCGTTGGCTTCCGTAGGGGCTGTGCTGGTAGATACTGGCATGCGCCCGGAGGAATGCTACAGGCTACGATGGGAAGCGATTACCTGGCTGACTGGCCGCAACGGCACCCTGTTGGTGACGCATGGCAAAACGAAGGCGGCACGTCGGGTCCTCCCGATGACCCCGCGAGTCCGTTCTATTCTCGAGCAACGCTGGAATATTGCCAGCAAGCCGCAGGAGGGCTGGATCTGGGCCGCCCCTACCCAAAGTGGCCACATCGAGCCTTCCAGCTTGAAAAAGCAGCATCGTAGGGCCCTTCTCGATTCCGAGGTGCGCCCATTCGTTCTGTACAGCCTGAGGCATACTTTCCTCACTCGCTTGGGCGAATCAGGTTGTGACGCTTGGACGCTTGCGAGAATTGCTGGGCACAGTTCGATCACGATATCTGCCCGATACGTGCATCCTTCCGAAGATGCTGTTCTCTTTGCCGTTGAGAAGTTGAGTCGGCACAGAATTGGGCACAGTGAGAATTGTGTTGATGAGCACACGCAGGACGATGACCTGCTATCCGCCTGAAGCTACAGAAGAAGTTTGGTCGGGGCGATAGGATTTGAACCTACGACCCCCTGCGCCCAAGGCAGGTGCGCTACCAGGCTGCGCTACGCCCCGACATGTACTGCACGATTGATTCTAAAAGACTTTCCATTGATATTCCACTCCAGACCTCGTTTTCAGGGCCCGGACTGTGCACGAACTGTGCACGAATACGGTTACTGCACCATGACTGTGCACATTGGAGCCGGACTAACAGGCGCCATTTCGTTCGCCCGACGGTTGAGCTTCTCCAAGGCTTCGCGCTTCATCTGCAGCTTCATCTGCGAATACTTTTTGAAGACTTGCGCGTCGCCCTGACGAAGCAACTGCGTTACCCACTCGTCGGCTACGCCTCCGGCACTTAGCCTGGTGGCATAGGTGGAACGAAGGTCGTAGATCCGGAAGTAGGGAATTTTTGCCCGCCGCAGAGTTTTGTGCCAAGCAGTCTTGAACGTCGTTTGGTGTCCGCTCCTATTCCGATCGCTCGGAAACAGGAACGGTCCCTCGCCGGCGATCGCCATCTGGCTGCGGAAGGCTTGGATGGCAAGCGGTGTGAGTGGAACTTCGGCAACACCGTTCGGAGTCTTGGAGTCCGGTATCCAAACAACAGCGTTTTGGATATCCACTTGGTCCTTTCTCATAGGAGTTAGTTCCTTGTAGACCCTCAGCCCGGTCTCCGTGATGATGCGAACCGCATTCCGCAAGCACTCGGAAGCATGCGATTCAATCTGTTGCTGCTCCGACCATGTGACGTAATGTGGTCGGAACAATCCTTTCACGGCCACCGGGAACTCTACACCCGAACAAGGATTCGCAAGCAGGAGCTTTTTGCGAACCGCCACGTTGAGCATGCGGCGGAGAACTCTAAACTCCTGATGCACCGTAGTGGACTTGATAGGTCCCAATTCCCGATAACCAATCTTGACCTTGACACGAACTCGCTGGCGAAGACGGTCACGGAGATAAGACTCGATCGAATCGGCGGTGATATCCCCGAGCTTGCTCATGCCAAGAGCAGTTTTGAGGTGCATTATGCATCGCCCGTTCGCTTCATGTGTTTTCGCTGCGCGCATGGGTGGTTTGGAATAGGTCTCCAGAAAAAAATCCGCCCATTGCCCGTACGTCAGGGTCTCGCCCTTACGTCTGATTTCGAGGAGGTTGTCATCCCTGGACTGAAGTCTTTCTCTTAACCTCTTGTTTGCTTCCTGCCAGTCTGCGGTCAGGCTTGATTCTCTCCGGGGAACTCCGTTGCGGTCCCGATATCGGATCCACCAGATTGAGGTGCCAGTCCGCGGATAGACAACTCCGTCGTACTTGCGTGCTCTAGGCATTCTCCATCTCCTGTTTGAATGAAGCGCGAAACGTTTCGAGATCCGATTTCAAGAATCGGATGTTACGACCCATTACGCGGAGATGGGGGATCTGCTTTCGCTCAACCCAAAGATACACAGTTTGCGGGCTGACACCAAGATATTTTGCCGCTTCCCGTACGGTTAACGGAGAGGGCTCGGGAAGCGCCGAATTCTCCTGCGGAAGGTCAACAGAAAGACCGCGCTTCATGGAACATCCCTTTGGTTCTTCGATGGCTTGATCTCCTTCCAGTCACGGTGAATCGACTTCGGTGGGGATTCTCGATTCTCGCTGCAAGTCGATTTGCGCCTTTATTCTGTCCGGTTAGCGTAGTCCTGCGGGTCGTACTTGTCTTGTGCTCGGAACTCGGCAATGTCTCGCAGGACCTCCTCCTCGCGGAGGCCGCGTGCGAGAGCACGCTTCGCATAAGCCCAGTCACGCTGGGATTGGCTCAACTGGCGCCCCGAGTCAGCCGGTGGGGAACGGAATCTGGTCATGTTCTGGCTCTCACGCATAAAGATTCGGCCTCGCGTTCGTGTTTTAAGCTAGGCTCGGGCGAGCACAGTGTCCAATATTTTTGCGGCCCGTTTTGATAGCTAGGCGCTATCGGGTCTGCAGGTTGGCAGAGTTTGGGCAGAGATCCACCGTTCATGAATCTCCACTGCCTTCGCTGCCATTGGGCCATTTCAGGACGGCGTGATTTGTACTGATTTGATGTGCAAAGAAGTGGTTTCGCGTGTGGTGCAGAGAGTGGGATTCGAAGCCGATTGCAAGCGTAAGTCAAAAGACTTAATGCGACACGGACAGCATTCTAAGCATACGTAAGTCTATGGAAAACCAGCCCCGTGATTTCAAGTGATTTGCGCAGGAGAACCGGATCCATGAATCGTAACTCCGGTCGCCCCACAAAATTACGGGGGCCAAGTTAGACCCGAGATCTGCCCCTGCTTCTGCTTCTTTGAATTTTGTTCCTCTGGCGAGTCTAATGGTCTTGGTGTCAAATTTTAAGCTATAGACTCCAGGTTAGCAGCCAGAATTTCTCACGGAGGAGAACTGCCATGGCTCAGTTCGTGAAAGTGGGTAGCAGAACAGAGTTCGAGGATTTGGAAGGAGGGAAGCTCGTAGAAGCCGGTGGGCATCGCATCGCTGTCTTCAATGTGGGCGGAAACTACTATGCTATCGAGAATACGTGCCCTCATCGTGGTGGCCCTCTCGCAGAGGGAATGGTGGTGGGTGAAGAAGTCATCTGCCCTTGGCACGGTTCCCGATTCAATGTGAAAACCGGTTCAGTGTTGACCCCGCCAGCCCGACAAGGCGTCGAGAGCTTCCCTGTCCGGGTGGCCGGAGACGATGTCGAAGTCGAAGTCGATTTGCAGAGCGGCGTTTCATCACCGTGAGGCCGTCAGTATGCTGGTCGGTGGCGACCTCTTCTTCGGAGACTTGTATTCCGGAGGAGGGACCTCCGAGTACTCGACCGGGCTCCGAGCGACCGAGCGCGTCAGCCGTGAAGTTACAACCGCGCTATGCAAACAGGCTGCTCGCGCCATCGTGGCGAGCTGCGGCTGAGACGCATTGCATTGCTATGTGCATCTGGCGAGTGGTTGGGCCCGCCTGCTAAAGTGATTGCAGCGATTGGGCCCAGCCATGATCGGCACCTCCCAACCAAAAAGACTTCTCGTGTTGTGCACGACCACGGGATACCAGACGTGCGCCTTTATCGAGGCCGCACAGAAGTTGGGCCTGTCCATCACCTTCGGAACGGACCGCTGCCACGTGCTCGAGGATCCGTGGCAGGATGGCGCTCTTCCCCTGCGGTTTGAAGATCCCGAAGCCTCGGCGCACAAGATCTGCGATTTCGCCGGGTCCCATCCTCTTGCCGCGATCGTCTCCATCGGTGATCGGCCCACGTCAACCGGCGCTCGCGCCTGCCATAAACTCGGGTTGCGGGGACATCCTCCCGAAGCCACCGACATCTGCCGCGATAAATACCGCTCGCGCGAGCGGTTGCGGGATGCCGGGCTGAATGTTCCGGCCTTCAAGAGATTTCCCTTGCACTCGAACCCGCGCCCGATTGTTGCCTCTGGGGAAATCAACTTTCCCTGCGTGCTCAAACCACTGGCGCTCTCCGGCAGCCGTGGTGTGATTCGCGCCGATACCCCCGAGGAATTTGTGCAGGCGTTCGAACGTATTCGGAAGCTTTTGCGCAGCCCGGGAGTCGTTGTTTTGCGTGAGGAGACTAGCGAGTTCATTCAGGTGGAGAACTATATCGACGGGTTGGAGATCGCGGTCGAAGGCCTGGCCGACCGAGGCAAGTTGAAAGTGCTGGCGATTTTCGATAAGCCGGACCCGCTGGTCGGGCCATTTTTCGAAGAGACAATCTACGTCACCCCGTCGCGACTGGAACCTTCCATACAGGCCGAAGTCGCTCGGACCCTGCAACGGGCGGTCGACGCGCTCGGCCTGTTTCATGGCCCGCTCCACGCCGAGTTGCGGGTGAAAGGCAAGTGCAACTGGATCCTGGAGATCGCGGCGCGTCCGATAGGTGGGCTCTGTGCGCGAAGTCTGCGCTTCGGGAACGGAATCTCGCTGGAGGAATTGATTATTCGGCACGCGCTCGATGAGCCGGTCACGCATTTAGGACGCGAGGAGGCCAGCTCCGGCGTAATGATGATTCCCATCCCGCAGGAAGGGATCTACAAAGGAGTTGAGCAGTTGGAGCAAGCCGCGCAGGTGCCGGGAATCGAAGCAATCGAGATCACCGCCAAGCTGCGGCAGAAACTGGTGGCACTGCCGGAAGGATCAAGTTATCTGGGGTTTATATTCGCGCGTGGCGACTCGCCGCAATACGTCGACAGTGCTCTCCGGGAAGCTCACCGCAAGCTGCGCTTCGTAATCTCGTCCAGCCTTCCAGTGGCGTAGGGCGTAACGGAAACCTCATTCTTGTGGGCGGAACAGGGCTTTAGCCCTGCATTGATCCTGAGGAACTAGGGACTTTATCCCCTGATCATGTACCCGGCCGAGCTTAGGTCAACTCTTGCTCTTTTGGGGTACGAAGTTGGGCGGAAGCGCTGCGCCCTCACCAAAGAAGGACTGCTCCATCTGCTGCACGATGATCTCCTGGTCCTGGCCATCCGGCGTGTTCTCCCAGGGGACTAGAAGCAGGCCAACTGCCCGCTGGTGGGTTCGGATCAACAGTACCAGGGTTCGGTCAGGTAAGGGATGGTGGCCCGCGGCGGTCCGGGTGCGACGAGCGGAAGGGGCGCCGACGCTTCGTCCCCGTCTTCGTTCATGGCGCGCTGCAGCAGTTTCCAGGTTTCCCCGAAGATCACGGTGCGCGACGCGCCGGCCTTGGCCTCGCGCTGCACCATGGCTTCAAGGTCGCACTGGAGCCGGTCAACCTTGCGGTCCGAGTTTGCCCACGGATAGCTCAGCGCCTCCTGCTGGAAGGGACCGATGGCGACGTTGTGCAGTGGCAGAACTTCCAGCAGGCGCGACCCGGCGGGAATCAGCAGGCGGATGGTGAGCTGCACCGGCGGGACGTGTTCCATCAGCCCCAGCCGTATCAGGGTGGCCAGCAGGTCTTCGTAGCCCTGCAGCGTAGTCCAGGGCGTGAAAGGCACGAAGGTGGGCACCAGGAAAAGTCCGAGCCCGCGCATTAGCCCGGCGAGACGGATAAAGTCGGCGCGCGTGTGGCCCTTGTCTAGGATGCGCAGCACGTCGTCATCCACCGACTCCACCGCCGTGGTCACGAACGCGCATCCCGTCTCACGCAGCGCCGGGAGGGACCCGGCGTGCTTCAGCAGGTGCTCCACCTTAATGGTCACGTCGTAAGAGAGCCCGGGATGCTCGCGGTGGAGCGCTTCCACGATCTGCATCGAGTGACCGACCCCGTTGAAAAAGTCGGCATCGCCGAAGGTGATGTGTTGCGCGCCGGCCGCGACCTGGCGGCGGATATCTTCCCGCACCACCTCGCGCTGGACGATGCGAAACGTGCCGTTGTACACCGGCACGATGGGACAGTGACGGCACAGGTGCTTGCAGCCCCGACTGGCCTCGGTGTAGCCCACGACGCGGGTGCTGTCGTCGGGCAGGGTCAGATGTGCGTACTTTTCCAGCGGAGGCAGGTCGTCGCGATAGGGCACCAGGAAATTCTGACGAGCGAGCGAGATCTCGGGCTCAACCTGCGGCAGCCCAGGACCGGGCGCGCCAGCCTCCAGGCGGCGGACCAGGCTCAACAGCCCCTGCTCAAACTCTCCCCCCAGGATCGTCCCGACACCCAAACGACGCAGCAGGCCGGCATTGACCGGGGCGTACAGTCCAAATCCGCACAGGTGGGCGGCGGGGTTGAGTTTCCGGACCCTCTCCAGCGCGCGTACTGCGATCCGCGTGGCGGTGTGCATGGGCAGATAAAAGGCGATCAGGTTGGCGGTGCGTACCGCCTCTTCGTCCAGCGACTGTCGCGAGAGGTCCAGCGACGTGGTATAGAAGCCGTCAGCGCGTAGCCACGCCGCGGGCGAGGCCAGCCCAAACGGTTGCCGGCCCAGTTCGTAAGTCGAGATCAGCAGCACCTTCAGATCGGGCATAGAAACCTGAAATTAGTCCTTGCTGCGCGGGGGGACATATCCCGGTGGAAGCGCAGCGCCCGCGCCGAAGAAGAAATCTTCCAGGTGCTTGACCAGGATCTCTTGGTCCTGCGGGTTGGCGGGATTCAGCCGGTATTCGTTCAAGATCATCTTGCCATGCTCGCCCCACATCTTCCAGGCCTCCTCAGAGACGTTTTCATAAACCCGCAGGCCCAGTTCCGTGTCGAACGGCGGCTCGTCCAGTCCCGGCATTTCCCTCTGGAATTTCACGCAGAAGACCTTGCGCTGCCCTGGCCTCTCCGGTTCCGGCGGCATTTGAGGTGTACTACAGCCCATGGGTACTCCTTCCAGGTGGAAAATTGTCCCCATAGTATCAGGATGCGGCCGGTTATGTACCCGGATTGAAATGCGGTCGTCCCATGCCTATACTTGCCGCTCGGCCTTCATGCCTTTGCCGTCCTGAAACCCTTTGCCCTTTTCGGACACAGACCTTTTTCATTGAGCCATGCGCCATCTACGAGTGTGTTTATTCTCGGGTGAAAAGGAGGCCACTTCGGGCGGCTTGAGAACAATTTCATAATCGTGCTCGCGTTTCGGATCGGTGTTATTTGACACAGGTCGTTCACGGCGGTTACACAGATTTCTAAAGAATGCTCTATGCCCAGCAGATCGGGCTGCCGCTAAAACGCGCGTAGAGGGGCTACGGTGGACCGTTGCGCGCAGCAGGGTCGCGCCTAACCTCCCCGCGTGTGCATTTCCAAGTGGGGGTCCTGCCGGAGCTGTTGGATTCCGACCAACACCCCTCGCGACGGCAGATCCTTGCGTTCTTCTGCGCCGCGATCGGTTCGCTTCGTCCACTGGCTCACGATGAGGGACTTGATCTCTTCCCGGGTGGCGGCGCTGCGGAGAGATTTCCTCAGATCCGTTCCTTTCTGAGCATAAAGGCACAGGTACCAGATCCCGTCTGCGGTCAGGCGACTCCGGTCGCAGCGTCGGCAGAACGGTGTGGTTGTGGAGGCGATGATGCCGAAGACGGTCCCGTCCGCCAAGAGGAACCGCTCCGCGGGTGCGGAACTATCCTCCACCACCGGCTCGATCCGGCCGTAGCGCCGGCTCAGCGCGCCCAGGATCTCCGCCCGCGAAACCACCTTGCTCCTGGACCACTGCGTCGCCCCACCAACATCCATGTATTCGATGAAGCGCACTTCGGCATCGGCCCGCTTTCCGAACTCGATCAGGTCAGCGAGTTCATCATCGTTGACGCCGCGCACCACGACGGCGTCTATCTTCAGCGCCCGGAAGCCTGCCTGACGGGCGGCCTCGATCCCGCGGAGCACCGGCGCGTGGGCGTCCCTTCGAGTTAACACAAGGAAGCGGTCCGGGCGGAGCGTATCCAGGCTGACCGTCAGGCGGTGCAGGCCGGCGTCCCAGAGCGCCTGCGCTTGCCCGGCCAGCAAGACGCCGTTGGTGGTCAAAGCTAGGTCCCTGATCCGCGGGTTCTGCGCCAGCATCCGAACCAGCACGGGAAGATCTTTGCGCAGAAGCGGCTCACCGCCGGTCAAGCGCACCTTCTCGATGCCGACTTCGGTGAAGATGCCGGCCAGCTTGCTGATCTCTTCGAAGCTCAGCAATTTTTCGCGCGGTAGCCAGCCGTACTCTTCCTCAGGCATGCAATAGCGACAGCGGAGGTTGCAACGGTCGGTAACCGAAATCCGCAGGTTGAGAAGAGGCCTGCCGAAGGCGTCAGCGGGGCCCTTTGATTTGACGGAAGGTTGCATAGCGAGGCAGCTTTCTTGTGGGGCACATGGTAGGCTGCTCCGGCGCCCAAATCAACTTAAGCGTGAAGTCCGTGATCCGGCTACCGGCCAACGACTGCCTGGAGCGAGACATCCCGTAGTTGCACCCCAAGACTTGGAAACTTGGGCAAAAGGGTGTGTCGCGGAGGCAAAAAGCGGCCGGAAGGCATACGAGGTAGTCGCTGTGCTCCACCCTATGGAGCCGGGCGGCACGGCCGGCGATCTAACCGTGCGGTATCTCGGCACACAGATCGAGCTCCGGCAGAGAATCGGCGCACTGCAATGAAAAAAGGACAACCTAAGCTGGCCGTTGTCGGCCGCCGCTTCACAATGGGGCTTGAGGAGAAACGCAAATGAATGCAGAACGAAGGAGGGCGCTTGAAAAAGAGCTTCAGGACATCTTGAAAATTACAAATCCGCTGGTTCCCGCCACTCTGGATCCGAATAGCCCGACCGCGATGAGCGTCCCCGAAGTCGAATCGGAGGAACTGGACCGGCTGCGGAAACGAAGAGATGAGATCCAGCAGATGCTTGACGATGACAGTTCCGAAGAGGACATGAGGGCGAGAGTGTTGTAACGTGAGCCACCGAGCTTTCGCCAAACAAGGCTGGCATTCCAAGGCAATTGCAGTTCTCAATTGACTTTGAGTTCTGATGAGCTTGCAG
>CAVSNS010000016.1:0-22143 GCA_963729325.1 uncultured Acidobacteriota bacterium
CTCCAAGGCAGCCAATTGCGCCTCGATGTCTTCCGCCGCTTTACGCTTGCGGATGACTTCCTCACGATAGCGTCGCAGGAAGTAGTCGATGGTCTCCACCCGAATCCTGATCGATCCGGAGGGCTTGTTTTCGTCCAGATCCTTGAAGCAGAAGTAAGGCGTGCCCGACTGCTCGATGATGCCCTCAACCACTCCATAAATGGGAGCGTCGTGGCCGCACTTGAAACTGGAAATTTCAAGCGCGACTAGATTCGGGTGTCGAGCAGTGAATTTTGCCGCCCATACTTTGTGATTCGTGCTGCAGGAGTAGGAGTTCTTCCAGGCATCGCTGATGTCCAGCGGATGACTGATCACTCCGGCGCGAACCTCGTCTCCAAACAGGCGCTCCAGCATGTCTTCGTCGAGCGGCAGAGTGTTCTGCGAGAAGATGGGATAGCCCAGCTTCTGGAACTCCTCCATGATTTCGTGATTGAGGCCGGGATCGTGGTGATACGGGCCGGCCCAGCATCACAATGCCGATGCGGTCTTCGCGTTCCAGTTGGTCGAGAACCTGGCGAGCTCGCTTGCGAATGCTGGCTTCATAGTCCGCCAGCGCTTTGTAGCCGACTTCGACCGCGCGGTCGTTTTCTTCCAGGCTCAGTCCCAGGATCGGCTGCCAGGCCTGCAGCATCTGGTGCGCGAACAACTTGCGGTCGGCGAAGTTGAGCACCGGATCAAGGTACTTGACGTTGTGCTCGGCGAATACATCATTTTCCTTGGTGAAAGCAGCCTTCACCGTCTCAGGCGTCGCGGTTACGGTCGGGCAGGCATTGGCGCCGACAATCTTCACCAGCGGGGAAGTCAGCACGTCATACATGGGGAAGAAGATGACGTTCAACGGCTTCTTGCGATGCTTTTCCTGGATCAGGTTATAGACGTGCGAAATGCCGATTTTCGCCGGGAAGCAGGGATCGATAGCGCCGCGGCTTGCGCCCGCGCGATAGAGTTCGGAACTGGTGTAATCCGAATAGATGATGTTTTCCGGCTGCACCCCAAGACTTTCGAGGTATCCGTTGAAGAGCGGCGCGTAGGTGTAAATGTTCAATACCCGCGGAATGCCGACTCGCAGCTTCTTGCGATTTTCCATGAGCGGGATGCGCTCTTTGACCGCCTTGTTCCACAATCGGGCTGCTGGAATGGGATCGGCAACACTCGCGGGATTGACCGGGCGGAAGACTTCGCGGGATGCCATGTCCACGAAATTTGGATGCTTTTCCTTGATCTGGTCAAGGCCCGCCTTGATGTCCTTCATGTCGTTGACATCTTCGACCAGACCTTTTTCGCAGGTGGCGATGATGAGGCGCTGCTCGCCATGCATGAGCGGGACCTTGGTGACCTTCTGGATGGCCACGAGACTCAGATCGTCTTTGGGAGCGGTGCGGATGTCAATGAAAGTGCGCAGGCAATTGTTCTTGCAGAAATTGCAGCGCGTTGATTCGTTGCGCGTGGTGCGGTACTCGATCTTGCGCACGGCCTCCAGGCCAACGAAAGTGGTTTGCTGGCCGTTGCGCCACAAGCGCAGCGATTCGGCCGCGGCGCCGATTGCGCCGGATTCGCCGCAGAATTCGTGAACGATAATTTCTGGCTTCTTGCCGGCTGCCCGGAAACTGTTGTTGATGAAATCCACCTCGGCCTTTACTACGGCCAGGTTATTCTGGGTTCCACCTTGCAGAACGAAGCGGGAGCCTAGCGCCGCAAGATTCGGAATGCTGGCTACGTACAGGAAAACATTTTTGGGCAGCACGGCAGCCAGCCCGGCGAGAATTTCCTCCGCCCGCCAGCCCTGGCGCTGGAAGTTCACAATGTCGGATTGCATGAACACAGCGCAGCCATAGCCGAAGACGGGCATGGATTGGGCCGCGAACGCCAGGTCCGCATATTGGTCAACTCCCATCCCGAAGCCTTCGGCGGTCGATTGCAGGAAGTATCCGTTGCCTGCCGAGCATTGGGTGTTGAGTTTGAAGTCTTTTACTCGGCCGTTGTGCAGAATGATGATCTTGATGTCCTGCCCACCGACATCGACGATCACGTGAGGATCTTCGTAGAACTTCAGCGCTGATTCAGTGTGCGCAACGGTCTCAACCAGCGCGACATCGGCGTGAAGAACATCCTTCAGAATGTCTTTGGCGTATCCGGTTGTGGCCACACCCAGCACTTCGAGCTTTGCTTTTTGCGCTTCCACTTGCCCGCGCAGGTTCTCGAACATCTCAATCGTGTCCTGGATCGGATTGCCATTCGAGAGCTGATAGGACTTGCAGAGGATGTCGCCGTTTTCGTCAAGCAGCACTGCCTTGGTGGAAGTTGAGCCGCCGTCGATGCCGATAAATCCACCGACAGTTTGGTTGGTGTTGAAGGTTGCCGGAATGAACTTCTTGCGGCGGTAGGCGGCCTTGAAATCCTCCAACTCTTTCTCGCCGGCGGTCAGCCCCTTGGCGCCCGACTTGGCCTTTTCTTCCTGACGTCCGAATTCGATGTAGTGCACCAGTTTCTCGTATCCCTGATAGCAGCCGACACCGTCGTCCTCGCTCTTGCCGAACTCTATCGCGCCCAAGGCAGCAAAGTATTGGGCATTCTGCGGGACCTTGATCAGATCGTCCGACTTCGCGCCATCCGGGATCACAACCTTGCGCTCTTGCCACATGCGGGGAATGTTGGCCTGCCACGCTTCCCGCATGCCGCGAATAAAGCTATTGGGCCCACCCAACAGCAGAACGTGCGGACGAAGGGTGTGACCCCGCGTCAACACGCTGAGATTCTGCAGAACGATGGCCTCGAACAGCGACGCCATCAGTTCATCAGGCGGAGTGCCAACTTTCTGCAAGCTGTTGATGTCGGTCTCGGCAAATACGCCGCACTTGCCGGCGACCTTGTGCAGTTTGATCCCCTTGTATCTCTGTTCGCAGAGCTCAAGGGGAGGGATCTTCAGCTTGGCATTGATCTTGTCGATGACCGCGCCCGTTCCGCCAGCGCACTTGTCGTTCATCGAGGGGATTTTCTTCTTGCGTCCGGTTTCGTCGTCATCCTTGAAGACGATGATTTTGGCGTCCTGGCCGCCGAGCTCAATGACCGAATAAACCTCAGGATGGAGTTTTTCCACGGCCAGCGAAACCGCAGTGACTTCCTGGACGAACTTGGCGCCGATCTGGTCGGCAATGGCTCCTCCACCCGAACCGGTCATGAACATGCGAGTGTTGCGGGAGTTGATGCCAACCTCGGCTTCCATACGGCGCAGGAATTCCAGGGATTTTTCCGGTTGCTTAGTTTCGTGGCGCTGGTAGTCCTGCCAAAGCACCTTGTCAGTTGCCGCTTCGACGACCGTGGCTTTCACCGTGGTCGATCCCACGTCGAGTCCCACCAGGAATTGGGTGTGGTGGTCCTGCGGCTTCTGCATGGGAGCCGGACCTATTTGGAGTAGCTGTACTGGCTTCTGTTCGTGTCCCAGATGGTCGTGCATCGTTTCTCCGCTTAGCGACGAATACGTCTCAAGTGATGAAGATCGGCCAATCTCACGCGGCCTTTGGGATGGTGATCCCAGGAACGCGCGAGCGCTTCCACAGTCGTGTGCTCTTGTCCATCCGCGTCACTCACGTGCAGGATGAATTGGGCTGCAGTTCCGGCAACGCCTTCGCGATGGGGCACATGATAGAAAGGCCGCCTCAGTTCCGGATGCTCGGCAATGTACTCGCGTATTTCGTTCATGCTCTTGCCGGTTTGCTTCAGGCACTGCTCGAATTCGGTTTTGGCTTTGACTTTGGCCTCACCCAGCGCCATCTGTACCCGGCTGTGGGCATTGACTTCGCCTTCGCCCGAGGTTTCGATGGGCAGGAAGATCATGTCCTTGAACTTGTTGACCACCGCCGACTGAACTCCGTCGGACTGCGACGAAGGCATGCAGCCGAACGGCTTCAGCGCCAGCACCATGTGGCAGAGGTGATGCACGGTGTAGTAGACGTTCTTGCCTACTTCAAGGTGGCCTTCCCCGCCGCGGGCGAACTGGTTGTAGAACGGATGCGCCAATTCGGCGAGTTCGGTCTGGGGAACCAGGTGGTGCGTGATTCCACCCAGGTGCTTGATGGTGCGGTGGTAGAAGAAATTCCACGCCTTTTCGCCGAACCCGATGCCCCAGAGCTTCTTATGCAGCCCGAGGTAGTTGGCTAACTGCTTTTTCACTTCATACCACTCGGGAGTGCGGTGCGGGCGGTTCACCGGCCATTTCGCAATGGCGTGCGCCTTGGCCTGATACATCAGGTAGGCAACCCAGGTGGCGATGGGTTCCACCACCACTTGCGCGCCTTCACGCTCCAGAAAGTCGAACATGTGGAAGTTGCCGTCGCCTTCGGTGATCTGTGCCCAGAACTCGCCCGTGATCTTCACCACCGGCTTCACTTTGGTGCGGTCCACCTCGATCGTGTCCATCTTCTTCGCGGGCGGTATCGAGCGCGTTCAGATAGTCCTTGCCCCACATGTGCTCATGCCATTTGCCAAACACATTGGCGGTATTGCGCAGGATCTTATTGTTCTTGAACTTGGGTTTCAGCCAGGCCGGGGCGCGTTCTTCGATCTCGAAGCTTTTACGATTTCGCAGGTCCTCGCACAAGCCATCGACCGCCTCGCGGAATATGCGGTCCGTATCGCCCTTATTCACTTCGAAGGGGCGGACCTGGTAGATCAAGTCGTTGAAAACATCGCCGAGGTGCATCGCGTTTAGCATGCCGAAGCCAAAGTCGATCGTAAATTTCAACCCCGGTTCGCCGGATGCGGCTTTGATCCCATCACTGTCCTTGAACAGCAGTACCCGGAAGCCGTCGAAACCGGCATTCTTCAGCGCGAAACGATACTCAGCTTCGTACATGCCGAAGCGGCAGGGGCCGCAGGAGCCGGCGGTGAAGAAGACATAATTGTCCAGGATCTTCTGCCGAGGAATCCCTTCTTTCTCCATGAACTGGAGGTACTGCACCAGATTACCGACGGTGAAGTACGTGGGATTGCATTGCCCATTGTTGCCAAATTCCTTGCCCGTCTGGAAGGCGGCCACGTTCGGCACCGGCAATTTTTCGCAGCGGTAGCCGCAACCCTGGAAGACAGCGCGGATCAGGTCTTCGTGTTTCCAGGTGAAGCCTCCGAAGAGAATTGTGACTTGGCTGCGCTCCTCGGCGGTAAAAGCGCGCTCCACCGGCCGATGAAAATGGTCCTGCGCGTCCAGACCAGCGATTTTGCGCAGGCGCGCGCGTTCCGCAACCAGACGCTGCTTGATTTCTACGTCGTCTTCAATTCGAACGAGATGGGTCGCCATTATCTTCCTCCGGCGTATGCAGTGTTTTGATTTGTGGGTGTGAGGCGGACGATAACCGAGGCGTCCGTGAGCAACGGCACGCGGACCGATACGGGACTACAGGACTTACTTTCAGCGAGTGGTTGGAACTCGCTATGGCAACGCATCTGAAACTCCTTACAGCTTGCGAAAAGGAGGTTCGATGTTAACGCCACAGGGGTCGTTGCATGACGAAAACCCGCGGGCGCCGAATATTCAACAAACCACAGCAGACTCCCCAGCAGGGAGCCGCCTGACTACAAAAACTTCACCTCAGGGTGAAACTAGGTGAAGCTGCCGGTCACGCCTTGGAATCCATGAGCTGCCTGGCTCAGGACCCAGTTAATAACCCTGGTGTCGTTGTAACAGAAACCGAGGTTGTGATTCAAGGTCGAGAAGCAATGAGTTTGACAAGATTTCTTCATCCCGTCTAATTGTGAGACATCGAACTTGTGATTTTCAATGACACCCCAATCATGGGTGGCAGAGTACATAGGAAAACACGGGGCTAGAGTGCCGTCGACACGAATAATGATCGAATTCTGGCCGGCGCGGCAATTCCAGGGTTCCACTTTTCCACGCAGGAATTCCTTCATGTCTTGCAGGCGCTTCACCGAGTTCACCATCTTATAGCCTGATTTGTTCTTCTCGATCAGCCAGTCCACCAACTCATCCACCTTCGGCCAGTCCTCCGGATGGATGAACGTGTCGTTGGCATCATAGTGCTTGAAATGGGACTGCTCAATCATGGGAGATTCGTTGATGTGGTAGTCGGTTGCGATACCGTGATCACGAGCGACTTCTGTCAACTGCTTCACGTCCTCGTGGTTATTGCGGCAGATGTTGATATTGAAGAAGACGGCGTATCCGTACTTGTATTGCTTGCGGAGCAGATAGTCGAAATATTTGCGCACCGGGGTCAAGGCCTTGGCAAGCCCCGGCTTCTCGTCCACCACGTCGACGGCAAAATTGAAGATCGCCACACCTGCGTCCGCCAATCGATCGATTACGTCCGGGCGTAACAAGCGCGCGTTGGTAGGCATGTAGATCCAGAAGCCCTTCTTGGCCGCATAATAACTCGCCTTATGCACTAACTGCGGGCGGAGCAGCGGTTCGCCGCCCATGAACGCCAGTACACGGCAGGTGGTGGAGTGCAGCCAGTCAATCGAGCGCTTTGCGGTCTCTTCACTCATGCCTTTTACGCTGTTGTCGAACGCCCAGCAGTAATGACAGTCGAGATTGCACTTCCACTCGGTAAAAAGATAGGCAATGATCGGATGAAATGGCCCAGGCAAAACTCGGGACTTGATATACGGGAAAAGCCACCCGTTCATCGCTCTGAGAACAAGGGGAGCAGTCCAGCGCCGCTTGCCGGCGCGAGCCAGGGCGAGATTCTCTTCGTAATTGTCATCTTGGGCCAGCAGTTTCGGATGCTGGGGAAAAACCGGCTCGGGGAATTTGTCATTGCCATTGCCGGGTAACAATACCGGCCTGGGAGCCGGCGATTTGGTCAGCAAATCGTGAAGTTGGACATCCAGACGAAAAGTGGAAGGGGCTTCTCTGCCATCGTGCTGCTGTTCCTGAAGGGCGGGCATACTTTCTCCGTATAATCAGGGTTTAACGCTCTGGTTTTAACTTGGATGATCGACTTTTGGATCGGTTGCATAAAAATTCCCATTCTGGGATTTCGTGCAACCTGACCTGTTTGCATAAGGTTGCGAGTAAAAGCGCTGGCACCCGGTTTATTCGAACTTTTTGCGTGTGCCTCTGTGCCCGTAGTTTTTTTAGTCAACTCGCCGGCCTAAGCGTCTACTCTTTCCAAGAAACGACATCTAAGTGTCTGCGCGCCTTCGCGAAATCATAATCACCAACCGGAAGGAGACTGTTTCTATGAGAACGCTTTTGACTGGAGTCTTTGCAGGAGTGGTCCTTTGCGGGATCTCCCTGGCACAGGATGCGACGCCACCGCCACCCAATGGCGCCGCACCACAGGGTCAACAGAGTGCTCCGACGACGCAGAGTCCGGCGACATCTCAACCCGCCTCGCAGCCGGCGAGCGGGACCCCGCGGATTGCGCCCGGCAGCGTCATACCGGTTCAGCTGACAAAAAGCGTGGATGCGAAGAAAGCGAAGACCGGGGACGAAATCGAGGCTAAGGTTACACAAGACCTGAAGGCCGGGAATGGCGAAGTGATTGTGCCGAAGGATACGAAGGTGGTGGGACACGTCACCGAAGCTCAGGCGCGCACCAAGGAGCAGAAAAGTTCACAAGTAGGCATCGCCTTCGACCACGCGGTGATGAAGAACGGTGGCGACGTCGCATTGCCAATGTCGATTCAGGCCATCATTGCGCCGCCGGGTTCGAACAGCGATAACAAAACTAACGCTGGCGGCGAGCAACCAACCTCTGGGCCTTATGGGGGCCGAGCGTCGTCAGGCAACAGCGGCGGACGGTCGACCGGGGCGGGAGCACCCTCACAGGCGCCGAATCCTGCAGCCGGCGGCGACTATCCCAGCAGTGGCCAAACCGGAACAAACGCCCGTCAGCCCATCACGGGCAACACCCAAGGAGTGGTTGGAATCGCGGATCTGAAGTTGTCAGCCGCAGCGAATACGGCGCAAGGGTCGGTGATCAGCTCGGAAAAGAACAACGTGAAGCTGGAAAGCGGCACGCTGATGCTTTTGCGAGTAAATCAATAGCCATTTTTCTGGGAGCAGAGGTAAGAAAAAAAGCCCAGCCATGAGGCTGGGCTCATGAGGGCGTCGAATCAGCGGGATGTGCCTGCGCTCTGGCAAGTCTTAGTCATGTGTTTAACCGAGCTTACCTCGATCGCTTTTTGGGAAGAGCCGCTGCTTTGACCCATCGCGCCGCTGCTTCCGCCGGACGACGTGGTTGCTGTTGTTGCCGTGCCGGAGACTTTGATCTCGTGGCCGACGTGCTCGCTGAGCTTCGCGGTGTCTCCGGTCAGCTGGTAGGTATTGCCGCTCTTGTCGGTCAACGTATAGTTGCCCTCTGAGCCGCTCAAACAGCCTTGAACTGTCATCTGGCTGCCTGTATTTGCGGACTTTTCTTGACCCGCCGAACTTGAACCGGTTTGGCTCCGATCGCTTTGATCGCTCTGCGCTGCCACCCAGGAAACGCTAAGTAGCAGCACCGATAGTAGAAGTAATAAATGTCGCATACAAACCTCCTAGTTCATTTTGGTTATGGGCGTACATACAACCTGAAGTTGGATATGCACCGGTATAGCAAAACGAAGTAGCTGCTCTAGCAGGCTGAAAAACCCTGCTCGGGCAAATTCGTGGTTGAAAATATGGGGACGCCCGGTTTCTCCAGCCGATACATCACACCTAGAGGACACAGTCTGCAGCCGGGAAAGCGCTGCCCTTCGAGGCATATCGTGTGCTCAATCAATGCGTGCGGTGTCGAATGCCAGGTTGCGTAGACACCGGAGGTCGGAACCAGATCACCAGGCTTGAACATGTTGAACAATCCCATCGACAGATTGATCTCCACTGTAATTGTCCTTCTTCCCTCCGGAAGCATCAATACAGCTTTTCCCGGATATTGAGGTATGTTTTCACTCGCTACTACCCTACGTTCCAATTAACCTGGCGGATGATTGGCGGCATCCATTGTCAGGAGGCTCGTCAGCAGGCCGCGAAGACTAGACAACGAGACGGAAAGGGAATAGGGGATTGTCCGATGCATAAGAATGCACCTGCGGCTTGGGCAATGGCACTGCTGGTCTTATGCTTGTGGTCTATGTGTGCCAAGGCGCAAGGCTTGGAGCATGGGCCGGTTGGAAGCCGAAAACTGGATGGGATCCTCGCATACATCTCTTCTAGCTGGACCGCTCTGACTCGTTCGACCACTACCTGCGAGGGTATTGTCGATCCCAAGCTGGTTGAAACTGCGGTGCTCTACGTGCCCGCCGATTTGCCGATTCCACCAGCAGTCGGTGGACTTTCACGGGAATGCAATGTTCGGGTGGAACATCTTCCCCTGATTATCCGAGGACCAGGACAAGTAACGCGCAATCAGATTGCTGCTCCCGGGCTGCTTTTCCTCGAGAATCCCTATGTCGTTCCTGGCGGACGATTCAACGAGATGTACGGCTGGGACAGCTATTTCATCATTCGGGGCTTGCTGCGCGCCGGCAAGATCGACTTGGCTCGGGGCATGGTGGAAAACTTTTTCTTTGAAATCGAACATTACGGCGGCGTCCTCAACGCGAATCGCACGTACTACCTTACCCGTTCGCAGCCGCCGTTTCTGAGTTCTATGATTATGGCGGTCTATGAGGCGGACAAGGCGCGGGGTCAGGCGAGCCGCGAATGGCTGGCAAAGGCGTATCACTATGCCGACCAGGACTACAAAATGTGGGTCCGCGAGCCGCATTTGGCAGGGACAACCGGCCTGTCGCGCTACTACGACTTTGGCGAGGGGCCAGTTCCCGAAGGACTGCACGACGAGGTGGGTTACTACCATGACGTGCTGGCGTATTTCCTAAAGCAAAACCAGCCGAGTCCAGACTTGGTTGAATCAAGTACCGTGGACTCGCTGCCGCACCCCGAGTATTCGCTGCAGCTTTGCGGGGACAAGAGCTCCCCTACAACGGATTCGAAATGTGATCTGGTGAAGTACGTTGCCCTCAGTCCCGAATACTACAGAGGTGATCGCAGTATGCGTGAATCAGGCTTCGACATCACTTTTCGTTTCGGACCTTATGGCGCCCGAACCCACCATTACGCACCCGTATGCCTGAACAGCCTCCTCTATAAAACCGAGATGGACATGGAGAAGATGAGTGCGTGGCTGGGAGACAAATCGGCCAGCATTCAATGGCACAAGCGAGCGCAGAAAAGGCGCAAGATTATTCAGACTCTCCTCTGGAACCAACAGCGTGGGATGTTCTTCGATTATGACTTTCAAAGGAACAAACTGTCCTCGTATGAATACGCGTCCACGTTTTATCCGCTGTGGGTCGGGATTGCGACGGTCGCACAGGCGCGTGCCGTGGTTAAGAACCTCCACCTCTTCGAACAGGAAGGCGGCTTGGCCATGGGAACCAAAGAGACCGGTGTGCAGTGGGACTATCCTTATGGCTGGGCTCCTATCCAATTGATTGCGGCCGAAGGTCTGCGGCGCTACGGGTACAACGCGGATGCGAACCGCGTCTCCTACAAATTTCTCGCCATGGTGCTAGCCAACTTCGAGCGGGACGCAAACATCCGCGAGAAATACAATGTAGTAACGGATTCCTCGAATATAGAGCTGGCGGAAGGCTACCGCGGCAACATCATAGGGTTCGGGTGGACGAACGCTGTCTTTCTGGAGTTCTTGAATGCGCTGCCGCAAGAATGGGTAAACCGATTGGCCGGTCCGCCGACGCCGGATCCGCACAAGTGATTTCGCAGCGAGCTCGTTATCTTGATCCTGCAAATTGGTCCCGAGCGCTATCCTCTGGCTTTTCTGCCTCTTCCATCGGCTACAACCGTAAGTGGGTAAGTGAACATCCAAGCACCGCATGCGCGAGCATCCGTTGCAGAATTCGCCCACTAGTGTCCCTGAAACTTCATCGGACCCGGCGCGAATTCCGGAGGAGCAGCGTATTCTCTTCCGCGAAGTTCTTACCTTATTTGAGACCAAGGCTGTTTCTTACGCCGTAGCAGGGGCGTTTGCCCTTCAACAACACACCGGCATTTTCCGTGACACAAAGGATCTGGACGTATTTCTAACTCCCGAGAGCGCTGCTTTAGCTCTTAAGTGGCTTCGAGAGGAAGGGTTCGAGTGCGAGGTTTGTGATCCGGTCTGGCTTTATAAGGCGCATCGGAATGCGTTCTACGTGGATCTCATCACCGGCATGAGCAACGCTACTATCGTGGTGGAGGACTCCTGGATCTCCCGAGCCAGACCGGCGGTCGTACATGGCGTACGAACCCATGTGTTGAGCCCCGAAGAACTCTTGGTTTCCAAGCTCTTTGTCACCCGCCGGGAGCGCTTTGACGGGGCAGACATTGCGCATGTGATTTATCGAACACAAGGGAAACTCGATTGGCAGCGGGTGTTACTGCTGATAGGGGAGCACTGGGAGATTCTGTTTTGGGCGCTGGTGTTGTACCGCTATGTCTATCCGGCACAAACGCACTACGTGCCTAAAAATGTCTGGCAGGATTTAGTCGCCCGTTTCCAGGACGTTATCTTGCATCCCGCTCCTGCTGCAAAGTTTCGAGGTAGCTTGATTGACGACAAGATGTTTGCCATCGACGTAAAGGAGTGGGGTCTCGAAAATCTGATACAAGAGTATCGCGAACGCCGACTGCAACGCATTTGGACGGTGCGCTAAGTGGTCGGACAAGCGCACAGGCGACTGACGACATGAGAATCGCGGCCACTGCAGACTTGCATTTCACGGCGGCGCGTCACAGCGCATTGCTTGATCAGTTTAATCATGTACGCGACGTAGCCGACGTTCTGGTGCTGGCGGGAGACCTTACGAACGGCGGCCAGCCCGACGAGATGGAACCTTTGTTGAATGTCGTGGTCCGCTCCCGGGTCCCCACAGTTGTGGTGCTGGGAAATCATGACTATGAGAGTGGCAAACAGGCGGAGTTGACGCGAATGATGGCCAGCGCAGGCATCAAAGTGCTGGATGGGACAGCCTACGAACGGGATGGGATAGGATTCGCCGGCACCAAGGGTTTCGTTGGAGGCTTTGGACGGGGCGTACTAACGGCGTTCGGTGAACCTGAGATCAAGCAATTTGTGCAGGCTTCCATCGATGAGGCTCTGAAACTGGAACGCGCCATGGCGCAGTTGCGGGCACAGAAACGTATCGTCGTGCTTCACTATTCACCCGTGGCAGCCACCGTTCAGGGTGAGCCGCCGGAAATCTTCCCCTTTCTTGGTACATCGCGTTTGGCGGAGGTCGTAGATCGCCATGGTGCAGACATGGTGTTGCACGGCCACGCCCATCACGGACAGATGGAAGGACGAACGACCGCAGGCATCCCCGTTCACAACGTGGCGATCACTTTGTTGCAAGCACAGCAACCAGCATCTGCGTATCGAGTCTTCGATATATAGCTCTTCACCTAGACTGTTCTCCACCGAGGCAGCAGCTTATACATTGTCTGAAAATTAACGTTCAGAATTTCACTCAGCCCTGCGTGCCAAGGGAAGATGGCAAACTGGTGTGCAATGGCGTGGTGATCACCGCCGGTGTCGCGCCTTCGAGAGACCAGTAACGCTAATTCGATAACGACTCCATGTCAGAGTCGCGAACGCGGTTGGTTCGGCCCTCATGTTGTCAGATTTCCTACCGTCACTTTTACCCTACCCTATGCGAAAGACCGGATGGCGGCATTCTTCCCTTAGCCGTTAACGTCGTTTAGTTCTATGCTGGGGTTGGGGGCGGTCCAGGTTTTTGTCGTTTCCCTGGTTTAGACCCGTCCGAAGCGCAACGACGTCAGGAGTGGTCACGCCTCCCATTTCCTTCTAGACAAATTTCTTAGCGCGAGTGCTGGGGGGCGGCGTGCTACCTCTCAGGTTCTACGCAAGGTTAGTGAAAACTCTCGGATTGGACACCGAAGCTACAGGTTTTGGCGGGGGAGCCATGCCATCGCGCGCCGTTTGCTCCCAATGATCAAGCGATTTTTTTACTTCCGCGAGCAGGAGCTGCTTTATGGCGGGGTTCGGTTCTGCGAATGCAGCTCGATAAAGGTCGCTGAAGCTCGAAAATGACTTGTCTTTCATTGTGTACTCCTCTGTGAGCCTGTTTCGGTCGCCTATGCCCCATGGCCGAAGGTTTGCGAGGGTCGGTGCCGCAAATCATCGACCTTGGGTCTTTGGAATTCATTGATCGTGTTCAGGGCAGCCAGGAGCACTTGCCGCTCCAAGAATGAAGCCTTATCGAAGGAATCCTCGATTCGATCCATGATGGCGTCCTTTGCACTTTGCAGTCGCCCGTTCAATCATGGTAGGCTCGGGTTCCAGCAGGGCCGCCTCAAACAAATACTCCCAGTTATTCTGCGAAGCCGCTGGTAGGCCGTGATTTATCTTCTGTTGCATGGCTCCCTTCGACGGCGAAACCTAGATTACACCCCACGCTTCTCGGCCCAAAGTACCCGAGCCTCGAAATCTGGTGTCGACTGGTTTCAGTGATCAAAAAATCAGGACTAACGAAGTGGTTATAACCCAGGGCCATATGCAGAGAGCAATACGGTCTTCACTGTAGTACACATTCGGGGATGAAGATACGGCAGACTTTAGAGTACCCGCCGGCCCATTGCCCCGAAAAATGACTTCTTTCTTGCCTGGTTATCCAGGCGAAGTGGGAGTCCATCTTCTGCCCTGTCCGGTGCAACTAACAGACTGCAGGGAACTTGGTGGAAAGTCCACGGGGACAGGGGGCCCAGCGCTTTGACTATGCCAACTGTCAGCGAATATCCGTCCGGGACAGGCCCCAGCCCAAGGGATGCGACCGAAGCAAACGTTATCGAACACGGCGGTCACGCCGCGTGGCCAGCCCGAGTTCGATCCGCCCTTAGAAAACTGGGTCCCGGACTTGTAACCGGCGCGTCTGACGATGACCCAAGTGGTATCGCCACTTATTCTCAGGTGGGCGCACAGTTCGGATATGGAATGCTCTGGACCATGCTGGTTTCCTATCCCCTGATGGGAGCAATTCAGGAGATATGCGCCCGCGTTGGTCGCGTGACCGGTTCTGGCATCGCAGCGAACCTCCGAAAATGTTATCCGGTTTGGCTGCTTTATCTTGTCGTGGCCCTGATGCTGGTGGCCAACGTCTTCAATCTTGGGGCGGACATCGGAGCCATGGGCGCAGCGGCACAACTTTTGATACCTGGCAGAACCTGGCTTTACGTTCTTCTGTTTGGTGTGGCGTCCTTGCTGTTGCAGATGTTCATACCATATTCAAGCTATGTTAAGTACTTAAAGTGGCTGACTCTTTCACTCTTCGCGTACGTCGCAGCAGCTTTCTATGTCCAACTATCGTGGCGACAGGTGCTCCACGCAACGATCTTCCCCCATCTGACGTGGGGCGCAGAGTACTTGACCGGTCTGGTCGCAGTACTCGGAACTACCATCAGCCCGTACCTCTTCTTTTGGCAGGCCTCTCAGGAGGTTGAAGAAGTTAAGAACCACCATGGAGAGAAGGCCCTAAGAAGGGCACCACGACAAGCTACTATTCAACTTGGTCGGATTCGCTGGGACACATATTTCGGTATGGCCTTATCCAACCTCGTGGCCTTTTTCATTATCTTGACGACGGCCGCCACACTTCACGCACACGGAGAGACACAAGTAGGTACGGCGGCGCAGGCGGCACAGGCGCTAGCACCCCTGGCTGGACACTGGGCTGCTGGACTATTCGCATGCGGAATAATTGGCACTGGCATGCTGGCGATTCCGGTGTTGGCTGGCTCCGCAGCATATGCCGTGGGAGAAGCATGCAAGTGGCGAACCAGCCTGGAAAACAAGCCCGAACAGGCGCCTGGATTTTATTGGACGATTGCCCTTGCAACACTGGTCGGAGTTTTCTTTAACTTCTGGCACGTTGATCCGGTGCGGGCTCTATTTTGGGCGGCTGTGCTAAATGGCGTGATTGCTGCGCCCATGATGGCAGTCATTGTGCATTTGGCTACAAATCGAAAAGTGATGGGAAAATTTGCGATTCCTCTTTATTTGAGAGTGGTGGGTTGGATCGCCACCTTGGCTATGTTTGCTGTGTTGGTCGGAGTTTTTCTCGCGCGAAAATAGTGCGGGCTGCGCTTTGTCGCCGAGCTGAATGATGGAACAAAAAGCGCTCAGCCGCGTTTGAAGTATTGAACCGCACGCTCGTGGGCCTGTGCGGCTTTTCTTGTATTGAACGTGCCGAGATTACGTCGGCGTCCAGTTTTGGGATTCTTTTTGCGAGAGTACAGCCGGTATTGACCGGACTTTAGTTTTCGAATCATAGGGCATCTCGGGACTTTTGATGCGGTGCGCTCGAAGGGGGATTGGCGTGAAGTCTCTTCTTTTCAGCTACAACGAATTCGATTTCCTTTCATTTAGCTAGCAACTTGCGCTAGAAGCACCGGTGCATCCCAAAAACGAAATGCACAATCGAATATTGGCGGCTGTAACGCGTGCCTTATCGGATATGTGGCGACGGACTCTTAACACGCCCATCAGGAAATCAGTGTTTGTGCGCCAAAAGTTCATCTCGGACTGGCGGAATTGATGCCCCGCAAGGACTTTGAGGTCATCATCTATTGCGCCGGTCCCGCGTGTCACGCGTCCGAAGACGTTGCGCGTGAATTGTCGGAAATGGGGTATGCCAACGTCCGCCGCTATATTCCTTCAAAAAAAGTTATCCTCGGTTCCGCCTTTCTCGCCGTCTATAACTCGGAATTTCACCTTCCGCACCAACCGCGACACTTTCCCCGAATCCTCTGATAAGACAATCTGACATGGGCAGCCGGTAGGGAAGGGCCCCTCGGTCGTCCGCTAGCCAAGCTTGGGGTTGCTGGCCACGGTGCAGACGACTGCACGCCAGCAGGAGAAAGTGATGATTCCAGAGCGCCGTAACTGCTTGCGGCACAAGTTGCAGGGGCCTGCCTTCGCCAGCTTTGACGGCGTCACCGGAGGGATGATCCTAGATCTAAGCGAAGAGGGTATGTTGATGCAAACGGCGTCGGCCCCGGAAGCCTCGAGCCGCGTCGAACTCCACCTGAGTTTGCCCGATCCAGCGACCCACCTGGAGACCACGGGGTATATTGCCTGGGCAGATGCTCTGGGCCGTGCCGGCGTCCGTTTCTCCGAACTACCAGAAGAGTCGCGACAACGGCTTGAGCAATGGCTTGCACTCCATGCCGCCGCACCCAGCCGCAATGCGCCGAGGGTTACTCTCGTCGAACCAGTGTTGGTTCCGCGCGTCGCCAATTCCTTTGAAAATAGGACCACTCAGCTGCGGGCCATCACTTTGGAGATGGGAACCGCTTCGTGGGATAAAGCGGAAAGGAGCCAACCTCGTGCTTCGCCCACGGTCCAGTACGAGTTCAATTCGCTTGGGTCAGACCTGAACGCGGCGCTGCGGCTGGTTGGCGCCCGTGCCCGCACGCTCACTCGTGGCACGGCCGCTGCCATCGCCCTTACCCACAAAGGCTCGATGATCTGCCGCGCGAGCGTCGGAGCCAACGCGCCGGCACTGGGTACGCGGCTGGACATCAACTCGGGCTTATCTGGGGAATGTGTACGCAGTGGAGAATCTCTACGCTGCGATGATGCACAAACCGACCCTCGCGTGGACCCAGAGAGCTGCCTTCGACTCGGTATTCGATCCATCCTCGCGGCACCCATCCGGTATGACCGACAAATCGTCGGTCTGCTGGAAGTCTTCTCCAATCAAACTTTCGCTTTTGACGAGGGCGATGTCGCCGTGCTGGAACGCCTGGCACAGACCGTCCTTCTTGCTGTAAATCAAATGAGTATTCTTAAGCCTGGCTAATCGTCGGTGTTTTCTTGCGGCCGCAAGTGCCCTGCGCTGGTTGATGCTTTCCCTCCTTTCGACGCAAATGTGGTAACTGATGTGCCCTTGTACGTTCGTAATTTGCTGGTGCACGGCGGCATCATTACCATCGCCTTCAAGCCCCGCTTCGCGCTGATCACAGACAGAACTGGCCGAATGGACTTACGCAATCATGCCTCGTCAAAAAGCAACAATCCTCTGTATTGACGACCACCTGAACGGACTCATCGGCCGCAAGATGCTGCTGGAAGAAAACGGCTATGAAGTCCTAGAAGCGACTGGCGGCCCGGAAGGCCTTAAGTTGTTCCTTTCCCACGCGGTTGATGCAGTTGTTCTTGATTACCAAATGCCGGGAATGAACGGAGATGTGGTGGCTGCCAAGATGAAGCGCATCAATTCGCAGGTGCCGATCATGCTCCTCTCCGCGTATGGACCATTGCCAGAAAGCAAGCTGAAATCAGTGGACACTTTCTTATCGAAGTCGCAAGGTTCGACGACCCTCTTATCTACCCTTCACGAGTTGCTGGATGGCCGGCCCAAGCGATTTTTTCATCGTTGGTTGGATGGCTGGAAGATTCGCAACCTCGGACAGCACAGGGATTGAATTCGGTGGGGCGTAACTAAGCCAGGCTGCCAGATCCCCCTATCCGTTCATGCCAGGAATTCTGCGTAGTATCTCAGTTTGGATCATTCAGACACGTCAACTTCGCTCGGGGCAGCTCTCACCGAACTGCGCCGGCTTTCGGGATAAGGAGATCTCGTGCGGGAGCTTCGCCGGTGGGTCGCCTGTCTGCGCGCAAGATCCCTCGCAAAACTCGGGATGACGTCAGTTTGGGCTGAAAGTGAGCCACTGCCGAATTGTCCTATCTCCTGACACGCTGGCCGTCCTCCATCTACAATGGCAGGGCGCAATACAACTCACCAATCCGAGGAGAGAGACGAAATGCAACGGAAAGCAAGCGCGGTGTGGAAGGGCGGTCTCAAGGACGGCAAAGGGGTGGTTTCCGCCGCCAGCGGCGTGCTGTCCAATACTCCGTATTCATTTAGCACACGTTTCGAAAACACTCCCGGTACCAATCCTGAAGAACTGATCGCAGCGGCGCACGCGGCGTGTTTTTCGATGGCACTCTCTGCGCAATTGGGGGAGGCGAAGCTGACGCCTTCAAGCATTGAGACTGCAGCGACGCTAAGTTTGGAAAAACTCGACTCTGGTTGGACGATTACCGCCGTCCATCTCGATGTGCTGGGCCGCGTGCCAGGCGCCGACCAGGCTGCTTTTCAGAAAGCAGCAGACAACGCCAAGAGTGGCTGCCCGGTCTCCAAAGTGCTGAAGGCGAACATCACGATGAGCGCGAAGCTGGAAGGCTAGGGCACGGTCAGACATCAGACATCAGACATCGGACCTCCGCCCCTCGAATCGTCCTGAGGACGAGGTCTGTAGTCCAAGGTGCAAGTTTTTAGTCCTGCGACCGCAAAGTTTCCCGAATCTCGTGGTTGATGCGTGCGGCGTCATCCGCCGCCTTCTCTATCAACTGTGTCCATTTCTTGGTGTCCGCGTCCAGATTTGCCTCTTGCAACAGATAAGCAGCTTGCAAGATGATTTCGACAGTATTGCTCAGATCATGGGTCAGGGCGCGCAGACGCCCGCGGACATTGTCCGGTAGCTTGGGAGAATCTGTCATCGTGTCCGGCCCGCCATCTTCGCACACAGGCACGTTAAATCAGGAGGCCCGCTGTGATTGACAGCCAGCGGTGCCCCTGTAGAATATTACTCGTTGTCCTTTCCTGAGAGGCTGGCCCGAGAGGGTCGCCCCGCAACACTTTTAGCCATCGTGGCGGAATTGGCAGACGCGCATGGTTCAGGTCCATGTACCCGCAAGGGTGTGGGGGTTCGAGTCCCTTCGATGGCACCAGTAATCAATCCCTGAGGTCGAGAGGTTCTCCCTGAAAGCGAGGCCCGGCGTCTGGATTCACTGATCTTTTCAGGCCAACGCCTGGCTGGTTCACTACGGAACTTGTCTCAAATCTCTTACGGAGGCACTAGCTTGCGCGGAAATCACCGCGTAGCGAACTATATCGGCTACATCTTCGTTCTTCAGAACTTCGCGTGTCGCCATTAGTACGACGGCTTCGGCGAAATGGGCCGAGTTCCAAGTCTTTAGATGGATCTCAGACACGACGCCATCGCGAACCATTTCATTGTCCTGTGCGCCTAGAACCAGGACGAATCTGGGGCGCAGGTGAGGCGGCTTTTCGGGCCTGATGGTCCGCGCGACGAGTTCGCAAGCGGATACGTAAATTCTGCTCGCCTCATCCCCCGGCCACTTCTTGTGTTTAGGGTTCGACACATCAAAGGGAAGCGAACTCTGCGCGACACCACTAGAGTACAGGCCAGCCACCACGACGGTCGTGAATGCGCAAATTAGCCATCGCTTCACATATGGCCTCGCAGCGAGGCTGAAGCAACGATGAAGACCAGCGTTCGGAACGGGTTTTCTCGCGCATGACATCCTGGTTGCATGATCAAAGCTGGTTGGCGATCTCATGTGGGCGGTCCTTCGGGCTCGTTGGCTCAAGAGTATTCCGGACTCGCGGATAGGCAAGATATCTTAGGTAATGGGTAGAAAACTGGGTGATTCTGTTTCCCGAAATTACAAATTCGTGACGTCCGGCATTGACCGAGCCGCGGCAACGTTCCCGTATAATCGTCGCAGTTGAAAATGCCCGTCAGTCTTGAGCAGATTGTCGCCTCAACCCGCCGCCGAGTGGCAGAATCCCGGCGCAGGGTCGATCTGCGCGATCTTGAGCGGCGGGCGCAAAAGCATGAGCCGCGCGGTTTTCGGCTGTCCCTGCGAGACGAAAAGCCGTACAGGCGTAGCCATCGTCGCGGAACTGAAAAAGGCTTCGCCATCACGCGGATTGATTCGGGCCAATTTCGATCAGACAGCCTTGCTCGAGAACTGGAAGGGGCGGGCGCGGCCGCTTTGTCGGTCTTGACTGACGAGGAATTCTTCAAGGGATCGCTTGATAATTTGAGCCAAGCGTCGAACGTCACAAACTTGCCTTGCCTGAGGAAGGATTTCATTGTCGATCAGTTCCAGGTGGTGGAATCTCGGGCGTACGGCGCGGATGCGATTTTGTTGATCGTGGCGGCGCTATCCCAGGCGGAACTGATTGGACTGGCAATGGAGAGCCGCGGCCATGGCCTCGATGTTCTGTGTGAGGTTCACGATGAGGCAGAGTTGCAGCGTGCCCTCGAAGCCGGCTGCAAACTGATTGGGGTGAACAACCGCGATTTACGTACCTTCAAAGTTGATTTGGAAACGGCAATTCGCCTGTCGGGGTTGATTCCGAAGAATGTTATCGGTGTGGCTGAGAGTGGCATCAACGCGGACGACCTCATCCGCCTGCGCGCGGCTGGGTATCAGGCGTTTCTAATCGGTGAGTCCTTGATGAGGGCAGAATCCCCTGGCGAGGCACTGCGATCGTTAATTGCGAGTAGCGAGTCCGTGGTGCCGAGTGCCAGGTGGGGCGACTGACTGGATACTAGCGACTGAAAACTGGTTTTCATGACTTGGATCAAGATTTGCGGTATTACGAATCTCGAAGATGCGCTGACCGCCGTCGACGCGGGCGCGGATCGCTGGATTTGTCTTCTACGAGAAGAGTCCACGCTACGTGACCCCGGCGGTTGCCAGCGGAATTACAGAACGGCTGCCTGAGCGAGTTGAAAAGGTTGGTGTATTTGTTAGCGGTTCCGTCGAAGAAGTCGGAGCCGCGGCAACGAGCAGCGGGATGACGGCGATTCAGACGTATCTCGACGTAGCCCCAGCTGAAGGCCAGGCGGAGTGCGCCTACTGCTTCGAACAGCTCGCCGAGAGGGAACCACGAATGAAGTTGATCCCTGCCTTGTCCATGTCGAGGGATCGACCAGAAGGACATGCCATGATGTGGAACCCCGATGCGGTTCACGCTTTTCTCTTGGACACAGGTTGGCTTCACGACCTGGCGGAACCGGAAAGCCCGTCCGATTGGACCGCCAGTGTGCAAGTCGTGAAGACAATCAGGAGCTTGGCCAACGTCGTGGTCGCTGGAGGCCTGACTCCGGATAATGTCGCCGAAGCGATCCATACATTGACACCTTGGGGCGTCGACGTCTCCTCGGGTGTCGAGGCCAGGCCGGCAAGAAAAATCCCGAGAGAGTTCGAGCTTTCATCGCGGCAGTCCGGAAACTAGAGAGGATCGCATAAAAATGGCGACTGCAGTCATCACGAAAGCCAAGAAGTCGGCGATAAAGCCTGTACCCGGCCGCTTTGGCGTTTACGGCGGACGCTACGTCCCTGAAACGCTCATGGCCGCGCTCGAAGAGCTGGAGCGGGAGTACGAAAAGGCGAAGCGCGATCCGCATTTCCACGTCGGCTGGACAACCTGCTGCGAACTTACGCCGGTCGTCCCACCCCGCTCTTCTTCGCCCGCCGCCTCACCGAGAAACTGGGCGGCGCAAAGATTTATCTCAAGCGCGAAGACCTGCTTCACACCGGCGCGCACAAGATCAACAACTGCCTGGGCCAGGCGCTGCTGGTCGAGCGCATGGGCAAGCATCGCGTCATCGCCGAAACCGGGCGGGACAGCACGGCGTTGCCACCGCCACCGTGTGCGCGCTCTTGGGCTTCGAGTGCGTCGTCTACATGGGTGCCGAGGACATGCGCCGCCAGGAACTCAACGTCTTCCGCATGCGTCTGCTGGGCGCCGAGGTGCGCGGCGTGGACTCGGCTCGCGTACGCTGAAAGACGCGATCAACGAAGCCATGCGCGACTGGGTCACCAACGTCCGCACCACGCATTACCTGCTGGGCAGCGCGCTGGGCGCGCATCCCTACCCCACCATGGTGCGCGACTTTCACCGCGTGATCGGACGCGAAGCGCGCGCGCAAATTCTAAAGGCGGAAGGCAAACTACCTGCAGCGATCATCGCCTGCGTCGGCGGCGGGTCAATTCCATCGGGATCTTTTACGACTTCATCAAAGATAAGAAGGTGCGACTCATCGGCGTCGAAGCCGGAGGACGAGGCGAGCAACTGGGCGATCATGCGGCCCGTTTTCGCGGCGGGTCTCCCGGTGTGCTGCAGGGCACATACTCCTATGTGCTGCAGGATCGAGGCTGGGCAGATTGCCTCCGACGCATTCTGTGTCGGCAGGGCTGGACTATCCCTCGATTGGCCCCGAGCATGCCTGGCTGAAAGAGATTGGCCGCGCGGAAT
>CAVSNS010000017.1:0-117097 GCA_963729325.1 uncultured Acidobacteriota bacterium
TTGGCTTTGTAGTACCAGCCTCGTCGGGCCAGGCACTAGCTACTTCGCGGTGCAAAAGTAATCACTGTTGAGCAATAGTTTGGCGGCTGCAGATTTGTGATTACGTGCTAAGAAGATACTTTCCGTGGATATCAAAGCAGGAGGAGAGCACGTGATTCGATTGCGGCATCAACAGCCAGGTTTGTGGGAAAGTTTGTTTGCCGAAGAAGTGGCCGAACTGTGGGAACCGTGGATGCAGGTGGTGGATGAGTTGTTGGAAGACGAAGCCTTAGTGGATACGGTGTATGAAGCGCAAGGGGAGCGACATCAACATAGCCGGAAGCTGGGGCGGCCGCAGACGCCGGCCGAGGTGGCATTGCGCATGCTGATTCTGAAGCACGTGCGTAATTGGAGCTACGAAATCCTGGAGCGGGAAGTGCGGGCGAATGTGGTGTACCGGAGTTTCTGTCGGATCGGGACGGAGAAGGTGCCGGACGCAAAAACGCTGGTGCGCTTGGGACAAGCGATTGGTCCGGAGACGCTGCGTGAGTTGCACGATCGGATCGTGGCTGTGGCGCGGCAACGCGGGGTGATCCGAGGGCGAAAGATGCGGGTGGACACGACGGTGGTGGAGAGCAATATCCACTACCCGACCGACAGCGGGTTGTTGGACGACGGGGCGCGGGTGCTGACGCGAATGATGAAAAAGATTGAGGGCAAGGTGGGCGGACTGAACCGGAAAGTGCGCGACCGGAAGCGCAGTGTGCAGAAGCGGGTGATCGCCATCGCGCACGCGTTGCGACATAAAGGGGAAGAAGGGGAGTTGCGACGGCGGCGCGAGTACGGTCAGTTGCTGCGATTAACAGGCCAGATCCTGGGAGATACGCGAAGGGTGTTACGAGAAGTGGCTGAACTGCCAGGCCGACGCCGGAGTAGAGCGCGCAAGTTATGTGAGAGTTTGGAAACGATGGCGGAACGAGTACGCCGTGTGGTGCGACAAACCAAGGCGCGGATCTTCGAGGGACTCACGCAGTTGCCGGCCAAGCTGGTCAGCCTGTTCGAACCCCACACGGAGATCATTCGCAAGGGGAAGGCCGGGAAGCCGAACGAGTTCGGCAAGATGGTGCAGGTGCAGGAAGCGGAGAACCAGATGGTCACGCACTATGAGGTATTCGAGCAACGACCGAGTGATCGTCATCTGTTGCAGTCGGCGGTGGAGGCACAGCGGAGGAAGTTAGGTCGAGTGCCGCAACTGGTCGCTGCCGATGCCGGTTTCTACTCTCAGGTACAAGAAGAAGGGGTGCAGGCCTTGGGAGTGAAGCATGTTTCCGTGCCAAACCGGAGCACACGGAGCGCGGCGCGACGTCAACTGGAAAAGCAACGCTGGTTCAAACAGGGACAGCAATGGCGCACGGGATGCGAAGGACGCATCAGCGTGCTGAAGCGGCGCCATGGACTCGCCCGCAGTCGCTATCACGGCAGTGAGGGCATGCGGCGTTGGGTGGGACTCGGTATCATCGCCGACAATCTCATCAACATGGGACGCTGGCTAACCCAGCAGCCTGCCTAAGTCTGACGCACTGCTCCACAGGGGAATGGTGAAATGAGACTTGAACCCGCAGAGCCGACCCGCAACCCCTTGGGCACGAATCCGCTGCCTCAGGAACGGCAATTTTGCACCGGGAAGTAGCTAGGGAGTCGCATCTTTCAGATCAAGATTGTGAGCTGCGCACTCGGAGACTCGTGCCTATGAGACAACGGGCTCCGCGGTCAGCAAATGCTGTAACGCGGAGGCAAGTTTATCTGTGCTCATGCACTTCGCTGTCCATGAGGTTGGGCTGTCAATTTGGTCACTGCACTGGAGCATTAAGGGAACGTTTGGACGAATTTCCCTTAGCAGCCCGTGGTGCAAGTTTGGATTCATGAACAGAAAGGGTTGAGGTATCCACAGGCTTGGTTTGTAGAATCGGCGCATGGCGATGGGGACGCGCAAGCAGCGGGAGAAGCAAGAAGATTTGTGGATCGCACACACGGAGTTGGCATGGGCTCCGGGGCATCCGTTCTATCAGCGTTTGAATGAACTGCTGGAGGCCGAGGGCTTCGACGAGTTTGTCGAGGGCCGGTGCGCGAAGTTTTATGCGGAGAAGTAGGGGCGGCCGTCGCTGACGCCGGGGATTTACTTTCGGGCGCTGCTGATCGGGTATTTCGAGGGCATCGGGGCGGAGCGCGGGATTGCCTGGCGGCTGGCGGACTCGCTGGCGCTGCGGCGCTTTGTGGGCATCGGGCTGGACGAGTACACGCCGGACCACTCGACGATTTCGCGCACGCGGCGGTTGATTGATCTGGACACGCATGGCGAAGTATTCGCCTGGGTGCTGGGGGTGCTGGCCGATCGCGGTCTGCTGAAAGGCCAGCGGATCGCGATCGATGCGACGACGCTGGAAGCCAATGCGGCGATGCGCTCGATTGTGCGGCGGGACAGGGGCGAGAGTTACGAGGAGTTTCTGCGGGGGCTGGCGAAGGCGTCGGGGATCGCAACGCCGAGGCGCGAAGACCTGGCGCGGTTGGATCGCAAGCGCAAGAAGCGCACGTCGAATAAGGAGTGGAAGAGTCCTGCGGACGAGGATGCGCGGATTGCGAAGATGAAGGACGGACGCACGCATCTGGCGCACAAGGCCGAGCACGCGGTGGATTTGGACACGGGTGCGGTGGTGGCGGTCACGCTGCAAGGCGCCGACCGGGGCGACACGACCACGCTGGATGAGACGCTGTGCGAGGCCGGGATGGCAGTGGCGGAGCAGGTTGGACGCGAGGCCGAGTTACGACCCGACGACAAACCGAAAGTGAACCTGGCCGGCATCGAGGAAGCAGTGACCGACAAGGGCTATCACAGCGGCGCGGTGGTGAAGCGGATGAAGGCGTATGGCGTGCGCAGCTACATTCCGGAGAAGAAACAAAAGGGACGGCGGAACTGGGCGGGCAAGCCGGCCGAGCCGCAAGCGGTGTACGCGAACCGGCGGCGGGTGCAGGGCGAGTACGGCAAGAGTTTACTGCGGCGGCGCGGCGAATTGGTGGAGCGCAGCTTCGCGCACTGCTACGAGACGGGCGGGATGCGGCGCTGCCATCTGCGCGGACAGGAAAACATTCTGAAGCGGCAGTTAGTTCATGTCGGCGCGTTCAATCTAAGCCTGATCCTGCGCCCACTACTGGGCGCGGGCACGCCGCGGGAGTGGAAGAATCGGTTCGGCAGGCTCGTTTTGACCCTTTACTTCCTCTTTACGTGTCCTAGCCACGACTTGATCTGACATTTCCGATAGAATGCGCCGGCTGGCGCAGAGAGGAGATGTCAGAATGAGCACCGATCAGAAAATCATCAAGAACAAGGTGGGGTTGTTGAAGCTGGCTGAGATGTTGGGCAGCGTTTCACAGGCCTGCAAGATGATGGGCTACTCACGGGATAGTTTCTATCGTTTCAAGGAGCTTTACGACAAAGGCGGCGAACTGGCGCTGCAGGAAATCAGCCGCCGCAAGCCCTGTGTGAAGAACCGCATCGAAGAGCACATCGAGAAAGCGGTCGTGGAGCTGGCGGTGGAGAAGCCAGCCTACGGACAGGTGAGAGCGGCCAACGATCTGGCCAAGCGCGGGATGCTGATTTCGCCCGCCGGGGTGCGCTGCGTTTGGCTGCGCCATGATCTAGAAACCTTTCGCAAACGGCTCAAAGCGCTGGAAGCCAAAGCCGCCCAGGAAAATCTGATCCTTACCGAAGATCAGGTGCGGACCCTGGAGCGAGCGCGGGAAGAGAAACAAGCCCACGGGGAGATCGAGACCGAACACCCAGGCTATCTCGGCGCCCAGGATACTTACTACGTGGGAACGATCAAGAGCATCGGCCGCATCTACCAGCAAACCTTCCTGGACACCTATTCGAAGCTGGCGTTCGTGAAGCTCTACGACCGCAAGAATGCGCTGGTGGCGGCGGATCTGCTGAATGATCGGGTGCTGCCGTTCTTGGAGGAACAGAACGTGCCGCTGCTGCGCGTGCTGACCGACCGTGGTACGGAGTACTGCGGCAACCGGGAATGCCACGAGTATCAGCTCTACCTGGCCGTGGAGAACATCGACCATTCCCGCACCAAAGCCAAGTCGCCGCAGACCAATGGCATCTGCGAGCGCTTCCATCGCACCTTGCAAGAAGAGTTCTATAGCGTTGCGTTTCGCAAAAAGCTCTATCGCAGCTTGGACGAGCTGCAGTCGGATCTGGATGTTTGGCTGGGTGAGTACAATGAAAAACGCGAACACTCCGGCAAGTACTGCTACGGGAAAACACCCTGGCAGACTTTCCTGGATTCCAAACAGTTAGCGCAGGCGAAAATGCTCGACTCTCTGACAGTTGCAGTTTCGTCCGACGTCGAGGGACAGCACGCGGAGCCGGAGCGTAGCCCTGCGCAGCGAAGCGGAGGCGGAGCGCAAGAAACTGCCGCCTAACATAGGTCTTTGTCAGATCAAGTTCCAGCTAGAACACTTTACGTGTCGGATAAATCAGAAGCTTCGCAGAAGCCGAATCTCTGTGTCCGTTGCCAAGTGCTTCGTGAGATCGCGTACCCGACTACGTCGCCCGACTTGCAGGAAATCCGCTACTTGCACCCCGGGCTGCTAAGCTCTCCGTCACGTCAAAGCTGGCCTGCTCTCTCGAAGGTTATCGAGCACGACGGCAGCGACTGAATGCATCACGTATAGCAGGGCAACCCCTTCTGTCGCGCTGTTTGTGCTCACGACCTCACAACCTGTCTCCTTGAGTGCAGCGACCATCGAATCGCTACAGCTCGCTTGGTTGGATATGTAGAGAATCGTTTTGTGCTCCATGATTTTTCGCCCTCGTCTGTCGACTGGTTTCGCAAGCGGGCCCGTGTCCTCGAACCCGGGCCCTGACGAGCGAATGCCAGGCCACACACTTAGTTACCGGCTCCGGTAGTCTCGGAATCGGACGATGGTTGTTGGTTGGCTACGATAGTCAGTTGAGTGTCCTGAGCCAATAGCTTCTCCTGTTGACCGGCATACACCAACTCATGACCGGTTTCGCGTCCGGGATAGAACCACTTCAGGAGGGCATCGGGTCCTCCGGATTCCGGCTCTGCCAATGTGACCGCGGTATCATCGGTTGTTTCTTGACGCTGCGCTGCATTGGTCAGAAAGGTTCCGTACAGGACAGACCTGTCCGCGCTGAAGATCTGCACGATACCTCGGTCAGAACTACTGTCGGCCAACTGGAATACGTACGCTCCGGCGGGTAGGACCTGGCCCGGGACCTGGATCGCCTCACTGAAAGTGAGTGTGGTGGCTTGGTCAAACTCGTCGGCGTGAGCAGCAAGTTCGAAAAAAAGAGTAAAAGCAATGATCAAACCTAAGACAATGTAACCTCTGTTGATTTCCATTTCGGTATATCTCCTTCGGAAGCACTTACTGCACGCCTCGTTCCAGTCAAAAAGAACATCCGACGAGGGTCAACAAACTTAATAGTTCCACGCACTTTCAGACTTGAATCCTGCGAACTTCACGCCTGTAGTTCGTTTTCGAAATGTGAACGGGGCATCAAGACTGTCCAAATACCGACGCAGCTATCACTCTGCGGACACTCTGAGCCGGGAACTGGGGACTAGACGGCGCGCAAAGCCTTGTGGCGCGTTCAATCTGCGTTTGGAGATCTGCATGCAATCCAAGAGTCGCGACGCTCGAATGGTCGGACAAGGTGAGTGAAACTAAAAAGGACGGAGTTGTAATGACAAATCTAAAGACGAAAAAGTGCGCGCACATACCATGTCTATGCGATGTGCCAAATGGAGAAGAATTCTGCGGAGAATCGTGTCGTGACGCAGGCAGCGAAGACGTGGAAATCGCGTGTCAATGCGACCATCCGCTGTGTCCACTCACGTTTCGGGACTTTGCGGGTGGCGAGGCGGCTGGCTTGGCCAGCTAATAACGAAAGAGCCGGTGTGCCGTCCACTAATGCTGTCTCGTTTGGCAAGCCTTGATACGGCCGCACCGCTGGAGGACTTATTGTGAACTTTCTAAAACAGACTTTGTCGCTTTTTCTTTCCGGTTGTCTTTTATTAACCACTGTGCCTGGAGCAGTCGCGGATCAGGCGAATCAGCCTGCCGCGCAGCCCCCGGTTCAGGCCGCACAGCAGACGCCGGAACAGCTGCAGCAACTCGTCGCTCCGATCGCATTGTATCCGGATGCCTTGGTGGCGCAGATCCTCGCAGCCTCCACTTATCCCGATCAAGTTGTGGAAGCAGACCGGTGGCTGCAACAACATCCCGAGCTTAAGGGAGAACAACTGGGGCAGGAAGTCGATAAACAGCCGTGGGATCCCAGTGTGAAGGCCCTGGTGGAGTTTCCTTCCGTGCTCGCCAACATGGACAAGAACCTCTCCTGGACCTCCTCGCTCGGCGATGCGTACGTGAACCAACAGCAGGACGTGATGAACGCCGTTCAGGTGATGCGCGACCGCGCGGAGAAGGCGGGCAACCTAAAGAGCTCATCGCAGGAAAAGGTGAGCAAGCAGGGTAAGACCATTGTGATCGAACCGGCTGACCCTGAGGTGGTTTACGTACCTGAATATGATCCTTGGCTTGTGTATGGAGCGCCCATCGGGGTGTGGCCAGGCTGGTACTCGTATCCGGGACTGTTCCTTGCAGGACCGGGAATTGCGTTTGGCTTCGGCTTTGGAATCGGTTTCTTTGGCGGCTTTGGGTGGGGCTGGCACCACTGGGGATCTGATTGGCATCATCACGGTATTGATTTCGACCACCACGGCTACGTTTCCCACAGCAGAATTTTCGTCAATCGTAATAACTTCAACCGCGCTGGCGAATTTCATGGCGGAAGCGGATTTCATGGTGGTGCACCGGGAAGGGGATTCGCCGGTGCTCAGCATGGGTTCGCGGCACCGCACGCTCAGGCAGGCACGCATTCCGGTGCATTCAGCGGCTTTAATCATGGAGGAGTCGCGCGAGGCTTCTCCTCTCGCGGGCAGTCCAGCTTCGGCGGCGGCTTTCATGGAGGCGGCGGCTTTCATGGAGGCGGCGGCTTTCACGGAGGCGGCGGCCACGGCGGTGGCGGTCACAGGTAATTCGATCCATTAATGCAAAGAAACTGACGATAGGAGAAAGAAATCATGCAAACCGAGAATATGACGCTTGAAACATTTGAAACATTTGTCGTGAGACTTGCCTGCGGGTTCGCATCCGCCGTCCTTGTTCTGCTGTTGCTGCTTGTCATGGGCTTCGCCACATCGAGCTTTGCTCAGGACTCACAACCAAAGAAGTTCTCGTCTCCCGGCGAAGCCAGTAACGCTCTCTTTGAAGCTGCGGAAAAAGAAGATGAGCAGGCCCTGGAAGCAATCCTGGGAGCAGGAAAGGAAGTCACTTCGTCGAGCGACGAAGTCGAGGACAAGCTCGAACGCGAGCAGTTCTGCCAGAAATATCGAGAGATGCACCGTCTGGTCCGAGAACCCGACGGGAGCACGGTGCTGTACATCGGCGCAGAAAACTGGCCGTTTCCGATCCCGCTGGTCTCAAAGAATGGTGCCTGGTACTTCGATTCTAAGACCGGTATGGACGAAATCAAGTTCCGCAGAATTGGAGAGAACGAGGCTACCGCAATCCAAGTGTGTGAGGAATTCGCAATGCGGAAGAATGAAGCCGATTTAAAGGCAGCCAGCGAAGACCCGATCACCCGATTCGCCCAGAGCCTGGCCTCCACTGCAACCGCGAATGCCGACAACAAAGAGTCTAATCCCTTCCACGGGTACTACTTTCGAGTGGTACGGGGGAATCCTGCATCGGACGTGAGTGGCCACGGTGCTAGAGGTCTGGCGTTGATCGCGTATCCCGTGGAGTACCAGTCGTCCGGGGTCAAGACCTTCGTAGTCACACAGAAGGGGATCGTCTTCGAAAAAGATCTCGGGCCTGCAACAACGACAGTCGCCCCACAGATGAAAGCCCGCACCGGCTCGAGATGGTACCCGGCGGTATGACGCCAGACACACGAGTCCGCCGCGGGACGATCACACTTGTGGCCTGAACCTTTTCTCCCAGATGAGTGTTAACAATACCGGGAGGGCATTTTGTTTGAGAACCATGCGATCACGGGAAATCGGAGGGCACCGAAATCGACGGATGCCCCGCTATTTCCTTTTTGGGTCGAAGATCGGGGGCTGAGTTTCTTCCTCGGGCTTCTGGTGCTCATCACTATTTTTGTTCCGGTGATTCGTCTGTCACGGCTGGGGCGAATTGGATTAGACCTGGCTTTCGCGTTCATGCTTTTCTCGGGAGCTGTCGCAACCATTCGACAGAAGGCCCTCATGTATCTAGTTATCGCAGTGACTGTCCTCGAGTTCGCAGCGGACTTGATCGTCGAATTCAACTCGTCGCTCGCCCACTTGGGCTGGGATACAGCGCTGAAGATATCCGGCTTGGCCATTCTGGTCGTGATGACACTGAAGCACACGTTTCGCCCGGGTCCTGTTAGCGTACACCGCGTGATGGGTGGAGTCGCTGCATACTTGCTAATTGGTCTGACTTGGGCGTTCGGATACAAGCTGCTGATGGAAACGCGTCCGGACGCAATCCATTTCGAGTCATCTCTGGCAGGAGTTCCTACAGGTGAACCGAGCCGCTTGATTTACTTTAGCTTTTCCACCCTCACCAGCGTAGGTTATGGTGATGTTCATCCAGTGCATCGCATTGCGCGATCGCTGGCGACAGCGGAGGCCCTCATCGGACAACTCTATCCCTCGATTCTGATCGCAACCCTGGTCGGGCTATCGTTACACGCCCGAGCCAACGCCGGGACGGGAGGTTCAGCTGCAGAGAGTGAAGCCGATCGCACGCGGCGAGCATCTCACAAACAGAGTAACTTGGAGAGTGAATATGAAAGAGAAAATCGAAAAAATGAGCCTGCCGGCGGCTGGCGCCGGAACAATCGCACTTGGTGGCGAACTAACCGTTAATCGTCTCGGCTTCGGGGCTATGCGTATTACCGGCGACGGAATTTGGGGGCCACCCAAAGCTCCGGCGGCGGTGATCGCGGTTCTTCGCCGTGCCATCGAGCTGGGAGTCAACTTCATCGATACTGCTGATTCGTACGGTCCTGATGTGAGCGAAGAGCTGATTGCCGAGGCGCTGGCGCCATACCCAAAGGACCTTGTCATTGCGACCAAAGGTGGATGGAATCGCCCCGGGCCCAACCAGTGGACCCACGATGCCACCCCGGCGCACTTGCGTGAGGCTTTGGAAGGCAGTCTGAAGCGACTGCGACTCGACCGAATTGACGTCTACCAGTTGCACGCGCCTGATCCCGTTGTGCCTTTCGACGCTTCAGTTGAAACCTTGGCTAACCTGCAAATGGAAGGAAAGATCCGTTTGATCGGGCTATCCAATGTCACCGTGGAACACATCGAGCGGGCCCGGAAAATCGTACCCATCGTGTCGGTGCAGAATCGGTACAGTTTCGCCGATCGCGAATGGGACCACGTCGTGGATTATTGCGAACGCAACAGGATCGCATTCATCCCGTGGTTTCCGCTGGGAGCAGGAACCGTCGCGGGCAGGCTGCTAGAGAGGATTGCGAAAGCTCGCGGAGCGAAACCTATCCAGATCGCGTTGGCGTGGTTGTTGAAGCGGTCCCTGGTAATGCTGCCCATCCCCGGGACTTCCTCGGTTGCGCATCTTGAGGAGAATGTGCAGGCAGCGTCGCTGCAAGTGACCGAGGAAGAATACTCGGAGCTCACAGGAACTGCCGCACTGGCCTCCTGAGTCGACTTGGCTTCGAGTACGCCCGTGGAAACTGTTTGTGCCGTTGTATGCGGCCACATACACGGAATGCGGATCTTTGGCCTCGACGAGTCGTGTGTGACAAAGAGTCTACTCATCGGTGTGCAAGTATTCCTTGTCAGCCTTGGTCTGGGCCCAGACCATTTCGCTGCCAGATCCTCCGCAGGTTCGAGCGGAGAATCACGTCGTATCTCTTACGCTGCATGCAGTGAATGAAAATGGCCGGGATGCTTTCGCTTTCGACGGTGGGAAGGTGGCTCCCCTGATCCGCGCTTCCCCTGGTGACGTCCTCAAAATCACCTACTTCAACGATCTTCCTGCCAAGCCCCCGGAGACTTGTGCGGTGAATCCCTGCATGGACATGACGAATTTGCATTTTCATGGCCTCAGCGTTTCGCCGGATACCCCGCAAGATGACGTACTAACAATGCTGGCCAAGCCTGGCCAGGTATTGCGCTACTCGGTTGAGATTCCGCGCGATCATCCGCCGGGGCTGTTCTGGTACCACACACATCCCCATGGCGAGAGTCACCGGCAAGTATTGGATGGAATGTCAGGAGCCATCGTCATTGAAGGCATGGAACGTTATGCGCCCGAGGTGGAAGGGCTGCGCGAGCGTGTGCTTGTTCTGCGCGGCCGCTCCATCGAGCATGATCCGAATGCCGCCGCGCTCATGCGCGATGTTGAAATTCCATCAAAGGGATGCCGAGCAGAAGCGGAGGCAGTGGAGGAAATCTTCACCGTGAACGGGGTCGTTCGCCTGCGAATCGAGATCGCGCCTGAAGAACGGCAGTTTTGGCGTATCGTGAACGCTTCGGCGGACCGCTATTTGGACCTGCAACTGGATGGACAGACATTTGAAATCGTGGCGCTTGACGGGATGCCGCTCGCCTACCACGAGCCCAAGCATCCAACGAGGGTCGCTGATCACTTACTGCTTGCACCCGCGGGACGGCTCGAAGCTATCGTTACCGGTCCCGCGCGGGGCACACATACTGCCTTGCGTACGCTTTGCGTAGATACAGGTCCGGACGGGGACCCCAATCCTGGGATGGTGCTGGCGGATCTGGTGCAACCCAATCCAGATCAACCCAGTCCAAACTTACCGCCTGAGCAAGTGCATGCAGTCGACAATCGCCCGTCGCTGTACAAGTTGATCGACGTAGAGCCGCTGAAGAAAGCTGCACCGGACTTCATCGTAACCTTCACCGAGGACAAAAACGGCTTCTACATCAATGGCCGCAAGTTTGCGACCGACGCAAGTCCGATGACCAGCGTTCGCGTAGGTACTTATCAGCATTGGCGCATTGTCAATCGAACCGCCGAACTGCATCCTTTCCACATACATCAGGTGCACTTCCTGGCTTATGCAGAAAACGGCGTCCCCCTTGAGCATCCAGCGTGGCTGGATACCGTAAATGTTCCATACCGCGGCTCTGTGGACGTGATCCTGGACTTCACCGATCCGGTTATCAAGGGCATGTCGGTGTTTCATTGTCATCTGCTGAATCACGAAGACAAAGGAATGATGGCAAAGATCGTGTTCAAGTAGCAGGCGAGTGCAGGTGAGAGTTTGAGTTGAACGTAATATTGCAGGAAATACCTGAACATCTCAGGGTGCTATGAAGTTGGTGAACAATAGCAGAGTAATTTTATGATCAAAATACAGCGGCTGGGTTACGTACTTTTATTGATTGCGATCGCCACCCTGTCGGCGTATTCGCAACAGACGGCCGGAGGATATGTTGCGCCGTCGCAAGCGGTTCCAAGGGGCAGTGCTCCGAGGATGCAGGTTCAATTACTAAACCGCTGAGAACCGACTAAAGAATATGCAGTCATCTTCGGTCAGGGAGACGAGGCATTTTCCGGATTGCTGGAGTTTGCGGAAAAGTATCACATTACGAGTGCGCACTTCGCCGCTATTGGAGCGGTGAGTTGCGCAACGCTGGCGTGGTTTGATCCCCAACGGAAAATGTACAAGAAGATTCCCATTGATGGTCAGCACGAAGTAATTGGGATGAGCGGCGACATCGCCCTCTATCAAGGAAAGCCGGTAGTTCATACACATATGGTGGTAGGGGCTTCAGATGGAACAATGCGCGGTGGCCATGTTCTTGCTGCGTACGTATCGCCGAGATTGGAAGTGATGGTCATAGTCGATCCGGTAACGATGCATAAGCGGCTTGATCCCGAAACAGATCTGACCTTGATTGATCCAGCGTTGAAGTAGCGGCACTTTGTGCGGCGAACCAACGATGCAAAACAAGTATGAACTCGGCAACCTTAAGCTGGTCTGGCACCCCTAAATCAAGTAGTAGCTCCGACGTTAATTACCGTTTGATTCATAGGGTAACCACGGTATTGTTCGCGCCTACATTTTCCGTTAACTTTCCGTCGCTTCTTCGTGGGGTGCGCGTTAGCCGATGGCAAGCTACTGTTACACCTCCCAAGCTGTTTTCCGGGTGGTTTTGATTTAACGAGACGCTGCTTAGCGTTACCCAACCACCTCTTCACGGATCACACAACATCAGAAAAGAGGAAGACCATGCGCCGGACAAGTCTCGTCCTCCTGTGCGTAGTTTGCTTAGTAGTGCTTGGGGCCGTGATGATCACCCGAGGCGTTTCGGCTCAGAATGCAACCTCATCGATTTACTTCCCCTACCCGACCGGTATCATCCCCTCCGATCTGGTGCCGGAGATACAAAGAGTTAATCGCGAAGTGAGTCTCATCGAGGCGGAGGGTATCGCGCAGTGGAATGCACTGCCAAAAAATTCGGGAACCGCAATGAGGCAAGTACAACTACTGGGGAAGATCGAGCTTTTCGATAAGAATCTGTCAGTTAACAAGAATCAGGCTTGTTCTTTCTGCCACATGCCATACGCCGGCTTCAGCGGACCAATCCCCTCCGTGAATTTGGGCCCTGTCGCATATCCGGGATCGAGTCATTTCCGGTTCGGCAAACGGAAACCACAGAGCTACACCTACTCACCTTTCTACCCGGTGCTGCAGTTCAATACGGCCCAGGCGAACTTCTACGGCGGCAACTTCTGGGATCTGCGCGCAACCGGGTTCCTGCTCCAAAGCCCCGATGCGGAACAGGCGCAAGATCCCGTCAGAGATACCCAGGAAATGGGTTCGCCGGACTCCGCTTGCATCGTGCGGCGACTTTCCCAGAGTGCGTACCGTCGCGTTTTTGAAACGGTCTGGGGCCCACAAGCGTTCGCAATCAGCTGGCCGTCCAATGTGGACCAGATCTGCGCCACCCCGGCTGGGGCCGCTGTGTTTGGTGGAAATCCCACGCCGGTCAACCTCAGCCCTGTGGACCGGGGCCGCTCAAACGCTACTTATGATCAATACGCGTTGTCAATTACCGCGTATGAAGGCTCACCGGATGTAAGTGCTTTCTCGTCGAAATTCGATGCTCTCCTGGCCGGCAACCACACCTTGACTCCGACCGAAATGGCTGGTTACAACCTGTTCCGTGGCAAAGGTAACTGTAATTCGTGCCACTTGGACGGCAGATCAACCACGCTGACTCCAAGCCAAAGCGACGACGGCAATGCCGCGGACGTGGCGCCCAAGTTCACCGACACCACTTCAGCGAATCTTGGCCTACCCAAGAATCCTGTCGATCCGTTTTACTTCGAGAGTACCCCGGACAGCTTCGGATTTACCCCCAACCCGGCTGGTTTCGCCTTCACCGATTTGGGAGTAGGTCTCTTCCTGCGAAATCTTTCTGGGACTACTCCGAATTCGGACTGGACACCACTGGCACCAGCTTTCGACGGCTTCATGCAGGTGGCTACCGCTCGAAACGTGGACATGAGGCCCAAGTGTCCCAATGGCAAAACCTTTCCGAAAGCATATATGCACAACGGATACTTGAAGAGTTTGGAGGAAGTCGTCCACTTCTATAATACCCGCGATGTATTCCCGTTCGACGTGGAATCTGGACATTGCCCCGCTGGAACTAAGGAGAAGGTGACCTGTTGGCCTACACCCGAAGTTCCCCAGACGAAGGACATGACGGTAGGTAAGCTCGGTTTGACGGCCACGGAAGAAGCCCAGATCGTCGCCTTCCTGAAGACCCTAACCGACGGCTTTACCACACCCTACCCAGACTCCAACACCTTTACGGGGAGTTGCCCATAATTGAATCTTTCTCCTCCGGTTCTTCTACTCTGCACGAAATGCCGAAAAGCGGCCGCAGGGGGAAGAGCCGGAGGAGAAATGGCTTGGAGGTTACATCGCGCCGAGTTGAAACACCCGCGTTGTCCCGTTATATGAGCAGACCACTTCTGTCACTTGCGATCACGGTTTGGGTCAGCATCTTGACCTTCCCGATCCAAGCTGTTTCCCAGCAACGTGTGGCTGCCAAGACAGCTGGGCACATGCAGATCATCAAGGGACCAGAACTGGAATCGGCTACGGATAATTCCGCCATTATCCGGTGGACGACCGACACAGGCAGCACCCGGATTGAGCACTCGGTGGTGCATTACGGTACGGATCCCAAGGATCTCAGTCGTAGAGCTGAATCACTCAATCGGTGGAATCAAAATCTGCCGTACATGATCCACCGTGTGTCCGTAATGAACCTTACGCCGCGAACGACGTATTACTACAAGGTTGAATCGGTGCGCGGCGATGGCACGCCCCTGGGAGGAAGCAGTCGCACTATAAGCCAATTCACTACACGTTAGTATCGATTCGGCGACGACTTTCTTCAGGCTAGCAGCCCGGGGTGCAAGTAGCGGATTTCCTGCAAGTCGGGCGACGTAGTCGGGTACGCGATCTCACGAAGCACTTGGCAACGGACACAGAGATTCGGCTTCTGCGAAGCTTCTGATTTATCCGACACGTAAAGAGGAAGTAAAGGGTCAAAACGAGCCTGCCGAACCGATTCTTCCACTCCCGCGGCGTGCCCGCGCCCAGTAGTGGGCGCAGGATCAGGCTTAGATTGAACGCGCCGACATGAACTAACTGCCGCTTCAGAATGTTTTCCTGTCCGCGCAGATGGCAGCGCCGCATCCCGCCCGTCTCGTAGCAGTGCGCGAAGCTGCGCTCCACCAATTCGCCGCGCCGCCGCAGTAAACTCTTGCCGTACTCGCCCTGCACCCGCCGCCGGTTCGCGTACACCGCTTGCTGCTCGGCCGGCTTGCCCGCCCAGTTCCGCCGTCCCTTTTGTTTCTTCTCCGGAATGTAGCTGCGCACGCCATACGCCTTCATCCGCTTCACCACCGCGCCGCTGTGATAGCCCTTGTCGGTCACTGCTTCCTCGATGCCGGCCAGGTTCACTTTCGGTTTGTCGTCGGGTCGTAACTCGGCCTCGCGTCCAACCTGCTCCGCCACTGCCATCCCGGCCTCGCACAGCGTCTCATCCAGCGTGGTCGTATCGCCCCGGTCGGCGCCTTGCAGCGTGACCGCCACCACCGCACCCGTGTCCAAATCCACCGCGTGCTCGGCCTTGTGCGCCAGATGCGTGCGTCCGTCCTTCATCTTCGCAATCCGCGCATCCTCGTCCGCAGGACTCTTCCACTCCTTATTCGACGTGCGCTTCTTGCGCTTGCGATCCAACCGCGCCAGGTCTTCGCGCCTCGGCGTTGCGATCCCCGACGCCTTCGCCAGCCCCCGCAGAAACTCCTCGTAACTCTCGCCCCTGTCCCGCCGCACAATCGAGCGCATCGCCGCATTGGCTTCCAGCGTCGTCGCATCGATCGCGATCCGCTGGCCTTTCAGCAGACCGCGATCGGCCAGCACCCCCAGCACCCAGGCGAATACTTCGCCATGCGTGTCCAGATCAATCAACCGCCGCGTGCGCGAAATCGTCGAGTGGTCCGGCGTGTACTCGTCCAGCCCGATGCCCACAAAGCGCCGCAGCGCCAGCGAGTCCGCCAGCCGCCAGGCAATCCCGCGCTCCGCCCCGATGCCCTCGAAATACCCGATCAGCAGCGCCCGTAAGTAAATCCCCGGCGTCAGCGACGGCCGCCCCTACTTCTCCGCATAAAACTTCGCGCACCGGCCCTCGACAAACTCGTCGAAGCCCTCGGCCTCCAGCAGTTCATTCAAACGCTGATAGAACGGATGCCCCGGAGCCGATGCCAACTCCGTGTGCGCGATCCACAAATCTTCTTGCTTCTCCCGCTGCTTGCGCGTCCCCATCGCCATGCGCCGATTCTACAAACCAAGCCTGTGGATACCTCAATTCTTTCTGTTCATGAATCCAAACTTGCACCACGGGCTGCTAAGCGGGAAAACCCTAGCGAGGAATCCATCTGCAACACCGGGTTGCTCGATCGATCACTTCGCAAGTGTGAGGCCAGCCCCGGTCGGGTTTGAAGCCTACCTCGTCGCGCTCCTGGTGTTGCCCAGGCTGCTAAATACCATTTTTGTGAAAACATCCGCAGTTACGTAACCACCACCCCATGCGCCGTCGAAGTCTTCAGTCGGCCCTGCGGCCCGGGCTTCATCCATTGTCTTTCCGGCCGCAATCAACACCTTGATGCGCTGCCGAACCTGTACCAGCATGTCACGGTAGTTTTGCAGATCGCCACGAGTGGCTACTGGCCCATGGCCCGGGACGATCTTTGTCTGGTCGTCAGTGCGGGACAAAACTTGATCGAGGGCATGGATGAGGCCATCGATCGATCCTCCTGACGCCAGGTCGATGATGGGATAAACGTGATTCGAGAAGATGTCCCCTACCACCGCAACATTCGCCGGCGAGATATAAATCACTGAGTCTCCATCCGTATGCGCAGATCCGTAGTTGACCAATGTCAGTTGCTGAGAACCTTGATGCAACGTCATGCTGCTTGAGTAAGATACGTTTGGGAGCGCCTGGGAAGGATAATGACCGTCGCGCAAGCCCACGAAAGGCACATCCTGCACAGACATGAGCCGCTTTTTTACATTCTCCTGCGCTATGATGTTCACTCCCGCAGAGCCGAAATACACGTTACCTCCGGTGTGATCAAAGTGCCAGTGTGTATTTACCAGCTGCGTAATGGGGCGCCCCGTCACTTTGAAAATCGCCTCGCTCAATTCAGTGACCCGCGAATCGATCCCACTATCGATCAGCAACGTGCTGCCATCATCGACGATAGCCGTAACGTTTCCTCCGTCCCCGGAAAACATGAAGAGGCCTTTGCCGAGAGACGTAGTCGTCAGAGGACTACTATCGAACTGTTCCGTAGCCTTCTGAATGACCGTCTCGCCTGTTCCCGCCTGAGCCATTCCTCGCGAGGCTGCTCCTGTTATCGCCAGGGCCAAAACAAGCGCCCGGATGGAGATAAATGACGATGACGTCTTTCTTGTTTGAAGAATGTGCTTCATGTGGTTGCTCCTTCAATGAATCGATCCACTGCCACGATAGCTCCTGAGCCGAGACCCGAATTGTCTCTAGGCGGTGGCCGCGGAGACGCAAGGGTTGATAATTGCTTCAGCCTCTTCGCGAGAGGAAAGGCCGAGCGCGATAATGCAGGGTGCGGCGATGACATCGTGCAGTGCTTGCTTGCTCCGATACGCAATCACGAAGCGTTCAGGATCAGCGTCGGTCCTAAGTGCTTCGATTACGGCGTACCGTGATCCCGAAAAATCAAACAATTGGTGTTTTCTTGTCTCCTGCAGTTTCATCGCTCCTCCTTTTTTCTCGAGATTCTGAAGACAACACTCACGTGCCGACTTGGAGTGGAAGCCACGTGCTCAATGCTTTGCCGAGCCCGGAGGAAAGTCCTTGAACATCTTCGCCACCGCTTTGTCTAGGTTCTTTTCATTTTTCTCGGCCTTGTCCGATACCGTGTCTTCGGCACTTCCGCGCCACACCAACTGCTTGGTCTTCGCGTCGTACAAGTCGACAACCAGGGTTCCTTCTTTGTAGTCCTGCTCGGTTGTGGTCGATTCGCCCATTCCTCCGAATCCTCGCCAACGCCATCCCCCACCGAAGCCGTCATAGAATGTTTGAAGTGTTCTTTGGGTCTGGGTCGTCTTAAGGGCCACAATGGCCACATCACCGCCGCTTTCCACCTGAGTCCAGCCCTTGGCGGCCAGCTGGGCGTCCACGGCATCCTTAATGCGAGCATCCCACAGCGAGTCAGCAGGCTTGATCTCCTGCCACGAATAAGTCTTGTACTGGGTGAAATTGGCTTTGTGATCAAAGTCGGTCTGGACGTGTTGCGCAAGTGCGGTGCCCAGTGCGACCAGCAATAGCATCATGGAAACTGTTGTATAACGTACGAGCTTCATAGAAATCTCCTTTGCTGGTGCAGAGCATGCACTTGCCCCACCAAACATCCTCCACATAGACGAATCGGCATAGTCGCTCTAATTTCATAACTGTGCAGGTGAGGACGCCAAGAATTGATGCCTGCAGGTTAGGCTTGCATGTCGACAGACCGACGGAGTGTCTGCCCGTGAACGTTTGGATAGGTTCATTCTCCTTGGGCTGCTGCTACCGGGAACAACCTAGCTGCGGCAAGGGAAATTGCTTCACATACCTTTGGCCGCGCACACAGGCAGGAACATCTAATGATCTCCACTTTGAACCCGGAGGGTCATTGTGACGGTGCTGGTCCGGAAGAATTTCCGATCCCACGGGACGAAATTCGGTACGGCAATGGTCGCCAGCGGGCCTCTTTGACCTGCCAAAGGTGGAATAGTGATTACGATAGAAATCTCCTTTGCTGGTGCAGAGCATGCACTTGCCCCACCAAACATCTTCCACATAGAAGAATCGGCATAGTCGCTCTGATTTCATAACTGTGCAGGTGAGGACGCCAAGAATTGACGCCTGCAGATTAGGCTTGCATGTCGACAGACCGACGGAGTGTCTGCCCGTGAACGTTTGGATAGGTTCATTCTCGTTGGGCTGCTGCTACCGGGAACAACCTAGCTGGGGGCAAGGGAAATTGTTTCACGTACCTTTGGCCGCGCGATCAGGCAGGAACATCTAACGATGTCCACTTTGAACCCGGAGGGTCATTGTGACGGTGCTGGTCCGAAAAGAATTTCCGATCCCGATCCCACGAGACGAAATTCGCTACGGCAATGTCCGCCAGCTGCCCGCTTTGACCTGCCAAAGGTGGAGTAGTGATGACAATGTGTGCGTCCATTCAATCGGTTCGCTTTGGTAGCCCGCGGAATGCAAGTCATGTCCTGCTGCTAGCGGTTCTGATTGCGATGATGCAGGGCCTCGCCCGTGGCCAGGCGTCATCCGGTCAACCCGAAACTATGCCACCTTCTTCGACTACCGCCCACGAGAGATCTGCTGACAACCCGTCAACATCGATCCAAGGCCGCTCGGATCAAGTGGCGACCAGTCCATGCCGCTTACGAGTGCCCGATACTCCGCCATCTCCGAACACCGAAAAGCCGTAACGGCCAACGCACCCTTGCCCTATACGCCCTTGTCCGCCCGCTGCAAATTCGACCTCTTTCTGAGAACCACTTATTCGCCGTATACATTCGCGTCAGCGGGTTTTCAGGCGACATTAGCCCAGGCCCAGGGGCAGTGGCCCCACTATGGCGGCGGCATGCAGGGCTGGGGAAAGCGATTTGGCGCGACTCTGGCGGATACGGAATCACGACGATTCATCCAGACTTTTGCTTTGTCAACGATCCTGCATCAGGACCCTCGCTATTTTCCTTCACACAAGAAAGCGCTTATTTCCCGAGCGTGGTATGCCATAACCCGAGTGGCGGTCACCAAGAACGACAAAGGCGATGAGGCATTCAACACGTCCGAGTTCCTGGGAGCTTTATTCACCAGTGCGCTGCAAAATGCTTACTACCCAACAGACGACCGGAGTCTTGGGGATACCATGAATCGCTTTGGTGGCGCCCTGAGCTCGGATGCGGTTGGGAATCTTCTACGCGAATTCACGCCGGACATGAAGCGTCTCTTCCGGAAACATGCCCCGGAGAAAATCAAGAAGATCGAGGAAAAGCTTCCTATCCCTCCGGAAGATAAGCCGTAGCCGGAGATCCAAGTCCTGTGCGGCCGTATTGAAATCCGAAGCCTGTCGAAATGCGGACGCTGTGTCAACCGCTGGACTACCCATGGCAGCTTCTTAAGGCCCTCTCAACCATCCCAGTTCGTTCCAGGTTGCTGAAAATACATGCCTAAAATCCGCGGCAGCCGAGTGGCGAGGGGCATGCATTCTGTCTGAACGGGAGGGACAGAAAGCATGCAACCGACACAGGAATACCCCGGAAGCGAACAGCGCCTGGAGCTTCGCATAACTGGAAACAAAACTGACGAAATGCAGGACGTTCTCTCGCGTTGCTTGCCTTCATTTCAGCGAAAGGCTTGTCGATACCTGCGCAATACAGCTGACGCGGAGGATGCAGTTCAGGACGCACTACTGTCCGCTTACAACCACCTGGATCAATTCAAGGGACAGGCACAGATGTCGACGTGGTTAACCTCCATTGTAATTAATAGTGCGCGGATGCAATTGCGCAGACGGCCACGCCAGATCCACGTGTCGCTCGATGAACGATTCGGGGAAGAGCAGGAGTTTTGCTTGTCAGACCAATTGCCGGCCAGGGAACCAAGTCCTGAAGACGAAAGCCGCGCATCCGAACTTCACAGTAACCTCCTGCGATACGTGGCGCAGCTTTCGCCTCCATTACGCAAAGCATTCCAGCTCCGTGAATTGGAGGGCTTGAGCACGAGCGAAGCAGCGCGCGCTCTGGGAGTGGCAGATGGAACCGTGAAGGCTCAGCTCGCACGAGCACGCGCAAAACTTAGGCGGCTTATGACCCGAGCAGTCAACCGAAAGCCTTGCTTAGCGACTGCAAATTGACGACAGCCGCTGACTGACGAACCGGAAAGAAATTCTATGTGGATTGTTCGACTCGCATTACGGCGGCCCTACACGTTCGTTGTGGTGTCGATCCTTATCTTGATCATGGGCGGTCTCGCGATCGTTCGCACCCCAACCGACATTTTCCCGACCATCGACATCCCCGTTGTCAGCATCATCTGGAACTATAACGGCCTCGTCCCGCAGGACATGAGCGACCGGATCGTCACGATTACAGAGCGGAATCTCACTACCACCGTCGACAATATCGAACACATCGAGTCGCAGTCCCTCTATGGCATCGCAGTGGTCAAAGTGTTCCTCCAGCCTACCGCCAACCTCCAGCAAGGTATTGCCCAAGTTACGGCGGTTTCTCAGACCCAACTCAGACAGTTGCCTGCCGGATCGACACCGCCGCTCATCATTGCCTACAGCGCGTCGAGCGTGCCCGTCCTTCAATTGGCTCTCTCGGGACAAAATCTATCAGAGCAGGAACTCAACGACTATGGCCTGAACTTCATTCGAACGCAGATCATCACCGTGCCTGGGGTTTCGGTGCCCTATCCATATGGCGGCAAACAACGCCAGGTGCAGGTGGACCTGAATACGACAGCCTTGCAATCGAAGGGACTATCCCCGCTCGATGTGGTCAACGCCATCAGCGTACAAAACCTGATCCTGCCCACAGGAACTTCCAAGATTGGCTCCAGGGAATACGACGTGTCCATTCCCAACGCAGCACCGCAGACAATTGCTGACCTCAACCGCATCCCGATCAAGACCATTGGCGGCACTACGATCTACATCAAAGACGTTGCCTGGGTACGAGATGGCTTTCCGCCCCAGACTAATATCGTCCGCGTCAACGGACAGCGCTCCGTATTGTTGACCATCCAAAAGGCAGGAAATGCCTCAACCCTGAACGTTATTTCGGGCATCAAGGCCCTTCTGCCGCAAATTAAATCGACGCTTCCACCCCAGCTACAGATATCGCCACTGGCTGATCAGTCAATTTTTGTTCGTAGTGCGATCAGTGGAGTGGTCCGAGAAACTCTAATTGCCGCGTGCCTGACTGCTTTCATGATTCTCACATTCCTGGGCAGTTGGCGAAGCACCGTGATCATCGCGACCTCGATCCCTTTGGCGATCCTCACCTCAATCATCGTGCTCAGTGCGATCGGACAAACGATCAATATCATGACGCTCGGTGGACTAGCTCTGGCGGTCGGCATCCTGGTCGACGACGCTACAGTCGAGGTCGAGAACATTAATCGCAACCGGGAGGCAGAACCGGAGAAGGATCTGGACGGAGTAGTTCTGGACAGTGCATCGCAAATTGCGACACCCGCCTTCGTGTCCACGCTCTCGATCTGCATTGTTTTTGCTCCGATGTTCCTACTGTCCGGGGTGGCGCGATACCTGTTTGTGCCTCTGGCTGAAGCCGTAGTGTTCGCCATGTTAGCTTCGTATTTCCTTTCGCGGACTATTGTCCCCACCATGGCGAAGTACCTGCTGCGGGGAGAAAAAGGGCATACAGGCGGCGCCGCTAGCCGTAATCCCCTGGTACGCCTTCAAAAGCGCTTTGAGGAGGCGTTCGAGAAATTTCGTCACAGCTTTCGCGGTCTGTTGGAAATTTGCCTCCATCACCGGGCGGTCTTTCTAGTTGCGTTCTTCGCGTTTTGTATCGGCTCGCTTGTGGTGCTGATTCCCTGGCTTGGCCAGGATTTCTTTCCCAGCGTTGACAGCGGCACGTTCAAGCTTCACATGCGTGCTCCTACGGGAATGCGCATTGAAGAAACGGCCAATCTTTGTGATCAGGTCGAGCAGTCGATTCGGAAGCAAATTCCAGCCAGCGAAGTTCACAATGTCATTGACAACATAGGCCTGCCCTACAGCGGCATCAATCTTTCCTACAGCAATTCGGCGCCGGTGGGCACATCGGATGCGGACATTCTCGTGACCCTGTCCGCCAACCACCATCCTACGGACAACTACATTCATCAGCTTCGTCTGACACTTCCAAAACAGTTTCCGGGCGTTTCCTTCGCTTTCTTGCCCGCCGACATGGTCGCGCAGATTCTCAATTTTGGATTGCCGGCCCCCATCGATGTTCAGGTCGTGGGAAACAACTTGGAGGGAAACCGGCGCTATGCAGATGCACTGCTGGCAAAAATGCGATATGTCTCCGGCGCAACTGATCTGCGGATTCAGCAGCCCTTCGATCAACCCTATCTGCGCCTCAGGGTCGAACGCACCAAAGCAGAGCAACTTGGTTTCACTGCGCACGACGTCGCGCAGAACCTCCTGGTATCACTGAGTGGCAGCTTCCAGACGTCACCTTCGTTCTGGCTTGACCCCAAGAATCATGTCAGCTATCAAATCGCGACTCAAACTCCGCAATATCGTACGGACACGTTGCAGGATGTGGAGAACATTCCCATCACAGGAACGGACCCAAACGCTCCTCCATCGATCATGGCCAGTCTGGTATCGACGCAGCGAGGAGCAGGAATGGCTGTGGTTTCTGACTACAACGTGGCGCCGGTGATTGACATCTTCGGATCGGTCACAGGACGCGATCTGGGTGGCGTGGCAGGAGACATCAACAAGATTATTGACGCCACGCGCCAGCAATTGCCGCGCGGCTCTCGAGTGGTTGTCCGCGGGCAGGTTCAGACCATGCGCGCCTCCTACATCGGACTTTTGGGCGGACTGGTGCTTCTCGATCGTGCTCGTATACCTGCTGATCGTAGTCAACTTTCAGTCCTGGCTCGATCCTTTCATCATGATTTCCGCGCTGCCCGCGGCACTTGCTGGGATTGCCTGGTTCTTGTTCATAACCCACACGAATCTGAGCGTACCGGCCCTCATGGGAGCCATCATGTGCATGGGCGTCGCAACCTCAAACAGCATCCTGGTCGTGAGCTTTGCCACGGAGAAAATGACGGAAGGACTGGATTCCGTTGCCGCCGCACTCGAAGCGGGATTCACCCGTTTTCGCCCCGTGCTGATGACCGCTCTGGCCATGATCATCGGCATGGTGCCCATGGCTCTCGGACTCGGGGACGGCGGTGAACAGAACGCTCCCCTTGGCCGGGCGGTCATCGGTGGATTGATTTTCGCCACGGCTTCTACGCTGTTATTTGTTCCGGCGTTTTTCAGCGTTCTGCAGGGTTCACGCCGGCATGCAGCACAAGCGGAACCAGGACGTTAGGCGCCGAAGAGGTCATTTAATTTATGTCTGCTCAAATTGAAGAAACTCAAATGGAAGATAGACAACAAATCGGCGGTCAAACACTCCCGTTGAATGATGTGGGAGCAGGGAAGCGTTCGCGCAAATCATGGCTTGTCCTCGCGATTGCCGTGATTGTAGTTCTTGCAATCCTAGGGTCGGGCATCTGGTCCCGGGTCAGAGCCCGCACTACGCTAAACACCGAAACGGCCCAAGCGGCCCTCCCCGCGGTGTCGGTTGTTTCGCCGAAACAAACAGCGCCGGCCGACGAAATCATCCTGCCTGGAAACGTGCAGCCATTCATCACTTCGCCTATTTATGCCCGTACCAATGGTTATCTGAAAAAGTGGTATTTCGATATCGGCGCCCACGTCAAGCAGGGACAACTTCTTGCTGTCATCGAAACGCCAGAAGTCGACCAGCAACTCCAGCAAGCTCGCAGCAACCTGTTGACCGCGCAGGCAAATCTCGAGTTGGCTTCCATCACCAAAACTCGGTATCAGGGACTGTTGAAGAGCAATGCCGTGTCCCAGCAGGATGTCGACAATGCGGTTGGTACGTTTAACGCAAATAAAGCAATTGTCGACGCCGATAAGGCGGCCGTGGAGCAGTACTCGGCACTGGTCTCTTTTGAAAAGGTTTACGCGCCATTCGATGGCGTGATCACAGCGCGCAACACCGATATCGGCGACCTTATTAATTCCGGAAGCAGTACAGCGGCGAAAACCGATCTTTTTCACATCTCTCAACCCGGAAAATTGCGCGTCTACGTCAACGTCCCCGAGGAATACTCGCAAGGGATCAAAGTGGGCATGACGGCGGACCTCAGTCTGGCTGAGTTTCCCGGGCGCAAATTCCAGGGAACACTGGTCCGCACTGCTGAAGACATCAATGTGACGACCCGCACCCTGCTGATCGAAATCGATGTGGACAATCCTAAGGGCACGCTGCTCACCGGCTCCTATGCCGAGGTGCACCTGGCGGTCCCGACGCAGGCCTCGACCTTCCTGCTTCCGGTGAATACCCTCATATTTCGTACGGAAGGTTTACGTGTCGGCGTTGTGAAGGACGGCAAAGTCGTACTCACTGCCGTGACTCCGGGCCACGATTTTGGCAATCAGATTGAAATCGTTGCCGGCCTCAAGGCGGACGATCAGGTCATTATCAACCCACCCGACTCCATCGTTTCCGGACAGGCAAGTCCAAATTGTTCAGGCAACATTGCCGGGGGATACCAAGTGAAACGTCCTCGAAAGTTGATCTTGCTCGAGAATCCACGGCAAGCACCGTGGATGCTTGGCCTGCTGGCAATGGCGGCGCTCCAGTTGACTGGATGCGTGGTTGGCCCCAAGTACCACCCTCCGGCCGTGCCGGCTCCGCCCGCCTATAAAGAGGTGGGGGACTGGAAGCCTGCACAACCCAATGACCAGAATCTTGGTGGTGAATGGTGGAAGATTTTTCAAGATCCGCAGCTTGATGCACTTGAACTCCAGGTCAATGTATCGAACCAGAACCTGAAGGCCGCAGAGGCGCAGTTCCGGCAAGCGCGAGCAGCCTTACGCTACTCTCGTGCTGACTACTATCCGACTGTGACCGCCGGAGCTATCGGGAACTCGGACGCGGGTGTCGGCCAACCGTCCGCCTCCGAATTCGATCTTTAACGGCATCACCGAGAACGACTTTACGCTGCCGTTCGATGTTTCGTACCAAGTTGACGTCTGGGGACGAGTGCGACGAATGGTGGAGTCCCAGCGAGAACAAGCGCAAGCCAGTGCGGCCGATCTCGCGACGGTCAATTTGAGCATGCACGCGGATCTGGCCGTTGATTACTTTCAGGCCCGCAGCTTGGACGCAGAGGAACAGCTCCTGAACACTACGGTTACGCAGTATGAGCAGGCCCTGCAATTGACCGAGAGCCGTTTCCAGGGAGGGATTGCTTCAGAAGTGGAAGTTCAGCAAGCGAAGACCATACTTCAGACTACCCGGGCACAAGCGATCGATGTGGGCGTGTTACGCGCCCAATTCGAACACGCGGTCGCCATTCTTATCGGCAAGCCGCCCGCAGAGTTCAGCCTTCCTCCTCTGCCTCTCACCGCACCTCCTCCACACGTTCCTCTCGGCCTGCCCTCAGACCTGTTGGAAAGGCGTCCAGACATCGCGGCTGCGGAGCGGCGCGTAGCGTCCGCCAACGCCCAGATCGGAGTCGCGAAGTCGGCCTACTACCCGTCAATCAATTTGAGTGCTTCCGGAGGATTTGAAAGCTCCAGCCATCACCACCCTGCTTAATGGTCCGAGCGGCCTCTGGTCTTTCGGGCTGTCTGCCGTTGGGTACCGTATTTGACGTCGGAAGACGCCGTGCCCTCACCGACCAGGCGCGTGCGGCTTATGACTCACAAGTCGCTAACTATCGACAGAGCGTCCTGAATGGATTCCAACAGGTGGAAGACAATCTCGCGGCTGTGAGAATTCTGGAAAACGAAGCTAAGGTCCAGGATGAAGCCGTCGTGGCGGCACAAAACTCCCTGAACCTTTCCATCACTCGCTACAAAGGTGGAGTCACAAGTTATCTCGAGGTGATCACCGCGCAAAATGCCGCACTTACGGATGAAGTGACTGCTGTCAATATCTTGGGGCGTCGGATGGCAAACACGGTCTTGTTGATTCAGGCCCTTGGCGGCGGTTGGGACCGCTCGAGTTTGCCCGAGCGGCCCGAATGCTGTGGCAAACTGGCGAGCAACTCCAAGTGAAGGTCAGTGGAGTTGCACGGACTCCAGAAGCGTACGGGCTGAGAACGTGAACTCGACAAGCTTACTCCGCGGATTTGAGCCGCCCCGCGTCACCGCGCAAGCGATTCTGAGTCGATGAGCTTCTAACTCAGTCCTCAGTGGTGATCGTCACGATCATGGTCGCGGTCAGCGATCCCAATCGCGATCCTCGTGCCAACGCCTCTCGTGGGCGTCCCACCATCCGTGGTATTCGCTCCAGCAGCGCTCCCGCTCTGCGTTCAAGTCCCGTCGCCGTTCCTGGGCCTCGCCGCTGCGCTCGCCGTGTTTGCGAATCGCCTGATCCAGTTTTGCTTCCGCGTGCTCAATGCGGCGCTGGCACTTCTCGTGATCGTCCGCGTACGACCGGGGCACCGCAACAAACATTGCCGCACTCAAACCCGTCGTCATAACCGCCGATACAGCAAATCTTTTAAGGCTTTGTACCTTCAAGCAGTCCTCCTGTTAGTTCGGCCGCACGGTTTGATTAAAAAGGGTGCTTCAAAGTTGCCCGTTCACCCCGATTATGCAGCGGCTTCGCGAGAGTTGACGTGCCCAGCACACTCAGTACAATCGAATCAAAGTAAGGCCCCGTAGCTCAGTTGGATAGAGCAGCGGTTTCCTAAACCGTTGGTCGGCGGTTCGACTCCGCCCGGGGCCTCCACACGGAAGGGGGTCCGGCCCGGACACATGGGTGACACAACGTACCTAAGACATGGGTAACACTTTTGGGCCGAACGGATTTTCGAGCGGTTCGAGTACCCGAGTCTCCAGATCGAAATACCCCAAATCATAATCCATAAAGCTGACCAGCCAGATGTCATCGTGAACTTCTTTGATGCCGACGGCCTGTCCGGCGAAGACCTGGCTGAAGTTGATTTTTTTCTTACCCAGACAGATGCGGCCGCACCGGGTGACCACGATGGTTTTGTCGTGGAGGGGATAATCGATATCCGGCAATCCGGTGTAAGGACGCGGGGAAGGTTGATAGACCTCCGCCGGACATTTCATGTTCAGAGCTTCGTGCGGGCGTTCGTTGTTGAAGATGTCGATAAACTTGTCAAAGCGCGCCTGCTGCTGAAGAAAATTGGCGGCGGCCGGTTTGGTGGCTTCTTTCTTCAAAGTGAGGTGCATGCGCTCGTGACGGCCGTTCTGCTGGGGATGGCCAGGCTGGATGCGTTCGATGCCAATGCCGAGGCGCAGCCACCACACGGCGAGCTTGCTCAGGTTGAATAAGGCGTGTGCGGAAGCGAAGGGCACACCATTGTCGCTGCGGATGTTGGCGGGCAGGCCGCGCTCCTTAAAAAGCCGCTCAAACACAGTGAAAGCGTAATCTTCCCGGGTAGAAGAAAGCGCCTCACAGGTGAGGAGAAAACGGCTGGCGTGGTCGGTAACGGTGAGGGGGTAGCAGTATTTGTGATTCCCCAGCAAGAACTCCCCTTTGTAATCGGTGCACCACAGCTCATTGGGTCGCTGGCCTAACGAGAGCGGCGTCCCTTGTGCCCGACGACGCAGCCGACCGCGGCGCTCCACCAGTCCATGACGATCGAGCACCGCGTGGATGGTGCTCTTGGCCGGGATGGGAATACCGGAGAACCTGCGAAGCAAGCGCTCACGGATTTTGCGAGCACCCCAGCTGGGGTGCTCCCGCTTGACGTTCAGAATGTAGTTCTCTACCTGAAAAGGAAGTTGGTTGGCATAGCGATAGGGACGCCGGTTTCGGTCGGTGAGCCCGTGAACGCCGCATTCCTGATAGCGATCGAAGATCTTATAGCCGGTCTTGCGGGAGATGCCAAACTCCCGGCACAGTTCCGCCATCGCCTCGCCGGCTAGCCGGCGAGCCACAAACTGCAGTCTTTCATCCATGACCGAACACTCCTTCCAAGGCATCACTTCCTCCCCATTACGGGGAAAAAGTGTCACCCATGTGTCCGGTACAATGTGTCACCTATGTCTCAGGTCGCTCAAGGAATGCATGACAACGTTGCAGGAGTTCAGATGTGAAGTCTGTGGAATCGTGACCAGCAATCCCATTCACTGGTTCGTGATCCGGTGTGGAGACACCGATCTTACCGTGCACCGATGGAATTCTGAGGCGGCCGAAGCCCCCGGAGCCCGGCATTACTGCGGTGAAGCCCACGCCGAGGTGTATATCAGTCGTTGGTTTGACTCTGTGTGCGCACCGCCGAAGCCAACTTTCAAGTAGCGCTCGCCGGGCTCATCGGCTCCAGGTTCCTGTCATTGAGCGCCCCGTAACTCTGATGTCAGGCGACACACTCCGTCCGGACACTTCGCGCTGGAAACGCACGTCGAGGAGATCCCTCCTGGTCGTGAAGCAACTTCTTGCGAATACCGCTTGCTGAAAATCGCGCATTCAGCAGTATCGGAATACAATGCTGCTCAGCCAACGTCCCCGTGACAAATAATCTCAAAGAGGAGAAAAAATTATGCCCACTATCACCACAAAAGATGGCACACAGATTTACTACAAGGACTGGGGAAAGGGCCAGCCCATAGTGTTCAGTCACGGCTGGCCGCTCACCGCGGACGACTGGGACGGACAGATGTTGTTCTTCGGCCAGCAGGGTTATCGAGTGATCGCGCATGATCGGCGCGGGCATGGCCGCTCTACTCAAACGTGGGATGGCAACGAGATGAACACTTACGCCGACGATCTCGCGGCCCTCACAGAAAAACTTGACCTCAAAAGTGCAATCCACGTGGGGCATTCCACCGGTGGCGGAGAAGTTGCCCGTTACATCGGGCGGCATGGCACAAAACGCGTTGCCATGGCCGTCCTCATCAGCGCGGTGCCGCCATTAATGTTGAAGACGGACAAGAATCCCGCGGGCGCGCCCATCTCGGTCTTCGACGACCTGCGAGCTCAACTTGCGGCCAATCGGCCGCAGTTTTACAGGGATATTACGCTCCCGTTCTACGGCTACAACCGGCCCGGCGCCAAGATTTCGGAAGGCATCCGGGAGCACTGGTGGTTGCAGGGCATGATGGGAGGAATGAAACCCCACTACGACTGCATCAAAGCCTTCTCTGAGACGGATTTCACCGAAGATCTCAAGAAGTTCGATGTGCCAACCCTCATCCTTCATGGCGACGATGACCAGATCGTGCCGATCGCCGCGGCGGCTCCGTTGTCTGCGAAGCTCGTGAAGAGGGCTAAGCTAAAGGTATATCCGGGTTATCCGCACGGGATGCCTACCACCCACGCGGACGTGATTAATGCCGACGTGCTTGCGTTCTTAAAGCAAGCCAAGGAAGCAGCTGCGTAGTAAGCGTAACCGGCCTTCCCCCTCCGGGGGGAAAGGCCGGAACGGTTTGCTCTCATCGTACAGCGCTGGAAGTACAGAAGAATGAGTGCGTTTTCAAACAATTCCAGCAACTTCTGACGGAGAAAATCATGTCACGAGAATCGCGAATGCTCGCGGGGATTCTTCTGGTGGTGCTTCCCAGCGTGATCTACGGAGGCCTAACTCTCCTCGGTTTTCTAACCAGAAATCTGCCGGGGTATAACGACAATCCGCTGCGGCACGATCTGTGGCGCGCCGGACACGCGCATGCCGGCGTCTATCTCGTCTTGTCGCTGGTCATGCTTCGATATGTTGACGAGGCAGTGCTTTCGCCATTTTGGAAGTGGCTTGCCCGAACTGGCGCGCCGATCGCTGCGATTATGATTCCAGCCGCGTTCTTTTTGTCTGTCGTTTCTCCAACGGCGAAGGAACCGAATGGCTTGATAAATCTCGCGTACATCGGCGCGCTGTTTCTCGCTGCCGCTGTCCTAAGTCTGGGAGTTGGTCTGATTCGTGCCGCACGGCGCATGGAACGATGAGCTGAATAGTCACCGATTGCTAGAGACAAGTAAATGGACCCGTCAGCAGGAATTGGACAGAAGGTTGCTCTCAGTGATTTTCTGGCCGCCGAGCGAACTTTCCTGGCATGGATTCGCACCGGTCTGGCCTTGATGGGATTCGGTTTTGTCGTGGCGCGATTTGGCCTGTTCTTGCAGCAACTACAGTTTATCCAGCACGCTCCCTCAGCCCCGTCTTACGGATTATCGCTCTGGTTCGGCACCGCCCTGATTGCACTGGGAGTGGTGGTGAATCTCCTCTCCGCCTGGCATCATCTTCGGCTGGTTCGGGAGTTGGAGCGGGGAGGGCCTGTGCCCTCTCGTCCTTCGACCCAGGCCGTGTTGGTCGCTTTTGTTTCTGGCTTTGGTCGGACTCGCGATGGCAATCTACCTGGTTTCCGTCCGCGGCTCCGCGAATCTATATCCCGAGAATAATAAGGAGATATCCATGACACCGGGGACAGACAAAGGCATCATCGACAGACCCAGCAGTCATTCAGTCGAGCAGACGGTGGATAGGCTCAAGAATATTTTGCAATCCAAGGGGGTCATGCTGTTCGCCCTGATCGACCACAGCGGAGAAGCGGAAAAGGTGGGAATGAAAATGCCTCCCACGAAGCTGCTGATCTTCGGCAGCCCCAAGGCCGGCACACCTCTCATGCTGGCCGCTCCCAGCATTGCGATTGATCTTCCTCTGAAGATTCTGGTTTGGGAAGATCGGGGAGGGAAAGTCTGGGTTTCTTACAACAGCTCGGAATATCTAAAGGAACGGCATGGCCTGCCGCAGGATCTCCTGCAAAATATCGCCGTCGTTGACGCACTGGCGGCCAAGGCTGGCGAATAATCCGGCAAGCCATGAAATGGCAGCCGCAACCCGCCAGCCAGTTGTTGCCACCGCGGTGGCATGTGCCCAACCAGCACGCCAGCAAGCAGTCTTTCATGACATCCAAGGCCGCGATAGAAGCGGAAACAGCAATTACTGTCCGCCGCTGTGGCCAGTCCGTCAGAATCCCCGCGAACAGTAACCAACCCCATTCAGACTCTTATTGCTCCACAGGGTCTGTACGGGATACGCGCGCCCGTCGTTTCCAATCATGTTGAACGGCGCGCCCGGAATCTGGAGACCGTCGCCGACCCACGCGCACTTGTCGCCGATTTCCCAGCTCTGATAATCGAACCAGGCCCCGTATTGAATCAGGCCTGCTGCTTCCTCTGCTCCCGGATCGGTCAGGGTCTCTGCGATCTCGTGCCCGAGCACAATCGTGACGCCGTCGATATCTCCTCCCGGCGCCGGGTTCACAAAATCCTTCCCGCATCCCCCGCCGGCGTTAAGCACGTAGGGCATGTTGGTGAATGAGATTTTGGACTGCACTCCGGGATAGGCGATTGGGGTGGTGAAGTCGTGCCAGGCGCAGTACTGGCTCTGGTTGAACCCCGCGTCGTTGTAGTGCTGCGGCTGAGCGACCACAATCTGGGAATTTGCCAGGTCGGTGATGTGGAAGTAGTGCACTGCCCGCGCCGCCTCCCGGGCGATCTCAATCGGGGCCAGATTGTCGTGGATGGAATTGACGTCATCGTGCCAAACGCCCGCCAGTTCATGCTGCGGATTGCTGATGTTGGAATAGTTGCCGTTGTAATTTGATTGATAGTACTGCGTCACAATGTTTCCCCAACTCGTGCCGCCCATGGCGGCGACGAACCGGGTCATGAGCGCGCCTGCGCCATCGGGATCGGTGGCTGGCTGACCTGTCGTCAGATGATCGAAAGCACCGGCCTGTCCCCACCCCCAGAAGACAAGATAGATCTTCGGATTCACCTGCACGCCCCCGCCGAAGTAAGCCATATTGACCGGCATCGGCTGGCCCGCTGCAACGCCGGGCGGGCAGACTCCGAGGGTCATGCAAATGTCCACGGTAGGCGGCGTGACGCCCACCGGCGGCATGGCGTGCGGGTTGGTGGGCGCAGAGCGGACGCAGCCCTGGCCCGTGACGTCAAATGCTTTGTTGCTCCAGAGTGGCTGCACCGCAAACGTGGTGTGGTTGTTCATGGAGACGTTGCCCAGGTTCGTCCAGGCGCACTTGTCACCGTTCTCGCTTCCCTGTACGTCATTCCAGCCGTCCTGCACCGTGGCGAAGTTGTCGGGATCGGTGACCGCCTCCGCGTATTCGTGGCCGACGACGATGCTGTAACCGTCGAAGACTCCATGCCCAAAGTTATCGCTAACCACATTTACCGAGTTCATTCCGCAACCGCCTTGCCCCAGGACCGGCCAACTGGCGTTCAGGAAGGGGATGAAGGCGTACTGCAGCCGGTAGGGATTGCCCAGTCCGTCGACGCTGCTGGTCTGCGTGTGGTAACCGCAATAAACGGGTTGGCCTGTCCCGATCGTGGTGGGCGGCGTGAGAATAATGTATGTCGCTTGCGGATCGTAGTTGAAATGCGCCGAGGCCCGTATCGCCTCCATGGCGAGAGGATCGTCGGCCAGGTTCTCCGCGAGGCCCAAAGTGACGATATCGGCTGGCAAGGGCGTCGGGTCCGTCCATACCCCTTTGAGCTGTTTGCGCGGATTGGTTACGTAATTCCCGCCACCGACGGCAGCACAACTGGTGGTACCTGCCGGTACGTTGTTGCAGTACTCATTCTGAATCGCCGCCCACGACGTCCCGCCGAGATTCGTTAGGAACGAGGTGACGTAGTTTTGCAGCTGCTGGCTCGTGTATGTGCTCCCGTTAACGTCGGTCGTGGTGAAGCCGCTCGACCAGTCCGGACCCCAGAAGATCAAATATGTTGCCGGCGTCGTCTCCACGCCGATGGCGCCCGCACCTGCGTTGCCGCCGTGATAAATGAGGTCATTTGCCGCCGAAGCGCCGCTTGGCGTATTGGGCTGGCCCGGCGCCCAAAAGAAATGCTTCGGGTTCGTCGGCGCCGACTGCGCGACTGCCGTGATCGCCGCCAGTGAAAAGACCATTACGACTAGTACTGTCAGGCAAGGGCGAGGCAGACTCTGAAGACTGCGTTCAATCAGCTTAGGTTGTGGGAACGAGACACGCATGGAAGCCTCCGAAGTTACGACACTGTCAAAAGTAGTTGTACTATCCCTTTAATGCGGCCACGATGCTATCCGCGGCTTGAAAGCTTCGTCAATACAACGATTCTTGTATCTGCAGGGCGAAAAGTCTGTATGTGGCCGGGAGGGATGGCATGGAGGAATACTGGGTAAAATACTGCATATAAAATCCTTACCAGAATACGGGAGGAATAAACCAGACGCGCTCGACGTTCATGTCAGAGCAGAGTAGGATTGCCTCGGATTATAATAGTGACGCATCCAAATAATTGTTTGGGCGCCGCAAAGAGGGCGGATCCTACAAAAAATGCGAACTCAGGGAACCGGGGCGATGACCCCAAGCCGTGAACGCATCCGCGAGGCAGCAAAGACCTTGTTTGCTGAACGCGGATACGAGCCCACCTCGACGGCCGCTATTTGCCGGCTCGCCGGCACCAGTGAGTCCCAGCTCATAAAACATTTCGGAAGCAAGCAGGGCGTCTTGGAGGCGGTTTTCGAGTACGCCTGGGAGCAGCTCATCCCATCCATTCGACTGGCCACAGAGAGTATTTCCGCACCCCGCCAGAAGTTCCAAATGACGCTCGAAATGACCCTTAATTTCTTGAATAAAGACGAGCAGCTTCTCAAACTCTTTCTATTGGAAGGACGCCGCATTCGCGACAATGGCAGACAGGTTGTGCTCGTACCTGGCTTCTTGGAATTCGTGAAAATTGTGGATCAAATTCTGCAAGAACTGGCGGACCGGGGAGAGCTGGCGGTTCACCCCCAAGCACTGCGTTCCGCACTGATGGGAGCCATTGAAGGTATGCTTCGAGACAAGTTGCTGGCCCGCATCATGGCTTATCCGGCAACGTTTTCCGATGCCGAGATCCGTTCACTCTGTTTCACATTTCTCAATGCGACTCTCACCAAGTAAAAGTGTCGGACCTGTACCGCACTGACGATGCACCCGGAAATTTTCGTACTCATCGGTTTCTTCCTCTGGTAGCATGCCCCAACGTAGTACATCGCGCCATCATGCCAAAAGTGAACCAACTGACTGTGTCTTGTGAAAACCGTCCGGGAACACTGGCCGACTTAACAAAAATTCTTAGCGCCGCGAAGGTGAATATTCTCGCCTTCAACGCCGGCAGCGCGGGCGCGATGGGCTATATCCAACTGGTCGTCGACAATCCCGCCAAGGCCAAGAAGATTCTCAAAGACAAAGGTATTTCTTACTACGAAGAGCGGGTGCTTCACGTCACCCTCCCCAACGTGCCGGGAGCCCTTTCTCGTTTTGCCTCCAAGCTGGCCGCCAAGGAAATCAACATCGGGGCCGCCTATCAAACCGCTGCGGAAGGCTCAAAAAAGGCAAGCATAGTCTTAGCCGTTTCTCACTTAGGAATTGCAGATCGTATCCGCTAGGCAGCTCTCACTTATACCTATACGTCTGTCATCCCGAGCGGAGGAAGTTGATTCGCCCGCGAATCGACGCGCGCAGTCGAGGGACCCGCTTTTCCGAGTTCCGGGAGGTCTCGCCGTTTTTGCGAGACCTGGGAGTGTGCTTTGGTTAGTTCTTCTCTCGCATCTTGGGATCGTTTTTCGCCTCGAAATACCGCGTGTCGGTTGGACCATACCCAGAAACTTCCACGATTACGGGCTCAGCATCAGTCCGGGCGAAATGATTGTCTCCTCCCGGTTCCGAATACACGCTTCCCGGCGGAAGCGTCTTCAGTAACTTCTCTTCAAAATGATTGCCATAGCCGAAGTGCCATTCGCCCGATACCACAGTCGCCATCCGATTGTCTCGGTGTGAGTGCGCCTGGATGATGGTATGAGCCGGCACGAACAACAAGATTGTGTAGAAGCCGACATGGGAGGGGTCTCCGAAGATAACTTTCGTGTGAACCCCCGGCACGCCGGAACTCCCGATCTGGTTGCTATCGAGCGGACTGGCTGCGATTTCCGACGGTGTCATGCGCATCTCAGGAAGCGATTGAGCGATGGAGGCAGAAACTGCCAGCAGAGACAAAACAGCGATCACGAATCTCTTCAACATTCGGTAGCCCCTTCACCACGACGGGATCGATAAGTTCACTGGAAAGGGTAACTCATGAACGACTCAGATGCGTCTAGGATTCGATGAGTCATCTAGACGCCGGTTTACAATCGTGATTGCTTCCGAGTAGGCCGTCCCCGCCCACAATCAACGTCGAGTGCAAATGCGATTCTATGCATCGCACTGCGGCTGCGGAGAACGCTAATGGATGCCTTCGTCCAGTTGACCCTCTACGCGCTTCCCCGTAACATTCCCGCCAGTGGCCACGCCGTCCCAACCCGTGGGGCAGACGGTTTCCCATTACCGTATTCTGCGCAAGATTGGCGGCGGTGGAATGGGCATCGTGTACGAGGCAGAAGACCTGAAGCTCGGTCGCCACGTCGCCCTGAAGTTCTTGCCCGACGAACTCGCCAACGACGCACAAGCTCTCAGCCGTTTCCAGCGCGAGGCGAAGGCTGCGTCCTCGCTGAACCATCCGAACATTTGCACGATCTACGAAATCGACGAAGTCGATGGACGAACCTTCATAGCCATGGAACTGCTGGAAGGACAGACGCTCAGGCACCGAATCAATGGCAAGCCGCTGGAGATCGAAGCCGTGCTCGATCTGGGAATCCAGACTGCCGATGCTCTTGACGCGGCCCACTCGAAAGGAATCATCCACCGGGACATCAAGCCGGCGAACATCTTCGTCACAGCCCGCGAACAGGCGAAGATTTTGGATTTCGGACTGGCGAAAATGCCGCTGAAGCCGGAGAGCCTTGCCATGAGCGCCCCGACCATTGACTCTGAAGAGCACCTGACCAGCCCCGGTTCGACGTTGGGCACTGTGGCGTATATGTCGCCTGAGCAGGTTCGCGGGAAGGAACTCGATGCTCGGACAGACCTGTTCTCGTTCGGCGCTGTGTTGTACGAGATGTGTACGGGCATGCTTCCGTTTCGGGGTGACACGTCTGGAGTGATCTTCAAAGCCATTTTGGACGGGACACCAACGTCGGCCGTGCGCCTAAATCCTGACGTGCCGGTGGAATTGGAACGGATCATCAACAAGGCTCTAGAGAAAGACAGTGAGATTCGGTATCAGCACGCTTCCGACGTTAAGGCCGACCTGAAGCGAGCGAAGCGAAACTTGGAGTCAGGCAAGATCAGATCGAGCGATAACACGATGCCCCGCTGGTCACGTCGGACGATGTTGATTAGTGGTGCTATAGCTTTCGCGTTCGTCGTCGCGCTGGTTGCAGCTCTGTTTCGCTTTGGCGGCAGCACTGGCACCCGCATCAACTCGGTGGCTGTACTGCCCTTCGCCAACGCGGGCAGTGATCCAGGTGCGGAATACTTGAGCGATGGAATCACCGAGGGCATCATTGATCACCTGTCGGAACTCCCAAACATTAAGGTCATCTCGCGCGCGTCGGCCTTCCATTACAAACAGCGTGAGATCGAGCCTCTGAAGGTGGCAAAGGAGCTTGGGGTAGAGGCGTTGGTTACTGGCCGAGTCGTTCAGCACGGCAATGATCTCTCGGTTAGCGCCGAACTAGTGGACGCACGCGAGGACAAACAGCTTTGGGGTGAGCAGTACAGCCGAAAGCTTGCGGACGTGGCGTCGGTGCAGCAGGAAATCGCAAGTGCCATATCGGGAAACCTGCGGCTTCGCTTGACCAGTGAAAACAAGACCCGTTTGGCGAAGTCGTCCGCGACAAGTCCTGAGGCGTACCAGTTTTATCTGAAGGGTCGTTATGTCGCGAACCAAGCTACGGCGGACGGACTCAACAAGAGCATAGAGTATTTCCAGCAAGCCATCGACAAAGACCCCGGCTACGCTATGGCCTACGTGGGTCTGGCTGATTCCTACAATTGGCTCGGAGGCGGATTAAACTATGTTTCACCCCGCGAGACTCTTCCGAAGGCGAAGGCCGCCGCAATGAAGGCGTTGGAGCTGGATAATACGCAGGGCGAGGCCCACGCCGCACTAGGCTTTGCTGCGTGGTTCTACGATTGGGACTGGCCAACTGCCGAGCGAGAATTCAAGGCAGCTATCGAACTAAACCCCAACAGTGCTATCTCGCATCACCGGTATTCCGAATGCCTGCTTACGAGAAGCCAATTTGACGAAGGTATAAGTGAGATAAAGCGAGCGCAGGAACTTGACCCCGTCTCAACGCAAACAATTGGCGGTCTTGGGCACGCGTACTTAGTCATGCACCGATACGATGAGTCGATTCCTCATTTTCAGAGAGCTCTCGATCTCTATCCTAATGCGGCATTCATTCGCGCTCAGCTGGCTTGGTCCTACGCGATGAAAGGGATGTACCAGCAAGCCCTTGCCGAGTACGACAAAATAGCCGAGCCGGACAAGATTGTCGCGCCCGAGAACCAGCTAGTTGCTGACGGCCTTGGTTGGGTTTACGCCGTCTCGGGGAGGCGAGCCGCTGCGCTGAAGATCGCCAAGGAAGTTGAGGAACTGTCCTCGCACGCTTATGTCGACTTCTATCAGATTGCAACGATTTATGCGGGTCTCGGCGAGAAAGACGAGGCCTTCCGACTGCTGGAAAAGGGCTACGAGGAACGTTCAGCGGGCATGCTCTATCTCGTAGTAGACCCGTTCTGGTACGGGATGCGCTCCGACCCCCGCTACGTCGATCTGCTGCACCGGATTGGGCTACCACAACCCGAGTGACTCTGGGCTGGTCAGAAGGCATACCCGCCTGACAATCTCTAGTGCATATTTTTGACCCCTTGGGGAAGCACGAAAGATCCTGTTTCCAAGTGCGCCGTCACAGAAACTTTTCCAACGCTTCGGCGGTTTCCTTGGGCCGCTCCTCCAGCACCCAGTGCCCGGTGTCCTTCAAGCACGATGACGGTTACGTCTGTCGCAACCAGCTTGGTTTGTTGCCCGAGTGCTTCTCCCAACGACTTCTCGCCGCCAATGGTAAGTACTGGCATCGTCAGCCTGGTCTGAGAGAGTTGAGCAAAATCTTTGGCGGCTTGCTGGAAGGAAACGAAATAGGCCCATCCCGCATGCATGCGTCCCGGGCGTGAGTATGCTGCTATGTAGGCTTCGCGATCCGCTTTCGGAAGCGAACGAGTCTTGTCCGCCGCCAGATCATTCCAGAAATACTCGAAGTAGGTTCGCTCGCGGCCTTGAACCAGAGCTTCAGGGGTTGGCCCGTTGAAGCGGAAATGCCAGATGTTGGGATTGTTGTAAATGGCTTCCCAACCCTCCACTCCAGGGAGGAAAGCATCCATCAGGACGAGCTTCGTGACTTCCGCCGGGAACTGCGCGGCATAGGCGTAGGCGACCATGAGGCCGATATCGTGTCCCACGACCTCAGCTTTCTGCACGCCCAGCGACTTGGCTAGATCATGAATGCGGATGGCGGCACTCTTCATATCCAGACCGTCGAGCGGGAATGTCCGAATCTCCGATACCGGGCAGATCGGGCGCGATGACGGTGAAGCGCTCGGCCAGCGCAGGAATGATCGGCCCCCACATTCGCGAAGTCTCCGCATAGCCGTGAAGCAGAATGAGCGGTGTGCCGTGGCCCGCAGTCAGGTAATGCAGCTTGACGCCATTGATCTCGGCAGTGCGCGAGGCGATCGCTCCCGCTGCAATCTGTCCGTGAGCTTGTGAGGACAAGGCGGTCAGAAAAAGTGCACCGAATGCGGCCAGGCCCAGAAGAAAGCTGAAAGCACGTTTCATGAAGGCTCCTGACGAGAGACGTGGGAAAGATAACGTCCTCTCCGAGTGAACAGCTTGGGTACGACAGTCTAATGTCTGCTGAGATATTTCATCCCGGTATCGCACATGACTGTGACGATGGTCGCGCCAGGTCCCAGTTGTTCGGCTAATCGCAAAGCGGCGATGACATTGCCGCCGGTGGAAGTCCCGGCAAAAAGGCCTTCCTCCCGGGCCAGCCGAAGGGCCATGGCCACGGCCTCTTCCGTGGAAACCTGCTCGATCCGATCGGCGATGTCCTCGCGCCAGAGCGGCACTACAAAACCCGCTCCGACCCCATCAATTTTATGAGCGCCTGTGCTGGCCGCCCGACAGAACCGGGGATTCAGAGGGCTCCACGGCAACGATTTTGATCTGTTCATTATGGCGGCGTAAGCCTTCCGTGACACCCCGAAGCGACGCCGCGGTACCCACGCTCTGGACAAAGCCATCGATCTGTCCGTCCGTCTGAATCCAGATTTCCTCCGCCATTTTGTGATAGGCCGCAAGCTGGTCTGTATTATTCAGCTGATCGGTCCAGAATGCCGCCGGTCTTTTCCGCGATGATGCGGGCGGCTTCGATCATGTCGCGGGTCAGTTTCCCCGTCATGCGCCCGCTCTCGCTCGGCACAATTTGAAGCTTGGCCCCCAGAATTTTCATGTGATCGAGTTTTTCTCGGGCGAAGGCATCCGAACGTCACGATATGCAGAGGATATCCCTTCACCGCTCAGACGAGAGACAGGGACACGCCAGTGCTGCCGCCGGTATATTCGACGACGGAACCATCCGCTGTGAGACGTCCGTCCGCCTCCGCCGCTTCGATCATGGCAAGCGCCATCCGGTCCTTCATGCTGCCCGTGGGGTTCTCGTTTTCCAGTTTCAGCAGGATGCGGGAGCCGTTCTCGGGCACGATGTTGCGCAACGCCAATAAAGAAGTGTTGCCGATGCAATGCAGGATGTCCCGTCGGCAGTTCGCTCAAGATGCCTTGTCCTTTTCGTGATGTGGCGCGATGAGATGGCGGTTCGGATTGTAAGGTAACTTTAAAGTACTGGGCCAACCAAACATAAGCCCTGCGCAGCCGATCTGCGCAGGGCCACATTTCTTTAGCGCCGATTCACCGGTGTTTGATGAACTCGCCGGTTTGCAGTTCGGCCATCGCCTGGCGTAGCTGTGCTTGCGTGTTCATCACAATCGGACCATACCACGCGACAGGTTCTTCGATCGGCTTGCCCGATACCAGCAGGAAACGAATTCCCTCGGGTCCGGCTTGCACCGTCAACTCATCGCCGCGGTCGAACAGCACCAGCGAGTGATTGCCGACATCGTACTTAGCTGGCGCGTTGGGGTCTGCCGCTTGCTCGGTCAAAACGGCGCGGGGATCCGAGGCGTCGCGGAAACGTGCCAGAGCCTGCGAACACGTAGGCAAAGGCGTTCCGCGTGGTCTCCACTTTGATCCGCTTCTGCTGGCCTGGGCCGACTGAGATATCGAGGTAACTCGGATCGGCCGCCACACCTTCCACCGGCCCCTTCTTACCCCAGAACTCGCCGCAGATGATGCGCACGCGGGTCCCATCATCGTCGGTGACCTCGGGAATCGCAGTCGCCGGAATATCTTGATACCGCGGATCGGTCATCTTCAGCGATGAGGGCAGGTTGGCCCACAACTGGAAGCCGTGCATCCGTCCTTGCTTATCACCTCTCGGCATCTCCTGATGCAGAATGCCGCTGCCCGCCGTCATCCATTGCACATCGCCGGCGGTCATTTTGCCTTTGTTGCCCAGACTGTCGCCGTGCTCGACCGAGCCGGCGAGTACGTACGTGATCGTCTCGATCCCGCGGTGCGGATGCCACGGAAATCCCGCCAGGTAATCCTCCGGATTGTCGTTGCGGAAATCGTCCAGAAGAAGAAAAGGATCGAAATCCTTTGTCTTGCCGAAACCGAAGGCGCGTTGCAACTTCACGCCGGCGCCCTCGATGGTCGGCGTCGTTTGAATAATCTGTTTAATCGGTCGTAATGACATAGCTCGTCCTCGTTTCTGCCGGATGCGCGCTTGGACTGCGCTGGCGAAATCAATTTAAGCTTTCACGAACTCGGCATCAAGCGTGATGGTCACCTCGTCGCCAACCAGAATGCCGCCGGTCTCCAGCGCCGCATTCCAGGTCAGGCCGAAGTCTTTGCGGTTGATCTTTGTGGTCGCCGATACTGCAATGCGGGTGTTGCCCCACGGATCCTTCGCCGGCGGAGTTGGGCCTTCCACCGAAAAGGTCACCTTGCGGGTGATGCCGTGAATAGTCAGGTCGCCCTCCACTGCCAGTTCTCCGTCCCGAGCGGCCGTAATGCGCGTGGACTTGAACGACAGGGTAGGGAACTTCTCGACGTCGAAGAAGTCGGCGCTCTTCAGGTGCGCATCGCGCTGGGCATCGCGCGTTTCGATTGACGCCGCTTCGATCACTGCGTCGACATGGGATTTTGTCAGGTCGGATTCGTCCCGAGTCAACGTTCCAGTGACCTTCGCGAATTGCCCCTTCACGTTGGAAATCATCATGTGCTTGACCTTGAACTCGGCCATAGTGTGAGCTGGGTCAATGTTCCAAGTTGTGGTAGCGGTCTTGCAGCGGTTTGTGCAGTAGCGACTGTGCTCATAGTAAGCTCCTTTCCAACTGATTTGATGCGTTACCACAATAATCGTTGCAACAACTATTATGATATAATAAAATCAGCTACTTAGCGCGGGACGCCACTCAGTTCATCGCAGATCTATGCTTCCGATCGTCGCGCGCAACTTGTTCGGAAAGGGCTCAAAGCGGCAAAAGCCCCTCAGCCAGCTTGACCGAGGGGCTTCTGAAGATTTCTTCGCTTTGTCGAACGCTTACCGCCTGTAGCCACGCTCTCCATATTCGTGGCGATCATAGTCTCTGTCTCTACGATCCCAGCGGCGGTCTCGGTCGAAGCGCCCGTAGTATCGATAGCCGGGATAACCATAGCCTGGGCCGTAAGCATAGCCATAAGCATACGGATGCTGATAGTAAAAGTATGGGCGCGGAGGCGCCACGACATAGCCATACGCCGGCCGCACAAAAACTGGCCCGACTCCTACTCCCACTACAACTCCAGCATTGGCCCGAGGTGGGGTAGCCAGAGCCAGCACAGCCGCCAGACCCAACGTCGCAAATATCGTTGCTTTCATCATTTGTGCACCCTCCGATCTATGTAGTTCAAACCCCGTTTCCAGAGAAAAGTTGTAGGTTGCCGGGTGCCGGCTGCGGGGAGTTTTCCGCCGTCCCGCCCTTGACCCCTTTTATGCCCTAGGTTGATAATGTTGGTCTTCGTTGTTCTCGGTTGAGTCTTCTGTTTTCCGCGGGTTCTGGGAGGCAAGCATGAGTCCCACGCGACGTGACTTCCTGAGAGTTTCCACCGTCAGCGGTATCGCCACCACGGTTCTGGGATTTGATCTCACCCCCGCATATGCGCAGGCGCAGGCGTTGAAGATCTCGCGTACTACGGAGACCCGCAGCACTTGTCCCTACTGCTCGGTGAGCTGCGGCGTCATCATCTACACGATTGGTGACAAGGCGAAGAACGTAACCCCGCAGGTCGTGCATGTCGAGGGCGATCCTGACCATCCCATTAACCGTGGCACGCTCTGTCCCAAGGGCTCGTCGCTCATGCAGGACATCTTGAACGACCGCCGCCTGCTCAAGCCGCAGGTTCGCCGGCCGGCCTCGGACCACTGGGAAGACATTTCCTGGGACCAGGCAATCGACGAAATCGCCCACTGGACGAAAAAAACCCGCGACGACGGCTTCGTCGAAAAGGACTCCCAGGGGCGAACCGTCAATCGCTGCGAAAGCATCGCTTGGACGGGCGGGTGTACCGATACCAATGAATTCAATTATCTCGTAGTAAAGACCATGCGCAGCCTGGGGGTCTGCTACCTGGAAAACCAGGCCCGGGTTTGACACGGCCCTACGGTCTCAAGTTTGGGACCAACTTTTGGGCGCGGGGCCATGACCAATGGCTGGATCGACATCAAGAATACAGACATGATGTTGATCATGGGCGGGAATCCAGCCGAAAACCACCCCTGTGGCTTCAAGTGGGCCATGGAAGCCAAGCGGCAGCGCAACGCCAAACTGATAGTGGTCGATCCTCGGTTGACGCGGACCGCCGCCACTTCGGATCTGTTTCTGCAGATTCGTGCCGGCAGCGATATTGCTTTTCTCGGTGGGCTGATCAACTACGCCATCCAGAACAACCGGCTCGCCAAAGATTACCTGCTCAACTACACCAGTGCTCCAATCGTGGTGAAGGAAGGATTCAAACTCCCCGAGGACGGTTTTTACTCGGGATTTGATCCCACCACTCAGACCTACGACAGGAATACGTGGAATTACGCCGAGGGCGGAGATGTGAGCGGCAAGGCCGCTGCGGCAACTGCTCAAGCCGGGAACCCGCAACAGAAGTCCCCATCCGCCGCTCCCAAGGCTCCTTTTCCGCCACCGCTTATGCCGGAGAAGGTCGCTTACGACCTCACGCTCCAGCACCCGCGCTGCGTCTTCCAGCTACTCAAGCAGCAATACTCTCGCTACACGCCGGAGATGGTCGAGCGCATTACGGGTATTCCCGAAAGACCAGTTCCTGAAAGCCGCCGATCTGTTCACCTCGGTCCGCAAAGATGGCGACATGAAAAAGGTCGGCCACGGTTATTTACGCCGTGGGATGGACGCAGCACAGTTTCGGCACTCAGATCATTCGCACCGCGGCCATGCTGCAGTTGCTGCTGGGCAATGTAGGTCGCGCTGGAGGCGGCGTGAATGCGCTGCGCGGCCACTCCAATATCCAGGGCGCAACGGACATGGCGGGAGTCTTCGACAGCCTGCCCGGATACCTGAAGGTGCCCGACCCCACCGACAAGGATTTCAAGGCCTACATTGAGCGCATTACACCCAAGACGGTTAAACCGGCAGGATGGGATTCGTTCAACTACTACTCCAATACTCCGAAGTTTGCGGTGTCATTCCTCAAGGCGATGTACGGACCGGCGGCTACGAAGGAGAACGACTGGGCCTTCCATTATCTGCCAAAAGTTGACCGGAATTATTCCTGGGCACAGATCTGGGACAACATGTACCGCGGCTCGGTGAAGGGGATGTTCGCCTTCGGCATGAACGGCGTCGCCATCGGACCGGACTCGCAGAAAAACATAGAAGCGCTCAAGAAAGCTGACTGGCTAGTGGTTGGTGAGATTTACCCCGACGAGACCAGCGAGTTCTGGAAGTCCCCCGGAATCAAGCCCGAGGAGATGAAGACCATCAACACCACGGTCTATCGTCTGCCCTGCGCCGGCTTCGCCGAAAAAGACGGGTCGATGACGAACTCGGCACGCTGGCTGCAGTGGAAGAACGTCGCAGTTCCTACTCCGGGCGAGGCTCGCCTGGATCAGGACATAGTGGCTCAAATCTTCCTCAAAGTGCGCGAACTGTACAAAAAGGAAGGCGGCAAGTTCCCCGATCCAATTCTGAATTGCTGGTGGCCTTACACCACTCCATACAATCCCTCGCTGTCAGACCTCGCAAAGGAGATTAACGGAAAAGCTCTAGCCGATCTGACTGACCCGAAGACTGCGCAAGTCATCAAGGCCGGTCAGCAACTGCCGGGTTTTGCCTGGCTCAAGGATGATGGCACCACCCTCTGTGGAAATTGGCTGTATTGCGGCTCCTGGACAGAAGCCGGTGCAATGACCCAGCGGCGCGGGACCGACGATCCGTCCGGTCTTGGCTTTTATCTTAATTGGGCGTGGTCATGGCCCGCCAACCGCCGTGGGATGTACAACCGAGCCTCTTGCGATTTGCAAGGCAAGCCCTGGGATCCGTCGCGGCGGCAGATATGGTGGGACGAAGCTAAGCAGCTTTGGGTCGGCAATGATGTGCCCGATTTCAAGGCCGACTCGCCGCCCAAGGACCACATGGGCCCGTTCATCATGAATCAGGAGGGCTTGGGCCGTCTGTTCGTGTGGCTCAACGATGGGCCCTTCCCCGAGCACTATGAGCCCATCGAGAGTCCAGTACAAAACCTGCTGCACCCGAACCAGTCCAATAGTCCCGTAGTCAAAAAGTTCAAGACGCCGGCCGATAAGTACGGCACGACGGCGGAGGGCTTCAACATTATCTGCACCACCTACAGGCTCACCGAGCACTATCACTACTGGACCAAGAATAACCCGATGAACGTGCAGCTCATTCCCGAACCGTTCGTCGAGATTCCAGTGGAATTGGCGCAGGAGCTGGGTATCCAGGGAAACGATAAAGTCAAGGTCACGAGCGCGCGCAGCTATTACATAGCGAAGGCCTTCGTCACAAAACGAATCAAGCCCATGACGATTGACGGCAAGAAAGATCTACCAGATCGGGATTCCGATCCACCAAGGCTATCGCGGCATTCAGGAAGACGCCGGCAGGGATGCGAGGACCATCTTAAACCGGCTCACGCCGACGGTAGTTGATCCCAACGCGTTCACGCCTGAATTTAAGGGCTTTCTGGTCAAGCTCGAAAAAGCTTGAGGAGGCAGCGTGCCACAAACGCTGGAAATCAAGGCGATCTCGGGACACGCCGGAACCGTGCCCGGCCATGGCGCCTCGCGCGACTACGACGTTTGCAAGCTGATCGATGTAACTACCTGCATTGGCTGCAAGGCCTGTGAAGTTGCCTGTCTCGAGTGGAATGGTTATTCCTTCACCGAAACCGTTTTCGACAACAGCTACCAGACGATGCCGGAGACGGCTTGGAATTATTGGAACCTGATCAGGTTCAACGAGCACGAGAACTCCGACGGCAGCATCAGCCTGCTCATGCGCAAAGACCAGTGCATGCACTGTGCCGACCCCGGCTGCCTCCGTGCCTGTCCGGCCGACGGCGCCATCGTGCAGTATGCGAATGGTATCGTCGACTTCCACCAGGAGAACTGCATCGGCTGTCAGTACTGTGTCACCGGATGCCCATTCGATATTCCAAAATTCAATCCTTCGACCAAAAAAGTTTTCAAATGCACTCTCTGCTCGGACCGGGTCTCGAACGGTCTGGAGCCGGCCTGCATCAAGGCTTGCCCCACGGGTTGTCTGCATTTCGGCAGCAAGGACGACATGAAGGAACTCGCCGAGCAGCGTGCCGCACAGTTGCGGGAGCAAACATCGCACAAGGACGCGGGAGTCTACGATCCGGCCGGGGTTGGCGGCACGCACGTTATTTATGTCCTGCACGATATCAAGAATCCGGAAATGTACGGCGGCCTTCCGGCGAACCCACGTGTTCCGTTCCTGGTGAAGCTCTGGAAGGGCCCGGTCAAGCTACTAGGCGGATGGGCGATGTTTCTGGGCGTAGTAGGAGTAGCAATCCACTACCTCCGTTTTGGCCCAAAAGATGCCGGACATACAACCGGCCCCGAAGATAAGAACGAGAGGACGAAGCCATGACAACTCGAGCGCTGCCTCTCAAGGAATCACCGGACGGTGAAGTCGAACGCTACAGCCTGACCGAGCGGATTTGGCATTGGCTCGCCTCGCTTTCCTACACCTACTGCACATTGACCGGTCTGGCTTTGTTCTCGCCTTATCTCTACTGGCTCGCGGCAGTCTTCGGCGGCGGACCCACGATTCGCTTCTGGCATCCCTGGCTCGGTCTGGTGTTTCTCGCGTCAGTGGTGTGGATGCACGGCAATTGGCGCGACGATCTTAGGCTTACCGAGGCGGACCGCGAGTGGAGAGCGAAGATCGGCTCCTATGTGGAAAATCGCGACCAGGAGCTTCCTCCGCAGGCACGCTTCAATGCTGGACAGAAACTCTTCTATTGGGCGATGTTCTACGCAATCCTGGTGCTGCTGCTGTCAGGAATCGTGATGTGGTTTCCCGAGCGGGTTCCGCGAAATCTTATCGTGATTCTTCCCGTGGTCGTCATATTGCACGAAGCTGCAGCCCTCATCTCCATTGGCGCAATCATCATTCATATTTATATGAGTGTATTTGCCGAGCCGGAATCGCTCCGAGCCATGGTCCATGGAAAGGTCTCTCGTGCCTGGGCGCGCAATTATCATCGCCTGTGGTACGAGAAGATACAGGGTCAGCGAAGACCGGTGCCATGAGTAATCCCGCTTGGGACAAGCGTGCTCAGCGGGCCCGTGAACTGGCACAGAAGACTCCGGCCGCAAGTCAAATTCTCACCTTCTGCGCCAACATTGTTACTTTTCAAAAGCGTGTGTACCAGGAACTGAGCCGTTCCCGGAAGTCCAGCCTGTCTTCCTTAATTCCGCACCTGCGGGAACTGCTGGGGCTTTTGCCGCGAATTGGAACTGCCGAGCTAAGCAGCGCTGCACACTCCCTCGCGGAAGCTCCCTCTCGCTGGGACGATCTTCTGACCGGTCATTGGGAATCACCGAGCAACAATGGCATGTCCGATCCAAAGGACGCTTTCGTGGCCTACACGCTGCTCCAGCCGTTATGCTGAGATTCTCGCCGAGCGAAATCCGGCGGAGTCTAAGACGACTCAGTCCACTTGCCCATTTTGCCAGAGAAGACCGGTGGTGAGCGTGCTCCGTGGTGAAGGAGATGGAGCCAAGCGGAATCTTCTGTGTTTTTTGTGCGGAACGGAGTGGGCATTCCGCCGACTACTCTGCGCAAAGTGCGGTGAAGAAGACCGCGACAAGCTACCTGTGTTCACGGCTTCCGATTTTGACTACGTGCGAGTGGAAGCATGCGAGTCCTGCCATACCTACATCAAAGCTATCGATTTGACGAAGAATGGGCTCGCCGTTCCCGTGATAGACGAGGTTGCCGCATTGTCGCTTGATATATGGGCGCAGCAACAAGGCTACTCCAAGCTTCAGCCCAACCTTTTCGGCCTTTGAGCGGCTGAGGGGAAGTTCGGTGACGGCTGTTTGTATCTTGAAAGGCTGCCGAAAACGTCAGCACTCGCGGTTCTGGGGAAGGGCACGGCTTTCAGTTGTTAGCTTGCCCGTTTTGCCGAAGCCCCGAGCGGAGCCGAGGGGGAAGTCGAAGGGTGCCACCAAACGGTTGAAACGTATCCGCGCTTTAGCGCCTGAGGTCCCAGCCTTGAGAGGAACGATTATGCGCATCTCACCTCGGCTCGCACACCCGCTAATAGCTGTTCTGCTTCTCTCCGCCGCTTGGGCCCAGAGCCCGTCGAGCCGAGAGCGCGAACTCTTCGACGCAGCCAATCGGGAGCGCAAAGCGCAAGGATTACCGTCGCTGAAGTGGGACGACGCCCTGGCCACCGCAGCACGCAAACACGCTGAGCAGATGGCCAGTCGTGGATCTGCCGGGCATCAGTTTCCCGGGGAACCCAGCCTCCCCGGACGCGCAACTAAGGCTGGAGCCCATTTCTTATCGCTCGCCGAGAATGTGGACCAGGGTCCAACCGCCACGACCGTTCATGAAAGCTTCATGAAGTCTCCACTACATCGGGCCAATATTCTGGATCGCGACATGGATTCGGTCGGCATCGGCATCGCCATACGTAACGGCCAATTATTTGTAGTGGAAGATTTCTCAAAGGCAAAATGATCTGCCGTCCAAATAAACTCAGTGATTGTCATCCTGAGCGAGGCGCACTTTGCCGAGAGAAGGATCTGGGTAAGCGACCGCACGTCCGGTGAGCCAGGCGAACCGGACAATAAAGCGCGACGCGAACTTCCAAATCGATCTAATTTACCTGTGGATGTGTGACCGAAGAACGTCTAACAGAATCGCAACCCCACGATGCTGGCGCATCGGGAGACTCATTGATCTCTTGAATGGCGGAGGTCACAATCGGAGTCCTATACTCCGGATGATGAAACTCGAGATGCATACCTCGTCCCAGAAATCGGAGCTTTAGCATGGAGCCGCCCCAGGTGCATCCCGCGATCGAGACCAGCACCGGTTGCGGGCAGTAATCCGGGTGACCCGAGATCAGCGCCTGACTGCCTCCTAGGAGTACGGCCGTATAACAGTGGTGCTGCGTCCGGATTAAAAGCACCGTCGCTGGCGGCAGATTTTCCAGGAACACCCCACCTTCGATTTCCGATTGCACAATGTTGTGATTCACCTCATCGCTGAGGTTAGGGTGGGGCGCGAACATGGTTTGATGAGCCGCCAACTGTGCCTTCGTTAAACGGATAGACTGAAATACCCGCACTTCGTAGAGCAGCATATTCGCCCAAACGGCACTGCGCCTCACCGGGACACTTAGATTCTACCAGTGCCAGCAAGTTGTCTGCCTTACGAAAGGCTAGGACCTCGTTTTGCATAGCGGGGACTGCACATTTGGTGAGATTTCAGCAGAACCGGAAAGCGCCATTTGTACGCAACTTCAGTGCCTCTGATGGGCCTGACGGGGGACGGCCAGAGCTCTTACCGGTCAGCGTAATAGCCCTCCCTTGTCTGCACCGTCAGTCCCTTCTCTTTCGTCGTGAGCTGGATCTTGTGATAACCGGGGCCTGCCGCAGCCAGAGCCCGCCTCATAGCCATACACTAATGTAACCTTGGTCTTCCCCATTTCCCGCATACCATGGATTGCTACTGCTCTGGATATCGTCGAGGGGAAGCACCATGCGGAAGTTCAAAATTGTTGTGCTAATTTCAGTCTTGACTGGACTGCTCATTTCGGCCAGCCAAGCCCAATCCTTGGGTGACGCCGCCCGTGAGCAGCGCCAGAAGAAACCATCAAAGACCACAACCACGCCATCTAAAGTAATTTCAAACGACGATATTGCTTCCCCGGACAGCACCGTCGCTCACACCTCGGCGCCGGTTGCTTCTGCTCCATCTGCTTCCTCTCCGTCTGGACCTAAAATCTCTTCCGCAGCCCCCGACATCCCCAAGAAACCCGACCTCAGACGATCCGGAAGGCTACGACGAATGGGCCAAAGCCGGGAAGGAATGGAAGGCTCGCATCCTAGAGCAGAAGACAAAGATTCAATCCATGCGGAGCTACATCGACACACTCAGGTCTTCGGTGCACTTTGCCGCAAAAAACCCTGATTACGACGCAACCGTGATCAACCGCCATGAGCTGCAAAAAGTGGACGAGGCAAAGCGGCTGGAGAAGCAATTGGAAGAAGAAAACTCAACCCTGCAAAACCTGCAAGAAGCCGTGCGTGCCGCCGGTTACGATGGTTCCATCTACAATCCGCAGGAAGAAACAGGCACCTCCGCGACCCCCGCAAACTCCCCTCAGAATTAGCAGAAAACCCGCCCCACACCGGGTTTGCACTCCATCACGACTCGTAGTAGCCTTCCACGATTCAATCGAAGGGATGGGAAATCAAGATGCCCGACAAACAGAATACATGCGCGCATATACCCAGTCGTTGCACGGTTCCTGCAGGCCAGAAATATGCGGTCAAGTTTGCAAGGACGCGGGATCCGAAGACGTGGAAATCGCATGCGAATGCGGCCACCCCGCTTGCCCGCTTCCCGACTCCGAATAACCAAATAGCCGACAGAATCCAGTTCGAAACGTGATCCGCGCCCTATCCCCGCTTGCGCATAGGTCCTCTTCCGACATCCGGGACGTCCTCACCCAGAGCGGTGGCTAAATCAATTTGGTGGTCTTGCTCGTCCACCAGGATCTGACGGATCTGCTCCGCCATGGCAAATTCCCCGAGCGCTTCACATTGTCGGACCCTGTCCCGGTAGCTGGCGATGGTTGCATTTTCCTGGGCCAGATCAAAACGCAGCATCTCCTTCGCATCTTCCGATGTCTTGACCGCCAGCGGAGTCACGCTTGGCATCGCTCCCAGATAGTCGATCTGCCGCGAAATGATCAAAGCGTGATCCAGTTCCTGCTTGGCGTGGATCGCAAGTTGGTCCGCAATGTTCATGAACTCCGCGCCTTTGAGCACCTGGGAATAAACCACGTAGGCGATGATGGCTTGGTATTCGCGGGAAAGGTCGTCGTTCAAAAGTTCCGCCAGCCGCTCGCGGGTAACTTCCTTTTCGTCTGCAATGGATTTCAACTCAGCCATTCGATTCCTCCTGGGAAGTGACAGGGATGAAAACAACCCGTACAGGCTACCAGACTTCCTCGGAGGGATACAGTCGCAGGCCACTTGCCCTGTGCAAATCCCGGCTAAATAGCAAGCCTGCCGGGTGCCCCATCCTAACGTCGCGTTTTTCGACGTTAGGGTGGGTCTTTCGGTTGGTGTCACGACGTGACTCGGGAAGGTCCTACAATGAACCATGCCCATAGTTCGGCCGCGCCTTACTGACTACTATGGCGTCCTCATCTCCCAAGCACAAGCCGACTTTGCGATTCCATTTCTCGACGAAGACATCCCGCTCTACCTCGATCCCTTTCTACTCTGGCGTTCACCTTCCCAGCAGGACAATGCCCTCCACACCGCTCTTATCAACTCCTTCAACCATCTCGGATATCTGGAAAAACAGGGCAAGCACTCCGAGGCCGTTGACACCCTTACCGCTCTCAGCGAGTGCGACGAAGTCGGATTCGGTCATTCCCACACCCGCGAAGGCCGCCGTATCGGCAGCGCCACCGCAGCCGAAATCCTGGAGCTTTTTCGCGCCATCCCCGAATATGAAAAACGGGGCTTCGTCCACTTCGAGGAAATTCAGTTTTTCGTCGATCACATCTCCAGGGACCGCATCAGTGACATTGCCTGCAATCTCCTGAAGTCATTTCTCATCGACTACACCATCCAGCAATGCGCACACCACCATATTCCTACCAGCAAAGGATCGGCAAGCGTCTATAGCTATAGGGAAAACAAGCCATTCCTCGAGCGCGATCTCGCGCTCCCCGTCAATCCCGAGACCAAAAAGCCCATCATCCTGGTCCCCAAGCGTTGGCTCCGCTTTCGGCCCTGGCTCGACTTCAACGAATACGTCGCCGAATATTTCCCGAGAGAGAAGACCTCAGTTCCCGACCAATCTCGAATCGCTGTTCTCACCTTTAACCGGCAAAACTACGGAGCCGTCCGCGACTACGTCGCCGCCAAAGAACGCACCGCCGACGATTGCAAGAACGATCCACTCTTCAGCCAGATTCCCATTGCCTCAGCCAAGAAAAGCTTGGAGATCATCAAGGCCCTGCCCCGAGGCGCCGAAGAAAATAACGACCTCAAATACGAGCGCGAACTCTCCCGCCTGCTCGCCTCGCCTTCTATCCCCAGCTCGACTTCGCCAAGTCGCAGTCCCGAACCGAATCCGGCGCTCTCATCCGCGATCTGATCTTTTACAACAACCGCTCCCATGAATTCCTTGCCGAGCTATTCGATAAGTACGACTGCCGTCAGATCGTTATGGAGATGAAAAACGTCAACGAACTTGTCCGCGAGCACATCAACCAGCTCAACCGCTACATGAGCGAGCAGTTCGGGAAGTTTGGGGTAGTCCTTACTCGAAGAATGCCGTTCCCCAAGGTCTATCGCAACACCATCGACCTCTGGGCCGGCCAGCGCCGCTGCATCCTCATCCTCGACGACTACGACCTCGAACAGATCGTCACCCTCTATGAATCCAAGCAGCGCGACCCTCTGGACGTACTCAAGAAAAAATATGTAGAGTTCATTAGGGCTTGCCCCAGCTAAGACTGTGTGGGGACAGCCGCCCGCGCCTGGTGTCGATCGTCGCCACTGGCCACGTGGGGACAGCCGCCCTCGGCTGTCCAGCCGAGCGAAGCTCGGCAGCGATGTAGGCGCGAGCGTCCCGCTCGTGCGTCCGCCAGACTCCCCAATTGTCATCCCGAATTAGCCGAGGCCGAAGGCCGAGCCCTGAGCGTAGCCGAAGGGGGAGCCATTGGATTCGCCTTGCGAATCCGATGGCGCAGTCGAGGGATCTGCAGTTTTCCTCAGCCGGACAAGCTGTTCTAAACTTTCTGTTACAAAGCTGTTGCAGGAAGGGAAGCGCATGGACAAAAAAGAAGACGTTCAGGAATTTGAGAAACTTGAACAGCAGCTTCACTCCTTCCTGGCGGAAATCTCCGAACTCTCCAAGAAAAAACCCAACGACCCTCTAAATAAATTCAAGCTGAAGTTCATTAACGGTGCTTTGGACAGATTGAACAAGCTCCTCGGCAACGATCGCCCTTTCCCAGATTTCGACCTCTTCGACGTCGACGCCCTCCCCACTAACAGCGACGTGGTCGTAATCCTCGCCCAATACGCCGCGGCTGCCTACCGCTTCCGCGCGAACCACACAGAAAAAAGAGACTACAACTGGTGGTGGATCCTCGACGGTAAGCCCTCAAACCTCGAAACCGAAGATCCAGAAGATTTCAAATACCAACCCAAATAGCGATTGTGTGGCGCGGACGCCCGCGAACTCGTAACGACCACCGCTCACGTGGGGACAGCCGCCCCCGGCTGTCCCGCCGAGCCCCATTCGGCAGCGATGTAGGCGCGAGCGTCCTCGCTCGTGCGTCCCACCGAAGGACACGTCTTTGGAAGGTTACGATTTGGGAAGGCACGACCTTCAGTTGTTAAGCTTGCCCTGAGCGAAGTCGAAGGGTGCCGCAAAAAGTCCGAGCTTTGATCCCGCCCCGCATAGCCTGCCCTGAGCGAAGCCCCGTCGCGAAGCGACGAGGGCACCCTCCAGAGTTAGAATGAGCTACACTGACCTGGACCACCCACCCTCAGGTTTGAATATTCACTTCACGAACTTGTAACGGGCAAAAGCTACGCGAATCAAAATATGGACCAGCGTTGAGCCTCGATCTCCGGATCAGGGGCCCTACCAAATGGTGGACGTCGTCGAGAGAGATGCCCCGTATTGCGTCGGCGAGACGACGCACTACGGTACGGTTATCGCGATTCCCCCTGCCATCACGCCATTCACGGAGGAAGTGGATCAGAGCGTCATTGTGAAACTGGATCCTGCCGGGTGCCCCATCCTAACGTCGCGCTTTTCGACGTTAGGGTGGGGACTTTGACTTTGGTTGTCCCACCCCTATAAGCCTAGTTCTATCATCTGCTATAGTTGGCTTGAGTTTGATAGACAGCGTACCTATTGGCATCGCCAAGCCCCGGCTGACTACCGGGGCTGTTCTTTTCTGGGGACTAGCAATACGCAAACAAAAAAGCCCCGCCTTTCGGCGGGGCTTCGTTGTTCACTACACCTGACAGCTGATACCTGACACCTTCTTAGTACATGTCTCCCATGCCGCCGCCGTGTCCGCCGCCGCCCATCGGAGCACCCTTCTTCTCTTCTGGGATGTCCGCGACCAGGGCTTCGGTGGTCAGCATCAACGACGCGATCGAGCCGGCGTTCTGCAGTGCAGTGCGCACCACTTTCGTCGGATCGAGCACGCCCGCCTTGACCAGATCTTCGTACTCGCCGGTCAGAGCGTTGTACCCGTAGTTGTTATCCTTCGAGTCGTTGACCTTGCCCAGAACGATCGCGCCTTCTTCGCCGGAATTCTCGGCGATCTGACGCAACGGTTCCTGGAGGGCCCGCTTCACGATGTTGACGCCGATCTGCTCATCACCCTCGAGCTTCAATTTGTCGAGAGCAGCTACGCAGCGAGCTAAAGCCACGCCGCCGCCGGGGACAATGCCTTCTTCCACGGCCGCGCGGGTAGCGTGCATGGCGTCTTCGACACGAGCTTTCTTCTCTTTCATTTCGGTCTCGGTCGCAGCGCCAACTTTGATCACAGCCACGCCACCAACCAGCTTGGCCAACCGCTCTTGCAGCTTCTCGCGGTCGTAGTCGCTGGTGGTCTTGTCGATCTGGCCGCGAATTTCTTTCACGCGGCCTTCGATGTCGCTGTGCTTGCCCTTGCCTTCGACCACCGTGGTGTTGTCCTTGTCGATGGTGATCTTCTTGGCTTGGCCGAGGTCGCTGACCTGCACGTTCTCCAGCTTGATGCCGAGGTCTTCGGTGATGGCCTTGCCGCCGGTGAGAGTGGCAATGTCCTGCAGCATGGCTTTGCGGCGATCGCCGAAGCCGGGAGCCTTGACGGCCGCGACTTGCAACGTGCCCCGCAGTTTGTTGACGACCAGCGTGGCCAGAGCCTCGCCTTCGACGTCCTCAGCGATGATGAGCAGCGGCTTGCCGCTCTTGGCGATCTGCTCCAGCAGCGGGAGCAGGTCCTTCATCGAGCTGATTTTCTTTTCGTGGATCAGGATGTACGCGTTCTCCTGAATGGCTTCCATGCGCTCGGGATCGGTAACGAAGTAAGGAGAGAGATAACCGCGGTCGAACTGCATGCCCTCAACCACTTCGAGTTGCGTCTCGAGGGTCTTGGACTCTTCCACGGTGATGACGCCATCCTTGCCGACTTTCTTCATGGCCTCGGCGATGATCTTGCCGATGGTCTCGTCGTTGTTGGCCGAGATGGTGCCGACTTGCGCGATCATGTCGCCGGTGACGGGCTTGGAGAACTTATCCAGTTCGCCCTTGCCGCGCTCTCCGGTTTTCTTGTCGATGTCGCCAGCAACCACGGCGATCGCTTTCTCGATGCCGCGCTTCATGGCCATCGGGTTGGCGCCAGCCGCGACCGTCTTCACGCCTTCGCGGTAGATGCTCTGAGCCAGAACCGTGGCAGTAGTGGTGCCGTCGCCAGCGACATCGGAAGTCTTGCTGGCAACTTCACGCACCATCTGCGCGCCCATGTTCTCGAGCGAGTCTTTCAGTTCAATTTCCTTGGCTACGGTGACGCCGTCCTTGGTAATGGTCGGCGAACCGAATTTCTTTTCGATGACGACGTTCCGGCCCTTGGGACCGAGAGTGACTTTCACGGCGTCAGCCAGAATGTTTACGCCGCGGAGAATCGCTTGACGTGACTCTTCTCCGTGTACGATTTGCTTTGCCATAATTTTTCTTCTCCTAAAAATTTAGAATTTGTTGTCATCCTGAGGCCGCGGCTTCTTGCGGCCGAAGGACCTAAGTTTTACTTGTCATCCTGAACGAGCGCCGCTTTTGCGCGAGTGAAGGATCTGAGCGAGTCACCGCGCGCAATCGCGGAACGCGATTGCAATAACGCGCGAGACGAGCATCCCTATCTGCGTGCGCCCGCCGTTTCTTTCTTGGCAGCGCCGCTCAAGATGCCGAGGACTTCTTCTTCGCGCATGATCACGAAGTCTTCGTTATCAATCTTGATTTCGGTGCCGGCGTACTTGCCGAACAGGACGCGGTCGCCCTCTTTTACTGCCAGGGGGAATACCTTGCCCTCATCGTTGCTCTTGCCCCGGCCGACGGAGATGACTTCGCCTTCCTGTGTCTTTTCTTTGGCAGTGTCGGGAATGATGATGCCGCCGCGGGTGGTTTCAGCTTCTTCGACCCGGCGCACCAGGAGACGATCGTGCAGTGGGGTAAACTTTGCCATACGTGCAGACTCCTTTCGTTCGCTATCGGTTGAATTTTGGGTTAAATTGCAGAATAGTTATCTCTGCCTAGACTTGTTAGCACTCTTTGCTTGCGAGTGCTAAGTGTAGAGAATGGGGTGGTTGGTTGTCAAGGTTGATGTGCAGGGATCAGCTTAAGAGCCTTAGATTAAATAGCTTACGGAATTGCTGGAAGCATCCATGAAAACCTCAGGGCCTTCGGTTGGCGGTCGATGATAACAATTCATGTTTGGCGTGGCCTTTGTCCAAGGCGTTCGAGCGCAGGAGGACACGGCAAAGCTAAGCTTCCTGGTTATCCGCGACTACAGTGGCAAGCCGGTGCGCAACGCCAGCGTGGTGATGCATCCGGTGAAGAAAAATGGGAAACAAGGACGTGGGGGTTTCGAGCTCAAAACCGATGCAGATGGCAAGGCAAGTTTCGAGGGAGTTCCTTATGGTCCGCTGCGGGTCCAAGTGCTCGCGGACGGATTCCAGACTTTCGGCGATGACTATGACATCGAGCAGCCGGCCATGGAAATCACCATCAAAATGAAGCGGCCGTCGGGACAGTATTCCGTGTACGAAGATCATTCGAACGATAAGGATAAAGACAAGAAGGACGAGAAGAAACAACCGCCGGATCCCAAGTGAGACCGATTGGCGGATCGTCCGATTGTAGAATTCGGATTTTCTATGAACTACCTGCTCAAGACCGAACCTTCTGTGTACTCCTTTGCTGACCTGCAGCGCGACAAAACCACAACCTGGGACGGCGTATCGAACCCAGTTGCGCTGAAACACCTGCGCGCGATGAAAGCCGGCGATCAGCTGGTGATTTACCACACTGGCGATGACAAGAGCGCGGTGGGAACCGCATCCGTGGTTTCCGTCGAGGCGTCTGATCCAAAAAATCCCCAGGTGAAGATCAAAGTTGGGAAAGAGCTGGCCAAGCCGATCACGCTGGCGGAAGTCAAAGCTAACAAGCTCTTCGCGGATTCTCCTTTGGTGCGGCAGGGACGGTTGAGCGTGGTGCCGTTAGCGGCGGCGCAATACAAGTTCTTGACCGGGGAGTGACGGAGTCCCACCCCTGCGCAAGGAACGCGCGAGAGTGGGAACCCTCATGGTTTCACATTCGCACTCGGTGTTCAGTGCGGAGAGTGATCGCCAGTCCTTTTCCGCGACCCGATCGGCTTCTGGTTCCAACGGGTTTCATGGAAACCACCTGGTAGTCTCGCGTTTTTCGGTCTCCTTCGGGCACTTTGAGACTGAAGAGTGTCCTTCTTGATCTTAAATATCGCTTCCTGGCCGACTGGTAAAATCACCGGATGCTTTCCATCCTTGGGGCGAATGTGGTACTCCATCTCGTCCGTGCGAATCAGATACTGAGGGCATAGCTTCTCATCTGAGTTCACATGCTGAACGCCTACCGATGCCCAGATACTGCCTAGGCCGGTGACTCCTCTTTCCCTGGCGCCACAAGGCACAGCTTCCATTCTCTCAATCATTGCTCGGTCGGACTGCTTTTTCTTGTGCTTGTCGCCTGCTCCCGAAGGAATTGCCACAACCAGGACGAGCGCTGCAACGTGAGACTAATGAAGTCTTGATTTTCATCACGCCTCCGCTTTGAAGACCTCCACCGTAAGTTCTCGCGTGGACAAGACGGGCGCGGAATCGAACGCCGACTGTATCCTTGAGAGAAGAGCCAGCCGCGGATTGAAGACCGATGGCATGGTCTTCAATCCGGACCGGCGGTTAGCGCGAACTACTGCTTCTGCTTTGACTTCGGATCGAGATTCGAGCTCTTACGGGTCGGGCTGCTATTTTTTAACTGCTGCACCGACTGCATGAAAGCCTGCGGATTTTCCTTCAACTCCTCCTGCACACCAGGATGGGCTTGCAGGTACTGTTGAAGCTCCGGATGGTTTTCCATGTACTCCTTGTTGTTGACCAACGACGGATCTTTGGAAAGTTGCTGGTCAATCTTGGAGTGGTCACCAAGGAAATCACCAAATTTCGTCAGTTCCGCGACGGTGGTATCGTGATCGAGGCCCCCGCGCCGGTCAAGGCGATCCTCGTGCTGGTCAAAGCGCTGTTCTTGCCGCATGAAGGCGTTCGGGTTTTCCCTGATTTCCTCCCGAACTTCAGGATGCTGCTCCAAATACTCTTGCAGCGCAGGATGACTCTTCACGAATTCTCTATCATCCACCAACGATGGGTTCTTGCGCACCTGCTCAGCGATTTCACGATGGCTGTCCATGAATTGATCGAAACTGGCGAGCTGCCGGCGAGTGGTGTCGCGGTCGCGATCGTCCTCGCGCCGGTCAAAGCGCTGTTCTTGCCGCATGAAGGCATTGGGGTTTTCCCGGATCTCCTCCCGGACTCCAGGGTGCTGCTCCAAATACTTTTGCCAACGCAGGGATGATTCTTCACGAATTCTCGATCATCCACGAACGAAGGGTTCTTGCGCACCTGCTCGGCGATTTCCTGATGGCTGTCCATGAATTGGTCGAAGCTGGCGAGCTGCCGGCGGGTGGTGTCGCGGTCGCGATCGCGGTCACGATCGTCCTCGCGCCGATCAAAGCGCTGTTCTTGCCGCATGAAGGCGTTCGGGTTTTCCCTGATCTCTTCCCGAACTTCAGGATGCTGCTGCAAATACTCCTGCAGCGCGGGATGCTTTTCGACGAACTCTTCGTTGTTCACCAGCGAAGGATCCCGGTGAACTTGTTCGGCGACCTCGGGATGACGATCCATGAATTGATCGAAACTGGCCAGCTCCCAACGCCTGGTGTCATTGTCCCGCGGCATTGCCTGAGTATTGTCCTGAGACTGAGGCGGCATGGCCTGTGGATTCTGGGGCGGCATATTCTGGGCGTTTGCCGAAGCACCGAGCCAGAACACAACTACCAGAGCCAATAGTGGCAGCGAGTACTTGAAATACAAGCGTCTATGTTTCATAGGTGCTGTAGCCTCCTGAGGCCTGGTAGGTGCAAGCCCTATGCCATAGACCTTGGAAAATCACCCATCTCACTAGGCCTGAAAGGCTTGCGAGGAACATGATGCCCGATCGTTCTTTGTATTGGAGGAAGAATCGACACTGCTTGCGGAAAATCGCTATACATTGTTGCCCCTAGGAGATTGACCGTAGGAAAGTTCTTCAGACAACGATAACGACAGACCTAGCATCGTCAGCGTTTCGATTGCTGGCGCGACAATCGGACAGTATCAGTTAGCACGAGGGACGCGGTGAACTGGTGCGTTCGAATCCTTCTCCTGACTTCCTAGAGCACCATGATTTTCAATTCGCGGCGCAGAATCTTGCCAGATGATGTCCTTGGGACGGCATCCACGAAGCGAATCTCGCGCGGTTGCTTGTGATGGGCAAAGCGACGGCACGAATCGAGAATGACATCGTGGACAAAACGCCCATGCGGATCCGCGTGGAGGCGCGTTCTATGCATGCAGCTGCCGATTGTAGCGGAACCGGGGCAATTTGGCGCCGTCACGCCTGGGAAAATTCTAGCTGACGAGCTTGCGCAGGAATTCCTGCTCATCCATGCGGTACTTGAAGGCTTTGTGGCCGTCGATGAAGACCACGGGAACTTCGTCAGTGAAGCGATGACGCAACTCGTCGTCGCCGTCAACGTCCACCTCGCGCCAAATGAAGCCGCCTCGACGCTGTAACTTGCTGAGCGTCTCCTTGATGATTTCGCACAAATGACAGCCTTTGCGCGAATAAACGACCACTTGGCGGGGCTCCACCATGGGCGGAGTTTAGCAGGTTTAGCAAGTTGGGCAAAGACCGGCGAGATTTAGCGGTTAGAGGCCGCGCAGGCGCGAGTCGATTACAATCCCTGCATGAACCGAAGCAGTCGTAGGTTGTCGGGCAAGGCTGTCCTGATCACCGGGGGCGCGCGGCGGTTGGGCCGGGCGATCGCCTTGGCGATGGCCGAAGCGGGTGCGGACGTCGCGATTACTTTTCGAAATTCCAGTCGCGAAGCTCAGCACACTGTTATCGACCTCAGCAGCTTCGGAGTACGGTCGGTGGCGCTGCGTTGCGATGTGACCGACGCAAAGAGCGTCAAAGCCGCAGTCAACGAAACAGCGAAAGAACTGGGCGGCATCGACATTCTGGTTAATAACGCCGCCAACTACGAGACGGCAGAATTTGAGAAGCTGACTCTGCGGCAATGGGACGCAATTTTTGCTTCAAACACTCGTGGGCCATTTCTGGTGTCCCAAACAGCTCTGAAATGGCTGCGCGAGCGGAAGGGAAAAATTATCAACATGGGTTCACTGGGAGGACTGCGTCCCTGGGCCAGCCACGCCCATTACTGTTCCTCCAAAGCAGCGGTACACATGTTGACCAAGGTGATGGCGAAGGCTTTGGCGCCCGAGATCGCCGTCAACTGTGTGGCGCCAGGGATGATCGATTTGGGGGAAAAGTCGGCGGCTGCGTTTATGAGGCGCATGGCCAAGCAGACTCCAATGCGGCGTAATGGGAAAGGTGAGGAAATCGCTGAAGCCGTATTTTTCTTTGCCACCGCTCCACAGTTCATCACCGGACAGATCCTGGCCGTCGATGGCGGGTTGGGACTGTAGCAGGATCTGTCCACTCAGGCTTCCGCAGTCGTAAATTAATGATCTGATTTCATCTCAGAGACGCGGTTTGTCAGAAATCCGCGACGTTAGCCGCATTTGTCATGTCTCAGCGTTTGCTATATGGTGACCAGTCTTAACGACTATTTGGGCCAGGACCATGAACACACTGCTTTGCTCAATTCTGTTGCTTAGCTCTGTAGTAGCCGCGGCCCAAGTCAGACCGGAAGGCGGGGGGCACGAGATTCAGCTTTGGACCGGCGGAGGCCATTCAGTTTCCGGCGGTGTACCAAGCTCAGAGGTCTGGAACCTGGGCTTCCGCTATGGCTGGATTCTGACCCGGCCGCATGGTCCTGGTTTCTTGAGTGGAAGGTTAGAGTACGCCGTAGATGCAGTGCCCGTTTTTATGGTTTTTCAACGGGCTAACACCGCTTACGGCGTCGGCTTCAATCCGCTGAATCTGAAGTGGGACTTCGCTACTCGCGGAAGCGTTGTTCCTTATTTCGAACTCAGTGGCGGGGCATTGTTTACCAATCACGATGTTCCGGCGGGAACGAACACCGTGAATTTCACCCCGAGTGCGGCCCTGGGGACGCATTTTCTTGGGGAAAAGTATAACTGGAGCATAGAAGTGCGTTACCTGCACATCTCGAACGCGGGCCTGGTAAGGGCGAATCCTGGCCTCAACACGGTGCAGGTGCGGTTGGGAATCGGCAGGTTTTTTCCCGTTCACCACGTAGATGTACACCGGTCCGGAACCAGCCAGGTCCAACGGTAATTGCCGGAAAATCAATTCCGGGATTTGATCGAAGTTGCGCGCTTACAACACCCCCGATATCCTTCTCGCTTATGGCAACGCTCGTGGAGTGCGTCCCTAATTTCTCTGAAGGCCGCGATAAGTCGAAAGTAGACGCCATTGTCGAGGCCATGAAGATCGGTGGCGTGTACTTGCTCGACCGCGAGATGGACGCTGACCATAACCGCTGCGTGATCACGCTGGTGGGCGAAAGGGAATCGATCCAAGAGGCGGCTATTCGCGGCGTGGGCAAAGCTGCCGAATTGATTGACCTCAATCAGCATCAGGGTGCGCATCCCCGAATGGGGGCGGCCGATGTGGTTCCGTTCATTCCCATTGAAGGCGTGACCATTGAGGATTGTGTGACCATGGCTCGCAATGTCGGCGAGCAAATATGGAAGCGTTATCAGATCCCCGTTTATCTTTATGAAGCGGCGGCGACTTCGCCCGAGCGGACGAATCTGGAGAATATTCGTCGCGGCCAGTTCGAGGGCATCCGAGCAGAAATCGCAACCAACCCGGCGCGTAAGCCTGACTTTGGCGAGCTGCGGGTCCATCCGACGGCTGGGGCTACGGTGGTAGGCGCGCGAAAGTTCCTGATCGCATACAACGTGTTCCTAAATACGCCGGATGTCGACATCGCAAAAAAGGTCGCCAAGGCCGTGCGGTTTTCGACCGGCGGAATGCGCTTCGTCAAGGGCGCCGGATTTCTGGTCCGCGGACTGGCTCAGGTTTCCATGAACCTGACGGATTTTGAGCAGACGCCTATTCATCGCGTTTTCGAGTTGGTGAAGCGGGAGGCCGCTCGCTACGGCGTATTCCCCGTGAGCAGCGAAATCGTAGGACTGATTCCGAAGAAGGCGCTGGAAGCGGCGGCGGAGTGGTTCCTGCAGGTGGAGAATTTCGACTCGTCTTTAATTCTTGAAAACCGACTAAGTGCCGTGATGAGTGGGAAGATGGCGGTCGGCGGCTTAAGAGCCGGAGTCGAGCCGTTCGTCGAGCAACTGGCCGCGCCTACGGCGACTCCGGGGGGCGGCAGCGCCGCGGCGGCAAGCGGGGCCATGGCGGCAGGGCTAGCCACAATGGTGGCCTCGATGTCGCGCGGTAAGAAGGCCTATGTCCAGCATGAGCGTGAGCTAAGCGAGGCCATTGGCCGGCTTGCGCAAATCCGCGAAGACTTGAAGGCGGCAATCGACGCCGATGCGGAGTCGTACAACGCGGTCATGAAGGCTTACAAGCAAGCCAAAGATGCCGCCAACGGAGACGGCATCATTCACGCGGCGCTAAAACAGGCTACCAGCGTGCCTTTGGGCGTGGCCGAGCGGGCAAGAGAAGTGGCGAGCATCGCGGAGAAGCTCAAGCCGATTACGAATCCCAACATGAAATCCGACCTCACGACTGCAGTCGCGCTGGCCCGGGCTGCTGTCGAAGGCGCTTTGGCGAATGTCGAAATCAATCTGGAGTCGCATGAAAGATGAGGCATTTGCGGCGGAAACGCGGAAAAGGGCAGAGGCCATCAAGCTATAATCTCGTTTGCTTGGTATCTTCGCATAATGACGATCCCATTGAACCGGAGCTCGAACAGCAATCAAGAGCCCACGAAGACTGGTCCTAGTACTTCCGCTACTACTCCCGTAGCCTTGGCGTTGGCATACAATTACCTCACAACAGTTGACTGGAAGAATGCTGCCAGCATCTAACTACGCATATTTCCCGAGGCTATGATGAAAACAGTCAGAGGCAGTCTTTGTGTTTTGGTGTTGTTGAGCGCGGCGGCATGGGCCATCCCGCTGGGCAGCTCGGCGCGTACCGTGATTCCTTCCGATGTGCAGCAGATCATCTCTGTGGACTATCGCGCGCTAAAGAATTCAGACACCGCGATGGCCCTGAAGGATCAGGTCCTGCCACCGAGCCTTAAGGAATTTGAGGTTGCGCTGAAGGGCGTGGGCATCGATCCGGACAAAGACGTCGAGCAGCTTACCTTCGCTTCCTACCGGAACGGCAAACAAGGCGTGAAGGTGGTAGGCGTGGCGCAGGGCTCATACTCGATGAAGGTTGTGCTCAAGAAAATGCAGGTCAACAAAATCAAGCCGGTGAAATATCACGAGGCAAGCGTTTATCCCATGTCGGGCGGCATGCAGATGACATTTCTGGACGAGGATACATTGCTCTTCGGCGACGCTGCCGCTCTGCACGGCGCGCTGGACGCGCGTGACGGCTACATCTCTGGGCTCGATTCCAACAATCAGATTGCGGACATGATTGGCTCGGTTGATTCTGGTACGGTGTGGAGTGTGCTCGACCAGCAGGGAACGCAGAACATGCTGCTCTCGGCGTTGGGCGATGCCGGCAAACTGGCGGACTTTGACACCATCAAGAAACGCGTGGTGGGTTCGCGCTACGCCATGAATTTTCAGAGTGGCGTGAATTTCGATCTCGACGTGATCACGTCAGACTCCGTGACTGCAGCTACGCTTTCCTCTCTGGTAAAGGCCGGCGTGCTCTACAAAAAGCTGAATGCGACGCCTGCGGAAAAAATCGCGTTGGACAATATGACCGTCAACTCGGACAGTTCCAACTTGCAGATGCACTTCAAGGCCGACGACAAGCAATTCCAGTCGTTAATGCATTCGGATTTGTTCGCAGCAGTATCGAAGTGACAAAAGTGTTATTTTGAACGCCGAACGCTTTTGCTGATGATCACCGGTTCGGTGGAACCGTCGTCTTTCACCCAGGCGAAAACCAGTGTGTGGGAGTTCGGCGTGATGTCCTCGAAAGTATCCCGAAACTTCATCGTTTTGCCGTGCACCACCTCTTCGTAATCGTTGACGAATTTGTCTCCGTCCCACTTCGCCGTGCCGCGTACTTTACAGCTGCTGCCTGAATCCTTGAAGCAAGTGAAAAAGCCGTAGCGATTCGCATTCTTATCCCACCACACGACGATGATGTAACTCAGCAGACCAGCTGAACCGTCCGAGTGGCCCTCCATTACCAGCGTCGATCCGGCGGCCGCCAGGCGGACGTGCGACCTTCCTGTGCGCTCACCTCCGTTCGGAAAAAACTGCGTTCGCTGCCTCTTCTCGCTGGTGTCCCAGTCACCGCCAAGGGCTTCGAACAGACTCTTGATCTCTGGAGTGGGCTGTATGTCTGCTTCGCCGATTTCCTTCACTTGTGCGCTGAGCGCAGGAAAAGCGATCAGCCAGGCCAGGAAAAACATGCAGATATTCTTCATGTGCTCCTCCACATGCTGGCTCGTTGATTTCTCAGTCGCTTATTTTGACGGACGTGAGAAAGCAATGGTTAGCGCCTCGCATTCAGGGACGGAGGAACAGGCCGGAGACAGAGGGGATAGAGATGATAAAGATGCGTGGTACTCGTTTTGCTCCACACAAGCTTTTGCGCGGACAAGCGGGCCTTAGAGCGTGTAACAAAACCTCCGAAACTTGATCCTCGTCGGCGAGGTAGCGTGAACAGGCATGGCCGTCGCGCTGCTTCCAGATCCGTTGTGGGATCTCGTCGAACCGTTCTTGCCGATTCCACCGCGACGGCCAAAGGGTGGGCGGCCGCGCATCTCGAACCGCGCGTGCCTCACCGGCATTGTCTTCGTCCTTCGCAGGGGTGCATGCGCATGTTAGGTGGCGAACGTCGAAGCGACTGGTTCATGGAGCGGCGGCGCCACGGCGAGAGCACCGCTTGGCCCATCATGAACCGGTCACTTGGACCCGGGCTTCTGCGGCGCGAGCGGAGTCCTGGAGTACATCCCCACGGGATGCCCGGCTGGATCACTGACAAGCCCGATGGCTCCCGTGCCGTTTGGGAGGTCGAAGGGGAATCCGGGAACGAGTGTTCCACCCAGTTCTTTCGCCTTCTTGCAGCTCTCCTGAATGTTCAGCACCTGAACATAGACCACGCCGTTGAAGGGACTGATCTGCCCCTCCGCAACTCGAATCGTCCCGATGGCCGATCCACCTGAAACGATTTCAACCGCCAGATTGGTTCCCTGAACGGGGTTGAACTTCCAATCGAAGAGCTTGCCGTAGAACTCCTTCGACTTTGACAGGTCAGTCGTGGTGATGTCGAACCAGGCAACGCGCCCGGACCCGACATCCGCGGGCATCGACTTCGGTGGCTTAGATTGAGCCAGCGCGAGGGCAACAGCCATCACCGTCATCGCCAGGACCATCGCGCGCATTGAGTTCTCCCCTGAGTCCATCTAACTGATAGTAGACCGACCTGCATATGCGGCCGACCTTGCGAAGCTCGCAGCATAACACCAAACGGCGCTGATGTGGAAAGCGCACATCATCTTGAAACTGTGGGTGTTGCATGCGTCCGAGCACCATCCGTCGCCAGACTAGACCGACCCCGATAACCCGATGTCACCCCGCAGGTCGTCGCCGCGACTGCGCGCCGATGCTGCGTCGGTCCCCGAAAGTCGCCGCGTGTTTAGTAATCCGCCGAGGACACGCTCGAATCGTACTATTCAGTGGGGCGACTCACTGGGGCGACGAACTGCACCGGTTCGTGCCGGTCAGGGTTTTGTTACAGGCTCTTAGTCATTATCCGATTTTTTCCGTGCTTCTCGCTTTCCCTTTGGCCCAGCCCTCTTTCACAATTTGCCGGGCGCGCCCCACAGCCAAGGCATCTGCTGGCACGTCATCCGTAACGCAGGTGGCCGCTGCCACATACGCGCCTTTCCCCACCGCACAGGGGCCACAAGGGTGGTATCGCTGCCGACGAAAACGCCATCCTCAATAATGGTTTTGTATTTGCTGACGCCATCGTAGTTGCAAGTGATGGTGCCGGCGCCGATGTTCACACCATCGCCTATTTCAGCGTCGCCGAGATAAGTCAGATGATTGGCTTTGGAGCCTTTGCCCAGGCGAATCTTCTTGGTCTCAACAAAATTTCCCAGGTGCGCGCCCTCGCCGATTTCACTTCCTGGCCGCAGGTGTGAGTAGGGACCCAGGATCGCGCCCGCTTTCACTCGCGAGTCAGTCAGTACGCAACCTGGGAGAATGGCAACGCCATCCCCAATCTCGGAGTTGCGGATGACGCTGTAGGAGCGGATGCGGCAGTCACTGCCGACCGTTGAGTTACCCAGAATCTGCACGAATGGCTCGATCACCGTGTCAGCGCCAATTTCGACCGCACTGTCAATCACGCAGCTCTGGGGATAGAAGATCGTCACTCCGTCCGTCATGAGCTGCTGGCACTTGGCCATGCGGATGCGCTGATCAATTTCCACCAGCTCGGCGCGAGTGTTACCTCCCAGAACTTCCAGCGGATCGTTCGCTTCGACCGCGACCACTCTCTCCTTGGCCTTTCCCAGAATGGCAGCCATGTCGGTCAGATAGAACTCGCGGTGAGGATTGTCGGTGCTGAGCTTGTCGATATGGCGGAACAGCGGCTCAACCCCAAAGGCGTAGAAACCAGCATTGACCTCGCGAATTTTATTCTGCGCGGGCGTCAGGTTCTTTTGCTCCACGATGGCGTGCACGTTGTGGCTTCCAGATTTCTGGCGAATGATTCTTCCGTAACCGGTAGGGTTCTCCAATTTTGCTGTGAGCAGAGTCATGGCCGCTGCTTTTGCACCATGAAACTCACGCAGCTTCTCGATGGTCTGCGCGCTAATGAGGGGAGCGTCTCCGGAAAGCACAATTACGACGTCATAGGGAGTGAGAGCTTCGCGGGCCACCATCACTGCATGACCGGTGCCACGCTGCTCGTTCTGCAGCACAAACCCAATGCCGGTATCGGCCACGGCTCCGCGTACTCGATCGGCTTCGTGGCCGATGATGGCGTAGACATCCTTGGCCGGAACCACCTGAGTCGCGGCAGCGATCACATGCGCCAGCAGCGGCTTGCCGCCTACTTCATGCAGTACTTTGGGATGTTTGGACTTGAGGCGAGTGCCCTTGCCGGCGGCCATAATCGCGATGGCAACGCGCGGCGTGCGGGAAGAACTGCTGCCTTTGGGTTTAGACATTCGACTCAATATACAGCGTCGGTAACGCGGCCGTCCCCTTGGGGGAATTGGTAGGTCGAATCTCTCACCAGTAAGACTTGATCATCGCGAGTTCTGTGCTGTGGCGCGTTCCGGCGGCGTCTGCGAGGCTAGTTCCAGCAAATCACGGGCCACAGAGTCGGTGTTGTGCCGGGCTACCATGCCTTCGTCGAGGTAATCGCCCTGCACCGGACATACTCCTAATTCTTCGATGGCATCCAGGTCGGCGACGATCTGGCTCGCGCCTTCCAGAGCGTATTTGGCCTTCAATTCCGGTGAGGCCGGTTTGCGGTTGATCAGCGCATAGTCAAAGATGCGAGTGGTTTGCGCATGGCGGTTCAGGGCGCGGATGTGATCCGAAGCGGTCAGGCCCAGGCTTTCGTTGGCCTGGGTCATCAGGTTGCAGACGTAAACTTTGGTGGCAGCGGAGTTCACGATGGCTTGGGCGATGCCCCGCACCAGCAAATTGGGAATCAGACTGGTAAAAAGTGATCCAGGGCCGATGGTGATCAGGTCGGCGCGGGCGATGGCTTCCAGTGTCTTGGACAGGGGCTCGACATCTGGTGGATCCAGGAATAGCTCTTTGATCCGGCCTTTGCTGGCAGTGATATTGGTTTCGCCACTAACTCGAGTTCCGTCTTCCATCAAAGCTTCAAGTTCGACGTTGGAAGTCGTTGCGGGGAAAATGTGTCCGCGTGTGAGCAGAATCTCGGACGATAAGCGCACCGCTTCACTGAAATCGCTGGTGATGGAAGTGAGCGCCGCCAGAAAAAGATTGCCGAAGCTGTGGCCTTCCAGGCCCGAGCCCTTCACAAAACGATGTTGAAACAGACGTGAAAGCAAGGCCTCATCTTCAGAGAGCGCCACAATGCAATTGCGGATGTCTCCCGGCGGGAGCATGTTGAGCTCCTTGCGCAGGCGGCCGCTGGAACCGCCATCGTCACTGACTGTGACCACAGCGCAGAGTTCGCCGATCTCCGCCCCGACCGACGTGGTGAGGGAGCGATCGGCTGGAGCAGCAACGTAGCGCTTTAGACCTTTGAGCAGCGTGGACAGCCCGGTACCGCCGCCGATTGCGACTACCCGCAGACTACGCCCCGCTCGGAGCGAAGGCTCCGGGCGCTGTTGATAATCTGGGACGGGCACGGGCTAGCTATCATCCTCGGGGGAGTTTGCCGCTGAGGACAACTCCGCGCCGGGATCGGGATACAACAACTCTGTAAAGCGGGGATCTTCCGCCAGGTTTTGGAAGTCGGAATCGTTCCGGGCCTGAAACCGGAGGGCCGTGTTGAGGCGGATAGCGTCATCCAGGTGGCGCAGTGAATCCTCCAGATGGCCGGTTAGACAATCGAGTGCTGCCAACCCATAGGCAACATAGTCGGCTTTCGGAGCTTGCTTGGTAAGTTTCTCCAGGTGCTCGCGCGCACCCACATAGTCTCCAACATTCATGAGAGAAACTGCGTAGTCGTAGTGTTCCTCGGAACTCTGGAATTGAGTGGTAACCCGTTCCAGGTGCTGATTGCAGGTATTCAGGTGGACGGCGGCGCGGTCTGCGAGCTCTTTGCTGGGTCCTGGGATTACCTTCTGCAGCGAGGCGCGGGCTTTGTCGAATTTGTGCTCCTGCATGGCACGCAGCCCGGTCTCATAGTTTTGCACAGCCTGTGCAAAACGTGGGTCGTCACCAACTGACTTCTTCTGGTTCTGGGAGTTCTTTTGTGCCATTTGCAAAACTCTTCCGTGACTCTTCGTAAGTGCTCCTTTTTGTTAGGCTTGAAAAGAACGGCGCTTTATTAAGGACCACCAGTCCGCACGCATCAGCCCACCAGAATGACGTCGGCTGTGGAAAAATCTCGAAAGACGGACGCTGGATAAGGTTATACGCGGCTTTGGGTGCCAGTCAACCCGACTCGTAAATGCTGCCGGTAACTAATCTCCACCAGCTTGAAGCCCCGGCGAGAAGGCGCGCTGCTACCTTATGTTAATTGATCTTGTCAATTGATCGCCGGCGCCGTCTGCAAGTCGACCTGCTTCCACTCGCCCTGAATGATCCCCTTACGAATTTGGGCCGACGTCTTGCCCTTCCGGTGCATTGAGTACGAATAGTACAACTCCTTCAAGCAGGTAGCGCACTCTGCGCCGTGGGCGGTCTCAAAGCAGCTATGCAGGCTGTTATGACCCATCCGGTCGCAGTAGCAGTAGCACGGCTGTTGGTGCAGGACTATCGGGATCTTGGCCGCCAACTCATAGGCGTGGGTCTGGAATGGATACTGGGCGTTCGCCCCCCAAAGCTGTTCTTTGCCGAGAATATCCGGCAGCTTTACGCCTTTCGCCGGCGGGGAAGCGTTGTAGGCAGGCACAGGGGCCTCCTGAGTGGTTGCTGCTTGACTGCGCGGCTGGCTCCGATGTGGCCCAAGGAACCGATGTGATCAGCGTGATTACAAAGAGAAAGGCCAATGTTAGCCCGCGTTTCAACATAGATCTGCCGTCCTTTAAGAGGCTTATTGTAACTCCAATCTCCCGGCAGCACCGGCCTCGGGCCGGATTGCTCGACGAGGCAAACAATAGCGTAAGTAACCTTCAAGAACCTGGCATTGATCCGTATAATCCAAAGACAAGATGATAGAAGGGGAGAACCCTATCGAGCCGCGCGAGGCCCTAAGACAGGGAAGCTCTCCGGCTGCTGCTTCGCGGACGCTTCCAGTTCTCTCGATATGGTTGCGGGACCTGATCATTTCGCTGGCGATTTCCGCCTTCATAATCATTTTTCTCTACCAGCCGGTGAAGGTCGAAGGCACGAGCATGATGCCCTCTCTCGACGACCAGGAACGCATCTTTGTAAACAAGTTCGTCTACCGGCTCGAGCCAATCCAGCGGGGTGACATCGTGGTCTTCCGCTATCCGCGCGACCCCTCCAAGAGTTTTATCAAACGCGTAATCGGGGTGGCGGGTGATCACATCCGCATTGAGGACGGTCAGGTATTTCTGAACGGAAACCTGCTGGATGAAGATTACGTCCCCCGCGCCTACGAGGATGAGCGTTCATATCCCGAGGTTGTGGTCCCATCGAATAGCTACTTCGTGCTTGGAGATCACCGCACAATGTCGAACGACAGCCGCGATTTCGGCCCGGTCCAGGCAAGCTTTATCTATGGAAAGGCAGTCTTCGGCTATTGGCCCATGGATAAAATGGGAAGGCTGCGTTAGGTTTTCCAGCGGCATGATCCTCTAACTTGGGGCGCTATCGTCTCGGATGAATACGCCAATCCAACCTTTGGCTTTCACTTCCCCTTATGCCTGGGTGTTCTGGGCTGTATTTCTGCTTGTGTACGTGCCTGAATTCCGACTGATTGCGCGTGCCCGGCCGGTGCCGGGACAGACCTCTGACCGATCCATGATCTTCATCATGCTTTTGGGGTGGATTGGCTTTCCGGTGGCGTTTGCAGTCGCGGCCTGGTCCAACTTCGTTCTAGTCAGGCATCAGAAAATGTGGTTCTGGCTAGGCATCGGACTTTTGCTGCTCGGCTCTGCACTGCGCCGCCATTGTTTCAAGATGCTGGGATCGTATTTCACTGCGAACGTCAAAGTTGCGGATGACCAGACCGTGATTAAGGAAGGGGCTTACCGCTGGGTGCGGCATCCCTCCTACACCGGGGGAATGCTGATGTATCTGGGCACTGGCCTGGCTCTTACGAATTGGCTGAGCGTTCTCGTGATGGTGATCCTGGGCGGCCTAGGCTACGCCTACCGCGTGCGAGTGGAAGAGCGGGCACTCGCATCTGCCCTGGGACAAAGTTATCGGGAGTACATGCAACGCACAAAGCGATTCGTTCCTTTCATTTTTTGATTTTGACTGCCGTTTATGTTGGCCGAATCCAACATCCTTGTTACAATTCATAAAATCCACTCCCTGGAGCATGAATGCAGGCCATCCTTGCGCTGGAAGACGGCCGGGTCTTCCGCGGCAAAGGCTACGGCGCCAAAGGCGAATGTCACGGGGAAGTCGTTTTCAATACTTCCATCACTGGCTATCAGGAAATTTTCACTGATCCTTCCTATTGCGGGCAGATCGTAGTTCTCACCAATCCCGAAATCGGTAACTACGGTACCAACGCCGAAGACAACGAAGCCACTCGACCTTATATCGAAGGCTTGATCGTCCGCGAGTTTTCGCGGGTGAGCTCCAATTGGCGCTCGCAGCAGGTTGCCGAGGAATATCTCGAGCAGTTCAAGATTCCGGTGCTGGCGGATATTGACACGCGGGCACTGGTCCGCCATTTGCGCGACCATGGCGTCATGCGCGGCGTAATTTCCACTTTGGAGTCCGATGCTGAGAAATTGGTGGCGAAGGCCAATTCAATCCCGAAGATGGATGGTCAGGATTTGGCCAAGGTCGTGAGTACGAAGAACACCTACGTTTGGGAAACAGGCGAGCGCTCGCACCTCCCGGATGAAGTAGTCGGAGTAAAGGACGAGCCGCCGCGGTTTCACGTAGTTGCCTACGACTACGGCATCAAGCAAAACATTTTGCGCAAGCTCCGTGGCGAGGGATGCAAAGTCACGGTGGTGCCGGCGCAAACTCCCGCGGAAGACGTACTCGCGCTCAAGCCCGACGGCGTATTTCTTTCAAATGGCCCAGGCGATCCCGAACCTTGTACGTATGCGGTGGACAACATCCGCCGATTGATGGGACGGCAACCCATCTTCGGAATTTGTTTGGGGCATCAGCTGACCGGAATTGCTTTGGGCGGAAAAACTTTCAAATTGAAATTTGGCCACCACGGAGGAAATCATCCGGTAAAGCAGTTGCACACGGGAAAAATCGAGATTACCGCGCACAATCATAACTTCGCGGTCGATCCCGATTCGCTGCCGCAAAGTGAAGTCGAGCTGACACACATGGATCTGAATGACTCGACTCTGGAAGGCCTGCGTCACCGAAATTTGCCGTTGTTCAGCGTGCAGTATCATCCGGAGGCTTCGCCCGGCCCGCACGACTCGCATTATTTATTCAAAGATTTCGTGAAGATGATGGAGGAGTGGAAAGGGTGAAGGCCACCGTCATCGCCGCGTGGTGCCTGTTTTTGGGATGTCAGCTAGGCACGTGCTCGGTCATGGTGGTTGCGCCTTCCAAGTCTTCGCAGAGTGTTCGAATCAACACGATGGGTCGAAGGGAAAGGCGCGGAAAGATGTCAGGGTTGATGTGTTCAGAGAGCGAAAGAACGGGGAAGAAGCCGGGCCGCTCTTTTCACTCACGTCGGACGACGAGGGCAAGGTGGGCACTGCCCAAGCTGGCCCCGGGGAACTATCACATAGTTGCCGCGGCGGAGCAGGATTCAGTAGCAGATCTGTATCTTCGAGTTTCTTCGCATTGCTAAGCAAAAAATCAGCTCGTTTATCGATGGCAGTTGGTTGCCAGTCAGTTTCCAGACATTCGCGCAGCGAGCTAGCCGCTGCCGAACAATTGCCTGTCAAGGCCCGATTGCAAGAACTCGTGGGATTGTGCGAGACTGTCCGGAGCAGCAATCACCGGCGTTTCTATTAGACGTCATGCGGAAGGCCACGATCGGGAATGAGATGCGTAGGCCGCGGATCAAGTCCGACGTAAATGGGCGCTTCTTGACAGTCCTTGTCTGCGGCGCGTACGTAGCTTTCTTTTAGTTCGCGGAGATTCCAAACTGGCAATTCGTCCCTTTCGCGTCGCAAAGGCGCAGGGTAGCGGCAAGCCTGCAAGCTTAGATTGGAGATTGAGCAGGCCACGCAATGACGTGGAACGGCTAAGACGCAAGACGGCACGGATGACTAGACAACTGCCACTGTCCCACTGACAACATGAATTCAAATGCCCAAACGCACTGACATCTCGAAAGTCCTGATCATCGGCTCTGGTCCCATCATCATCGGTCAGTCGGCGGAGTTTGATTACTCCGGCACGCAGGCTTGCAAGGCGCTCAAGTCCGAAGGATACGAAGTGGTGCTGGCCAACTCCAATCCGGCCACCATTATGACCGACCCGGACGTTGCGGACCGCACCTACATCGAGCCACTCACGCGCGAGTATCTGGAAGAAATTATTCGCGTGGAACGCGAGATGTCACCCGCCAAGGGATTTGCGGTCCTACCCACGGTGGGCGGCCAGACCGCGCTCAATCTGGCGGTGGAACTTTCCGACAGCGGGGTTCTGGACAAATACGGCGTGCAATTGATCGGCGCCAACATCGCGGCCATCAAAAAAGCTGAAGACCGTCTCTACTTCAAGGACGCGATGCAGAAGATCGGTCTCGACGTCCCGAAATCTGCCCTGGTCAACAATCTGAAAGATGGGTTGGAGTTCGCGGGCAAGATCGGCTTCCCGGTGATCGTTCGGCCCTCGTTCACCTTGGGCGGCAGTGGCGGCGGAATGGCCTACAATCGCGAGGAGCTGCTGGAAGTTCTGGCCCGCGGACTCGACTTTTCTCCCGTGCACGAAGCGCTGATCGAGGAATCGGTGTTGGGCTGGAAGGAATACGAGCTGGAGGTGATGCGCGATCTTAAAGACAACGTCATCATCATCTGCTCGATCGAGAATTTCGATGCCATGGGCGTGCACACGGGCGACTCCATCACCGTGGCCCCGATCCAAACTTTGACGGATCGGGAGTATCAGTCCATGCGGGACGCGGCCATCGCGGTGATTCGCGAGATTGGAGTGGAGACCGGCGGGTCGAACATTCAGTTCGGCGTGCATCCCAATACCGGACGCATGGTGGTGATCGAGATGAATCCGCGCGTGTCGCGGTCCTCGGCCCTGGCTTCGAAAGCCACGGGTTTTCCGATTGCCAAGATTGCAGCAAAACTCGCAGTCGGCTACACGCTGGACGAAATTCCCAATGACATTACGCGCAAGACGCCGGCTTGCTTTGAACCGACGCTCGACTACGTAGTGGTCAAAATTCCCAAGTGGCAATTTGAGAAATTTCCCGGCGCTGACGAAAACCTGGGGCCGCAGATGAAATCGGTCGGCGAGGTCATGGCCATCGGGCGAACTTTCAAGGAAGCGTTGCTCAAAGGCGTGCGCGCGCTGGATACGGGTAAGAAAGTCGGATCAGAAAAAATCGAGCCGAAAATTCTGACGCAGCGGTTGGTCACGCCGCATCCCGAGCGACTTTCCTATGTCCGCTACGCACTGCGCCAAGGCCACACCGTAAAGCAGTTGGCCAAGATGACTTCCATCGATCCATGGTTTCTTTACCAACTCAAAGAGATTAATGACATGCAGCTTGAGTTGGAGAAGCACCCGATGGAATCGATTCCGACGGAGGTACTGCGAGAGGCGAAGCGCATGGGCTTCTCCGATGGCCGGCTGGCCGGGGTGTGGCGGCTCGATGGCAAAGGAGCGCAGGAGAAGGTTCGCCATTTGCGCAAAAAGCACGGTGTCATGCCCGTCTACAAGCGCGTAGACACCTGCGCCGCGGAATTCGAAAGTTACACTCCGTATCTCTATTCAACATATGAGGACGAGGATGAAGCCGCACCAAGCCAGAAAAAGAAAGTCATCATTTTAGGTAGCGGGCCCAACCGCATCGGGCAGGGAATTGAGTTCGATTATTGCTGCTGCCACGCTGCATTCGCGTTGCACGACGACGGTTACGAGTCGATCATGATCAATTGCAATCCGGAGACGGTCTCGACTGACTACGACACCAGCGATCGTCTGTATTTCGAACCGTTGACGCTCGAAGATGTGTTTGCGATTTACGAGCACGAAGCCGCTTCAGGCGCGTCCGTTGGTGTGATCGTCCAGTTCGGCGGCCAGACGCCGCTCAATCTGGCGCTCCCACTCAAAGCCGCAGGCGTGAACATTATCGGGACATCGCCTGAGTGCATCGACCTGGCAGAAGATCGCAAACGTTTCGGCAAGCTGCTCGACGATCTCGAGATTCCGCAGGCTCCTGGGGCCATGGCGGCTTCGATCGAAGAGGCCGTTGCTGGCGCGCAGCGAGTGGGATATCCCGTGCTGGTGCGACCGTCTTACGTGCTGGGCGGGCGCGCCATGGTGATCGCCTACGATGAGGAAACCGTCGTCCGCTACATGAAGGAAGCTGTCGAATATTCGCAGGACCGCCCGGTGCTGATTGATCATTTTCTGGAGGACGCGATCGAGGTCGACGTTGATGCACTCTCCGATGGCGAGGATGTAGTGATCGGCGGCATCATGCAACACATCGAGGAGGCTGGCATCCACTCTGGCGACTCTTCCTGTGTGCTGCCCGCGGTGGACATCCCCGATCATTTGCTGGCTCGCATGCGCGACTACACTTTCCGGCTGGCGCGGGCCCTCAAGGTTATCGGGCTGATGAATATCCAATTCGCCATTCCACGCAGCAATGGCGGATCCAAGGGCAACGGAGCAGAGGGCGGCAAGGTTTACGTTCTGGAAGTGAACCCGCGGGCATCGCGGACAGTGCCCTACGTCTCGAAGGCGACGGGCGTGCCGATGGCGAAAATTGCGGCCCGCCTGATGACCGGGCGCAAGCTGCGTGAGTTTCTGCCCGAATATATTGACCGCGGCGTTGACCTTGACACCGGCCGCTGCTACTACGTGAAGTCGCCGGTCTTTCCCTGGAACAAGTTTCCTGGCGTCGATACAGTGCTTGGTCCGGAAATGAAATCTACGGGCGAAGTGATGGGCGTGGCCGACAACTTCGGTGAAGCCTTCGCTAAGGCACAGGTGGCAGCGGGACAGAAGCTGCCTACGCAGGGAACGGTCTTCATCAGCGTCACCGATCATGACAAAACGCAAGTGGCCGAACTCGCCCGCAAATTTGTGGATATGGGCTTCAAGCTGGTGGCTACTGCTGGTACCGCCGATGTGCTGGAAAACGCCGGGATGACAGTCGAGCGTGTCTATAAGGTGAAGGAAGGCCGTCCCAACGTGGTGGACTTGATCAAGGGCGAACGCATTCAGCTGATCGTTAATACTCCGACCGGCCTGGAGCCGTGGTTCGATGAGAAAGCCATTCGGCGCGCCGCTGTGACCGCACGCATTCCCACCATTACGACGCTTTCCGCTGCCCGTGCCGCTGCTGAGGGGATTGCCGCGCTGCAAAGGGGAGAAATTAAGGTACAGGCATTACAATATCTGCACGCGGAACGGGTTGCCAAGGCGCATCGCTAAGCGAAATGCGAGGTTCTTATGCAGCAAAAGCAAGATAACGCCGAATTCATTCGTCACTGGTTCGAAGAGGTATGGAACAAGGGACGCATGGATGCAATTGATGAAATGGCCTCCGCTGATGCCGTAGGCCATGGACAGGCGGAACATGCGGTTGATCTCGGATTGGTGGAATTCAAGCAATTTGCGCGAAGCTTGCGGAGTGCGTTTCCGGACATTCATGTCACTATTCATGACACGCTTGCTCAAGGCGATCAAGTAGTGGCGCGCTGGAGCGCCACTATGACGCACACTGGGCCATTCCTGGGAATTGCCGCAACCGGTCGGAAAGCGACGGTTACGGGGATGAGCATCCAGCGGATTGTGGATGGGAAAATCGTGGAAGGCTGGGACAATTGGGATCAACTGGGCCTATTGGTACAGATCGGTGCAGTTCCCGCCGTGCAATTTGCTTCGGAAAAGACCATCGCCAAGGCGAGTTGATTAAGTAGCCGCAGCCAGGAGCTAAACCTTCTATGCTTCTTTCCGGCATTTTTTCTCCCATCACGACGCCGTTTTATCCCGACGGCAAACTCTACTTCAAGAAGCTCGAGAGCAATGTCGAGCGCTACTCGAAAACTCCAGTAGCTGGCATTGTTGCGCTGGGCTCGACCGGCGAAGCCATTCTGCTGTCGGATGAAGAGAGGCGGCAAGTGTTCAAGACTGCGCGCGAGGCAGCCGGCGCGAACAAAGTCTTGATAGCCGGCACTGGGGTCGAATCAGCAGTCGAGACGCTGCGTCTGACCGAGTACGCCGCTGAACTGGGCTACGATGTAGCCCTGGTGCGCACGCCCCACTACTACAAGAAGCAGATGCAACCCGCGAATATGCTGGCGTTCTATCGCACGGTGGCGGATCGGTCGCCTCTGCCTGTGATGATCTACAACTTCCCGCAGGCGACGGGATACGACATCCCGGCTGAAGTCGTTATCGAACTGGCCGACCATCCCAACCTGATCGGGATCAAGGAATCGAGCGGAGATGTGGAGAAAGTCCGCAAGATGGTCGAGGGCACGCGTCATGTGAAACGCGCGGCCTCCGTGACAGAAACTTTCGACGCAGTCACGCCGCGAATGTTGAACGCTGAGAGCGCAGGCAATGGAAGCGGGGAACTGGTTTCGGTGGCGTCGTTGTCGGGTGCTTCCAAGCCATCGTCTTCGGCGGTAAGCGTGATTGGAGGACTGAAGACCCGGCAGAAAGAGGTTGGATTCCAGGTGCTGGTAGGCGCGGCACAAAAGTTGGAACCATCTCTTGCAAGCCGGGGCGGTCGGCGGTATTCTCGCGTTCGCGGATCCGGCCCCAACTGCTTGCTACGAGATCTATGCCGCCTGGAAAGAGGGCGACGCCGAGTTAGCCCGACTGAAGCAGGACCGGATCGCGAAAGCTGCCCAGCGGCTGGTTGGTGAGTTGAGCATCCCGGGCGTGAAGTACGCGATGGACTTCAACGGATATTACGGTGGCCCGGTGCGCCTGCCTTTATTGCCGCTTACCGCCGATCTCAAGACTGAGATCGAGCATCTGATGGCCGATATCAGGAACTGATGACGATCCTGCCCGTCCAGTGCGAGGCAGATCTCTAATTAAACTGCAGATCCCTCTCCAGCTCACCGCACAGGGTGCGGCTCGAGCGGCGCTCGGGATGACAAGATCCTATCCTTGTAAAAATGCGCTTAACCGCTTATTATTAGAACGAACGTTCGAACAAAGTGGCTTCTTCCTCTGCAGTTACGTCCGCTTTCCCCCTGCGTCGGGCGTCGGTTGCCCCGCGTTCGGAGACTCGTTTTGATCGCCGGTTAGCTAAGATTATCGTCCACGCTACCAACGTTTTCTACGAGAAAGGATACGAAGGGGCATCGATGCGGGACCTTGCGCGCTCGAGCGGCATGTCGCTAGCGGGGCTTTATTATTACTTCGAATCCAAGGAGAAGCTGCTTTACCTGATCCAGAAGCATACCTTCACAACTATCGTCGAACAGCTGCGGGAGCGTCTGGACAACGTTTCTGAGGCCGAGCAGCGCATCCGGATATTCATCCTCAACCACCTGGAATATTTTCTTAGCAACCAAAAGGCGATGACGGTGCTCTCCCATGAGGACGACGTCCTGAGAAACAGCTTTGGCGCGGAGATTGCCGCGATCAAGCGCGAGTATTACCGGATTTGCATTGGGCTGCTCGATGACTTCAAGCGGGAAAAGAGACTAGAATTTTCCGGTCGGATTGCGGTGCTTAGTCTTTTTGGGATGATGAACTGGATTTACACCTGGTACAACCCTCGGGTTGATGGCGATGCCTCAGAAATAGCCCGCGAGATGGGTGATATTTTTCTACGCGGCATTTGCGGGGGCGCGATCGAAAAGAGAGGGAAAAGGAAATCTTTGGTATCGAACTGAATTTGGATTTTACGACCTCAATAAGGAGCTCATGATGGCTACTACAGTGCAACCGGTGAGCGGAGAGACTACTAAGCAATTGATCAACTACCGTACCGAGGGCGGCGTGGCGGTGATCGAGTTGTGCGATCCCCCGGCCAATACTTATACCTACGAGATGAACCGCCAGCTTGATGACGCCATCCTGAAGGCCCGGATGGATAACGACGTTTACGTCATCGTGCTTACGGGGGCTGGCGATAAATTCTTCTCTGCGGGCGCGAATATCAAGATGCTGGCGAGTGTCGATCCAACCTTCAAGTATTACTTTTGCCTGCACGCTAACGAGACTCTGCTGCGCCTGGAGCATACACCCAAGCTGGTGATCGCGGCGCTGAACGGCCACTGTGTCGGCGGCGGGCTTGAGATCGCAATGGCCGCTGACATCCGCATCGCGCGCAAAGATGCGGGCAAAATCGGCTTGCCGGAAGTGAACCTGGGAGTGCTGCCGGGCACCGGTGGCACGCAGCGCCTCTCCCGCTTGGTAGGTAAAAGCAAGGCGATTGAGCTGATGGTGACAGGAAATACGTTTTCCTTTGAAGAGGCGCTCGAGCTCGGGATTATCAACGACATCTACGAGCGCGAGAATTTCATGGAGAACATGATGGAATATGCGCGTCAGTTCTGCCCGCCGAACAAAGCTGCGAAGGCGGTGGGACGCATCAAGCGCGCCGTCCAGACCGGGTGGGAGATTCCAATGGAATCCGCGCTCGCAGTCGAGCGCGAAAACCAACAGTTGCTTTTCCAGAGCGATGACGCCAAGGAAGGTCTGGCAGCATACGTGGAGAAGCGGCCGGCAATGTTTAAAGCGAAGTGAGCGGGTTTGCCTTGAGTGGGAGGAGTCTGATTGTGTGGCAATGGCCGCCCTCGGCCGTCCAGACGAGCGGTGAAGAATAAATGATCACAGCCACGAAATCCAAAATATCGCTGGGCCGTTTGCTGATTGATGGCCAATGGGTCGATGGTGCGAAGAAATTCGACACCGTCAATCCTGCCACGGGCGAGGTATTGACGCAAATTGCTGAAGCTTCATCCGCAGATGTCGACCGGGCCGTCCAGGCGGCTCGCCGCGCCTTCGATGACCGCAGCGGCCCATGGCGCAAAATGTCAGCCAGCGAGCGCGGACGGCTGATCTGGAAGCTGGCCGACCTGGTTGAGAAAAATATCGACGAATTGGCTGAGCTCGAAACCCTCGACAACGGCAAGCCGATTTTCGAGTCGCGTTACGTTGACATGCCAATGGTGATCGATGTCCTGCGTTATTACGCGGGATGGGCGACGAAGATCCACGGCGAGACCGTCAACACTTTCGAAACAGCCTTTACCTATACCTTGCGCGAGCCGGTTGGCGTCGTTGGGATGATCGTGCCCTGGAATTTTCCGCTCCTGCTGGCTTCCTGGAAGTTCGCTCCAGCGCTCGCCTGCGGCAATACAATCGTATGGAAGCCGGCCAGTTTGACCTCGCTGAGCGCACTGCGATTCGGGGAATTGGCCGTCGAGGCAGGCGTGCCGCCCGGCGTGTTGAACATTGTCACCGGCCCATCGGAAGTCGGGAGAGCGATTGTCCGTCATCCCGGAATCGACAAAATTGCATTTACCGGCTCAACCTCGGTGGGCCAGGAAATCATGCGCAGTGCGGCCGATACCATGAAGCGCCTCACCCTGGAACTCGGGGGGAAGTCTCCTAACATCGTATTTGCCGACGCTGACATCGATAGCGCGGTGAAAGGCGCAATCACCGGAATCTTCTACGGTAAAGGCGAGGTTTGCAACGCCGGGTCACGCTTGTTCCTCGAAAGCAAAATACAAGATGAATTTCTGGAAAAACTGGTCGCGCGCGCCAAGAAGATGCAGCCCGCCGACCCGCTCGATCCTAAGACTCGCATGGGCGCGATCGTGAGCCAGCAGCAGATGGAAACCGTTCTCGGCTACATTGAAACCGGAAAAAAGGAAGGTGCGAAGCTGATTGCCGGCGGCAACCGCGTATCAGTCGATGGCGGCAAGGGATTTTTTATCGAGCCTACGATCTTCGGCGGCGTGAAAAACGACATGACCATCGCGCAAGAGGAAATCTTTGGCCCGGTGCTGGCTACGCTTAGCTTCGATGATATCGATCAGGTGATTCAGCAGGCCAATAACAATCCCTACGGCTTGGCCTCCGCCGTATGGACGCGCGATGTCAAGAAAGCACACATGGTATCGAGACAACTCAAAGCCGGAACCGTTTGGATCAACACTTACGGCTTGATGGACGCTTCGCTAGGTTTTGGCGGATACAAGAGCTCCGGATTCGGTCGAGAATTAGGCATGCACGCTATCGAGCACTACACGGAGTTGAAAACGGTTTGGTTGAATTTATAGGAGCGATGCTAGAGGACTTATGCCGGGAAAAGTTGCAAAGATCGGAACCTTCAGTGACTGGGTGGGAATGTTTGACGATTGGCGCAAAGAGATCGGCGTCAATCACGACGAGATTGCCAATTTCAAATTCGACACGCTCTACGGCGCGATTGAAACAGAGGAAATTCAGTTCGGCGCCTTCAAGGGCCGCCGCAAGTGGGACAACCTGCGCCAGGTGCCAACCCAGCAGATGCGCGACGCGCTGATCAACCTTATCGTCTATCAGGGCGATACTGAGTTCGCCAGCGTGGAACAGCAGCGGCATTTGTTTGAGAGCGCGCCCACGGACTGGGACCGCAAAGCGATTACTCGCGTGATGATCGAAGAGATGCGCCATGGCTGGCAGATGTGTGCTTTGCTGGTGGAACATTTTGGATATTCAGGGAAAGTGGAAGCGCAGAAAATGCTGGAGCGGCGCGCCTTCGAAAACAAGCGTCTGCTCGGTGCCTTCAACGTTGACGTCGACAACTGGATGGATTTCTTTACCTACACGGACTTTGTCGACCGTGATGGCAAATTCCAGTTGCAGATGCTGAAATACTCAGCCTTCGCGCCGCTGGGCCGCTCTATGTCGTACATGCTGCGTGAGGAAGCCTTTCACATGGGTACGGGTAACGATGGGCTGCGCCGAATTGTCCAGGCTGGCGTTATCCCTGCATGGTTGATTCAAAAATACCTCAACAAGTGGATTTCGAGTTCGTACGACTTATTTGGCACCGATCATTCCGGTTCGGCGCACTGGGCGTATGTGTGGGGCATCAAGGGTCGCTACGATGAGCCGAAGAACGAACACGAAGCGCAACTCGACGAGCTGAACGACTACAATCGGCATCTCTATCGCGATGAAGTTGCCGGCCTGATCGATCGTTTCAACAGCGTTTTGAAGCCGGGCGAGCCCAAGCTGTATGCGCCTGACATCAAGTTCAATCGCGCCATTGGCCGCTGGGCCGGACAGAAATTCCATGCCCAGACTGGTGAAGCTCTGGACGACAAAGCCTACGACCAGCACCTGAAGGAATATATGCCGAGCGCGGAAGATAAAAAACTGCTGCTGGATATCATCAGCAACGAGAAAAAGTGGATCGTTCCCAAAGAGGGTGGGCGCGATCCGCTGGCTACGATCAGCGAGGTCCGAAAGTCAGCAATCAATCTGTAGAGTAGTCGGTGTGGACGGCCGCTTCAGCTGTTGAGAGAGACCAAGCATTGGTAACGCAATCTCCAACCCGCCTCTCGCGGATCACACTCGAGTTTCAGGGTCTTATGGCCCGCATCGACTTGAGCAATCCGCCACTGAACGTCATCGACATTGCGATGATGGAGGAGCTGTCGCAGGCGTTGGCGGAAATTGAGTCACGCCACGATATATCGGTAATCGTTATCGCGGGAGGCGGCAAAACGTTTTCTGCGGGCGTGGATGTCGCGGCCCATACGCCGGACAAAGTCGAAACCATGCTGGCCAAGTTTCATGCAGTCATCCGGACGCTGGTCGCTACGCGCAAGGTAACCATCGCCGCAGTCCACGGCCATTGTCTGGGTGGGGGCGCGGAACTGGCGATGGTTTGTGATCTGGTCTACACGTCGGAATCGGCCACGTGGGGTTTTCCTGAGATCAAGCTGGGGTGCTATCCGCCGGTTGCGGTCACGGCGTTAGCGGCTTTGGTCGGCCAGAAGCACGCGGCAGATCTCATCCTCACCGGCCGCACGATCAGCGGCAGCGAAGCCGCCAATATTGGTCTTGGCGAACCGTGCCATGGTTGATGCAGAAGTCGAATCAGCAGTGCGGGAGACGACCGCTCGCCTTTCGCAACTCAGTCCAGCGGCGTTGGCCATCACCAAGAAAGCCAGCTATGCGTGGGATTCGATTCACTTCGACAAGGGGTTGGCGCGCGCCGAGAAAATCTATTTGGAAGAGTTGATGAAAACCGAGGATGCGCGGGAGGGAATTGAAGCCTTCCTCCAGAAGCGGGAGCCGATATGGAAGCGCACGTGACCCCAACGCGGCAGGCTAGCGGAGCCCGATCCGCTCACCTGATGTGCGGCATGCCGTTATGGGGAGTCACCGGAACTTTAGCGTGTTCCTATCTGGCGTATCTGTCCTATAGCCACGTGCGTCGGGCGGAGTTCGAGTGGACGCATGATGGGTGGTCGATCGCGACCTATAGCGTGTGGGTTTTGCTGATGGTGGGATTGCTGGGTGAGACTCGCTGCTGGCGCGAACGTATCTTTTTCGGTTTGGTCATGGCGAACTTCGTGCTCGGCCTCGCACTGGCTGTGTGGCAGGCTGCACCGGTGGATGCGGTTCGCCAGGTGAGAGTGATATCTGCAGCGCTGTGGGCGGCAGCGGCGCTGGTCAGCCTGGTGGTCACGTTTTCCTCGGGACAAGACCGGACCGTAGAGAAGCAAGGTCGAATAGAAAGCCACTGAATAAGAAACCATGGATTTTGAAATCAGCTCCGGAGCAGTGAAGGCCATGCTCAAGCGTGGCGAGAAGTTTACCCTGCTTGACGTGCGCGAGCCTTGGGAGCTGGAGAAGGCGCATATCGACGGAAGCAGGAACATTCCCATGGGCGATGTGCCGACTCGGGCCCATCAAGACCTTGATCCCGACGAACACATCGTCGTGGTGTGCCATCACGGCGTGCGCTCACTGAGCGTCACCAACTGGCTGCGCCAGCAGGGATTCGAAAAGGTGCAATCCATGCGCGGCGGAATCGACGGCTGGGCGCGCACCGTGGACCCGAAAGTCCCGCTGTACTGAGAGCTGAAGCCGCCAAAATGAAAAAGCAACTCATCGAACTCCGGGTCAACGGCCGCTCATACGAACTGGCAGTCGAGCCCAGCAAGCTGCTTTTGGACGCGCTTCGCCTGGACCTGCAGCTGACCGGCTCAAAGCGTGGCTGTGACGATTCCTCCTGCGGAGCTTGCACCGTGCAGCTGGATGGCGTGCCCATGCTCTCCTGCACCATGCTTGCCGCCAGTTGCGAAGGTCAGGAGATCACGACGATTGAAGGTGTCAGCGAGCACGGCAGCCTGGCGGCGATCCAGAAGGCTTATGGCGACTGGGGCGGCGCGCAGTGCGGATTCTGCACCCCGGGTTTCATCATGACGGTAACGCATTTGCTGGCGGAGAATCCGACGCCGAGCGAGGAAGATATCCGCGGCGCGCTCAGCGGGAATTTGTGCCGCTGCACCGGCTATAGCCAGATGTATCAGGCAATCAAGGCCGCGATTGAGGCGGAGCAGAAGGGAATGGCGGCGGAACAAGATAGCAGCAGATCCCTCGACTTCGCTCGGGATGACAGACCCGGTTAGTTGGATGCCGACCTGAATTTCAACTCATGACTGACTTCTCCATCATCGGCAAACCGATCGCGATGGTCGACGCTGCCGGCAAGACCACCGGCGCTGGCAAATACACCGACGATCTCAGCGTGCCCGGCATGCTGGTGGGCAGAATCCTGCATTCGCCCTTTCCGCATGCTCGCATCAAGCGCATTGACACCAGCCGCGCCGCAGCACTCGACGGCGTGATCGCGATAGTCACCGGCAAAGACGCGCCTAATCCCTACGGAATTCTTCCTGTCGGCCACGACGAGCACGCGCTGGCTCTCGACAAAGTCCGATATGTGGGTGACAACGTGGCTTGCGTGGCTGCGATTGACGAAGCAACGGCGGACAAAGCATTGGAGTTGATTGACGTCGAATACGAAGTGCTGCCCGCGTACTTCGATCCCGAAGAATCGATGAAGGCGGAGACCGACTTAATCCACGATAACAAGCCGAACAATCTGGAAAAGGACTATCACCACGTTTTCGGCGATCCCGACAGGGGCTTTGCCGAGGCCGATCATGTGGCTGAAGCGCGTTTCATCGCCAACGAAGTTACCCATGCCGCCATGGAGCCGCACTCCACGCTGGCGCAGTTCGAGATTGACTCGCAAACCGGCAAGCCCGGCCGCTTGACGGTTTGGTCTTCTACGCAGGTTCCGTATTACTTGCAACACAAGCTGTCGCTGGTGCTCGAGATGCCGATGGCGCAGATTCGCGTCATCAAGCCGCTGGTCGGCGGAGGATTCGGCGGCAAAAGCGAAGTCATCCCGCTGGAAATCATTGCCGCCATCGCAGCTCGCGCGGCGCAAGCTCCGGTGAAGATCACTTACACGCGTGAAGAAGTTTTCTGGGCGCACCGCGGACGTCCGCGAACCATCATCGACCTCAAGACCGGAGTGAAGAATGACGGCCGCATCACAGCCGTCAAGGCGCGAGTCGTCCAGGATGGCGGCGCGTATTGCTCCTACGGCGTGGTCACGATTCTTTATTCCGGCGCGTTGCTGGGCGCGCTCTACGACATTCCCAACATCCAGTACGACGGTTACCGCGTGCTGACTAACAAGCCCGCCTGCGGCGCCATGCGCGGACACGGCACGGTCAACGTCCGCTTTGCCTTCGAATCGCAACTGGACGAGCTGGGCGCGAAAATAAATCTCGATCCAGCCGAGATTCGCCAGCGCAACCTGCTCCGGCCGCCTTGCGTCACGGTCAACGGTCTGCGGGTGCAGAGCTACGGCCTGCCGGAGTGCATCGAGAAAGTCGTCGAGCGTTCGGGATGGAAGCAACGTAAGGGAAAGTTGCCGCGAGGTCGTGGGCTCGGTATCGCCTGCAGTCACTACGTCAGCGGGGCCGCCAATTCGATCATCCGATCCGATATGCCGCACTCTACGGTCAACATCAAGATCGATCGCGACGGCGGGGTCGTGGTCTACACCGGCGCGTCGGAGATCGGGCAAGGCTCCGACACGATGACGGCACAGATTGCCGCAGAAACATTGGGCTGCTCACTCGGCCGCGTGAAAATCGTCGCCGCTGATACCGACCTCACGCCCATCGACATCGGATCGTACTCCAGCCGGGTAACCTTTATGGCCGGCAATGCCACGCTGCGCGCGGCGGAGCAAGTAAAGAAGCAGATTGCGGCAGCCGCGGCCCGCAAGATGAACTGCGCCCCCGAGGAACTCATTTTTCGTGATGATTCAGTTTTCAGAAAAAATGGCCATGTGGGGACGGCCGCCCTCGGCCGTCCGGCCGAGCAAGGCTCGTCAGCCTCCGTCTCAGGTCGTGTCGAGGGCCAAATCCTGCGTGGTTCGTTGCAACAGAAACGCAAGGACGAAGGTCCGAAAGACTGGATGACATTCGAAGAAGCTGTGGTCGCCGCGATTGACTTTCACGGCGCTTTGACTGGAACCGGTTCCTATGCCCCTCCGCCGGAGGCTCGCGGCGGCAAACACAAAGGTGGTGGCGTCGGTCCGTCGCCCGCCTACTCGTACTCGGCCCAGGTGGCCGAAGTCAGCGTGGACGAAGAAACCGGCGAAGTTACTGTCCACAAGGTCTGGGCGGCGCACGATTGCGGCCGCGCGCTGAACCCGGTCTCAGTCGAAGGGCAGATTATCGGCTCGGTATGGATGGGCATGGGCCAGGCTCTAACCGAAGAAATGGTGTGGAAAGACGGCATGCTGATGAATCCCGGGCTGCTCGAATATCGCAGTCCATCCTCGGTCGAGTCGCCCGAGGTCGAACCGATCATCGTGGAGAGCATCGATCCAGAAGGCCCCTTTGGGGCCAAGGAATGCAGCGAGGGCTCACTGGCAGCGACCATTCCCGCCATTGCCAACGCCATTTACGATGCGGTCGGAATTCGGCTGCACGAGTGTCCGTTTACGCCTGAGCGCGTGCTGGCCGCACTGCGAGCGCAGCGAGGCCAGAAGAAGATCAACCTGACGGAAGGGATCGATCCTACCGCGCCGGCGAAATTCCGCGAGCATGGTGGCTCGCTGTGGTTTCGGGGTAAAGGACCAGAGCGCCATCCTCTCGATCCGGCACGACGCGAAGGCCCGGCTGCAGCGGCAGGTGACGATTGAGTCTTCCGCAATTCAGATTGCTGCGACCACGCACTGTGGAAGAGGCCGTCGGATATCTGGCAAAACACGGTGCCGGGATTCGCGTGCTTGCTGGGGGAACGGACCTCATCCCTTCCATGCGGCAGAGACTTTTCGATCCTGAGCTATGTGCTCGACATTCGTCATATTGCGGAACTCCGAGGTATCCGCCCGCGATCGGGAAACGGAGTCGAGATCGGCGCGCTGACCACGCTCACTTCCATTGAGCGTGCCGACTTCCTGCGGCGCCATTACCCGGTGTTGACGGAGGCAGCCGCAACCGTCGCTTCACCTCTCCTGCGCAACATGGGCACCATCGGCGGAAACATCTGTCTCGACACGCGCTGCCTCTGGTACAACCAGTCGCTTACCTGGCGGAAGGGTTGCGGGTTTTGCATTAAGAAGGATGGCGATCTCTGTCACGTCGCGCCCGGGCGGGACCAAGTGCTGGGCGGCGTTTTCCGGGGACACGCCCTCCGGCGCTACTATGTTTGAACGCCGAAATCGAAATTGCGAGCGCTTCCGGAGTTCGGCGCATGCCGCTGAGCGACTTCTACACCGGCGAAGGGGATGCATATCGTAGGCTGCAAGCTAACGAGCTGGTCACGCGTGTGTTCCTGCCCTGAATCCTCCGCAGATTATCACAGGCGTCTATCGGAAGCTACGCGTTCGCGGATCAATTGACTATCCGCTGGCGGGTGTCGCTGTCGCAATGAAGCGGTCAAACGGTCACGTCGCCGACGCGCGCCTAGCAATCACTGCAGTGAATCCAGCGCCGCTGCTGGTGAAAGGCGTGACTGAAATGTTGGAGGGTAAGGCTGTCGACGAGGCCTTGGCAGAAGCCGTCGGCGTTTTAGCCGCCAAGACAGCTAAGCCGTTGACTACCTCAGCGCTCACTCCGGAATACCGCCGCGAGATGATCCGGGTGTTCACCAAGCGTGCGGTGATGGCGGCGGCGAACGGGAACTGAAGGCTCAGGGCTGAGAACTGGCACGGAAGTGGAAAAAGCGCAGCGGCTAAAGCCCGCTGCCTTTGGCCGTCAAGGTGGCACGGCCGAAGCCGTGCCCTTCCACGGTGATCCCAATCCGTTGAGAAGGATTTGCGCGGGAGTGAGTAGTATAGGTTCCCGTTGAGTAGTTAAAGACTAACGACTGACGACCAGCGACTAAGACCAACTTGATCACAGACTGCCATATTCATATCCAGCCGATCGAGATGTTCAAGCCCCACGCCCTGGAGCTAATGAAAAAGAAGCGCGCGAACTTTGACCAGATCACGGAGTTTTGTCGCTCACCGAAACTATTTCTCAAGCATCTCGACGCCGCGGGTGTGGACCGGGCCGTTCTCATCAATTACGTTGCCCCGGAGGTCATCGGTTTTACTTCGGGCGTGAACCAATTCATCGCCGACTACACCCGGGAAAATCCTAAGCGCCTGATTTCCTGCGGCAGCCTTCATCCCAAGCACACGTCGAATGTTCTGGCGGACATGGAGCAGCTTCTGCGGCTGGGCATCCGTATGATCAAGATCCATCCGCCGCACCAGCTTTTATTTCCCAACGATTACCTGACCGGGATGAAAGAGCTTGAAATCATCTACCGTGCTGCTGAAGCCAACGGCATTCCCGTGATGTTTCACACCGGTACTTCGGTTTTTCCGGGAGCGCGCAACAAGTACGGCGATCCTATCTACATCGATGATGTCGCAGTGGATTTTCCCAGGCTGAAAATCCTGCTTGCCCACGGTGGGCGACCGCTCTGGATGCACACCGCATTCTTCCTGGTGCGGCGCCATCCCAATGTGTTTCCTGGACATCAGTGGTATCCCTCCAAAAACTTTACTCAAATATTTCCCGCGCTTGGAGGAGATCGCGGACAAGACGTTGTTTGGGACTGATTGGCCCGGCCCCGGCGTCCCCGACATCAAGAAAAACCTGGATGACTTCCGCTCATTGCCTTTGCCGGAAGCGCACACGACAGCAGATTCTATCGCGCACGGCGTTGGCAATCTGGCCTGCATAATTCGCCTTAACGTGAAGTAAACAGGTGGCCCATTTTGTCTTTTTTGGTCTTCAGGTAATCTTCGGCGTGCGTGGTGGGCGCAACTTCGCAGGGAACGCGCTCGGTAACCTGAATCCCTCCGCGTTCGAGCGCGGCTACTTTGTCGGGATTATTGGAAAGCAGGCGCACGCGGGAGATGCCTAAGGATTTCAGGATTTCGGCCGGCAATGTGAATTCGCGATGGTCGGCTTTGAAGCCGAGACGCTGGTTAGCTTCGACTGTGTCCAGGCCCGAGTCCTGAAGTTCGTAGGCCCGCAGCTTCGCCATCAGGCCAATGCCGCGTCCCTCCTGCTGTTCATAGATCAGCACGCCAGCGCCTTCCTCAGCGATCATTGCCAATGCCATCTCCAGCTGGGAGCGGCAGTCGCAGCGTAGTGAACCGAACACGTCTCCGGTTAGGCATTGAGAATGAATGCGCACCAGGGGCGGAGCGGAACGAACGTCGCCCATGACCAGAGCTACGGCTTCTTCCGTGCGTAGCGACTCGCCTGAGCCGAATTCTCCCTCGAATCCAAAAATGCGGAATTTGCCCCACCGGGTGGGGAAGTCGGCGGAAGCGACCGGCTGAATTGAGTTGGCGCCCACACACTGATTATAGCGGGAATTTCAGCACTCTCCCTGGATCCCCGTTCAGCCCTGAGGTTTAAAGTGATAGTAGACATCCTGCTTAGACGGGATCGCAACCCCGTTGCGCGTGGCGGGGCGAAAATGCCAGTTCTCCAGCGCCGCCAAGACCTTGTTGTCGATAGCCGCACCGAGACTTTGAAGCACCGTCTTCTGCACGATGTTTCCCCTATCGTCGATGGTGATTTCGACCACGATGCTACCTTCGACATGACCAGGCAGTTCGTTTGGATCGACGACTGGTTCATATGCGTTGATCGGCAACGCCGGCCGCACTTCATCGCCGAACGCGGAGCCTTGACTTCCGTAGGGAGTGCCGGCGGGCGGCGAAGGATTACCCAAACTGGATCCGGTCGATTGAGATTGTGCTTCCGTCGGGCCGCGCACGGTTCTGGCGGCTGGGTTCTGCGGATCTTGGAGGGCTGACTTTTTCCAAATGAGACGCTTGCGTGGCCTCTCGCTGCTCCAAGCGGGCAGTGCCAGGCAAATCATTCGTTATTTTCTCATGCGTGGACCAATAGAGAGTAGTGACGGAACCTCCACTCACGCCGGCAGCCACGGAAGACGGCGCCAGAACCTTTAGGGTGGGAGGATAAAGCAGCCAGCCCAGCAATAGCCCGTGGAACGCAAGTGAGAGTGACAGGGAAGCCGTTCGCCGGCCAGAAATGTCCGCGTTAACTGGGGTGAAAGTCATGACCGCTTTTGTATTAGATGTGAGAAGACGGCATTGGTCATCATGACTTCCTGCAGCGCGAGCTCTAATTACAGTTAGCCAGCTTTTTTTGGTCTACGGTGCAGTCTAGCGGGGTTTGGCCTGGTCGGAAAACGCTGCTAAAATCAGTCAACATCAGCAGGTCTCCGCTTCACATGGGGCTATAGCTCAGCTGGGAGAGCGCATCGTTCGCAACGATGAGGTCGTCGGTTCGATCCCGACTAGCTCCACCAATAATTCAATCACTTACAAACCTTCCGTAGTTCAATCCTGGTCCGTTTAGGTCCAATAAACCTAGGCTCGCGGATTGCTGCCTCAAAAACTTCCGCGTTGCTAAAGAGAGAGACGGTCGCATGTCCAAACCTGAAGAGGGAAGGGCACAGCAACGGCACCACGTCACTGCCACAGCTACGCAGACCCTCCAAGGCGATGTCCACTGCGAGCAGCCACACGGCAATGTCGACGCTGATGGCGATGTCAAACTCCAGACCACTGAGAGCATCGCATGAAGCTCCTAGTCGACGCCTTCGACGGAGGTTACCTGGGCCACTGGCTGACACGCACGCCTCGTCAGCCCAACGAAGAGGGCAATATTGAGCCAGTCGTATTAGCGCAAGGCGAAACAGACTTGCTGCGCAGTCTAATCGCAAAGCACCACTCTGGCACGGCCTTCGCCAACAGCGACGGAGATGTATGCGGAGTGTGGCTCTGCGAATGTAATGACTGCCAGAATGGCGTCATAACCCCGTTCATCCGTCAGACACGCATCAGCTTGGAATCAGGTCACAAGGGCGGAACGTCCTACGAGTTCTGGGACGGAGGAGATGTCATGCTCATCAACCTGGTGGATGGTGTGGAGTCCTACTGGCCACCGCGTAGCGAGTGGATAGATTAGACCGCTAAGTCCAAGCGAAATCCCAAACGAAGGCGATCCGCATCACGACAGCGGCTCAAGACGAGGCAAACATGATGGCAATACATGCAACCAGGTCGCATGGGGGTAGGGGGGTCAAAGTTCTAATGGTTAATGCTTTTGCGACCGCCCGCCGCATTCACGCACGTGCGCGGAAACGGAAAGATTGGCGCGGCCCTCGATTAAACGGCATTTAGGAGTCATTCAGATGAAAGAGGCTCTTTCAGCAACGGATCTAGCCAGCCTGCTCGACGTTACGACGAGAACGCTGAGGAACTGGGAGGAAGACGGACCCAAGCGAGAAGTGCGCGATCTTGAGCCCGTTTACCCGCTCGTCGATCTTGTCCCGTGGCTGAAAGCGAGATATCCGCGCCTCAAATTAGGCGCTATTCCCAAGCTCCTGACGGCACAGGCGCGCAAGAGCCTGCTGGAGGCCTGGGAAAGGCGTCTGTGCGCGCGGTATGGCCTACGTTCGACCGCTGACCTATACCTGGCGGTGCGGCAAGCCGACTTTCATAACGCTGGTCAGGACCCGGACCCGATCGAGTGGTGGCGACCTGCTGCCTACGCAGTGTTTAGCGGCGAATTGCCGAAGCACAAGCTTCGTCCCGAGAGGCTGCGCGATCTGCTGAGGGATTTTGAGAGCCATACCGATCCTGAGCTCGCTCGAAAAAAGAAGTTCATCGCCGCGGAGTTCGCGGAAGAAATCGGGCAAGCGCTGACCGAGGATGCCTTCGACTCAATCGAAAAGGACCAGGTCAACTTGCGGCGTACCCGCGCCCATGTTGCGGCCGCCCACAGATATCAGTGCAGTTCATGTGATAGATACGACTTTCCGCCTAGTGACCCGTACATCGCGGGCAGGATGAGTCCTACCGAGCAGGATTTCGCTTTCGGCCCGAATGGATATCTTGCTTTTGTGATGGAAAAAGGGAACCCGGTCGGCCGCTTGGCCAGGCTGGCGTGTGAACGAAATTTGGACGATCTTTTGAAATCACGCGCTGCAAGCGCGGGGTAACGAGAGGTAAGAGGCCGGTGCCGTTCTCTGACGTGCGGAATGCCGCAAGCCCCAGGAGGGCAAGCGCTTCAGGGGATGGAGCTTTCGAGCGGATCTCCCGGGAGATGCGCGGCGAAGCAGAAAAAGGAGAGTTAACAAAATGAGAGAAAACGCAACTGGTGATCGTGATCCACAGGCCAGGATGGTGTGGAAACACCACCTCCAAGAGAGAAAAACGAAACGCCAAACGACGACTGGGCACCAACACTGCAAACCCCGGGCACTGCCTGAGGTCGTGTCGCTCGAACACGCCAGGGCGCGCACGCACGTCGCAGAACTTGAACTACTTTCCCTGCTGTAAATAGGGAAAGACAACCGATAACCGGAAGATCATCCACCCCTCTTGGAGAGCGCGAGAGAGAGAAAAACACCATATGTCCATTCTGAACAAACCAGCAAATATTCTGCAGTCACCAAAACTGAAAACAAGTGATCAGTGGCTCGACGAAGCGAAGGCGCTTCTATCACAGGGAAGTTTCAACCGAGAGGCGCAAGCCAAGTTTGAGAGCATCATGGCGCTACTCCAAGCGACCAGGACGGATCGCTACGGCCTGGAACTTTTCAATCGTGAGCGCGATCGCCTCAGTAGCTCGCGGTCACTAGATGCAGCATCCCGCGCGTTCTTCGCAGGCGAGAATATACCGGAGTCCGTCATTTCCGAAAGCGGCGGCCGATTGGAATCGCGCGAGGGCCGCCTCAACGGAAGACACCGACGTGTCACGGAACTTCGCGACACAACCTATGCGCTGGGCCCGGCAGAAGCTAGGACCTACACAGGTTTGAACGAAGGCACAGGCAGCCTCGGCGGATATTCGGTACCCACTGGATTTTGGCCGGAGCTTCAAATTGCCCTTCGCCAAGCTGATGGTTTGTGGGCCAGTGCGCGACACATCATCTCGCCGACGGGCAGTCTCGTTAACATGCCGACGGCGTTTGAATCGAACGTGGGCCGCCAAGTTTCGGAAGCCGGACCGGTCACGCAAACCAATCCGACCTTTGGAAACGTGCAGTGGAGCGACTGTCCGACCTGGTCCTCCGATGAGATCTTGACCTCGGTTCAACTGGCACAGGATTGCGGCGTCGGAACCATTGTCGATGTACTGCGAGATATTTTTACCATTCGCATCAAGCTCGGCTTAGGCCAAACGTTTACGAATACTCTGCTGAGCAATGCGCACGTCGGCGTCACCACGGCGTCATCCAGTGCAATCACCCCGGCAGAGGTCATGAGCTTGCCGACGAAGGTGTCCAACGCGATGTATGCGTATCAGCCCACATCCGGTTGGTTGATGGCCGCGGGCACGCTGGAATACATCTACGCTCTGCAGTTCGGCTTCGATGGCCTACGAGTTTTCCCTAAGGAATTTGACGACCAAGGATATCCGCTGTTGCTAAAGCAGCGTGTCTATCTGTCGCCAACCTTCCCAGCGATCGGCGCCGGCAACTCAGTGATGGCCTTCGGCGACCTAAACCGTTACCACATCCGGGAAGTTGCCGACAGCTTCACGCTCTTTCGCTACGACGAAACTTATATGCCAAATCATCAATACGGCTGGCAGGCCTGGCTACGCGCGGATGGCAAATTAATCTCAGCGGATGCGGGCGTTTCGGATTTTCCGATCGTCCTTCTCCAAAACCACGCTTAAGGATCACAGGAGAATTTCATGGAGACTGCAAAGAAGTTACTCACAACCAAGCGGAAAGCAAAACTTTTCGATCGCCAGGGCAAACTCTGGGAAGAGATTGAAATTCCGTTGGGTGTCCTCAGCGGGTTGCCCAAGTTTGTCACGATGGCTGACAGGATGTTCGTTCGCCACGGCGAGGAGTACCGCGAATGTCCTAACGGTGACCTGTACCGCGCGCCGCTTCCGTATCTCGCCAGAATCAGTGGCTGATCAGCAACCCCTGCGCGGGTGTCTGGTCGAGTGGGAGCGGTCGGAAGGTGAGGGCTCAGTTGGTGTAATCGCCTGATTTCGGCAGCAATTACGCCGCGTAAGAATTGCCTAGCGAGGCTTCGGCGGCGGCTCAAAGCAGTGTAGGTAGGCTGGAGGGGTGGCAGCGGGAATCCATGTGCCTTCGTACATGCGTCTGTGGTTTGCACGCGCCACGTCCGACGCTTTCGCCAATTCGAAGATGAACGTATTTATTGCACCGTCACGATCAATGACTAGCCTCATCGTGGCGGGCTTCGAACTACTAAAGAGCTGCTCCAGTTCGGCGATCGGCTTTCCACGCGGGTTGACACCGTTGACGGAAACGATCGCGTCGCCATAGTGGACTCCGGCTTTTTCCGCAGGTCCATCCTCAATGCCGCCGACCGTCATAGGTTGCGGTTCTTTCCATACGAATATCTCGAAACCTGGATAATAGAGTTCAACATTGGCGGGATAGTGTCCCACTGGAAAGACCTTCTCGCTCACTGGCGGTTCCCCATGCATTTTGCTGACCCGCTGCATCTCAGCTTCAGTTGCATTCTTTGGAAAGACCAAGCCATTCGGCAACAGTTTCCAACCTTCCCTTTCCCACAAAACAGAAGCCTTGATGCGTCCTACGGTGACATTGTATGGACCGTGTTCGCCTTCGAGTTCAATCGTGCTCGGCTTCGATTCTTTGGTGCGAAGCAATGGCCGCCACTGCATGATCTCTGTTTCGTGGTGGCCGTCAACCGCGATTAAGCGGTCGCCGGGTTGGATTCCGGCCTTCGCAGCGGGCGTATCTGGTTTAACCTCCGCCACGATAGGCGGGCAGGAAGAACCCGAACCGGGTTTCCCGACGACAGTCATTCCCGTAACGTAGTCATCGGGCAACTCCTGTGCCTGCGCGAACGAACCCGGCAGCCAGCAGAGAAACGCAAGACAGATCAGTTTCCACACGGCTAGGTGGCTATTCTAAAGTCGAATCTAGCTGGCCAAAATCTTACGTTTGCGAAAATGACAAGTCAATTGAAGCCAGGGAGTGACGGGTGTCTAAAAAGGGTTGTTGACGTAATATCGCGGTTACGCTCAATGACCAGCGGTCAAAACGTGAAATCGCCTTATAGTTGGTCAGGCCGAAGAAATCGGAACATTGGATTTGCACAGCAGTACGGCCCGCTCGGGTCTGTGCATATCTGCGTTTTTGGGGATGGGGGTGCGGGGGAAGGGCCACCTTCCCCCGCATCAGCCATGGAGAAGCTCTGCAGATTAGGGCTTTGTGTCCTCCGTCCAGAGAGAGATGGAGCCGCACTGTGCGAATGGTTGCGGATGAAGTTTTCTGCTGGCTTCCTAGAATGGGAGCCGTCAGAGGCGTCCCGCGGTTACGAGTCTAATCGCCAAACACGCGATGTTCTTAAACAGAATCTCGAGCCGCGGGCCGCGCTTTGCTTCCGAAACGAATACTCAGATGGAGTCCGGAACAAGGCAGTAAAAGAGGACTCACTATAAGGATTTCGCGGGAGCCAAGCCAGCCTCGGCACGAGGGAGATGGGGGAGGAGGACGAGAACCACTATGTCAGCGAAGGAAACTATGCAGCCGGAGCCGGAGTTCGTCGCCTTTGTGGGCATCGACTGGGCCGATCAGAAGCATGTGTGGTGTTTGCAGAAGGGGGATTCGAGCGAGCGGGAAGCCGGAGAACTGGAGCACCGGCCGGAGGCAGTTGAGGCCTGGGTGGGGGACCTATGTCGACGCTTTGGGCATGGTCCGATCGCAGTGGCGGTGGAGCAGGTGAAGGGCGCGCTGGTGTACATGTTGCGCAAGTATGAGTGCCTACATCTGTATCCGGTGCCTTCGACGATGACGGCAAGCATGCGAGAAGCGTTGTATCCGTCGGGCGCCAAGGACGATCCGCGAGATGCGGAACTGCTGCTGGAACTGCTGGTGCTGCACCGGGACAAACTAAGGCGTTTGACGCCGGATAACGAAGCGACCCGGCGGGTGCAGAATCTGGTAGAGGAACGACGCAAGCTGGTGGAAGAAAAGACCGCGCAGCTGAATCGTCTTACCGGATACTTAAAGGTGTATTTTCCGCAGATGCTGGAGTGGTTTGCGAAGTTGGACACCAAGCTGGTGTGCGATTTCTTGGAGCAGTGGCCGTCGTTGGAGGAATTACAGACCGTTCCTGCTGGCGAGGTGAAGAAGTTCTTCCGCCATCGCCGGGGCCGGCATGGAGAGCTGACCGAATGGCGGATGCAGGGGATCAGCCAAGCGATGCCGGCGATACGAGACCGGGCGGTGATCGAGGCGAAACAGATGGTGGTGCAAGTCATCGCACAACTGCTGCGCACCTTGCTGGAGGGGATCGCGACGCTGGACCGCAAGATCGCTGAGGCGGCGGAGGCGCATCCGGATTTTTTCATTTTCCAATCACTGCCGGGAGCAGGAGCGGCGTTGGCGCCGCGCTTGCTAGCCGCTTTGGGTTCGCAACGCGATCGGTATGGGAGTGCGGCAGAGATACAGAAATACAGCGGGATTGCGCCGGTAACGGAGCGCAGCGGAAAGAAGAAATGGGTGCATTTTCGCTGGGCCAGTCCCAAGTTTCTGCGGCAGAGCTTTCACGAATGGGCGGGACACTCGATTGCGCAGTCGGTTTGGGCGCGTGCCTACTACCAGCGCCAGCGCGAGCGCGGCAAGGAACACCATGCCGCGGTGAGGGCCCTGGCCTTCAAATGGATTCGCATCGTGTTTCGCTGCTGGCAAGATCATGTGGCGTATGACGAAACCAGATATCTCACGGCCTTAGCCACACGAGGTTCGCATTTGACCTCTGCCTTCGCCGCCACGGCAGTGAGCATGTGAAATTACTGTGGATTCTAAGTGGACACAGAAAGTGAGCTAGTCGAAAAATGATTGACAAACTTACTCAGACATCTGTTAACGGCAGTTGCTGATTTTGGAAAGAAAGTCCGACAGGCCCATTCATTGGCTAACTTTGGACTACTCGGTCTGGCGCTTCAAGATCGTTAGTTGTACCGTCTTGTGGTCACGTTCGGAAAGCGTGACGTTTTGCGGCTCTGACTTATGGGAAGTACCGTCGGACGACACTGGGGACTTCCCGCGCACCCGAAAACTGCCCGGCGGGAGTCTATTGAACGAAAAGTGACCGGTCTGGTCAGTCGTGGTGCTTTGCGAACGAGATCGGTTGTAAGGCGTTTCAGGATCAGGCGCGACGCGTACGTGTTCTAGCTGGAACTTGATCTGACAAAGACCTATGTTAGGCGGCAGTTTCTTGCGCTCCGCCTCCGCTTCGCTGCGCAGGGCTACGCTCCGGCTCCGCGTGCTGTCCCTCGACGTCGGACGAAACTGCAACTGTCAGAGAGTCGAGCATTTTCGCCTGCGCTAACTGTTTGGAATCCAGGAAAGTCTGCCAGGGTGTTTTCCCGTAGCAGTACTTGCCGGAGTGTTCGCGTTTTTCATTGTACTCACCCAGCCAAACATCCAGATCCGACTGCAGCTCGTCCAAGCTGCGATAGAGCTTTTTGCGAAACGCAACGCTATAGAACTCTTCTTGCAAGGTGCGATGGAAGCGCTCGCAGATGCCATTGGTCTGCGGCGACTTGGCTTTGGTGCGGGAATGGTCGATGTTCTCCACGGCCAGGTAGAGCTGATACTCGTGGCATTCCCGGTTGCCGCAGTACTCCGTACCACGGTCGGTCAGCACGCGCAGCAGCGGCACGTTCTGTTCCTCCAAGAACGGCAGCACCCGATCATTCAGCAGATCCGCCGCCACCAGCGCATTCTTGTGGTCGTAGAGCTTCACGAACGCCAGCTTCGAATAGGTGTCCAGGAAGGTTTGCTGGTAGATGCGGCCGATGCTCTTGATCGTTCCCACGTAGTAAGTATCCTGGGCGCCGAGATAGCCTGGGTGTTCGGTCTCGATCTCCCCGTGGGCTTGTTTCTCTTCCCGCGCTCGCTCCAGGGTCCGCACCTGATCTTCGGTAAGGATCAGATTTTCCTGGGCGGCTTTGGCTTCCAGCGCTTTGAGCCGTTTGCGAAAGGTTTCTAGATCATGGCGCAGCCAAACGCAGCGCACCCCGGCGGGCGAAATCAGCATCCCGCGCTTGGCCAGATCGTTGGCCGCTCTCACCTGTCCGTAGGCTGGCTTCTCCACCGCCAGCTCCACGACCGCTTTCTCGATGTGCTCTTCGATGCGGTTCTTCACACAGGGCTTGCGGCGGCTGATTTCCTGCAGCGCCAGTTCGCCGCCTTTGTCGTAAAGCTCCTTGAAACGATAGAAACTATCCCGTGAGTAGCCCATCATCTTGCAGGCCTGTGAAACGCTGCCCAACATCTCAGCCAGCTTCAACAACCCCACCTTGTTCTTGATGATTTTCTGATCGGTGCTCATTCTGACATCTCCTCTCTGCGCCAGCCGGCGCATTCTATCGGAAATGTCAGATCAAGTCGTGGCTAGGACACGTACGCGAGCGCCAATCACGGCGCCATCGTGGTCGCTGACAGAGCCCTCCAGTTGTGCGCAACCTGAGCTGAGCGTTACCTCAAGTTTTCCCACTTGAGCCGCCTTTTTCGAGTTGCAGTCCTTTTTCAAATATGTCATCCGAACCAAGTCGCACCGACTTAATGTACCAGCCATCCTCAAGTCCATTGATAGAGATGGCGTAATCGCCATCCCTGACCGACATGATTCCGAGGTGCCATCTTTTTTGAGACGACCATGCCAAAATTGCGTGTCCTGGTCGATTGACAAAAGCATCACCCTCATTCGATCGAGTCTCACTGAGCCCAGGCCAGCCACCGAAACCCGGCCCTGAAAGTTGGTGCCACCACCAAGGAAGACGGTCAGTGAGTCAATATTCTCGTCACCAATCTCGACTTTCTGCCATGCACTTGGCCCGTAAGTATCGCCATCGCCTCTTTGGTAAACGACGAACACGTAGCTGCCCGGCGGCACGCCCCGCAGCCTAAAGTTGCCCTTCTCGTCGGTTGTGTCCTGGTGGTAGACGTCCACCACTCCCGGCTGTTCAAGGGACACCGATGCATTCTTGGCGGGGCCGTTCGGGCCGATGACGTGCCCAGCAACCTGCACGGTCTTGACGCGTTGCATAGAGACGTCAGCCTGCACCTCATCGCCCGCTCTCACAGAAACCATCTGCGCCTGACTAACTTGTGCTACGCCGGGATAGTACACGGCGGCGTATTCGCTGCCGAGTAACTCTCGAATCCAGCTCTGATCCACCATTACGTTCCGGTCAGGTTCAAAAGACTCCGTCACTCTCACGTAGTATTCACCGGGGTTGAGTCCGAAAATGCGGTATTGGCCGCGATCGTCGGTTTGGGCCGCAGCGACCGGCCACAGCTCTGGCTTCCGCTGAGCGAACTGGCCCTCGTCTTCAATCTCCTCTTCGCTCGGAGCGCGCAAGGCTAGAACGTTCACACGAGGCATGGCTTCGCCATCTTCGTTAGTCACTCGTCCGGTGACGACAGCAGCTAGCGTCATGTGGAACAGGACATCACTGACCTTCTCTCCGGGCTTGAGGGACAAAACCGCCCCTCCATCGATGCCCTGGGCTTGGTATTTCTGCTCCACAAAACCGGGGCGGGTGGCAAAGAACTGATAGCGGCCCGGCACAACGTCCTTGAGAATGAAATGGCCGTCGCTGTCGGAAGCTATCGCGTATGGCTGTCTACGAGAACCCGACTGCTCCGGAACGAGTACCACCCGCGCTGACTTCAATGGATTACCCTCGGCGGCTGTCACCACGCGACCGGCCACAACGCACGAAGCCGCAGGATGCTCCGTGTTGTCAGATGAAGGAGCCGAGGTTTGTGCGAGCAGCCGCAACGCCAAGGCGATCATTGCAGATGCGGGTAAAAAGCGCCTCATTGGCACCTCTCACTCCTCGGGAGAGATTTCTGCGAGGGGCGAACAAAATCATACGCCACGTGTTGGCGTTAAATCGCCATAACACTCATCGACCAATTTCGGGGGCGATGAACCAGAGTGGGGTTTCTTTAGGGAAAAGCTGGCCGCTCGCTCAGTCTTGGGGACAACCTGTCCCATCGGTTACTCGTCAAATAATTGTGGATAGAGTCACTACGGCTCTCGCATTAGCCGGTTTACTGTTTGCCTCCCTGAGGAGCTCGCAGACTGTAAATGAGCCATTGCCGGCGAATGAGTTTGTAAGGCAGATCATCGACAATGAGTTGCAAGCCGAACAAAACGATCACAGTCATTGGATGCTGCGGCTAGAGACACAAAAATCAGGAAAAGCCGAAGTAAGGGAAGTAGTCGAGACCAAGGATGGAGACCTGGATTGGCTAATTTCTGTGAACGGAAAATCCCTCGCGGAGGCCGAGCAGCGCGAGCGAGAGCGAGGTCTCCAGCGCCTAGTAAGCAATCCCGCCGAGCTTCAAAAATCGCAACGAGAAAAAGGGGAGGATGTAGCGCGAAGCCACCGCCTGCTGAAGATGCTGCCGGATGCGTTCGTTTTTGACTACGGCGAACGGCGCGGAGATTTTCAGGAAATGAAGTTCAAGCCAAATCCACATTTCCGGCCTCCGTCGCACGAAGCCGCTGCCTTCCATGCCATGGAAGGCGTGCTGTGGGTCAATGCAAAACAAAAGCGGCTGAGTGAAATTTCTGGACATCTCACGCAGTCAGTGAAGTTCGGCGGCGGATTATTGGGGCATTTGGATGCGGGTGGGCAGTTTTACGTAAAGCAGGAAGAGGTTCAACCTGGTTATTGGGAATTGGCCGTGCTGAATGTAGATCTGAAGGGCAGAGCGCTTTTCTTCAAAACCATCGGCGTGCAGGAGAAGATGGAGCGCAGCAGGTTCCGTCGCGTGCGGGATGATCTCACTGCCGCGCAGGGTGCCAAGCTACTTTATCAACAGGTGAGGACAGCTAGTGGCGGCGTTTGAGAAGCCGGAAAAAAAGTTACGTAAAACTTGGGCGAAGAATCGGGTCAGAATAACCCAAAAGCGCGGGGTCGAAAGTACAAAGCTGACCAGCCACTCGTCGACACTAATGAAACCAGGTGGCAGGGCGAAGTCGCAGCCTGACTCGGAATGTCGTTAATCAACTGGGAGCAACTGTTTTCCGCATAACTGTTGAAACATCTCGATTTCACTCATTGAACCCTCGGCGAACGGACTACGGTGGTTCACTAGCAACTCCAGGCAATGTAGAAAGAAGGACTAGGCCGGGTTTTTCGTGTACTCCGCGCAGACCTCGTTGGCCCTCACGCGCTCCGCGTCGAAGCCCAGGCTGCCGGTCATAATCACAGTGCCCATCGCGAACGCCAGCGTGCACATTCTCACCACGTCCCACTTCTCGGCGGCGGAGTACGACGGCGTGATAGTGTTCCCGTCGAAGCGCCTCGCGACCTGCATCGCCCCGGAGTGAGTGTAGCTGTGCAGGGCCCTCCGCACCTCGCTGTTGAAGGTCTTCGCGAAGAATCCCAGTTTGAAGAGTTCGTCCAGTTCCTCGGCCACGTCCTCGAAGTCTGTGCGGTACCTGTCTGCCCTGATGCACTTCACGTCGCACTCGCTACCTTCCGCCACCAAGTGGATGCGGAGCAGCGCCTCGACCATCGGCCTGGCCAGAGCAAATCCGCCTCCGCAAAGTTCGTGTTCGGGCTTCAACAGGTGTAGGACCGACCTGTGGTAGTCGACCATCAGCGCCCAATACCCTGCGATCAGCATTTGGCGATCGCCCTGCACTGGAAACGGCTGGCGCTTCGCGACAAGCTGCTCCAGTTCATTGGAGCGAACCACAGCATCGTCTATTCGAGCCTTGATATCAATCATCGCCATTAAGAAACCACCTCTTCTCGATCGAGAAAATGATACGCCGCTTGACTCTCGCGCTACTACGCAATCAGAATCGCTTTTTCTGCACCTTTCTCCGCCGGTTGTGACACACTTGCCAGTCGAACCTCATTTTCCTTTCTGGAGGGCGTCCCCGTGTCGCCAGAGAAGCTTGGAATCCTTCGCCAGATCGCAGATGGCCGCTCTTACAAAGAAATTGCCTCAGACGTTGGTACGACGGAGCAGGTGATCAAAAACATCATCCACATACTATGCCGTAGGAACGGGGCGCAGAATCGTGTGAACTTGATCGCCATGGCATTCCGAAAAGGCGTGATCTCTTAGCCGACGACGTGAAATAGCAAAAAGCCCCGGCTGGTACCGGGGCCACGACAACCTTCTCCTAGTTGCGCTCAAGGCAGATCATGTCACGGGAGCGCTTAGCGTGTCTACATTCGAGGGGATTACCAGAGGCAGTTCATTACTCGATAGAGTTGGAACGAGGATTTATCGAGAGTGGTTCGGATTTCGTGACCGCACGGGAACTTTCCAAAAAAGTGATTACGCTGAAGGCGTTGCCCCAAGTCGGTTTCAGTCGCACCTGATATATCTACATACCATTTGGCGGGAGCTCTGCAACGTCCGTCACCGCATTGCACTCCTACATAGAAACAAACTCCATCGCTGTGGTATCTGCCTGGAGACCTCTTCGGAACGACATCGCCGAAGACATCAGCAGCGGTGTAATTTTCGACAAGTCCGCATGAGAAGCATCCGAAAGTTGCTGACCATCCATCCGGAGGCAACACTTGTCGATCTCCATCTTCTGACTCAAATAGTTGGTCCGCATCTGTTTGCGGAAGATCATCGAATGGTACGGGAATACGGATTCCCTCTCCCCCTTTTGGAAAGTGAAACCTGCCATTGTTGCAGGCAAGAAACGGGGCTAGATACCAATAGCTGCCATCCCACATAGGTTGAAAAAAGTGGGCATCCCTGTTTAGGCATGGAACGCCCACAAGGTCACTAAGCTGCCACAGTCCCCTTGTCTGGCTTCAGGTCTTCCGCCAGAAGCCGCGCCAGACGGCCGAACGTGCTGACATCGACGACGTCCTGGTCAAATTCGCTTCGTACGTCGGATGGAACCACGTCCCTGCAGTTCCACAACTGCCCGAGTAGCCAGCGGGCCCGGCTTCGAGCTGACAGTTTGCTCCACCATCGGTTGTGGCGTTCGTGATTGAAATCAATTTCCACGTGCTGCCACCATTCGTCGCGATAGTCCAAAGCGTCCATCAGAGCTTCCCGAAGGTGCCCTCCTGCGTGCCCGTACTTCTCTAGCATTTCTGATCTTCTCGGTCCTGGCATAAAGTCTCCTCGACATAGATTTTTGACGCCCAAAATAAAAGGGTCGCGCACTTCCCGTGAGGGAGCGCACGACCCCTTGCTTCGCGGTGTCGTAATTTGCCATGCCTCGCTGCAGGACAAACCGCATTGCGTCGTTAAGCCGCGAATAGCCGGATGACGTAAGGGCGCGACCAAAGCCGCTGTCCTATGTCGACTCTTTTACGCTTCGCCGCATCGTCAGTCAATTGCCTATTTTCGGTGCAGTGTCTTAACCCGGTGTGCGCACAATGGAACGAACGGCCTCTTAGCGCAGCAACCACCAGGCGACCGCCACGATCGGGGACAGAATCAGCAACCATCCGAATAAGTAGCCCAGGGCAAAGGCAATGCCGTGCGGGTGAGGCTCGGAGGGCACAGGATGCGGAATTGCCAGATGTGGCGAACCGACCAGCGCGGCACTGTGCTGGCATGGTGGGGAAAATAGTGTTTTAGGTACAGTCCAGTGCCAGGCAGAGAGGCCGACACGTACCGGCGACCGCTACTCGAAAGCCCCGCGCGAAAACCCCGCACCCCGAGTGAGACACCGAGTCCCGCTCCGGTTAGAGAGAAGTTCAGCAGGTTGCCGAACAGTGATTTTCTCTTTCTGAAGTAGAGGCCCATCACGCTCCCGGCCCGGTTTCATAGAGCAACTCATCCAAGACGTTATTCATTGTTGGAGCAATTTCAAACGTTCTTTCGCTCCTTTGTGAATTATCGCTCTTAGCCACCAGTCCCTCTCGTAAGCATTCAAGGTAGATATCCACGAGCTGCTCTGCTGATGCAATCCCGACTGGGAGAGATGGACTATAAGTTCCAAAGGTTACCTTCCCTTGCGTCTTGAGATAACGAAGAGCGATCTTGAAAGACGGGTCTACTTTTTGTAGGAAGTTATTGGCAATATCGTAGTGGTGCTGTTCTGCGGCTGTGCGTTTCGGTTTTTCTGAAAGGGTACGTATAACCTCATCCCGTTCTTTGAGCACCCGATCCCTGTCGACTATCCCGCCGATAAGTCCCGTTTCTCTGGCATCCCGCTCAAGGTCCAATTTCTTTGGAGTGCGGCCCAAATGAGCGAGGATGTAGACCATGAGTGCGAAAACGTACAACACGATGGTGGTTCGAATGAGAGCCCAATCTATTTGTGCGTGCGGATCGTGAAGGTAAATTGCCAGCGGGGGCACAACTAGCACGACAGCACCCCACACGATGTTATCTCTGGCCCAAGGCGTGGCGTCCTTGCGAAAGCGCTTCCAGAAGCGCGCGTGATACGATTCGAGTGGTTCCACGGCGCACACCTCCGCCACACGCGAGTGCGTTGACTTTTGGGCATAGGTGAGCGAAACTCCCATCTAAGGGAGCATCCGCAGTGTGCCCTCAATTTCGACCGACGGCCCGACCACGAATCGGGCTTTTGCTATTTTTAGGAGTGTCTCACGAAATCTGTCTCTTTCCCGCCGATTCCCGCCCTTCCCCTCAGTTTGGCACGTACCATCGCCAGATTACCGTCTCTGGAACGCCTGAGGATTGTAGCTTTTTCAGGGTGTCAGGCGACGTGTCGAAACTGCACGGTGAACTTTTGATTTTCTCGGCGACGATCTTGTGAGAAGGCTGGGTCAACAATCTCCAGCACATTGCTGCGAAGCACTTCCGGGCCACCTTTTCGCTCGAATCGAAGGTTATTCCGACGCCGTGACGCGCGTTATTTTTCGCATGATCCGGTGGTTGTCTGTTTGCACTCGGGAATATACATCACTGAGCCATTGCCGTTGACCACGCGAATATATTTCTGTTGCGGATTAGGCTTGCTAGCAGAGGCTTCATTTGTGATCGTCGGTTTGTTGGCCGCGGCTATCGGAGCAGGTGAATTCGGTTGCGGTGGTGGTTTGACGGATTCAGCGGTTGCTGCGGCGGTTACTGGAGAACTCTTGGCCGCATCGATGATTGCCGCACAAGCATCCTTTGCCGCTGACACTACTTGCCGAACATCCTTCGTCCAAATGACATCGCCCTGCTTGTTGGCGACTAGCACTTGGCTGTTTGGCTTTACCAATCCGACTTTGGCTTTCGATTCGCGGTTGAGCATTACCACGTAATCCGCCGCGTCTTCTTTCAATGTGATCACTATTCCAGGACAGTCCGCACGCAGGTCTTTGGTTAGCTCAATGGATTCATCGTGGGAGTCGATAGTGCTGTCACTTCGCCGACCTCCGAAGACTGTTCCGCTAGCTCCGAACAGAGTCCTATTAGCACCTCCGCCTGTGTGAGTCGTTGCGTTGAGAGTGCCATGGCCTTGGACGAAGACTCGCGGCTTCTCTTGCGCGAGTGCGACCGTTGCCACCAAGAACATCAGCGCGACCGCGCCGAATAGTCTCATTTCAGATCTCCATATGCTGACGGTCGCAATGATGGCCTCTTTCCAGCGGTAACGCAAGTGCCCGTCTGGTTAGGCGTCGTGTCGGCGAAAGCCCGTCGGCATGGCGCGTTATTTCCGACGAATCGTCTCACCTTAGCAGCCAGGCGGAAGGTTGTGGAAATCTCTAGGAATGAGGCCTATTCACCTATGTGGTATATCAGGCACATCGGCCCGGCGCGGCGGTCCGGCACGGGCTTCAGGTTTTGACCGCAAAGCGCGCAAGAAGATCGCGTAAAGCTGCAAAGGCTGCCTCAGTAGGGAGAAAGCGTAAGGCCAAGGCACGGGCCAAATAAAATTGACCCCTCGTGTCGCCTGGCAGCGCTGAGGGGCCTGGTCGAGGTGAATTTTGCGATGGAAACAACTTATCCTACCACGATCCCCCCTGAAAACTTAAGGCACTGCGAGGTCTGCGGCCGCGACTTTGAGCCAGAGGGCACCGCAAGAGAAAAAGCCAGGAAGATATCTTTGTGTCCAGCATGTGAGGCTGAATGGTGGGCAGGACCGCACAAGTGCGATTTTTGCGGCAAAGATTTCACACCCCGCAAGCTTGGCCAACGATTCTGTCCCGGAGGCACCTGTAAGAAAAAATGGACGATACAACAGAACGCTCAGAAGCTAGCCGAACTCCGCAAAGGGAAGAAATGTAAACGCAAAGGCTATCCGAATGCGCGCAATCCGCAGTACCGCATAGATTGTCCCAATGTCGTCGATGCGAAGCGCTCCGATCAGGACTATTGCAGTGATGCCTGCAGGGAGATCGCCGGTTACATTAGAAATCAGGAATCTCGGAAGGCCGCAGCGAAGGCGAGATACGCCAAAGATCCTGACAAGCCCAAAGAGGCCGCTAGGAAACGGCGTGCAGCCAACCCTGAAAAGGCGCGAGAATCCGACAGAGCGCGCTATCCGATTAAACGTGCCCGAGCTGAAGCAAAACTCGCAGCGAAAATCGTGGCGCTGGCGAAGGCACAAGCCGATCGCATTCTCGCGGAAGCGAAGCCACTGGATGATCCCAGGATCACGCTAGCCGTCTGCCTGGAACGTCAAGGTCTAAAGGGATACGGTCTCTCAGATCCACTCTTTTTCGACGTGGCTCGGCCAAAGAGCAGCGAGCAGCGCGAGGCACGGCAGGACCGGCGAAAAAAGCTATATAAGCGCCATCCAAAGGAACTGGAACGCGAGCGACAGCGGGTTGCATCCCTTTCTGAGAATGAAGTCCGCATCCTGGCGGAAGAAGCTCGCTCTCGGATTAAACAGCAAGACTAGCCAATTCCAAAGTGGGGGACAGCCCGTGTCCCCTATGGGGGACAGCGTTTTCCCCTAGGGGGACAGGCCTGTCCCCTCTTGCTGGCATTTCCTTCTTTGCTTCATCCTGCAACCTGATGAATCGCTCCAGTCAAGATTCCAGACACACACAGCGCGACCGAATCCTCAAGCTACTAGTAGCCGCACACGGCGGTTGGGTTGGCTTGAGTGCTTGAGTGAGCTCCTGGCGTTAAATGTCGCCCAGTACGGCGCGAGAATCCACGAATTGCGGAAATTGGGATTCAAGATTTCCAACAGAACTGAGCGGATTGATGGCAAGGTGCGGAGCTGGTTTCGACTTCAAGTCGGACCAGTGGATCAGGAGCTGGCGTTATTACAGCTGCCTGAGAGACCTCCAGAGTATCCGGACTGAAAGGAAAAGTTTTCTCGTGAGCAATCACGAGCGGCAGTGATGACGGTCTGTCCGGCCACGGTTCCGATCGGCGCGAAGACCGGCCCGATCACCGTCACTACTCCGGACGGATCCGCGACGAGCTCCACAGATTTCACCGTGACCTAGTGATCTTGTGAGGAGTTCGGAATGAGGGACTAGGCCGCCCCTCAGGGGCGGCTTTTCTGTTTGGGCACGCTGTAGCGCTCACCCCCCCTTCCAAGGTCAATGAGCGCGATTTAACGTCAACGTCAACGCGGGAATATTGGCCATTCCCCAAGAAACGAGCTACCATCAACGCGTGGGCCGAGGCTCGGATTATTCACATCCCCGGAATCTCTATTCACATGCCCGGAATCCCTATTCACATGCCCCGGAATACGCACGGATGTGCATCACACTCAGCATGGCCAATATCAGGAGACCAATTAAGTGCCGCTCACGTTTAGGGTCAAGGCCAGACGCTATCCTCTGTGGAACTATGCCATCGCTGGTTTTTTTGTGGTGTTCGGCAGTGTTTTTTGGACTTGGGTGGCCTACTCCGCTCTTGCCGTCACGTTGTCCGTCGCACGGCAGGTTTTCATTGTTTTATTGCGGGGTGACACTGTTATTTCTTGGCTTGATGTACTTCGCCTACGAAAAGCAGTTTCGCGACCATGAGTCAAGAGCAGTTCCGAAAGTCGCATCTGCATTCGGAGCCTCGATGATGCTGGCAACGTTGTATTTCTTAGGCAAGTACGACACTCGTTCCACTGCGAAGATTCCGGCCCTCATCATCTCGGTCGTGTCGATTGCTATTGGCGTCTACGTCTCGGTATTTCTCATTAAGTACGAGGTCGAGTAGAGGCCGTTCTCGTGACCGACAATCAATCGCCGAGCGGGCAGGAAACGCTCATCCGTCTCCCAACTGTCGAAATGAGGCCATTGCACTCAAGACCCCCTTTCAAACGGTCTTCCTTTCCAGCGATGAGGTACGGAGTAACTCCATGCACGACGGAGATTCGAATCGTTCCGGTTACTCTGGAGACTGACATCGAGGGAGTCACAAAAACAGCAAGTACGGGTTTTCGTCCTTCCACGTACTTGCCGAGTAAGGACAATGCGTCCTCCAGTGTGACTTTCATGCCCTATGGGTTTGTCTGGGCTACCAGCGGCGGACTATGCAACCTTCTTCTGCTGAGCTTTTATTTTCACCCATCTCGCTCTCTGAAACGTCGCGATCTTCTTACGGGCTGATGCTGACATGGTGTGCTTCACAGGAACCGAGCCCGTTGTTTTCGCTATCGCAACCACTGGCTGCGATTCACTCCGAGCCCTCGCCCATCTTGCCCTTTGCGCCTGCGCCATCTTACGCCGTGAAGCCGCCGATATAGTTCGGCCCGCCTGGTTTGCGTGCGGGACTGTTCCCGAACCGCTTAGTGACTCGATGACTGCGATTGCTTGGTCTATGCTCTCTACACGCGCCTGCGCTTGCTTGCGCTCAGCACGAAGCTGCTGGAGCGCGCCAGTTAGGTTTCCCATTGTTCCCCCCTCGGTATTTAACAACGGCCAATATTGTATAGGATTGGAATGACCGAGGACGGAATCCGTTTTGCTATCTGTTAGAGCCTCAATGCCGTACGCTGCTGACATCCGTGCGAGCCGAAACCGTCCGCATGCGCGCGCCCGCCTGGTTCAGCACCCGGTGCAGATATTCATTGCCCTTGGCGGAGCGACTGCTGTGGTTCTCTTCGGCGCTTTCGTCTTTTCCGGGACAGGTCCCCACCCAAGAAGTCAATTCCGCCGCTGAGGGAAATGTACTGGCTTGCACCCCCCACTTCTGCGAAGATCTGCTGCTCCGGGATAAGCGCGAGACGCACGAGTGCCGGGGAGGAGCCGCCTAAGAAACGACCGTCCGCCACCTAGTCCTTTTCGCTCCCATCGTCGTCCATGCCTGCTTTACCGCCGCGATGATCTCCTGCCGGCGTGCTTTCACGAACGGCGCGGAATGTCGCTTTGTGCAAACAAAAGAGCGCCCCAGACTCATTCGAGTCAAGGACGCTCTGCCGAACAGTCCTCCCCCGAGAACCGCTCCCCTTACAATAGATCCTGAGAGTCGTAACGTGACAACTAGCAAAACTACCCGTTATCATTTTGCGTGATAGGCGTAAGCGACTAGATCGTGCCCAAAAAATTAAAGATCAGCCGGCCGGAAGTCGAGGCAATTTGTGTTGGTAGGAGGCGGTCCTAAGGTACCTTGGGCTCTCCGGAAGCGGAAAAGAGCGCTGGGGACCGGCGTGCCACGTCTGGCAACCGTGCAACCCAAATTCTTCGGGGGGAAGGGTCGCCCAGCGCAATTACTCATACTACTATGACTGTTGGGGTCCCCGGGGTTCGCGCGGGCGTGCTTCCGCCCGCCCGTCACCGTCAGTCGGTGCAGCAGCCGGTTCGGAACCGTACCTGTGTCCACCGCTACATCCACCAAAAAGATGCGCGTCCCGTTGAATTCAATGTCGGTGTTCTCCACCGCACTGCTCCCGGTGGTGCGCAGGTGAGTCTGCAGATCACCCGGCCCGGCTTCTCGGCATCCAGCACTTCAATTTTCTGCAGCCTGGCTGGCGTCGCATTGGCATTTGTGAGCACCAATTCATAGACGACATGTTGTTTTCCGTCCGTTCCAGGAAACGGCTGGACGCCGGCCGTCAGCGGTGAAGCCACCGCAGCGATTGCACTCATTGACTGGGTAGTGAGGATAAGTGTCGCGACTACACCGGTGATCGAGAATTTCCCTGTGCCGCCTCGGTTAGAAAACTACACTTTTCTTGCGCTCCGAAACGGCGCTAGCGAAGTTGTCGCTCGTTAGGTACGTGTCTGATCTCCCCTTCTGAGTTAACTTGTCTGGTTCTGCCAAACCCACTACACTCATTGCTCAAGTGATGGCGGCGGGGATACAGGCAATCGAGGGCGAAACGCTCGTGAAGTGGTACTTCGTCTTTTTTCTTCTCTCGGGGTTTTGTAGCGTTCTATACGAACTGGTGTGGCTCCGGCTCTCCATGGCGCAATTCGGCGTGACTACCGCCATGGTCTCGATTGTGCTTTCTGTGTTCATGGCCGGCCTTGGCCTGGGCTTTTGGGCAAGCGGACAATGGCTCTGCAAAACAGAAAGTGCGGGCGGTTCTGCTGTTCTCCGCCTTTATGCGCTCATTGAATTGCTGATCGGCGTGTCCGGCATCGTTGTAGCTTCCGAACTCTTGTGGGGCCGTAGAGTCCTCGAACACTATAGCTTTTCTTCTTCAATCGGATACTATTCTATTGCCGGCCTGTGGATTGCCGTCACAGTGATCCCTTGGTGCAGTTTGATGGGGGCCACGGTCCCGGTTGGAATGCGGGCAATCGGGCAGACGCTCCCGAGCGAAGCCGACCGCTCTTTCAGCTATCTGTACATGGCTAACGTCGGGGGAGCAGTCGCAGGAACGACTGTGCCTTTATTCCTGATCGAATTACTCGGATTTCGCGGAACTTTGAGGATCGGCGCCGGATGCAACTGCCTGATCGCTATTTCTGCCCTTGCTCTGTCGCGGAAGTCACCGAAGAAGACTTCCGTCCAGCCTGCCCAACGCGTGAGCTCAGCCAGTTCACGGTTCCGGCGGCAGCAGGGTTCTTGGGCTTCTGTTCCTGAGCGGCTTGACCTGCATGGCGATGGAAGTCGTCTGGGTGCGCCGGTACACCCCCTACCTCGGAACCGTGGTCTACGCCTTCGCTGCAATCCTCGCCGTTTACCTTCTTGCGACGTTTGTCAGTTCCGTCCTCTATCGCCGTTGGAGTTCGCGGCGGGCACCAGAGAACCCAGTCCTATGGAGTTTGCTGGCGTCCTGCGCGTTGCTTCCACTAGCTGCGGCCAGTCCGAGCTTTCGGCTCGAACCATCTATGCGGCTGGCGGTAGGCATCATGCCGTTTACCGGTCTGCTTGGTTTCATCACACCCATGCTGGTCGACCGTTTTTCAGCGGGAGATCCCGGTAAGGCTGGAGTGGCCTACGGGGTCAATGTTGCGGGCTGCATTCTTGGGCCGCTGCTGGCAGGATTTGGACTCTTGCCATTCATGAGCGAGCGTTGGGCGCTAATCGTGCTCACGCTGCCTTGGCTAATCATCGGGCTTGCCCCGCTGCGTCCGACGAAGCGAGCGCGCCCTGCGGCACGTATGGCTATGTATACGCTGCTGGCAATCGCGGCAGTGTTAATCACCGTGGGTAAAGGCTACGACGAGAACTCTGACGGCCGCAAGGTACTTCGCGACTCTACAGCGACCGTCATCGCAACCGGCACGGGGATGAATAAGCAACTTCTGGTCAACGGCTACGGCATGACCTCCCTGACGCCGATCACCAAGGTAATGGCTCATCTACCCCTGGCTTTTCTCGACCGTCCGCCGCAGAATGCCCTCGTCATCTGCTTTGGCATGGGCACGACCTTTCGCTCCCTGCGCTCGTGGGGCATTCCCGTAACAGCGGTGGAACTCGTACCCAGCATCCCGCGCCTGTTTGACTACTACCACAGCGACGGCCAAACGATTCTAGAATCGCCGCTGTCCCATGTGGTGATCGACGATGGACGCCGATATCTGGAACGCAACACTCAGCAATATGACGTCATCACGATTGATCCACCGCCTCCGCTGGAAGCTGCGGGTTCGAGCTTGATTTATTCCGAGGAGTTCTATGACGTAGCGAAGCGGCGGTTGCGACCGGGGGGATTTTGCAACAGTGGTTGATAGCGCTCACGACGCCGACGCTGAAGTTACGGCTGCGGTCGCGCGTTCCGTTCGCAACTCCTTTCCCTACGTGCGTACGTTCTGGGATGAATGGGGGTTTCACTTTCTGTGCAGCGATCGCCCTATTCCCAATCGGACTCCCACAGAACTGCTGCGGCGAATGCCGGCGAGTGCAGCGGCAGACTTTACCGAATGGGCTGAGCCGTCGAGCCATGAGATCGTCGTTGCGGCGTCACTTCAATTCGATACGCTGCTGGAGCACGAGTTGGCCGTGGATCGATTGATCGCCGCAGCACCGGACACTCCGACACTGACCGACGATCGTCCCATCAACGAGTACTACGCTTTGCGATACTGGCTCCGTCATCAGCCCGCACCGATTCCGCGCACCACACACTTGGATTAGCTACATCGAGTGGTGGAGTCTTGTGACCAGCATGAGAGAGTATGTTGTTTGGGCCAGAAACATGGGGATAGAACGCATGGAGGCGGACGCCTCGTCCGCGCAGCCAAAGGAAACGCGGGAAGCCGACCTCGATAGTGTACGGGGGAAGGCCGATGACGTGAAGGAAGAAACAGGCAGATGCACTCCACGGGACCGCCGTGACAGGGGCCCAGGCACTCAGGGAAGGATTCGCAGAGATAACGTCGGGAAGGTCCCGCCAGCAGCAGGGGCTGGTCGCAACCTGCAGAGACTCCTCGAACGAGGCTTAGGCCGAAGGAGAGGAGAGCGAGTGGGATCGACGAATGAGTCGGTAAGAGCTATGACCGGGGAGTAATGTCCTCGTAGGAGGCGGTCCACGTCTCCCTGATGGAGGTAACGCCAACATCAGGCAAAGAGACTCTGGGTACTTGGTGGTTCCATTTTCAGCGCGGTGGTCGGAAACAGAGCCGACCTAAGCCGACGCATGAGGGGGAATTTCGTGTCGGCCGTCGAGTTCGTCGGCGGATGCTTGCTGACCGTGGGGTTGCTTTCGAGCCTGGCCTGCGTGGCTTTGTTGCTCGATACGCTGGTCGCCATCCTGACCGCGAGGCTTTCCGGCATGCCCAAAGGACTTTCGCCTCTTAACTGGCTCGATGATCTCCTCTACTTTCCGGAAGTCCTGTACGTGCTCTTCTTTACCTGGCTGCTCTGCTCTGGTCCCGGAAAGTTCAGTGTCGATTACCGGCTCGCCGGCAAGTTGTAGAGATGAGCGACCGACGAAGCAGCTTGTTGCCAAGGCCGTCGATGAATGTAACGGCCTGTGGCTGTTGACAAACTTCATCCGGCGAATTTCGCAAAAATAGAATTGCGTTAGGATGCCCTACAAACGACTCTCTCGGTGGAAGCTATGCCGATCTGGCGTGGAAGCCGCAGAACGCGCGAAAAAGGTTGCACACCGTCACGGACTACCACCCTTCCAGGATGGGTGGCACGACACAGATTGGTTCAAAACGCACGTTCCCGATCAAACTCATTGACGGCCTCACTTCATCCAGAGTGCAAACGATCTTTGCCGTCCACGCTAGATGATCGTACACGCCGACTCGACTTGATTTTCATCGCTATGGGTGGGGCTGCAGGCCCACGCGAAACTCATTGACAGGTTGCGAGCGCTATGGGAAGGCATTTCGTCGCGGGGTGGGAAACGTGGCCCGGCCTGCCAACCGTTCGCCTTCGGTCGAACCCAAGACAGTGGAAACGGTGAAAACCTGTGCCGTCCCTCACCCCGCGACTAAGGGAAAGTTTAGACCCGACCAATAGCCGGGTTCAAGAGCCTCAATAGTGAGAGCGCCAGCGCCCCATACCTATTGAAACATCGCGGTTACACTGGAGCAGCCGACAAGGCTGTGAATCTAGTGGGGTGTAAGTTCCCACACCACCAATTGCCTGGGACCGGGGTGGTTAGCATATCCGATGCAATGCGGAGGCAACGAAGCATGTTCAGTTCGGACGTAAAAGCCTCGGCTGCCCGGCGGCGATGAGCTGCAGCGGTAGGGACGATCGGGGAGGCGAGCAAACCTGAGGGCCTGAACATAACGAAATGGCTGCAGTCTCGAAAAGGCGATCCTTCATGAAATCGTTTGGACGGGGAAACGCGGGAAGCCGACCTCGATAGTGTACGGGGGAAGGCCGATGAGGTCGACGATGGGGGCTACTCCGGTGGGAACACAGACAGAGGGGCTCAAGCGCTTGCTTGAAGATGTCGAAAAACGCTTGGTCGACACGATCGTCGTGTACAAGGTCGATCGTTTGACCCACAGCCTGTCTGACTTTGCCAAGATCGTCGAGGCCCTAACGCACACGGCGTTTCCTTTGTGTCGGTCACCCAGCAGTTCAACACCACCTATCCATGGGACGGCTTACTCTGAATATCCTGCTCTCGTTTGCCCAGTTCGAACGCGAGGTCACGGGAGAGCGAATTCGCGACAAAATCGCTGCTTCCAAGCGAAAAGGCATGTGGATGGGTGGGAGGGTGCCGCTCGGATACGACCGCAGTCAAGGCAAGCTGGTCATCAATCCCGAAGAATTCGAGCGGGTGCGGCTGATCTTTAATCTTTACCTCGAACTCGGATGTGTGTCGAAACTTAAAGACCGGTCGATCGAGCGGCAAGTCCGGAGCAAGGCGCAGATCAGCAAAATCCGGAGACGGTTTGGGGGAGTGTGCTACTCACGTGGAGCGCTTTACCAGATTCTAAAGAACCGGGCCTACGTCGGAGAGATACAGCATCGTGACCAGCACTATCCCGGCGAACACCAAGCCATCCTCCCGCGAGAAATCTGGGACAGAGTTCGGATGCAATTGGGTAGTACAAACCAGGGTCGGCGAACGGGACTAGCCGCAAGTTCCAGAAGTTTGCTCGTGGGATTGTTACGCGATGAGCACGGGAGACGGTTCACACCTTCTCATACATTGAAAAACCGTCGGCGCTACCGCTACTATTTCTGCCGGCCAATGGCTAACCCCAACGATAGCAGCGGGACAGCAACCATCAGGCTGCCAGGCCACAACATTGAGCTCCAGGTGCAACGGAGGCTACGGGCATTTCTAAGCTGGTCAACTGAGGTCATGGATCAGCAAGCTTCTGGCGAACGAAGACCATCAGGTTGCGTCCACAGAATTGTCAGAGACCAGGAGCGGTACATCGCAGGGCGATATTTTCCGCCTGGAAATCCAAGCCGAGATGAGACGCCAAGGACTTGCAACCCGCCTGGTGGTTTCCTCCGACTCGAGCCCAACTCCACTCCCGCGTCCACTTACACCCTTGCTGAAGGCCATCGCTCGCGCCCATGACTGGTCAAAGCGATTGCTGGACAAAAGCGCGGTGAGCCAAACAGACCTCGCCAGGCAACTTCGGTTGAACCGCCGCTACCTGGACCGCGTACTTGGTTGCGCAATTTCTTGCTCCCGACATCCTGGAAGCCATTCTCGACGGCCGCCAACCACCCGGATCTCACCTTCGACAAGCTGACCAGAAATCTGCCTCTGCGCTGGTCAGACCTACGCAAACAGCTCGGGTTCTGCGCCCCGGGAACAGGACGATAGATCAAATTCAATTGCTTGCGTGTTAGCCTGGGGGAGCAGGAAAAGGACTTCCCTGCTCTGCCCTGTTACTGCCCTGTTCCGATTTGCTTTCTAACGTTGCCGATGTACCTGTACCTGTCGTCTTCCCGATGACTAACCAAGAGTCCGCTGCAAAGTGGTGCCCCGAAAAACGCCAAGTTCCCTGTTAGCAGGGAATTCACCGGAGAAGAGTTCGCACGAGACTGCAACCACCGCCATAAAACCTGGG
>CAVSNS010000018.1:0-30460 GCA_963729325.1 uncultured Acidobacteriota bacterium
TCGATATGACCATGACTCTGATTCTAATCATTAAACGCCGAGGGCGCAGTTCCAGCGTTCCTCTAGGATGTCAGCCCTCATCTCTCATCCCTGCGTAATCCGTTAGATCGGCTCAGTTAAAGCGAAAGGATGCGCCTGACGTCTTACCAGACCCAAATTGGACGCAGATTTGGAGAGCACTGCCACATTCTGACGATCTTGTCGAACCCGGCGTGGGGCCGCTCAGGCAACCTCTTGTCTTTGCGGCCATGAATCCGTGGCCCCCCCTTTACATGTCATGTAGCTGTGCGCCCCGATTTTCCATAGATCGAAGGAACCTTCGCGCCCATTGGTCTCAGGACCGTTGACGAGCTCAAACTCGAAGCAGCTCACGGCTGGTGCTTCACCAGAGATTTCGCCACCCAGACAATACTGAACACGATGGTCTGACCTTGAGTGCGATTGCGCGCGCCGAATTCGGGTTCATATCGTGCGAGCAACGATAGCCGCGGCCCGGGGATGAACATGTTGAATTCCGGCCCGAGGGCGAACACTCGGTCCTTGAGCCCTCGCAAGGCTGAAGGGATGTCAGAGCCGCTATCGCCTGTGACTTTGAATTGCGCGTAGCCAGCAACACCCAGGTTCATGACAATGGGGATGGGGCCGCTGGTTTTTTTGTAGAAGGTCCTGGCGAGTCCTCCTTCGATCGTTCCCAAGTCGCCGACGTGGATATTCGTATCTTTCTTGTCAGTGTTAAACTCCAGCGCGAAGTTTGCCGCAGCATTCCACGTCCTCTTCTGATTCAAGTAGACCGTGCTTCCAATAGTGAATTCGTTGCCCCACATACCGAGGCCAGTGTTGTCGTTTGCGTTGGGCTCGAATTTCCCGGTCGGCATGTAGAGGTTGTAGCCCGCGGTAATGTCGGCACGCTTCAGCTCCCAACCAAGGGTTACGCCGGCGAACGTGTCCGTATAGGCGAAACTTGAGTGCACATCCAACGAAGTGAAGTCTATCCGGTTCTTGATGAATGGAAACCCGATACTCCCGCCAACCTTCGCTCCAAACAGTTTGTAGTTCGTCACCAGATTTACAAGGATGATGTCTGCGGTAGAAGTCAAACTCCCGGGCAGGGTAAAGTTGCGGCCATTGTTATCTTTGATTGTATCGGTAGGGTAGACATAGACCAGATTGCCGATATACAAACCGGGCGGGGCGCTTGTGAGCCGCTCTCGAGGCCAATGAAGCCGGGAATTTGGGCATTGTCGCGGCCGCCATCCTGACACTGCTAGGCCTTATCATCGGATTCAGCTTTTCGATGGCCGTCGGCCGGTACGAGCAGCGCAAGAATTACGAAGAGGCAGAGGCAAATGCGATCGGTACGGAATACGTTCGAGCCGACATGTTGCCTGCGGGCGATGCTGCTCGAGTGCGAGAGTTGCTGAAGAATTACACCGATCTGCGTGTGCTGTCGTATACAACCCACGACACAGTCCTGCTTCGCAAGATCGACGCCGATACGGCAGAAGTACAGAAAGAGTTGTGGTCCACGGTCCAACATGCGGCTGCACTTCAGCCCACACCCGTCGTCGCCTTGGCGGTTTCAGGCATGAACGACGTGTTGAATTCACAAGGATACACACAGGCTGCCTGGTGGAATCGCATCCCCGTTGCGGCGTGGATTTTGATGGTGGCCATCGCGGTCTGCTGCAATATGCTGATCGGCTACGGTGCGCATCGGAAGGATCGGATCCTGTTATCCATTCTGCCGCTCGTGATCTCCGTCTCGCTCTTCCTGATCGCTGACCTCGACAGTCCGCGTAGGGGCATCATCCGCGTCGTTCCGCAGAACCTATTAGCGCTCTCTCAGTCCTTGCATCCGCGTTAGGTTCGACAAGTTTCCGTTGCAACCAAAACGCGCTCTTCACCTCTCAACGACCACTCAAGGACCACTTCACAATTCCATGCAGCGCTGCATCTCCAATTCAGTTCGTCGCTAGCTCCGGCTGCGTGATTTTTCAAAATCCTTTGGGGCCTCGCTCATGATCTTGTACCATCTGCGGTTGTACTCGCAGGTACTCGACACCATACCCGGCCAATGCTTGCTCGTACTTCCACTGCGCTACTGTCATTCTTGTTGGCTGGCATCGTGCCCTTAAATGGCCAAAATCAGCCTCCGAGTGTTGACGCTGCGGCACTAATCTTAACGGATCGCCCGGCCATTACGGCCTCCAGCGTGGTCGTCCCGGCCGGGAGTCTTCAGGTGGAGAACGGCTTTCTGGAAACCAGCAACCACGGGCAAAGTGTCGTAGACGCTCCGGAGAGTTTGCTGCGCTTCGGTCTGGCGAAAAAGACGGAGTTACGTTTCACGGCGCCGGATTATTTCAATAACCTGACGACTGGTAACGGCGTCGGCTCTGGATTCGGCGACATTGTCTTCGGAGTCAAACAACAGATTGGTCCGGCTCACGGGTTCGATGTCTCCATCATCGCTTTTATCAGTCTACCGACCGGCGCCAATGGCGTGTCGAGTGGCGGGTACGATCCGGGATTACAGGCCCCCTGGTCGCGTGCGCTTCCGGCCAACTGGACGGCGGCTGGAATGTTTTCGGTCTACTGGCCTACTCAGAGCCACACGCGGAATGTGACCGGCGAGACCACGTTCCTTCTTGATCGGCAATTGACGAAACCGTGGGATGCATTTGTCGAGTACGCCGGTGATTTTCCGGAAGTTGGAGGTCCGCGGCACTTGCTGCACTTTGGAACATCCGTCAAGATCGCCCAGCAGCAACAGATTGATTTCCATGTTGGCGTGGGCCTTTCGTCGGCCGCAGTGGATCATCTCGTTGGGGTCGGCTATTCGTTCCGCTTTCAGGCGATCCGTCGCTAGAGTGGGCCCTCACCCAAAACACAGGCGAAGCAACCTTGGATTTTGCTGCTCGGCGTCGAAATTGGAACTGTAGGAGGTTAATGTTGCAAAATCGCCATAACGCGCACTGACCAGCGGTCAAAACGTGAAATCGCCTGATTTCGTCAACTACGATCTAGCCAAGCCAAGAACGGTCCAAGCACATACGCAACAAAGAAGCCGAGTGCATATATCACCGCTGAAATCCACAGGAGTACCTTACTGGCCCGGCTCGCATCCTCACATGCCGTCGGGTTGTCAGGAGAACATTCCTGTGCTTTCAATCGTGGCGCGATGTAGTACATATTCACGAAGCTCAGCGTGATGAGAACTCCTGATATGAAGAATGTCACTCGCTTGTAATGCGAGAGTGTGACCAGCCATGGCAAAAATGAGACCATCGACGCTACCGATGCTCCCAAGCCAAAGAGCACAAGGAGAGACGGCAATGCGCAGCACAAGAGGGTGCTCACCGACGTAAATAGTGAGAAGTAGCTTAGCAATGCCGACCGTTTGCTGGGATGTGCAGCAATTGTGTTCATTTCCCCTCCGTAACTGACCGATAGTGGATTGTGTCGGGCACTTTGCCCTTGCTCGCTTCGGGAATCATGCCCTCCACCAAGATGGATTTCCCCGTAAAGGAAGCCGCGTCGACGACACTGCTCGACTCAGGAACAAGATTCAATACGTCGTTCGAACCGGACACTTGTATGGCTGTTTTGCCATTCGTGGAGACGACCGTTCCCGCGACGATCGCCGCTGAATCCTTCATCGTGAAACCGTTCTTGGCTATCGCTTCGTTCAGTTGCTTGAGGGTCGTCATGTTTCCCGGCTTCATCTTCACCGTAGCCAGACCGTTCTCAAGACTGACGTCGACTGTGTCCACTCCGGGTACAGCTTTCAATGACACGCGCACGGCGTGTGCACAGACTTCTCAATCCATCCCGAAGATCGTGATGTTGATGCTCTTGATTTCTGCGACAGAGGAAGCTGCCAACAAGAAGAAAAGGAACAGTGATGCTGCGAGTTTTCTCATTTGATTTCCTTAGTGTGAATGCCCATCCTGGAAGAGCAGGTAGCTGAAGTTCACCGCGAACCGAACTCGCTCCTTCGGAAATGCCGAGCCAATGTTCTGATAAATCGGGAACTGCGCACCGAAGCTCACGGTGTAGTTGTGAAAGATTCCGAGTGCTGTAGGTCCGAGGAACACTTGTTGTGCTTGCGTGTTCGCGACCGGAACGTTCGCCTGAAAGAACCTGTTGGAACGCTCTCCGACGAGCTCGCCGAACAGACGCCAGTCCCATTTGTCCGGCGGCCTGCGCCATTTCGGGGGACGGTAGCCGTAGACCAAGCTGTAGTCGAGCACGTCGGGCCGTCGGTCTCCGTTGTGCTCGTAGAATTTCGTGAATGTACTGCCGAGCCACAGGTAGTGGCTGCGTGACGCCCGTCCGGTGACCGCTCCGAACATCGTGCCGGGCGCGTTCGTCGTATGCACGACTCCGTTGAAGCCAGACTGAGGACCGGGAATTACCAGACCCGCGAAGGCTGTGCTCTCTATGCGAGTACCAACCTTTGTGGCGCTGTGCTGGAATCGCCACGCGAGGGTGGATTCGAAGTCTGCGCCAGGCTGGATTCGTGTAGGTGGGAGCGAAGTATCTCCGACAACTGCTGGCAGCGTGAATGAGAGCGTTAGGTGCGGCGTGAATCCATAGGCCACGAGACTCCGGATTGATGCTTGCGTACCAAGACTCGTGTTCCGCCCGAATATCCCTTCGTCAAAGCTCCACTCGCCTTGGGAGTTTGTTGGTGTCGCAAGCCCAAACACTGGCCCATGGGCCGCCGCAATGGCAAGGGCAGGCAATCCGACAACTGCAAACAGGACTACAGCAAATTTCATGGATTTCCTCCGCGATGTGCTGACACACGTACATTGCCGTGCGAGAGCGAACGGTCGCGGAGTCTAGATTCGGAGAATTGAGCTTGGACCGGGTGGTGCGGGCGGCGGTAGCCCCAAATGCGCGAGAGTCTGATCAACTTGCGAGATAGATATCACTTCGAGAGGGGTGACAAGACCCACCAATCCGTCTAGAGGTTGGAAATGAATCTTCGACTGCAGAGACGCTACGGAAGGTGAACTCGATACAGTCTTGCAGCAAGGATGCTGGTCGGCACCCATTCTGCAGTCGCCAGCCATCTTCTTGCAGCAGGCCATCTCGGACTGCGTCATCTGTGGGGTGGGCAGGCAGGCAAATGCGGTCGGAGCGGCCCACGCAAGGACCACCATAAACGCGACCATCTGCCGCAACTTGCCCATACCAAAATGCTATCCCGTTCCTGCCGATGTGTGCAAGCAACTCCAGGTAATCTTCATTTGAGTGTCAGTTAGCGAAAAATCTCTATTACGCTCATCTTCCGACCAGTTTCAAACGCTTCAGATGTGAACCGAATCGAAAGAGGTCGAAATTTGAGCGCAAACGCCTGTTTTCATCAGTTGACTTCGCGGAGCACAATGAAACAGGCGGCGTGAATGAGAACCTATGACGTTGTGATGCTCGCGTTGCTTGGCATCTGGTGGTTACTTTATCGGAAGAAGTACGAGCGAAATGCTGTGGTTCTCTACTATATAGGCGGGGTCTTTTTCGCCGACGCTTTCTGCGCTTTGCTAATTGCCTTGATGTACAAACAGAATCCCGCAATCCTGTCCGCCCCAGGGTGGCTCACGCCCATCGGCGGTGTGGCTGGACTTCTTTACGGGGCCACTAAGGGCCGACTGGCAAAACGCAACCCGACAGCCCAGTAAATCGAGGCGGCGTTCAGAGACCCGTGCGGAGAAGTAAGTATGAACGCAAGGCTCCCATGAGATTGGCAAGCAACATCGCGTAAATCGTTACGGCAGACCGGTAGTACCGGGGAGGGATGCGGACCCTGTACACGACGACGAGACAAACGCTCACCACGACAACGTCGGCCAGAATGAACGTCGGGGACCGCATGAACGCTGGGGTCCAAATCCACGGAATATTTCGTTGCGGCAGAACAATCGGCTTGCCCTGCGCGTACCATATTGCGTTCGTCACCAGGAAAAGAACGACGACCGCGATGGTGGCATTCTTGAAGGTGACGTAGGGTTTCCAAGCTTCAGGATATCCAAAAACATTCACGACGGTCCCCCGCACCTAAGCACCTCTACGGACAATACTACAGGTAGGCCAAGGCAGATGTTGTCGGAGAGTCGTCCGGGCACGCAAGGAGCGATAGTTGGCGAAAAAGTGCGCCGTGAAAAGGCGCTGGACTTCAGCGGGTGCAACTCCCGCCCGGGAACTGGTTCGCTCCACCCGGTAGCAATCGAGACGGCGGCGGAGGCAACGAAGCTGTCGGAGCTTTCGATGTAAAGGGTCGCTAGGCGACTCGGCGAGCGTGCAGGCCATAACGTGAGTGAACGCTGAGCAGGCCCCGAAAAAACAGTGGCAGGAGCCGACCCGACTTTTTCACGGGGAAGGCCGCCGACCATGGAGATAGACGAGCGAACAAGCTCCATTGGATCTGCCGGGGTAATGGCGATGGCATGCAGGCAGAGGAGACCAGACGCAACACGGGAAGCCCCAGCGGTGATTGCGGGAGTGGATCGACCGGCAACTCGTGAGAGATGGGCCGGGCCGTATGGGGTGACGGAGAGGTCCGTAGTACCGAGGAAGCCGGGTAACTCCGGAAGAGGGAAGGGACCTCAGTTAAAGACCGGACGCAAGAAGCGACGAAGGACATGGGGATTTGACGATGAGTCTAGCCACCCCAGGGTTGCGTTCAGGAGTTGCAGACGGCGTCACATGCTCCATCTGCGTATGGGGTGTGAGTCTTTTCCGAGAGCCGGATGCGGGAAATCTGCCTGTCCGGTTCGACGAGCGGGAACAGGAAACAGAGCCAAGCCAAACCGGACTGAGGCGGCGACGCGAAAGCCTCGTCAACAGCCACCGGCAGACTAAAGCCACTGCGCCTGTTCTCGACTCTACTCCCGATTACACTCAAAATCCCACCGGGGCCGCAAGATCGCCATTTCACCAACCACGCCCTGAGCCGTGGCTGAAATCGTGGCTTTCTAAACAATCGTCTGCGGAGCCATTGGGCTGTTGTCGACAAAAAACAAAATTGCCCGCTGGACGACGCTGGAGGAACGCTGGACGAGGGGTTAGTGCTGACCACTGGTTGCTGTCCAAACGCACCGCTGAGAGGATGCTGGGTGGCGCGCTGACAGGATTTCAGAAGGGCTGGGACCCAAGTTTCGACGCGTGAGGGTGAGAACTGGCACACAGATTTCTGCGCTGGCCGCTACCCCACGATGGAGGCACACGCTCCGCTGCGATAGAAATGTGTAAACCAATCGGGAGATAGCTTGCGTAGAATTGAGAGGTACGGGGAGCGAGTGGCGATGGAAAAACAGCTCGAACCAAATCCCGAACAAGATCATCCCGCCCAAGCGGTAACGCATATTGCAAGTGCTCGCCAGATTCTGAAGGCCCTGCAAGAGGAGATCGGAGAGCATCCAGAACTCGGCGCGGCCATTCTGAAACTGGAAATGGCACTGAATATTCTGACGATAAAGACTGGCGGGTTGCTGTAGTCCATTGAATGGCGCTGGAGGACCTCCAGACGCCGGGCTAGTCCTCACCCCCGCTGGAACTACAAACGCACCGCTGAGCCAATGCTGACGGGCGCGCTGACGGGCTTTCGGGAGAGTTCTGACCCAAAGCTATGGAGGAATTGTGATGACGATGCGAACCAAGTACATCACGATATTCATCGCCGCCGTGGTGTCGCTTACAGCGCAGGCTCAGGAATTCTCGGCGGACACAGTCACACATGATTCATCGGGCAGAATCTTTCGCGGCAAGCTCTACCGCAGCACCACGATGATCCGCGCCGGAGCAGATGCCGCGTCTTCGAACGACGGCGATCTGACGTTCATAATCGTCGACATTCCGAAGCAGGTCAGCAACACCGTCATACCGAATCGCAAGGGGATCATGGTGGCACATGGGATGGCGGCGCTGAACAAAGTAGGAATCGCATTGCCCATCAACGAAAATCCATGTACGCCCACGAGCGGCGGTCCCCCTTCGACTCGTACGTCATGCAGGCATCTGGGCGAGGAAACAGTCAATGGTCGTCACGCAGTAAAGTGGGAAGTGTCGGAGACGGTGCGCGGTCAGTCGGGCACCCAGTATGTCTGGGTGGATGCCAAATTGCATTGCATCGTCAAAATGCAGATGGGGCAGTCCACCATGGAACTCCAGAACATCCGCGAAGAGCCGCAACCGGCCAGCCTGTTTGCCTTGCCTACTGGCTACCAAGTGATGGACGTCGGAGGCCGCTGACGGGATTTCAGATGGCTAGCGGAAGCCGCTGTAGACTGGTGATCTTGAAACTTGCAGGCGCATGCGAAGAATCATGGAAACGGGGGAACGGGTTTGAGCCGATGAGTGGCACAAAACTGACACACTCAAGCCCAAACTCTTCGTACGTTGCAAAAAAGATGGCAGCCGGACCTGTAAGCCGAAAACACGGGCCAGATGAGCCTTTTCAATAAGTTGTGCGCAATCAATCGCAGCGCTCTGGCAATGATGGCAACGATGGCAGCGGCGGACAGGAATCGTGGCACAAAATCGACACACCCCGACACATCGCCTCTGCGCCGACCGGGTCAATGAGTGTAATGGGGATTTTTCGACAACTATCCCGTGGCGCGCAGGGTGGACGCTCCGCTACTCCTCCTGTTCGACGAGAGTCGTGCTGAACTGTCCAGTGTCGATGTTGTAAGCATTGCGAGACAGATAGCGTCGTCCTGAGAGACTGCGGTAGCGACATTCCAGCATCGCCGTGCCACAGCTCCCTGAGACTTCAAAGAGCGGCTTCACACCGTCCATCCCGAGGGCAAACGGTTGCGCGTGCGGCTCGAGAAGTGGGATCTTGTCCCCCAACTTACTATTCAAGAGCGACCACTCCACTTCGAGCGCGGGACCAGTGCCGACGTTGCGCAGTGTCGGTGGATTGTCCATCGACCCTAGGCACCGGGCCACAATCGCTGGCTTGAAGGCTGCGTCCGCCTGCTGCTGCGCCGAGATGCGCAGCTTCTTGGTTTCCTGCAAGTAGCGGTACACGAAGTATGCGCTGAGGGCGAGCAGCGCCACCTGGCCCGCTGCTGCGAGTGCAGCGATAGCTGTCCAGAAGGGAACGTACGAAGGTCCGAACATTGCCGTATTAAAACACACGCACGCGGATGACGAGCGTCGGCGATTGCTGTGTTCGGTTTTCGTAAAAAGAGAACCTAAGCCGTACTCTGCAGGTTGGACCTAGTGCTCAATGAGCGTAATCGAGATGTTAGTGCGCCGGGATAAACCGGCATGAAGCAGAGGAGGAAGAAGCCTTACAAGAAAGGAGTAGCGATCCACTTGGCCTCGAGTCTTGCGCTGCTACCGTGAGGGACCCAGCGAAGCGTAGATAGAGGATAGGCGGGGTGGGTATTGAGCCGCGAAAAGATACAACCCGGACGCCGACGCGGTTAATATGCGCGGAAGGCAACATGGACGGGAGCGATAACGCGAGTTCCCGTTCAGTCCGGCGTGGTCGAAGACCCCACGGCACGTCTAGAAACTTCATGCACGAGAACCGGGAGACCTCGGAGACACCTGTGGCCCAGTCGGGCGGCAGGTCGGCGGGTGAAGGCTCAGGCCACACGGCCCGCGTGTACGTCTTTGAGGAGTCACACTGCGGCATAGTACCGATGAATCATTCGAACAAAGACGGAACCTCGTCAGCGGAGAGTGAGGAGGGAAGGCTGCGGATCAAGGAGAACACTCTTCCCATTTGACACGTACCCGACTCAGAGCGGGACTGCGCGTGTCCCACGGGTGGGCGAGTGTGCGGCCAACCGATAGGGTGGGCCGCAATTCATCCGAGATAAGAACCGGATGCGCTAACCAGCGCCCGTCCGGGTCTGTGCGGGGGGCACCGGGAAACTGGTGTCCCTACCGCGATCGCCAGTTATCCGTTCGATTTCGGCCAATTACTTGAATAGTCCCACGCCAGAACGAGCGGATGCTTCTCCGATGTGCTCACCTTCGAGAATGACGCGGGGCGCGGATAGCGGTTCGAGCTTGGGCAGCACAGTATATGCTGACAATTTTCTCTATTTCGACTGCATCAGGACCGTTTAGGGTCTAGTCGCTCACAAGCAGGTTGTCATCCGAGATGATCTCGTCTCTTTTTGATCGATTGGATTATCCCAGCCTCCTTCAAGGTGTGTACTTGAATCAGGCATCCCTCGGCTTGATCGAGTCAATCAGCATGTAATACGATCAATGCAAAACTTTGATTGAGTGTAATGGGGAGGTTCGCCAGGTATTGCAGCCTCAAATGCCCTGATAGCGGCATGAGGCAGGATAGTGGAAATTGATCCAGACCTCAGATCCATCCCAGCCTCTTCAAGGTGTGTACTCGAATCACGCATCCTTCGGATTGCTCGGTCAACCAGCCGTAATCGCAAGGCACACTTTCATCGACAATGTAGCCAGCATGGCATCCTCTACCTGCCTCTAGGTTTCAGGCGTCATACTGCGAAACCTCCGCGTGCGCGCCTCGCCATTCTTTCCTTGCTTTCGCACAAATCATACTCAGCTTTGTGCGGAAACAGGGGAGTCAGGTCATTCCGATGTTGCTTCAGCCAAGACTAAAGAGCACAATCTTGGCCGTTTCATCAGACTTTCCTGCGATAACTCGGCCATGGCTTCGTCTGGCTGCTCTCAAAGACCATACCGTGCGCTTTGTTGATGACCAGCCTACGTGTGATCTGACCGATGTACTCATTGAGGCAATTGATGAGGATACTTCTGTGGTCGCAGTGAGCAGTGTGCAATACGCTACGGGTACAGTAGTGGATATTTCGCGCTTGCATCAAAGCACTGTCCAGGTCGGGGCACGTTTGATCGTAGACGCTACGCAAGCAGCAGGTGCAATGCGGGTGGACGCAGCGGCGTGGGATGCTGATGCCGTTGTGGCCAGCGGCTACAAATGGCTTGGTGGACATGGAGGCGTTGCACTAGCGATCATGTCGCCACGGTTGCTTGAGCAAATACCCCCTTTACCGGGTTGGATGGGCGCATCGGACCCTTTTAAATTTGATGCGACCTCTGTGTCGCTAGCTAATGATGCGCGGCGCTACACGCAATCAACAATGTCGTATGCCTCTATGGCTGGTCTGGTGATAGCAGTTGAGCAGTTGTTGTCCTTGGGTGAAGCTCGAATTGAGGCACACGCACAGAGCTTGGCAGCTATGTTGGCTAGCGACGTCAGCAAGTATGGTTGGCAACCGTTTCGTCGTGTTGGCGATCCTGCCGGGTCTCCACACATCATTTCACTGGGCTGCCCTCGCGAAAGCGCACAGGCAATTGTGGTAAGACTTCGTAGTCAGAATATTGTGTGCGGTACACGTGGCGGACGCATTCGGATCTCGCTCGCCCCTTACAACGACCCAAGTGATGTCGACACTCTTGTCGAAGCACTTGCAAGAGCACGTTCGGGATGAATGATGACTCTAACTGTCGAAAACAGGCGCTTGCGCTCAAATTTCGACCTCTTTCGATTCGGTTCACATCTGAAGCGTTTGAAACTGGTCGGAAGATGAGCGTAATGGGGATGTTTCGCCAATTATCATGATGCAGTGACGACCATTAGAGAAACGCTGATCGAAAAACTTGTTGTTTCCCTCCATTTGAGTGTGCCCGAGCGTCAACTGCTTGGCTCGGACTGTTTATCGGTCGAAGAGGTTGCTGCGGCCGTGAAGCGCCTATTTCAACGCAATGGCGTGTTCCCACCACATGCACGAATCTGGAGGCTGGGAGAATCGGTGTTCGAGGGATTCTTTTTGGTGAAACGTCCCGAAAGAAAAATCGAGATGGTATGGCAGCGAAGCAACCCCATAAAGCCAACCGAACTGGCGGAACGAGGCAGCACTGAGTTTGAGGACCTTGATCAAGCCATATCAAGGTTCATCGAGAGGGAGTGGAGCAACGGGATTGACGGCGTCAGAGTGACTCCTCGAAGCCAGCCCTAAGCCTTTGGGTCAATGAGTGCTATCGGGATTTTGCAACAACCATAGTGAGGACCTAGAATTAGCCCCGTAGTTCCCGCTTCTTTTTTGTGGTTCATAACGAATGCGCAAGCGTTTCAAGTTTCTGATCGCGGCACTGTGTCTGGTTGTTCTTTATGTGCTACTCGCTCTTGCTATGCCTATAGCCAGTGGCCCAATAGTTTGGATTATCGGCGATAAATTGGATTGGGAGAGCAGACGGCTTGCCGGATGGAATGCGAGGAACTGCGGTCGAGTCAGCTACAACGCCGATGGAGGTATGGCATCCGAGTGCGTAGTGAAAGCATTCCGAGACAAAGCACCCTTCCGTGTGCGATACGAAACGATAAGCATCGACGAAGCCTCAGCATTCGCGGTTGTGGGGGGCCGTGACGGGCAGGTTTACCATATCGGCTTTTTGGGTGGAAGCCCTGACGGCAGCGTCGACTTCTTCCATCAGAACATCACAACATGGCGATGCCAAAAGCCCATCTCCTTCCACAAGGAGGCCGATTGGGGTAAAGATCGAGGGCTGATCTCGTGTCGTTAACGCGCCGCAATAGCTCAAATGTCGCTAACAGGCGATTGCACAACCGTGCGCTTTTTCTTCGCCTTTTTGGAAGTCAGTGAGCGTAATGGCGATGTTACGTCAACCATTGATGACAGCTAGACCGCTACACTCGCGGCTCCCGCCAGTATCCAGAGGAATAGGACAGCGGCGGAGCTGACCATGATCAGTAGCCTCGATATTCCCCTCAGCGCAAAAGCAGCAATCAACCCAAAAACTGCGGAAAGAAGCCCCACCCATATCGCCACGGCTCCCGCTGGCTGCCGACCATTAAAGGAATGGGACGAATATGCCCACAGTAACAGAAACGCGACATAGATCATGGCTGACGAGGTTGCCGATAAAAGCGCCGATAGCGCAAGACAGTCTCGTGGTCCTCCGTTGTTTTCACTCCCAGAATCCGACTCGTTGAAGGAGAAGCGACGGTACCACGTGATGGAGCACAGGGCTAAAGCTGAGAGGCCGAGCATCAGACACGCGATAGCGACCGCACTCATCGGCTGGCGATTATAGCCGACCCGTGGTTGACGAAATCAGGCGACAGCGTTCATTGAGGGATTTTGAGTGCTATAGCGATTTTGCAACAGTTGAGTCGGGACCAATGACTTGAGGCGATATGGGCGCACAGTAGCGCGGGTGGGAATGACGTCAAGATTTGTTATATCGTGTCACGATATGATCCTAGTTTGTCGTGTCAAGATGCGGCACCACTTTGCCGTCGTGGGGTCGTCATACACGTTGTATCGACGACAATCGCGACACCTTCCAAAGGCATCAAGGTTATCGTGCGGGCAGACCTCGAGTCCCAGTTTTCGCAGACCTTTCTTGATGTAGTACGGATTAAAGAACGGCTCGCCTTCAATCCGTTTACAGCGAATGGTGCCGGCCCGCGCGTGACGCTTAATAACTGCCACATCCACTTTCACTCTGTCTGCAACTTGGCTAGCGGACAGGAGGCCACGTTTCTGGTTTTCGATGTACTTTGCGTGGTGCGCGCGCAGTTCTTTGGGAGTGTCGTGGAACTGGCGATGTACGCGGCATGCAGGGCAGTTGTCTGAATCGTAGTTATCGCAGTGCGAGCAGTAGTTCCAGGTCATCGCTACACCTTGGCCGAAAACGATACCACCGCTCTGAGAATGCGACTCGAAACTTTAGTAACTACTAGTAAACCGTCTCCACTGTCGCCGCCACCGCCAGAGCCATTGCAGGGACTACCCAAGTCCCCGGTAACTTGCAGGTCATTCTTCTGGCGTGCGTCATGTTTCGCCAACTCCCTTCTCTTCGCCTAGCCATTCGCCTAGGATTTGCGGATTCAGTTCGTCAATCATAATGGGAGAGTCCTGGAGTTTTTCGCAAGGTCGCCATTGTGGCGACCGCCCAACGGTTGAACACGGGTGGTAATGCTCAGTGACCCCAGCAGGGATGCCGCGCAGGGTTTTGAGTGTAATCGGGAGTGGGTGTTGAAAAAGTGGCTCAGCGTAAGGTCTTTTCGGCTACAAGCATTCGGTTGCTGAGTTTTTCTCCCCTGAGCTTGACTATGTGGTGGCTGGCAGAACCGGTGTGCTCGGCGGGCTGAGGAACCGCACCAGTCGCTTGATGTTCTGCGCAGCCGCGGCCAAGAAGAACTGCTCCCGCACGAACTTCAACCTGCGTAGGCGCACGCGACGCAGACCAATCTGATTCTTGAGTTCCGCAAACAGGGCTTCTACTTTTTTTCTTTGCCGCTGGGCGTAGGCGAACTCGGGTGTGTTGGCCAACTCGCGGGCGCGTTGCCGGGCCAGTTCATCCATGTGGATGGCAAGATATTTGTATCGTCCACTCGTGCATTGTGGTTTTTGCGAGCATGCCCCACAACGTTTGGCGCTGCCAATGTACGCGTGAGCGCGATTGCGAACATTCAAGCCAACGTAGTTAAGTTGTTCTCCCGCCGGACAGCGATAACGGTTGCTTTCCGGCTGATAAGTAAAACGATCCGGTCCATAGAAGGGGCTGTTCTTGCGCTTCGCACTCTCCCGCGTCCGCATGTAGGGAGTGATTTCCCGCTCGGCCAACCATTGCAGAAACTCACCGTTCCCATAGGTCGTGTCGGCCCCCACCGATTCTGGCGTTCGTCCTTGCCATTGCGCGAAACGGGTGAGCATGTCTTCCGCGGCTACAGTCTCCTGGCTCAGTCGCGCCGCCGTGGCTTGCACGCCCACGATCACACAGCTCGGGTTATCCACGAGGTAATTGTCGTAGTAACCCAGCCGAGCCGGCGTTCCGCCCTTGGTGGCATAGGTGGAATCAGGATCCGTGGTGGACACCTCATCTTGTGTATGCACCGGTTCTTCTACCGGGTTCTGCTGTTCCAGTTCCTGCAGATACTGGCGCACGGCGTGATGGACCTGTGCCGCTTCCACGAACTGCTCCCGTGGAATGCGACTCTGCTTCGCGGCATTGGCTTCCACGAAACTGCCATCCACCGACAGATGCTTGCCCTCGACCAATCCCACTTCCACACACTGGCGCACGATCTGTTCAAACAACTCCTCGAACAGTTTCGACTCCTGAAACCGCCCATGACGGTTCTTGGAGAAGGTGGAGTGATGCGGGATCTCCTGATCGAAACCTAGACCGGTGAACCAGCGCCAGGCCAAGTGCATGCGCAGTTCTTCCACCAGCTTGCGCTCGCTAGTGATGCCGTACAAATAGCCGATCAAGAGAATGCGAAACAGAAGCTCGGGATCAACCGAGGGACGGCCCATCTCGCTGTAGCGGTCCTTCAGTTGTTGGCGCACGAAAGCAAAGCTGATGTGCTTTTCAATCAAACGCAGCAGGTGGGTTTCAGGAACCTGATCTTCCAATCGAAAGTAGTGGAACAATGCTTCCGAGCGGTCGTGCTGTCCCATCATGATCAGCAGGCCTCCGACGATCAGAATCAAACAAAGCATGGCAGATGCTTTCTTCTAACATGCTTCTGCTGAATCTCATCCTGCTAATCGAAGTGACTTTTTCAACACCCACGGGATATTTCAACAACAATCAGCAGTCAAGCGAGATGGCCTATAATAGCGGCCTACACTCCACTGCCGGATAAGAGTTATCGATGTGAGCCTTTTGCCCGTAGCAGCGGTAATCATCGTCTGCGCAAGCCTGCTCGCGCAAACCTCTTCGCCGCCTGCATCCGACAAGACCGCCGAGCGTGCCGCCCCTCCCTGCGTTGTGTCCGGTCGTGTCGTGAATGCCTTAGATGGCACTCCCTTGAAATCGGCTCGTGTGGCACTCGTGCCTGAGCGCCCCGATTCGCACCACCGTGTCTACGCCGGCACCTCCGACAGCGATGGCCAGTTTGTCATCAAGGATGTGGAGCACGGCCGCTACGAGTTCTTGGCGACACATCCGGGTTTTGTGGACCAGCACTTCGAGGCCAAGGGCGACGAGCGTGGTGCGACTTTATCGCTCAAGCCCGGAGACAAGGTCAGCGATGTCCTGTTCCGCATGACCGTGGCCGCTGTCATCACCGGTCGCGTCACCAACGACGACGGCGAAGCCATGGTGCGTGTCCAGGTCGTCGCGTTGCGCGCCCCCAACGAAGACGAAATGGAAGACGACCCGCGTCCCACACCTCGAAAGCTGGAATTGCGCCCCGTGTCCTCTGCCCAAACCGACGATCGCGGCCTGTACCGCATCTTCGGCCTGAAACCCGGCGAATACTACTTACAGGTCACGGACTCATCTCAACCCGACCCGATTGGTGCGGCATCAGAGAGCTACCAGCTTCAGGAGTTTTTCGGCAGCGAGTTCGCTTCGTTGTATTACCCCGGAGTAGCCCAAGTGAGTCAAGCCCAGACGATTTCGGTAAAACCCGGAGCCGAAGCGCAAGCTGACGTCGCGATGCGCCGCGTCAGGACCGCTGAGGTGGCTGGCCACGTCGTGGGCCTCGCCGGTCCCTCTAGAGACGCCTTTGTTGAACTGCAGCCTCAAGGAGCCGACTACGGTGTCCGACTGAATGATACTACCGACGAAAAAGGTAACTTCCGCCTGAAAGGTGTCCCGCCGGGCAGCTATGTGATCACGGTTTACCAACAAGTAGAGGGAATAGGCGGTTATTACGAGCCGCGAGCACGGCAGAAAGTCGAGGTGGCTGGCGATAACATCGAGTCGCTCACCATCTCTCTCGGCCTCGGCGCTAACCTTTACGGCAGAGTACAAGTTACTGGCTCGGGCTCACTGAATCTTGAGCGAATTATAGTAGCCCTTCAGTCCACCGAGGAAGATGAGCAATCGTGCGGGCCGGGCCGTGTAAAGAAGGATGGAACGTTTGAAATCACCGCAGTGCCGGACGGCAATTATGCCGTTCAGATTTGGGGGCTTGAAGAGAAATGGTTCGTGAAGTCGATGCGCTTCGGTCCTGACGACGTATTTAGAGAAGGCCTGCAACTTGAAAAGGGTGCCTCCAGTGGCAAGCTTGAGATCACCGTTAGCTCCGCCAGCGCGCAGTTGGAAGGTTCTGTCAGCGACGACGATGGTGCGGTGATTGGTGCAAGGGTTCGCGTTGCGCCCGATCCCGAAACCCCATACAACCGGTTTCTCTCGCGCAGCACCAGGACCGATCAGGCCGGGCACTTTTCGCTGGTCGGTCTCTCCCTGGGTAAATATCGTGTGTCCGCAAGATCTCCAATCTCTTCCGACGGTAGTTCTTACCAATCAGAGCCGAAAGGGGTAACACTCTCCGAAAACGACCACAAGACACTATCCGTGAAGCTCATTAAGCCCCAGGATTGAGTTCGAGTTTGTGATCAAATCAAAAGAGGCGTTCTCCTCCAACCGGGCGGACTTGGCGGATAATTGACGTAACCAGGCGATTACACCAGCTTGCGCCGTCTCTTCGCCTTTTTCGCAGGTCAATGAGTGTAATGGCGATTTCTAGTCCGCCGGTGAATCGACCGATGGCCGACTGGTGGGGTGGAAGAAGTCTGGCGCGACCGGCTGCCTCACGGTTTGGATTCCTGCAGTAGAACCACGTCGGAATCAACATGGCCGCGCAGAATGCCGAGCGTCTTGCCATCCGGCGACCAATGAAACGCAACGATCTCTTCGGCATTGAAGTTGGTAATCTTACGACCTGGGGAGCTATCGAGTGGCTGAATCCAGAGGTTATCGACACCATTTTCACGAATTACATAGGCCAGAGATTTTCCGTCGGGTGTGAATTGCAACCCAGCCCGCGAAGTTCGTGGATCCTGCTTCACCAAGCGCGGTGGAGCTGAGGAACTCAAGTCCAAAAGGGCGGTTTTCCTGACTAGCGATCCTGGGGTCATCCGGATCCAGAACATTGACAGAATAGGCCAGGAGTTTGCCGTCAGGAGAAATGCCGATTCCAGTTCCGGACAAAAAACTATTTGGAACCGTGGTTCCCGGAGCCAGCTCCGCTTTTCCTGCGCCATTTGACCGTCACGCGCCAAATCTGGTTGGTCGAGGAATTCTCGAAGTACGCCCATTTTCCATCGAGCGAACAAACAGGAAAACGGACCAAGCTGGCCCTCCGTCAATTTCATTGACCCGCTCCGTCGGGGTTGGCTCGCCAGAGATTGGTGTGGTTATCGCCGTCATGAAAAGCCCAGGCGAACACAATATGGCCGGGTCCACAGGATGAAACAAACGAATTCCAGCGGACGAATCGCCGAGAATCTGGGCTTGACTACTTCCGTCCGCGCCAAGGCGCAGCAGCCGAGGGCTTTCATCGACCAGAAGACCTCCATCTGCGGCCCAGGCGAAGGCATTCACGTAAGGTTGTCGAGCCAACAACGGTTTTGGATCTGGGACCTGGCTGCCGTCGCCGGGCAGAAGATAGAGGGTCTGGGTTTCTTTTATCTGTACCGTAGCCAGAGTTTTGCTGTCCGCGGACAGAGTCAGGGTCTTATAGCGGTTGGTATCGCGCGTAATCGGTTGAATTGACCCTCCGGAAGCGGGAACGAATCCGATTTGCGCCTGGGTGAAATTAGGGCCGGCTCGCTGATAGGTCAGCACCAGGCCACCTCCATCGGAGAGCCATTGCACCTCGGAGATGAGTTTGTCGTTGAAGGCGGCAAGTTTCTCCTCTTTCCCGGTCCCTACATCGAAAAGGCTGATCAGTCCAAGGGTATTGCCCGGGCGAAGCAGGGTGTAGGCAAAGCGGTTGGCGTCCGGGGACCAGCTCAGGTGCTGCGGACCGAAGTTGCCCGGGGCGGGCGCAATGCGCAGGATTTTCTCGTCGGTGCCATCCAGATTGGCGGTCAAGAGGCGGTATTTCCCGACCTCCGGATCATTGCCACGAACATAGGCCATGCGATGTCCGTCGGGGGAAAACGTCAGGTTGCTGTCCACATCGCGGGCCACCGCTTGCGCCGTGCCTCCCAGCACTGGCGCACGATATAAGTCGAAGCCGGTGCGGGTGGCGTCGGTCGCCCGAAAGAAATAGAGATAATTTCCATCTGGAGAAAACGCCGGATCGCGATACCAAGCCGCGGCCGCCGGCACGACTCGGGTGTCGCTGCCGGTAGGAATATTGCGCAGCCAGAGGCTTTGGAGGCCGTTTTCGTCCATCACGCTGAGCAGGTACTTGCCGTCCGGCGAGATGGCAGTGAAAGCGGCCTTCCCTGAATTCGTGACCTGAGTGATGCTGAAATTCTGAAAGGGCGCAGCAACGGTGCGGTGCAGGTGCGAGTAGACACCAAATGCGATAGCAATCAGAATGACAAGACCAGCGCCCGCACCGGCGGTTGCCGTCCACTTTCTTCTGTTCGCGACGGCGATGACTGAACTGCCGGTGATAGGGGCGGGTTCGAGCGCGGGCGCGGAGGCAGCTCCCGAGACCGGCTGCTGAGCAAGCGGCTGCGAACCGCTCTCCTGTGCGACCGGCACCGCTCCCGAACTGGCCGACACTCCGCGGCGAGATTCCATTTCCCGCTTCAGTCGCCTCAGGTCGGCTCGGATCTCCGCCGCACCCTGATAGCGCAATTCCCGATCCTTCTCGAGAGCTTTGTTAATGATGTCTTCCAGCTTGGGTGGCACCTCGGGATTGAGTCGGATCGCCGGAATTGGGTCACGCTCCAGGATGGCATTGAAGATGACGCCGGAACTTTCACCGTGGAAAGGCAATGTGCCGGTGGCCATCTCGTAGAGCACGGCTCCGAATGAAAACAGATCGGTGCGCTCGTCCAGTTCTTTTGCGCGGACTTGCTCGGGAGACATGTAGGCAACGGTGCCCAACGCGGCACCGGGACTGGTGAGGTGCTGCTCGTCCATGGTCTGGGCGGCCGTGATGAGGCTGGAAGAACCCACGGCGGGCATGACTTTGGCAAGGCCGAAGTCGAGGACCTTGGCGTGGCCGCGCTTGGTGACGAAGATGTTGGCCGGCTTAATGTCACGGTGAACGATGCCTTGCGAATGAGCTGCGTCGAGGGCATCGCTGATTTCGATACCCAGCGAGAGCACGGTTTCGGTGTCGAGCGGCCGACCCGCGATGCGATGTTTCAGGGTCAGCCCGTCCATAAACTCCATCACGAGGAAGGGCCGCCCGTGCTGGTCGTCAATTTCGTAGATGGTACAGATGTTGGGATGATTCAGAGCAGAGGCGGCTTTGGCTTCACGCTCGAAACGGCCTAGAGCTTGCGGGTCGCGCGCTACGTCGTCGGGCAGGAACTTGAGGGCGACGAAGCGGCCGAGTTTCACGTCCTCGGCCTTGTAGACAACACCCATCCCGCCCCCGCCGAGCTTCTCGACGACGCGGTAATGCGAAATGGTCTCGCCCAGCACTGGCAGCGAATCTTACGTGGGTGATACGGGCAAGTCAATGAATGCAGAGATGTTGGCGTGCGTCAGACGGATTACTGGCGAAAAATCCCGTGGCTTCCAAGGAACTCCCCCGCATGCTGAACCGGTTCGTTATGCAGCCTTGGGTTCGATGGGAACAAGCTCGTAGCCCAGTTGTTTGGCTTGCCGTTTGAGTTTTGTTTCCAACCTTTTCTCCCTGTGGGCGTCTCTGGTGGCCCAGATGGTTTCGTCATATTCGACCTGGTTTTTGACCATGGTGTAAAAGATCACTGCGATCTTGTGGGCGGTTGCCATGGTGGCAGCTTGGGGGCCCAGCTTGGCTTTCATTCGGCGCAGGTAGTTGCCCAAGGGCGTGGGGCTGTGATGGAGGGAAAAGGCGGCCAAGCGGAAGAGATGGCCAGCCCGATTTTTGACCGTTCGTGCTCCTCGCCACAGCAGTTTCCCGCCGCTGATGTCGTTGTCCGGACAGAGTGCAAGCCAGGAAACAAAGTGTGCTGCGGTGGGCCACCTCGACATGTCGCGGCCGACCTCACTGAACAGCGGCAAGGCGTTTTCCTCTAAGCCTGGGATCTGAGTCACATCCACCCCGAAGAGTTTGTAGGCTTCGGTACGCAGATCGAACTCCGGGATGGGGATGCCCGTTCTTCTTTCTCCTTTTCCTTCCAGCTCGATTTCGTTTCCGATCGGGTGGTAAAGGTCTTTCCACGGGGTCCGATGCGCGGCTCGAACTCGCTGCAGCATCTTCTCGATTTCCAGATCGCAATTGACGATCTGCTGCTGATAGATCCGATACAGATCACGCGATTGTCCGAGGGTAAACAGATGCTCGGACCGCCAGTTGCCTACCAGCGATTTTCGGATCGTCTCGGCGTCGGCTTTGATGCGTGGATCCCGCAGCTTGGCCAGCTCTGCGGCGTCCCGTTGGCCAGCCAGGATGGCGTCCACAATGGCAAGGCCGGTCGTCCCGGTAATGTCACTGATGACATGGTGGATTTGCAGGTTCATTTGCGTCAGCGCCTTGTGCATGTGCTGCACGTGTTGACTGGCCGCCATGACCAATTCGTTCCGGTGCCGCAGCACGGTCCGCACAGCGCAAATGTTCTGCTCCGGCCGAAACGCAGCGCGCAGTAATCCCACCGAGTGCAGGAATTGTAGCCATTGGCACTCGTGCCAGTCGGTGCGGCGTCCGGGTACGTTCTTCATGTGGCGGGCATTCACTAAACAGGGACGGATGCCTCGTTGCTCGAGAATCTCGTACAGTGGAATCCAATACACCCCAGTGGATTCCATCGCCACCGTGGTCACCCCGCACTGCACGAGCCAATCGGTTAAGCGCTCCAGATCTTCGGTGAAGGTTGCGAATACCCGCACGGGCTTCTCGTCCCGCCCTGGAGGTACGGCCACAAACATTTCTCGTGCGCCAACGTCGATACCGGCCGCATTGGGCTCTAACACCGGCCGGTCTTCCAAACACATCCCTTTGTTTCGTCTCCGTCGCTTGGATTTCGCTTTCTGGGCTGCAGATCGTCCTCCGTGTCTTGTTCATGGTTGCTCGCTTTCTGAGCTGCAAGCAACGGCCAAGCTGCGCAATCGAAGATACTCTTCCAAACGGAATCAGTTGGGTTTCCCCAGCTGTTAACCACTGCTCTGCGCACGGAACTTGGAGCCACGCTAGTGATCGGTGTTCTAAAACACACCACTGCCACTACGGCTTACTTCCGTTGCCTGTCGCTCCATCTCAGGATGCAGAAATGGCTCGGCCAAGACAAGTTCCTTTCCGCTTTGCCCCGACCACCGGCCGGGCCCTACGCTGTTGAAAAACTCACTCCCAGAAAAGTGCTCAGAAAAACTTCGCGTTAGGAAGCCCTACAAGCGACGTTCGCGCCTCGGGTAGACATTTTCTATCTCGGAAATTTTGGCTGTTTTGAGAAAAACGGACTTTTTCAACACCCACGCCCGATTGCACTCATTGACCCTTGGGAGAGGTCTTGCCATCAGCCAACCACGCTCCGGGTGGCGGCGGGCCTGGGCCTCGCCATTGTGGCAAAAAGATACTAAAGGCTCTATACCGGGCACAAATCAGAAACAACATCAACAGACCTGGCAAAAACGAGATGTGCCCGACCCCTGTGCGTACTACCAGGGACGAAACCACCCCAATGGCAGCAAGGGTGAACGACCTACTACGCCAAGCTCCTATTCCTCCGATAACGACGGCGATGCTTTGGAGAGCAAGCCACAAAGGACAGTCGTGAGCAGCGGGCCATCGTTCCCAGAAAACAGCCAGAATCCAATCGGTTGAACCTGTCGCAACCAATAGCAGTCCTGCAATCCCCGCGACGACCATCAGCAGGCACGCGAATGCTTCGATCTTCAGAAAACCAAATTGCGGTATCGCCATTGGCGACGCAAATCATATTCCAATATTGTCGATAAATCGCCATCACACTCATTGACCGGGCTCGAACGCTGGACGATGCTGGGGAACGGGGGAGACTCGGGCTGGTACTGACTCCCGCTGGAAGTCCAAACGCACCGCTGAGCCAATGCTAGGGGTGCTGACCCGAGTTTTGAGATGATCTTGGACCCTTGGGTTGGTGGCCCCGGCTCGACAAGCGGTGGAATTTTCTGGTGCGGCGGCTTGATTTCTGCATAAAGCGCCCGTGCAATAGGGTCATGAAAGCAAAACGCGTCGCGATTTACGTGAGGGTTTCAACCATCGAGCAGGACACCGAAGGTCAGGAAGCAGAACTGCGGGAATACGTCGAAAGTCGTGGCTGGAGCTACGAAGTGTACCGGGATAGGGGCCAGAGCGGGGCGAAGAGTGACAGACCTGAGCTGACCCGCTTGCTGTCCGACCTGCGAAAGAGAAGATTGGGCATTGTGGTTGTCTGGGCTTTGGACCGGCTGGCTCGTTCACTGCGGCAACTTCTGGAGATCGCTGAGCAGTGCCAGTCACTGGGAGTGGACTTAGTCTCGTTGCGGCAAAACATCGATACTACGCTGCCAGCGGGAAGACTCACCTTCCAGATTCTGGGAGCAGTGGCGGAATTCGAGAGAGAAATGCTGCGCGAACGGGTGAAGGCCGGGATGGCACAAGCTCGACGGACCGGGAAGAGAATGGGACGGCCTGCACTACGGTGCTTCAATCCTTCAGATGTAGAACGGTTACGGGCGTTGCGTTCTCAGGGGACCAGCGTGCGCAAGTTGGCCAAGGATTTCGGGACGACGCAGTGGATGGTGGCGAAGCTCACAATGCCCGGCGCGGTGGCGGCATCCTGAAAGGTATTCCTTTTTTGATGGGTCGATGGGGCTCAATCGGGTTGTCCAGAATCAACAATGTAGCGATTCCTGCCCGGTACCCTTTCTTGAGGGGCGATCCATCCTGCACCAGACGGGCCGGGAGGAGAGCCTACTGAGAGCCGTGGGGCCGGGAGAGTGAGGGATTCGAACCCTCGATAACAGGTGTTAGCCCGTATAACGGTTTAGCAATTCTCTCCTGCGACGCGATGCCACGCGACCCCAATTACTTACAGTCACGCCCAAGCCTAAAAACGCACGCCATATCACGTCATTCGGCAGTTTCGGGACACCACTCGGGACACCGCTGGGTCCGCGTTGACTGATTCAGGCAATTCCTGCGGCACAGCGACGTGTCGGTCACGCAGCGCTGCTACATCAAGACGGTTCCGCCAGATGCGGTGGCCGCGATGAGAAGGCTATCCGCCACGATCTCCCGAACTGAAAAAGCGATCTGAGGTTCCGGTGGAAGGGGGCAGGAGGCGACCAATCGCCTCAATGTCCAGTAGCAGGATGCTGCCGGAGGCTTTCCGCCTAACTCCGATCCTTTGTTCTGAACTTTAAAAGTATGTCCGCTTTCTTGGTGTCCGCTTTCGCCAAATTCTGCCAGAGCTCTGATTCGTCAACCTCTCTCCTGATGATCGAGACAGCTTCGCTATCTGTCCTGATACAGCCGTCCGATCCATCGCCGCAAGCTATCCCTTGAGTTGCCTCTATGATTACTGCAGCGGTTTTAGCTCTTGCAAGGGCTTTCGCCCTAGCCGACCGCTGCGCTGGCGTGCAAGACGGATCATATTCTCCGATGTAGCAAGGCACCTTCTTCGTTTGTGCATTAGCAGCAAACACTAAATTCGCAACTAACAGAAACAACGAGAGGGTATGACCCGCCCATGATCGGCTCTCCGTGACGCGGTACAATCTGACGCATGTGCGCAGCGTCATTTCGTCTCAACCTCTCTTTCACCAGCATTCTGGCATTATATGGCGCGGCTCTATCCACGCTGACAGCCGTAATACAGTTGAACAGCCATTTCAGGGATCGGGCGAAGGTTGCGCTGACGATTCGGAAGAACATGACGCCAATCGGGACAGGCAGGGACCGCGGAATGAAGATGGTGATTATCACAGCCACAAACGTCGGACGTCGTCCGGTCAACGTTACAGGGTTCGCGGCACACCTTCTTTTTTGGGAAGCCACAAACCGCCACTGATTTGTATCTGCCCGATGTACGCCCGCCTCTGCCATACGAGGTCACGGAAGGCAAGGAGGTGTCGGCGTTCGTGAATCAGGAAGGGCTGGACTTTGATTTGATCTCCCACTGGTATGCTTGGGACAGTACCGGACGGCATTTTCGGCTTAACGTTGCACCTTGGTACAAACGATGGGTTTCAGCTTACCGTTACAAGCACGCGCGGATTGGTTGACTTCGGCAGACGTGGCCATAGTCGTTGCCTACTCCCCTACCCAGTGGCCTCACATACGTTGACACCACGTCAATCACTTCAGCATGTCCCGCGATACGGCGGGTCAATACAATTGGCTGGAAGAACCTTTTCAGTCCAACTGAGCCCACGTCGCATTTGGCTCTGGGTGGTGCTGAACCCCCAGTCGAAACTCCAAATGCACCGCTGGAGCAATGCTAGGGGACGCGCTGACGGGATTTTGGAAGGCTGGGACATCATTTAATGACTTGAGGTGAGAGCCCGACACAAGATTTCAGCAGCATCACTGAGTCCAAAGTGGCAGCCGTACATCTACGTACGCATGGCAAGCTTGACGGAATTCAGGCTGGACGAGACCTTTGCGATTCTCAACCGCACACCCACAACCCTGAATGCACTGTTGCGCGGGTTGCCCGACATCTGGGTGCACCGCAACGAGGGGGAAGATACCTGGAATGCGTTCGACATCGTGGGTCACCTAATCTTCGGGGAACGAACCGATTGGGTGCCGCGGGTACGGATCATACTGGAGAGCGGTGAAGGGCGAGCATTTGATCCCTTTGACCGCTTCGCGCAGGCGAAAGAGAATAAAGGCAAGTCTCTGGAACAGCTCCTGGACGATTTCGCCCGCCTCCGAAGGGAGAATCTGGCCGCGCTGAAGACACTAAATCTGCAGCCGCAAGACCTGCAGCGGCGAGGAAAGCATCCAGCGCTGGGAGTGGTGACGCTCTCAGAACTTCTTGCGACATGGGCCGTGCACGACCTCACTCATGTGCATCAACTGTCCCGCGTGATGGCCCATCAGTATCGAGATGCAGTCGGTCCGTGGAGCACGTATCTTGGCGTGCTGCGGTGTGCCGGTCACAGCGCTCCATAGGCGATCAAGCGCATTGGGCGTCACCGTTGTGATTTGCGCGGTGAGAGCCAGAGGAATTCTGAGTGGCGAAGAAACGGGGCAATCCGAATTGGGGCAAGCCAGAAGTGAACAGCATTCCATATACCGGGCACGAGCTCATTCGAAGAAGTCGCGAAGAAGTTGCGCCTGTCTCCTGCAGAGTATGAGGGCTCGATTCACCTCCAAGAGTGGGCGCGAAAAAACAAAGATCAGAAATACGTACCGTCGAATCTGCTACAGGCATGGGGATTGGATGTGAAAGCGGACTCCTGAGCGCGTGGGCTTCAGGGATTTCGGGTGCGCGGACCCCGTGAAATGTGATTTCGAGATTCCCCGAAAAATGGGGAGCAACTAGAGCTTGGCTGCGTTTTTTTCCAGCGAAGACCGATTTCTAGTAGCTGCGACCAGAGCAAAAAGCGTCCGTGGGTTCATGAAATCTGGAGGGAAATCAGGATGATGAATCAGGATGGCGAAGGGTGAGGCGTTGATGTTGGCGGTACGTCCGGCACCACTGCCGGATACACGATCGCGCCTTTAAGAATCTCGCGCCGAACCTCGCTCAAAAGCTGATGGGAACATCGGGAACAACAACCAGCCTTGAGCTTCCTATCCCACTCTTTTCGTTTAGCATTTTGCCTCCTTCGCCGCCTTCATACTCTTCGACGGACTCCCCAAGCGATAAACACCGTCAGTTGGGTCTACCCAGCCAGGAGTATTCCCGAATCACGGGCAACCCTTCGATAAATCCCATAAGGGTTTCGTCGGCCTCCCTGTTTGGCCTTCTACAGAAATCTCACTACAATGCACGGAGGCCCCTATGCAGCCGGACGGTCAACACGTCGACATGCAGCAAGAGAGTCGTGAGCGGAACCCCGCACCTACCATTGGTGCCGCACTCCAGGAACTTGCAACCGCGGCGGGCGCTGATGACGGACAGCTTATTGAGCCCAAACTCCTTCCCGACGAACAAGAGCTGCGGCGAATTATTGACCTTATTCCACAAACAATCGTGGTTTTGAATCCCGACAGCAAGGCCATTTTCGCAAATCGCGTGGCACTTGAGTACACGGGGCTGTCTCTGGACGAAGTGCGCGCCGATAACTTCCGGGATCGCGTGTTCCATCCAGAAGACGTTCAGAGATTCCGCGAAGAGCGCCAGAAAGGTCTCTCTGGCTCTGTTCCGTTCGAAAACGAGCAGCGCGCCCTTGGCAAGGATGGTAAATATCGGTGGTTCCTGATCCGCTACAACCCACTGCTAGACGAAAGGGGGAGCGTTCTCCGTTGGTACGCCACTGGCACAGACATTCAGGATCGTAAGCAAACTGAAACCCTATATGCTGCCGAAAAGCGCACCTTGGAGATGGTCGCCGATGGCGCAAGCCTGAAGGACGTTTTGAACCACCTGTGCGCTTCCATCGACGTTCAGGTTGCGCCGTCAGTCACGACGGTCTTCTTGATGGACGCGGATGGGAAACACCTTGTACTAACGGGCGGGCCCCGCGTACCGGGTCAATGGATTTCCGCAGTGAGCCCTAGGCCGGTGACTCATAACTGCGGTCTGTGCGGGAAGGCCGCATTTTTGAAGAGGCGAGTCATCGTCGCGGACGTGGCCACCGATCCCGGTTGGCCTGATGAATATCGCGAACTAGCACTCAACAATGGGATTCGAGCGGCGTGGTCAGAACCAATCCTGACGAAGGACAACGAGGTATTGGGCACTTTTGCACTTTACTCGCACGAGTCGCGAGTTCCCACCGACGAAGACCTCGCGCTCATCGAAGGCGCAGGGCACATCGCTCGCATCGCAATCGAGCGCCAGCGGTCGCAGGAAGCATTGAGAAGCGCCTTTGAGGAAATTCGAAACTCGGAAGCGAAACTTCGACAGGAAGAGCGCGAGCTGCGACAGCTCATAGATTTCCTTCCTCAGCATGTGCTTGTGCTCGATAAAGATGGCACTCTGCTTCAAGTCAACAAGACGATGCTTGACTACAAGGGCTTAACCCTGGAGGAAATGAAAGGCGAGGGGACTCGCGAGCGGATCAACCGAGACGTTCATCCAGATGATCTAGAGAGAGTTCAAAGCGAAAGAAGCGCGGGTCTTTCAAGGGGAGTGCCCTTCGAGACGGAAAAGCGGCTACTCGGTAAAGATGGCCAGTTTCGCTGGTTCCTTTTTCGCTACAACCCTGTACTCAATGAAGCCGGGGACATCGTCCGGTGGTTCACAACAGCGACCGACGTTGAGGATCGCAAGCAGGCCGAAGATCGCGTCCGAAATGAAGCCATCGCATTACGAGAGCAAATTGATCGTGATTCGATGTTCGAGGATATTGTCGGCTCCTCAGAAGCGCTACGTAAAGTGCTACGCCAGGTTGCCAAGGTGGCACCTTCCGATTCCACGGTTTTGATTCTGGGCGAAACTGGCACCGGAAAGGAGTTGATAGCTCGCGCCATCCATAAGCGATCCAACCGGGCGGAGCGCGCGTTTTTCGGCGTAAATTGTGCCGCAATTCCAGCATCTCTGATTGCTTCCGAACTCTTCGGTCACGAGAAGGGCGCGTTTACCGGCGCTACGCAACGACGCCTGGGCCGTTTTGAATCGGCGAATGGCGGGACGATTTTTCTGGATGAAGTGGGTGACTTGCCCCCCGAAATTCAAATCGCGTTGTTACGGGTACTGCAAGAACGTGAAATCGAACGGGTCGGAAGCAACAAAGCGATTCCTGTGGACGTGAGAGTGCTGGCCGCGACGCATCACGATCTGGACACGCTCGTCGCCGAAGGAAAGTTTCGCCAAGACCTTCTTTACAGACTAAATGTCATGCCTATTCAGATGCCTTCGTTACGCGAGCGCACGGATGATATTCCTTTGCTTGTTGACTACTTTGTCGGTCGTTTTGGAAAAAAGGCTGGAAAGAAGTTCAGAACTATTAAGAAAAAAACAGTCGAACTGTTCGAATCCTACCAATGGCCAGGCAACGTTCGCGAATTACAAAACGTAATTGAAAGAGCTGTGATCCTGAGCGACGGCGACATTTTTTGCGTGGACGAAACGTGGCTCAAACGGCAAGCGCCACAATTCGCTGGTCCGGCAGTCCGACTTAATAGCGCGCTGCAACGGCAGGAAAAAGAAATGATTGAGGCCGCCCTGGCAGAAGCTCGGGGCCGCGTCTCTGGTCCAGATGGTGCGGCAACGAAATTGGGGCTTCCAAGACCAACCCTTGACGCGAAAATTAAGCGATTGGGAATCGACAAATATCGGTTTAAGGTCCGACGGTCCAGCTGACTCCTGCCTGACTACGTAAAACCCCATAACATTTGCTCATTAAACAGCGTTTGCTCAAGAACGAGCATCGCCCGGCGATTCTAAGTCCCACCTTTTCACTGGTGTCTGACCGGACCTTGCGTTGCATTCTCATTCGTGCACTCCGGAGCCGCGATTTCATGACGCTCAAGATTGAACGGATCCGATCGGGGATTCGGCTGAGCGGAGAGTTTCGCTCAGAGCAGCTGGATCAGGTTAAAGCCGAAATCGAGCTTTGCAAATCACGAGCAGTTTTGGATTTGGAAGAATTGGACCTCGTAGATGTCGAAGGTGTTCGCTTTCTCAACGCGTGTGAGGCGAAGGGCATTTCGGTGTTGCACTGTTCCCCTTACATCAGGGAATGGATGTTGCGGGAACGAAGTCGGCCAGAGCGGAAGGACGCGTAAGCCGTAATTCGGTTCGAAAGATGCCGGTTGGTCGCAGGCAGAACAAACAAATTCGGCCAACGTCATGGAGAGCACATGGAACCAATCAACGTGGTGCTAGTTCGCGGGGCCTGGGCGGATGGCTCTTCCTGGAGCAAAGTAATTCCTCTTCTGCAAGACAAAGGATTCAATGTGACCGCCGCACAAATTCCGCTTACGTCCATCGAGGATGATGTGGCGATAACGAAAAGGCTGCTAACAGCAGAAAACGGGCCGACCGTACTCGTGGGCCACTCCTATGGAGGGATCGTCGTGTCGGGCGCTGGTAACGGCTCACCCAACGTAAAGGCGCTTGTCTATATCGCTGCTTTTGCACTCGACGAAGGCGAAAGCATAGAGGCGTTGGGCAAGTCTGGGCCAGCTCCTGCTGGCGCTGCTCAGATTCGCCCAGACGCAAATGGATTTCTTTGGATCAACAGGGAAGGGTTTGCGGAGGCGTTTGCTTCCGACGTCGATCCAATTCAAGCACGAGTCATGGCCGCAGTGCAAAAGCCGCTCAGCGTTGCCTCCTTTACCGGAAATCAGGAGCGCCTGCGTGGAAAAAAATTCCGTCGTGGTACATGGTTGCGACCAACGACCAGATGATCCCGCCACAAGCCGAAGAATTCATGGCGAAAAGAATGGGCGCCGACATGCGCACAGTGTCTCGAGTCATGCCGCGATGGTTTCACATCCTAAAGAAGTGACGGATCTCATCACATTGGCCGCCGA
>CAVSNS010000019.1:0-181441 GCA_963729325.1 uncultured Acidobacteriota bacterium
ATTAGGCCACAGATTTACGCGGAGAGGGCGCGGCTTCGGTGGCGCCCTTTTCGTTTCAGTGAAGAAATGCGGCAGCACGATGTAGAATTTCTGACCATGGGGCTTTTCAGCGACCGGGCCAAGATGGAAATCGTTGCGGCGTCAGGCGGGCTTCGCGTCGGAGTGCAACCTCTCGCCGAGCCCAGCGCTCATGGGACTCGAAGCCGTAACGACTTTTGCATTTGCCGTGTTTGTTTTCGGCAATGGCCTAAGCTCCACTCTTGTTTCACATCCTCCTCCCATGGGCTGTCATTGCTGCAATCCTCGCCTGGTTTTATCAGCTCTCCGGCTCCGAGGTAATCGAATTCGACTTGCAAAAACTAACGATACGGGAATATGTTCTCGGATGGGGGTCGCACCAAAGAGTATGCGGTCGAAAACTGCAGCGAATTGGACTGGCGAAAACAGTCGAGTGAAGACAGGTATGGTCTGCAATGTATGTGTGGTTGGAGAACAATCAGGTTCGCCCAATACGTGTCGGAGAGCCAAGCCATCGAAATCCTGACAGCCCTACAAAAGGAACTACCCGATGTGGCTCAGAGAATGGGTGTGATGGAGTTAGGGAAGGGGCATTTTATAAGATTGGGTTTGAGCTAGGCCAATGCGCTAGTTTTCGTTTCCGCTGAGGTCACTCGAATACTGTAAATCGTGCTTGACAGTGTGGTTTGGCTGGCTATCATAAGAAGTGACAGACATCGTCCGGCACCATTTCTTCAAGCCTCGAGAGTTCTCGGGGCTTGCGCTTTTTGGGCGAATGCCGACATCCCGGCATCAGGAGATAGTTACTGCGCCGAGACTTCCATTTCCGACGCATTCTCGAAGGAACAGGGATTCTTCGGCTGCGTCAGCCTTCCGCTTCGCGCAAGGCTTGCTTCGCTCAGAATGACAAAAGGAAAGTTTCACGGGCGAGGACGCAGATCTTCCAGCCTCGAGAGATTCTCGGGGCTTGTGCTTTTTTGGGCGAATGCTGCGTGAGTAGGTCAGGCGGACGCTCGGGGTGATAGCTCCCAGCACCCACCCTTTCGCAAAGACTGCGAAAAGGATGGGGCACCCGCGACGCGTTTCTCACGCAACTCGCCCTTGCCGCCCTCCCGACTCCGGACCCTCGAAAGGAGCAAACAGAAAACGCACATCCAGCAAGTGTTCGACGATCTCCAATAGACTTGCCGGAGATTCACTTTTAGATATGAAGGCATCCACCCATTCCAGTGCGCTCTCAGGCAGGTCCTCATCAGCGGACAGCATGGCGATCGGAATATCGGGTTGAGAAGCTTTCATGCATTCCGCAATCACATCCCCATTCGCTCCCGGCATGTGATAGTCGAGAAGGACCAAGTCAGTGCGATGGGAAGTAAATTGTTGCAAGGCGTCCTCTCCGCTGGCAGCAACCAGGACTTCGTACCCGCGGTCCTCAAACAGCATCTGGCGGCCTTCCAGTCCGTTTGACTCATCATCAACACAGAGAATTACTGGTTTTTTAGTCACACCGCCCCTCCTGATCGTTCTTGCCGTGGAGGCAAGCCGAGAAAGAATTGCCTTTCGCTGCTTCGAAGTCGCACACCCGGAGGACGACAAGCATCATTTGGGCCAAACTGGCAAAGGGCAGGGGAGCAAAGGTTTAGGCCGCGAAACAATCCAGGAATGGACATATCCGGTGGTGAAGACTACTCCTTCATGTAAAAACGGCGGGTCAGGACGCGAGCACTCTTGACGCCTTGGGAGTCGAAATTCCCTGGCTCTGATACCGTGAGGATTATGTATCCTGAGGAAAACAAGGACTTTGATAGATTGGCACGATTCGTGCCATTCATAAAGTGGTCCACTTCATGTTCGGTGATTCAACGGTAAGGAGGCCGCTATGAAAAAAGCACTCCGATGGTTACCGGCATTACTGTGGGTATCGCTTTTTGTTTCTGCTTTGCTTTTAGCCCACGCGATGTACGCTGAAAACCAGGTAATGGGAGAGATTCAATTTGAAGGAAAATCCAATGTCGAAAAAACTTCTGGGGTCTGGGTTGACGGACAGTATGTAGGCTATCTAAAGGAACTCAAGGGATCCAAGAAGGTTCTGCTTCTGCCTGGTGAACACGTAATTACGGTGCTTCAGGACGGTTACCGGGACTTCACGAAGCGAGTTTCGCTCCAGCCCGGGCAGGTGGAAGTCGTTCAGGTGGCCATGACGGCAGCCCCCACCGGTCCGATGCCGGATGCGACAGCTGAGGTCAAGATCTCAGTCAATCCTTCGCGGGCCGCAGTTTTTGTGGATGGCCTTTTCGTGGGACACGTAGGGGAGTTTGGCGGCGTTGGTCGAGCCATGCTGGTTGCGCCGGGGGCGCATCAGATCAGGATTGCCCTTCCCGGCTACCAAATTTTTCAGACCGACATCAATCCCCTAGCCAATCAGAAGGTTGAGATCAAGACCGATTTGATCAAGACTGGTGCTCCTCTGGCGGGGCCTCTTCTTAAAGACGAAAAGAAGACGGGTACACGGCCGCCTGCCGCCCGCGATGCAAGCGCGGATCCGCAGCATTGAAAGCGCAAGACGTCAGATGGACTTAGGGCACGGCTTCGACTGTGCCCTTTGTTTTTCACCACAGAGAGGACGACAATATCGGTCAAGACAATCCTCGAAGTGGGTCCTAGATTTCCGCGTTGGCTTCATCCGCATAATCCATCGCCGGGAATTTCCCCGTGTTTTTCCAGCGCTTTCCACAAGGAATCTTCGTCCTCCACAGCTTCTGCACAACCGTAGCCGCATTTTTTGTTGCGGGCGTCTACAGGTTCAAGCACAGTGCTGGCAGTGCATGCGTGAGATGTTTTAGGCGCCTGCTGAAGATTGCGGCAGAACTGGCGGCTTCGGCGGTTCTCGAGGGTGAACTGCTGGAGGTTTCCAAAGCGTGCTCCGGCGCGCTTCAGGATACCCGGGCGTTGCGGCCTCCTCAGAAGGTCCTTGCTCGCAAGGCAGGACTAAGCTGCTGGTTTTACGCGATCGTCGCGATTCACTGGTGAATCGCGGGTACGTCAAGAGACGGGTATTCCGATCGGAATGCGGTCTTGTGAGCGTACACTTCACTGCCTTGCGCGGTGAAGGTGCAGGCGGGGCATCCACGAGCAATGCGGCCCGGGTGGCTGGCCTGGGCCGCATTTGTTTTGGGCCAGTTTGGCCATGGATTCTAGCGGATTTGACTTCACAAAAAATTCTTTCGTTTCGCTTTGTATTCGCCTATACTGGTGCGGCTACGCGACCGAAATGCGCTTCGCGGCTAAAGCGGCCCCTTTCGCAACGGTGGGCGGCATGGCTGAAGCCGTGCCCTTTCCAAGGCTGATTTTGAACGCAACATTCGTACACGAAAGCAATTTTGGCGACCACCGATTACAGTCTCGCGCATAGCCTCCCGGCCAACGTCGAAGCCGAGCGTTCCATCTTGGGCGCGATCTTGCTGGACAATCTCGCGTACAACCAGGCGGCAGAACATCTAAAACCGGAAGATTTCTCCCTCGATTCCCATCGCCGTCTTTATACCCGCATGATCGATTTGGCCGAATCGTCACGGCCCATCGACATGATCACGCTGGTGGAGGAACTCGATCGCCGTAAGGAGCTTGAGGCAATCGGAGATGTCGGATACATCTCCGGACTGGTAGATGGCGTCCCGGACCGTCCCAGCATCGAGCACTACATCAAGATTGTCCGCGACAAAGCGCTTTTGCGCGGACTGATTCATGCGGCCAACTCCGCCATTGCACGGGCAGCGGAGCAAAGTGATCCCGCGGAAGAAATTCTCAACGATGCCGAAGCCGCGATTTTCCAGCTTTCAGAAAAGCGAATTGGCCGCGGCTTCATGGGCGTGCAGGAGATCGTCAAAGAATCGTTTGGATCGGTGGATGCCTTGCTGCAACGCGGCCAGCGCATTACCGGCCTGGCAACGCACTACACCGATCTGGATGAGATGACCAGCGGGTTCCAGCGCTCGGATTTGATCATTATTGCCGCCCGTCCGTCCATGGGGAAAACTGCGTTCGCGCTGAACATCGCCGAGAATGCAGCCATTGAAGACCAGAAGACAGTCGGCGTCTTCTCCCTGGAAATGTCGCGCGAGGCGCTGCTGTTGCGCTTGCTATGCTCCAAGGCCCGGGTGGATTCGCACAAGATGCGCACTGGCTCGCTGTGGCGCGACGACATGGATAAAGTTGTTCACGCCATGGAACAACTCGCGCACGCTCCGATCTTTATCGACGACACGCCCGGAATTGCGCTCAGCGAGATGCGTGCCAAAGCGCGGCGGCTGCAGCAGTCCACGGGCGCACTTGATCTCATTATCGTCGACTATTTGCAGCTCATGTCGGGCGGTGAGCAGGCGATACGAAAACCGCACGCAGGAAGTGTCAGCGATCTCGCGTGGGCTGAAAGGTTTGGCAAAAGAACTAAAAGTTCCGGTAGTGGCGCTTTCCCAGTTGAGCCGCGCGCCGGAGAGCCGTGGTGGCGATCACCGTCCACAACTGGCAGACCTGCGTGAGTCGGGATCGATCGAACAGGATGCCGACGTCGTGGCTTTCATCTTCCGCGAAGAAGTGTACAAACCGGACGAGCCCGAGCTGGAAGGCCGTGCCGAACTTATCATCGCCAAACAACGCAATGGCCCCACCGGCAAGGTAAACCTGGCGTTTCTGAAGAATTCCACCCGTTTTGAGTCCATGCTGGGTGACGGAATGGCGCCCCCTGAATAGAGTTTTTTGGTTAAACCGGCGGGTTACAATCCGCATTCCAGAAGCCTGTGGAAAGCTTGTGGAAGTGCGGGTTCATCGATCCAACCGCTCTAGAATCCGCCTGTCAACAAATTATCCCAAGCATCCCGAAATGAGCGTAAGTCGTACAGGCAAGGTGGTTATGGGATTTACTTGGCTTTACAATACAGCCGCTCGTAAGAGCCAAAAAATCGGGCAACCTTTGAGATTTGCACATTCGGCGGGCACTGTCATCGGCCCACGGCCGCAGGAAGCGGTCTCCGAGCCCAATTTGTTCTGGCAGCGGTCGGGGTGGAATCAGCCGAACGTGTGATTTCACTTCTCCCGACCAAGTCTCTTTGAGAGCTTATCTGGCGTAAGCTCCAAGCAGTGGGGAGCCCACGAACGAGAAGGCCTCGAATTCCTTCGAGGCCTCTAAAAACCGGGTCGACACAGCACCCCGCGACGGAACAAGTATCGCGCCGTTACCCAGCCAGAGTCAAGTTACCTTTGTTGGAAGCCTATCCCCGCTTTGGCTTCCACAGAACCAGCGCTTCCGAACGGAAGCGTGGACCCGACGGGATTCGAACCTGTATCTGCGACCGTCGCGAGGTGCTGTGTTCCCATTACACCACGGGCCCGAAGAGACTCTACACATTCGGGCGATGGATCGCCCGCACTAACAAACTCGCGGGCGAGGGCGCTCGCGCCACGCTAGCTATCCCCTTCGCCCACCTTCAGCACCGCCAAAAACGCCTCTTGCGGAATATCCACTCGGCCAATACGCTTCATGCGCTTTTTGCCTTCCTTCTGTTTTTCCAGCAGCTTACGTTTACGCGTAATGTCACCGCCATAGCACTTGGCGAGAACATTCTTGCGGATGGCATGCACGGTCTCGCGAGCAATGATCTTGGCGCCAATGGAAGCCTGAATGGCCACTTCAAACATCTGCCGGGGAATCAGTTCCCGCATTTTGGAGACTAGCGCTTTGCCTCGTTCGTAGGCGAAATCGCGGTGCACAATGATGGAGAGAGCATCCACCGGCTCGCCCGCCACCAGAATATCCAGCTTTACCATGGGCGATTCCCAGTAGTCCGCCAGGTGGTAGTCGAGGGAAGCGTAACCGCGGGAGACGGATTTCAGCCGATCGTAAAAGTCGAGCACGATTTCGTTCAGCGGCAGCTCATAGTGCAGCATGACGCGCGACGAACTGACGTACTCAAATGTCTTCTGCTTGCCACGTTTTTCCTCGACCAGCTTCAGAATTCCGCCGACATATTCCTCGTTGGTGAGGATGGTGGCCAGGATTACCGGCTCCTGAACCTTGGCAATTTCGCTCGGCTCGGGCCAGCGCGACGGATTGTCTACCTCGATCAGAGTGCCATCCGTTTTGGTGATTTTGTAGCGGACACCAGGCGCCGTGGTGATCAGTTCGAGGTTGAATTCGCGCTCCAAGCGCTCCTGGATGATTTCCATGTGGAGCAAGCCAAGAAAGCCGCAGCGGAAGCCGAAACCCAGAGCGACCGAGCTTTCTGGTTCGTAGAAGAAAGACGAATCGTTGAGCCGGAGTTTTTCCAGGGCTTCGCGCAATTGGGTGTGTTCATGGGCATCGACGGTGTAGAGTCCGGCGAATACCATGGGCTTGATTTCTTCGAACCCAGGCAGAGGCTCGATGGCGGGGTTCGCATCGTCAGTGATGGTGTCGCCGATTTTCGTGTCCGCGACGTTCTTGATATTGGCGATGAGAAAGCCGACCTCGCCGGCCCGCAGTTCTTCGATTTCCACCGGCTTTGGAGTCAGCACGCCGAGGGCTTCCACATCCAGCACGCGCCCGTTCCACATGAGGCGGATTTTTTGTCCCTTGCGCAGCGTCCCCTGGAAGACGCGGGTCAGAACAATCACGCCGCGGTAGGGATCGAACCAGGAATCGAAGATCAGGGCCTGTAGCCGGTTTTCGGGATTCCCTTTTGGCGGCGGAACGCGTTTCACGATGGCCTCGAGCACGTCGGGCACGCCTTGGCCGGTCTTCGCGCTGATGAGCACGGCGTCGGAAGCGTCCAAGCCGACAGCGCCTTCGATCATTTCTTTGGTGCGCTCAACGTCAGCGCTGGGCAGATCAATTTTGTTGATGACGGGAATAATTTCGAGTCCATTGTTGATGGCGAGGTATGCATTTGCCAGGGTCTGCGCTTCGACGCCTTGCGAGGCGTCGACGATCAGCAACGCGCCCTCGCACGATGCCAGTGAACGCGAAACTTCATAGGAAAAATCCACGTGGCCCGGAGTGTCAATCAGGTTGAGCTGATAGATCTGACCGTCATGAGCGGTGTACATCATGCGCACGGCGTGGGCTTTGATCGTAATTCCGCGCTCCCGCTCCAGGTCCATGGAGTCAAGCACCTGGGCCTGCATCTCGCGGGCGGTCAACGACCCAGTCAATTCCAGCAGGCGGTCAGCCAGCGTCGATTTGCCGTGATCAATATGCGCAATGATCGCGAAATTGCGGAGAAGACTGGCGTCCATGCCTACAGCGGTCAAGGGTTGATTCTAACAGGGGTGACGCCGAGCTCCGGACGTCAGACGTCGGACTTCGGCGTCCCCGAATCTGGCGTAAAGGAATAAAATAGACACATGCGCTATCTAGTTCGAGCACGAGTGAAGCCGGGCTGCGAGCGGGCACTTCTCGAAGCAATCGACGATGGGACTCTGGGCGAAGGCTCCGTGGCCGAGGGCGAGTATTTGCGGAACATGAAAGATGCCAGGCTTTGCCCGGACGACACGGCTCGCTGGGTTGAGGTCTGTTATTGTCCGACGCCTCTTCTTGAAGAACGGCCTTATTGGGAACGATACTTCGAACTGACACGGGTGCAGGACGCGCATGACCGGCGACGCTGCCGGGATCAGAATGGTTCGGAGCCGTGGGCATGTGGTGACTGCGATTGCACAGAACGCCTGGAGCGAAAATTGGAGGCGACGGGGGAAGCCGTTTCTCAAGTCGCTCCGGAACGAACTGGGCGGTAATTCCTCGCGCAAGGTTCATTCGTCTGAGCCGCCGTCAGAAGAGGTCTGAAATCTCGATCCCACCTGGGCCGTAAATAATCGCTCTTTCACCTGATCAGAGCCGCAGCTAACTCCCGTGATATAAATCCTCCATGCCGAGCCTTCAGAATGGGTCAGTGCGTCTGTTCCGCTTCGCCGGGATCGACTTGTTTTTGCATTGGTCCTGGTTTTTGGTGGCGGCGTATGAAATCAATGGCCGGACGAGGACCTATTCGTCGCTCACCTGGAACTTTCTGGAGTACCTTTCGCTGTTTCTGATTGTGATGCTTCACGAGTACGGCCACGCGCTGGCCTGCCGCCAGGTGGGGGGAAACGCGAACCGCATCGTGCTGTGGCCTCTCGGCGGAGTGGCATATGTTGATCCGCCGCCGCGGCCGGGCGCCACACTTTGGAGCATCGCCGCCGGCCCATTAGTAAATGTCGCGCTGCTTCCAATTCTGACGGGGCTCGGCTTTCTGAGCCGAGACCTGGGCTGGGCCGCCGCGATGCCCAATGCTCACGCCCTGCTGCGGGCTGTGTGGTTCATGAACCTCAGCCTGCTCATTTTCAATATGCTGCCCATTTATCCACTGGATGGCGGCCAGATTCTTCGCGCGCTGCTGTGGTTCGTGCTGGGACGCGCCCGCAGCCTGATGGTCACCACATTCATCGGTTTTGCAGGTGTGGTTGGGTTGATCGCTCTGGCTATATGGATACACTCGCTCTGGTTCGGCATCCTTTCCGTCTTCATCTTGACCAACTGCTGGCGAGGGCTTCAACACGCGCGGGCGCTATCTCGGTTGGGAAAGCTGCCGCGCCGCCTGGGATATGCCTGTCCGTGTTGCCAAACCGCGCCTCCACTTGGAGGCTTCTGGAAGTGCGGCCAGTGTGCTCAGCCCTTTGACACCTTCGAGACACAGGCTGTCTGTCCCCACTGCAGCACCCGGTTTGATGTCACTGCATGCCTGGACTGTGGCAGGGCAAACCCGATGAATGGGTGGATTGTTTCCGATCTCGTGGCTGCCAAGTCGTGAAACCCCGTGAGGTACAATCCTGCGCTGCGGTTTCCGGATAAAATCATGCGCAACGTCCTAATTTTCGTCTTGCTCGGTTCGTGCTCGCTGGTTGCGGCTCAGAATCTGTCTCCTGAAGTCAAAGAGTTCGTGAAGGTGGACGCGCCAGTGGTGGCGCTGACTCACGTCCGCGTGATTGATGGATCCGGAGCTGCGGCCCGCGATGATCAGACGGTTGTCTTATCCAAGGGGAAGATCGAATCGCTCTCTGACGCGAAGGCGGCGAAGATTCCGGCCAACGCGCAAATCATGGATCTGCACGGATACAGCGTGATCCCCGGCCTGGTCGGCATGCACGACCACATGTTTTATCCCATGGGCAACGTTATCTTCGGGGAGATGGCGTACAGCTTTCCGCGGCTTTATCTCGCTGGGGGCGTAACCACAATCCGCACCACCGGCTCGCTCGAGCCTTATACCGATCTCGAAACCAAGAAACAAATTGATGCCGGCAAGATTCCCGGCCCCAAAATGCACGTCACCGGCCCTTATCTCGAGGGCCCAGGATCGTTTGCCGTGCAATTGCACCAACTCACCAGTCCTGAAGACGCGACGAAAACCGTCAACTACTGGATGGACGAGGGAGTAGATAACTTCAAAGCTTACATGTTCATCACCCCGGCAGAGCTTTCGGCCGCTATTACTGCGGCACACAAGCGCGGCGCGAAAGTCACGGGGCATTTGTGCTCCGTCGGATTTCGCGAGGCGGCAGCGCTTGGTATTGATGATCTCGAGCACGGCCTCGTGGTGGATACTGAATTCTTTGCAGAGAAGAAGCCTGGCGAGTGCCCCGATATTCCCGATGACATTCAGCGTTACGGCAAACTCGAGGTGCGGTCCGGGCCGGTGCACGAGATGATCCTCGATCTCGTGCAGCATCACGTGGCGGTGACTTCTACGCTGCCGGTGTTTGAGATGGACGTGCCGGGGCGGCCCACCATGCAGCGTCGCGTGCTCCAAGCCTTGACTCCAGAGGCGCGCAGTGCCGTGCTTACGAACAAGCTTCGCGCCAGCGATCAGACCTTGCTCCGAAAGCGTTACGGCACGGACGAATCCCCTTGGTCCGCCGCGTTCAAAAAAGAAATGCAATTCGAGCACGAGTTCGTGAAAGCCGGGGGCCTGCTTCTGGCGGGACTCGATCCCACTGGAATGGGCGGGGTGATCGCCGGATTTGGCGATCAGCGCGAAGTCGAACTGCTGGTGGAAGCAGGATTCACGCCACTAGAAGCCATCCACATAGCCACCTATAACGGCGCGCAGTATTTGGGCGAGGCCGATAAGATCGGCACCATTTCCTCCGGCAAGCAGGCCGATTTAGTCGTGGTCAAAGGCGATCCCTCGCAAAAGATCGAAGACATTGAGAACGTCGAGATCGTATTCAAAGATGGAATCGGCTACGACTCCGCCAAGCTGATTGAATCGGTTCGTGGAATGGTGGGCAGTCGCTAATGGCGGCGCTGGTCCTGGCCTCCGCTTCTCCGCGCCGCCAGGAACTTCTGCGGAATGCTGGCATCGCCTTCATAGCCCGCCCAACGAATATTCCAGAAGTACCCCTGAAGGGAGAAAATCCAAGCGAGTTTGTCGCGCGCATGGCGCGGGAGAAAGCGCTAGTGGTTTTTCATGACAGTCCCGACGATTTTGTGTTGGGCGCCGATACCATCGTGATCGCGGATGCAGAAATTCTCGGCAAGCCTCGTGATGAGGCCGACGCAGCTCGCATGCTGCGCCTGCTCTCGGACCGCACGCACCAGGTGACGACTGCCGTCTGCCTGGCCGGCCCGCTGGGAACTTCAAACCGCGAATCGAAAACTGGCTTCGAGGACAAGCGTTCGGAGACGACATCGGTGACTGTCGCAAAATTGAGCGAAGAAGACATCCGCTCGTACATCGCCACTGGCGAACCCATGGACAAAGCCGGCGCGTACGGCATCCAGGGCATTGCCTCACGCTGGATCTCTCGCATCGAGGGGGACTATTTCAATGTTGTGGGATTACCGGTGGCGTTGGTTTATCGCATGCTCAAGGAACGCGGCGCGTTTTAATTTAGACGCTAGATCATCTTAAGAGGAGCTCACGACTTCTTCTCGGAATCCTCTTCTCCGTTTTTTACTGCTGACTTGAAGTTCTTAATGCCTTCGCCGAGACCCTTACCCAAGTCAGCGAGTTTACTGGGTCCGAAAATGAGAAGCGCGATGGCCAGGATAAGCAGAATTTCTGGCAAACCCAATTTTCCAGGCATGTGGAGACCTCCCTGCGGGGTTCGCCAAGTGCTTTGGTGAGCGAGTGTTGGACTCGCAAAACACCCCTGTGGAAATTCTAGGCTTCCCGTAGTCCCGAGTCAAAAAAGCATAAGCTGCGCACGGGCGAGGACGCCCGCGCCTACACTTGTTCGATCAGTCCGGCCAGGAGTGCTGGCCGGCGAGATAGTTCAGAAATAACGATGAATTCATGCGTGGCGTGAGCGCCTTCCCCCACGCCGCCGAGGCCGTCCAGCGTCGGAATACCCAAGCCCGCTGTGAAGTTTCCGTCCGAACCGCCGCCGACCGCCGCTTCTTCGAGCTTCCAGCCGAGCGCACGGGCAATCTCTGCTGCTTTCCGGTAAAGCGCGGCCACGCCCGGGGTCCGCTCCATTGGCGGACGATTGATGCTTCCCGTAATTTGCAGCTTGCACTTGCGATTGAACGGCTTCAGCGACCGCAGCTTGCGGTCGATGCCTGCGGCGTCTTTCATGCGGGCGATGCGCACATCGAGCGAGGCTGTAGCTTCGGCGGGAATGACATTAGTCCGAGTGCCTCCGGAGATTATGCCGACGTTGAGTGTTAGCCCGCGCTTCAGGTCGACGAGCTTGGAAATTACCACGATTTGTTGGGCCAACTCGAGAATCGCGCTCTCGCCCTTTTCGAAATCCAGTCCTGAGTGCGCGGCTTTCCCAGTTACTTTGAGGGTGTACTCGCCCACGCCCTTGCGGGCCGTTTTTACCGCCCCATGCAACCCGTAGGATGGCTCAAGCACCAGCACGGCTGCCGAGTTCTTGGCCAGACTCTCTGTGATCCGACGGGAAGAATCGCTGCCAACTTCTTCATCAGAAACCAGCAGGACGGTCACGGGACGTGGCAAGGCGTCGTCGTGCCAGGCCCGGAGCGCCTCGATGGCGTGCAGCATCAGGCCAATTCCCGATTTCATATCGAGCGCGCCTGGTCCTCATAGGCGGCCATCGGCAATGCGGCAAGGCATATTCACCAAAGTACCAAGCGGGTAGACAGTGTCGATGTGCCCCAGCAGCAGGACCGGTTTGCCGCGGCGCTTGCCGGGGAAATCCACTTGCAAATGGTCGCCGAAGTCCTGGCTGCGATGAAATTTCGAGTGTCCGCCAAGTCCTTCGAACCTGCCCGCAAGTAGCGATCCCAGACGGTCGACGGCCTGCTTGTTGTCGCTGGGTGATTCGATTTCCACCAGTTGACGGATGGTTTGGACGATCTCGTCTTTTCGCTCGTCGAAATAACGTAAGTGGCTCGCCGCTTCAGCCGGAATGGCCCCGGACGATGGTTTCTTCTGCGGTTTCTTCATCTGTGGCCTTCCACCTCAGGGCCGAACTCAAAGCGCGGTACAGTATAATCGTCGCACTCAACGAGACTAGCAATGACTGATACTACTCACCCTGCGACCGAGATTTCGGAGGCCTCCAGGATCTCGCTGGATATTCATGATATTCAGGGCATCCTGCCTCACCGTTTTCCGTTTCTGCTGATCGATCGTGTGATTGACCTTACGCGGAAACAGCGGATTGTGGCCATCAAAAATGTCACCATCAATGAGCCGTTTTTTGCCGGGCACTTCCCCGGCCTGCCCATCATGCCGGGAGTACTCATCGTGGAAGCGATCGCGCAGGCTGGAGGCGCATTATTGCTTACCGAGGTGGAGGACCGCAGCGAGAAACTGATGGTATTTACGGGAATCGAGAAGGCCCGTTTCCGGCGTCCTGTAGTTCCCGGTGATCAATTGCGCCTGGAAGTGGAAGTAAAAACCTGGCGCGGCACCCCGCGAACCTTCGCAGTGCGTATGGCGGGCGCTGCATACGTTGGCAATAAGCGCGTCGCGGACGCTATCGTGACCTGCCAGCTTGTGGATCGTGCGCGTGGAATGGGAGGCACTGGCGACGATGCCGAGGAAGAAGAACGCGGAGGGCTAGGCTAGGCCTACGGATATCATAAAGCGCAACGAATGACCCAAGCACAGATCGACCCAGCCAACGTCCACGTCACCGCCATTGTCAGCCCACTCGCTAAAGTCCATTCGTCCTGCAAGATTGGCCCATATTGTGTGATCGGGCCCCAGGTCGAAGTCGGAGAAGATTGTGAGCTGCTCTCCCACGTAGCCATCGAAGGGCCGACCACGATCGGCGCAGGCAACCGCTTTTTTCCGTTTTCATCCATCGGCATGCCCCCACAGGATTTGAGTTACGCCGGTGAGCCCACCCGTCTCGAGATTGGCAACCACAATGTGATCCGCGAATGCGTCACCATCAGCCGCGGCACCGCAAAAGGCAGCGGCTTGACGCGCGTCGGCAACCACACGCTGATAATGGCTTACGCTCATGTCGCGCATGACTGCGTGATCGGAGATCGCGTAATCCTGGCTAACGCCGCCACACTCGGCGGCCACGTTACCGTGGAAGACTGGGCGGTCGTGGGCGCGCTGTGCCCGGTTCATCAATTCGTTCGCATCGGGACGCATGCCTACATCGGCGGAGGCACAACCGTCACGCGAGACGTGCTGCCATTTTCGAAGACCGCTGCCGCCCGCGATACCCATGCCTATGGCCTGAATGCGCTGGGGCTCGAACGCCGGGGCTTCAGCAAGGAACGCATCCGTAAGATCCATCATGCGTACAAAGTTCTGCTCGCATCCAAGCTCAACACTTCGCAGGCGCTGGAGAAGCTGAAGTCGGAACCGGAGCGCGGAGAAGATGTGGAGATGCTGATCCGATTTATCGAGGCTCGGAGAGGGGCGTGATTAAGTAATAAGTGAAATCGCCTGTTCTCTGCGTGATCGGCTCCAATAAATGAGACTGTCGGTGTCTAAAAGATTGATGATTCGGCGATTAACAATCGCGGTTGCAGTTGTGGGGCTGGTGGCATTCGGCTCTTTGTTTTTTTACGTACATCTTTTAAACGAGAGGGCGGAAACTATGGTCCGAACCGCCTATGAGCTTTCTGACCAAAAACAGATTCCTACGCTTGCAGAAATTCAGGAGCGTTTTGGAAAGGGACTCAAGCGACTTGATGCATGTCCACCTTCAGAATGCTCATATACAGTAGTTTTGTCGAATCGAGTTCTCGCCGCACTTCATGTCGTCCCATACACAGAAATAGAGTCGTACTTCTGGGTGAGAAATGGAATGGTCTTGGAAAACATGGTGAATTACACGACAAAGGTCAATCACCGATATAACGTCGTGAGTCATGTTCAGGTTGATTTTTGCAAAGGATGTCAGACGTTCGCTATCCATCCGTGGGATGAATCCTCGCCACTGGACACCAACGGACTCGTTGAGATTGGCAATGAAGCTTCAGCCCAAGACAGGCGCACCGTTCTCGCGCTTAACACACGCTGCCTGACAAAGCTCGGCGGGTGCGACAGCGTCGCTGATTTGCTTCCAACAGTTTGGGAGCAAACGGCAAACAAGAGAATCGCTTGCAAGATCCGGAACGATAGAGGCTTCATAGAGAAGCCAGCCAACTGGCCTTAACTGTCGAAAATTCGGCATTCACCCAGCACACCGCCGCAACGCACATTAATATATCTAGTCGTTGCTTCCCATGGCCCCAACCCCCAAACTCGGCCTCATCGCAGGCAACGGCCGTTTCCCATTCCTGGTACTCGAGGCCGCCCGCGCCCAAGGCTTGGAAGTAGTAGTCGCCGCAATCAAGGAGGAAACTTTCCCAGAGATTGAGACGCGGGGCGCGTTCCGTTCACTGGCTTTCGCTCGGGGAACTTTCCAAATTGATTGAGACTTTTAAGCGTGAAGGTGTGCATCGCGCCGTCATGGCGGGGCAGGTCAAGCACAAGCAGATTTTTTCCAGCATCCGGCCGGATTGGCGCTTGGCCAAGCTGCTGCTCTCATTGGGCACGCGGAACACTGACTCACTGCTTGGGCGCCGTCGCCAAAGTTTTGGCCGATGAAGGAATCACGCTGGAAAGTTCCACGTCGTTGCTCGAACCACTTTTGGCGAAAGCCGGCGTTCTGACTAAGCGCACCCCCACCGAGCAAGAGAAGAAAGACATCGACTACGGACGCGCCTTGGCCCGTCATCTGGCGCAGTACGATATCGGACAAACCGTAGTGATCGCTGAGCTGGCCTGCGTTTCGGTGGAGGCCATGGAGGGTACCGACGCCACGATCGAACGCGCGGGGCAAATCATGGCTTCGCTCGAAGCTGACGCTTCCACTCTGAGCCGGGCGCTGACCGTGGTAAAGATCGCCAAGCCGAATCAAGATATGCGCTTCGACGTTCCGGTAGTGGGAGTGAAAACGATTGAAGTGATGAGAAAAGCAGGAGCCACATGCCTGGCTTTGGATGCGGGCAAATGCCTGTTGCTCGATGGAGCCGCAATCACCACCGCCGCCGATGAGGCGGCCATCGCAATCGTGGCGGACTAGAAGTCCATGTCAGCGCGTTGACTTACCCCACCTCTGGTCCTAAGATTTCAAGCCAATGATCGGTCAGACTATTTCCCACTACCGCATCGTCGAAAAATTGGGCGGTGGCGGGATGGGCGTTGTCTACAAGGCGGAAGACACGCGGCTGCGGCGCTTCGTTGCGCTGAAGTTCCTTCCGGAAGACGTCACTCGCGACGCCGCTGCATTGAGCCGATTTCAACGCGAGGCACAGGCGGCTTCGGCGCTCAACCATCCCAACATCTGCACCATCTACGATATTGGCGAAGCCGACGGGCGGGCCTTCATTGTCATGGAGTATCTGGATGGCACCACCCTGAAGCACGCCATCAACAACCACCCGCTCGAATTGGATACCCTGCTCAGCGTAGCGATCGACGTGACGGATGCGCTGGATGCGGCGCATGCCAAAAGCATCGTGCATCGCGATATCAAGCCGGCGAACTTGTTTGTGACTAGCCGGGGCGCAGCGAAGATACTCGACTTCGGGCTGGCCAAGCTTGAGGCTGCGGCGGTTCCAGGCGATGCGACCCAGACTAAGACAGACGCTCAGCACCTGACGAGTCCGGGATCAACCGTGGGCACGGCGGCCTACATGTCGCCGGAGCAGGCGCGGGGTAAGCCGCTGGATGCGCGCACGGATCTGTTTTCATTCGGTGCAGTGCTCTATGAGATGGCTACCGGCACGTTACCGTTCCGCGGGGAGACTACCGCAGTGCTGTTCGACTCGATCCTGCACAAAGCGCCTGTGGCCCCAGTGCGGCTAAATCCGGATCTGCCGCCGGAGCTGGAACGCATCATCAACAAAGCTCTGGAGAAGGATCGTGACCTGCGCTACCAGCACGCCTCGGACATGAAGGCGGATTTAAAGCGGCTGAAGCGCGAAGTGGATTCGGGTAATACCTCGGCGGCGCCTGCGGACGAACCGGCAGCAAGAAGCATGACGACTGTCGCTGACTCGACGGCGAAGCGGGAGTCAAGCGGGAGGATCGCACAGGGAGAGCTCCGGAACGGCGGTTGCTGCGAAGAGTGACGAGGTTGCGGGTCCGTCACGCTCCAGGCTGGCTGGGTGGATTGTTGCCGCGCTCCTGGCTGCGGCGGCATGTGGTTGGCGGCTATTACTACACCCACCGCTCCTCAGCCAAACTCACCGAGAAGGACACCATTGTGGTGGCTGACTTTGCCAACTCCACGGGCGACCCGGTGTTCGACGACGCGCTGAAGCAGGCCTTGAGCGTGTCTCTGCGGCAGTCGCCGTTTTTAAATGTGCTTTCCGACGAGAAAATCGCAGCTACGCTCAGACTTATGACCCGGCCGGTGAACACGCCGCTAACTCCGGACGTGGCCCGCGAATTGTGCCAGCGAGCCGACAGCAAGGCATACATTGCGGGCTCTGTGGCCGGCCTGGGCAGCCAGTATGTAATTGGGCTGAAAGCGGTGAACTGCCTGAACGGCGACACGCTGGCGCAGGAGCAAGCCACCGCTACCGGCAAGGAAAAAGTGCTGGATGCGCTGGGCGAGGCCGCCAGCAAGCTGCGCAGCGAACTGGGTGAGTCTCTCGCTTCGGTGCAGAAATTCGACGCTCCTTTAGGCCAGGAGACCACGCCTTCTCTTGAAGCATTAAAGGCCGATGCCATTGCCAAGAAGATTGAGAAGGAGAAAGGGCCGGCGGCGGCGCTGCCTCTCTTTCAACGGGCAATTGAGCTGGACCCGAATTTCGCCAGTGCTATCGAGGGAGTGGGGATTATGTATGGCAATGTTGGCCAGCCCACCCGAGGGAACGAGTACCTGAGCAAAGCCTTCGCGCTGCGAGACCGTGCCAGTGAGCGCGAGAAGCTGCATATCACCTCGATGTACTACATGGCGGTTACCGGTGAATTGGACAAGGCGGTCGAGACTTTCCGTGAATGGGAGGAGAACTACCCCCGTGATAACACTGCCTACACCAACCTCTCCTCCGTCTACGGTCAACAAGGCAAGATGGAGCAGGCGGCGGAGCAAGCAAGGGAGGGTGTCCGCTAAGCCCCGACAACGTGATTACAGCGGAGAATCTGATGGTTCCTCTGGTCAATTTGCAGCGCTACGATGAAGCACGGCAAGCGTATCAGCAGACGGTGGCCCGCAAGCTAGATGACGATGCCTTGCACATCGCTAGCTACGGGATGGATTTTATTCAACGAGACACCAAAGCGATGGCCGAACAGGCGGCGTGGTTCGAGGCTCGTCCGGAACTGCAAAACGAAATTCTGGGATTGGAAGCCGACACGGAAGCCTATGTGGGACACCTAACTAAGGCCCGGGAGATCACTCGGCATGCCGCCGAATCGGCGGTGCGTGCTGACAACAAGGAGTCGGCCGCCTTATGGCAACTTGCCGCTGCCTGGCGGGAGGCGCTCTTCGGCAATTTTGAGGAAGCGAAGAGAGGAGCGGTCACGGGCCTAGCCATCGCGCCCGGGAGTCGCGACGTTCAGCTATTGACGGCACTGGTCCTGGCCCGCGCTGGGGATTCCGCCAAGGCGCGTGCGCTGGCGCAAAAGCTCGCCCAGCAATATCCGGGGCACACCTTGGTGCAGTCGTACTGGCTGCCCGCGATTGAGGCGCAACTTGCGTTGTCGGGGAAAGAACCACAGAAAGCAGTTGATCAGATACAAAAGACGGAGAACTTGGAGTTCGCCATCCCATCGGCAAACGCGGTTAATAATACTTGCCTCGATCCGACCTATCTACGTGGAGAAGCCTATCTCGCCTTAGGAAAGGCCGGTCCGGCGACAACAGAGTTTCAGAAGATCATTAACCATCCGGGCCTGGTATGGAATTGCGTAACCGGCGCGCTAGCGCATTTGGGGCTGGGACGCGCCGAGGCGCTGGCGGGCGATAAGGCTAAGGCGCGGGTGGCATACCAGGATTTTTTGACTCTCTGGAAAGACGCCGATCCCGATATCCCCATTCTCAAAGAAGCTAAGGCGGAGTACGCCAAGCTGCAGTAACTACCGTAGGAGCCCTCATGTCGGAAACCGCACGTCTCGCTGACCAAATCCGCCGCGCCTTCGAGGGAGAAGCATGGCACGGCGATTCTTTGCTTGAACTTCTTAAGGGGGTCAATGCGGCCACGGCTGCCGCCAAGCCGATCAAGAACGCGCACAGCATTTGGGAATTGATCCTGCACATTGCAGCGTGGGATGACATCGTTCGCCAGCGTACCGGCGGGAAGGCCACCATGCCAACCGACGAACAGAATTTTCCACCGGTCAAAGACACCAGCGAAGCCGCCTGGAATAAGGCACTGGAAGAAACAAAGCGTACGCACAATGAACTGGTGAAGGCGGTGGCTGCGTTCCCCGATTCGCGCCTGCAAGAGCAAGTCCCAGGGAAGACTCAGAACTATTACAACTTCTTTTACATGTTCAGCGGAATCGTCGCAGCACGAGCTTTACCACGCCGGCCAGATCGCATTATTAAAAAAGGGGAGGGGCTAGTCCGGCGATGGCCCGACAGCGTTCTCCTAGTATTCCGCGAACCTGCTGTCGCGCCTTTCTCCTTGTCAAATGCCCTTTCTCATCCCGGAGATCCCATAGCTGACCGATAATTTAATCAACGTCGCCGTGATCGGCGTGGGCGCCTTCGGACGCAATCATGCTCGCGTGTATCACCAGCTCGCGCAGGAGGGTGAAGCCGTAAGGCTGGCCGGAGTAGTGGATTCTGACTTGCCACGGGCAGATGTCGTGGCGAAGGAATTTGGCTGTCGCAGTTTCGGCTCAATCCAACAGCTCACAACCACGCATAGCGAAATCCAGGCAGCTTCGATCGCCGTCCCCACCATTCAGCATCTCGAGGTGGGCCGTGCATTGATGGAAGCTGGCATCGACGTGCTTATCGAAAAGCCGATGGCCGCTTCACTGGCGGAAGCCGAAGAACTGATCGCGATGGCGCAGCGCCTCGGCCGCATCGCCCAGGTGGGTCATCTGGAGCGCTTCAATCCCGCCGTCCGGGCCACGGTCCCACTTGTTACTCAACCTATGTTCTTTGAGGTGCACCGCCTCAGCGTTTTCTCGCCGCGCTCACTCGATGTGGATGTCGTTCTCGATCTGATGATTCACGATCTCGACGTGGTCCTCTCGTTCGTGAATGCGCCGGTCAAAGAGATTCGCGCCGTCGGTCTGCCCATTCTCTCGGGCAAAGTGGATATCGCTAATGTGCGCATGGAATTCGACTCCGGCTGCGTGGCCAACTTTACCGCCAGCCGGGTTTCAACCGAACGAGTGCGCAAGCTGCGGTTCTTCCAACCCCGGCAGTACATCTCGCTCGACTACAGCCGTCAGGATGTCCTCGCCTTCAGCATCGGCGGCGAGGGCGAAGCCTCAGGGATGCCGTCTGTAAATCCGCAAATCAAAGTGACTAAGCCAGAGGTGATAGCGGAAGAACCTCTGCAGGCAGAAGTAAAAGCTTTTCTGGCCTCGGTACGCCGACGTTCCAAACCGCTGGTCTCTTTGGAGGACGGCCGCCGTGCTCTGGCAGTGGCCCTCGACATCGTGGCGGCAATCCGCGAGCACGGCAAGAAAGTGAAACTGGATCGGCTTGGAGCGATGGGATAAGGCCTTCTCACAACTACCGTTTACACTTCTTGACAAGCAATCCTCAGAATTCGCGCTATGCTCCCATTGATCAGTCAGGTGCGGCTCCTAAGTGCTTGTACCTTCAGCTTTTCGCACAATTCCCCGAAAAATGCGAAAATGAAACACTTAGGCGCCTGACGCCGAAGATTGACGACCAGCCTTTGCGGCTAGTGCGGGAGGAAAGTTCCGCATTCCAGCAACGAAAGGCGGTGCGTCCGTCTCTAACTAGAGGTTTGATGCCGACGACCCAAATTCCGCCAGCCCCGCCGTCGCGGCCTGCGTCCGGCGCGGACGCTAGCGATCTGTACGATGCGGAGCGTTGGGAATCGGCTTATCTCGAAGCCCACGATGCTCCCGCTCTTCTCATCCAACTGCAAGACGATCTCTCGCGTTCGCGCCAGCGGGAAGCGCTTTGGATTTCGGTTGTCGTCCACCTCACCATCGTCATTCTGCTGGTCAATTCGCAAAAGTTTGAGAGATACCTGCCCAGGCGTAGCGTAATCGAAGTTAGTCCTAATGACTTGATGAAAGAGAAAGACCTGACTTATCTCGAGTTGCCCCCGGACGAGCAGAAACTCACCAAGCGGCCCGAAACGAACAATATTTCGGATAAGGATCGCAAAGCCATGTCGCGGGCGCCCCAGCTCAATCGGGAGGAATTGAAAAAGATTCTGGCTCGCCCGGGAGCGCCCGGACCAAGCGGTCCTCCGGCACAGTCGCAACAGCCAGTCGCGCCCGCTCCCGCGACGGCCCAGAATACGCCCGCGCCGCAGCAATCACAACCGGCGCCGCCCGCTCCGAATCAGAACCAGTCGGCACGGTTGCAGACTCCGCCGCCTCCGACCGCTCCCAAACCATCCTTTACCAACAATGGGCAATACGCGGGATCGGCAATCGAGCAAGCTGCACGCGCTGCCCTAGCCAATCGCGGTGGGTTTGGTGGCGACAACGGAGATTACGGCCTGGGTCAGGGAAGACAGGCCAGCGCCGCAATGGGACCGCTCGACGTCCTCAGTGACACGCAAGGTGTTGACTTCGGCCCGTACCTGAAACGCGTAGTCGACAATGTCAGACGGAACTGGTACGAGTTGATTCCCGAGTCAGCGCGAGCACCGCTGATGAAAAAAGGGAAGGTCTCGATTGAGTTCGCCATTACGAAGGAAGGCCGGGTCGCTGGCATGCAGATCATCGGCCCCTCAGGTGACATTGCTCTTGATCGAGCGGCCTATGGCGGCATTACCTCCAGCAATCCCTTTCCACCGTTGCCCAGCGAATTCAGCGGACAGTATCTCGCCTTGCGTTTCCACTTCTTCTACAACCCGGATCGCTCGGACTTGCAGTAACTGTCGCTGATCGCTCTTGGTCGTGACGATTCGACCAGCGTCCCCTACCAGACCCGGCAACGATTTTGCCGAACCATCGGCGCACCAGCCTTGCAGTGGAACGCCTGCTGAAACTCGGGCATGTTGGACGCTACACCATTGGTCCGATATTCGGGTGGTGAGTGAGGGTCGACAGCAGCACTGAGGCGCTTGGTTTCGTCGCGTACGTTAGAGCACCAACTCTGTCCATAGCCAATGAAGAAGCGCTGCTCCGGGGTGAAACCCTCGATGGGATCCAATTTCCTGTCCTTAGTTTCATTTTGCCAGGCCATATAAGCCAGGATTAGACCGCCCAAATCAGCCACGTCCTCGCCCAAAGTTAGCTTCCCGTTGATCTTGATGTCATCCACAATGACGTACTGCGAATATTGGTCCGAGATGCAACTGGCACGATTTTCAAATTGTTGCGCGTCTTCCGGGGTCCACCAGTCTCGCAGATTGCCCTGAGCATCGAATTTGCGGCCCTCATCGTCAAAGCCATGGGTAAGCTCATGACCAATCGTGCCGCCCGTATCCCCATAGTTGGGGGCGTCGTCAGAATCGGGATCAAAGAGTGGAGGCTGGAGGATGCCAGCGGGGAAATTGATGTCGTTCTTCAGAGGTTCGTAGTAGGCGTTCACGGTGGGGGGCGTCATCTGCCACTCGCCGCGGTCTACCGGTTTTCCGATTTTCGCCAGTTGGCGGTGGAATTCAAATTCGCGAGCACGCAGCACGTTGCCCATTTCGTCGTCACGCACAATGGTTAGAGCGCTATAGTCGCGCCACTTGTCGGGATAACCGATCTTGTCCGCCACGGCGTGCAGCTTTTCCTGCGCGTGTTGTTTAGTCACCGGCGTCATCCAAGGGAGGCCCTCGATATCGCGCCCCATGGCGGCCTCGATTTCCTTTACCAGTTTCATGGCACGCTGCTTGGCTTCCGCACTGAAGGTTCGTTCCACATAGGCCTGACCCAGCGCCTCGCCCAGGTCATTATCCGCATTACTGACGCAGCGTTTCCAGCGGGGCTCGATTTCCTGCGCTCCCCTTAATGTCTTCTGGTTGAAATCGAAATCGGCGTTTACGAAGGCGGATGACAAATAGGGCGCATTGGCGTTGATCAGATGCCAGCGCAAGTAGGCTTTCCAGCTTCCCAGGTCTTCTCTTTCGAGCTCAGCACTCAAAGCCTTGAAAAACTCAGGGGTAGTAACGTTGAGCGACTGCAGCACCGGCAGCCCGACCTTGGTGAAGTACGAATTCCAGTGAAACGAAGGACTGAGCGCTTCCAATTGCTGGCGCGTCATCTTGTGGTAGACCTTGTCAGGATCGCGGCGTTCCACCCGGGTGAGCGATGCTTTCGCCAGGGCCGTCTCGATGCGCATGACAGCCTGGGCCTCGGTCGCCGCGAGGTTGGCTTTGTCGCCTAGCAACTCGAACATTTTCTGCACGTGTGCCACGTAAGCCCGGCGCAGCTCTTCGGATTTGGGGTCGGTCTTCAAATAGTAATCTCGATCGGGAAGGCCGAGACCACCCTGATCGGCTTCTGCGATCACTTGGTTAGAGTTCTTGAAATCCTGATCGGACCCAAATTCGAACAACATGCCGTCGTTCACCATGGCACCGGCAACATCGCCAATGGCCTGCTTGGAATGCAGCTTGGCAATCTGCTCCAAGGCTCCATTCAGTGGCATACCTCCTGCGGCTTCGATTTTCTTCTCGTCCGTGCACGCAGCATAGTAATCGCCAATCTTCTGCTTCACGGCATCACGCTTGGGATCAGCGGCGGCACTTTCCAGGATGTCGCGCAGGATCAGTTTGTTATCATCCGCCATTTTGGAGTAGACGCTCCAGCGGGACTGGTCGGGCGGGATGGGATTTTTCTTGATCCACGCTCCGCACGCGTAGGTGTAGAAGTCTGTGCAGGGATCGACGGTCTGATCGATCGATCCGAGGTCAAGGACAGGCTGGCGTTGAGATGATGCCGTCTGCGCAGAAGCGGTAGCGACCAAAAAAAGCGAAAAGAAAAGAACCTGGCTGGACATAATTCTACGCATTACATTCCCTCTACGATAACTGAAGTCCCGGCTGCGGCTCGCGCCTAAACGCTGACCGCTAAGAAAATGCTGAATCTAGATGGTTCCTGACGTTTTCTCCAGCCGGATCGAGCCATCTCCGGTATGAATAGTCAGCAGGTTTCCGCCGCCATTCAACTTCCCGTGAATATCTCGCCGCCCTAACTGTCCTTCCACAGTGAGGGGCAAATCCAGATTGATGTGGCCGTCGCCGGTATGGAGATGCAAGTTGGCGGCAAAATTCTCCGGCAGCCCGAGCGTAACGCTGCCATCTCCGGCGTGCAGGTCCCAACTGGAGTTCATCGTGGAACCAGGCAGAACGCGGGCTTCAATGTGACCATCCCCGGTACTGAGAGCCAGAGCATCGAATCGCCCCGCCGCCTGGATGTGGCCATCGCCAGCGTGGGCCCGCAAGGTACCATCCACCGCGTCAATCTCCTGATGGCCGTCGCTACTCTCCAATTGCATATCGCCCTTGAAATTGCTAAGCCGGATATGGCCGTCGCCAGTGTGCAGGTTCACCCGGCCTTCGCGAGGCATGCGAATCTCAACCTGCACTCGGCCGCCCCGGTTGAAGCTAATGAACCCTGTCGTGTGCATGTGCAAACGCACTTCCAGCGTCACTGAATCTCCGTTTTGGTGTTCTTCTATCTTCACCCCGCTGTCGCCGATCTTGTAGCGCTCGGTGAGAACCCGGGCTTCGATCGTCTTCTGGTCCCAAGTATCGACGTGAATGCTGGCATCCGAGGTCTCGACCCGAAGGTCGGGTTGGCTAGTGATGGTATAGGTTTTCGACCACTCTTCGGCATGGGTTAAAGGGGTAAGCGCGAGGCAGCAGCCCAAGAGGAACAGTGCAATTCGATTCATAAGTCACTCCTGAACCCGGATGGACACAACTTTCCCTTAGGTTCAGACGGTGGTACGCGGCACCGGTGAGCAAGGTTCCCTGAATTGTTTCAGAATTTTGATTCTAACTAACCTCGATGAGGCAGCGTCGGGTACGCCATCTTGACAAGAGTTCTCTCAGAAAACGGCACGTAGAGCAATGCTGCCGTCGCGGCAAACGCCGCTCCAAACCCGATGGTGGGTGTCATCAGAAATGGGGCAATCGCCCATAGCTGATCGAGCACCATGATAAACAGGAATAGTTTCTGAAATTTCTCTCCCAGCCTCCGGTAATCAAAAGTAGCCGCCGAAAACAGATAAAAGCGCAGGGGAATACCCACGCCAGCGGTGACCAGCACCGCCACTAGGACGGTCGATGCACCCCACCAGGGCAAGATGCTTTCCGTATTCCGCGCGACTTGATGCAGGTGAAAGAGCGCTGCCAGGTAGAAGCTCAAATACATCACCTGAATCAACGCGAACAGGCCGCGGCTCAGTCCGCGATTCGGGAGAGGGACTTCGAGTTCGGGATGCAGAGCTTCATCGGTCGGGACGGGCGTCGACAGCGCGGGCGCGGAGGCTAGTTCTCGAGTCTGCGTATCGATTCGTTCTACCGGTGCCAGAAAGCGGTATCCCCGGCGTGCCAGCGTCTCCACGTAGCGGGGGCTGGATGCAGAATCTCCCAAGGCCTCGCGGAGCTTGTTCACAGCGGTATTCAGACTGTGGTCGAAGTCGACAAACGTGTCCGAGGGCCACAACTTCTGGCGGATTTCGTCTCGCGTAAGCACGTCGCCAGGACGCTCCAGCATGAAGGCGAGCACCTGGAAGGGCTGCTCCTGCAGCCGGATGCGCGCGCCGTTCTTGCGCAGTTCGCCGGCCGCGAGGTCTGCTTCAAATACTCCGAAGCGGACAATTCGCCCAGCGGGACTAGCTTGCGGCAGCGACATGATAAGTAAAGAGACGACGCGTAGTTTAGCATTCTCTAAAACGTCGCGAGCTCACGGCGCTACAATGTAAGCGATGTCCGCCGCTAGTCCACAACGGCAGCCTGAACCGCCAACGCCCGAACGGCATCCCAAGCCGCACATCTACACTCTAGAAGCGACCGGCGTCCTCATCATCGCAGTGCTGATTCTCATCATCACGCTGGCCCGCTACTGGCACAGTATTTCCTGGAGTGCGCGCTAACCGTGCTTCGGGATCCGTTGCTGGTAGTGGTGCTCGGGCCAACCGGAAGCGGAAAGACCGCGCTTTCATTGGCTTTGGCTGAACGCTTTCGCGGCGAAATCGTGAATTGCGATTCCGTCGCCATGTATCGCGAGTTTGAGATCGGCACCGCCAAGCCCACGGGTACGGAACGAGCACGCGCGCCACACCATCTTTTCGACTTCGTTGAACCCTCCGGCTACATCACCGCGGGTGAATATGCGCGCCAAGCGCGTCAAACGCTGGAAGAGATCAATTCGCGTGGAACAATGCCAATTGTGGTCGGGGGTACGGGGCTTTATCTGAGAGCCCTGCTCGAAGGTCTCTTCCCCGGCCCGCAACGTTCGGACAAACTACGCGAACGCCTTCGCCAGCGAACCGAGCAGAAAGGCTCGGCACACTTGCACCGCTTGCTGAGCCGTCTGGATCCTGCTGCGAGCGCGAGGATCCATGCCAATGACGTGCCTAAACTGGTTCGCGCCATCGAAATCTGCCTCGCATCGCGGCAGAAGATGACAGAAATGTGGAAGAGTGGACGCGATCCACTGCAAGGCTTCCGCTTCCTGCGGTTGGGCCTCGACCCCGACCGCAATGCACTCTACGAGCGCATCGACCAGCGCGCGCAACGCATGTTCGATTGTGGCCTGGTGCAAGAAACGCAGCGGCTGCTCGATAAGTACGGGGACGCGGCACGCCCGCTGACCTCACTCGGCTACAAGCAGGCGGTGCAGTTAGTGCGCGGCGAAATCGACCACTCGACGGCGGTGCAAGCCGCGCAGCAGTCTCATCGCAACTATGCGAAACGTCAGATGACCTGGTTCCGGCGGGAGCTGGATGTGGTGTGGCTCGCGGGATTCGGTGATGAGCCAAGAATTCGGGACGCAGCGATCTCACGGGTGCTGAAGGTCTCAGCTTAGGGTTCAGGTCTTGGGTCTTGGGTCTTAGGTCTTAGGCCTCAGGTGTCAGCTCTTAGGTGTCGGGCGGTAGGGCCGCGAGTGTGATGGGCGTCACAGTCACCGCAAAGCGACCTGATACCTGACCCCTGTGACCAGACACCTAAGACCTGACCCCTGACACCTGAGACCCTTCATGCTATCGTTCCCTCATGCTTCGAGTTGCATTCTTGCTGTTCGTTTTCTCCTCGCCCCCGTTTTCGCAAAAGAAAAATACCAACAGCCCGGCCCCATTCACCTCGATCGTGAAGGCGAAAAATGGGCCGAAAAGACTTTGCAAAAGCTTTCTCTCGAAGAAAAAGTCGGTCAGCTTTTCATGATCTGGGTTCGCGCCGAGTTTCTGAATGTGAACAGTCCCGAGTACCTCGATCTGCGCGACAACATGCGCAAGTATCACATTGGCTCTTTTGCCATGACGGTACGCTGGGACCCGCCATTCCTCTATCGCAACCAGCCCTATGAGGCTGCCGAGCTGCTCAATCGTCTGCAGCAAGATTCTAAGTTGCCTCTATTGATCGCCGCCGATTTTGAGCGCGGCGTCACCATGCGTCTTCATGGAGCCACGGGCTTTCCCCACGCCATGGCATTCGGGGCGACGGGCAAGATTGGACTACGCGGAAGCATTCGGCCGGATCACCGCCCAGGAAGCACGTGCCATCGGCGTGCACTGGAATTTCTTTCCCGATGCTGATGTAAATTCGAACCCGGCTAATCCAATCATCAACACCCGTTCCTTCGGAGAAGACCCGCAGCAGGTCGGCGACCTGGTTGTGGCTTATATCCGAGGCGCACGCGCCAACGGAATGCTGACTACAGTCAAACATTTTCCCGGACACGGCGACACCGCAACTGACTCTCATCTCAGCGTGGCTCAAGTCACGGGAGACCGCGCCAGGCTGAATAGCGTGGAGCTTCCGCCCTTTCGCAAAGCCATCGAAGCTGGTGTGGATTCGGTTATGGTTGCGCATGTCACGATTCCCGCTCTTGAACCGGACCCAAACCGCGTCGCCACAACTTCTCCGGCGATCGTCACGGATTTGCTCAAAAAGCAGCTCGGCTTCAAGGGAATCGTTGTCACCGATGCGCTGGACATGGCCGGACTCACCCGTCTCTATTCTGCGAACATCGGACGCGCCGCCGTGGATGCCTTCAAGGCCGGCAATGATCTGCTACTGATTCCGGCCGATCTGGATGCATCGTACAAGGCGGTCCTGGAAGCAGCACGGAGCGGTGAAATTCCCCGGGCCCAGCTTGACACTTCGGTCCTTAAGCTACTAAAAGCAAAAGCCTCACTCGGACTGGAGAAGGCTCGGCTGGTTAGCCTTGAGGCGCTTACTAACGTCGTGGGAAAACCCGAGAACCTCGCCCTAGGCCAGCAGATTTCCGACGACTCCGTGACCTTGGTTCGCGACAACGGTAAACTTCTGCCGTTGAAACATTCGGGAACTGTTCAGAGCGGCCTTCCGTATCAAAGAGTGGAAGAAGTTCGTAACGGCACCGTCGTAGTCGTATTCTCGGAAGATGTGCGCACCGAAGCTGGTCGCACGCTGGAGCGTCAAATTAAGTCTCGAATACCCGATGCCAATGTTATTTACGTGGATCCGCGGATCGCGGCCGCCATGTCCGACGACATACTGAACGCAGTGGATCAGGCGCAGACAGTTATCGCTGCCGTATACATAGTGCCCACGGCGGGAAAGGCTATGCAAGGTGCGAACGGTTTAAGCAATTCCGTGGCTCTCAACGATGCGAGTGGAACGCTCTTGCAGAAGATTCTCGAGCACGCGGCCGAGAAGACTGCCGTTCTGGCTATGGGAAATCCTTACCTGGCGCAGGATTTCCCCGGAGCGCAGAATTATATTTGTACATTTTCCAATGCGACGGTCTCAGAAATCAGCGCGGCTCAAGGCGCTTTTCGGTGAGATTGCCATCCGCGGCCATCTGCCGGTGAGTATTCCTAATGTTGCCCAGCGGGGCGCCGGAATCGAACGGCAGCCGCAAGTCGCGCAAGGAGGAACTGAACATGCATATTCCAAACCAGCCGGGCGCTAAGTCGTCTGTGGCTTTCGCCCTAGCCTTCGCAGCAATCATGGTTTTGCCCGCCTGCAGCGTGAACGTGAAGAAGGGTGACAACAATCAAGAGAAGAAAGTCGACATTGAGACTCCGGTTGGCGGAATTCACGTCAGCAGGAGTGCCGACGTGCGTGAAACCGGCCTGCCGGTTTATCCCGGTGCGCGGCTCAAGGAAAAAGAAGAGGATGGTGAGCAGAAGAGCGCAAACGTCAACATTTCGGGAATGGGTTATGCCCTGCGCGTGGTGGCGGTCGAGTTCGAATCCGATGATCCGCCTCAGAAACTCATCGCCTACTATCAGGACCAACTCAAGAAATACGGCAATGTGCTTCAATGCCGCGCTAGCAAATTCGGTGGGAATACTGGCACAACCTACAACGGCAAAGATTCCCAGGGCTCAAATGAGCTGAAATGCACCGGTGACAACAGTGGTAAGGTCGTGGAACTGAAGGTGGGAAGCGATCAAAACGAACACATTGTGTCGATCCAGCCGTCACACTCGGGAAAAGGATCTGTTTTCGCTCTGGTCCACCTGCAAACCCACGGCAAGGAAGACACAATTTGAAGATTTTAGATTTTAGATTTCAGATTGAAGATTTCAGATTGAAATCCTTCACAAAACACGAAAATCTGTAATCTGCAAATCTCAAATCTGAAATTTTCCAGCTTCCCTTGCCTCGCGCGACCGCCTGCGGTACCTTGAAGCTCCGATGGAACACCCTTGCTATAAATGTGGCGCCACGGTTGAGGAGGGAATCGCCTTTTGCCCACATTGCAACGCGCCGCAAATTCGAGTCGGAGTTGAAGCCAGCGCGCTTTCCACAGCGGCGCCGGGTTCCTCGCCTTCCGAGTTCTCGCCAGCTACCGTGATCCAATGGCCGCAAGCCTTGCCGGCCGCCGCCGTCGCCGGACTAGTGGCAGCACTTCTTGCTCTCGTGCCCCTCGGAGGCTTTGGGCTGGGAACGCTCTCAGCCGGATTTCTCGCCGTTCTTCTGTACCGCCGTCGCAATCCTGCCTTCAACCCATCTGCAGGAATGGGAGCGAAGCTGGGCGCAGTTAGTGGAGCGCTGGCTTTCGCCTTTCTGACAGTCTTTCTGGCACTATGGGCAACGGTTTTCCGCACCACTGGGCAGATTCGCCAGACCATGATAGAGGCGGTTGAGCAATCGGCTGCTCGCAGTTCCAGCCCACAGCAGGCGCAGCAGGCTCTGGAATTCCTCAAGACCCCCGCAGGCTTTGTCGTGATGATGGTGGTGGGCTTAGTGACAATGTTTGTTGTCTTTCTGATCTTCTCAAGCGTGGGTGGAGCGATCGGCGCTGCCCTGCTGCGGCGTAAGGACCGGCTCTAGACGTAGAGTCGAGCCGATCTCCGTGAAACTTCATGGAATCCCAAAGGATCCGGGGTTCGCTCCTCCTTGCCCCGCCAGCCTTGCCCCGCGTATGATGCAGCGTCCATGACCGCAAGAATTGGATATATCATGCTCCACCTTGCGTCGAAGCCATGAACAAACCTGCGCGTGGATCGCTGCTGGGTATCGAACATCTCGATGCGGGAGAAATCCTGGGAGTATTCAAGCTTGCCCGGCGGATGAATCCGCTCAAGCCGCGTCCCTTGCTGCGCGGAAAGCGCGTGCTGCTTCTGTTTTACGAACCCTCCACGCGCACCCGCAGCTCGTTCGAAGTCGCGGCGAAATCCATGGGTGCGATGACCACGCTGGTGCTCGCCAGTGGATCCAGCATCGAGAAGGGCGAGTCGCTGCTTGATACGGCCTACACTCTGCGCGCCGTGGGTGCGGATGTCATCGTGGTGCGTCATCCTCTGGCCGGCGCTCCCCTGCTCATGGCCAAGCATTTGGATATTCCGGTGGTAAATGCCGGCGATGGCATGCATGAGCATCCCTCGCAGGCATTGCTCGATGCCTATACCATCCTCCGTCACAAGAAAAATCTTAAAGGCCTCCAGGTGGCGATCGTCGGCGACATTTATCACAGCCGCGTGGCCCGTTCCGCGATTCATCTGCTGGGTAAGTTCGGAGCCCACATTACCGCTATGCGGCCCGCCTGAATTTCTTCCGGAAGTGGCGACCAGCCTGGCCCCCGGCTTGCACATTACGCGCACCGTGGAAGATGCAGTTCGTGGTGCTGACGTGATCATGGTGTTGCGGGTGCAAAAAGAGCGCTTGGCGGGAGTGAAAATCAGCCTGCAGAATTACATTGAACGCTACCAGATCACTATGGCCCGAGTGAAGCTGGCGAAGCGTGACGCCATGGTGATGCATCCGGGGCCGATCATCCGCGGGCTTGAACTGACCTGGGAAGTGGCTGACTGTTCGCAGTCGGCGATCGTCGAGGAAGTGCGTAACGGTGTGCCGGTGCGGATGGCAATCCTGGCAAAGGCGCTTGGCAGAGCAAGGTAATGTAGGCGCGAGCGTCCACGCTCGTGCGGTTTCGGCTGCACATTTTGGGGATCCTGTGAATCGAAGAGAAAATCACAGCTTGCTGATCAAGGGCGGGCATCTATTGATCCCGCCGCAAGGGTTGACGCTCCCATGGACGTCCTCTTGCGCGACGGACGTGTGGCCGAAATTGCCTTGCCCAACAAGATCCGCGGTGGCGCCGATGAAAAGTTTGACGCGCGCGGTCTGATCGTGGCTCCCGGCTTCATCGACCTGCACGTCCATCTGCGCGAGCCCGGCCAGAGCTACAAGGAGACCATCGCGTCAGGCACCGCCGCCGCAGCTGCCGGGGGATTTACCTCGATCTGCTGCATGCCCAATACCCATCCCATTGTCGACTCACCAGAATGGGTCACCTGGATTCAGCAAGCCGAGCGCGGCGCGGTAGTCAACGTTTTTCCAGTTGCTGCCGCGACCAAGGCCAGCAAGGGCGCGGTGCTCACCGATTTCCGTGGATTGCAGCGGGCCGGCGCGATTGCGGTCACCGATGACGGCAAACCGATTCTGGGCAACGACATCATGCGGGAGACGTTGCGATTGGCATCCGAGCTTAATCTCCCAGTAATTCAGCACGCCGAAGATACGCGCATGACGGAGCATTGCTCGATGAACGATGGAGCCCACTTCATTTCGGCTGGGGTTGCGCGGAATGAAGACGGCGGCAGAGGCGTCTATCGTCGAGCGCGACGTGCAACTCGCCCAGCAGTTTACCGGCACACGCTTGCATGTGGCGCATCTCTCGACGGCGGATGCGCTCAAAGCCGTGCGCCGTGGCAAGCGCAGTAAAGCCCGCATCACCTGCGAAGTCACGCCGCATCACTTCACTCTGACCGACGCCGACGTCGCCGAGTACGACACCAATTTCAAGATGAATCCGCCCCTGCGCTCTGCTTCTGATCGCGAGGCCATCCTGGTGGCGCTGGCGGACGGCACCGTGGACGCCATCGCTACTGATCACGCGCCGCACGCGCCTCACGAAAAGATCATCGAATTCGAGCGCGCTCTGTTCGGGGTCACGGGTCTGGAGACCGCACTCGGCGTCGCCATCACCCGGCTGCATCGCGAGCAGCGGATCCCGCTGGCAAGAATTGTGGAACTTTTTACTGCTGGTCCGGCGCGAGTGGTCGACATCAAAGGGCGCGGCAGCCTGGCCCGCGGTAATCATGCCGATGTCACGATTTTCGATCCGAAGAAGCGCTGGACGTTTGAAGCCGCGAAATCCCGCTCCAAGTCGCGCAACACTCCATTTGACGGCTGGCAGCTTACGGGGAAGGTGGTGGCTACGATCGTGGGCGGGCGGGTCGTGTACCGCGGAGATTAAGGTGCCGCTGCTTGTGTAGGGACGGGCGTCTCGCCCGTCCTGGCCGGGCGAAGCTCGGCAGCGAAGCTATTCTGCAACGGAAAAGGCACCGTGCTCTAGTTCACAATTCCCATCCGCTTCCCGACTCTCTTCAGCACATCCAACGCCTGCTGCAATTCTTCTTCTGTGTGGGTCGCCGTCATGATCGTCCGGATGCGGGCTTTGCCTTCTGGCACGGTCGGGAAAGCGATGCCGGTGCCCATGACACCTTCTTTGAACAGTTCGCTGGAGAAGTCCATGGTGAGTTTGCCGTCGCCGATGATGATGGGAGTGATCGGCGTTTCGCTGGCGGGCGTGGTTTTGCCGCCGATATCGAAGCCGAGCAGGCCCAGCTCTTTTTTCCAGAAGCGAGTGTTCTGCCAGAGCTTCTCGATGCGCTCCGGTTCGTTTTCCAGTACATCGAAGGCGGCAATGCAAGTCGCCGCCACCGACGGCGGATGCGAGGTCGAGAACAGGAACGGTCGGGCGCGATGGTACAGAAAATCAATCAGATCGCGCGTGCCGCAGACGTATCCTCCCAGCGCGCCAATCGCTTTCGACAGCGTTCCCACCTGGATGTCGACCCGGCCGTGCACCTTGAAATGATCAATCGTGCCGCGGCCATTGCGTCCCAGCACGCCAGAGGCGTGGGCGTCATCCACCATCATGATGGCGCCATATTTCTCCGCAAGATCACACAAGGCGGGCAGCGGGCCGATATCGCCATCCATGGAGAAGACGCCGTCGGAGATCAGCAGCTTTTTCCCGGGCTCGTTCTTTACGCTGGCGAGCCTTTCCTCGGCTTGCGCGATGTTCTTGTGCTCGAAGACGAGAATTTTCGCTCGCGACAGGCGCGCGCCGTCGATGATCGAGGCATGATTTAGTTGGTCCGAAATGATGAAATCGTCTTTGCCCAGCACCGCCGAGACTGTGCCCGCATTGGCCGCGAATCCCGATTGGAATACGACACAGGCTTCGACATTCTTGAAGCGCGCAATCTTCTCCTCCAGTTCCATGTGGATTCTCATGGTTCCGGCGATGGTGCGCACCGCGCCCGATCCCACACCATACTTGCGCGTGGCTTCCAGCGCAGCCTCGCGCAGCTTGGGATGGGTGGTAAGGCCGAGATAATTGTTCGAAGCCAGGTTGATAACTTTCCTGCCGTCAAACGTGCAGACCGGTGCTTGCTCGTCCTCGAGTACACGCAGGCGGAAGTGGGTGCCTTTGGCTTTTAGATCATTCAACTGATCGGTGAGATAAGAAAGCGGATCGATCCGAGTGGTGGTTGGCATTTTTGTCTCCAAAATTAGGAACCGCAGACCATAAGAATTGCAGGGAACTAGCGACTCATCAGTTTAATACCGGGGAGAATAAGGAGGAAACTTCCGACTAGCGAGACAGCGCAGTTGTGCAAATTTCAAAAGCAGCTCTCAGTTAGTTGTTCCCAGTTCTCAGTTTTTGGCCGGGAGCGCCAAATCCGCCAGCGCTTTGAGACTGGACACTTCCAAATCAGGCTGGGCAGACGCCGCTTTGGCCGCGCCTGCTCCCGGACGAGGCGATGGGCGATTCACCCACACCGTTGCTATGCCCAGAGATTTGGCCGGAACCACGTCATGATAGACGCTCTGAGCGACGTGGAGCCACTGGTCTGGCTTGCACCCCGATTCGTTCCTGCGCCAACTTGAAGACCCGGAGCGAAGGTTTGTAGGCGCGGGCCTGTTGCGCTGTGATCACGTGGTCGAACTGCAATTCAAGACGTCGTGCAGTGGCGGCGAACAAGTCATCATCTACATTGGACATGATCGCCAGTCGATAGCGGCTTTTAAGCTTGCGAAGGGCTGCGACAGTGTCTGGAAATGGCAGCCAGTTGGCCAGAGATTCCGGCAGCGAGCGCACCTCCGACTCGGAAGGCACAAATCCCAGGCGCTCTCCGAAGCCACGCACTACCGATTGCAGAACTTCACGATAGGGACGAAACTCTGCTTGCTCTCCTTGCTCCGCCTGCAACTCCAGTTCGGAGTAGAGCTCCAAAAGCGCGACATCGGTGACGGTCTTGCTGTGGGCGGCCAGGACGGGACGCAAGGCGCCAAAGATTCCCGTCTCCCAGTCGATGAGCGTGCCATAGCAGTCGAAGGTCAGCACCTGAAAGCGAGCGAAATCGAGCATGGGAACTTAGCTGTAGGGTTTCTCGTCTTGGAAACCGAATGCTGATCATCTCAATTCCAGAACGAAGCTGCTCCAAGCTTGGGGCGGGTCAGAGACTGAATCCGGCCGGTGGCGAGAACGCATAGGTCCACAATCGAAGTTAGCGCCGAGTGAAGGGACTTCACCTCCAGTTCCGGCATCGCCCTCCTGCCAATCGGCACCCGCCCACGAGCGCACCGATGCCGCGCCTTTGCCTCCACCTGCCAGTCCGCCGATCAGCGCTCCGACGGCCGCTCCGCCGCCCGCCAATAGCAGCGGTGCGCTTGCCCTTTCCTTTTGCGGTGCGCTCGAGCGAAGAGGTCTGGATGCCCTTATCAGTACCCTTGACTTGATCGACGTAAGCTTCAGTTGCAGACGAGCGCCGCCCTTGAAGCGACCGGGGGCGCCGCGTCCACACGACGCCGGAAGCGGTCGCCCCGGCTCGAATCATTCCTCTTCCGTCAACCTGAACCGGTCAGCCAGGGTCGGCGAAAAAGCCTGGCCAGGTTGGCTGATCTTCGATCCCACAGCTTCGCCCAAGCGTACGGTTAGCACGGTGCCCACCGGGAGAACGACGGGTTGGGGAGCCTCGGGCCTGGGCTTCATGGCCGAACCGGTAGACGGTGCCGAGGAGTCCGGAGCCGGAGCGGTTGGCGCGCTTGCGGAATTCGTGGAATTTGCATCGCTTCCTGTTGCATCGGAACTTTTGTTGCATCTTGCAGCCCAGCAAAGCGATGGACAAACAAAGGCCCAGTGTGATTGTTGCCAAAGGTGAACGCATAAAGAACTCCGTTCAGAAATTGTTAACCAGAAAGCAATGGTGGCGCGACATCGAGGCTAAAACCTTGTCCGAAGTACTTCCGGGAAGCGTGACAGGATCCGGAAGTAATTGGCGTAATGCTACCGTGACCTGATGCGAATGTCACGCTAGCGGAGTTTGATTCTTTTCGGCGAACTCGGTAAGCTGGTGTTGGGGCATCTTCGGTCGAAGCGGTTCATCTCGCAGCTGATCCCGGACAAGATGAAACGTTTGGATACGAATGAACCGGGATTTTCTCTTTGATTTCCGAAATGCCCGGAAAGATATACCTAACTGCCTCGGCATGCAAGGTGCTCGATGTGGTCTCGCACAGAACTCTCCTAACAAAAAAAGAAAGCAAGTACAGCCTCTCGCTTTTGTAGAATCGAATTTAGGTCTGTTTCTTTTCGGCGAATTCCAGCCCCGACTGAGCTAGTTCGCCTTCGGCGTCGGATCCCCTTCCGAAACCTGCGGCGGCGACGGGACGGACGGCTGTTTCTCAGTCTTTTCCAGAAATCTTGCGCTGTTCAGTAGCGGTCGGCCGAGAGAAGGGTTGAAACCCGGTCCAGAAGCCCTCCGAATCGCCACCGCGCTCGAAATGAGCGCGCATGCTTTCCATCTTGGAGTCGAGATCGTCAAGATAATGCAGCATGAGCGCTTCCGGAAACATGGGGAGCTTGGGAGAACCAAACTCATACTGTCCGTGATGGCTGATGATGAGATGTTCAACTAAAGTCTTCAGCTCGTCGGGGAAACCCGGCACCAGCGCGATTTTTGCCTGCAGCATTTCCAGTTCAATGACCATATGACCGAGGAGTTGGCCACGCGTGCTGTAGGAGAAGGACCGGTTGTAAGTGAGTTCGTGAATCTTACCAATGTCGTGCAGGAAGGCTCCGGTAAGCAGGAGGTCGCGGTTGATCTGAGGATAGTTACGGCTGACCAGATCGCAGGAGCGGCAGAGCGAGACTACATGATCGAGCAAGCCGCCAATATAGGCATGGTGCAAGGTCTTGGCGGCTGGAGCCATGCGATACGCCTCGGCAATTTCGGGATCGGCCATGAAGGACTCAACCAGCGCCTTGAGGTGAACATTCTGAAAGCTGGCGACATAGCCGGCCAGCGTCTGCCACAACTCGCCGATGTCTTTCGTAGTCTTGGGCAGGTAATCGGAGAAATCGACTTCCGAATCCCCGAGACGACGGAGCTTATGTATAGTGATCTGAAATCGGTTCTTGTATTTGTTGAGCAGGCCCTTGATCTTGACGAAGTCATCCTGCTCGAAAGCGTCCAGGGCATCTTGCACGTTGTCCCACATCTTGGCTTCGATGTGGCCGCTGCGGTCACCGAGCGTCAACGCCAGGTAAGGTTCACCCGTTTTTTTTGGCTTCACCTGTTTGACGACGACGACGAAGCTCGAGGTAATGACTTTGTTTTCGTGCTGAACACAATCGCATACAAAGAAGTCTTTCATGATGAATGGCGCCGTAGCCTCCGCAATCTTGCCCCAGTTTGAGTCCAGCTCAGCTAGATGACCTTGAGTTTTTTCTTCTTTTTCTTGAGTTCTTTCGCGCCTGTATCTTTGGCAGTGGTCTCGACGGGTTTGGTCTGGTTGGGGCTGGCGCCGGTGTCCACGTAGCCGGGCTTGACATCGATATACGCATCCTCGCGGAGTTTTTGCAGGTATTCACGCAAGGCGGGCTGCAATTTTTGCATGTAGAGCGCGTCCTGAATTCGCGGTTCAACTTCGCTCATCGGAGGTATGCCAGCGGTGTGATGCTCGACCACTTTCAGAATGACAAACCCCTGCCGGGTGCGGATCACATCTGAAACGTCGCCCGGTTTCATGGCAAAGGTTTTGTCTTCGAGTTCCTTGGCGAGGGTCCCGCGCTTGAAGTCTCCAAGATCGCCACCATGGGCCGCTGTAGGCCCATCCGAGTTCTTCTTGGCAATGTCCTCGAACTTGCTGCCTTTGCGAATTTGGGCGAGCAGGTCTTCAGCTTTGGCTTGCGCGGCAGCCAATTGCTGCGGATCGTCCGGCGCGTTGGCTCCGCCTTTTTTTTCGGTAGAAACCAGGATCTCGCTCAGTCGGATATGCTCCGGCTTGCTCCATTTCACTTTTGTGCTGGTCGTAAAACTTCTGCTCTTCCTCCTTGGACATGGACATCTTGGAGCCGACTTCTCTGCCGATAACCTGCTGCGTAATGATCTGATTGCGCAGGTTCTGCTTGAAATCTTCCAGAGAGACCCCTTGTGCCTGGGCAGCTTTGTCGAGATCCTCCATGCTCTCCAGGTTCATTTCCTTGCGCATATCGTCGAGTTTCTTGATCAGTTCGGTGTCTGCCGTGATGCCCAGGTCCTTGCCTTTCTCCAGCAGCAACTGCTGATCAATCAGATCGCGCAGGATGTCCTTGTCGCGCTCGGCGACAATTTTGTTCGCATTCACTGGATCCTGCTGCTGAGCTTCCTGCTTTAATTGATCCTTACTGCGCAGATATTCAGTGCGGGTTACGATCTGGTTATTGATGCGGGCAATGATTTCCTCGATAACCGTGTCCGCCCGCAAGGTCTCGGGCAGAACGGCAAGACAAAGGAGGAACAACCATGGGAGGAGTTTTCGCATAGATATCAATATTCCGCGGGCTGCGCCGCAGCCGGACGTTGCCCTATCTGTAAGATGATACGTTCAAGGGAATTGTACCTCTGGAAGCGGACTCGCGACCAGCGCTGCCCTGTTATGATAATCGGTTTTTGCACCGCTTCAGGCCGCAAATTCATAGGAGCTGATGGTGATAAGAGTGACCGGCTACTTTGCCTTTTTCATTTTCTTCCTCTTTCTTTTTGGAATCCTGAATCTACCCGCCAAGGCACAGAAACAGCGCGCGACCGCTCCCGACTTAACCCAACTGGAGAAAATGACGGCGCGCTTCGCGCCCACGCCCCTGCGTGTGGATTCATCGAAGCTTTCATCTGGCGACCGGCAGGCCCTGTCCAAGCTGATCGAAGCTAGCCGGGTTATTGATGACATTTTCTTGCAGCAATATTGGAGTGGCAATCCCGCTCTCTATGCTCACTTGCAAAAAGATGCCACTCCGTTAGGCAAGGCCCGCTTGCACTATTTCTGGATGAATAAGGGTCCGTGGTCGGCGCTCGATGAGTTCAAAGCTTTTCTACCCGGTGTTCCGCCCCGGAAACTTCCGGGCGCGAACTTCTACCCGGAAGACATGACCAAGCAAGATTTCGAGCGCTGGTTCGCGTCTCTGCCGCCGAAAGAGCAGGAGGCAGCCAAGAGCTTCTTTACCGTGATCCGCTGGAAGAAAGACGATGGTTCCGGTCGCCGCGAGCTCATGACGGTGCCCTACAGCGAAGAATACAAAGACGACCTCACTCGGGCGGCGAACCTGCTGCGCGAAGCGGCGAACCTGACCGACAATGCTTCGCTGAAGAAATTTCTCAGCCTGCGGGCCGATGCATTTCTCTCCAACGACTACTACGAGAGCGACCTGGCTTGGATGGATCTGGATGCGCCCATCGACATCACCATCGGTCCTTACGAGACCTATAACGACGAAATCTTTGGCTACAAAGCAGCTTTCGAGGCGTTCGTAAATCTCCGTGACGATGAGGGGACGGCAAAACTCTCGGCTTTCGCCCAACATCTGCAGGAAATCGAAAACAATCTGCCCATCGACCCACGCTACCGCAACCCCAAGTTAGGAGCGGCCGCTCCCCTGCGCGTAGTGGACGAGATCCTGAGCGCCGGCGATGGCAACCATGGCGTCGCCACCGCCGCTTACAACCTGCCGAACGATGATCGGGTAGTTCACCAGAAGGGCAGCAAGCGCGTGATGCTGAAGAATGTGCAGGAGGCGAAGTTCCGAACCGTCTTGCTGCCCATCGCACGCAAGATGCTCTCCAGGCAGGCGATGGTTGACGTCAGTTTTGACTCTTTCTTTACACACATCGTTGCCCACGAACTCATGCACGGCCTCGGACCTCACCAAATCCAGGTGCAAGGCCGCGACACAACTGCGCGGGAAGAACTAAAGGAGCTCTTCAGCGCAATCGAGGAGGCCAAAGCGGACGTCACTGGCCTGTTCGCGCTCCAGTACATGATGGATCATGCCAAGGAAATGAGCCTGACCAGGGTGTTGCCTTCCGACGATGCCGCGCAGCGGCAGCTCTATACCACCTACTTGGCCTCCATGTTCCGTAGCCTGCGCTTCGGGCTAAATGACGCCCACGGTAAAGGCATGGCAATTCAGTTCAACTACCTGCTGGACAAAGGCGCCTTTAGCCAGAACGAGGATGGCACGTTCGCGCCGAACATAGAGAAATTTAAGCACGGGGTGCGTGATCTCGACCACGATTTGTTGACGCTGGAAGCTGAGGGCAATTACGACGGCGCAAAGAAGATGTCGGACGAAATGGGAGTGGTACGGCCAGCGTTACGAGGGGCGCTGGACAGCTTGCAGGGAATCCCCACTGACATAGACCTGGTTTTTGTCACAGCCGATGAGCTGGCGCCCGGGGTGAAGCCGCTGCCCGCGGCAAAGCCGACTCAAAAAAGAAAAGCGCGGCGAAGATAGGGCACCCGGTTTTCGTCCTGCCCATGGAAAAGGAAACCTCCAGGATCGAAGCCTTCTCTGACGGGGTTTTCGCGATTGCCATCACCTTGTTGATTCTGGAAATCAAAGTGCCTACGGCGGAGAACGACCTTGCGGCCCAACTCCTCAGACAGTGGCCCTCGTACGTCGCTTTCGTTATCAGCTTCGCCTTTATCGGCATCATGTGGATCAACCACCACCGTTTGTTCACCCATATCCGGCGCTCCAACAATGCCCTGATGATTTTGAACCTTGCGCTGCTGCTAGGGGTAACGGCGGTTCCTTACCCAACAGCCGTGCTGGCACAGCACCTTAACCGTGGCGGCCAGCGCACAGCAGCTATTCTCTACAACGCGACCTACTTCGTGATCGCCATCATCTTTAACGTGCTGTGGCGATATTGCGCATCCCGTGACGGCCACCTCCTCGGGAAGGAAGTGGACAGCTCCACCATCGCAAGAATCTCGTCCCAGTATGCCCTAGGCCCGGTGTGCTATCTCGTCTGCATCGTCGTGGCCTGGGTGAGCGTACCCGCAAGTTTATTGATGAATGTCGCGCTGGCGATCTTTTTTGCGCTACCGCCTTCGCGATCAGAACGGCTGATCGGCAAACGGTCTTAATGGCAAGTGTCTCGTTGGTTCAGGCGGCGACGGTTTTGCCGATCGCGTCGCGGACCAATGCCATTACGGTCACGTCATTGTCCGTTGGAGGCCGGCACATGAAGTCCTGCACTTTGTCGAGAAGGTTCACGCACAGCTGGTTCGCCGTTTCTCCCTCGCTGTGCTGAAGCATGTTCTGGACTCCATCCAATCCGAATTCCTGGTCTTTGCACTTGGCTTCGACGATCCCGCGGGAGGCCAACAAGAGAGCCGCGCCTGGTTCCAGCACGACCATTTGGGAGTCACTGGTAGTGTGCGAAAAAAGACCCAGCGGTAGGCCAGTGGCGGGCAGTTGCGTAACGCTGGCGTGATCTCTCAGGAAACCGGGAGTATGGCCGGCATTGAAGTAGGACACGATGCCCAGATCTTCGTTGTAGCAGCCGGCAAACGCGGGACACGAATGGACGCCCACTGCGGTTTCCAGAACCGTACGATTCAACTGCAGGAACAACTCGGTCATAGCTTCGGCTTCATTGACCTCTTCCTGCGAGAAAAGCTCTTGTCCAAGTTTGCGGAAGGTTTCTTTCGCAGCGGCGACAATACCCTGCGCTTCCTCCCGGCCGCCCGCAACATCGAGCAACCCGAATAAGACCCGGTTGGGACTGACTCGCAGGAAATCGTAGAAATCGCCGCCCATGCGCTGGGCATTATAGGCCGCCGCGATCTCAGCATCCTGCATCTCTGGCACCGCGGCGTGCACCAGCTCTCCGGGTGATTTTCGGGACGACTTTTCGTGACGGAATAATGAAAGCATTGGCGAATTGAAGGCGAAGTTAGCACAGGACACGGCTAACAGCAATCACCCCAACGTGTATGATCAGCTAGTCGCACCCGCCGCCCGTGTGCTTCAATCCTCGTTACAACGATTATCTGCAAATGTTTTGGATGTCTACGCCGGCGAAAACGATTCATGCCCGCCTGAACGGTCCGAAAAGCTTGGGAAGCCGCAACTGGAGACCGGAGAGAGTCTGGCCGATGGTCTATTCAGATCAAAATTGACGGCGTTCTTCAAATTGCGGGGTTCTGTTGGTCGACACGTGAACCTGCTTGTCCTGACGCTGGTTCTTGCTGGCTGCGGCGGCGGTTTACGCGGCACGGTTCCGGTTGGATTCGTAAACCATACCCAGCATTCTGATGCTGATTTGCAAGCCATCTGGACGGCGGCACAGCAGACTCTGAGCCGAGAGGTAGACCTTAATCCACTCCAACGAATTGGGACCAATGTGCCGGCTGACATTCAACCTGGGGATCGGCACGCTCTTAACGTCAAGCCGCGCCAGCTTTTGGTTTCATCTCAGCCCGATGTCACTTCCAGTGTCGCTCTTGGCGGCGACTAACATCTACCGCGCCGATCCGACCGGGCTGATCGCCTGCCCGCAACCTTGCAACGTCCGTTATGCTGCCGCCTATTCCCTGTTTCCCCATGAGGTGACTCGTTACGCGGCATCGTGGGAATTCCAGGGCGACAATTTCTCTCTCATCCTGCAATATGAGTTCGAGAATCAAATCCTGGCTGAGCTGGGGTATAGCTTGAGATGGCGCTGAGCGGAGCCAAAGCGGATGAAACTCGACAGTCGGCTGGTCGTTGGTGTTCTAAATTCATCAACCACAAAGGACACGAAGTGTGAGTGCTGAGGGGTTTCCTTAGTGATCCTTTGTGTCCTTCGTGGTTAGGGTTACTACTCTTCTCTTCCTGTGAGTTATTTCTTTTCGCTTTTCTTGCCAGCGCTTTCCGGCTTGGACGAACTCTCTGACTTCTGAGAACTCTCCGACTTGGATTTTTCTTCCTTCTTGGAGCCAGGCTCCCCTTTGGAGGCAGAATCTCCGTTCGAGGATGAGCCGAGAAGCCCCGGCGGACTGTTTTGGATAATCGGTGACGTAGAACCCAGATCCCTTGAACTGGACCGCGGGGGCGGAGATCATCTGCTCCACCGGACCGCCGCAGTCAGGGCACTTCTTCACATGAGGGTCGGAGAACTTCTGGATCCGCTCAAAGCGGTGATGGCATTTTTTGCACTGATATTCGTAAAGTGGCATGGACTCCTGAAAAATCTAAGACTTTCCTTCTTTTGATTCTAGGGATTGGGCTGGCAGACGTCAATTTGCGAGGCAGGTGCAATACGGATCAGTTTCGCCTTTGAGCCTCTTTCAGGGAAGTCATCCCGAAACCCGACGCAGTTCAGCCGAATGAGAGCCTGCCCTGAGCGAAGTCGAAGGGGATCTCGCGTGGCAGCTCATCGGGACACGCTCCGGGTCTGCACGCCAGATCCCTCGCGAAGCTCGGAATGACGCCAATGTTGAACCTGCCACACGATCCGCGGCTTCGACGGGCGCGGTGGTAGACTCGCGCTCATGAAGCCGGGCGAGGACGCTTCTCCGAACCGCAACACCCTGGCGCCTGGTCTTTACCTGGTAGCCACGCCCATCGGGAACCTGGAAGACATCACGCTGCGGGCGCTGCGGGTACTGAAAGAAGCCGACCTGATCGCGTGCGAAGACACACGCCAGACTCAGAAACTGCTCAATCATTACGCGATCGCCACTCGTACCATGAGTTATCACGAGCACAACGAGATGACGCGCGCTCCAGAGCTCGTCCTGGAGCTGGAACGAGGTGCGCGCGTGGCCCTGGTGACCGATGCGGGTATGCCTGGTATCTCTGACCCTGGATTCCGGCTGATTTCGCTGGCCATCCGCCATCACATTCCGGTGGTGCCGATTCCTGGGGCAGCTGCATTTCTCGCGGCGCTGGTAGCCAGCGGCCTGCCCACCGACTCATTTCGCTTTAGCGGGTTTCTGCCAGCCAAGCGTGGCCAGCGGCGGAGTGTGCTGGAAAGCATTCGGTCATCCCCGCGAACCCAGGTTTTCTACGAGACGCCACACCGATTGAAAGAGGCGTTGGAAGACGTTGTCGAGGTTCTGGGAAAAGACCGGCATGTTGTCATCGCACGCGAAGTCACGAAAATTCACGAAGAGTTTCTGCGGGGGCGAGCCGAAGAGGTCTTAGAGACGCTGACGTGCGTGGCGATGTCAGAGGCGAGATCACCTTGCTGATCGGCAAGGCGGAAGAGGCAGGAGCTCGACGTGGAGACGGGCGGCTCTTGCCCGTCTTTCGATTCGCCAGAGGCTGGAGCAGATCATGGCCGAGGAGAAGCTGGACGAAAAGGCAGCGCTAAAGAAAGTAGCCAAAGAGCGGGGAATCTCGAAGAGCGAAGCGTATCGGGAGCTGCAGAGGAGTAGTGAATGAGGTGTAGCGTGATTCGGACGGAGCCAATAATAAACTGTCATCCTGAGCGAAGTATGGCCTGCGCGAAGCGCAGGCCATCGCGGTCGAAGATCCCTGCACGGCCGAATGCCTCATGAGCACCTTGAGGGCGTTTTCTCGAGCGGCTTGCTTTTGGGATAAAACAACGCGGGGAGAATTCCCTGAGAGGCCTCCAGCGGTCTATGCGAAGTAGGGATCCTTTGACTCCGCAATCACTTCGCTGCGCGACGTGATTGCTCCGCTCAGGATGACAGTGGTGATAGCCCACTACCTCTTGCGTGAGAAAAGTTTCTTTAGACTCTACTTCCCCGCCAACTCTTTCTTCACGGCCTCGCTGACCACTTTCCCATCTACTCGCATCCCCGCAGCAGCGAACCGCGCCATGGCGTTCTTCATCACGGTGCCCATGTCTTTCATAGTAGGAGAACCCATTTCAGCGATCACCGCCTTGACCCCAGCCACGATCTCGGCCTCTCCTGCCGCCTTCGGCATGTAGGTTTCAATCAGCGTGATTTCGGCGGCTTCTTTGTCCGCCATTTCCTGGCGGCCGCCCTTGGTGAACTGCTCGACCGATTCCTTACGCTGTTTGATCAGGGTGCTGAGCACCTGCTGCGATTCCTTGTCGTCGAGCGGCGCCATCTTCTCGATCTCGCGGTTCTTGAGCGCGGTTTTGACCATGCGCAAAGTCGAGAGTCGCGCCTCGTCGCGCGCCTTCATCGCGGTAGTAATGTCTTTCTGAATCTGCTCGGTCAGGGTCATGGTGGGCCAATTATATCGGAGGAATAGGAAGCCGCTGGTCCGCGACGATTCTCCGATCAAAATCCGTCACCAAACGATCCTGACGCGCATCTCATGTCTCAGGAGAAATCAACCATGAGCAGACTCGCCATTTGGGCCCAGCTGGAAGCGAAGCCGGGAAAAGAAAAAGAGGTGGAAGAATTTCTGAAGTCGGCGCAGCCGCTGGCTGAGCGCGAATCGGCCACACTTAGCTGGTACGCCATTAAGATGGGGCCGGGAAAATACGGCATCTTCGATACCTTCGCCGACGAAAACGGCCGCAACGCTCACCTGAATGGTGAAATTGCCAAGGCGCTCTTCGCCAAAGCCAAAGATCTTTTTTCCAAGCCACCGGATGTTGCCAAGCCGGAAATTCTCGCTGCCAAATCCATTCGCGATTGACGTCAACCGCGTCCCTGATCGTTGCGAGAATCTGGCGGAACACTTCAGAACACGCTAATGTTCCGATAGACTACTGAAGAGTCAGATTCGCTGATTTTCAGGACTTATCGGAATGTTGCGCAAAAATCGTCTCTTCACTCCCGGCCCGACGCCGATACTTCCTGCGGCCCAGACCGCGATGGCGTCCGCCGCCATGCACCACCGTACCGCCGAATTCCGCGCCTTGTTCTCTCGCGTGCTGGCGGATATGAAGGAATTCATCGGCACCAGCAACGACGTCCTGGTGCTGTCCTCCTCCGGAACGGGAGTGATGGAAGGATCGGTCTCGAACCTGACTTCGCCGGGCGACAAAGTCTTGGTGCTCACCGCCGGCAAATTCGGCGAGCGCTGGAGAGATCTAGCCAAGAGCCTTCGGCTGTGTAGTTGAAGTCATCACCGCGCCCTATGGCGAAACTTTCTCGCTCGATGAAGTTCGTCAGAAACTGACTCCTGATATTCGCGTGGTTTACGTTCAGGGCACAGAAAGTTCCACCGGCGCGCGTCACGATATAAAGTCGATCGCCAAACTTGTCCGAGCGACGGGTCATGACACGCTGCTGGTGGTGGACGCCATCACCGGCGTGGGCACTACGCATTTTGATGTGGATGGCTGGGGAATCGACGTCATCATTGGAGGCTCGCAGAAAGCACTCATGATTCCGCCGGGTCTAGCCTACTGTGCGGTGAGCGAGCGCGCCTGGAAGCGCATGGAGACGAGCAAATCTCCCCGCTACTACTTCGATTTCCGCAAGGAACGTAAGGCAGCAGCGAAAGGCGAGTCGTCCTATACACCGGCGACGTCACTGTTCGCCGGCTTGGCCGCCGCGCTCGAATTCATACGGCAAATGGGCGACGGCAATCTGGGGGCGGGACGGGAAGCATTGATCAACAACGCAGAGCTGGCGGCAGAGATGACCCGCGCCGGAGCCCAGGCCCTGGGTCTAAAGCTGTTCGCGGCATCCTCGCCAGCGGCCGCACTCACCGCCATCCAATCTCCCGCAGGCGTGGACTCGGGCGCTATCGTAAAAGAATTCCGGGAGTCGTTTGCGGCGGTAGTGGCCAACGGCCAAGGTGAGATGAAGGGCAAGCTTTTCCGCATCGCGCATCTTGGCTACTACGATTATCTCGATACGATAGGCATTCTGGCAGCTTTAGAACAAGTACTCGCTACTGTAACTGGAAAGCCCGTGGAGTACGGTGCTAGCGTTCGTGCGGCACAAGAAGTCTACGCGCGAGCTACGGAAAAACGGCAGCCGGTGGGTGCCTGAGCACTCAAGGCTCTATTTGACCATAAAGTTCATCATGTTGGAGTTCTGGCCGCCCTGATTCATATAAATACCCGTTCCGCCGGGATTCCTCACATAAACCGGAATAGTACCGGCGGTAGCGATGTCCGCGGCGGCGATCATGGCCGTGAGCTGGGTTCCCGCAACAGTCATCGTCGTGGTGCGGGTAGTGCCGTTCCAGTAGACAACCGCGCCGCCGGCAAAATTGCTGCCATTTACGGTCAAAGTAAATCCCATGCCGCCGGCGGTAGCCGTATTGGGCATCAGTTGGGCCACCGCAGGAGCGCCTGCTGCCATCGTGCCAGAGTGCGAACCATAGCCGCATCCCAAGGCGCTCATTGTCAGCAGCAGAACCAGCATTGTTTTCATCACTTATCTCCAAGGGGCGATTGCCGTCAATGTATGAAGTATTCTAGGAAGCTTCATAAGTGCGGTTGTCAGTGGTCTGTCATTTCTGGGTAAAGGATTTGCAACCGACGTTGATTTCGGAGGACGAAGCTGAAGATGAAAGTCGTAGTGGCTGAAAAGATTTCCTCTGCGGCGCTTGACTTGCTCCGCGAGCGCCGCTGGACGGTGGTGACACCTGAGCAGATAGACGGCAAGCTTGCGGCGCACCTGCAGGCCGCGGATGCATTGATCGTGCGCTCAGCCGTGCAGGTGAATGCCGATCTGCTACGCCATGCGCCCAAATTGCGGGTGATCGGACGCGCCGGCGTGGGCGTGGACAACATCGACCTCGAAGCCGCCACTCGCCAGGGCATCGCGGTGATGAACACACCGGGGGCCAATGCCATTGCCGTAGCGGAGCACACATTGGCGATGATGCTGGCTATGGCACGCCCCCTGTTCCGCGCCAACGAACTGATGCACCGGGGAAAATGGGACAAGAAATCGCTGCAGGGCAGCGAGCTCCGTGGCAAGACGCTGGGCATCGTTGGATTGGGACGTGTCGGCATGGAAGTTGCGCGCCGGGCCCGAGCTTTCGGAATGGAGATCGTTGCCCACGATCCTTTCGTCTCAACCTCTGTGGCCAGAGAACAAGGCATTCGCATGGCCAAACTGGAGGAGGTCTATGCGGCTGCCGATTATCTAACTCTGCACGTCGGACTGACTCCCCAGACAGCAAATATGATCAACGCTGCATCTCTAAAGAAGATGAAGGCCGGGGTTCGGCTGATAAATTGCGCGCGTGGCGAACTGATGGACGAGACCGCTCTCGCTCATGACTTAAGACGAGGCCACGTGGCGGCGGCTGCTTTAGATGTTTTCGCCGAAGAGCCGCTAAAGAACTCGCCGCTTGCAGCCATGGACAATGTGATGCTGACCCCGCACATCGCCGGTTCCACTCACGAGGCCCAGGAGGCTGTCGGCTACCAGATCGCACTGCAGGTAAAGGAATATCTGAAGCACGGCGTCATCCAGAATGCAGTGAACGTTCCCTCGGTCTCGCACCATGAATATCTCGAATTGCAACCCTACATCGTACTGGCGGAGAGGCTGGGCGCATTCCTGGCCCAGGCCAGCGAGGGGACTCTGGAAGAGATTTCTCTGCGGTACAGCGGCCATATTTCGGAATGGAAGACCGAACTGATCCGCAACGCCGCCATCAAGGGCATCCTCAACGAAGCGCTGGAAGAAAAGGCCAACCTGGTTAATGCGGAAGCCATTGCTTCCTCGCGAGGGCTGCGCATCCACGAGGCCCGGAAGCCGAAAAGCTCCAGCGGAGGCGCGGGCAGCGTGCTCTCCATTCTGCTTAAGACCAGCGCCGAAGAGCATCTGATCAAAGGGGCAGTTTTGCACGGGCATACGCCAAGACTTCTTCATGTCGACGGTATTGACGTGGAGGCTCCGTTGGAGCGCAATCTGATTTACCTGCGCAACCGTGACGTGCCCGGCGTGATTGGGAGGGTCGGCACCATCCTGGGTCAACACAAAATCAACATCGCCGCCTTCTCTCTGGGCCGTCGAACCGGAAATGGCAAAGCGGGCGTACGCCGCGAGAAGCCATCGCCGTGGTACACGTCGATGGCCGGGTATCTGAGGAAGTGTTGGCGGAGCTGAAGAAGGTGCCGGCAGTGGCGCTGGCTAAGGCAATCCGCTTGTTCTAAGAAAAGCTCTGTTTTAAGAAAACCTGGGTCGCGATTTGCGCTGATTCGCAGAATAGGTCTGTTTTTGATCCCAGTGAAAAGAATATGAGGGGCATTTGATATTACGAAAAGCGGGACTCTTAAGTGTGGCGCTATTCCTTTTCACTGGCATCAGTCGCAGCCAGGACAACCGTTACGATATCGGTTTGAACGCAGGGGCGGTTTTCAGCAAACAATCCAGCGGAAACGGAACCACGCTGACTCCGACGAAGGCGGGCGCTTTTATAGCCACGGCGCGGGTCCGGTTCAGTCCGCGGAGTTCGATAGAGGTGAATTACGGGCGGGTTAAGAACTCACAGATGTATGTATCGGGCGGGCATCGATTACCGCATCCAGGGTCTGATCAGCGAATTCACCGGAGCTTACGTCTTCAGCTTTCTTCAAAGTGACAAGCTGGAACCCTTTGTATTCGGCGGTGGCGGGGTGCTGGTGTTCAATCCAAGCATTACTCAGATAGACGCAATAGCAAGCTCCATCGGGGCGAGGAGGCAGACGAAGCCCGCATTTCTCTATGGAGCGGGGGTGGACTACAAGGTCTTCTCGATTCTGCCAATCATTTCGAAATCTTCCTTGTCTTCAAAGGTCGCTCTGCGCCTGCAATACCGGGGGCTGGTTTACAAGGCGCCCAGCTTCGACGTGCAAAACTTGTTCACCGGCGCCGAGGGTCACATGGCCGAGCCTTCGATCGGGCTGGTAGTGAAGTTTTAGAACGCAAGACTCAGTCGTTGCCGAATTGAGCGGGGTGAGCGGATAGTCCGGGATGTGGACCTCCGAATCGGTCGGTCGAGCTGGCCATCGCGGGTTCGAGTGGGCTAGGGCAGTTCCAGGTCAAGGGCGTAGATTTCGTCGGTACTCAACCCGCGTACGAAGAGGGCAGAGCCGTCGGGAGCAAGGCCGCTCCAGGGCCCGGCGGCAACACTCGAGTACCTGCCCAAGTCTTTTAGATCAGCCAGGAGTTCTGAATTGGTCTGGCCGACCTTAACGCGCCGAAAGGTGGGATGCTCTGTAAGGATGTTGTCGTAGTAAACATATTTCCCATCGCGCGACCAGGTGGGAAAACCAATCACGCCCGGTTCGTTGACCCAGTCCGACCACTTCCGGGCCTTGAAGTCGAACAGAAGGAGTTTGGTGGAGTCCTGGCTGAACGCGGCCATATACTGCCCGTCGGGCGACCAGCGAGGGCTGTACAAGTTGTCCGAGCCCGGAATGGTCGAGACCTGGTGGGTAGCGAGGTCCACGATCTGGATCACCAACGGTTCAGTCCCAGTCTCTTGGGTTCGACCGAACGCGAGCTTCTTCCCATCTGGCGACCAGGTCGGATCCACCTGAGTGTGGGCTTCCGACAGGACTTCCTGGGGCATACCACCCTGGGCAGAGATCAGGAAAGTCTTCCAGGGCCGCCCGGGCTGGGTGTCAACATACGCGATCTGAGTACCGTCGGGCGACCATCGCGGCAGGCCGGCTGAGACCGGAGGGTAAGTGAGTTGGAAGCGATCGCTGCCGTCCGCACGGCTGCGCCAGAGGGTGTTGTCGGGGTAGGAAACGTAAGTGACCCACTTGCCGTCACGGGAGAAGTCCAATTCTCCAGCGGAAATCCCGGAGAGAAATGGCAAAAATTGACGGGATTTTGGATCGTAGCGGACCAGCTCCCCGCGGGCCTGCGATGCGTCTACGAAGATTTTCTTGCCATCCGGGCTCGGTGCGGATGTCGAAAACTTAAGGATTGAGCGCTTCTCTTCGCAGCTTGCGACTCTCCGCCAGCAGCGCCATGGAATGCATCAGGTTCTGCAAAGTCACAATCCCAACCAGGCGCTGATCCTCGACCACGGGAATGATGCTGAGGTTGCGAGCGGTGAGCTTGCGGAAGGCTGAGGCCAGCGATTCCTTTTTCTGGGCCACTTCAAAGATCCGGTTCATGACGGCTTGCACGTAGCCGTTGCCCTCCTTGCGAAGGACTTCGAGTATCTTCTGCTTGGAAATCACTCCCACCATATCGCTGCCGCGAATTACCGGGAAGTCGTCCTGCAGCGAGTGCACCGCTTTATCCAACGCGTCCTCCAATGTGTCAGCGGGGGAAAGCGTGGCGAAGTCAGTGAGCATGATGTCTTCCAGGTGCACCGCTTCGAGCACCGATTGAAAGACTGCTGAGCGCTCTTCCAGTTGGGCCGCAAGCAGCAGGAAGAAACCGATCATCGCCAGCCAAGCGCTGGGAGGACCGGCGCCCTGCATATATTGCAGCATGCCTGCGAAGATAAATACCGTGGCAAGAGTTTGGCCGATCGAAACGGCGCGGCGTGTGGCGTGAACCGGGTCCATGCGGCGGCTGAACACGGCACGCAGCACGCGTCCGCCATCCATCGGATACGCAGGCAGCAGATTGAACCCGCGAGCCAGAGATTGGCCCAGACCAGGCTTCGCGGCAAATTGCTGGAATCAAGATAAGGCCTGACCCACAGCTGGAACCGCGGGGCCACTAGAAGAATCATGCCAGCGGATACCACTGCAATCACCAGATTCACCAGGGGGCCAGCCAAGGCGATGCGAATATCCCGTTTCCACGTCAGAGTTCCAGGTTCCAGCGGCTGCTGCGTTTCATCCAGCAGCGTAACTCCGCCAATGGGCAGCAGGATGATCGCCTTAGCGCGGATACCGGCATGTCGGCCCACCAACGCGTGGCCCAATTCATGCAAAATCACGCAACCGAAGATAATCGCGACCAGCGCCAAGCCACGGGCTGCGCTGGCGTTCCCATGCGCTGCCGACTCCGTGAGCCACACAAAAAACAAGAGGAAGACAAAGCTCAAGTGGATGCGGAGCTCTACTCCGAAGATACGGCCCGCCAGGATCGACCAACTTTTCATACTCAAAGCCCGCTGCAGCTTTTCGCTACTACCATTCTATATAGTTTAGACGCCAGTGCGTGACCCTGCGATTCGGTTTGGATAGTCGAAGGTGCTAGGACGGAGATTTCGGCGGCAGCCGTCCACGAGCGGGCCCACTATGCGAGTGATCGCCGGAAAATACCGGAGTCGTCCGCTGCGCTCGCTGCGTGGAATGGATCTACGCCCCACAGCCGACCGCCTGCGCGAGACTCTGTTCAACGTTCTTACTGCCGGGAATCCGGCCGCACTTGAGGGGACAGTATGGCTGGACCTCTTTGCCGGAACCGGCGCGGTCGGCATCGAAGCGCTGAGCCGCGGAGCCAGTTCTGTGTATTTCGTGGAGTTCTCCGTGCCCGCGGCAGAGCTGGTAAGAAAGAATCTGCAGTCTTTGGGAGTGGAATCTGGTTTTCAGGTTCTCAAGCAGGATGTCATACGCACTCTGCAAAAGCTGGAAGCGGAGCCAGTTACGGCGGACTTTGTTTTCCTTGATCCGCCCTATCATATGGAGCAGTGCTACCAGCAGACTCTGGAATTCTTGGGAGACTCTGGTTTGCTGAGGTCGAATGCAGTGGTTATCGCTGAGCACCAACGAAAATTTGATCCGGGAGAAATATTCGGGTCATTGCAGCCGGTACCGGAAGCTGGAGCAGGGAGATGCGACGTTGAGTTTTTATCGACAAGATGTAGGCAAGTGAGTCGAACCAGCTCGTCGACGACTTACATCAGAATCTCATCTGCGCGTCGCATGATCGGGTGCTGCATTTCCTCCAGATCATTTTTCACCAGGTTGAGGCCGTACACGCACTGCTCGAAGTGCTGTGACAGGTTGGCGAACAGTGGAGCCACCTTGGTGTACTCGAAGTGCTCGAACTTGGAGACGATGTAATAGCTCTCTTTGCCCGCCTTCATCCATTCGATGAAATTTTCCAGACGATGGCGCCGCAGCCGGAAGTGGTTGATGCTCTCGGGAAACATTCCGGCGAAGAAAAGCGTGTAGTCGCCGATGTGCTTGCGCACCTGGCGCTCACGATCAAAAGAAGGCGCCGGGCCGAATACCGGATCAGATTCCAGCAGCATCTCGCCAACATCGCTCAACGGCTGTCCCGTGGCATTGCGAATTTTAAACAACTGTTCCACGTCGCAGAATTCCGCCATTAAGCTGGCCACATAACTTACGATCTGCGGATCGCGGATACCGATCTCCTCCGCATAGTGGCGTCCTACCAGTTCAACGAACAACTGCTGCAGCGGGTGCGTTTCCGGAATCATTCGGGGCTCACCTCCTGGAAAACCCGTACCTGCAACGGGATTCCAACCGCGCTGTGCGCATGTTTACCTTAGGTTTGATGCCAAGGCAAGTGACTTTTGTAAGTCGCGCGCATCAGTTATTTCGATGATGCAAATCATTGCGCGGTTTCCCGCTTTCCTGTTGGCAGACGGTGAAGTCGGCTGCTAATCGACGGCGAGCTACAGCGGTTTCAGTACAATCATCGGCAAGGAGGAGGTCATGCAACGGCAAAACATCTCCAGCGGAGCACCGTGGGAACCGATAGTGGGTTACTCCCGTGCTGTCAAGGTGGGCTCATCGGTTCATGTTGCGGGCACGACGGCCACTGGTTCCGATGGCAAGATCGTCGGAGTAGGCGACGCCTACGCCCAAGCGGTGCAGGCGCTGAAGAATATCGAGTCAGCCCTCCAGAAAGCGGGCGCCACCCTCAAAGATGTAGTTCGCACCCGCATATTCCTCACCCGCATTGCGGATTGGGAAAAAGTCGGCAAAGCCCACGGTGAATGCTTTCGAGACATTCGTCCCGCGTCCACCATGGTGGCGGTGAGCGCTCTAGTTTCACCAGATATGCTGTTGGAGATTGAGGCAGACGCCGTTATCAGCGGCCAGGGAGCGTAGAATATCGCGCATTCAAAAGGAGGCACATGAAGATCTCGCGCTCTGTGCTATTGCTTTGTCTAACGCTTGGATTCGCGTTTGCGCAAGAGCCGACCCCGCAACCCGTCACGGTGATTCGCGCTGGCATACTGATTGACGGAAAATCTGACACGCCGCGTCGAGACCAGGTCATCATCGTGCGCGGCAACAGAATTGAAAGTGTCTCCGATGCTGCCTCCGCAAAGATTCCTTCCGGCGCGACTGTCATCGATCTCTCTCATGAGACGGTTCTGCCCGGGCTGATCGATTCTCACACCCACATCTTCCTGCAAGGCGAGGATCCGGCCAAGGGAGGCTACGACGTAAATATCCTGAAATATCCGCTGGCTTTTCGCGCCGCTCGGGCCACGGTGGCGGCTCGTCGGGCACTGGAACAAGGGTTCACCACGCTGCGCGATGTAGAGACGGAAGGCGCAGGCTACGGCGACGTCGGTATCAAGCAGGCAATTGAAGGCGGCTACATCCCTGGGCCGCGGATGTTTGTTGCCACTCGGGCGATTTCCACGACCGGCGGTTACAACCTCGAAGACTATGCGCCCGAGTTAGACATGCCCAAGGGCGCACAGCTGATCGACGGTCCAGTCGAAGCGCGCAAAGCCGCACGCGAGCAACTTTCTCACGGGGCAGACTGGATCAAGGTTTACATGACCCACCGTTCCTGGGTGGGCAAGAACGGGGAACTGGTTTCGCAGCCCACACTCACGGTCGAAGAACTGAAAGCGATCGTGGACGAAACCCACGGCTGGGGCAGGAAAGTTGCTTGCCACGCCTACAACGGCATCGGATTGCAGCGTGCGCTGGACGGTGGTTGCGATTCGATCGAGCACGGTCTTGAAATCACCGACGCGCAGATCGCGCAGATGGTCAGGCAAGGCACTTGGTATTGTCCCACGCTCAGCCCTTACTACATCGATTGGGCTCCAGCCGACACGCCGGCTGGCCAGCGCGACCGCAAGCGCGCCGCCGTGCATGGCCCATCCTTCCAGAAGGCGTTGAAGGCAGGGGTGAAGATTGTCTACGGCACCGACATGGGCGGGATACCCTGGACTGAACCCATGGCGCAGGAGTTTTCGCGCATGGTCGATTTCGGCATGTCGCCCATGGACGCCATCAAGAGCGCCACCTCTCGAGCGGCCGTGATGCTCGATATGGAAGGTCAGATCGGCGTTGTCGCCCCCGGTGCGTACGCGGACATCATTGCCGTGGATGGCGATCCGCTACGCGACATCAAGGTTCTCGGGACAGTGCCGTTCGTGATGAAAGATGGGAAGGTTTTCAAAAATGAGGCTCAAGTAGTGGGTCACTGTTATTCGGGGTAGAGCGAGCAATCTTTATTCCCGGCAAAGTTATGCGAGTAGGGATGCTTCGGCTGCTCTGGCCTCCCGCCAGCGGAAGGCCAGATTCGCTCAGCATGACAAAAGGCTCAGCATGACAGGGTCTGGTTATCCAGATCAGCAATCACGCCCATCCAAAAATCTTATGGGCCAAATGCCCTTGACAGCGGCCGCACGCACGTCATAATGCCCAAATCTCCTTTTGATCGGTTGGTCCCGGCTGGCACGTTCGATGCTTCCGGTTGGGACCTGCAGGAGGTCATCATGAGTGTTCTAGAACTTTGTGATTCGGAAGTGGCGAAGGTACCGGTTGAGGCCAGCGTCGCCGAGGCCATCAATCTCATGCTGGACCATCGTGTAGGTGCCGTGGGCGTGGTGGACGGCGAGGGACGAGTGGCGGGAATTTTCACCGAACGTGACGTGTTACGCAAACTGTCGCTCAGTGGGCGCGACCCGAAAAAAACCCCGGTGAGAGAGTTGATGACTACACCGGTCGAACTCGCCACATTGGCAACCACTCCTGGTGAAGCCTTAGCCACAATGGTAGAACGTCATTTCCGCCATCTTCCTGTGGTGGATGGCGAGGGCAAGCTTCTCGGCATGCTTTCGATCCGCAATGTCCTCGAATGGCGCATCGGCGACCTCAGCCAGGAACTGGACTCTCTGGAGCAGTATGTCGCCAACGACGGTCCCGGCGGCTAGAAACCAGATACGCCTACTTAACTTGGTGACACAAAGTTCGTCCATTTGTGTGGCGTGACCCCGCGGAAGATTTTGCCGCGCAGTTTCGTTTTGCCCGGCAAGATATTCCCGCCGTTTTCTCAGCATCAAGGCCGTCCATCCAAATCACAGCAGAGTGCCGGTTCGTGGCTCACTTTCCGAGGCGATTTCTGCATTTCGCGAATTGGTTCGCTGCGTGCTTATGCCTAAGCGAGGAACAAATCTTGGACAGCGGATACTATGCGGCGTGCGCCGGTCTGAAGACACAGACACAAGCTCTCGACGTGGTCGCCAACAACCTGGCAAACATAAATACGAACGGTTATTCCACCTCACAAGTGGATAAGCGGAAAGTGGGGAAGCTGGCTCTGGCCATCCAGGTTGCCTTCCAGGAACTCGGAGCCTTTCCTACATCCAGCACTCAGGTTCCAGTTGACACACAGGAACCAATGCCATTCAGTGATGTCCAGGCCATTGAGAATGTGGATCACACTGCCGCTTTGGGGCGCCTCGTGGCTCCGCCGCACGGCGATCTCTCGAGCGCTGAGGAGGACGGAGATCTAGGCGATCTGCGCTACGAACTGGAGCAGGCTCTGGCGCCGGAAATTTCCCGAAGAGAAGTGGCATTGCGTCAGTGTGCCGGATGGCCTAGTGATAAGCCTACTGGAAATCGGATTTTTCGAAAGCGGTTCGGCTCAAATCAAGAATAGTTCGATGCCTGCCTTTACCCGCATGGCAGGGTTGCTGGCACAGCGGAAATATCGCATCCGGATCGAGGGCCATACTGACAATGTGCCCATTCACAATTCCAGGTTCCATTCCAACTGGGAATTGTCAACCGAACGCGCCACGGAACTAATCCGCGTACTTGTGATCCGATATGACTTTGCGCCCGAAAGGCTGTCGGCGGCTGGCTACAGCCAATATCACCCCGTCGCCACAAACGATAGCCGAGAAGGACGTGGCCTTAACCGCCGGGTCGACGTGGTGGTGCTGGGACGAGAGTCCGCGCCCCACAACGCAGCGCGAAACCAATCTTCTGCCCCCAGAAAATTGCCCGATGACGATCACGGTCCTGCAATGTCTGCTTCTGACAGCTTTCGATTGGCTCGCTTCACTTTTGAGCGGCAGATGTATATGCATGGGCTAGTGAGATTGCTGTATCCCGTGCCGTAATGAACGCGCATCACAGCTCGCGTTTAGTTCGGGTGCTGGTGGCGGATGATAGTGCTTTCATGCGAAATGCCCTCACCCGCATGATTGAAGCTGATCCTGCGCTGCGTGTGAGTGGGACAGCTCAAACCGGCCCAGAGGCCTTAGAGAAGATTTGCTTGCTGCAGCCTGATGTCGTCACCCTCGATGTGGAAACGTCAGGTTTCGACGGCCTCGAAATCCTAAGACGCATTATGCGGGATTTTCCCCGTCCCGTGATTGTGGTTAGCTCGCCGACCCAGGAAGGCGCAAGAATCACTTTGGAAGCGCTGGCCTGCGGGGCTTTCGACTACGTCCCTAGACAGCTATCTGCACTGTCACTTGACATCGAGAATAATTGCGAGGACTTGATTATTAAAATTAAGGCGGCGGCCGAAACTTGCTGGCCTCGGCCCATGGCCCGGGTTGCCCGCTCGGCAGTCAAATTCCGCCCGCGTACGGTGAACGTCTCTCCCAGCGTCATTGCAATCGGGGTTTCCACTGGCGGACCACAGGCCCTTGAGGAAATCCTGCCTCTTTTGCCTGCCGACTTGGCGGTCGGCGTTCTGATTGTCCAGCACATGCCTGCTGGCTTCACCGGACCTCTCGCCCGGCGGCTCGATGGATTCTGCAAGGTAACCGTTCGGGAGGCCAACAACCACGATGTAGTCGAGGGCGGAATCGTGTATATAGCTCCGGCGGGACAACACATGACGGTTTATCGGCATACTTCATCGCAGGTTCTAATTCGCCTGTCGCAGTCGCCTGAAAATTGCGCTCACATACCTTCGGTTGATGTGATGATGATGTCCGTGGCAGAAGTCTTTCGAGCTTACTCCATGGGTATCATCATGACTGGGATGGGCGTCGATGGCTTGCGCGGTATGGAGGCCATCGCGAACAACGGGGGCACGACACTGGGGCAAGATGAGTCGAGCTGCACGATCTACGGTATGCCTCGGGCCTGCGCGCGCAGTGGCGTTCTGCAGCGAGTAGTCCCTTTGGCACGAATTCCTGAAGAAATTCTACAAGCTACTCGCTACCGGCAGCGCCTAGTACCGTGACCGCGTGATTGTGTAGTCAAAAGTGGTCCGAGCCTTCTTGCGAGTAAATTTCCATTGGATCGGAAGGTGATGGCGATTCATACGGCGGCTCCAAGCGAGAGTTTGCCTTCGCAGAGAAGCCCGATCTCCGATCCGGCGCTGGCCGAGGCATTGGCGCGAAAACAGACTGATCGCGATCTCGGCTTGGTTCAGCCAACTGCCGTGCTTCGGAGTGTAGTGCACCGTAAACCGATCCCACAGCCAGCTTCCTGCCTTCTCGCCGAAGTGTTCCACCACCGCCTTGCGCGTATGCGAACTCAGATTGTCCAGCACCAAATGGATGCTGTCCGCCTCCGGGTAGCGGATCGCAACCTCCAGCAGGTAGTCGGCAAACTCGGGCGAAGAGCGATGAGCCGTCACCTTGGGGAAGTACTGCCCCGCTTTCGGTTCGACTCCGCAGAACACGTTGGCGGTGCCGCAACGCAGGTATTCGCCATCGCGCCGCGCCACTCGTCCCGGCCTCATGGCCCAGGGAGGACGAACCTCTTGGTGGAGAACCACCGGTTTCTCATCCACACAAACCACCGGTTCCCGCTCACTCAGAGGCTTTTCATACACGGCCAAGATGTCCTCCATCCGCCGGATGTACTCCTCATCCAGTTCCGCCACGCACCACATTTTTTTCCCGCCACGGCTTCAGGTCGTGGCTTTCCAGCAAGACCCGGATCGTTTCCCGTCCCACCCGCGGAACCAGTTTGCGTTTCACCACTTCTTCGGTCAGCAGGCGCACCGTCCAGCGCGAGCGGCCTTCCGGCGGAGGACCACACGCCAGCGCCACGATACGTTGCCGATGCTGCGCATCCAGCAAGGCCGCTTTTCCCGGCCGTGGCCGCTCGTACAAGGCCCGCTCTAAGCCGCCTTGGCGATAGCGTTGGCTGGTCAGCCATACCGTCTTCGGGGTCAACCCTACGTTCTTCGCCACCTGCCGGATGGGCTGACCATCGGCCAACTGCCGCAGGGCCAAAGCGCGCAGCACCGTCCGCACGGGCTGTAAACCACTCTGCAACAAAAGCCGCAACTCCTGCTGTTCCCGCTTGGACAACCGAACCCAAGATCGCTCCTTCATGTCCCAGCTATAAGCTCGGACATGACTTCTAACAAGTATCTACATGTATTACTATATATGTGGTCGAAGTACTAGCGTCCTCTCCTTAGACATTCTCACGTCTGGCTCTAATCCGGCTTCCAACCGGCCTTTCGTGCTGGCGCAAATTGGGTAAGAAGTTCTTGCGCAATCCCTATTTTGTTCCTCTTCGAGGGCGACGAGGTATAATGACGTAACCCTTAACCACGAAGACACATCGCTAAAATCACTCTGCGCCTTCGCGATTGAGAAACCGGCTTCCAGGAAGGCGCCTTACACTACAGAAAAAATAAGGCTTTGTGGGGCTGCAGCTTAGCACCACGCGGGCCAGGAGTTGTTGGTCGACACAGAATCTGATGCGGCGCGACCTGCGGGCACAGTGAGGATTGGCGATGTCACAGCGAAATGGCGACAAATCCAGATTCCATCGGGAACGAAAACAGAACATTCTTCGCCGCAGGCGAACTCGCGAATTGCTTAAGGCTGAGGCTGGCCTCGTGGTGCAGCCGGGCGCGAGGAAAAAGGTGGAAGCTTCCACGGCGAGCGGCCAGGGACGAGTATGAACAAGATGGCGTCTTCGTTGGGCGTCCCGCTGACTGCAAAGAAACGAGTGTTATTAGTGAACACTCACGCCACGCGGCGTGACTTGCGCGCCCAGATCATGCGCAAGCTGGGCGCGGAGGTCGACTGCGCGGCTGATATCAGCGAGGCGCGTTCGCTATGGCAGGCCGACGCTTATAGCCTGATCCTCGTGGACGTGCGCAACGATTCTACCAACGTGCAGGAATTTTGCGATGAGGTGAGAAGAGCCAAACCTCCGCAGACCGTCGCCTTCTTGGTGGGCAAGCCCGAGTATGTGGCCGGCTCTCCGGCGGCAGATGACGGTACCGCGGAGCTGCCGCTGCACAACATCCATGGCGCCTGGGGAGAGATGGTAATCGCAATGTACGCGCATGCATGCGAAGCATTGCCCCGAAGGTACGGCTTTCAGGAAGCATCCTGGCGGATTGCCGCGATTCGGTCTCTGAAAGACCCGCGGCCGGAACGAGCCGCGGCCGCCGACGAAAAACCTCCACGCTGGTCCTGGGCGGACGCCGTGCATCGACAGTCTGACAAGCTCGCGTGATAAAACGTAGTTTTAGTTTGGTTAGCGACACGAGGAAATACAATGAAGAAGCTTTTTGTTGGCAACATTCCGCATAGCACCACGGAGGCAGAACTGCGAGCATTGTTCGAGCCCCACGGGGCCATCGAGCAAGTGAGCATCGTAACCGATCGCGATACCGGCCGCTCGCGAGGATTCGCATTCGTCGAGATGACCGATTCCGCGGAAGCTGAGAAAGCCATTGCGGCGCTGAATGGCAAGGAACTAGGCGGGCGCGCACTGAATATTAATGAAGCCCGGCCTAAGACTGATCGCGGTGGCCCACCCCGTGGCGGAGGACGGTCGTCCGGCGGTGGCGGCGGACGCGATGACTATCGCGGCCACGCCCGCCAGCCTCGCGAGCCCCGCTGGTAGGAGTCGGCGCTCGAAGGATGCATCATGGGCCGTAGTATTAGTAAGTACTTGGCCAAAAATTCCCCATGGAGGTTTCTATGTCTGGTCGAGGCCGATCGAGCTTTACCAAGCGTCAGAAGGAGCGCTCGCGTCAGGAAAAGCAGCGCGAAAAGGCGGAACGCAAAATCCAACGTAAATTGGAGAAGCAGACAGGAAGTACCGAAGAATCAGCCGATTCATTAGAGGATTTCTCCGCTGTGGCTGACCAACTGGCGCTTCCCGGCTCAAATGTAGAAGAGTAGAAGCGCAAAGGCCGTCAGTCTTCTCAGGCGGCATTTCTATTGCCACCGTGTCAGGCAGGAATTGCCTGCTCCAGGCGAACCGATCTGAGGTATTCCGCCGCCCGTTCGGGCGAGACCGAATTCATCAACACTCTGTCCGCTTTTCTGATTCCAAATGCAGGCGGCAGATAGGGAACAATGCTGAGATGCCAGTGGTAGTACTGTATGCCAGTGTTGGCCGCGGGAGCGGTGCGCAGCCTGTAAGTCAAGTCAGGATCGTCGAGGCCAAAATGGATTTTGCCCAGCGTAAAGTGCAAGATTCGAGCTAGGTCATTGATTTCGTCAGCATTGGTCTCGCCAAAATTTGCCATGTGCCGCCGTGGGTATACGTGAGTGCAAAAGGGAGTCGGAGAGGCAAATGGTTCCAGCGCGACAAAGTGTTCCGTCGTGGTCACGATTCGCGTCTGGGCATCCAACTCGTCCTGCATCACTCTGCAGAAGATACATTCCTGGCGCTTTCGGTAATGATCCTGGCCCTGCTGCAACCAGCTTGATACGTGCGACGGAATGATCTGAGTGGCGATGACTTGGCTGTGCGAATGCTCAAGCGATGCCCCGGACATCACGCCATGGTTTTTTACAATGGTGGCATGCCCGATCCGCGAGTCCAGACTCAGTTCATCGAAGCGGCCCTTCGACGCCCGCCATACCCGAGCTAATTGCGCTTCAGGCAGATTGCCCGTGCTGAGGGAGTGGTCAGGAGTCTCGACCACCGTCTCGCGGATAACGAATCCCCCGGCTTCGTGCGGGGCGCAGTTCGTCGCTACTAAGCCTTTGTCGACACTCGCAACGTCGCACTGACTAGGCACCACGCGCACCGTCCAACCGCATTTGCCCGGAGCGGGCACCCGCAAGACTTCTGGTGCCGTCCGGTGCTCGTTGCCCGGACAGATCGGGCAGTTAGGATCGAATGTCGCAAGAGATTTATGTACCCGGTTGGCGGCGAAGGCTGGCGGACCCTCGGCCGATTCCGTGGCTACGAAAACCCATTCCTTTGTGAATCGATCCTGACGCAGTTGCGGCATGAATGCACACTCCAAGTCGTGGCTAGGCAGGAAGCACTTCGCCTGCCAACATCTATCTGTACTCAATTCAGCAACCTGGGGAAAAAACGACCCGAATCGTGTTCTGTTCCGGAACGAAAATGTAAAGTGGGCTCCCGATTTGGAGTACATCGCCGCGATTGAGCGCGTGGCGAATGTTGGAGTTAGGAAATGCCGCAGACTGTTGACTGTGATCGCCGTTGGCGGCGACGCTCGTTTTGGCCGGTCGACTGGAAGGTAGGAATTTGACGAACTTACGATTGACAAAGAGAACGCGCATTTGACATATTGTCAAAGCGGTTAGCAAAACCAGCAGCAAATATCGCAAACGTTGCCCGGGAGATGCATTACGCGTGGTGAAGAATGACATGAGCGATGGCGAATTCATCGTCCACTCGCAGAATTTGCCCGCGCAACACTCCGGGGAACTTCTTGATTTGCCTCGCCAGAAAGCGAAGTGGGAGTGGATGAGCTTTTTCGTGCGACGCTTGGGTCCGGGAGATGTTTATCAGGCTCGGACTAAAAAGGAGGAAGCGGCATTTGTACTGTTAGGCGGGATTTGTCTGGCAGATTGGGGGTTGGATAAGCAGCGAATCGGGAAGAGAAAGAACGTTTTTGACGGATTTCCGTACACGCTTTACCTGCCTTGCGAGAACCAGGTTACCTTTACAGCAGAAACGATTTGCGAGATTGCAGAATGCCGAGTGCCTTCGGAAGCGCGGCTGGAGCCCAGGTTAATCACCCCTGATGAAGTAGTCAGCACTCTGCGCGGAGGCGGAAACGCATCGCGCCAGATTGTCGATGTCATTCCACCAGCTTTTCCAGCGGACAAGCTCATCGTGGTGGAGGTCTACACACCTGGCGGAAACTGGTCCAGCTATCCACCTCACAAACATGACGTCCACAACCCTCCCACGGAAGTCGACTTGGACGAGATCTACTACTATCGGATCAATCCCCCGGAGGGGTTCGCGTTCCAGCATCTCTATTCAGGTGAAAACGCAACCGGGCGAATGCTTAAAACCAAAGATGGGGATGTGGTTCTGGTCCGCAGCGGGTACCACCCCGTTGTGGCTGGACCGGGGTATGACGTGTATTATCTGAATTTTCTCGCGGGCTCGTCCCGTGCCATGGCGGTCACAGAAGATCCGCAGCACGTGTGGATTCGTTCTACGTGGAAGCAGCCAGATCCCCGCCTACCGCTTGTGAGATGATGACCGATCCGCCGGATCTTGAAGTCATGAAGGCGTTTCCGGAGAGCGTGGCCACATGACCAGACGCCTGACCATGGCGCAAGCCCTCATTACGTTTCTGAAGAACCAATACAGCCAGCGCGATGGTAAGGAATATCGCTTCTTTGAGGGATGCCTGGGAATTTTCGGCCATGGCAACGTTGCCGGCATCGGACAGGCGCTGGAGCAAGATCCAGAGTTACCCTATTACCTTTTCCGCAACGAACAAGCGATGGTTCATACCGCGGCGGGCTTTGCCAGAACCAGCAACCGGTTGCGAACCTTGGTCTGCACCACTTCGATCGGTCCTGGCGCTACCAACATGGTGACGGGAGCCGCCGGGGCGACGATCAACCACTTGCCCGTGCTCCTCGTTCCAGGTGACATCTTCGCGCGACGCAATGTGGCGCCGGTGCTCCAGCAACTAGAGTCTTCGACGACCGAGGACATCTCCGTCAATGATTGCTTCAAGCCGGTCTCCCGTTACTGGGATCGGATTAATCGGCCGGAGCAGATCCTGACCTCGCTGCCTGCTGCCATACGAACACTAACTTCACCGTCGGAAACCGGTGCGGTCGTGCTTGCCTTACCGCAAGACGTACAAGCCGAGGCTTTTGATTATCCAGAACAGTTTTTCGAGAAACGAGTGTGGACCATCGCCCGCCCGAGATGCGACCGCCAGCTTCTGGCCAAATCAGCAGAATGGATACGCTCTGCCCGGCAGCCGTTGATTGTCGCCGGCGGGGGCGTGATCTATTCGGAAGCAAGCCAGACACTGAATGAATTAGCCTCACAAACAGGAATTCCGGTGGTGGAGACTCAGGCAGGAAAGGGTTCGCTGCCCTACGATCATCCTCAGGCGCTTGGTGCGATCGGTGTGACCGGCACACCTGGCGCCAACGTTCTTGCTCGCGAGGCTGATCTAATTATTGGTATTGGTACCCGGTACAGCGACTTCACGACGGCTTCTCAGACCGCATTCCAAAATCCCTCGGTACGATTTGTGAATGTGAATGTGAGTGAGTTCGATGCCGGCAAACAGGCGGCGTTGCCACTCATTGGCGATGCGCGGGTGACTCTGGAGGAGCTGAAAGAATCGCTTAGCGGATTTCGGGTCGATGATGCTTACAGTGCTCGACTGAAATCACTCCGCGAAGCTTGGGAGAAAGAAGTCGACCGAATTTACCATCTCCAAGTGGGTCCTCCGATCAGCCAAGGAGAAGTGATCGGAGTTCTAAATGAGGTTTCCGCCGCTCGCGATGTTGTCGTGTGCGCTGCCGGCAGTCTCCCAGGGGACCTGCACAAACTGTGGCGGACGCGCGATCCCAAGGGATATCACGTCGAATATGGCTACTCGTGCATGGGATATGAGATCGCTGGCGGCTTGGGGGTAAAAATGGCCGCGCCCGATCGGGATGTGTACGTGCTAGTGGGAGACGGGTCGTACCTGATGATGGCGCAGGAGATCGTCACCTCTTTACAAGAGAATTACAAGCTCAACATCATTTTGCTCGATAACCACGGATTTTCGAGCATCGGCGGTCTCAGCCGGGCCTCCGGAAATCGGGGGATGGGCACGGAATACCGCTACCGCCGGAACGGAAAGCTGGAAGGGGACCCGATTAGAGTCGATTTTGTCGCCAACGCAAAAAGCTCTGGGGGCACATGCGGTTCGAGCACAGACGCGCGAAGAGCTTCGCAGAGCGTTGGTCGAAGCCCGTGATCGCGCACAGACCTCGGTGATTGTGGTCGAGACGGCATACGATCAGCGAGTTCCCGGCTACGAATCATGGTGGGATGTTCCGATTGCCGAGGTTTCCGAGAGCGAGTCCGTACGAGCAGTTCGGGCGAAGTATGTCAAAGCCCGTGAAAAGCAACGAACCTTCTAACCAGCTTTTCAATGAGCTGGTCATAGACGGACTGTCATCGCGCGAAGACGTGCAGCGACGACGCTGAGTCGTAGAGCAAGGGTGAGAGGAAAGGGCGGTATCCCGCGACCTCCCATCGAGGATGGGAACGATCGGCAAGGAGAATCAAATTGCAATCGACCAGCGATGGGGTGGCAGCAGCGGCGGCAACGCCGCATCTGAAACGAGTTCTGGGTCTTTGGGACCTTATCTACTACGGAATCATTTTGACCTCGCCGATCGCGGTCGTGCCTATGTTTGGCGAGGCCCAGGTCCTTTCTCGGGGTCATGCGGTAGTTACTCTCCTCGCCGCGATGGTCGCAATGACTGCAACCGCTGTCAGCTTTGGCCGTATGGCTACGGTTTATCCTTCCGCTGGCTCCGTCTACACCTATGTAAGTCGCGGGTTTAATTCTCAGATTGGCTTTGTGATTGGGTGGGCGATGTTTTTAGAGTACCTCTTCCAGCCTTTGCAAAACAGCCTTTACGCGGCGTTGACAATCCAGAGACTGGTTCCGCATGTTCCTTTCGCGTTGCTGTCAGCGGCCGCGGTTGGCTTTATGACCTGCCTGTGCTGGTTCGGAATCCGCACCACGGCACGAGCCAACCAAATCCTGCTGGCCTTTATGTCTGTCGTAATGCTGGCGTTTATCGGGGAGGCGCTGTGGTACATCGTGGGGCACCATCATTTGCTGGGGCTGGTTTCCATGCAGCCGATGTACGATCCCAAGACGTTCAGTGTCCGCGCCATCGCAGCTGGTACGGCGCTGGCCGCGACCACCTACATCGGGTTTGACGGGGTCAGCATCCTCGCGGAAGAGGTCGAGAACCCGCGGAGAAACGTCTTGCTGGCATCCGTTCTAGTTTGTGTTTTCACCGGACTTTTTGCAGCCTTTCAAGTTTATTTGGCCCAGCGCGTGTGGCCGGACTACCGCACTCTGGTCAATCCGGAAACAGCTTTTATGGATGTTGCGAAAGTTGTCGGTGGTTATGGTCTGTTTGCTGCGTTTGGCGTTGTGCTCCTGGTATCAAGTCTGGCTTGCGGACTGGCCGGTTTGTTGGGAGCGGTACGCCTGCTCTACGGTATGGGACGCGACAACCTGCTGCCGCGAAAGATATTTGGACATCTGAACGCCGAGCGCGGCAATCCCTCCTACAATGTGGCAATCGCTGGTGCCTTGGCCTATCTCGGCACCCTCACTATGCAATGGGAAAGGTCGGTTGAGATCCTCAATTTTGGAGCATTGATGGCTTTCATGGCCGTTAACCTGGCCGCCGTCCGCTATTTTGGTTTCTCCGCAGAGTTTACGGGGAAAAGAAATATATTCCTGGATGTGATTGTTCCGAGTCTGGGTTTTCTCTTCTGCTTAGTGATCTTCTTGGGCTTGCAAGCATCTACCCTTGCCGTCGGAGCAGCCTGGGTAGTTTGTGGTGGCCTCTACGTGGTCTTGAAAACGAGGGGCATGAGCACTCCCGTAGTCATTGACTTTAACGCGTCCTGATTCAGGGATTCTCGCCGACCGCTACTGGTTCTCTCCTTGAGTGCAGCATGAAGCCACAAGACTCACGCACACGGAGTTGGGGCAACAAGGTTACTGTCACCGGATGAGTGCGCTTACCTTGGATGCGCTCCAGAAGCAGCCGTACGGCCGTGTCGCCCAGCTCATATTTTGGCAATTCGATGGTAGTCAGGCGCGGCCGAAAGCACCCTAACCAGGGATAATCGTCAAAGCTTACCAGCCCAAAGTCTTCGGGACATCGCATGCCGATTTCGTCGGCCGCACTCATGAATCCTACCGTCATCAGATAATTGGTCACTAACACCGCATCCGGACGATGTGGCAATAAAGCCAGACCAGCCCGATGACCCGACTCGATGCGATAGTCACCCTCGAAAGTAAGTTCAGGATCGTATTCAAGGCCAAATGCTTCGAGCGCCTTGCGGTACCCTTGACGGCGAGCGCGGGCGTTACTCACGTTCAGAGGGCCGCTGACGAAGGCGATTCTCTTATGGCCAATGCGCGCCAGATGGGCAATGGCATCGATCGCACCCTGCCGGTCGTCAGTCTGCACCACATCAGTCTTCAGCCCAGGGCAGGTTCGCATCAGCAAGACGATCGGAGCTTTCGCTTCATCCAGCATTCTGCGTTGGACGACAGACAATGGAGCAGGTGTTTTGTTCAGAATGATTCCGTCGACCCGCTTTGAAAGCAGCAGCTCCAAGTACACTGCCTCTTTGTCTTGCTTATCGTCGCTGTTGCAGAGCAGGACGCTGTAGCCTGCTTTTTGGGCCGCGTCCTCGGCAGCGCGAACGATCGCCGGAAAGAACGGATTGGCGATGTCCGTCACCACCATTCCCAAGGTGTGGGTTTGCTGTTTGGCGAGGCTGCGAGCAAGCAAATTAGGGCGGTAATTCAGCTTGTGAATGGCAGCTTCGACGCGACGGCCCAGAGTCGCGCTCACCCGTCCGGTTTTGTTGATCACCGCGGAGACTGTGAATACCGAGACTTTCGCTTCGCGCGCGACGTCGTAAATGCTCGGCGCTTTCGATACTCGGCCCGCCATCCGCGTTCGTCTTACTTTCTTCGGCATGAGAGATTACTACTGTATACGATGAGTGCAAACACGGAGCCGCCCTCACACGTCTGGAAACAAACCGAGCGATAACCCCTTATAGTTTTCAGGCCTTAAAGTACGGCCAAGTAGGCGTAAAAGTCAAAAGTGTGCCTGATGAGGCCGCTATCCAAAAGATCCGGTTATATGCAAACACCTCGACGCATACCGCCCAGTTGAACCGACTCAGTACTCTTTCTAAGCGGTTTGGCGGTTCTCTTCCTCGGCTGGTACTTCGAGTCAAATTGCAGTATGATTTCCTGCGCGTAAGTCGAGCATTCCACCTTTACCGCTGTCTGTCAAAGCGCTAAGATTTTCGGGAGCGAACTTAGTATGCGCAAGTTGGGCATTGGCGTACTCGGCGTGGGAGAAATGGGCAAGCGTCACGCGGAGAACATCCGTCGCATGGTCCCACAGGCCCGCCTGATTGCCGTGGCTGATGTCGTTGCCGACCCGAGCCCAGCAACTGGCTGCGGAACTAGAAATCGAGCACTCTTTCGGTAGCTTAGAAGAGATGCTCGAGCGTAAAGAGGTAGACTGTGTCCTGATCGCTTCCCCCGACAAATTTCATGCTCAGGCGGTTCGCACGGCGGCCGCAGCGGGAAAAGACATCCTTTGTGAAAAGCCACTAGCGACGAATCTGGCGGATGCCCGATCAGCGCTGGCAGCCGTGGCGAAGGCCGGCGTGCGCTTGCAGGTCGGTTTCATGCGTCGCTATGACGCTGGGTACGCGGCGGCAATGAGGCGGATCGAGGCTGGTGAAATCGGGGAGCCAGTTATTTTCAAGTCCATCGGCCGCGATAAAGACGCGCCGCCGATCGCGGCTTATCAGTCCAAACTGAATGGCATGTTGCTTTACAACAACACGATTCACGATTTTGATCTGGCGCGTTGGCTCATGCGAGATGAAGTGGTCGAGGTGCAGGCTTACACGACCGTAGCGATTCGCCCAGAAGTCGCAAAATATGGGGACGTGGTCGCGAGTGTTGTCAACCTGAAATACCAGCACGGTGCGATCGGCAACATCGAGTCTTACGTACAGGCAGTCTACGGTTATGACATTCGTACCGAGATTGTTGGATCCAAGGGTTCGATACTGGTGGGAAGCACGCAACAAACACTGACAACTTTTCTGACCACGCGTGGCGGCGTTCAACCCCTCGCCGATCACTTCCTCACCAGATTCGCCGACGCCTATGTTGCCGAGGTCAGAGATTTTGTGCAGACCATAGTGGACGACCGCCCGCCTCGAGTTTCGGGCGAAGATGGCTTGCGCGCCCTGGAGATCGCGGTGGCGGCTGAGAGTTCTCATCTACAGTCCAAACCGTGCAGCGTCGGCCAGGCCGACGCGCTGACCGCTTAGGGCGAGCTCGAGAAATGTTGGAGGAATGATGACCGCAGTAACAGCCGCGACCTATAAGAGTCCTTTGCACGAAATGACGCAATCGACCGCCACCTGTCTGTGGAACGATTCGGCTTCCATCCAGGAACTCACTTATTCGATCGAACATGGCGCGGTGGGGGCGACATGCAATCCGGTGATCGTGCTCGGGGTTCTGAAAAAAGAGATGTCCTTCTGGAAGGAACGTATTCGTAGCCTGATCGAAGAACGGCCTCCCGCTACCGAGGACCAGATCGCATGGCAACTGGTGCGTGAAGTCTCGGTGAAGGCTGCCAATCTACTGAAACCTGTCTTCGATAGGGAGCGCGGCCGTAATGGAAGGCTCTCGATCCAGACCGATCCGCGGCTTTTTCGCGATCCGCAAGCCATCGTAAGTCAGGCTGAGGAATTCGCCCGACTCGCGCCCAACATGATCGTCAAGATCCCGGTAACACGGGCTGGCGTTCCTGCGATTGAGGAAGCTACGTATCGCGGGATCAGCATCAATGCCACGGTTTGCTTTACGCTGCCTCAATGTATCGCCGTGGCCGAAGCCGTAGAGCGCGGCCTTACACGGCGAGAACGTGAAGGCAAGGAAATCGCGACCATGGGGCCTGTGTGCACCATCATGGTTGGTCGTCTCGATGATTGGCTCAAAGTCGTCGCGGAGAGAGACAACATCACCATCGATCCGGGTTACCTGGAATGGGCTGGCGTGGCCGTATTCAAAAAGACCTACCAGATCTTCCGCGAGCGTGGCTACAGAATCCGTTTGCTCTCGGCGGCATTCCGTAACCACATGCACTGGAGTGAATTCATCGGTGGCGACGTTGTCATTTCGCCGCCTTATTCCTGGCAGGTTCGTCTGAATGCGAGCGACGTCGAGGTCCGACCGCGTATCGACAAACCGGTGGAGCCGAAAATTGTGGAGGAGTTATCCCGGAAGTTCGTCGATTTTCGTCGAGCCTACGATGACGGAGGGCTGTCGGTCGAAGAATTCGATTCATTCCCGCCTACTCGCCGAACCCTTCGCCAGTTCATCACAGCGTGCCATGACCTGGATGGTCTGGTGCGTGACTTTCTGCTGCCCAACCCCGATGTGTCCTGAGATAACGGTGCTGATCAATCGCGGTCGTTGGCGAGGAGGCCGGAATGGCGCAAATTATCGGGGTCGGGGTCATCGGGATGGGCTGGATGGGAACGGTACATAGCCGTGCTTACCTCCAGGCGGCCGATCGTTTCCACGACAGTGGTATTCGGCCCCGATTGATTATTTGCGCCGACGACGTTGAAACGCGTGCCAAAGAGGCTCAGGAACGATTCGGCTTCGAGCGGTACACCACCCGCTGGCAAGAGGTAATCGCTAACCCTAACGTTCAGGTCGTAAATGTAGCTACGCCTAACCACATGCATCTTGAAGTCGTGCGCGCAGCGGCCGCGTCCGGCAAGCACATCTTTTGCGAAAAACCGGTGGGAAAGAATTCGCAAGAGACGGCTGAGATTGAGCGTTTGGCCCGACAGGCTGGCGTCCTTACGTTCGTCGGATACAACTACCGATGGTCTCCGTTGGTGCAGCACGCGCGGCAGCTGATCGGCGAAGGGCGGTTGGGCAGATTGACTCACTTTCGCGGTCGTTTCTTCGCCGGGTATGCGTCCAATCCACAAGGAGTTCTTTCTTGGCGCTTTCAACGGGAGTTATCGGGCATGGGCGTCCTGGGCGACCTAATGTCACACGTGGTTGACATGGGTCTGATGCTGGCCGGGCCCGTAAAGCGAGTGGTTGGCAATCGGGAAACGTTTTTTCCCCGCCGACCTTTGGCCATGCCGGGCGTCGGCACTCACTTCACGGTCGGTGGTGGCGGCCCGCTGGGCGATGTCACCAATGAAGACTACGCCAGCGCCTTACTGCAATTCGCCAATGGAGTTCAAGGCAACATCGAAGTCTGTCGCGTGATCCAGGGACACAAATGCCAGTTTGCCTTTGAGATCGAGGGCACCGAGGGTGCACTGAGCTGGGATTTCGAACGCATGAACGAACTGAAGGTCTTCTGCCTTGACGGAAATGGATCCCATGACGGATATACCCGCGTGGTAAGCGGCCCGGCACATCCCGATCATGTGCGATTCAACCCCGGCGCGGGCGTCGGTCTTGGTTACGAAGACCTCAAAACCATTGAAGCGCACCACTTTCTCAAATCGGTCGCGGAACGGCGTCAAGGAGAACCAGGCTTTACCGAGGCGTTGCGCGTGGCTGAGGTTCTGGGGGCGATCGAGCGCACGTGCGAGACAGGAAGCTGGCAGGAAGTCACACGCATTGCTTCGCGTGCATCTCAGTCGTGACCCAGACATCTTGAGACTAGCTCCCAATTCTTAGAAAGGACTGATCGCGTGGCGATTACCAAACGTATTGGATATGCGGTAGTAGGCCTGGGCAGCATCTCTGAGATTGCCGTTCTGCCCGCCTTCCGGCACAGCAAAAAGTCCAAACTGGTGGCTCTAGTTAGCCACGATCGGGGAAGGGCTGAGCAACTAGGCAAGAAGTTTGGGGTGAAACAGTGTTATGCCTACGAAAACTACGACGAATGTCTGGCGCAGCCTGACGTCGATGCGGTGTTCATCGCTTCGGTAAACGGCGCGCATGCCGAGCAGACGATTCGCGCCGCGGCGGCAGGCAAACATGTGCTATGCGAAAAGCCGATGGCCAATACAGTAGGAGATTGCCGCCGCATGGTGGAAGCCTGCAAGCAAAACCGCGTCCGCTTGATGATTGCTTATCGCAAGTACTTTGAGCCCGGCAGTAAGGCGCTGAAGAGACTGGTCACCAGCGGCAAACTGGGTCGTCTCAAGCACATATTCTCGACCTACACCGAAACCGTCGATCCCAATAAGGCCCGGGCCTGGCAACTGAACCGCAAGCTGGCCGGAGGTGGTTCGCTGATGGATCTTGGCATCTATTGTGTCAACACCATGCGCTGGCTGGCGGGCAGCAATCCGATGGAGGCCACGGCCCATGCCTGGACCGATGACCCGAAACGCTTCAGCGAGGTCGAAGATAACATCGCCTTTCGGGTCACGCATCCCGGCGGTCTGGTTTGCCAAGGCACCTCAAGTTACAGCGCCGTGGCTGCTTCCTTCGTCCAGGTCCACGGCGAGAAGGGTTGGGCTGCGTTGAACCCCGCGTTTGCCTTCGAGGAGGAGCGTCGTCTGTTTGGCAAGATTCAGGGTCGATGGTTCGAACAAAAATTCAAAGTGATCGATGAGTTCGTTTTGGAACTCGATGGCTTCGCGGACTGCATTCGCCTCGGCCGCGATCCGGAACCTGATGGGATGGAGGGATTGCGCGACATTGCCACGGTTCAGGCCATCTATCGCTCGGCGCAGTGAAAACCGCACCATTGCCATCGATCCGAATGCCGACTGAGGGTCGGGAGCGAGGCGGCCGGGCGCGAAAGAGAGGCCAGCACGCTAACCGCCATCGGTATTTCTGATTTGGTATATCAAGCCATTTTTGCAGCAAAAAAAGCTTGACAGTCGTCATTGCCGGGACTAAGAATAAGCGCTTATTTCATAACACTGTTCGTTTTGATTGTGCTGGGGCCACGCTTGCATGCTTCGAGGGGGAGCGAGAGTCATGACGAGACATACGTGTTTCAGGGCGAGTCTGCTCTTCTGCGCGCTATCGCTGATCTGTTCGACCCAGAGTGCTCTGGCTCAGGTAACAACCGGCCGAATTGCCGGCGTGGTTACGGACTCTTCGGGTTCGACCCTGCCTGACGTTGCGGTGACGGTTACCCAGGTCGATACGTCGACGTCGACCACCGTCAACACCGACGCTGCCGGAGAATACGTTGCCACGAATTTGAAGATTGGCACGTACACGGTCAGCTTTCAGAAACAGGGGTTTCAGCGCTCCGTTCAATCCAACGTTGATGTTGGCATCGGGCAAGTCGTTAGGGTGGACGTTGCCCTGAAGGTCGGAGTCGTGACTCAAACCGTGGAAGTAACCGGTGCCCCTCCCTTGCTTCAGACCGAAACCTCCGCCTTGGGAACAATTGAAACCGAAAAACGCATTGTTGACCTGCCCTTGAACGGCAGGAATTTCTTCAAGCTCGCCTTCCTTGGCCCGGGGCGAACGAGGGAGCCACGGGAACCAGCGCGGGAGCGGGATCCACCGACAATAACCGGCCGGGGATTGCCTTGTCGGTCAACGGCCTTCGGATATTCGACAATAACTTCCTTCTCGACGGACTGGACAATAACGAATTCGGCAATGGCACCGTGGTGATCCAGCCACCGCCCGATTCCATCCAGGAGTTTCGAGTAGAAGAAAACTCCATGAACGCCGAATTCGGCCGCGGCGGCGCCATGGTCAACATCGTGCTTCGTTCTGGGACCAACCAGCTTCACGGCTCAGCGTGGGAATTTCTCCGCAATAACAAACTGGACGCGCGTAACTTTTTCGCAACCAGTCAGTTGGGCTTCCAAAGGAACCAGTACGGCGGCCAGTTGGGCGGCCCGATCATAAAAGACAAGATGTTCATCTTCGGTTCGATCCAGCGGTCCGACATTCGGGAGGAGCAACCCTTCATCAGCACCGTTCCGACCCAGCTGATGCACTAGGGAAATTTCAGCGATTTGGGCCGAACGTAAACATTCCTAACCCTTTCGTCCCAGGCAACCTTCTTCGGTAACACCATCCCGCAAGGCGCGACATCAACAGCGTGGGACAGAATATCGTCAATCTATTTCCCCTTCCGAACATTCCCGGGGCGGGGCTCACTAACAACTTCATTTTCAACGGAAAGTACAAGTTCGATGAGACCGCCTTCGAAACCCGGTTCGACTACAACATCACGCCCAATGACCGTTTTTTTGCCCACTATGCGATTGCCACCCCCAAGGCAACGAATCCCTCGAACTTTCCCAATGTGACGGGAGGAACCGGTTCCGGCACGTCCAGCACTCTGGATGACAGGGTGCAAAGTTTGGCCGGGGACTGGAGTCATATCTTCAATCCCGGTTTGCTCAATGACCTGCGGGCGGGATTCATCCGGTTCAAGCGACGCCACTCTGCCCCTCGATTTCGGCATCGAATGCCGGGAATAAGGTGGGCATTCCCAACGCCAACCATGGCGGCAATTCTTCCGGCTTGACCAAGATCAGCATCAGCGGTTACCAGCAGCTCGGGGATTCGCTTTGGGTGCCGGAAACAATTGTCGGAGAACGTGTACCAGCTGGCTGACACCCTGAGCTGGACGCACGGAAAGCATTCACTGAAGTTCGGCGCGGATTTCCGGCGCCAGCAACGGAACTTTTTCCAGCAGACGGCACCCTCCGGCTGGCTTGAATTCAACGGCCAGTATACACTTGCAAGCATAGGTAACGGGCTGGCCGACACTTTGCTCGGTATTCCGAGCTCTACGCTGCAGGACCACCTTTTCGGAATCGTCGACCCCACGCGCTACTGGGACTTGTCGGAGTTCGTGCAAGACGACATCCGCGTGACCCCGAATCTGACCCTGAATGTTGGGCTTGAGGTATGAGATCAGCTCGCCGGCCGGTGGGCCCACCGTCGGCAACTTTGATCTGCGAACTCTCACCGTCAACACGTCGTCTCATGGCGGAGTCGGATTCGACAAGAAAGACTGGGCGCCGCGCGTGGGCTTTGCCTGGACTGTGCGTCCCAAAACCGTCATCCGCAGCGGAGGTGGGATTTTTTATGCTCCAGAAGGCAACATTTTCGACGATCTGGGTTTGAATCCGCCCGCTCTGGCGGTTCTGTCCTTCAACTACTCCAGTTCAGCGATTCCTAGCCCTACCAATCAATTGCTGCGGCTTTCCCGGCGACATTCACCCCAGTTGATCCCAACCGCCCCACGGGGACGGTACGGACCACCGGGACGATCGGGTCAACCTTCGACCTGTTCGGAGGATTCCGCGGATATACGAGTGGAACTTGACGGTTGAACAGCAATTCGGTCAAAACTGGGTGTTCCGGGCCGGGTACGTGGGCACCCGAAGTTCAAACCTGTTTGACCACGAATCGTCGAACCTTAATCAGCCTTTGCTGCCCTTGGACTCGAATTTCTCTGGGACAGGCCCCTGTGGGTTCAACCAGGGGCGGCCCTATTTCGCCACTCGGCCCTGCCTGAATATTGTCCTGCCGCTTGACGTCGCGCGGCTGAGCATGTCCTACCACGCACTGCAGACCTCGGTTGAGCATCGTTTTTCGGGTGGCTTCAATGTTCTGGCCGCTTACACCTTCGCGAAATCACTGGGGACCGCAGACGGCAATGTGAACCAGTGTGACATCCAAAACGCCCACAACATTGCTGCGGAAAGGGGTCCGGTTACCCCAGACTTCCGTCATCGGCTGAGTGTGAGCTACGTCTACGAATTGCCTTATGGCAAGGGAAAACATTTTGGTGGCTCTGCCAACGCTGTAGCGCAGGCCGTTCTTGGAGGTTGGCAGGTGGCTGGCGTAACCACGGCGCGCAGCGGAGAGGCCTTCGATGCTATCCTCAGTGGCGACGTTACCAACACCGGGGCCGTCAGCGGTGCCGTGCGCCCGGACATCATTCACAACCCTCAAGATTTTTCCTTTAACATCGCGGGCCAGCAGGCGGTTGGCGGTGAAGGGCTGTAATCCTGGCCATCAGACTCTCAATTGCTGGTTCAATCAGGCTGCTTTCGTGCTTCCCCCGCATGCTGTCGACCCGACGACGGGACTAACGCAGGCTGCGCGCATGTTCGGGGACGCGGGACGCGCCAGGATTGCGCGGTCCCGACCTGGTGAACTTTGATTTTTCGACCTACAAGACGTTCCAGCTGGGCGAGAGATTCGGACTGGTTTTCAGAGCCGAGTTCTTCAACCTCTTCAACCACCCTAACTTCCAGCTTCCGAACCTTGGATCAGGCGGAGGAAGCAGTGGAGCTGGAATTGTTAATAGTGCCGGAGGTGCGGCAATCACCTCGGTGCTGCCAGAAAGTTGGCGGCAGATCCAGTTCGGTCTCAAGCTTCAGTTCTAAAGCTATCGGGCCGAGTCAACGCGATAGGGGAGAATTTTCTCCAAGGGGACTTGAGTGCCCTCTTTGGATAAGAGGGTCATAAGGGATGTCCATTCGCGCAGCCAGCGCGCCGATCAACTGGGGAATCATGGAGCACGTTGAGCTTCCCGCTGACTATCCCTATGGTCGGGTGCTGGATGAGATCGCGAAGGCAGGATACTCCGGCACCGAGCTTGGTCCTTACGGATTTCTCCCTACCCAGCCGGCCGTGCTTCGCAGTGAACTCGCAGAAGCGCTCGCTAACACTTTGCTCGGCGTTCATCGACATAGAGCTCGGCAACCCATCTGCCCACGAAGGCGGCTTGGCCGAAGTTTCCCGCTCCGCAAAGCTGATCAGTGAGGCCGGCGCAAAACTTCTGGTTCTTTCCGACAAAATCACGCCCGCGCGGAATGCCACGGCGGGCCGGCGCAACGATGCCAATCAGATCTCCTGGAGCGAGGCGGAATGGAAGGCTGCGGCGAAAGCGATTCGCGAAGTAATCGCGGTATGCAAGGCAGTCGGCCTAAGGGTAGCGTTTCACCATCATGCCGGCAGCCACGTGGAGACTCCTGAAGAAGTCGATCGGCTGTTCTCGCTGTTCCCGGCGAATGAGTTGGGTCTGTGCCTCGATACCGGGCACTACATTTATGGCGGCGGCGATGCGGTTGCCTTCCTGGAGAGGCAAGTGTCGCGCGTTTGGTGCGTTCACTTGAAGGACGTGTACGAAGCCAAGGCAAACGAAGCCCGTCGTGCAAAGATGAACTTCCATGCCGCGGTCAAGCACGGAATCTTCGCGCCGCTCGGCAAGGGAAGCGTCGATTTTCCCCGGGTAATATCACTTTTGCAAAACGGCCACTACGACGGCTGGGTGGTCGTCGAAGCCGACGTGCTGCAGGGCGGAGTTGGGGCCGACGCTCCCCTGGCGAATGCCATCGCTGGAAGAGAATACCTTCGCCGGCTAGGGGTCTGAAGAGAAAGAAGACCTGAACGTCGAGTCTTTCCGTGTTCTAACTCCCGCATTAGAATTGCCATGATGAACCGAAGACGGTGGCTTCAGGGTATGGCCACAGCAGCGGCAGGCTGTCTCCTGCGTCCATTTCCGGCCGAAGGCTTTTCGTCCGGCGTCCCGCCAGTCTATTTCCCACACTACGTTGATGTCGCCAAGCAGGCGGGACTTCTGGCAAAGACGGTCCTCGTCGGTCACGAGAGTAAAGACTTTCTGCTTTCAACGACGGGCGGAGGAATCGCGCTGTTCGATTACGACAATGACGGCTGGCTCGATATTTTCGTGGTCAATGGCTGGGGACTGAAGGAGTTTCCCAAGGGCGAAGAAGCCCACAAATCACCTGTACCGCAACAACCGCAACGGAACCTTTACCGATGTAACCGAGAAGGCAGGACTGGTGCGGCACGGCTGGGGACAGGGCGTGTGCGTCGGCGACTACGACAACGACGGTAACCTGGATCTTTTCGTGACTTACTATCGGAAAGAATGTGCTTTATCACAACAATGGCAACGGAACGTTTACCGACGCTACTCACGAATCTGGTCTGCTGCAGCCCGAAGATCACTGGAACACCGGCGCTGCGTTTGTAGACTATAACCGCGACGGTCATCTCGATCTCTTTGTCAGCAATTACGTCGAGTACGAATACGGGCTGAAGTTTTATGAGAGCAACCCAGAGTCTGGTGGGCGAGAAGTCTCCCGTGCTCTACGGCGTCGCGGGACTCAAAGGTACCAGAAACTTCCTCTATCGTAACAACGGGGACGGCACTTTTACTGACGTATCCGATGCGGCCGGGATTAGAAGGCCGGTCTCACCTATGGGTTCAGCCCATGCGTCGGGGACTACGATAACGATGGTTGGCCCGATATTTACGTCGCCGACGATTCGACGCCAAGCCTGCTCTTCATGAACAACCGAAATGGGACGTTTCGCGAGAGCGGCATGTTGGCCGGTGTAGCCTTCGATGCCAATGGCCGCACGCAAGGTGGAATGGGTGCTGACTCTGTCGACTATGACGGTGATGGGTTGCTCGACATCGTCAAGACGAATTTTTCCGACGAGATGCCGAGCCTCTATCACAACGAAGGTAAAGGTTTCTTCACCGACGTTACCGTTCCTGCAGGTCTCGGAGGAGAAACAACCTCTGTGAAATGGGGCACCGGCTTTATAGACTTCGATGATGACGGCCGGCCTGACATCATGATTGTGAGCGGTTCGATTTATCCGCCGGGAACCGGCGTGCACCACCAACTGCCCAAGACTGACAGCAAAATGATTTTTATGCGCAATATCGACGGCAATCGTTTTGAGAATATCTCCGACCGCGCCGGTCCAGCTTTTGCCGAGTCGCATTGCAGTCGTGGTGTGGCTTTTGGTGACATCTTTAATACGGGTCGCATCGGTCTGGTGGTCAATAATCTGAACGATTATCCTTCCTTGCTTCGCAACCAATCGGCCCCGACGAATTCCTGGCTGCTGGTGAAGTTACTCGGAACCAAAACCAACCGCGCCGCAATCGGAACACGTGTTGTTGTGGATGCGAACAACCGGCGCCAGGTACAGGAGGTTCGAAGCGGCGGAAGTTTCTGCTCGCAAAACGATCTCCGCTTGCATTTTGGCTTGGGGGCAGCAAGAGATGCCCGCGTACAAATCCGGTGGTTGGGTGGTGCGGAAGAAACACTGGAGCATGTGCCTACCAACCGGCTGGTCGTGATCCAGGAAGGCAAAGGAATCGTGTCACAGGAACTGTTTTGAACTTGTCCTATCGTTCGATCCGCATCCTCGCACCTTGGCTAGTTACGTGTTGTCGCCCTGTTTTTCGCTCGCCTTCCAAGTTCCGAATGTCGCCTCTGCTCAGGCCGTTGATGCTCAGGCAGCCTACGCACAGGCGCTCGATCTCCTTCGAAACGGTAAGAATGCTGACGCACTGGCGGTGATCAACGCAGCTATCGAGGCGGGGCTCGTGATCCGTCTCTTTACAATCTCAAAGGTCTCGCCGCCAGCGAACTCGGTCGCAATCAGGAAGCGGAGGAAAGCTTTCGAACCCTGACCCGTCTCGCGCCGAGATCGGCTATGGGATACAACAACCTTGGCGTGCTCTTTTCTAAACTCGGACGCGACGAAGAAGCCGCCACTGCCTTCCGCGAAGCCCGAGTGCACGAGCCGGAAAACTTTACCGCCTTGCTCGGACTTGGAACCTCGTTGGTGAAGCTCAACAAGTATGCTGAGGCTGCAACTTATCTCCAAAGAGCATGGAACATTCGGACCGGAGATTTTCAGGCGGGATACGAGTGGGCGCTTGCACTGCGGGAAGCAAAACAAGCTGCCGCAGCGAAAAAGGTTCTGAATCAGCTCTCCGCGCCACAGGACTCTGAACTCGCGGTCAAGTACTACTCGCTGGCTGGGGTAGTGGCCGAAGATCTCAACGAGGCCGTCGCTGCCTCAGAGTCTTATCGTCGTGCCTTCGCCCTAAATCCCAATTCCTATGAAATCTATTTAGCTCTGGTGCGCACAACTCTCTCTGCTGGAAGTACGCCAACTCAGAGGGTTCTTCCCTCGCCCCCTCAGCATCTCTCCCCGGAACAAAATCTGGCAGTCGGACTTCTACTTGTGTCGCACGGCTTATACGAAGAGGCGATTCCGAGATTCGAGGAGACGGTGCGCCAAGATCCCTCGAGCGAAGCTGCGATCCTTAATCTCGCGCAGGCTTACTCTAGCGCTGGGAAATCTTCGGTCGCGATGGATCTGATCCGGCGGACGCTGGAGCGACAGCCTTCGGCCGAACTCTACCATGTGCTAGCCACTCTGGACGAAGAATCAGGGCAGTACGTGGAGGCCGCTCAGAGCTATCAACACGCGGTGGAACTCGATCCTACCAACGAGCAGTACTACTTCGACCTGGGTATGGAGTATCTCGCGCACTTTACTTTTGGACCAGCGCTCGATGTCTATCGCGTCGGCACCCAGAAGTTTCCTGATTCCTCACGGCAGTATTTGGGGCTGGCATACAGTCACTACGCCGTGCGGGAGTATAAGGAAGCGGCTGACGCCTTCACCAAGGCGCTCGAAATCGATCCCGGCTCCCTAGCCGTCTTTCAGGCCTGGAATACCGTGTTGAGCTTTCTGGCGCCCCAGGACTGGGAAGCGCTACTGCCGCGACTGAGTCGTCTGGCGGCCGCAGCATCCGCAAAGCGCTGAGCTCGCATTCAGTTATGGGGCGGCGTTCTTCCATTCAGAACTTGCCAAGGGAGAAAAGGCTGCTTTGGATCGGCCGCAAACTTTTCTTGAGAAGGCAGTCCGACTACGGCCGAATTTCGCCGCCGCACATCTCGAATTGGGCAGCTTGTATGCAGCACGCAAACAGAATCAAAAGGCTGTCGACCAATATCTGGAGGCGATCCGCGACGATCCTAAGTCAGACGTCGCACACTATCGGCTGGGCCAAGTCTATCGACAAATGAACAAACTGGAGTTGGCCACTCAGGAGCTTGCCCGCTATCAGGAGCTCGCCCGTCTCCACGAGGACGAACTCAAACGCAGCCGCAGCGCCATCCAGCAGTTCGTGCTTTCGCCGCCGGCCAAGGCTCCGGCTAAGGCTAACGATGAGGAGCTATCTCACAAATAGCTCAGTGGGCCTCGCCCAAGATGCGCAAACGCCTAATTACAACGGTAATCCGAGAATCGCCAGGGCAATGGGTGGAAGGCAAGCTCGCAGCTAGAATACTCCTCACAAGGGGAAGCGAATCGTCCCAAAGGAATGACCACCGGGAAGGAAACTCGGCGCGAGCTGATCTTCTTTGTACTTCTTCTCGCAACCGCGATGGGCGCGGATGCGCAGCGCGTGCGGGGTGAACTGCACCTTGAGGTACGTGACCCTCAGGGGGCCGCACTAACTCCTAACGCCGAGTTAGATTGCGACGTTAATCAGCTTCGCCGAAGCTTTCAAGTAGCCGCAGATGGCCGCTACATCGCGCAAGACCTTCCTTTTGGTGTTTACCGGCTGAGTATAAGCGCACGAGGATTTGCTCCGTGGACAAGCATGATCGAAATCCGCTCGGAGGTGCCCGTACACCTGTCGGTAACGCTAGGCGTGGCGCCGGTGACGACGCAGGTCGAGGTCAGTGATTCGGTGACGCTTGTCGATCCGTATACGACAGGAACTCAGTATTCGATAGGGCGGCAAACGCTGAATGAGAACATGGCCGCGCAGCCTGGACGGGGTCTATCCGACCTCGTTAACGACCTGCCGGGATGGCTTTATGAGGCAAACGGCGTGCTACACCCGCGAGGTGCGGAATACGACGTTCAATATGTGGTAGACGGATTGCCGCTTCTGCAGAATCGTTCGCCCGCGGTCGCACCTTCATTCGATCCGGATGATGTCGAGTCGATGCGGGTGTTGACGGCGACGTTTCCTCCTGAGTATGGAAGGAAGCTCGGTGGCGTCGTTGAAGTCACGACCGGAAAAGATGTGCCTTCTGGGCTGCACGGGCAATTGGTTGCGGAAGGGGGGAGTTTTTCAACGGCGAGCGGTTTCGCGGACATCTCTTATTCGCAGGCCGAGAACCGCTTCTCCATCAGCGCAGACGGGTTTCATACCTACCGTTATCTCGACCCGCCGGTGTTGGCAAACTACACGAATCGAGCCAATGCAAACGGGTTCTCCGCTTCATATGAACGCGATTTCTCGGATCGCGACCGCTTGCGCATAACCGTTTCGCAGAACGCCGCCCACTTCCTGGTTCCGAACGAAATGGTTCAACAAGAAGCGGGGCAACGGCAGGACATCGCAAATACGGAGAGCAGCGGGCAGATCTACTTCCAGCATACGGTTTCTTCAGATCTCTTACTGAGCTTCGCCGGCAGCGTACGGAATGCAACTACAAACTTGTCTTCCAATTCGCTGGCCACGCCAGTCGTCGTCTCGCAGGACCGTGGCTACCGTGAGGGTTATGCACGTGGAGATCTCGCCGGACATCACGGTAGGCATGAATGGAAAGTGGGCGCCGACGGCATCTTTGACCCAGTTCGTGAAAGACTGCACTACACCATCACTGACCCGACTCAATTCGATCCGGATACACAGAAGCAATTTGACTTTACAGACCATAAATGGGACGTGGAGTCTTCTGCCTATGTGCAGGATCAGGTAAATCTTGGCAAGTGGAATCTGGCGGGAGGATTGCGTTTTGACCATTACGGTTTTGTCGTGCGTGAGTCGGCGTGGAGTCCTAGAATTGCAGTTTCCCGTTATGTGCCATCGCTAAACCTCTTGGTGCACGCGTCCTACGACCGCGTATTTCAGACCCCGGCGGCAGAAAATCTGCTGCTTGCCAGCTCCCCTCAGTTCGATTCGATAAATCCAATCGTGGTGCGATTGCCGGTTCAGCCGGCACACGCAAACTACTACGAAGCCGGCGTCACGAAGGCATTCTTCGGGAAAGTGCGGCTCGAAGCCAATGTGTTCCGTCGTGATTTTCGCAACTATGCTGATGACGATGTGCTGCTGGACACGGGCATCAGTTTTCCAATCGCTTTTGCCAATGCACGAATCGCGGGTGAAGAGCTACGGCTGGAGATCCCCCGCTGGGACCGCTTCTCTGGCTATTTGAGCTATGCAAATCAATCTGGCATCGGGCAGGGACCGATTACCGGAGGGCTGTTCCTCGGTAGTGATGCGGGGAGCGGGCTAATCGACACAACAAAGTTTGCGGTTTCGCAAGATCAGCGGAATACGGCGCGCGCCCGGGTGCGTTTCCAAGCGCCCCATCACGTGTGGCTTGCCGTCGGCGGGGAGTACGGCAGCGGATTGCCGGCAGATACGGGCAGCGCAAACCCAAGTTTCCTGCTCGCCCAGTATGGTGAAGCGATCTTAGATCGCGTGAACCTAACCAGAGGGCGCGTCCGTCCAAACTTTTCTTTGGACGGTGCAACGGGTGTGGAAGTCTACCGCAAGGAACAGCGCAGTGCTTCCTTCTTGATTCAGGCGGATAACCTGAACAATCGCGTTAATGTCATCAACTTTGCGAGCCTGTTTTCGGGGACTGCGGTTGGAAAGCCGCGGAGCATCTCTGCACTCTTGCGCCTAACGTTTTGATCCAAATCATCTTGCGAGCGTGAAAGTCAGTCATGCTCCTGCTGTCGAAAGCGCCCTCGTTTCGGGCGCAATCCCCCATTCTATGAGAGTTCGGCTCATTTCATTCCTCGGGAGACAGGGCGAGAATTGCGGGTTCGGTTCTGTACCACCACTGCCCGCCCTTCGCGATAGGAGCGCTCTGCCGCCGCCGCTACCGCAACGGCCTGACGGCCGTCAAACGCGTCCACTTTTGGCTCGCGGTCGGCGAGAATGGTTTGGACGAAGTCACGCATTTCATTTAAATAACCATCTGCGAAGCGAACCAGAAAGTGATCGACTATATCGGTCTTTGGCTCCCTCTGCCGTCAGCACCACTTCGGCGGTCTGCTGCAGGTATCCCATAATAATGGTGCCCTTGGAACCGACAATCTCGGTGCGGATGTCGTACCCGTAGCCGGATTGCATGTAGTTCTCAACAGCGCCGAGCGTGCCTCGCGAGAACTTCATGCTGAGCAGAGCCGTGTCGATATCGTTGAACTGCGCGGCTTCGGGAAAAACGAGAATCGCGCCATAGGCGTGGATCTCAGAAATCTCGTCGTTCATCAGCCAGCGGCCAAGGTCAAATTCGTGGACGGTCGAATCCTGAAAAAACATGCCGTTAACCCCGCTGGCCATGTAACTGACTGGCGGAGGCGCGGGGTCGCGCGCCAGCGATTTGAAGATTACGGGGTCACCGATCTCACCTGCCTCGATTCGTTTCTTTGCTTTCACGTTGGGAGGGTCGTAGCGGCGCACATGTCCGACCTGTACCCGCACTCCCGCTTTCGCGGTGATGTCGAGCATCTCGTCGGCTTCCTCAACCGTCAGCGTGAACGGCTTCTCGCAGAAGATGTCCTTGCGCGCCTGAGCGCACACCCGCATTGCGTCGCCGTGGAATTTCGCCGGAGTGACGACCACGACCGCCTGGATGTCCTTGCGTTCGACTAACGCTTCGATGCTGTCGTAGAAATGCTCGATTTCAAGCTCGCTGGCGACCTGTTCAGCGCGCTTCAAATCGGCATCGGCCACTGCTATCAGCTCCGCATCCGGGATCAAGCGACGGATATTCTGGGCATGCTGCTTGCCCATCGTGCCAACCCCGACAACTCCCATGCCCAACTTCGCCATACTTGTCCGGGTCCTCTTCCGATTAGTACTTGATTCTTACCGAACCGCCTTTTCTCGCGGCTCGATAAATGGCGTCGATGATAATGATGTCCCGCAATCCCTGTTCGCCGTCAGGTTCCGGTTTGTGGCCTTTTTTGATGCAGGTCGCAAAGTAATCCAACTCCAGAGCAAATTCGTCAATGGGCTTGAAGGTCTTCTGCAACCAGTGCCCTCCAATTTTTCCGTTGAGTCTCCGCTCTTCTTCAAAAGCAAATGCTGGAGACAACGCCGCCCAGCCCTTTTCACCGTGGACGTGAATGAAAGAAGAAAAAGCTGCGCTGTAAGCTGCCGTTCCTTGCAGGATCATGCCGCTGGGAAAGTCCAGACGGAACGCGACACCCTCTTCGACTTCTTTGTACCGCCTTCCATCACGAACCCAGGTTACGGCGCTCGCGGCGACAGGTTCTTCGCCAACTAACCACCGGCAGGTATTCACACAATAGACTCCGAGATCAGTTAGCGGGCCGCCGCCACATAACTTGCGGGAAAAAAGCCACGACGGCGAGTTGTCACCGAATGGGCGTAACTCTGTGAACAGCGTGTGGACAATGTCGATCCGGCCCAGGTCGCCGGTTGAGATCATTTTCTTGAGCAAGACTGTGCTGGGCTCAAAATACTTTCGATAAGCGGTCATGAACAAGACCTTGGCGCGCCGACAGGCCTCGACCATGTTTCGAGCCTGCTGGACGGTAGCCGCCAGAGGTTTCTCACTAATCACATGCTTGCCCGCCTTTGCCGCCTGAACCGCGTACTTCTCGTGCTCTCCAGGCGGGGTCGCGATGTAGACGGCCTCAACATGAGGGTTCTCCAGGCATTCAGCATATTCGCCGTAGGTGAACGCTTGACTGGCGTTGAACTGTAAAGCGAGCTTCCAGGCTTTTTCCTTGCGACCACTAACGACCGAGACTAGCTCGGCTTTTTTGCTATGCGCAAACGCGGGCAACACCGCGACTTGCGAAATGCTTCCCAGTCCCACGACCGCGAACCCGATTCGTTTCCTCGCTGGCATAGTTGCAAGTTTGTTTGGACTTCAGCGTTCCTCTGTTTAGCTTTCTCGGTCAGCACGGCTCTGGCCCTGCGCCTTAATGGCGCGGTGTTCCAGTCCTCGAAGTTCTTCAATATTCTCGAGAACCTTGAACATAGCGTCCGCAATGCTATCGACGTTTTCCTTCCCACCAAGGAACAGGTGATGCGAGAACCAGATTGCTTCGTGATACGCGGCACGCTCCGAAACCGGGCACTTGTACATCTTTCGCAGATCGAGCGGTGCAGGCCGTCCCCAGCTCAAAGCTGGAAAGTCACCGGGATTCAGCGGGAACAGCGAGCTTCTGTAGACTGGCTCGTAGAAAAGACCATCGCACGGTATGCCCTCCAACTGGAGTGCCGCGACGAAGGCGGCGCGCGGAATTTCTTTCATTTGTTCGGCAAAATATTTGAGCACATATCCGTAGGGGGCCAATCGTGTGATGCGCGGTTCCGGCTTCAACAATCCCAGTCCGCGAGTGTTGCGAAGGCGCGACTCAAAGTATGCCATATTGGTTTGGCGGACCTGTGCCTGCTCGGGAAGGCGCTCGAGCTGCGCACCCAATACTGCCGCCTGGAATTCGCCCAGCCGATAGTTGAACCCGATTATGCGGTGGTGGAACTTGTCAGTTACGCTCGCCCGCCCGGCATTGATGTAAGTCTGAACCCGCTCAATGTACTCAAGATTGTTAGTGATTACCGCTCCACCCTCGCCAGCGGTAATTAACTTGCTTGATTGAAAACTGAAAGCGCCCAGGTCTCCAATCGAACCCGCGCCCTTGTCACGCCACATGCCGCCATGGGCGTGCGCGCAGTCTTCAATAACTTTCAGTTTGTGTTTGGCAGCGAGCGGCATGATCACGTCGAGGTCGGCAAATCTCATTCCCAAATGGACGGGAAGAATGGCACGCGTCCTGGGGGTGATGGCCTGTTCGATCAGCTTGGCGTCCAGGCAATAGGTTTCCGGGTCGATGTCGACAAAAACTGGAACGGCATTTACCAACAGCACAGGCCCCACCGTTCCTTCCCAGGTGTAGGCGGGGACAATTACCTCATCGCCCGGGCGGATATCGATGGCCTTAAGGGCAGCCTGGATCGCCACCGTTCCCGTGTTCACGCACTGACCGTACTTGGCGGTGTGGAACTCGGCAAACTTCTTGCCAAACGCGTCCGCGTGCTTGCCGGGAAATGGCTGTCCGCCCCAGTTATGATTGACCAAGACATCCTCGAGCGCGTGTCGCTCGCTTTCGGTGTACATTGGCCAAGCGTCAAAGCGCTTTTTTCGGCTCGGCTCACCGCCTGTAATCGCCAGTTTTCCCATCGGAAAATTCTCCTTCGCGAGACGTGATTGTGAACTGCGTTAAAGTCGGGTGGAATTCGGCGTCAGGCCCAGGGCGCGATTGCAACCTTCATGGAATCCGGCGCGATTGATTTGTGAACTGCAGCTTCAACGTCACGCAGTGGATAGCGGTGTGAAACAAATTCCCGGAGCGGATAGGTGCGCATATAACGAGCCATCTGGCGCATGCTGGGCCCATAGCTGGCCGGCTCTTCTCCACCGACACCGAGAACCCGCACACTCTTTGAACACAGATGCCGATGCGGGCTTATGGCGACTTCACCCAGATCGGAGAAGTTGCCGGCCTCGACCAGCAGCCCTCCCAATCTCAACATTTCGAGCGCTTCGGGCACGGCTTGAGGCACGCCCGCAGTTTCGATTACCAGATCAGCGCCGCGTCCATGCGTCAGGTGGCGAACAAATTCCAGTCTGTCAGCGAGGGTAGTCTGGGAAACGTTGAGCACATGGTCGGCTCCTAGCCGCTTGGCAAACTGCAGGCGATAATCGGACAGGTCGACAGCAACAATGTTTCCGGCCCCGAGCATGCGAGCCTTCATCAAGAAACACATGCCAAGCGGTCCGACCCCAAGAACCACAACGGTATCATCGAAAAGGAAGGCCTCGCTGGGGAAGGCTGACATCTGCTTGGCGCGATCAAGACCCACAGTCACCGCCATCACCTCGGTAAGAACTGCAACTTCGGATGGCAGATCGTCCGGGACCCGCACCAAAAAGCTTCTTGGGACGATGTAGATGTACTGGGACCAGCCGCCAAAAAGATACGGGGGATCGGCGGCACACAAGTTGTTGCCGTAGTCTGTCATGTTCTGGCAAAAGTAATAAGGGAAGTCGTGCCGGCAGTAATAGCATTCTCCGCACGAGACGTTCGCCCCAACCACGACCCGGTCACCGAGCTGGAGCGGAATGCCTTCGAAGTCGGCGTATTGGCCATTGCCTCCGATGGCCGCAACTGTTCCCACGTTTTCGTGGCCCTGAATGATCGGGAAGCGAATCTGCTTCCCGTCTCCCGTGCCCGCGTATTGGGTGGTGAAGCCTTGGTAAGTGTGTTTGTCGGTGCCGCAGATTCCCGAGAGTTCCATCTTCACAAGGGCACAGCCGGGTGCCGGCTGCGGCAGCGGGTACTCACGCAGTTCGTACTTGCCAGGTTGGACCAGCGTAGCGGCGAGAACAGGTGTAGCAGACATCGCTGCGGGTACCTCGCGAAGTGATCTTATTGAGCCTCAAAAGAGCGCAAATCCTCATTTGCAATAAGCGCTTAGAAACGATATCGGCGAAGCCTCCATTTGTCAAGCCAACTTTCATGAGGGAGGCAGGGATCTGCTGGAAAGGAGAAGCTCGACTCAATTAATGGAATCCAACCGCATGCGCTTCTCTTCCTGGTCAGCCGCCTTGCGCTTGAGCGCCTCGAAGGTTTGCAATTCTTTTCGCGCCTCCTCCATTTGCCCCCGCTCCTTATATAGGCTGAAGAGCACGTAGTGCGCTTCTTGCGCGTCCGGATTCGCGGCTACGACCGTCTGGAGGAGCTTCAATGCGTCGTCGGCCTTCCCTTGGGCGTGATAAATTTTGGCCAGGTCTAGCTGGGCGTCGGCGAGTCCGGGTTGTAGATCCAATGCCTGAGACAAGTATTGTTGAGCGCTGTCCAATTTGTTCTGCTGCCGGTAGACGTCACCAATAAGAAAGTCCGTCATGGCATCGCTAGGCGAAATCTTCAGCTCCTCATTGAACTCCGAAAGCGCTTCATCAAGCCGCCCAGCTTCCCGATAAACTAATCCGAGAGCGTAGTGGAGTCCGGCGGCATCCGGCTTCTGCGCAATGGCCTTTTTGTACTCAGTAATCGCCGCCGGAGTCATGCCTTGCTGCCGAAGCATTTCAGCCCTCAGTTGAAACATGCGGTACGAGTCTGGCGCGACTTTGGTCAACTGCACAAATGAATTCGACGCCACATATAGAGATGCCTTTCCTTTAAAGTACAGGGCATCTTGACTATTCGGTTCAAGTTCAGCCCAGCGGCTGAGCATCGCGAGAGCCTTGTCGTCCTTCTCCTGCCTCAAATAGGCGAGCCCCAGATGAGCAACCACCACCGGATCGTCTTTCTTGGTTTCGTAGGCTTTTTCGAGCAACGGAATCGCTCGCTCGACTTCGCCGGCATTGAAGTAACTCAAGCCCAACAGGACCTGGGCGTGATCGAGGTTAGGATTAAGTTCAAGCGCCTTCCGCAGCTCGCTGATCGCTCGCGGATAGCTAGCTTGCATATAGAGCGCCAACCCAAGATTAGAATGGGCTTCCGCCGATCTAGGATCCAGTTTGACTACCTGCTCATAGACTTTTTCTGCCCGATCGAATTGCTGATCTCTGAGCGCGGCTCGTCCTTGGGAGGAAAGGTCTGAAAGACTTGGTGACTGGGCGGCTGACGGTTTCACCAACATCGAGGTGCAGAGGAAGGAGAGACTAAAAACCAGTAAGAAGACCTGCTTCATTGATATCCTCGGCACAAGACTCTGGCAAAGCGAATCGAATCCTCCGTCGTTACGACCGAACGCTGACACTGATTCGATGAGGAGTATTGAGCTCGTAAGCATCTTTTCGATCAGGGTCGCGGACATCCGGTTGAGTATGGCCATCACTGTCGGTTGCGCGAACCTCCAGCGTGTACTGCCCCGGTCGGACGATTTGCCACTCATAGCTCCAGGGCGTCCACACCATGGTCACAGCTGCAGCCGAAAGCACTGCTTGTTGCCAAGGCGCACTCGGGTGGACCCGCAACTCAACTTTGGCGATGCTACCTTCTCCAGCCCAGGCCTCACCCTCTACGCGGTATGTCTTGCCGTGGATATCCTCTCCTTCGGACGGGCGAAGGATTTTGGAGTTAACGAGCATGCGCGTGATCGGCCGCCTTTCGCCATTCGCCTTAACGGACACGTACTCTTCCTGCTGAAAGTATCCTTTGAAGGGCTGGTCCGAAATTTCGATGCGGGTCAGCCACTTTACCGAGTCCATTCCGTACCAGCCCGGAATCACCGCGCGCAAGGGGAAATCCGTGATCCGCCGGTAATGGCTCGCCGTTCATCTCGTACGCCAGCAGGCTGGAGGGATCCATCGCCTTCTCCAGCGGAATGGCGCGGGCAAAGTGAGTGCCCGGCGGAACACCCTCGCCATCGCCGGAATCCGCACCATGGAAAACCACCGTGGTTGCGCCCGGCCGGAGTCCCGCTTGCTTAAGCAATTCTGCCAAAGGTAGTCCCGACCACACGGCTGTACCCACACCACCGCCGCCCGACCGGTTCCCCGCACACTCCAAAGTGCACGCGTGACGGACGGAGGACGTCAGCAGCAGGTCGGAATATGACAACCTGAGCGGCTTGGAAACTATGCCGCCGATTTCGAGGCTCCACGCATCACTGTTGATCTTCGGCGTAGCAAAATGATTGCGAATGAAAAAGTCGATGTTTGAGGTGATCAGATCTTTAGAGATCTCATTTGAAGCTGCCCGACTTCGAGGCTAGGTATCGCACTTACGCGCAGCAGCCCCATCGTGTTGCGAGCTTGAGGCCAAACCGCCGGCTGCGATTGCTGCCCGCACGAAGTCGCGTCGGCTGATACTTTTCGCAAAAGTGGCTTTGCCAGCGTCAACCAAGCGATTCATGTAAGCACTATTCAAGACAAATTATTTTAGCGGAGATTGTTTCGGCGTGCTGGCCTCGGATATGAGGCTCTTTTCAATCCGATGCTCGAGGCTGGAGTGACAAGCCCGAAAATGGTGCGGATGACAAAACCGACTGCGTAAACTAGACTGGAAAATCAAACGCAAGGTTGGCCGGGATGGCGGAACTGGCAGACGCAGCGGACTCAAAATCGCTTCTTCTTGGTTGCGAAAATTCCATTACCACTGTGATTTCTTGAGCTTGAGTTGTTTGGCATGACTCTTGCTTGATGTGGTCTTATCGAGCCTTTTTTCGGTTGGACAGCCAGAGTTCAACCATAGTCGAACATAGGCGTCTTACACGCTAGACCATTCCCCGACCTTCGTGACGCGCACGCTCCCGTCCGGCTGCCCGCGCACTGAGACTCGATCCAGCCGAGCAGCCGCGTACAAGCCAGAACGAAATCGGTTGCGGCTCCGCTCGTCGGTGCCTACGCCTCGAACATCGAAGTGCTGACCGATCTTCAGCCTGTGAACGCGGTCGGCGATCTTCCGGTAGGTGCCCGGCTGCTCGACACGCGGACGCAGGTAAGCGTGCTTCAGCGTGATGCAATGCTTGTTGCCGCACGAGGCATCGACAACTTGCCCAGCAGGAACGGAGCCGTGAGCGTCGATCCAGTTGCGCCGACGACGACCGTAGGCGGTGGACGGGTTGGTGATCTCTTCGCATTCGCCGTGCTGCCTTGTCGGTGAGAACTTGCCCATCCCGAACCAACCGTCTCTTACGCTGACTTCTTCTGGGCAGCCTTCACCTTCGCCCATCGCGCCCGCTGGGCAGCCGCGATCCGCGCCCTTCCTGCTCTTGAAATCTTGCGGCTAGTTCCAGTTCGTCTTCCGTATGAGCCGCCATCGAGTGCGTTGAGTGCCGCATCCAGTTGTTCGACCGTTCTCGCTGCCTGATCCCGTTCCTTCCGCAACTGCTGGACAACACCAGCCAAGTTCATTGAATTCTCCTCGCCGGGGATTCTATCAAGATGCCGCTCAGAAAGCCGATTCTGGGGCGGTCTGGCTGCCGAATAGTGTTCAGGGTCATCTCGACTGCCTCAACCCGTGTTTTCGACCTTTGTCACCACCTACAAAGCGACTTGGCGTGCGGCGTGGATGTTGCGGGTCGCTCTCTCAGAGCGCCCGCACTTGCTGGACTGAACCTGATAGCGAATATAAAGCGAAACTGCTAGACTGCGGACATGGACGAGGGTCGCAAGCGCGTGCTGCTGATCGCCGCCAGCATCCTCGCGGCACGGAAGCTCGCGCAGTACGACAGCGGAGCACGGGTTCCTGCCACAGTAGCGCCATTGCCGATGCCGTGCGGTGGGCAGAGCGGATCATGGAAGAGATTGATCACCGTCATCCTATAGGACCGCAGGAGTAAGATCGCGTAACTCACATGGGATAGCAAGAAGCTGTGGCGCATGGGAAAGGGCTGAAATGGTCGAGCGCACGTTGACGTAGCACTTGCCGTGCGACAATCATCTTGCAATGTCTGCAGACGTACTCAAGAGACTCCCGCAAGATCAACTCGAAGACGAGAGCATCGGTGCCGTTGGCGCGTTTTTCAACTCGAATGGCTGGGAATTCAATCGGCAACCGCGGGACAAATCTGGCATCGACGGCGAAATTGAAATCGTTCACGGAATTGTGCGGACGGGTCGCTTACTGAAGTGTCAGGTCAAAGCAGGAACGAGCTACATTTCTTCAGAAAACGAAGATCATCTTCGAATCCGAGTCGAACGGAAGTACCTAGAACACTGGAAGAGGATGAGTGCCTCGGTGCTTCTGCTGTTTTACCACCCTAACACTCACATGATCTTCTGGAAGGCAATCAAAGAGCACTTGAGTTCCTATCCTAACCTTCTGAAGCCGGGCACCGATACCTGCGTCATTGTCTTCGACAAAGATCAAGACGAGCTAACTGCCGAATCGCTCGCGGTTATCGAAGATGTCGAGGCTAAGAAGTTCTCCTACTCGAAGATTCTGGTCGAGCCAAGTCGCAAGGAACTTGGCTGGTCGAATTGGTTCCCGATCACGAAATTTCCTTCACTCTGGCAGGCGAAAACCGAACAGCGGTTCGCGATCACAGATCGCGCCGTTATTTGGAGCGCGATTACATATTTACAGTCCACGACAATCGATTGATCACCTTATCAAACATCAGGGACACGGCATGTGAACTGCGGAAATTCGTAGATACTGACAAAATCTCGCCGATTCTGCGAACCGACATTCCCGACCCCCTCTTCACGGAACTTCTGAACCAAACGTTGCTGATGTTCGCTAAACAACGGGAATTGCTTTTCCATCGGGACAGGTTTTATTTCTCATCTGCCGTTCTCAAATCTCAAGACACGAGGACTTTCTCTTACACATCTCTGAAAGGGCTGCCGGAGACTCGCCAGAAAATCTACGTCAGGCAGATCGGCAAAAGGACTGAGAACCAACACCATGCAGTAAGGCTGTCGTTCATCCAGCATCTTCGCGAATGGTTCCTACTCATAGAACCCGACTGGTATTTCTCCTATCCATTCGGCAAGAGACCGTCGCGCTCGGAAATTGGTGCGCGGATCACAAGTGAGAAGGCTGGCACCTACAACAAAGACTACTTGTATCTGATTCATTTTTGGCGGCAATTTCTTGTCGAACAACGGCGAGGTCATAACGATTCCGTGTTCTCGCCCAGATGACGGAGCCACAATCGACGTGCGCTCATTGCCGCTTAGAATTCGAATTCCAGTTCCGGTTCTTTAATGACTATGTCGGCCCAGAGAACACAAACTCCTGAAGTGGCTCTGCTCGGAGAGCCGAAGGTGCTCGGCAAAAGCTCGGCTGAGACGGACTGCAAACGCGTGCTTTGCTCGGCGGGCCGTATGCTGCCCGTGCCGAGTCACATTCAAATCGGATTTCAGTTGGTCTGATCGGAACCTACAGCCTCGTGGACAAGGCGAAGAAATGGCTGTCGCAGGTCAACGAACCGATCGAAAGCAGGCGTGAAGCTCGCGACGCAGACGCGGTAGCTCTTGAGCGCCACAAACTTCTCTTTCCTGACTTTCCCGGTTGCCCAGTCGCTTTCGAAAAGACACTTATCTCAGAGCCGCAATTCGAGCAGAAGATTACGCTAGACGAGTTAAAGCTCCTCGACAGAGAGCAACGAGTTCACGTTCATTGAGGGGCTGCTAAAGCTAATCGACGCAAAAATCGCTCGCATAACCGAGGTCGCCGACAGGAAGCCGCATGTCATTCTGTTGCTCCTCACCGAAGAGATTTACGATTTGTGCCATATTGTCGGCGACTACCATCGAAGGCTAAAGAAGCCCGCATCGTTGATGCACAATCAACTGGATTTCTTCAAAGACTTTGACACACTTCAACTGACTCCAAAAGTTGAATCGGACAAGCCGATTTCCCGCAATCTGCGTAGTGCTCTTAAGAAGATCGCGATGAATCCGGTGTACGGGGTTCCGATCCAGATCATTCGAGAGAACACTCTGCTCGGAAAAGAAACGCAGAATCTCGCAACTCGATCTTGGAACCTATGTACCGGGCTTTACTACAAAACAGGAGAGCTTCCTTGGATTCTCGACGCCATGAGTCCGAGCTAGTTGTTTTCTGGGGATCAGTTTTTACCACAAGAAGACTGCATATAAAGATTACGTGTTCTCCTCGATGGCGCACCTTTTCTCAAACGATTTCAATAGCGTGGTACTCCGTGGCGATCCGGTTCCATTTGACGACGTGTTAAAGGCTCCTGTCCTTGACAAAGAATCAGCCCGGAAAATAGTTGAAAAAGCGCTGGGCGAGTATCACGGGAGCCGTGGAAAATACCCAGAGCGGTTGGTGATTCACAAGACCTCTCGGTACAGTGATTCTGAGATCGAAGGGTTTGAAGCAGCGATGAACAACAAAGGAATGGCATACGACCTCGTCTCACTGACCAAAGCCCCTTTGCGTCTGATCAGGTGGGGTCAATATCCCGATGCCACGAGCGGCGATGTATGGCTTTTCGGAGCAGGATGCGTACCTGTACACAAAAGGCTTTATTCCTGATCTTCAGACCTATCCCGGTAGCCACATCCCGTCGCCGTTTTGGGTTCAGAGGGCACGCGGCGACTCGTCAATGGATACGATTTGCGCTGAAGTCCTGATGCTCACAAAGCTGAATTGGAATACTGCCGATTTCTGTTGCGGGGTTCCGATCACACTCAGCTTTGCACGAAACGTCGGTGAAGTTTTCAAAGAGTTCGGGGAGAACGAGCAGTTTGAACCCAGCCGATTTTTCCGGTTTTACATGTAGTCTCGATATGACCTTGGACGAATTTCGGCAATCGCTAATGGCGACCGAGCCGCCTGCGAGCCTCACTCTCGCCCTCGCAGGGTTATGGTGGGACGGCAAGGGCGACTGGACGCGGGCGCACGAATCGGCACAGCAGGACGAAGGGCGCGACGGCTCGTGGGTGCATGCCTACCTCCACCGCAAAGAAGGCGACACCAGCAACGCAGCCTATTGGTACAACCGAGCTGGTAAGCCCGTGTGCCGGGAGCCGCTGGACGCCGAATGGCTCCTCATAGTTACGGCGCTGCTCCGATGATCCTCGCAAAAGCACTGACTCGCGCTCCGGTGTGACATACAATACAGCCACGTTGAGCAGGCGGAAGAGTGACCCTGAACGAGGTTGCCGATCTCATCATCTCGCCGCAAGCCGAAACACTCCTGCGTGGGAACTACGTCAACAAGCGAGGAGTTCGCGGATACTTTGTTCAGATCAAGTGCGGCAATCACTGGTGCAAGGTCTCCGTTTCTAACGCAGATCACCATTCAGCCCGCGTCACGGTGGAGGAACTCGACTCTATCGACTCCGCAATGCTTGAACCCGCTGTACTAGTCCCAACTTCTTCTATTTCTGAAGCACTCAAATCGCATACTGCTCAACACACGCCCGTCAATACCTATCTGAATGGTGCTGACATTGAAGGAATATGGGCTGAGTTTCGCCACGCTGCGAACTGGTACATGGTGAGCGTCTCGCATATTGATGTTCCTACCTACGCCAAGTCCGAAGAACTGGAGCGCATCACCGACGAGTTCCTCTTCCAACAGGGATTTCGGAAATTGAGTGGGCGGAATCGCCGGGGCTGATTCCCCTTAGAAAAAGCGTACAATCTTGGGTTCAAGTGCTACGCGCAAGCGTGCTTCCCCAGATTACACACGCTTGCTTCGCGGGCAAGTGTGTCCTGAGGGAGCGTCGTAGGCATGTCGGAGTCCGCCAGCCAGAATCCAAGCCCCGCCGCTGGTCGAGGGGCAAGTCGTAACGGGAACGCTTTTCAGCGAACCGATGCGCGTGGAGACCATTCGCGAGAGCGGGCCGGGCACATGGGTCGTGGGTTTGTGCGGACTCAACACCGAACGCTTTCGCAAGGTGACCCTCACCTCTGCCGATCTCCAGCAGCTTCAAGTCCAGAAGCCCCATTTCACTTACGACGGCGACGGACAAGTTCTCAGGATCGGCGTTCAGGCGTATTCCCTCGGCATCGCCTACGAATTCGATCCCTACTTCGGACTCTCGATCTCCCGCGTAGACCCGCTGCCGCACCAGCTTGAAGCTGTCTACGACTATCTGCTGAAGCTGGCGCGCGTCCGGTTCCTTCTCGCGGATGACGCTGGCGCGGGCAAGACCATCATGGCTGGTCTGCTGATCCGTGAACTCAAGCTGCGCGGACTCGCCGAGCGGGTGCTGGTCATCTGTCCTGCCAACCTGACTTTCCAGTGGCAGCGTGAACTGAAGGAGAAGTTCGAAGAGAAATTCGTGGTGCTGAAGGGCGACCTGATCCGCGAGCAGTTCGGGATTAACCAATGGCTCGAAACGCCGATGGTAATCACGTCGCTTGACCTCGCGAAGCGCGACAACATTCTGCCGGGACTGAAGCAGGTTAGGTGGGATTTGGTGATCGTTGATGAAGCTCACCGTATGTCGTGGACGCCTCCGTCCAAGAAGACGGCTCGATACGCGCTGGGAGAACTCCTGCGAGACTCCTCTGACAATCTGCTCCTGTTGACCGCGACACCGCACAAGGGCGATCCGACGAACTTCAGCCTGTTCCTTCAACTCCTCGATGAAGACGCCTACGCCGACGTGAAATCTATCCGCGAAGCGATGGAGCGCCGTCACGCCCCGTTCTACCTGCGCAGAACTAAAGAGGCGATGGTCTACTTCCCGCAGCGCATGCCTGATGGCACATGGGAAGCCAAGAAAATTTTCACGAAGCGCATCCCGCACACGGTGGACTTCCACATCGACGGCGCGGAAGACGAACTCTATCGAGAAGTGACCGCTTTCGTAAAAGCCCAGTCGAACCGGGCTGCGGCAAATGGTGACGATCCTCGCGCCAGAGCCGTTCGCTTCTTGATGGCGTTGTACCAGAGGCGTCTGGCTTCGAGCACCTACTCGCTCCGGCGCTCGCTTGAAAACCGTGGCAAGCGGCTGACCGAGATGCTGAAAAAAGCCCAAGAAATTGCCCGGTTCGCCCCGCCCGACCTGCCCGACATGGAAGAACTGGATGAGATGGAGGATTCCGAACGCGAGCGGCTGGAAGACATGATTGCGGCCGTCAGTCTGGCGCGGAATCCAGATCAGGTTAAGGAGGAAGTGGAGGAACTCAAGGGGCTGGTCGAGCACGCGATCCGTGTCGAGAATGCAGGAACCGAGGCGAAACTTTCGCGGCTTCAAGAACTCATGAAGCAGCAGGGCTTCTTCGACAATCCGCAGCAACGGCTTCTTATCTTCACCGAGTTCAAGGACACGCTCGACTACCTCGTCAAGAAGCTACGAGAGTGGAATTTCACTGTCGGCACGATCCACGGTGGAATGCACATCGGTTCCCGTGATGAGGCGGGGACGCGGCTCCACGCAGAACAGCAGTTCCGCGAGGGAGCGACTCAGGTTCTCGTCGCGACCGAAGCTGCCGGAGAAGGTATCAACCTCCAGTGCTGCAACATTCTGTTCAACTATGACATCCCGTGGAACCCGAATCGTCTGGAGCAGAGAATGGGGAGAATCCATCGCTACCTCCAGACGAAAGACTGCCTGATCTTTAACTTCGTGGCGACGAACACCATCGAAGGTCATGTCCTTCAAAAGCTCCTCGACAAGCTGCAAGAGATTCGGGACGCACTCGAAAGCGATTCCGTCTTCAACGTCGTCGGCGAGATTCTTCCTCCCAATGAGATCGAGCGCATCCTGCGCGACTACTACGCGGGCAAGATCGGTAACGCCGATCTGGAGGAGCGTCTGCTTCGTGACGTGAAAGAGGATCACTTCCGAGCCATCTGCCAGAACGCGCTCGAAGGACTTGCCACCAAGAAACTGAATCTCGAAATGTTGATCGAGCGCAAAGCGCGTGCGCAGGAGCGCCGCGTTGTGCCGGAGACCATTGCCCGCTTCATCAAGGACTCGGCTCCGCTGGTGCCTTTGACCCTCAAAACGTTCGCTACCTTGCCGTACACGTTCGAACCCACGGCGACCCCGCAGGCACTTCGGCAATATGAGAAGCAACCAGACTGGAAGTGCCAGCCGATTGCGGCGAGGTATCCGCGATTCTCGACAGATCGCGAGGTCGCCGACACCAACAACCTAGAGTGGGTCACTCCGGGGCACCCGCTGTTCGAGGCTCTGCGCAGGCACGCCGTCGCCAGTTCGCGAGATGCCCTTGCGCAGGGAGCGTGCTTCACCTCGCTTGAGGTGGATAGTCCTAAGCGGGTTGATTTCTACCGCGCCCGCATCGTCGATGGGCTGGGTCACGTCGTCCATGAGCGGCTGTTCGCCGTTGAAATCGACAGCGACGGTACGTCTCGACTCTCCGGCCCCACGGTTCTAGGCAATCTCCAACCAGCCCCGCTGCCCAAGAACTTGCCCGACTTGGCTACAGCACAAGACTCGGCGACTTGGCTTCAGGAGAACGCGCTGCTGCCGTTCTTGGAAGATGTTCGCAAGGAGCGCATTGCCGAAGTCGAGCGGGTCGCCGCTCATATCGAGATGTCCCTGACCGAACTCATTTCGAAGGAAGACGCATCAATCGGGCGCTGGGAAGGCGAAGCCGAGCGGGGCGTCGAGGGTGCTGCGGGCAATCTCAAGCAAGCCGAAGACCGTCACTCCGTATTGCTGCAAAGACGCGAGACGCGCAGGCAGGAGATGGAGCGGCAGCGGTCGCTCACGTTGCAGGCGGTGGATCGGCTCACAAGCATCATCATCTTGCCGCATCCCGACCGCGACCGTCCCGACATCGCCAACCTGCGACCTGATCCTGAGACCGAAGCGACGGCGATGCGAGTTGTCGCCGAGTATGAGGAGCAACAGGGACGCGTCGTCACTGATGTCCATGAGAAGAACCTCGGCTATGACCTCACCAGCATCAACCCTCAATCGGGAGAGTTGCGGCTGATCGAAGTAAAGGGCATCGGCGCACACACTGGAACCGTTTGTCTGACCCCGAACGAAAAACGCGTTGCGGAAGACAGACCCGATTGCTTCTGGCTCTACGTCGTTTCCAATTGCAAGAGTCCGTCACCGCTGCTCAATGAGCCGATTCTGAACCCGGCTAAGATGCCGTGGATCGAGGTCGGAAGATTGAGCACTATTACTTGACACTGTCGGCAATCAACGTGGCATCTACCGATCCACGGTTGTACCCGGAGAGCGACAAGCAATGATCCCTAAGGAGTGCAAACGCCTCGCGGAGGTCGATTTTCCGATTGCCGTTGTGAGCCGTCATTCGGTGCGCGAGAAGTCCGTTCGCCACGGACACCCTAGCACTCTTCAGCTTTGGTGGGCTAGGCGACCATTAGCTGCTTGTAGGTCGATGTTGTTGGCTCTGCTATTACCCGACCCCTGCAATGCTGAATGTCCTGAAGATTTCAAACAGCAGGCACGCAAGATTCTGTCTCTTGTGCAGGGCACTCCCGATCAAACGGACAGTGACTTGAGAGACGCTCTCTTTCGATTTGTGGGTGTTTTTGCCGATTGGGATAACTCAATCAATCAGGTCTACCTAGATGCAGCACGTGGTCTGGTGAGGGCCGCGCATGGGGACGAAGCGCCTTTTGTTGTCGATCCTTTTGCGGGCGGCGGTTCAATTCCTCTGGAGGCACTCAGGGTAGGGTGTGATGCTTTTGCGAGCGATCTGAATCCGGTTGCTGGACTAATTCTGAAGACGATGCTAGTGGACATTCCAAAGAACGGGCGTGAACTCGCGGAGGAGTTGCGCCGGGTCGCCGCAGAAGTACAGGCGAAAGCACAATCCCTGCTGTCAGAGTATTACCCAATCGAAGTTGATGGGAGCAAACCGCTCACCTATCTGTGGGCTAGAACGGTGACCTGCGACACCTGCGGGACTGAAGTACCGATGATCCGATCCTGTTGGCTCTCGAAGCGAAAGGGCAAGCCCCGCGCCCTTCGCTTCAAGAAGAGCGAAGGTAAGCCAGTCCAGTTGCGGATGGAAGTCTTCGAACCCAAGAGCAGTGACGAAGTCCCTGCTGGAACTGTGAACCGCGCAAAGGCTACTTGCCCAGTGTGTCGAATGTCGATGTCCCCAGAACGAGTCCGCACGCAACTGACGCCTCAAAGAGGCGGTGCCAACCCTGTTCTTAACGATGCAGGGCATCGCGTTGGCGGAGCGAGACTGATCGCGGTAGTCATTGAAGGGTTGGATGGAGAAAGGGATTTTAGAGGAGAGACGGCTGAGAGTTACACACAATTTCACAGATGCGTCCAGTACGAACAGACGGTGCTCTCCACGCGGCTGCCTCATGAGAAGGTCAATTCAATTCGCCCATCGCCCAATGCCAGAGGGCTGTCAGCGGTAACTCGCTACGGGGTTTCCGACTTCTCCGACCTCTTCAATTCACGGCAGCGGGTTGCCCTGATGACGATAGCCGATTTGATTTCCGAGCATTCGGACAAGCCATGTTCTGGGCTTCTGACCTCTGTCTTGAGCAGGTGCGCAGACTACTGGAGTAGCTGTGCAGTCTGGTCTCAAGGTTCTGGATTTGTCGCTCACACGTTCGGTAGACAAGCGTTGCCGATGGTTTGGGATTTCGCGGAATGCGTGCCTTTTGCGGACGCTTCAGGAAGCTACGGTGGCGCAATCGAGTGGGTCGCAGGCGTCGCGGAGCGGTTGTCGTCGGGTATTGGAAAGAGGCTTTCGGCAGCCAGCGTGGCATCAGTTGAGGTCGCCGATGCCTGCAACTCCCCTGTTCCTGATGGTGCATGTGATATATGGTTCACTGACCCTCCGTACTACGACGCAATCCCCTACGCTGATCTGTCGGACTACTTCTACGTGTGGCTAAAACGCGCACTACCGAACTGGAAGATTCCCACTGGACTCCAGTCGGACGACGGTCTAACGCCAAAGTTAGCGGAATGCGTTTGGAATCGGTCATACGAAATCGACGGAAAGCCCAAGGATGGGGCGTTTTTTGAGCGAACAATCGCTAAGTCCTTTCGTGAAGGAAGGAGAGTGCTTGCTCCTTCAGGCATTGCTTCTATAGTGTTCGCTCACAAAACAACCGAGGGATGGGAAGCTCTGCTCTCCGGCATCACTACTGCTGGTTGGGTCATAACGGCATCGTGGCCCATCGCTACAGAACGAACTGGACGCTTGCAGTCCAAAGAATCTGCTTCACTAGCAACGAGCGTTCACCTTGTATGTCGTCCTCGTCCTGAGAACGCTCCCATCGGCGACTGGGGAGACGTTTTGCGCGAGTTGCCGACTCGCGTTGGAGGCTGGATAGAAAAGTTGGAGAGCGAGGGAGTGAGGGGTGCTGACCTCGTGTTCGCCTGTATCGGCCCGGCAATGGAAATCTATAGTCGTTACCGATCCGTTGAAGACGCCGAAGGACGAGAGGTTCCACTCGGAGGTGACCCTACCGCGCCGGAACCTTATAAGCGCGGCTTTCTGGCTTATGTTTGGGAGACTGTTGGCAGGATGGCGCTCGAACAAGTGTTAGGGACAGCAGAAGCAAAAGCTCGCAACGGTGCAGCCGGAGCACTAGAAGAAGATTCTCGGCTGACTGCGCTATTCCTATGGACTCTACAAGCGACTGAGATCGACGTTTCGGATGCGGAGGACGCAGAGGAAGAAGACGATGCAACATCAGATGATGATGAAGACGATGAGAAACCCAAGAAGAAGAAAGCGGGTTTCAGCTTGGTCTTCGACGTTGCTCGCCGCTTCGCTCAACCGCTCGGCATCCATCTCGACAAGTGGGAAGGTCGGATTATCGAGATTGAGAAGGGAATAGTCCGTCTGTTGCCTGTCGCAGAACGAGCGCAACAGTTGTTCGGCGACGCTGATGTGGTCGCGATAGCGCGGCGGATTCAGGAAGAGGTAAAGGCAAGCCGTAATTACGAATTTGCTTTCATGCAGGATGTTGTCGCCCCTCCAGTGATCAAACACGGTCGTCGCAGTAAATCCGCAAGGGAAACTGCTGGGGCAGCACTCGCAGAGGCTCCGTCCGCCCAGACAATCACGACTCTGGATCGTGTCCACAGGGCGATGCTGCTACAGGCGAGTGGACAAGCAAACGCATTGCGAACTCTCCTGAAAGAAGAGCAGCAACGGGGTTCAGACTTCCTGAGACTTGCTAACGCGCTCTCGGCTTTGTACCCGAAGGACAGCGACGAGAAGCGTCTGCTCGATGCCATGCTGTTGGCGGTTCCGAGGAACTGAACGGGGATGAGAACATGAGCCGACCTTGCGTGTGTGGAGGGAGTAACGAGACTTGCCGTTACTGCAATGGACTAGGCTCGATTCCAGACAATCTTTCGAATGCGCTGACCGCACATACCCATCTCCCAGAATCGAAAAAGATTCACATTGATGGGTCAGAGCCACTGGCTGGATGGAGATCACCCAACCTCTCATTTCGAGATAGGTTGGCTGCTCTCATCGCGACGCTCACGAAGAAGGACGCTCCTGTCTCAGCGTCTTCAGATAATCGTCCTGATCATCACTGGGTTCTATGTCCGAAAGGGTGCGGTGTTCGCCTGCGCCCGGAGGAAGTACAACATCACTTAGCAAAGTCGCACCCATTCATTCCGCCGAAGGACCGCAAGAGCCGAATGCCTCCTCCTAGCGGATCGAAGCTGGTTTTCAACATCTGCCCGGAATGTAAGGCACGAGTTAGAGGTGACAGACTTAATCGTCATCTGAAGAAGGTACACAGAAGCCAACCTGCGCGAACGCGAGTTGTTGCTAAGCCTAAGACTGATCTTGTGCCCTCAGCGAAGGATGTGCTGCGGGAAAGCACGACACTAGCAGCACCCCGCGACAAGAACTTGGACGCAACTAAACTCTACGCCCATTCTTACCGCGAGCACGGGCGGTTTGGTTCGCATCCTTCGCATGATGGGTTTGACGACGAGTCCGGCCCTAACTAGGAGTCGCACTAGCAAGAGTACGACAGTTTTCTGTACAAGAGAGTGACATGGAACCTTGGTACAAGAACACGGTGCCCCGCGCCGAAGTGCGCGAAGGGCGATCCTTCAATCCTGACGAATTCGCCATAGCCCTTGAACAGGTAGCCGCGAATAAAGGACCCAACGACTACCGCGACCCGGCGAAATTCTTTGCCCGCACCTGCTTCACTCGCGCCCTACGCGAACACATGGGCATGGTGCTGCGCAGATTGGCGGGGCGAACCGACAATTCTGCGCCTGTCATGACGCTGGTTACGCAGTTTGGCGGCGGCAAGACCCATACGCTGACGGCACTCTACCATTTGGCAAAGCATGGAAGCGGCACGAAGAGCGATCCCGGCGTTGCCCAACTGCTATCCGACGCCGGGTTGACCGACGTGCCCACTGCTAAGGTCGCCGTGTTCGTCGGCAACGCATGGGACCCCGGAGAGGAACGCGAGACCCCTTGGATAGATGTAGCCCGCCAACTAGCAGGAGACAACGGCGTGGCTGTCCTCGGATCGTCCGCAAAGGAAATTCCTCCGGGCACGACAGCCATCGCCAAGCTGGTCGAGGTTGCTGGTGGTTCAGTACTGATCCTCTGCGATGAGGTTCTCAACTACATCAACCGCTATCGCGGGTCGGATGCCGACAAGTTCCACGCATTCATCCAGAACTTGACTGTGGCGATGACCGGGACGGAACGTTCGGCTGCAGTGATCAGCTTGCCTCGCAGTCAGGTGGAGATGTCTGACTACGACCTCCAGTGGCAGGAGAAGATCAACAAGGTTGTCCGGCGCGTAGCGAAAGACCTGATCGCCAATGACGAAGCGGAGATCAGCGAGGTCGTCCGCAAGCGACTTTTCGAGGACATAGGCTCAGAGAAAGTCCGCAAGTCGGTCGCGAAAGCGTATGCCGACTGGTGCTTCGAACGCCGCAACCAACTTCCGCCTGAATGGACTGCGGTCGATAGCGCTGCGACGGATGCGAAGGCGCGGGAGTTCCTGCGAACGCGGTTCGAGGCTTGCTATCCGTTCCATCCCGCGACCCTCTCGGTTTTCCATCGCAAGTGGCAAGCCCTGCGTCAGTTCCAACAGACACGTGGCGCACTGGCGATGTTCGCGCAGTGGATTTCCTACGTGTACAAGGACGCGCATACGAAGGCGAGGAACGAAGCCCTGATCACGCTCGGTTCCGCCCCACTGGACTGGGCAAGTTTCCGAGCCGCACTACTGGGTCAGCTTGGCGAAGCCAGACTGCAAGGCGCAATCGACGCTGACATCGCCGGACAGAACAACCACGCCCAAGCCCTAGACGCCGACACGTCGGGTCAGCTTCGGGATATTCATCGCCGAGTGGCGACCGCGATTCTGTTCGAGTCGTCGGGCGGACAAACGGATAAGAGCGCCCATCTTCCAGAGCTTCGGTTCGCGCTCGGCGAACCCGGCATCGAGACGACCTCCATCGACACAGCCGCGAACCAGATGGAGGCACGCGGATTCTTTATTCGTCGTAAGGGCACCGATGGTTACCAATTCGGGTTCAAACCGACACTGAAGAAGGTAGTCAACGACCGCCGCGCTTCTCTGGATGAAGACGAGGTTCTCGCCGAGACCCGGAAGATCGTGGAGAACGAGTTCCTAAAAGGAAGGCGCTTCCGGTAATTGCATTCCCAGAGGATGGTGCGGCGGTACAAGACACCACAAGGCTTTCGCTCGTCGTGCTTTCTCCGGCGCAGGAATGGTCAGAGGACGGCTCACTCAAGCAGACGATATTGGACTGGACGCGAAATCGGGGAAATTCTCCGCGCCTATATCCCGGCTCGTTAATCTGGTGCATTCGCAAACCGGGGCGTGAGTTGCGTAATAAGGTCGAGATTCTGCTCGCGTGGCGCAACGTGAATCGTGACTACATCGACGGAACGCTTCCGGGTGAGTTCGACAAGTCCGACAGCGAGGAGATCAAGGCTCACCTTCGGGACGCGGAGGAGGCGGCACAAGACGAGGTGTGGGCTGGATACCGCTACATCGCCCTTTACGACGCGAAGTCCGAGACGGGGATCACCGTCATCGACTTGGGCGCAGGGCACGCCAACGCGGGCGAGACTCTCACGGGTCGGGTCATCACGACACTTAAGTCGCGAGCATTGCTCAACGAATCGCCGGGGGCAGGCTATCTGGAGCGCAGATGGGCTGAGCCGTTCAAGAAGTCGGGGGCATGGCCCGTCTCGGCGCTGCGGCAGGCTTTCCTGAACGGCACGCTGGAACGACTGCTGGAGCCGGACAGCTACCTGAAGGCGAAGCTGCCGGGCTTCGTCATGAACGGCGACTTCGGATACGCATCGGGCGCGAAGGGCGACGGATATTCGCGGGTATGGTTCCGAGAGCTACTGCCGCAGGAGGAGATCAGCTTCGATTCCGATGTGTACCTGCTTCTCCCGAAGAGAGCACAGGAACTCAAGTCGGGGGTGCAAGCGGTCGAGGTAGTGCCGGAGACGCGGGGGCGACGGCGGGCGGCGATATGGAAGCTGGGCGGCTCCGCTGTTCGCACCGCCTAAAGCCGGGGCTGTCGCCATAGCAGCACGCGAAAGGACACTCACGATTCGCGGCGAGATTCCGACCGAGGTCTGGAATCGTCTTGGTCGAACGCTCATCCCGAAGCTGAAAACCGGGAACGAACTGGTCATGAAGCTGGATGTCTCGGTTCAAGTGGAGAGCGACACGGCTCAAGGCTTCCAGCAGGAACTAATGCAAATCCTGCGTGACCTGAATCTACGGACAGCGTCACCGTTGATCTCGAATAATAATTAGGTCGTCCGTGATGAACATGGAGGACGCAAGTGCAAATTCAGCCACTTTACATGACGGTCGGAAATTTGCTCTCTGGGCGGCTGTTCAAGATTCCTGAGTATCAGCGGGCATATAGCTGGCAGCACAAACAGCGTGCCGATCTATTTGGCGACATCGAGAAGGTGTTCTCTTCCGACAGCGATTCCACGCACTTCATGGCAACCGTTGTCGGCTTACGGCGGAAGAAGAAGCGAATTGCATCGGATGAGTTTCTCGAAATAGAGGTCGTTGATGGGCAGCAGCGACTCACGACACTAACAATCCTGCTGAAGGCTCTCAGCAAACAGATGAAGTCGGATGATGCCCGTCGCGCTGAGGAAATAGATTCCATGCTGGTCAAGGGCGATGATCTTGCTCTCCTCGTGACCAATCACGACATGAACCATATCTTTGCCGATTATCTGAGGGACGGAGTCATCCCAGACGGGAAGGTACTTTACACTTCAGCAGACCAGAACATCATAGATGCTATTTCTGAGTGCGAGGAATTCGTATCTGCGTGGGCAGCGAAAACATCGCGACCGCTGATTGACCTATATTCCACGATCAAAAATCGTCTCTCTGCGATCTTCTTTGAAATTGAAGATGAGGGTGTCGTTTATACCGTCTTCGAGGTACTCAACACACGTGGTTTGGATGTCACGTGGTTTGATCGCCTAAAAAGTCTCTTGATGGCAGTTGTTTTTGAGTCAGGTTCTCGGAGCACCAGAATTGATACAGTAGCCGAACTGCATAAGCTCTGGAGTGACATCTATCGTGCCATCGGGTTGCGCTGGCAGAGCTTGAATAAAGAGACTGTACGATTCGCTGGAACGTTGAAATCCGCGACGGCACCCGCTCGGCCCCTGAGTGAAGAAGATGCGGCAGCGATCCTTGTGTCAAGCTGTGAAGACAGCCCCAAAAAAGTTGTTGACTGCTCAAAATGGGTCTTGAAAGTCACCCAAACCGAAAGCCGTCTTGTAAGCAATCATCGTCTCACTGCTGCAACACGAATTGTTCAAGCAAGGCTCCTCGCAGTAGCGATATTGCTGCGTGACTTTCCAGCCGAAGACGAGAAGCGCATATTGCGGCAATGGGAATCTGTGACGTTCAGAATTTTTGGCTTAGGCAGATTTGACGCACGACAGCGAGTTGGGGATTACGTCCGGCTTGCATGGAGAGTGATCAATGAGAAATTGAAGCCTGACACAATCATTGACGAACTGAAGACGCTTGGAAGTGATGAAGAGTATGCGATCAGCTCGGTCGTGAAAAAGCTCTACAACAAGGACGCATACAAAGATTGGTCAGAGGAGCTTCGATACTTTTTATATAGGTATGAAGAGCACTTGGCGGATAAAGGTGGACAGAAGATCAATGAAGGGATGTGGAACAGGATTTGGGAACTCGATCCCTCAAAATCCATCGAGCACATTTATCCGCAGAGTAGGGGTTCTGACAATCCTGCAACAAACGGTGTGTACGTGCATCGCCTCGGCAATCTCGTCATGCTGCCACCGGGAGTGAATTCTAAATTGAAAGACCTCTTGCCCAGCCACAAAGCCGAGACGTATGCGAAACAAGGCTTGCTTCAGGCGATAGAAGTGTCGAGACTGATTGCAAAACGGAAATGGAATCGAGAGGCAATACAAAAGCGCGAAAGACACATGATCCGCTGGGCAACGAAAGAGTGGGCAGGCTGAAAACCTTTAGTGTTCGTGTGCCTCGCCCGCTGCCGTGAGTGTGGGAAGCAATCTCGCCAACCCCAATGTGTCCTGTTTGCAGTAATCGAGAAGAGCCTTCCTGTCTTCTCCCGCTCGCTTGCAGCAACACTTTCGCCCACCAGCGAATCCTACGCCAGTCCAGCGTCCTGCCCGTTCACGACCTGCATGCCATCGTAGGTTAAGTCTGGCACGAGCGCTGCCTGCTGGTAATGGCTGCTGCGGCGACCCCGATGAAAAGCGAATAGGCACTCGCGAATAACGACCGCCTAGCTTGCGAGCTTCAGCTTTTCCAAGAGCCTCACCATCGCCAGCGTGTCTTGCCCGCAGTAGTCCAGCAGAGCCTTCCTGATCCTGTCGCGCTCGCTCGCATCCAAGCCGCCACGCACCAGCGACTCCCAAGCAAGCCCGGCATCCTGCCCATTCGCGACCTCCATGCCGTCGTAGGTCATCTCTGGCACGAGCGCGGGCAAGACCGATTTGATCGAGTACGAGCCTGCGAATGCCGGATGATACGTGTGTTCCCGCACAACGGGCAGCAGATCGAACAGGCGGGCTTGGATCGCGTTGATCCGATCTGCAAACTCAGGAAACCAGCTGGCAAGTTCGGAAAGGCGCTGAGACTCGAACGAGGAATACACGACGATGCTCCCGCTTTCCCCCAGCGCATCGCAAAGCGACGAGATGAACTCGCGCCGGGGATCGCTGGCATCTGTGGCAAGAAACTCGTAGTGCTCTGGCTCCGCGCCCGGCTGGCTGCTGCACATGCACGGACCATTGGAAAGGCAAATGATCGTAGGGTCGCATGCCTGCGAACGGTGGGATCGCCCGGTTCACCGTTTCAAAGTCCATGAAGTACAGCGGGTACTTCAGCCCACCCAACACCTGCCGAAGTTCGGGGCTGAACCACGGCTCGCCCGTCTGCACGCACGTCAGCCGCACGCCGCTGAATCTCAGTCAACTCGAAGTCGTCAGGTATGTCGCGAATGGACTCGATGCCCATCTCCTCCAGTTCTTCCATCGCGCTGCGCGTGGATACGAGGCAGGTAGCCGATATGGTCATCGGGGCGCGGCGGATTGCATCGGTCAAAGAACTCGCAGGTGACTGGATCGGTGCAGTGCCGACCGGGCGCGATGTCCGGTGCGTTGTGGCATGGCGAGCACGGTGAACTCCGAGCGTAGCTGGAACGTCAGCTTGGGCTGCAACCGCTGGACTCGCCGGGTCAGATTACTGAATGCGGAAAAATCTGTCGCGGGTCGATCTCGCCGCCCGGATAGACATAGTTCCGGTTCACATGCGCCAGACACGCGGACGCCACATCCACCCCGGAGCGCGAGACAACCCGGTACTGGATACGCGACATCTTCTAAATGGTGATCTTTTGCGTCGGTCGTGGACTTGACTTCAATCAGACGCCAGCGACCGTCTCGACGCCGATGCAGGATGTCCACTTTCACCAGCACGTTCTGGTGCTCAAACACCGCCTCGAAGATCGCCGGGACTTTCGGGATTGGCGACTAGCTCGCGAGTTGCGCGGATCGCGATCAGCTAGTCCACGGGAGCAATCAACCTCGACTCCTCCCGGAAACAGCGTGCGGGCGAGCATCCCGACCTCGTGCCCCTGCTGGATGATTGCCTCTGCGGCGGCGTCGGGCCGTGCCGCGAGTTCCGGTTCATGTACTTGCCAATAGAGCCTGCTCAAGCACTGGCATCCCGCGACGAATCTGCTTGATTTGACTAATTCTCATTTTCACTGCAACGTCTCCTCGTGCATTGGGGCTTCATTCAACTCCGCTTTCACGACGCGCAGAGTACAACGCTCTGTCGCATCATCGAACAATCCCTGCTGCATGTAAATGTCCGCCAGCAAGTTCGAGGTTCTCCGGCGTCGGCTCCGTCTTGATCAGGTTCAACATCAGCGCTGCCGCCCTGACCGTCTTGCCCTGCGCGAGAAATGCTTTGGCGAGTTCTCTCATTGCTCCTCGCGCCAGTCACCGGGCACAACAAACGTGTCGTAGCCGTTCTCCACGCCCTTGTTTCTGTGGTCTTCCGCTTCGAACATATCGAAGGTTACGGCAACGTTTCGGCTTTTGATCTCGCCGTCTTCGTCAAAACACAACGTCCGCAGTACGAAAACATGAACATAGTCCATCAATCTTCCTCCTGCTGCCATGCGCATCCTCGCTACACTTCTCTGCCGCGCAGCCACGAGACAAAAATTGGTGAGAAGGTGCAAAAAGGGAGAACACTGACGAACAGAAGTCCACCGAGATGGAATTTCCAAACCACGAAGAAGAGCACAAGCTCCGCGAACATCGAAAAGAAAAGAGCGAAGAACATCCAGCCGACTGAACTTGAAAGCGTGTGCAAGTAACCACCATGGTCGTCACGCCACTCATGAACTGAATACCCCGCTTTCTTCCACAGCCGCCTGCTTTGAGCTACTGGGCTAACGAAGATCATCCAGAAGGCGCATCCCCACGGACCTCCCCAGAAAGCCACCTCGGCGAACAGGTAGTTGTAGCTCGTGGGGTGCAACCAAATGATGAAAGGCGTAGCCAAGCTGAAGATGGGGAACACCGTCAGCAAGGGAACGAAAATCAGGGTGTAAACCCCGAGCGACAACAGATGGCGAAAAATCGCGCTAATCATCGTCCGTTTCCCTCCAGTTGGTATTGCGAAGCACTAGGCATACTGCCGTCCCGTTCTGGGGCGGTTGCTAATCCTCGACACGCGGAAGAGTCACAGAGTTCCCGCAGCCGCTCCCTGTAGCGCACGACCAACGCCGACACAGACTGGATCGCCTTCGCTGCCTTGCCGAGTTCCTTCTCGATCCGGTCGATCTCAGGGAACGTGCGGCGAAGTTCCTCGGCGAGCACGCGTGTTCTTCTCCAGCAGGTCGAAGCCCTGCAACTCGCATCCGCTCAAAGATCGGCTTTAGCAGGTCGAGATCGCGGACGATCCACTGCCGGGTGGTTCGGAGCAGCCAGACTCCGTCCTTGCGGCTCCACCGCGATTCCCGGTCAACCTGACGAAGCTGGCTCTCCTCGCGGGCGACCAGCGCGGCGACCGGGATCGAGCGCTCCTTGGCATCGCGCACCAGCTTCTCGATGTCGCTCTCGGCGACTGCCGATTTGTCCTTGTTGTCGATGAGAATTTTCGGCTCGGCAGGATCGCCGTTCGGGGCGCGGTACGCGAGAATGAAGTCGCCATTGCGCGGCAGCTTGTCGCTGATCCAAACCCCAGCCCAAGTCCGCGCCTCCTCGGCGAAGTCCATCTCTTCGCGCTTGCCGACGCGGGCGACCTTCGCCATCTCGGCTTCGAGTTGCTGGTTCTTCTCGCGAAGCTGGGCGAGTTCCCGCAAGCAGTCCTCGACTCGGCGGCTGAGGTTTTCCTTTTCGGAAGTGGCGAGGCGCAGTTCGTCCTTGTGGCTGCTCCCTGATCTCGGCGGTGCGCTTCGCCAGTTCGGTCTCGAAGCGAGACCACGCGCTCTGGTGCTCGCGGTCGTGCTTGTTCTGAAGCAGGCGGAATGCTTCCTCGGCGGATAAGCTGGGCGACGCGGGCGAAGTCCTTGACGCCGAGTCGGTCGAGAATCTCAGCGCGGCTGAGTTCGCCTGCGCCACAGCACAGCGGGCATTCAATTTTCTCTGACGATGGAGATCGCATAAGACTCCTCGTTGGTGCCGCAGTCGGGGAGAGAGTTGAGACTATCGGGGGAGTTGATCGGTGCCGCTGCCTTGCAGGTCATTCGCTAGTGCCGAAAGGCGACTGCCCGATGAGGGTCTCGGTCGTCACCTTCCCGGTGTTGCGGTCGCGCACCGTGATGGTAGTGATATTGCGAATCTCATGCACAGTGACCGACTTGTCCTTGGAGAAGGACTGGTCGATCCTGCCGATCTGTTTGCCGCCATTGTCGAAGGTTTTCATGGTTTTCTCCTATTGCGTTACGTTGCTTCACCGCCGCTACTCGTATTGCACCTCTGAGGTGACGATTATACCCTAGTCACCAGCCTGCCTCGGCTGAACTCGACTGCATAACGTGAACAGAATCAACGGCAGCTGGGCTGGCGGCAGCACGGAGCCTTCGTCACCAGCCCTTGATCTGTTAACCAGCTTGCAAACTAGACTGCGGGAAATGCCCCACTTCTTGGCGACGGCGGTCAGGGTCATTCCGCCGATTCGGTCGCGCACAATGGCTGCCCGATCTATGTTCATCGGTGCGCGTCCGATTCGCACCCCGTCGAGCTTCGCCCTTCGCATGCCAGCCAACACACGTTCGCGGATCAAGTCCGATTCCAGTTCGGCAATCGAGCCAATCAGCGTCAAGAAAGAGCCGCCCCATCGGACCGCTTGTATCCACGTTCTCTCGCCGGGAGATGAAAACGATGCCGAGACTGTCGAACTCGTCCATGACTTGCAGGAAGTGCTTGACGCTTCTCGCGACTCGGTCGAACGCAGCAACGAGCACGACAGAGAATTTCTTCTGCCGCGCATCCGCGATGAGCGCGTCCAGCCCCGGACGTCTCGCTCTTTTCCCTGAGACTCCGCAGTCCCGATACTCCTGCACGACTTCCAAGCCACGCTGCGCCGCAAGCTCGCGCAGATCGTAAAGCTGTGACTCGACGTGCTGGTCGGCGGTGCTGACGCGGACATAGATGGCTGCTTTTGAGCGACTCCCGGCTGCATTCTGTCCATAGGACATATTATCGAGGTACTTGCCGCCAGATGTCAACAGTATTATGTCCTTTGGGCAGAATACGATATAATGGCTGCATGGGCTGGAAGACAATGCGGGTCGCCGTATGCGACGTTTGCGGGCATCGGTGGATACCCGAAACCGAGAACCCGCCAAATTGCCCGTCGAAGAAGTGCCGCTCAACGCTGTGGAACAAAGGCGGCGTTGACGGCAGGACGCGGGAGGCGCGGATCAAGGCTGGGCGTAGCCGCAAGATGGCATTGAACAAGGGTCGGGCTGCTAAACAGGATTAACAGATCACTGCCACTTGTCTGTCAGAGTCATGGTTTTGTTCTTGGGTTCATGTTTTTTGGGTTCGATCTCCCCAATGTCAACTACGATGGGAACATTCGCCAGCAGACCAGCAAGGACGCAAGTACCGGTCGGTAGCAGCGGCATGTACTCGAAGGAAACTTTGTCGAGGTAGGAGATGGTCTGCCTGATCGCGTGAATGTCTTCGTTGTTAATCAGTCTATGAAGAAAATAGTTGTGCATCTGCGAGATGATCGTGGGTGAAATGTCCGCTGGACGCTGGCTTGCAATCGTCAAAAAAACTCCGAATTTTCGACCTTCCTTGATCATTTCCTCAAAGGTTTCCAAACGGTAATCTTTCCACTGTTCACTCTCCCTCTCGGATTCCTCGGAAAGTATGTTGTGCGCCTCATCAATGATGATGTTCAAATAGGCGCTGCTGTCGTCTTCGGCTTTTTTGTCGTTGTAAAGCCTCTTGCAGAAGAGCAACGGCAGAACTTTGCGCATTTGCATGTTTACATCTTTGAGTGACACCACCGTTATGTTCTTGTCTGCCCAAAGATCGTGGTCGTCACCCCGAACTTCAATGACTTTGCGTATGAGGTCGATCCTTTTGTCCAGTCGCTTTATGAGTGGTGCTATGTGCTCTTTGTTCGAGAAGCCCCTTATGATGTCGCCGTAGTATTGAAAGATGATTTGCAGCCCAATCCGGTCGATTGGGCTAAATTGATTTGTGTTTATGTTAACGTTGGCGACCTTGGCATCGATCACTTCAGGAACAAACTGTGCGTTGTCGCTGTAAATCGGCTGCTGACCTTCGACTCTGTACAGGAACTTCATCTGCTGGGAATGAAAGATCAGGTGCTCTTCATAATCTGTTATCAACTGCTGAAGAGACGCATTCTCACCCACAGCCCTATTCAACTCTCGAAGGAAATTTATAGCCGCGCCTCTGTCGATGTTTTTGTCCGCGTGAAGCATCGCCTCACGTAATGTCTGACTGATGAGGTGCCTGAACCCATTTAACTCTTTAATGCGAGGCGCTGTGTAGGAGTTTTCAATCGCACGAAGCAAGAAGGGTCGCTGTGTCTTTTCTGTTGCCTCAAGAAATACTGCCCAAAACTCGATGTCCTCAATCGCCTCCGTCGAGATTGGAAACTTATCGCCGCCTTCAAGGCTGTGGGTGGATAAGCGAAACACGTTCTTGTACTGCTCCTCAATTATTACGTCATCGGACTCGGCACCTTCGTCGGCAACATACTCGCCGTTGAAGTCCAGCAGAAAGAATCTCGCTCTGTGTCGGAAATTCTGCTGATCTTTGTATCGAAGGAATAGCTCGCGGTACACTTTCGCAAGGGTGTAGGATTTGCCGCTTCCCGTATTGCCAAAAATGGCTATGTGGCTTGCGAATAGACTGTTGACTCCCACCCGTATGTCTTGACCTTTCTCAAAAGACAAGGTTCCAATCGTGAGGGGTTCGTCTCCAGACCGGATAAAATTGTGAACCTGTTCGAACTCTAAGTTCTGAAGCAAATAGCATTCGTTATCAATCAACGGTAATTCTTTTATGCCCCGTTCGAATTGGTCGCCTTTGAAGAATCCAAGAAGGCTGACGGTCAGGACTCGATCAACTTTCTCCTTCCCGCTGGAATACCCACTCTTTGCGTCATAGACCTTGTCCTCGGTAATTTCTTCTCCTTCCACTTTGCCGATGATCCTCGTGAAACCTTTCGCAATCTTGAGGTAGCCTCCTACCGCAGTGTTGCGGAGAAGCTCCCCTTTGTAAAGAAGATGTGAGGCGTTCTTTGTTTTATCGACCTTTATCGAAACAGTGCGGCCTTTGACGGCAACCACCTTTCCTACCGAAAAAATCGCCTCATCTGATACTTGCTGTTTGTCCATCGCCTTGCCCTTTGCAAATGTCCGCTAGTTTTTCACATCCACACTGGTCAGAATCGCACCGACAACCTTTTCGTTTATTGTCGCGAAGTCATAATTGAAGGCATCTTTCTTGCCGCCATGCCCGTCATCTTCCTGATCCGGCGCAATAAACTTGATGTTCGCATTTCGAACACTCGTAGACGGGAATTTCGCCTGAATCTGATCTCTAGCCTCGGACGTATAGGAAATGATGTGAACCACCAAAGTGGGGTTCGAATTCGCGGCACGCAGGGTAATGTCGCGGATGTGTTCATCGGCAAAGGAAAAGCCCATAACGAAAAGGATTGTATTTTCTTTTTCAAGCTCGTTGGAGTAGAGACGAAGCAGTTCGTAATACGTCTCATTCATAAGCGTGTGATGGAATTTCTCCTTCGTGGGGTTAACGATGATCAGCAGCTTCTCGTATGCGTCCAAGAAAGCGTCGGTAGCGGCATCACTGACCTTACTAGATGTTGCAGGGATGAGGGTCGCCAGCTTAGCGTCGTCTGGAATGTTAATGAAGTGATCAGCAGGCAACGTCTTTGTCCCTACCTCCGCGATATGTTGCAAGTTTACCGAGAAGATCACCGAGTCGTTCGAGCCTTGCTCCCATGACAGCGATCCGTGGAGTTTCATCAAGTTGAACACGGGTAGCTCTGCACTTTTATCGAAGTGAAGGCTTTTCTTAAATCGACATATCTTAAAGTTGCTCAGGCTGAACAAAGGTCTGAAGCGCCCGTTGAACCCATCATTGAACTCTAGATCAAGCTCATCGAGAGCCTTCTCCAGAAAAATGTCGATGTTGGTGGTAAAGAGATTCACCTCTTTGCTCAACAGAGTGACTTTGCGCTTTAGGAGAAGTGAATTTAAGGAGCGGAGGAACTTCTTATATTCGCCGAGTATCGAACTGGCGGCAGGGTCGCTTTTGAGAATCTGAGGATTGTTGGCAATGACCCCGTCAAAATATCGCTTGTAGAGCGAAGCCTTGATTATCTTTCGTTGCGTCACGGTCAGGGTTGCATCTTCTACTTCAGTCAACAGAGTCTCAATGTTTCCGAGGAGCGGCAGATATGGGCAAGACAGACCGGAACCGAGTAGGAAATTGATATTCGAGTCCTGCATGGTGTCCTTCAAAATCTCAAGATTCATGTTCTCGGCACCTTCGATGAGGCAGGTGGAGCGGAAGCTAAATCAATGAAACAGTCATCTCTAACACAATCAGAGCCATTTTTCTGAGAAACCTTGAGTTGTTCCTGAATCTGGAACAACTATATAAGCAGGCACGCCTCCCAGCAGGTTTTGAGCGGCAAAGGAGCAATCTTCAGCGCAAGCTCTCCATTACTTCCCTAGAAGCGGATTGTCGTCTCTAGTCCCATCTCGTCCCGTTCCGGCGTGCAGACACATTCCGCTTCGTGGCGATACCATCTCAGCGCTGTCCAAGCTGCCGCTGCCGCGTCCAGCAGATCGTCTGCTCCTACGCGAGGCGGTCTGTTCGCGAGGTGTCGTTCGATCTCTGGGAAGATTGGACGTAGAACAGCGATCCTTTCTGCGGCTCCCTCCCTTGTCTTCTTATTGTGCTTCATTGGGCAGTGGTCATTGAGTGCCCACAAACAGACCTCTGGATGAATCTCAAACGCCCACGGCTCGCAGTCCGATGTAATCGCATCGTCAACCAGTTTGATCTTGGAGATGATCCCAAACCCCTGCTGGCTGAGTCCTCTCCCGGTCGCCTTGCGATTGATCTGACTTGCTACGGCGTGCGTTGCTGCCGACAGAGCCGCCCGACACGGTGCTGCAAATACGCTGGTGCCACGAGGCTGACCGAGCAGCTTTCGCGCTGCCTTGTCACAAGCCCTTGAACCGTTAAGCAGACCGATGGGGATGTCGATTGCCAAACAGAGAAGATCGTCGGGTCGGCTGCTCAGCAATTCTGCCACATCGACAACCTCGACAGAGGTGACGAGCGATGGGATTTCCACTGCGAAACGAACCCACCCTGCGCGACATCCGTCCACACCGGCGACAAACATAAGAGAAGTTACAAGAAGAGAGAATTCTGATTCTGCACTGGCTCAACTGGTCGTGAACATTCCTCATCATCGTTCGCAACGTAGTTGATCCGCGTGCCCACTGGATAGCACCGCATCGACTGGGCATCGTAGGGCTTCAGCAGTTCGGAGATCGACCGGCACGTCGTGCATCCCGGGATCGAGCCACACTTCATAATCGTCCTTGCGGAGAATCACAGGCATCCGGTCATGAACAGCCGAGGTCACGGCGTTCGGGGTGGTCGTCAGGATCGAGCATGACTTCACCCATTGCCCGCTCGGATCACGCCAGCGCTCCCACAATCCCGCAAAGGCGAACAGTCCACCGTCATCGACCTCGAAGCAGAACGGCTGCTTCGAGCCACGCCGTTGCCATTCGTAAAAGCCATCCGCTGGAACCAGGCATCTGCGCAGTTTCATCGGTTCACGAAACGCAGGCAAGGTATGCGCAGTCTCCGACCGTGCGTTGATCATCCTCGCCGCGCCAGACGGGGATTTTGCCCATGATGGAATCAGCCCCCACTTCATCAACGAAAACTGTCGAACTGGCTCCTTCGGATGCTGGCGGATTACCGGGATGGGCTGCGTTGGGGCGATGTTGTACCGTGGCGACCAGTCGTCGTCCCAAGGTTGAGTCTCGAACTGTTCCTCGATGATCTGCTTCCGCCGCGACAATCGGTAGCGACCGCACATAAACCTGTTCGCGAGATTATCTCATCTGCCTGTGCTTCACTGGGTTTTAGGACGCTGGTTCGTAGACCAGTAATTGCCGCATCACTCGCCACGATTCGGCGACTCGGCAGCTTCCGCTTTCTGGGTCTCATCTTTCAGACCAAGTCGCCCTGCCATCATGTGCCCCAGCTTGCCACTCGCTCCGACCAACACCGTGGGCTTCCTCTCTCCCTTCTTTTTCAACACTGAGTTTTCAACCAGCCAGAATGAAGATTGCAGCACCTTGTCCCGTTTGTAACGAGCCGAGAGGACATCAGCGAGTGCGCAGTCAGGTAGGTAAGCGGACAATTTCTCCAGATCGTCAGCCGACAGGCAGAACATCGGAGTCACTGAACGCGAGTACCGCTTACCCTTCATAAGCTCTTGGAAGTGCAGGTTCAGGAAGGCATTGGTTCCGAGCGCAGACCCCAAGTCGTCGCGGGTGATAATGAGCGGAAAAACAGTGCTCACAGGCGTCATGTCAATTCCTTCAATCTTGTCAGGGTTCCCTTGTCTGCACAGTTTCTCGACTGCATCCGCAAGCTGATAGACCCCTTTCTTCGATTCAGGCGTGCCGACGAGTTTTTTTCGAAGTTCGTTTTCAAGTTCTTGCGGATTTCCGCTGTATTTAGCCGCGACCGTGAATGTGCTGCTCTTGTATTCGATAAGAACTGCACTTCGCCCACACAACATAATCCCATCGCACACTTGTTCGGTGGGACGAGCAGCATATTTTGGGTTGGGATAGAACTGATTGTGCTTTCCATCGACGCACTGCTGGAACAACCAGTTGATGTACTCCTCAAAAACGTTGCCCCAGAACGAGTGGAACCGCCCTCGATCCTCTGGGGCGATGTGCTCATGCACTCGCCAAAAGGGGCCGCTGTCGAATTTCTCCGCTAATATCGCCACGTCCAGCGGGAAAAAGTAGCCGATGTCGGCAAATAGGGGCTTGTTGCGGAAAATCGTGAAATCATTTGCCACAGGTTTCTTTTCGTTCACCACCGCCGCGAGCGCATCTGCATTGGCGGACACGTACTCGAAAAATCTCTCGATCTGCGCTGGCGGCACCGTCGTGCTGCGAAACCAAGTGGCGGGAACGGCGAAAGAGGCAAGATCGTTCGATTTCTTGATGTCGTCCAGCTTAATGAATCGTGTCATCGCACCGAATATCAATGCTTGATAGACCTCCAGAGGCACTCCGGTTGCGGCTTCAAACAGAGCCGCAACATCAAAGAAATTCGGCTTGCCGCGTAGAGGCCCGATGAACTGAGATGTCATTACATACGAGCGCACGATTTTCAGCAGATAGCTTTGCACCCCATTTGCTTCCATATCTGGTAGCAAGAGGCAAATCTTGCGTGCCCATTCCTCGCTTTTCGTTTCGCCTTTTGGCAACGGTGTATACAGAAGCTCACTAGCCATCAGCAAGACGACGCCGAAACCACCCCAATACGGAGTTGTTATGTCCCTGCCGTTCTCGTCGCAATGTCGTAGCGCTTCCTGTGCCACATAAAGAAGCTGATGGCGATGGAAGGCAAGCCGACCACTATTGATGATGCGCTCAGCTATTGGCGGTGGGAAGAACGAACGGGCGAGCTTCGCGTGGGACTCGAAGTCGTAATCCCCCGCCCACTTGGAGAGAAGCAAGTTCAGAACGCTGCACAGACGTATGACCGTGCTTCGCTGGAATTTTTTCAGGCGGTCGATGAACTCGTCCCGACTCGTGTCTTTGCCAGTCAAGTCTTTGGCGACAATGTAGGTTAGTAGCTCCGGGGGCATGTATGGCATTGTGCCCAGTAATCGGGTCGCCCGCAAACGCCTGCTGAAGCAGCGAAGCGGATTCATGACCTCCGTAACTTGGTGTTGGCCCCGCATTGGCGCAGACTTTCGCTGTGACCGCCCTCATCCGCTACGACGCCGCTCGCAAGGCGATTGCCGCCGCTCATCGCGTTGATGAAGCGAAGAAAATCCGCGACAAAGCTGAAGCGGTGAGAACTTATGCGAAATTGGCGGGCGATCTGGACATGCAGAACATGGCAGCGGAGATCAGGATTCGTGCCGAGCGGCGGGCAGGTCAACTGCTGTCTGACATGGAGAAGAACCCCGGCACGCGAGGGGAAGGGCGACCGCGAAAAGATGGCACCAAAATAAGGCGGTCTGTCGGCCCAACCGCCTATCCACCCACTCTGGACGAAATCGGCATTTCAAAAGACCAGAGTTCGAAGTGGCAGCGCCTCGCATTGCTTGTTGATGAATCCACCTTCGAAAAGGCGCTGGTTCAGGCTCGCGAGAAAAATGGCGAGTTGACCAATGCAGCTTTACTGCGCGAGATTCGGGAGGTTGTGACGCCGACAGATGTGCTCACCGACCCGGACGTGAACGTCGTTGTGTCAGAGTTGATCCGAGACATCGAGTCGCAGAGTAGGCGTGAGAAGCTCGAAACTGCCGTTCGTCTCCGCAATCGCCTGAACCCGACGATCAGAAAAAAGCTGATTCTGGCGTTGAAGAATGCGAAGACTGATGTTGGACGATTTGAAGCGGCACTCGTCAAGGACTTCAAGGAGTTTCCTGCCAACGGAAAATGCCATCAGCGGATCGTCCGAGAGATGATGGCAGAACACCCTGATCCCCTGCTCAGCGAGAAGCTGGCGCTCGCGGCTGATTTTAAGAACGCGAGCGTGCGGGAGATTTCTCTTGCGGACGCACGTAATCTAGTGATCGCTTTCGAATGGTTAGCGAATCTCGGAAGTTCCGAACATGCTTTCGGGCTTTTCTTCGGTGAACACCTCGCTGGTTGCGTTTGTTTTGGCTCCACGGCTGGAACAAGGGTCAGAGCATCCGTCTGCGGCTCCGAGCACGCCGAAAAGGTGATCTCGGTGACACGCGGAGCATGTCTGCCTTGGGCTGATCCGCCCCGGACTTCGTCAGACGGCAGGACACATGGCGGTTCAGCGGCGTCGTTCTTGATCAGTGCTGCATGTCGTGAGATGACTAAAAAGGGGTACAACATTTTCGTTGCTTACGCTGATCCAAAGGCAAATGAACGAGGCGTGATCTACCAGAGCCTCGGATGGGCCTTTGCTTCCTTCACGAACCCCACAGAAAAATTCAGACGACCAGACGGGAAGGTCTACGATGCGCGAAACGTGCATTTGCTTACCCGTGATCGTCGGTTCGGAAAGCTCAGATACAAACGCAGTCGTGCTGAACAAAAGAAACTCCTGATCACGGAAGGCTGTGAATTCTTCAAAGACGATAGCCGAAAATTGCGGTATGTCGGAATTTACGGAGATCGCAGGATGAAGCGGATGTTGCGAGCCGCGCTGAAGTGGGACGTTCTGCCATATCCGAAACGAGAACCGTCATCGGAAGATCGCGCTCCAGTCGTCAATCTCGATCCGATCCCGAAGACCTTTGCTGCTTCTGTGTCTTAGTCGAAAGAAGCGTGCGGCTGTTCTTTCTGCCCATGCTCCGAAAACACTGTCATATCGCCAGCAAAGCAGTGTATTCTCCGAATGCTAAATCATGGATCAACGAGAACGCAGCTTCTTGCTCGTCGGACTAGCGATAATAGTCATAGTCGTCGGAGCGACAGTTTGCTATCGACACCACAGACATCACCAGAACGGCGCATCTGGGGCAAATAGACCAGCCGAACCCAGCAAACCCACTGGTGTGGTAGACAAAAAGGGGAAAAAACAGACAACGGTCGTAAACAGATCATTCCCCAAATTTCGGCTTACTTTCCTCGAAATGAGTTGTAGCCCCCATTTGGATACTCCACCAGTGGAGTACAAGACTGGCGACCAAACCTTTTCGCTGCATTCGCTCTATTCGCAGGTTGGAATTGACTTGCAGGTTTCGACATCACCCGTTCTATCATCTGCCACTAATAGCGATTGTCCCGAGGCAACCGAGGATGATGCTCGGGCTATTCTAGAAGACTATTTCGCACGTGTCCCCTACGACGAGCACGAGATCGTGGGACTCCTCGCAACTCGTTCCGCAAGTGGCAGCAGTGATTTGGGAATCATGTTTGAGCAACTGGCGGATGCCAAAATGCCCCGGCAGGCATTCGTTATTTTTGTGGACAAGAATCGAGAAATGCATCCAAAAGCAGCTGAGGTTCCCGGTGAACTTTTGCTAACCACAGCCCACGAGCTATCACATACCTTCAACCTTCATCACTGCGATTATGACCTCGACTCTGGTGGTATGGAAACCATTGAAGGTACGATGATCAAGTTACAGCCTTTCAGTTGGAATTTCAGTGAGCGGGCTAGGCAACATTTTGCTGCTGATCCGCTGGATGAGATTCTTCCGGGCAAAGGGCATTGGACATTTCAGAAGGTCACCTCTGAACACATGGCGAAACATCAGCCGTCGTTGAACGACGATTGCGGTTCTACTGCGAGAGTTGGCGAGGCGAAGGGACTGCGCTTGGAGGTGAGGGCAGCAAACGCGAACGTAATGCTAGGCGAACCCGTATTTCTCACGCTGGGGCTGCACAATGATTCATCCGCATCGAGACGAGTTTATCCGTCAATAGCGCCGGGGTACGGAACGTTGAGCTTAGCGATCAGACGTCCCTCAGATAAGGGGTTCGTACCTTTTTCTCCGGTGCTTATTAGGGAAACTAACGGCGCGTCAACTGATCTTGCTCCCGGTAGTTCAATTCATACTGATACGCAAGTGTCTTACGACGCGAACGGCTGGGCATTTCAGGAACCCGGTACTTATGAACTTCGTGCGAACCTTATGGTTCCGGATACCGGGAGCAGTGGTCAACGGCGGTTTGCGAACATTTCTTCAGACGTTGTGACAATCCAAGTATCGCAACCAAGAACAGCCGAGGACAAGCTGGCAATGACTGCGTTCCTCGGCCCAGAGCAAGCGATGTTCTTGGTTGTTCAGGGGTCAGATCATTTAAGCCAAGCGATGCATGCTCTATCTGATCTTGTCTCGGCAGCGCCGTCCAGCCGACAAACTGCCATTGCACGATTGCTGCTAGTTCATAGTCTCATTCATCCAACGGTCGATCTGAAGACGGGAGTCCGTCCAGCGCCTCGCGTTCAAGATGCTGAAACATTGTTGAGAGGATTAGGGGACACTCGTGGCTTGCCTCCGCTGTCGGCGTTCAAGCTGTACAACGAAGTCGCAGACGCCTTGATGAAGTCTGGCAAAACAGATGAAGCACACGTCCTCAGGCGCGATGCTGAAACTAAGTTTGGGAAGGACGAAGCTGTCCGGCAGTCGCCCCTCCCAAATCACATTACCAGTAATCAGTTTGTGCTCGTTGGCCCAGCAAGGATTCGCCGTCATTGGTCAGCCAATGTTTATCCCCAATCCATCGACGCTGGCGTTCGCTATCACTTGGTCACTGTTCGCGAGTCGCTTTGGTCAATTTCCGAACGCCTCTACAACAGCGGTGATCGGTGGGAGACCCTAAGAGCCTTAAACGGTTTTATTCAGAATCCCGACCTCCTGTATCCCGGTGACCCGGTTGTTCTGCCTTTGGATGTAGCACCAGCCGCAACCCATTAGTATTATTCGTTTTCGAACGTTAAAGTCTGAAACGAATATGGTCCGGGACGAGATGCGCCAGTCGATTGGGTCATTATCCCTCCAGCAGAGAAGGTTTTCTTCTTTGCATCGGCTAATTGTTTGCGGGCGTCATCAAACTGTTTAACGACTTCAGCCCTTGAAGCGTTGAGTTTGTTCAGTGTATCTTGCATCTGCGCTGCCATTTGGGCGGCTCCCACTTGCTGAGCTTTGGCTAAGCTCGCCTGCACAACTGCCGACTGCTGATCAACCTGCGCGAGTGCTGTTTTTTCTTTGTCCTCAAGTTGTTGACCTTCGCAAGCAAACATTTGCGACATCTCGGTAACGCTGGCTTTTTCTGCGTCAGATTTCGCCTGTCCAACATACTTCTTCATGTCATTTTGCATTCTCTGCGCCACGTCATTGCTCGACTTCTGCACCCAAGTTGCCTGCGCCTCTATGTCCTCCAGCGTGAAGTCCGGGATGGTGAGAATGATTTTCTGCTCTCTGATGGAGAACTCTGGGACGCCCATAATTATCGTATTGTCTCGCATGGAGAATTCGGGGACGCCAATAACAATTTGCTCGTGAACCATGTATGGTTGTGGCACAGATGTGATGATGGGAGACCACTTCACCGTACAAGACAAACCTTGACATGTGAATTCAGGGTACGTTCCGGTCTGCACATTCACCATTCGCACGGCGGGTCTGTCCCAACTCCAAGTTTGATCTTTCATCGTTATGTCTGGGAGCTTCAGGATCATGGTCTGATTTTTCATCGTTACGTCAGGGAGTCCAAGGATTATCTCTTGGTTATGTGATGTAACCTTGAAGTGAAGTTTCGTGATACCGACCGTTGGATCACCCTCGGTGCCCGGTTCCTGCGATTGTATGTTACTCATCTCTCCGTCCAACTGCTTCTTTCGGACAGCCGTCTGCCGTTCGAGACGCGAGCTAATCTCTGCGAGGCGAGCGTTAAGTCGAGCTTGAGTGCCGGAGCAAGCGTCGTCCTGACAAAAGGCGAGCGGCATGTGAATCAGTGCTCCAAGCACAAATATTCGCAAAATACATCGGGTTTTCATGAGTTGTCTCCGTTGAACAGGTTAGGGTTGGGAAAACGGAGACACGATAGCATGTGGAGTACAACTTAGCTATCAAACTTAGAAAAGGTGTTACGGTTTCGTAACAGACTCGTGGAGTGTGCGGTAGCTGCCGAAGCAGCGAGTATAATTCCAAACTTTCGTCAGAAAGTGAATGCACGTTCCTTTCCGATCCGCACGCCACAATAATTTGGCGGTAGAGATGCTGCGTCAAAGGTTGCCATCTTCGTCCACAAGGTCTGGATAGGCATGCCGCACCTCAAGAAGCAGATCACGGGCCGTTTCCAAACCCAGCGGATCGCCTGCAAGGACGATGTCCACCATTACGAGCATCAGTCGTGCCAAATTGACCTCACGGAGTCGGCGCTCCTCTGGCGTCGGTGTCGCCAGCACTCCTGAAATGTCTTCCGGTTCATCCACTTCGATACCCTCGATCATGGCTCCGGTGTCATCGTGCAGGAGCATCTTGCCGTCACTGCGCCACTCCCCTTCCCAAGAACCTGTGTCGATCTTTGCGCCGGGGAACATCCACCACCGACCGCCGAACCCGATCATTGCATCCTTCCTTTTCTACCCTTACCTGTAGACGTCCGACTCTCGCAAACCGTGGCGCTCAGCTAGAGCACGATGTTTGCGCACGAGAAACCAGTAGTTCTTTCTGGCTTGCCATCTTGGGTAGTTCGTCATGGAGTAAGGATGGGACCGGGACAACCAGTGCTTCATTTTTTGCACGAGCAAGGCGTCTCTGATTGCAACCCCAGCGTTCATTTTTCTGAGAATCCTCCGGCGAAGGCACTCCCGCCCCGGTTTTGGGTGGGAATGGCGGAAGGGTCACTGAAACCAAAGCACTTGGCTACTGCGACTCGCTGAAATTGCCTTCCTATAGTTGACTCTCGAAGTCGGGGAACATGGGATCAACACCGATGAGTCACTGCGAAAAACGATACGCGGCACTTTCGATTGGTGGAGCGGGTGGGGCAGGTGGGGCAACTTCTCTATCGTTATTTCTTCCTTATGACCACAGCATAAGAGTCATTCCATCAGCGGCATTATTGTGGATAAACTTTTCTAACAGAATGCCCCACCTGCCCCACCTCAGCCTTTGAAATCAACAAACTTTCCCCACCCGCTGCCCCACCTCGTGCTCCACCCTACCCCAACCTAAAGCACATCATTGGCTTCTGGTACACCCAAAGCATCATCGCCCAGATAGCGAGATGGGGCTGAGTCGTTCCACGCATCACGGCAGCGATCCATCTGCTCCGGCGAAGGCTCGAACTTGTATAACAGGTTGCCCTGCAGTGGTTTCGTCTCGACTCCAAGCACGCGCAGAGCGGTTTGTTCTCTTTGATCCTCTTACCGAAGACGGCGCTGCTCCTCCACAGGTTCGTGAAGTCCTGTCCGTATGCTTTTTGCAGATCGGCGTAGATTTCTCCCGCCCTTGCCCAGCGCCCGGCGTTGCTCTTCATCGCCATGCCGATCCAACGGCGGACGTATTCGACAAGCGGGGAGTCCTCGGTGATTCGCTCGCGGTAGTCACCCATGTAGCCCTCCCAAATGTCCTGCATCTCGTCAGCCCAGCCCTCGTGGTCGGCGACCCGCATCGTGAATGTCTCGAAGCTGTGCATCTGGCTGACCGGAGGGTAGCTCTTTTTATTGGCGACGAGTGCCCGGAGCACATTCTGGAGTCGCACCAAGATTTCGAGCTTGATCTCGTCCGCGTCGTGCGCCAGAGCGCAATCTTGATCTCCTCTGTTGTCCTGTACTCCAGTGGCGACGGCATGCGGATCGGGAAGAACAGCGTGCGTCGAGACAAGTCGGAGCGATGGCTGGGGAACGGGTTCACACGCGCCGTGAAGAACTGGTCACAGCGAAGGTCATACATCTTCTGCACGTTGGTCTTATAAAGCTCCGCGATGGGAATCTTGCCCCCAGTGGATGCCTTACACATCAGGTCGATGTACTCCGGGTAGTCCGAGCGCGGATTATCGAAGTTCACGCTGTCAATGTTGTCGAAAACGTTGATCGCATTATTGGTCATCGCGGCGACGAAGTCTCGCCTCTTCGACGGCAACGCAGCACTCTCGTACTGGGTGCCGTAGAGCAGCCACATGTGCTTCTCCCAAAGCGTGGACTTGCCGCTGTTCTGCTCCCCAAGCGCGATCATGATCGGTCGCAGGTCGAGGCTGTTGCCGATGAACAGGCTGAGGAACCGCATGATGACGAGTTGCTGGTATTGCGACTGCGTGAGGCTGCCGCCCTCCTCGAAGTGCGCGTTGAGGTGCTGGCACAAAAGGGAGTCCGTGACCTTTCCGCCGATCCCTTTCAGCTTGTTCCTGATCTCCTCCAGCTTGGCTTCGTCCAGTCCGGGAACGGCTTCAGGTCAGGGCGTGCATGAGCACCCCGTCCTTTCCGTTCGCCACTTCGGAAATCGAGTCCGTCGTGATCTTGAACATTCCGCCGCGACCGTTGTTCAGGTAGATCGCCTCGCCGCGCAGCAGCCGAGTTTCTCGACCCGCGTCGGCTCGCCGAATTCCATAATGTGTGCGCGGAGATTCTCCCGCACTAACTCTGTGTCACGCTGCCTTATCCTCAGCCGCATCTTTCCGAGCAGTCGGTGGGCTTCCGCATCATCCTGGAACCTGACGACCTGCTTCTCTTCCGGCAGGTAAATATAGGGGTAAGCATCGAAGAAAAACTTTCCCTTGCCGCGCTTCTCGAACGCATCCTTCACGAAGTGGAGTGTGCGCTCTTCCGCGATGTGCCGTGGCAGATGAAGCTCAGATTCGCCGTCATCATCTGTAACGATCTCAGTTCCGCACCTAACTTCGTCCAGTTCGTCAGCGATCCGAGACCAAGAGTTTGCTTCGACTCCCACGTCGTTATCGGTCAGGGTTTCTTCATCAAGACTCAGTATTTCGTTTGGCTGTTTGCGCCTGTTTGGGAACGGATAGCTCTCGCTCGTGCGCTCTTCCCAGAGTTCGCGCCAGTCGGCATCTTCAAACTCGCTGCAAGAGTTGTGGGAGCAGTGATGGTGGGCGTAGCCGTCTGAGTCGAGGATCGTGAAGGCGTCCGGTTTGCGGTGATCGGGGTTGGCAAGGCAGTCGTGCTGCCATTTTTGCATGCCCTTGTAATCCATCGCATCGCCACGGTTTAGGTTCGCCTTCTCAAGAACTTCTTCGACCCATGCTTCCGTCCATCCGCCTCGCGTGCGAGTCTTCCTATCCCCGGAATTCCTCTTCTCCGGCTTCGGTGCGTCAGCCGCCAGTGCCACGAGCAATTCTTTTGCTACTACCTCAATTACTGCGGGCGGCTTAAACACCCCAGAAAGACGGTGCGGGCGTTCCGGTATGCTGTCGCCCTTGCACGCCAGCGTGCCGTATGCCTTGGTGATCCGCGAGGCGTTGAAGACCTTCTGGTCGATCTTCACCGCACTGTTGTCGAACCGGGCTGCGAGTGCCTTGAGCACCGATTCGATCAGCGTGCGGCTCTCGTCATCGTTGGGCAGGTCAATGCGGTAGAGAAGGTGGTATCCGTTCCCGCTGTCCGCCACAACCGGGTCAGACCAACATAGCGTCTTCAGGTACTTCTTGATCTGCGCTGCCACTCTCCTCGCGGCTTCCTTCTCGTCGTCTGTCGAAGAGATGTCGGAGGGGCGCACGGGGTCGCAGTCGATCAGCAGCCATCGGCGATTGATGATGTTGTCCGTCCCATCGCTGGTTGTGGCTTTTGCATACGCATTCGTGTGGTTGTGTGCTCGCGCACGCAGGGCCGCGTTTACCGGGTTGAGGGTGTAATAGACCGCTATGGCGGTGCCGCTGAGTCGTTCCAGTTCCGCCGCGAGCTTCTTATGGTCATCGAAGTAGCCGCTGATAGTCCCTAGCTTTCCGGCTTTGGGAACCCGAAGCTCCACGACCTGCCCCGGTTCGAATAGGATGCGGATGGCTTCCGCGATATTCTCGCGGTCAGCTTTGCGCTGTGACTTCTCCGCAGAAGTCGGCGCGTCATCCTCTTCGAGGATCGCAGCGAGGCGTGCTGCACTGTATTGGTTTCCGATCATGTCAACCTGCTTAAGTTTCAACCCCTGTATCGCTTGCTGAAGGCGGCTGGGAACCGTTTTGGGAGCTTGGCGAGGTTGATGGCAACCAAGCTCCCCGGTCGATCTCTGATCCGCGACCAAAGACCCAGCTATATAAGAGATACTCAAAAGTCAGCCACTTTCGGCTTATTACGGCATCCACCTTTTCCGGCGCGGTCCGCCCTTCCGCCGTGGCAATCCCATCTGCCGCGCCCAGTTGCTCGCGGTGCGCTTGCTTACCCCAATCTCCCCCACGATTTCGTTGTAGGTGACGCCAGCGGTGTAAAGCTCGTAGAACTTGCTCCGTATCGTGTCTGACTTCATGTCTAAGGATCACGTAGAAGCAAAACCTGCACGGATTGTTACTCCCAAAGTTGCCGCTACCGACCTCTATGTAGGCGGATGCGGTAAGCGGCGATCCCGCGAGTAGGGTGAGCCTTGCACACCCGCCAAGACACGTAGCCCCGGCTGAAACCGGGGCGGGAGAGCCACAATGGCAAAACCAACAGACACCAATAGCAAGAAACCCGTCCGTCGCATGAACGCCAGCGTCCCGAGAGTTGCGAAGAGCAGAATCAGCAAACTTTCGAGCGACAAGGCTGCCAATAAACATGCCTTGGACGAGGCTCTACAGGCTAGAAATGATGCTGCGACCTTCAACGAGGAGGAAGGCGAGCGCCGTCGCAGCGACGGCATGGATGTGGCGGCGGGTTCTCGGCGGCATGTTTTGCGCCTTACCCGTCACGCCTGCGTCGAAGCAGCCTTGGCAAGAGCCGACCGCACTGCTACGGCTGATGATGCCCAAAAGTGGCTAATCGACCAAGGCTACTCTTCCGACTACTTGGGAAACGCCGCAGGAAGCCTGTTCACGGACAAAGACACGTGGGAATTCACTGGGCAGTGGTTCGCGAGTCAGAGAGTCTCGAATCACGGTCACAAGAACCGGGTCTGGCGGCTCAAGTGTTCTAGCTGGAACTTGATCTGACAAAGACCTATGTTAGGCGGCAGTTTCTTGCGCTCCGCCTCCGCTTCGCTGCGCAGGGCTACGCTCCGGCTCCGCGTGCTGTCCCTCGACGTCGGACGAAACTGCAACTGTCAGAGAGTCGAGCATTTTCGCCTGCGCTAACTGTTTGGAATCCAGGAAAGTCTGCCAGGGTGTTTTCCCGTAGCAGTACTTGCCGGAGTGTTCGCGTTTTTCATTGTACTCACCCAGCCAAACATCCAGATCCGACTGCAGCTCGTCCAAGCTGCGATAGAGCTTTTTGCGAAACGCAACGCTATAGAACTCTTCTTGCAAGGTGCGATGGAAGCGCTCGCAGATGCCATTGGTCTGCGGCGACTTGGCTTTGGTGCGGGAATGGTCGATGTTCTCCACGGCCAGGTAGAGCTGATACTCGTGGCATTCCCGGTTGCCGCAGTACTCCGTACCACGGTCGGTCAGCACGCGCAGCAGCGGCACGTTCTGTTCCTCCAAGAACGGCAGCACCCGATCATTCAGCAGATCCGCCGCCACCAGCGCATTCTTGCGGTCGTAGAGCTTCACGAACGCCAGCTTCGAATAGGTGTCCAGGAAGGTTTGCTGGTAGATGCGGCCGATGCTCTTGATCGTTCCCACGTAGTAAGTATCCTGGGCGCCGAGATAGCCTGGGTGTTCGGTCTCGATCTCCCCGTGGGCTTGTTTCTCTTCCCGCGCTCGCTCCAGGGTCCGCACCTGATCTTCGGTAAGGATCAGATTTTCCTGGGCGGCTTTGGCTTCCAGCGCTTTGAGCCGTTTGCGAAAGGTTTCTAGATCATGGCGCAGCCAAACGCAGCGCACCCCGGCGGGCGAAATCAGCATCCCGCGCTTGGCCAGATCGTTGGCCGCTCTCACCTGTCCGTAGGCTGGCTTCTCCACCGCCAGCTCCACGACCGCTTTCTCGATGTGCTCTTCGATGCGGTTCTTCACACAGGGCTTGCGGCGGCTGATTTCCTGCAGCGCCAGTTCGCCGCCTTTGTCGTAAAGCTCCTTGAAACGATAGAAACTATCCCGTGAGTAGCCCATCATCTTGCAGGCCTGTGAAACGCTGCCCAACATCTCAGCCAGCTTCAACAACCCCACCTTGTTCTTGATGATTTTCTGATCGGTGCTCATTCTGACATCTCCTCTCTGCGCCAGCCGGCGCATTCTATCGGAAATGTCAGATCAAGTCGTGGCTAGGACAGCTCAAGTGACCACTCTGTAGCCCTACGCCGAAGCCGGAGAGCACCAGCGTTGACCATGCTCGCACTCTTGGCAAAACACCCCGCAGCCGTCGTCGCAATTCGCCTGCTGGTCGTCGGTCACGCCGCACTGCTTGCAAAAGACGTCGCTCGTTCCGTCATACCTTCAGGTCGAACTCATTCCAGCAGTCCATCATCGCCTGATAGACGCGCTTGCAGACCAGCAGCTTTTGCTCCGGTGTGGCTTCGGGGAAAGAGGCTGTGCGCCGTCGTCATCAGGAGGTCGATGCGATCCGCCGATGTCCGGCTCGTGTATTCCTTTAACTGCTTCCACTCGTCTGATGTCAGTGTTATCATTTTGACTCCTTTGGCATCTCCAGTTTGACCAGCGGGATTGTTTCATCCTGCGCCGGGTGTTTCGGCTCCTCGACCTCGACCCCAGCCGCATCTTCCTCATCCATTTCCTTGATCAGCCGCCAGTAGTAGAAAAACTCGTCCAGTTCGTGAACGCGGGCGTTAACCGCGTCGATCTGGTGCTTGACCCAACCTTCGCCGTACTCCGCGTCTTCGTGCCACTTCTTGACGAGGTCGATTGCCTTGTCCAAGCTCCGCACCGCCATCTTGAATGCCTCGTCCGGCGTCATCTCCGGCACGGCGGCTGCCGCGAAATCCTTGAAGCGCGAGAAATGCACCTTGATTGCAGCGTCGGCGTACTTGCCGTGGACGCGGTAAAAGTCACGATCCGGCTGCGCCGTGGGGAAAACTTTGTGAACTCGCCTAAGGTCTTTGATTAGCTGGTCGCGAGTGCCGGACAGAAGTTTCTGCCCCTTGCCTGTCCCGCGATGGGATGTCTCTTTATTCTTTGCCATGTGATTGTGTCCTCTCTGTCTAAATACTCACTTTCTATCTGTTACTCACTTTCAGCGTTTTTGCTGCGCCGGAACTTGGCTGGCGCCCTCGGTCATTCCGCCCCTTGCTCCTCCTGTTCGGCCCGCAGTTCCTCAAGGCGGTCGTACTCAGCTTCAGCCTCGTCATCAAACTGCCCTTCCTGCCAGTCCTCGATACGCTCGCGAAGCCAGTCCTCGCAGCGGTCGCTGATGCCGTCATCGCACTCCTCGCACTGCTCGCACTCGTCGTTTGCCAAATGTGCATCGACGGATTCTTTCAGAAGGGCGCCGAAAGCCTCTTCCTGCTGCTTACTGACGTTCTCGACCGCCAACTCCCACAATTCCTCATTTACTTCTTCAATCGCCATAGAATTCTCCTTGACCTGCCCGTGGAGCTTGCGCTCTCATCAGCGTTGGAAGGTCATCCCCAACGAACGCCATGAACGGCGTTTCGGCTGCGTACCGATTAACTCGCGACTCAGTCACCACCTCCTAGCTGCCCGTAGGGGCCGACGTCCCAGAACCTTCGAGCACGCTCTGGCGAAACTCCTCTGCGCATTCCTTGCGGTCGAACACAGAGCGGCGGTCGCAGCTTGGGCGGTCGTAAAACCACTCCATCCGAAACTTCTCCCACTGGTGCTGTAGCTCCTGCAATTCCTTGATTGTGTCGGGGGCGGCGACCTTCATGCCTGTGCTCGCGTCGATCATTGCCGAGCCATCTTCGAAGACATAGAGGTAATCAGTGCAGTGTTCATCTTCGGGATCGACGGGAATCAGATGTGCCGCCTCGTAAATGTCCTCCTCGAACTGCATGACAGCGGTGTCATCGTAAGCGGGGTCGTTGCAGTCCGTATTGAGCGTTGCGTACCGTGATGCGAATTGTTCTGCGATTGTCATGTTGTCTCCTGATTTCGTGTGCTCGTTGTGCCCAGCGTTCGTCGGTAGCCGGACGTGATGACCTGTTGTGTGCTTCTTTGACGAACAAGAAAAAAGCGCGACCATGGAGAATGGGACGTTGACTCGTACCATCCTTCACGGTCGCGCCGGATGTCTACCCTGCGACCTTCATGGCGACATCACGTCGCCAGAGCGCCTAGCCGCTAACGCACTTGCCTTACTGGCAGTCTCCGCGCAGCCTTGGCTTGCTTCCATCAGTGCGGGATGCTGAGTTTCCTCGCAACACATCGCGCCAACACTCCTATGATGCTGCGACTGCGGCGAATGTCGCATCTTTCACCGCTATGCCCCTTCGCAGACGCGGCTCTGGGCGCGGCTTTCCGCGCTGGCAGCTAATTGATGGTTTTTTAGGGCACCGTTCTGTACTTGACGCTTTCTGAGGCTCCGTTGTGCGATGCAGGGAAATTCAGTAACAAAATTTGTCACTTCTGATGGTCGCATTCTGCAATTTGATCGCGATCAGGATGAAGTTACGCGGAGTCGCCATTCCCGGTAGTCAAGTCGGACGAGCCGCTTTGCGGTTTTGGCGAGTTTTCAGTATTTACTAGAATGAAACGAAGCAACAATGTCGGTGAAAGCTGGAAACGAACGATCCCAGATGGGATGCTGGTAAGTTTCTACCGAGCTTACCTAACAGACCTTGAATTCCTACGCGAGCAGGCAGACGACCGAAGAATACGTCCGAAGGACAACCGGAGCGCGGCCTCCAACCACGAGCATTGAAGACCAATGATGCCGCAGCGTATCTAGGCATCAGCCCTTGGAAGCTCCGCAATTTGGTGCAAGCAGGTGAGATCAGCTACATCGCTGGTGACGGCACAAGCCCTTGGCTGTTCGACAAACAAGAATTGGATCGGTGGGTTGAAACCCGGAAGCAGAGGCTTTAAAGATACGGCTTCAAATGAACGACTTATTTCTAAGTCGGAACTTGCATCAAATCCTCGCTGCTCTGGCGGCAGAGCCTCGGCATCTGTTGTGGGAGGCGCGATGAAGCGGCAGCGTGGAACGGGGTCGATCTACCTGCCGCCTGATAGCACAGTGTGGGCGTTCCAGATTTATGTGAACGGTCAGCGCGAGAGAGGCAGTACGGGTTGTCGCAGCAAGCGTGAAGCTGACGCCTTCCTGCGTAGAAAATTGGCAGAATACTCCGCCGGGCTTTCAATGCCTAAGAGTGACAGGGTCACAGTGGAAGAACTGATGAAAGACCTTCTCTTGCGGCACAGAAATGACGGCAACAAAAGCATCGCAGATGATGAGTCCCGTTGGAAGAACCATATTCAGCCTTTCTTCGGACATCTTCGTGCAACGCAGGTGTCGTCCGACCTGATTGAGAGGTACATCAACCATCGAAAATCTCAGAATACCCGCAGCAAGAAATCTCCTCAGAACGCGACCATCAATAGGGAGTTGGCACTGTTGAAGGCGGCTTACAACTACGGGGCGGAAAAGACGCCTCCCAAAGTTATGCGGGTTCCTCACTTCCGAATGCTGGAGGAGCGGAATGTCAGAAAAGGATTCGTTAAGGATGCGGAGTACATCAGATTGGCTGAAACTACGGCTAAAGAGGAGACTGCGAAGCTGCGCCCTTGGCTGCGTGCAATGTTTGAATGTGGCTGGTGCTACGGTTGGCGAGAAGACGAGATACTAAGCCTTCGAGCGCGTCAATTCGATACGATGGCTCGCACGATTCTCCTTGAGCCGGGGGAAACAAAGAACGATATTCCGCGACAAACGCCTCCAATGGACGAAACTATTTTTCAACTGATCCTTGCTTGCGCTGCGGGCAAGGGGCCGGATGATTTCATACTTACGAGAGATGATGGAGAGCCGATCAAGGATTTCAGGGTCGCATGGTGGAAAGCCTGTGTCGCAGCGGGGGTCGGCAAGTTTGAGTGCAGGGAATGTGCAGAAGTCGTGACCGGGACGGGAAAGAAGTGTCGTTCATGTGGGGGCGAGAGAGAATACAGCGGCTTGCTCTTCCACGATCTCCGGCGAACTGGCGTCAGAAACATGATCCGCAATGGGATTTCCGAGAAGGTAGCAATGATCATCTCAGGTCACAAAACGAGAAGCGTGTTTGACAGATACAACATCACCAATTATGCAGACCTTGTCGATGCAGCGCGGAAGATCAGTGAGGGTCGAGAACGGGTCGAGCAACAGGCAAAAGAGTTTGACCACAGAACAGCCACAGTCGAGCTTGACGGCGTGCCAGATGACAAAGGCAAGCCGATCAACTAGACTGTAAAATCAAGCACTTCCACGAAGTGCCGGGATGGCGGAACTGGCAGACGCAGCGGACTCAAAATCCTTTCTAGCCCCTCCAAGATAGCTGTGGAAAACCAGATAAATGCCCTATCAGACGCGGCTTTTCGGAGATTCTCCGTTACTTCGGTGTACCGGCAAAATAGGCTGATTTCGGGTTAGATCTAGCACAGTTGTGGCACAATTCTCAGACGCGAAAAACCAAGCTAAGCGGCTGCTCGATGTTTACAACCGCCGATACTGGAACGGCGAGCTGCCCGACTGCCGGATCCGCTTTCTCCGGCTGCCGGGCCACCTGCGGGGTCGCAGTTACGAATGAGCATTTCGCCGCTGGACGCAACAACGCACAGCAATCGGAATCCCTTGCGAAGCGGTCAGCCACTCAATGGCAGCATAGGCAGGCCATCAAAAATTGGGAACCTTCGGACCTACCCGGTTGGCTCACCCGCGATGTGTACGTGAAACAAGTTCAGCCAGCGCTGGTACGTATCGCGAAGTCTCGAATACGTTCGGCACTTGGGGTGAGCGAACCTTACTCATCAGATATCCGGGCAGGCAAGCGCATCCCACACGCGGGACATTGGCAGGCGCTTGCTAAACCTTGTTGAGGTTGACCGCTGAGAGGGGCGCGAATGTCGAAACCCATTTATCGAACATTGGAAGTGTGTACGTGAAAGCCTTTGTCGTCCCTACGGAACGATATCCTGCTGATTTCATCGAGTAAGCCTGATTGCATAAAGGGTTACAAAGGAGCCATGACCGGGTCAATCTGCTTTGCTATCAAAACCCAACGCGGCGTGAAGTGCCGCCTATACCCTTCACTTCCGTCGGCACTGATATGTCGCAGGCTTCAATCGTAGTGAGCACATCGCTCGTCATATCCAAGTTCAGGATACGAGTAGATTGGCTTTCAATCGCCCGCTCAAACACATTCCGAGCGAGTCGGGCATTGCCAAACATCCTGTCGCGAACTTCATATGCCGATTGAAAGAACTCCCTTATCTTCTCTGTGGCTAATTCTGTAAGACGATAATCATTTTGCTTGCAGAAGTGGTCAAAAATCTCGACTAGCTCTGCTGGCGTATAGTCGTCAAAAGATAAATATTTGTTGAATCTCGACTGAAGACCGGGATTGGAGCCAACGAACCTCCCCATCTCGTCTGGATACCCGGCGACGATGACCACAAGGTCGTTTCGATGGTCTTCCATCAACTTGAGCAGAGTGTCAATGGCCTCTTGGCCGAAATCGTTCCCACGAGCATCCGCTGGAGCGAGCGTGTAGGCTTCGTCAATGAACAGGATGCCGCCGAGTGCATTGTTAACTACTTCCGTTGTCTTGATCGCGGTCTGGCCAACATATGCGGCAACCAGCTTGGCACGGTCTGCCTCGATCAAATGACCCTTACTAATCACGCCCAGCGATTTGTATATCTCCCCGATCAGCCTTGCAACGGTTGTCTTTCCAGTTCCGGGTTTGCCATAGAAAACCATGTGGAAAGACATGTCTGATACTTTGAGCCCTTTTGCTTGCCTGATCTGGAGCACCTTCACATAATTCACTAATTGCCGGACATCCTGTTTCACGGCGTTGAGGCCTATAAGCCCATCGAGTTCCAGCAAGATCTCCTGCAACCCACGCGACCTCTGAACCTCTTTCATCGTTGGTTCCGGTTTTGTCGCTCTTTGGGGTACGCTAGTAGTGGTCATCCCAGCCTTACCAGCATCTTGCTGTTGCGGCGAGATGGTGCCCGCACTTGGTGACATCGCGGGTAGTGACAGTGCCCTTTCGATCTGCGCGACACATGACAGCTTCGCTTCGCACACCTTCGGCGGATGCGAACATGTTAGCCATTCGGAGAAGCAACTCACGATACCTGGTCGCACAATTTGTACCTTTTAGTCGATCGTTCTGCTCCAGGTATCTCCACGCTAGGGGAGCCAGAGCCAGATCTTCCTCAAAGGCCCGGATGTACCTTCGTCGTATTTCCGTCGAAACCTTCTCCAGGTCGTTCCGCGGCAAGTCCAATTCAAACCCTGGCATCAAGTGAGTGAATAGTTCGCAAAAAAGAGAGGCTTCTCCCGCTGAAACCGATCCGTCTGCATTACAAACCCCAATGGCACGAGCAAAGAACTCGCGGGGCATGAAATAGGCTGCTGCGGTTGCGCCACTTCGCTTCACCGGGAACTGGATGGCTGCCCGGTGTTTTTCTTGGGTGCTGTCTCTCTCAAATGCCGCCTGAATGATACTTTCGCAATCGTGAAACAGGGATTCGATGTCGCCGGCTAATTTGATGGCTTCTGCGGCCTGTGCAGCGCGTGACGGTGTCTCTTTGACGGGTAACCCAGAAGCGGACGTCCCTACCTTACTAGTAATCTGCTGTTGTGAGGCGTACTGCGCGTACTGGTGCGTAATTTTCACGAACCGTCCGTCGGCGCGGAAGAGCAGTGCCATGTGACAGCCGGTTGCTTGCCACTGCATGAGGGTCTGACCAAACGCCATTGAGCTTATGGAAGAGGGCCGGCCGACAACGGCGAATGATTTCATCCGCCGTCTTCCCAGTCATGTTGCCGAGTAAGAGGAACCGCGCGTGAAGCGCCCTTCCGGGAGCAGTCACATCTATGACCACTAAGATCGCCTCCTAAATCTCAGACTACCGCAAGTCCGACTGTGCGGCTTTACCGAAATCGTCAGAATTCTGGTGTGCTGTCCCATTCGCGGATATCAAAGGAGGCCCGACTCATGCACTGCGGGGGAGAGAACATCATGGTAGGGTACGGCTGGATTAGAGTCAACGACGGCGGGTACGAGCCAGAGAGGCGGAATACACTGTGACTTTGGCTCGTACCGTCCTACGGTTGGCTTACTCGCGACGTGTACGTAAAACGAGTTCAGCCCGCACTCGCCAGTGTCGCGAAGTCGCGAATACGTTCGGCACTTGGGGTAAGCGAACCGTATTCATCGGACATTCAGAGAGGCAAGCGCATTCCGCACGCGCGATATTGGCAGGCGCTGGCGCACCTGGTAGGAATTTCGTCTTAATTTTCACATTCAGGCCGTATGATTGGCTGCAATGTCCGACTTGAGGCACGTTTTCATCGTAGTTGCGGGAGGGAATCCCTCTGCACAGAAACATTTCGCGGACACCATTCAACGCAAAAGATCTCTAGAAGAGGTCAGAGGATTTCTGCCATCGCGAGAGATTGACAATTTGGAGAAAATTTACCATGGCTCGAGCTTTATCGTATGGGGAGCCGTCCCCGGGCCAATGAACGAGTCGCGGTGGGAGAAGATGATGCCCGGAGACGTAGTGCTCATCTACAACAACGGTCGCATCCGTTTTGCAGGGGAGATTGCCGCCAAGGTGCGAAACAAGGACCTTGCGCGCTATTTCTGGAAGCAGAGCGAGAGCGGCAGCACGTGGGAACTCATGTACTTCATCGTGAATGAGGAGAGCACAGATGTTCCTATCGAGAAGCTGAATCCTTTGTTCGGTTACCAGGCCCACTATCACCCGCAAGGATTCTCAATGATCAACGAGACCGCTGTCTCAACGTTCGTACAGAATTACGGCGACATCCTTGGCGTGCTGAAGACGCTCGAACGAGGAGAGGAACTGATCCACCTCCCGATGCGGAAGGAGGCGCTGAACGCAGACATTGACGAGCAGATCGAACGTGTGTCCACAGAGCATGACGAGATGCAATGGAGACTGATTCGCCTTGGTCAACTTGCCAGATGCGATGTGTGGGTGCCTCGGAGTGATCAACCTAAGCAGTACAAGGGCAATCAGTTCCGCGACTTCGTGCTACACGAATTCCATCAAACGCTGGACGTGCCCCGGAGCATTGAGAACATCGACGTCGTGTGGAAGTTCGGGCCGTACTCGATAAAGTCGGCGTTCGAGATCGAGCACTCCACTTCCATCTACTCCGGCATTCTCAGACTGTCTGATCTCAGAGCCGAGGCACCGAATTCAAACTATCCGCTGTTCATCGTTGCCTCGGAGAACAGGAGAAGGAAAGTGTTTGACGAGTTGAGGCGCCCAACATTTTCTGGCCCGTGCTTGCGTCTGAACGAGGTGATCAGGTTCTTGGGGTACGAGAAGCTCCGTGAGATTGATGAGTTGTCCAAGAACGCAAAAGACTTCGACCCGAACGTTTTGCTGGCAGCCGGCGAAAGTGTTCCGCTCGTTTAGAGTAAGACCCCTATGGGAGCGCAATTCGGTCGACATTCGACCATCGCAGCGAAGGTCGGAGCATCTCCTGGGCACACAGGGCATCCGGCGCCCGCAACTGAAGCGTTGGCTTGCGCTGGCGTGGCTGGCTAGGATTTTATGCTGCCTGATACTTAGCATTCCGTTAGAAGGCTTAAGCCGCCGATTTGCAGAGTTCTGACGCTGGGGACCAAAGGAGCGAATGAATCTGTGAACCTCCGACAACAGTTGATTAAGGATCGTACCGAGTCACTGAGCTCAACCCTGAGCCTGTCACCAGACAAGACCTTTATACGCGTGGCCCATTCGATCGTTACCGGGCAGAGCATTCATGCGTTTGATGCCGCCGATCTTGTGGATGGAGGACAGGATAAGCAGATCGATACCATCACCATAATCCAAGATGACGAAGAAGCGTCCGTTTACATCCTATCCGGCAAGAACACAGACACTTTCTCATCGAACGCAATCATTCAAATGCGCAACGGATTGGACTGGGTGTTCAACAAGCCCAAGGCAGACGTCCAAACGCTCACAAATGCGAAGTTCAAAGATCGAGTGAACGACCTACGTTCGGTTCTGAACGGCCTCGGATATTCGAACGTCAACATCACGGTTGCATTCGTTTGCAATGGGCTTTCATCCGATATATCCGAGGAGTTCAAACAAGAACAAAAACACATCATGGACCAGTATGCTAACGGAACTTTTGGATCATTCTTGTTTGAGCCCTGGGGAGCCGATGAACTAATCAATCGGATCAATGCTCTAGAGAAGCGGAACAAGAAGATTGACGCAGATGTACCTATCCGTTACGACGCCAACAATCCGTCCCTCATCAAGTATCACGCTGAGGGGCTAAAGGGGTTGGTGTGCAGTACCAACGCCAAAGAGATTGCGAAGATAGTGCTTAACGACGCCACAGGAACAGTCTTCGATTCGAATATCAGGCGATTTTTGGGTACTCGTGGTGCAGTCAATTCAGATATCATGCGCACATGCGGAGATACGTCGGTTAGCCATCAATTTTGGTTTCTGAACAATGGAATAACCGTGATTTGTGACAGCTTCGATCCTGTGACCGATCCAGATAACGCACACGTAAAGATCAAGAATATGCAGATCGTGAACGGGTGCCAGACGGCGACAGCCCTAGCTCTCGCAGAAAAGTCGGGAAAGCTTGCTCCTGATACTCGTGTCATGTTGCGCATCTACGAGACTGCAGATGCGCAACTGGTGGACAAGATTGTGCTAACCACGAACAACCAGAACAAAATCAGCAGCCGTGATTTGAGGTCTAATGACAAAATACAGATAGACATGCAGGAAGCGTTTTCGAAGTATGGTCTGCTTTACGAGCGAAAGGTCAATCAGTACGCGGCCACGATTGTTGCCGAACGCATCGTCGTGAACGAACTCGTGGCCCAAAGCTATCTAGGAATTGTTCTGAAGAAGCCCTCAGATGCAAGACGGAGGAAATATAAAGTCTGGGGCGAGCTCTACGAGAAGATCTTCAGCGGCGAGGTTGTTGAGCCTTATGTCATCGCAATGCTGCTGCACCGTCGCGTGAGTGGCTGGCTGGTGGAGGTGGGACTCACCGAAGATACGAACGATCTGCGTCGCAAAATTGCGAACAACGGTGTGTTTCATATTGCGCGCGTCGCCTCATACCTGTGGCGAGAGACAGACAGTTGGAATCGTCCGGTTGGCGAGCTCAAGAAGGAGATTGAGACCCTAGAAAAAGCCCCCGAATCGCTGGCGCCTGTATTCGACAAGGCATTTGCGGTCCTTGAGTCGGTATTGGCCAGCAATGCTCATTACAAGTCCGACTTAGACGCCGCGTTGAAGACGGCAACACTTGATAGTGATCTGGACAAATCTGTTCACACAGGTGCTGGAAGGGCCTGATTGGAGCCGGCGGCGGCGAGTTATTTCCGCTCTACCCGCCACCATGCTTGTTCTGGCGCAGCGACGTCAACCAAGGCTTCCGGCGTCCATTTGATCGGCCAAGAGACCTAGCGTGGCTAGGTGCAGGCCTGAGATTTACCGCTATGCCTTGGAGATGACGCAAAAAAGTCAAGCATAGATAGGGAAGCTATGGTGCCCATCACCACAAGATTGGAGTTGACGTCACGTGGCAGCGACTGGGTGAGACAATTCGATGTCACAGACCGAGAGCTTGCGCAACGTCTGCTTAGTGGTCTTACGCTCGTCTCTCACTCAGTTTTCGATCGTTCGATCGATCGACTCATCCGTCTAAAAGCCTCCGAAATTCCAGGCCCAATAGCTCTGTATGCCGCTCGCGAAATCTCCAATCGAAGGAAAGGCTTTTCTTTGCGAGGCGACAAGGCGAAACGACAGACCAAAACCAAGCGCGCAACTATAGATGCTGTTGGCAGAGGACCTGACGTAGGTAGTGAAGCGCGCGTCGCATCGACCATTCGAAGCATCGCCAAGTCCGAGCCAACGAAATTTCTTAATCACCCAACGATCGAGGTGATGCGTGAAGCTAGATGTCGAGCAGTCTTTGTGGTCGATGACATCGTAGGGTCCGGAAAACGCACACGAGATTTCATCGATGCATTATGGGTAGACCGAAGTTTGCGCTCATGGTGGTCTCTAAAAAGAATCAGATTTGTCGCCATCGCGTACACCGGTTCGAATATCGGAATCCGGCATGTGTTGAGGGCACGCTGCCATCCCTCTTATTTGGTTGATCGTGGGTGTCCAACTTTTCACAACCTACCCTGGACGCCGAAGTTAGTTGGAGACATTATTTCCTTGTGTGATCGGTACGGGCGGTACACCTCGAAACCCAACTTTGCCCTTGGCTACCGTCACACAATGGCAGCGCTTGTATTCGAGCATGGAGCTCCAAACAACGTGCCAGCCATCCTTTGGGCTCCGGAAACCAGAAAGGCACCGTGGAAACCATTGTTTCCTTCCCGAACTGTGCTTCCAGAAGAAAAATCGGCATTCCCACCAGAAGTAATACGCCGCGATCCGATTACTGTTCTTATTGACGTGGGTCAGGCGCGGCTCGCGCAGGCAAGAATCTCCAAACCAAATGAGATCGACGAAACCACATTAACTGTTTTAGCTTTTGCCCAAAAAGGGGTACGAAGCACTGAAGCGCTCAGCTTCGCAACTGGCTTGTCCCAGGAAGCTTGCGCCGACGTTCTGGACAAATGCGTTAGGTGGGGCCTATTGACGCCCACACATCGGCTGACTCCGACTGGTGTCTCAGAACTGCATGGCGCACGCCGAGTTGGACGTCTAGGACCCACGGTTGCCGAGAAGGGAGACGAAGACTATTATCCCAGATCGTTGAGGAGATCCGTCTAATGGCTAGTGTGCGCTGGTCGAAAGACGAGCGTCTAGACGGCCCCAGCGAGCTGTGGTCGTTGGAGTGCGGAGTGCCGCTACTCTCAGATGATGCCTGGGCTTGGCTGAAGGTCGAGGACACCTTCTCTTCCTTCGCACGCCTTGGGTCGAAGTTGCCCTCGGCCGCAAGCGGAAAACCATCGAAGTAGCCATTTATGTGGTCTCCTCAACACTACGTCGATCAGGGCAGACTTCTCGGTATCAAAGAGTCGGTACTGGAAAATGCGGTCGAGCAAATCGAACGGGTAATCGATTCAGAATATCGATTGCCGGCGATTCTTTCGCTCAATCACCTTGCGAAAAGGGCCGGGGTTAGCTACGGCATGTTGCGAGCCGTAGTATCGCGTTCAGGAGATCCGTACCGACACTTCACAATACGGAAAAGATCGGGTGGCCATCGACGCATCGGCGTTCCTTTGCCACAATTGATGAGGGTTCAACGTTGGATCAACGAGTACGTTCTCAACCCGGTGTCGGTTCACCCTCGCTGTTTTGCGTTCAGCCCTGGATCATCCATAGTGAAATGCGCCTCCCGCCACTGCGGTGCGCGATGGCTCATAAAAATGGATGTCACTGGTTTCTTTTCATCGATTTCGGAAATCCAGGTCTATAGAGTATTTCGGTCGTTTGGCTATCAGCCACTGGTTGCCTTTGAACTAGCGAGGATAACAACGTATGCGCCCGACTTAAGTCCCCGGTACGAACGACGTAATTGGCGGGCGTGGAACAAGGGTCGAACGATCGCACCATACGAAAATCGAAGGATCGGGTATTTGCCGCAGGGAGCCCCCACGAGTCCGATGCTTTCCAATCTAGTCATGAAGAAAGTCGACTCGGAAATTGATAATTTGAGTTTGTCAGCAAGTTTGACATATTCCCGGTACAGCGACGATTTAACCTTTTCGACGCGTGCCGACAACTTTGGTCGATCAAGAGCCGCAAAATTCATAACTACTATCACATCGGTCTTGTCCCGCATCGGGCTCTACCCGAACATGACCAAGTGTTTGATCGTGCCACCAGGAGCCCGGAAAATCGTTTTGGGACTACTTGTTGACGGGCCGAAGCCACGCCTTCCGCGCGAGTTCCGCTCAAACCTTCGCCAGCAGCTCTATTACCTGGAGAGAGTCGGCCCTATTGAGCATGCAAAAGCGAGAGGCTTCGAAACGGTGTGGGGCATGCGCCGTCACATCCAGGGCCTGATCGACTTCGCCAGCATGGTCGACGAGCCTTACGGGACTAGCTTGCTATCCCGCTTCGACTCGATCGACTGGCCTTTGTGACGATAGTCATCGGCTGTTTACTTTGTAGTTGGGTGTGGGAATTTTCCCCCTACGAAACGCTATCCCCGGCATTGCGTTGACTTCTCTCCAGAGCGTCCCTAACATGGCAGCCCTGAGCAGGTCCACTCTTGATCGGCCAAACTATCTCGCGCTACCGCATCGTCGAAAAGCTCGGCGGCGGCGGTATGGGCGTGGTTTACAAGGCCGAGGACACCGAGCTTGGGCGTTTTGTCGCGTTGAAGTTCCTGCCAGATGACGTTTCCCGAGACCCCCAGGCATTGGAACGTTTCCGACGTGAAGCTCGTGCCGCCTCCGCTCTCAACCATCCCAACATCTGCACGATTTACGACATCGGCAAGAGTGGCGATCAGTCCTACATCGCCATGGAGTTTCTGGACGGCCAGACCCTAAAGCACATGATTGGCAACCGTCCCATGGAGTTGGAGACGTTGCTCTCATTCGGAATCGAGGTTGCCGACGCGCTTGACGCTGCTCACTCCCAGGGCATCGTCCACAGGGACATCAAGCCAGCGAACATCTTCGTGACCAAGCGCGGACACGCCAAGATTCTGGACTTCGGTCTGGCGAAGGTGACCGCAGCCGGAGGGAAGCCGGGGTCCGACGCTACCGAAACCGATACAGCGGGGCCACACCTGACGAGTCCAGGTACGGCGGTGGGCACGGTAGCTTATATGTCGCCTGAGCAGGTGCGAGCGAAGGAATTGGACGCCCGAACCGATTTGTTCTCATTTGGAGCCGTACTGTACGAGATGGCGACAGGAGCGCTGCCATTCCGCGGGGAAAGTTCTGGTGTGATCTTCCACGAGATTCTGGATCGTGACCCGGTTCCTGCGGTGCGGCTGAACCCTGACTTGCCAGCCGAACTAGAGCGCACTATCAACAAGGCGCTGGAGAAAGATCGCGAGCTGCGCTATCAGGGTGCGGCGGAGATGCGTGCCGACCTAAAGCGGCTGAAGCGGGAGACGGAATCGCGGCACGGTGTGCCAGCTAGTTCGGGGTCAGTAACGGTCGCGCAGGACACCGACTCATTCCCCGTTACACAGCCGCCGGCTCACGTATCTGCTTCGGTTCCTGGAGTTGCCCCTTCGGTGTCTTCGAGTGGAGCGAAGGTCGCCGAAGTTCCGGCGGCCGATGGTAGGAAGCTCTGGCGAATTCTGGTTCCGATTGCGGTGGTCGCAGCAGCCGCCATGATTGGCGGCGCTCTTTACTTTCGCTCGCGTCCGGCAACGCCGCTGACGGAAAAAGACACGATTGTGTTGGCCGACTTCGACAACAAAACCGGCGACCCGGTTTTCGATGATGCCCTGAAGCAGGCGCTGGCCGTGCAACTCGGACAATCTCCGTTTCTCAACATTCTCTCCGACCGCAAGGTGGAGGAAACACTTCACCTGATGGGCCGAACCTCGAATGAACGTGTCACCCGCGATATGGCTCGGGAACTCTGTATTCGGACCGGCAGCAAAGCGTTTCTGCTGGGGTCCATTTCGAACCTAGGCGGACAGTACGTGATTGGAGTGGATGCAGTCGGCTGTAGCAGCGGGGATACGCTGGCCAAGGAACAGGAGGAGGCTGCGACCAAGCAGGAAGTGCTGAAAGCACTGGGGAAAGCCGCGTCAAGTCTGCGGAGTAAACTCGGCGAATCGCTGGCCACGATCCAGAAATTCGATGTGCCGGTTGAGGCGACGACGCCATCGCTCGAAGCACTGAAAGCCTTCAGCATGGGCATCACCACCTTTCGCACCAAAGGGAATGCCGAGGCTATACCGTTCTATAAACGCGCTTTGGAACTTGATCCTAATTTCGCCATTGCCTATGCGAGCTTGGGTCTCGTATACAGCAATCTTGGACAGGCGAGTCTGTCCGCGGAAAATATCAAGAAGGCCTACGCGCTGCGCGACCGGGTCAGCGAACGGGAAAAATACCGTATCGCCGCCTTGTACTATGACGTCGTCACCGGGGAGATGGAACAGGCCAGCCAAGTCTATGAACTTTGGGCGAAGAGCTACCCAAAGGACAGCGTGCCTCATAGCAACCTAGGGGACATCTACAACCGGCTTGGACAATACGAGAAGGCCGTGTCCCAAACCCAAGAGGCCTTGCGTCTGGAGCCGATCGTAGTTGGTTATTTCAACCTTGCATTCAGCTATCTCGCACTCAACAGGCCAGATGACGCCAAGAGAGCTGTCGAGCAAGCACAAGAGCGCAACCTCGAAGGTGATTTCCTGCACTGGGCAATCTACCAACTAGCCTTCCTCAAGGGCGACAACGCGGAGATGGAGCGACAGGTGAGTTGGTCTGCAGGCAAGCCTGGAACCGAGGATCTCCTGCTTTCGTTCCAATCTGACACCGAGGCGTATTACGGTCGGCTGACCAAGGCACGGGACTTCTCCCGGCGTGCGGTAGATGCGGCGGCCCGTGCAGACTCGAAAGAGACGGCTGCAATGTGGCAAGTGAATGCAGCTATGCGGGAAGCGGAGTTCGGTGACACGGCAACTGCGAAGCAAGATGTCGCGGCCGCATTGACGCTGGCTCCGGGACGGGATGTAAAACTGTTTGCCGCTCTGACGCTTTCGCGAGTCAGCGAAGCCGCTCGGGCAAAGGCTATTGTCGAAGAACTGGAAAGGAGCTACCCGTCGGACACGATGCTGAAGGTCTACTGGCTCCCAACCGTCAAGGCAGCGATCGAACTGAGCGCCAACAACCCGAATCAGGCTCTCGTGTTTCTGGAAGCAGCTGCACCTTTTGAACTTGGCGCACCGCCACAATTCCAGCTAGGGACGATGTATCCGGCCTACATTAGGGGACAAGCCCAATTAATGGCACGTAATGGTGCAGCAGCAGCCTCGGAGTTCAAGAAGTTTCTCGACCACCGAGGTATCACTATAAACTACCCACTGGGTGCGCTGGCTCATCTGGGCCTCGCCCGCGCCTACACTCTCTCAGGCGACACCGCCAAAGCGAAAACCGCCTACCAGGACTTCTTCGCCCTCTGGAAAGACGCCGACCCCGACATCCCCATCCTGAAGGAAGCCAAGGCGGAGTACGCGAAATTGCAGTAGGCCAACGGAAAGACCGCAAAACGAGCTCAGTGAAGAGTGACAAGCAGATAGTTGCTGTAATCGCCCTTCTCACTCGCGCCCGCTCGGCAGCGATGCCGCCCTCCGCACTTCTATTGGATCGAACTCGCCGCCGAGGAGAAGGCGTTGTTGGCGTTCGAGCCGACGAGCCGGATGGTGCCAACCACAAGCACAAGAATGACTGCGAGCATCACTGCGTACTCAGCGATATCTTGCCCCTTCTCCTCCACCCAGAGTCTGTGTAACGGTGCGATCATGCTCCACCTCCCGGCAGTTCTACGTGCGGAAACAATGAGGAAGATCAGAAGGTGGGTGACAGCTTGAGTGCGGATCGGAAGTGATGTGAGCGAATTGGCTGGCGCTCACCCCTGAATGCAGGGATTCTGCGCTCGCCGAATTGAGCTTGTCAAGCGAAGGGGCGCTGGTGAGGTTTTGGACTGAACAGAAAAAAACTGCCGATCACCATCAGGCCGAGATCACTCGAAACATCTTCCGGCGTCTTCGCGCTTCCCATTCCTCACGGGTGAGTTCAATCAGATTGGAATTGTCGGCCGGGCCTTGCTGTTGAAAGTATCTCGCGAGGTTGCTGATAGTCCAGAATGAGCTGTTTTTCGATAAGGTGCCAGCGGCTTTTCGGTTTTCCACTTCTTCCCAGAACTCGTGTGAACATTCCTGCCGGTGATGAAGGAAGAGCCACCACAGGTCGTCATCGTTCATGATTCTCAGCTTCAGGCGCAGACGGTCGGTTCCGAGCCCGGTAATGTTCATTGCTGACCCCGAGAGGCACAAAGTTTACCATCCCCTGAAGCCAGAATCGAGGTCTGCAAAACTGGCCTCTGCACTTGGTCGCTCCGTCTTTCTTGACTTGCGCCCATCAGCGTACCTAACATGACATCCCGAGGGTGGAATCCTCTCCATTGATCGGCCAAACCATCTCGCACTACCGCATCGTCGAGAAGCTGGGCGGCGGGGGGATGGGAGTGGTGTACAAAGCTGAAGACACTCGCCTGCATCGCTTCGTCGCCCTCAAGTTCTTGCCCGATGAGGTTGCCCGCGATCCTCAGGCTCTGAGCCGCTTCCAGCGCGAGGCCCAGGCCGCCTCCGCCCTGAACCATCCCAACATCTGCACAATTTATGACATCGGCGAGCAGGATGGCCAGGCGTTCATCGCGATGGAGTTTCTCGAAGGGGCAACACTTAAGCACCTTGTCAACAACCGACCGATGGAGTCAGAGACGTTAGTCGCACTCGGAATCGAGATAGCGGATGCACTCGATGCCGCGCACACTAAGGGAATCCTCCACCGCGATATCAAGCCTGCGAATATTTTCGTTACTGACCGGGGCCACGCCAAGATTCTCGATTTTGGACTGGCCAAGATAACACCGTTCGCCGGCCGAGTTCAGGCAGGAGCCACGGCCCAACCAACCGCGGTAAGCGCGGAACACCTCACTAGTCCTGGCGCCGCACTCGGCACGGTGGCATACATGTCACCTGAGCAGGCCAAAGGGAAAGAACTCGACATTCGTACCGACCTTTTCTCGTTCGGTGCGGTCCTCTACGAAATGGCGACGGGAGTGTTGCCTTTCCGTGGCGACACCTCAGCGATCATATTCCACGCCATTCTGGAGCGCGCGCCGACGTCCCCGATTCGGATCAATCCCGACATCCCGCCCAAACTGGAAGAGATCATCAGCAAAGCTCTGGAGAAGGACCGGGAGATGCGGTACCAACATGCGGCCGATATAAGGGCCGATCTGAAGCGGTTGCGCCGCGAACTCGACTCTGGGCGGAGCGCCCTTTCCGAGGTTGCCGAAATTATGCCGGCGACGGCGGGCAGTGGGTCAGCGGCACAGGTGGCAGGACCAAGTCTGCCGGTCAGCAGTCACCGCGGCCAGCAGCGGCCGCATGACAGCCGCGTCCGAGAGCGCACAACCGCCCGGCACGGGCAATGCATCGATCGCTGCGCCACCATCAAGTCCGAAGTGGCGGCTTTACGTGGCGCTAGCTGCGCTGGTTTGCTTTGTCAGCGTCACTGGAGTTGTCCTGTACCAGCGCCGTGCGCAGGCCATCACCGAAAAGGACCTGATCCTGGTCACGGACTTCGTGAACACGACAGGGGATCCAGTATTCGACGGCACGCTGAAAAAGGCACTGGCTGTCGATCTGCAGCAGTCGCCGTTTCTGAACGTCGTGCCCGAGCAGCAGATGCAGAAGACACTGAAATACATGGGAAGAGGGCCGGATGAACCCGTGACCAGCGATATCGGCAGAGAGATCTGCCAGCGCAACGGGATTAAGGCGATGCTCACGGGGTCGATTGCGCTGCTAGGGAACCAGTATCTAGTCACGCTGGAAGCGATTAACGCCTCGACCGGCGATTCTCTCGCGCAAGCACAACAGCAGGCGACCGGCAAGGATGCGGTGCTCAATACTCTCGGCAGTGCGACCACCAAGCTGCGCGAGAAGCTAGGCGAGTCGCTGGCATCGGTCCAGAAATTCGACAAACCGCTCGATCAGGCCACCACATCTTCCCTGGAGGCATTGAAAGCCTTCACGCTCGCGGACGCGCAGCATAACAAGCTTGAGGACATTGCATCCATACCCTTCTACCAGCGGGCCATCGAACTGGACCCGAACTTCGCGCTCGCCCATTTGCGTCTGGGTGTCGTCGCGGGCAACACGGGGCAATTTGCCCTAGCTACGAAAGAGGTGGCCAAGGCCTTCGAATTACGTGACCGTACCAGCGAATATGAGCGGCTCTACATCACCGCCTACTACTATTTCGACACGGGACAGGTGGAGAAATCCCTTCAGGGATGGGAGTTGATGAAGCAAACCTATCCGCGCAACGAGGTCTCGCGTATCAACGTCGCCGTGGGCTATCAGTTCATCGGACAGTACGATAAGTCGGTGGAGAACTGCCTGGAGGCTATCCGCCTTCAGCCTGACACTCTGAACTGTTATCTCGTTGGAGCCACAAGCTACAGAAACTTGGGCAGGCTGGACAATGCCGACGCGCTGCTGGCGCAGGCACAGCAGAGGAAGATCGGAGGTACCGGTCTTTACGTCGAGCTCGCTCGCTCCGCCATCCTGCGAGGAGACAGCGCAGGCGCCGCGCGCATGGAGGAATTGGCAAAAGCGAGCCCCGAAGGCGAGTTGCGGGTGCTGGACCAGGAAGCATCGCACGCGGCGGCGCTTGGCCAGGTAGGGCGGCTGCGGGAGTTGAGAGCGCGCGCGGTCGAAGGGGCCAAACGCCTGAACATGTCGGATTTTGCCGCAACCCAGCTAGTCCGCGAAGCAACCGCCGAAGCCGAGTTCGGGTACGCTTCCCGCGCAACCGAGGAAGTTGATTCAGCCCTGGCCTTGTCGCGCGAACCGTATTTTCTGGCAGAAGCGGCTGATGCCAGTGCGGCCGCCGCCCAGGACAAGAAGGCCGAAGCGCTGATGGCCGAAGGTCGCCGGGCGCGCTCCGAAGATACGCTGGTGCAGAATGTAATCGTCCCTCGAATCCAGGCCCGGCTGCAGATGCGCCATGGCAAGCCCGCCGCGGCTGTTCAGACGCTGGCCGCTGCACAACCGTACGAAGACGGGCGGTGGTACCACACCCATGTGCTGCGCGGCGAGGCTTACCTTGCCAGTGGCGCAGCCGGCGATGCTGTGCAGGAGTTCAGAAAATTCCTGGCGCGCCATGCCTTGCGGCCATTCTCCTTTTACTACCCACTCGCGCAGCTCGGCCTCGCCCGGGCGTTAGCCGCACAGCATGACACCGCAAGCGCCCGCACGGCCTACCAGGATTTCTTCGCCCTCTGGAAAGACGCCGACCCCGACATCCCCATCCTGAAGGAAGCCAAGGCGGAGTACGCGAAGTTGCAATGAGGTCGTAGGACGCATCCCTCACCTCCATCGAAATAGCGAAGATGGCCGTGGTGCCATCCTCGCCATTTGGACGCGCCCGCCGAAGATTGACTGAGTGGGCGAACAAATAGCGAATATGATAAATTGCCATCGTGGCCCTTAAAGCCTGCACTGTCGTTGTCCACGATTTGAACCAGACCGCTCACGCAATCGACGTGACGGCCGAGTCCCTGTACGAAGCTATCGCCCAGGCCCTCGCCACGCGCGGTGATGAGATGGTCGGCGTCATCGGAAAAGGACTGACTACCGTCACGGTGAAGGTCAGGCATCCCGAGGTCACACATATTGTCAAAATTCAGGATTTTGAAAACTGGCTCAACCGAGGCTGCAAGAGTCCGGCAGACACAGCGCTGAAGACGCGGCTGCGGCAGATGCTTGGCATGGGCAAACAACCACAATAATAAGGAGGGTTACATGCGGTGGGCCGGAGCATTGCGGCGGGAACTGAGCACTAGAAACCAGAAGATCGCGGTCATGAATGGATCGGTACACGAATTGACCGCAAGCGAGAGTATAGGCTCATCATCATCGCCAACGCGGGGTCTTGCTTGACCATCATCATCAAGGGATAAACGGCAGCCGAAAACAGCAGTCCCAACAACACCAGCACAACTTTCAGCGCACGTTCTCGACGCATTGTGATCTCCTCTCGCATGCTTCACTGGGGATGTTCGTTCCGATAAGCCAAGAACTTCTTTTGGCAATCCATCGCTGCGGAACGGATTTCTTGGAACTCGGTGGTATGGCGCAAGGGCGAAAACAGCGGATCGGAATCGAGAGCAGGATACGAGCAGAATCTATCTTGCACTGCTTGACGGAGCAGCCCAAGCGCAACTTGATTCCGACCGCAGAAAGCTTCGATTTCCGCTGTACCCTCTCGAATTTCAGGATCAGAAAGAGAAAAACCATGAGCGCCATCGGAAAGCTCTGCGATTTCTGACGAAGGGCGTTTCTCTAAGCAGCCCTCGACCAGCCGCATTCTGGGGTCATCGGTAATTGTGCGAACCTTTTCCAACGCCTCAGCAGTCCTGCCTTGGCGCAGGAGGATAAACACCTCGTTACGTTTCGACCAATGTGAACCCCCGTCGAGGGCGAGGTATTCCATCCCACGCGGATAGTTTCCGTCCTGAACAAATGCCACTGCACAGGAACGGAATGTATAGTTTCCGGGGTCAAGACCTAAAGCCGTGTCGCATTCGTGCTGGGACTCTTTGAGTAGACCTGCATAACGCAGGACATAACCAAGGGCGAAATGAGCAGGGCCGTTTTCCGGTCGCCTTTTCAAGAGCTGTGCCACTTCCGCGTAAGCCTCTTCCAATCGCCCCCGTTCGACCCAGTTGACCGACAGATTTAAGACGGCAGAGATCAGATTGGGATCAAGAGCTTTCGCACGTTCAAAAGCGGCACTGGAGCGGTCAAAGGCGGCTTGCCCGCCATCCGAATAGGCTGCGTCATAATAGTAGCGTTGTCCCAGTGCGTCCCACGCAGGCGCGTAGGAAGGATCGAGACCAACCGCTCGCTCCAACATCTTGATAGCTTCTTTGTTTGGAGAAGGGTCGTTCGGGACGGCCGTACTCCGCAAGAAAAGGTCGTACTCCTCCTCGTTCTTGGGCTGTGATCCGGTCTCCGAAGTACCCGCTGCTGGCCGGAGGGCGGGTACAAGCCCGGTGCCGATCCTCGTCAGGACTTGTTCTCTCATGGCAATCATGTTTTGACCAGCAACACTCAGCGTGTCCCGCCATACTGCTTGATTCGTATCAACATCGATGGCTTCCAACGTCACCTGTAGCTGGTCACCTGCCTTCAGGAAATGTCCCGTGACGATACTGCTCACCCGCGTCTCGCGACCAGCCTTTTGAAGGTCTGTGTCTGGGCTGAGGTATTTGCTTGTCTCTGAAAATGGGCGGATCGATAAGGAGCGTACATGGCTCAAGGTTGTCGCGATCTCATCTGGGAGTGCGAGACGAAGAAAATCAATTTCTTTATCAGCACCCATGTTTCCAAATGGGAGCACTGCCACCGTTGTTTGGTTCGGCAAAGTGCTCATCGAGTGATCTCGACTATTTTCCACCAAGCAATGATGGCACCACAGACCAGCACGAGGACGAGTGAGATTGCAATCGCAACAAGCTTGGGGCGACTCGTAACTTGCTCTTGCTTGATTCGGGATACGCCAGAAGCTGTTTCACGTTTTAGACGTTTCAGATCGGCCTTTACGTCAGCGGCGGACTGATATCGAACGTCACGATCTTTCTCCAGCGACTTGTTTATGGTTCGTTCTAATTCCTGCGGAACATCGGGATTCAGCCGCACAGGAGCTACGGGAGCACGTTCCAGAATCGCGTTGAAGATCAGCGCCGAAGTGTCGCCCCGGAATGGCAACGCGCCCGTACACATCTCGTACAACACCGCGCCAAATGAGAACAAGTCGCTGCGAGCATCAAGTTCCTTGCCCTGTACCTGCTCCGGCGACATGTAAGCGACCGTGCCTATCGCACTGCCGGGACTCGTCAGATGTTGCTCAGAGTCGATGGTGGGGGCACTCATGGCAACGCTCGCTGGCTTTAGGGTTACCTTCGCGAGTCCGAAGTCGAGAAGCTTGGCATGCCCACGCTTCGTGATGAAGATGTTGGCAGGCTTAATATCCCGGTGAACAATACCAACGGTATGCGTAGCGTCGAGTGCATCAGCGATCTCGATGCCAATATCGAGCACCGTTTCGATGCCCATTGGCTTCCCTGCGATTTGATGCTTCAGTGTCATGCCGTCCAGAAATTCCATGACGATGAATTGTCCTCTGCTTTGTAAACGACTCCCATCCCGCCACCCCCAAGTTTTTCGAGGATGCGATAGTGCGATATGGTTTGCCCGATGAGTTGGGACGGGGTGGCCATTGGCGGAAATGTTAGACGGCAATAGTTGGCGGGTCAAACGCACGAGCGATCTAGCTTTGGGACAGGGGCAACAAGCACCGCTCACCTTGTTTTCTTGGGCTTGCGAACGGACGGTCAAAAAGGGGTCTGCCGGAGCAGCCAAAACTCGCTTGTTTTCAACGCAGGAATTTTCTTTTTCCGATGGTTAGCCAGTATACCTTCTGACCAGTTGAACTAATTAGGTTGCGGCAACCCCATCCGGCGTAGTAGGTCAACATAGCGCGGGTCGGAGCGCATCCCGTCCCAGAATACGTCTATTCCTAAATAGGGCATGGTAGCCGAATGCTGATCATAACCCTTTTCAAGCAACCGGAACGCCTCGTCTTTGTCGTCGAGCCCTGCATAAATCCCCGCAGACAGATAGAAATCGACATAAGAGCGGGAGGACAAGTCCCTGAATTCTTGGGCGATCCTCAGCGCATCAGTCTTCCTGCCCGAGACGGCATAAACCCAACCACGTCCGCTAGCAACGAACTGGTTCTCTGGCGCTACGGCTTTGTCATGAGCCGGAATTTTGTCGTATTCGGAAACGGCTTGCGGATACATTCGCTTCCCTGCGTATGCCCAAGATAACCCGGCACGAATCGGGGCAACGTCTGGATAAAGTTCAAGCGCCTTCTGGAATTGAGCAATGGACTCATCATATCGCCGCGTGAACAAGTAAACGAACCCCAGTCCGGCAACTATGTCCGGTGACAGCGGGTCAAGCTCTTGTGCCCTCTGCGCCTCCGCTATGCTTTCGTTGAATCGTAGTCTCGTTCTCAGGAATTCCGCATAACGCTCATGGGAGAGCGCACTGTTCGGGTTTAGCTCGATTGCCCGTTTGAATTCTCGCTCGGCACTAGACCAGTCCCAGTCGAAGAACGTGGCATAGGCCAGCGCAGCATGTGCCTCTGCGAGCGCGTCGTCAAGTTCCAGCGCCTTCTTTGCCGCCGCCTTCGCTTTCGGAATACTATCGGTGGGCGGAAGATATAACCAATCGCCTCCAAGCGCAGAGTAGGAGTCGGCTAAACCCGCGTAGGCCAAAGCGTAGCCGGGGTCTTTGTCGATGGCTTGCTCGAAATACTCGATGCTCTTTTTTAGCGCTGCTGCTGTTGCTTGATTCCCGAAGTACCTGCCCTTCAAATAAAGCTGATAAGCCTCAGGATTTGCCGCGGACGATTTCGCCAAGCGCGTCTTGTCTTCGCTAGTCAGCCGCAACCGTAGATTTCCAGAGATAGCGGTTGCGATCTCCTGTTGGACTGAGACAATGTCTGCGACCTTCCGGCTGTACTGCTCGCCCCAAAGCTGTTTGTCCTCGCGTGCGTCCACGAGTTCGGCGCTCACGGAGAGGTCGTTGCCGCGCTGAACGACTCTGCCCGTGACTAGTGTGTCCACACCAAGCTCTTTCGCGACCCTCTGTGGGTCGATGTCGCGATGCTTGTACCGGAAGGCAGAAGTGCGCGAGATTACCTTGAGATTTGGGAGCCCCGACAACCTGTCAATCACGCCCTCGGTGATTCCATCGCTCAGGTATTCCGTGTTTGGATCACCACTGGCATTCGAGAAGGGCAGCACAGCAACCGAGTTGATAGGGGTGCGAGTGCTGCTGCCGCCAAAGTAGAACACACCCACTGCGATGAGTGCGATGACAGATACGAAAGCTAAGGCGCTAAACACAATTGTCCGAAGTGACCAGCGGGGGGTCGGGGTGCCAGCCGGAGTGGACTTCCCGCTCTCCGTGTCCCTCTTCAAACGTTGTAGGTCGGTACGAATGTCTGAGGCATGCTGGTAGCGCAGATTCCGATCTTTCTCCAAACACTTCGCAACAATCCGTTCAAGTTCGACTGGGAGATCGGGATTGAGTCGGACTGGAGGAACCGGAGCGCGGTTCAGAATCGAGTCAAATATCACTCCCGACGTGTCACCACGAAACGGGAGGGTACCTGTAGCCATTTCGTACAGCAACGCGCCGAACGAGAACAAGTCGGTGCGAGCATCAAGCTCCTTGCCCTTGACCTGTTCGGGAGACATATAGGCGACCGTGCCTAGCGTCGAACCGGGGCTGGTAAGGTTCTCCTCCGAGCCGATGGTTGGGTCGCCCATAGCAACGCTCTCCGGCTTGAGTGAGACCTTGGCGAGCCCGAAATCGAGAATCTTCGCTTGACCTCTGTTCGTGACGAAGATGTTCGCGGGCTTTATGTCGCGATGGACTATGCCCTTAGAATGTGCGGCGTCGAGCGCATCGGCAATCTTGACGCCGAGATCGAGCACCGCCTCGATCTCCAGTGGCTTGCCAGCGATCTGGTGCCGGAGCGTCTGCCCTTCCAGCAGTTCCATGGCGATGAAGGTTCGACCATCGGACTCGTCGATCTCGTGGATCGTGCAGATGTTGGGGTGGTTCAGAGAGGACGCGGCTTTGGCTTCCCGCTGGAAGCGGCTGAGAGCTTGTGCGTCGTGGGCGAGATCGTCGGGAAGGAACTTCAGGGCGACGTGGCGACCGAGCTTGAGGTCTTCGGCCTCGTAGACCACACCCATCCCACCGCCGCCGATCTTGCTAAGGATGCGGTAATGGGAAACCGTCTGCCCCACGGGTTGGGACGGAGTGGCCACTGGCCGTGAATGTTACGGGTGGGCTTGGCTAGGGGTCAACTGCTACCGCGCCAGCAGACATTGCAGGCTTTTCCAGCACTGCTGTCGCACGTCTGCGCCAATAAAAGAAGAATGGTGCCCCAAGCAGGATGATCGCCAGTCCGATGGATGAGCGAACCGGGCGAGCCAACCACAAATTCAGACTAATCGCTAATCCTGCAATACCGAACACCAGCACCGTCCAAGGATACCCCCAAACACGATAGGGGCGAGGAAGTTCGGGTTCTACTCGGCGTAATCGAATTAGCGCGACAGCCGTGAACGCGAAGAAAAGCCAAATTGCGAACATCTCGAATGAATACAGTTCTTGGTATGTGCCCGTTAACACGAGCAGAACCGCAACGCACGCTTGAAAGAAGATTGCACCGCTTGGAGTGCGATAGAGGGGCTGGAGTCGCTTTGCAAACGCAAAGAAATAACCGTCACGAGCCATTGCAAAAGGAACCCGAGGATAAGCCAAAAAATTAGAATGGAGCGCCCCTAACGCCGAAATGATCATGCCCACCGTGATCCACTTCGCCCCGTTGTTGCCGATGAGTAGCACCATCGTATCGGAGGCGACGTGATGTGATTGTGCGACGCGGGACAAGCCTAGCACTCGAAAATATGTCCAGTTGACCAGCATGTAAAGGCTGATCACGACTAGTGACCCGAATATCGCTGCGCGTGGAATGTTCTTTTGCGGGTTCGTGACCTCCTCGCCAATGCACCCAAGAGATTGAAATCCGTTATAAGCTGCCATGACGGGCACTAATACCATCAGAAATGAACCGAGACCACCGCGCCCGAGAGTGGTGTAAGTATCGGAAGCTGTTCCGCCGACCTTCCCGAGCAACAGTCCGAAGATGATGATTGCAGCTAGCGCAGCCATTTTGAGCGAGGTCAGAACTACTTGGAAGCGTCCCGCCATTCGTACTCCGAGATAATTGCTGACTGCGAGCAAGACGACCACTGCTGCCGCGAGAGGCTGTCCAGCAGTAAAGGTGAACTGGTATGGTTGCGATTGCGAGGAAAGGGTCAAATGCCATGTGAAAAGTGGAATCGCGATCGCAGGGAATAGAAACTCGACAAAGCGCAAAACACCAGCCACGATCACAGCCGCCATCCCCGGCGACATTATCATTGACCTCGTCCATCCAAATAGGAAGCCGAACACTGGACTGAGTCCGCGACTCAGGTACACATAGTCACCGCCTGCTTTCGGCATGGCGGCTCCAAGCTCGGCATAACAACAAGCTCCGAAGAACACCAAGACCCCGCCGACAGTCCAAGCCGCTAGAAGCTTTGTTACTGATCCAAGTTCTTGCGCCATATCACTGCCGACCAGAAAAACAGCTTGTCCAATCATCGAGCCGACCACTAAAGCAATCGCAGACCACAGCCCAAGACCGCGCACGAGACTGGGCGGCTTGCTATTTTGGACTGTGTTCATGTTCATCATGTGCGCGGAGGAGGGGCAGTTGAGAGGCCGCCACGATCAATGTAGTTGACGACTGCCGACACTATGGGCAGCGCGAGAAGACGCCACAACGCATGCGACAATCTTGAACGCTCATGACCCCGCCCCTCAAAATTGATGCATTCTCCTCTGCTGGGGCGGATATTGACCAACGCTAATCCCCGCTTCGCGGAAGCACCGTTCGCTATATGGCGCGAGCCACGCAGCCTGCCGGATCAGCCGTTCGTGCTCAGCGTCCGCGCTACCAAGTGCGTAATGAGAAGATGCGCTACTCACCGGAAGCCTTGATCTAATTCGAGCGGAGTATACTCCTGCTGCTGCGAGGTTAGAGGGGCTTTTTCGAGTCTAGCGTTTAATTCACCGAGCTAGGAGTGACCATGATCTGCACCGAGACCAAGATTTGTCCCATCGAAGCCCTGCGTGAGTTCAGCGCCCGCGTATTCCTTCACTTCGGATGTCCGAAGGAAGATGCGGAGCAGGCTGCCGACGTGCTCGCCTGCGCAGACCTACGAGGAATCGATTCTCATGGCGTGGCTCGACTGCACAGCTATTTCGAAATGCTAAGTGCCGGACGAATCAATCCAAAACCGCACATCGAAGTAGTTCGCTCGACTTTGAGCACGGCGACTGTGGATGGCGACAACGGTCTGGGTTTGGTTGTCGGTCCAAGAACAAACACCATCGCTATGGACTTAGCTGAGAACTCTGGCTCCGGCTGGGTAAGCGTGCGCAACACGAATCACTTCGGCATCGCGGGTTATTACGTTCTCAAGGCGCTGGAGCGAGACCTTATTGGCTGGGCGATGACGAACTCAACCAAGCTGGTTGCTCCCTTGTGGGGAGCGGAGCGCATGCTTGGCACTAACCCGATTGCTATCGGCTTCCCCGGAAAGCAGGAGCCACCCATCGTGATCGACATGGCAACAAGCGCTGCTGCGTATGGAAAGGTCGAAATAGCTCGACGGAAAGGCAGTCCGATCCCTTCCGGCTGGGCTATCAATGGCGACGGTGTTGTTACTACGCAGCCGGGAGAGATGATTGAAGGTGGAGCACTCTTGCCGCTCGGTTCTGACCGTGAACATGGCGGGCATAAGGGCTACTGCTTGGCGGTGATGGTCGATATGTTGAGTTGCGTCCTCAGTGCGGCAAATTGGGGACCGTTTGCTCCTCCGTTTGCTCTTCGTCAGGAAATGGAAATCCCGACCCGCAGTGTTGGTAAAGGCATCGGACATTTCTTCGGCGCGATGCGGATCGACGGCTTCGTTGAGCCGGACGCCTTCAAGACACAGGTGGATGAGTATATCCGCGTGTTCCGTGGGACAAAGCCAGCGCCGGGCACCAGCGGTCCCCTGATTCCGGGCGATCCTGAGAGGCAAGCCGAACAAGAGCGACGGAAGAAGGGTGTGCCGCTAGTCTCAGCCGTCATCGAGGAATTACGCGACATCTCCTCTAAAACAGGCATACCGTTCGACTGACGAGAGATCGAGTTCTCGTACACTTGCAACTTTCGCGGGTACAACTGAGAGGCGCATGTCTGTTTCATACGATTTTTCCGGTCAAACAGCCATCGTCACTGGCGGTGCTAGGGGAATTGGCAGGGCTGTCGCGACACAGTTCGTGCGTTCTGGCGCTAATGTCTGGATTTGGGATGTCGATCCAGTCGAACTCGACGGTGGGCAATCCCTGAAGGTGGATGTTACGAACTCTGACCAGATCGCAAAAGCCGTGGCGCATGTCCTCGGTCAATCGCCACGCATCGACATCCTCGTTAACGATGCCGGGTATCTCGGTAGCTACCACCCTTTCGAGCAATTCGATGCTGCGGAATGGGAACGCATTCTTCGGATCAACCTGATGAGTGTGTTTGAGGTCACACGCCAAGTCCTCCCACTCATGCGGCGTGCAGGATATGGGCGGATCGTCAACATGGGTTCCCTCGCAGGCAAGGAAGGTCTGCCAAATCTCGCTGCGTATTCGGCGGCAAGCGCAGGCATAATCGCATTCACAAAGGCTCTGTCCCGCGAGGTCTGTGATACCAATATTCGAGTAAACTGCGTTGCGCCCGGCCCCATCGACACCGATCTAATGCGAAAACTAGGTGACAAGGTCACGGATGAGATGATTGCCGCAAGCCCATTGAAGCGTCTGGGAAGTGTGGATGAGGTCGCAGGGATAGTTTTGTGGCTTTGTTCTGCCGCAAGCACATTCAACACTGGGGCTGTATTCGACATGTCTGGTGGTCGGGCGCGATATTAAAGGTGGTTGACGAACCGGGTCAACTTCACGAGCCGCGAGCTTCGCAGGCTGTGATGCGACTGGCTCAGAACCTTTACCCGGCTGACCACCCGAGACCGCCGATCCTGTCGCTTATTACTCAACGGCTTGCAGGCGTGCTGGCGAGACCCTTTTGAACCGCCCCAAGGAAAGCATCCCACCCATGACCGAATGTAGCCGAAGACAGTTGGCTGTGCCGTTATTTACTGAGTCAGATGGTAACTTCCTTACTTGAGTACTTGAGTGGTTGCTGTGCGGCTACACCCCACCAGCAATATGACCCCGACTTGGGAAAGGGAGAGACATACCCGGCTTCCATCTGTTCGAGTTTGAAGCCGCTCTCGCTGAGGAGGGCGGGAATGTCGCGGGTTACGTGACACCCTTCAAAAGCCCATTGGAACAAAGGTTCAGTCCGTTTCTGCCAGCGCTGTACGGCGGCATCCGGTGAAAGTCCGTGTTCAAAGAAGATGAACTTCCCTCCCGGCTTTAGAACTCTTCGCAAACCTTGAAGTGCCTCTACCACTCCGGGGATCGTGCATAACGTGAATGTACTCACAACCGTATCAACGCTCGCGTCTGCCAGCGGAATGCGTTCTCCGGGCAGATCGAGAAACTCGATTTGAAGTCTCGCTTTTGATCGTTCTTTTTCGGCACGACGCAGCATCCCCTTGTTTGGTTCCAGCGCATAAACTCTCTGTACTCTTGCCGCATCGTAGTGAGGAAAATTCACACCCGGCCCAACGCCGATCTCAAGAACGTCACCTTGTGCCAACGGCACGATGCGCTGCCGAATCTGGGCAATGGGCTTCGGGTTCCCAAGAACGGTTACGAGATGGGGATAGATGCGTTCTCTATAAAAGCTCATTTGGAGACTCGCGCCAGCACGTGAATTTGCCCCCGTTAAGGTCGCTGTCCAGAAACGACGATCACATTGACAGGAACGCTCAGAACGTTACCGCTTTGGAAGCGAGATAGCAAAGCCAATATCTCCGCGTCGATCTTAGAGCGGGAGTCTGCCGGGATGCTGTCGAACAGCGGATGACAGAGTGTGCTGATTTCCTGCTGGTACGCCCACAATTCTTCGGAACTTCCCGACCAGATTCTTGGCACTTTCAGCGACTCTTCACGGATGTTGCAAAAGCCAGCGGCTCTCAGCACACCTTCCAGCGAACCGGGCGCAGCAAATCGGAACATTTTACGAGCCTCAGTCGGCATCTCAGCATCTCTGACTAGCCTAAGCACAACCGAAACCGTGGCGTCGAAGAACGGTTGCTCGAATGAACCCCAGACTAGAAAGGCAGCGCGTCCTCCGGGTTTAAGCACGCGCAGCACCTCTGACATAACCCGCCCGGTGTCGTTAAAGAACATGACTCCGCAGCGACACGTGACACGATCCACGCAATTCGGCGTAAGGGGGATCGCATGTGCATCCGCCTGAACAAAGCTGACCTTTCGTCCCAAGCCGAGCCGCCGAGCGTGTGCGCTGGCGAGCAGCAGACCAGCGCGTGAGCTATCCAGCGCGATGACTCCTCCGCGAATTACGCGCTCTACGATGGTCAGCGCCGGGTCTCCCGATCCGGCAGCCAAGTCCAGTACCACTGAATCCGGTGTTAGAGCCGCAGAAGAGAGCAGCGCATCCGTCATCGCTGTGTTCCAACGGGTAGAACATTCTGCCCATCGGTCGCTCACGCGTGCCCGCGCTGCCGCGTCCCATGAATCGCGCTCAGTCATGGCGTTAAGCGGCTTCATTCTAACGCGGAGATTTCGATCATGGCTTGACCGCGAAGGAGACGGCGTTAGAGTTCTTGCCGCTGCATGAGGTAGTGGACGTCACTCCGATCCCACCAGAGAAAAAGGTTGTGCCGCCCTCCGGGGGATTGAACACAGAGACGAACACCGTTCCGGGTTGTACGATGTCCGCAGCGACTTGCGGCGTTCCGGTCATGCTACTGTTTTTGCAACCTTGCTCGTGAGCTAGCAAAAGATTTCCTGTAACCTATCTGACTGCCTTTTCGAAATATCCCACGCCCACATTCATCCAGAGTTTCGCAACGGCAGCACCGAGTCATTCTTCGAAGCAAGTGCTGCATAGTTTTGATCCGCTCCAGTTGCGACGCAAGCTCCACGAGTTTTTGTCGCGACAGGTTTCGCCATCTCTTGGATGCCGGAGTGTTATGGCGAAAACCGAAGAACAGTTGCCTGATTTCATCCAACGTGAAGCCTGTTTGCCTCGCCCACTGTATGACCGCAAGGCGATGCAGCACGGTATTGTCGTAACGTCTCTGACCGCTGATCCGGTGGGCGGGTAGAAGTACACCGATGCGTTCGTAATACCGTATGGCGGACGGTCGTATTCCAACTTGTTGAGCGACTTCAGAAACAGTTAGTTGCGGCATGCGTCGCATTCTAAAGCAACCGATTCCCGATTTGCTGGATCGAGTTGACAAAGAATTTACAAATTCTCCGCTTGCCTTAAAGTCGGCTTTAAGTCGTACTGTGTTTATTTGTAGGCAGAGCGTTAAGCTTCGCCGACTGCGGAAGGACACGTCCATGGTGCAGAAGAACTGTAATTTCGTATTGCCGCTATTGCTGGTGTGCGGAAGCATCAGCATGGCACAGACAGACAAACCGACTAGAACGGCTGCGGTGCCTGCCGTTGAGGTGCATCAACCGGATGCTGAAGTGACTGCTGGCACGCTTGATGCTCAACGGGAAAAACGTGCGTTAATGATTTTTCTGAAGTCTGTGCAATCGCAAATCGTATCCGCTGCTGATGCGATGCCCGCTGTGAAGTACGGCTTTGCTCCGACCGAGGGCGAATTCAAGGGCGTCCGTACTTTCGGTCAGCAGGTGAAACATTTGGCGGCGACCAACCATATCTTGGCTGCTGCCGCTCTCGGTGAGGAACCGCCCTCCGATGCCGGGGACGAGCAAGGTCCCGAAAACATACGGACCAAACCGGAGCTTCTGGATTACCTAAACGCCTCTTTCACGCACCTTGCCAAAGCGATTGACGGGATTGGTGACAACAGCGCAGCCGTAAAATCGTCCCCGATTTCGCCATTGCCCGCCAGCAAGACGACGCGCTTGGCGCTAACAGTCGAGGCGTTGATTCATGCTTTCGATCACTACGGGCAAATGGTCGAGTATCTGCGGATGAACGGCGTGGTTCCGCCTGCGAGTCAGCCATGAACCACGACACGATTCCAATAGCTTGCAGTTTGACAAGCGAAGAATTACGTAGCCGTGAAACGTTCCTTCTGGCTGAGTTCAAGTCTGCTATCACTGCCACCGAAGAGCTTGCTGACGGGTACGCCTTCCGAGTTTCCGGCGAGAAGAATCGGTTGGAATTGGTGGCGGAACTCATGATTGCGGAACGCCAGTGCTGCCCGTTTCTGACGTTCCAACTGACTGCCGAGCCGAACCGGGGAGCACTCACCGTTCGCATCACTGGTCCGGAGGGTACCAAGGCGTTCCTGAAGTCTATCCTCGTCGGCTAGTCGCTGCCAGCCACGACGGGATATGCCCCTCGACCCATTCCACCCGCGCATCAGCCATCCAAGTCAATCCGAACGGTGAGGAGTTGTGTACCGAGAAGGCGCACTGCCCTTGCATTTCCGGCACTGCTTGGCAACTGACTCGCCAGCCAGCGTTGGCGCTCACAAGGGTCGTCGTCCGAAAGCAGATGCGCCGTGCCTGCGTGCCAGCGATACTTTAGCCCCTCACGCAGTTTCAGTCGTACGTGCGGATCAGCTCGATGTTGCGGACGTATCCCGCCTTCGTCCCATGCTCAGCCACCAGCCAGAACTGGTTTCCGACACGTCCATAGCCCACAGGCGTCCGCCTTGGCTTGCCCGTCTTCCGCCCTTTTGTTTCGAGCAACGCATATCCGGGCAAGGGCAGACCAACCGCGAGCGCGAGCTTGATCGGCGGGTTCAGCACGTACTTCTGAAGCGTGTGGACAATGCGGTGTTTCATTTTCTTCTGGCCTGCAACTGCAACGAACCTCGTCTTGCTGATTGTTCCGTAGGTCAGCCGGATTTTTATACACTCTCGTCGTAGCAGACCAGTTCCACTTGATTGCCATCAGGATCGGTCACATAAAGCGAGCGCCAATGTACCCATGCGTGTTCGGCGGTCTCGACTCGAAGCCCCAATCCCTCCAATCTTTTCTTTTCTCCCTCGAAATCGGCGAGAGGAATTTCGAATGCGATGTGATCAATGGTGGATGTTTCTGCGCTCGCTCCGCGATAGCCGAGACCGCCATGCTTACTCAAGGCGAACGCGAACGCCCACTTGAATCCGGACAATTAGGCTGCAGAGATTTGCGCAGCAGATTTTAGCCAATTTTCCATTTGCTCATGATTCACCAAGCCCGCTTGCTGCATGACGGGATGGCCGCGGTAAAAAACAGCGAAGTTGGGAATTCCGCGCACATTGAAGCGGGAGGCCAACTCAGGATGACGCTCAGTATCCACCTTGATCACGATTGCTCGTCCCGCCATATCCGTTGCAGTTCGCGCAACTTCAGGAGCTGCCATGCGGCAAGGGCCGCACCAGGTTGCCCAAAAATCGACCAGCACCGGGACTCGAGCCTTCTCGATGATCTCGTTGAACAACTCAGGATCTACTTCCAGCGGCTCAGCAGCGGGACTCAGTGGAGCTTTGCAGGCTCCGCAGCGTCCGGTATCTGCAAGATGGCCGGCGGGGATGCGGTTCTGGCGCCCGCATGTCTCGCAGGCTCGAAGGACGGGCATGAGCACCTCCTGCCAAACATTCCAGCTCGATCCATACCGGCGTGCGCTGTACGCGTGCGCCGGAGAACCTGCGGTTATGCGACCTTCAGAAAACCCGTCTGCGCGAATTCGCGCCTCACGAACGTTGTGGGTCTCGTAGCGCCGTTTGCTGCTCACGAGTCTCTTCTGCGGCAACCACAATCCGCTTCGATTTCCGATAGACATTTGCAACCGCTATCGTCCAGAACGGAACCAAATCGACTCGGGTTCAAAAGCAGGGACAGCCTACAAGACGACGAAATATTTACGCCACATCTCTCCTTGAAGCTCTGCATTAGAAAGTTAGGCTCAACCCGAACTCCAGTTGTCGGGGCGCACCGAGACCGTAGACTCCCGTCCCCACGCCAACCCGATTCACGTTGTGATTGGCGGAAGTGGTTCCGTTGATCTGACCCGCGGCGTTAGTCAGCAGTCCGTTCAGCGCGTTTCCCGGCAAGTCAAAATTGGCAAAGTTGAAGAGATTGTAGATCCCCACGCTAGGCTCGATGGTCACCCTCTCCCAGATGATGTGAGTCCAGGACAACTTAAGGTCGAAAGCCCGCAGCCAACTCATATTCACTTGCCCGCCACTGCCACTCGGAGGGGTGCAGTTAGGATTGCTATCTACCGCCGGGGGTGCGAGGCAGACGTGAGGAGCCACTCCCTGCAATGTCTGCAACTGACCCAGATTAAAGAGCCCACTATTGATCAGTACCTGACCCGCCGGAGTGGCTTGGTTGGCGTAGGTATTGTTGTATTTGGTGATCACGGCGTTGATGCTGTTCTTATCAATGCCGCGCATGAAACTGCCGACGTTGGTGCTGGGGATAGGATCCTGCACTGTGCCGTCGCCGGTAAAATCGGTCCGAAAGATCTCGCCGTATCCCGCGTTCGTGTTCGGAACTATCAGAGCGGTCGAGAGTGGGCTGTAGAAGTGAAAGATAGTGCTGGCTCGGAGGCCGCGCGGCAGATCAGCAAAAGCGCCGAAGGAGATTTGGTGGGTGCGGTCCAGCACGGAGGGTCCAAAAAAAGCGTTAGGTTTCCGTTGGTCGAGGGCCTGGCCGATGAAGTCCTGGTCTGATGCGCCTGGACTTGCGGGGGTGGAACCGCCTGCACCCGGCCCTGATCCAGAATTCTCGAACCGGGCAAGAGCGTATGACAACTGCATGTTCAACCCGCGGATACCACGCACCGGGGACTTGACGTTTTGCACCAGTTTCATCTGCAGCCCGTTGTAAACCGAGCGACCGATGGGCATGAGGAACTGCAGCGGAGGCGCGTTGGGATTAATGCCTCCAAATGCGCAATTCGCGCCGATGACCGCCATGCAGGTGCCGCCGAAGTCGGCCGAGGAAGTCAGACCGTTGGCACCAAAGTCAGCGATGCTGGGTGTGCCGCCAGCCGCGGTGACCGTAGAAATGTAGCAGTTGATCGCGGCTTGTGAAACGGCGCCCGGCGTCAGTCCACTTGAAGGACAGGATGGCGCGTTGGCTGCGATCGTGGTCTGAATAGCGTTGAGGGCTGCATTCTTGTAAAAGTAGCGCGAATCGCCGGAGTGATTGACGTCGACACCCAGAAGGTAATGAGTCTGTACATTGCGAACGTAGTCGGCGCTCAGCACCATGCCAGGCCGAATCTCCCGTTGGATACCGAAGTTCATCTGTACAGAACGCGGAGGTTTGTAGCCGGGATAGAACATATCGGCGTACGTCGAGGGTGCCAATCCGCTCATGACAGCGGCGCCCGCGTAGTTAGGATTCGACTGACTGGGGTCGAACGGTGAAAGCGATTGATATAGCTTCTGGAATTGAGCGATCGCAGGAGCAGCGACACCGATGGCGACGGGTAGGGCTGAAGTCCCACAAACGTTGTTCCCAGGGGTAATCGTTCCTCCTCCGGCAACCGAGATGGTTTGGGGCAGTCCTGTGCCGTTACACGCATTCGGAGTTACGTTGAAAACGCCGTTGCCTTCGCGATAAGGGGCATCGTAGAGGACATTGTTCCAGATGGCGTTCTCGTAGAAGAGGCCGATGCCACCCCGGATCGACGTTTTTCCATTGTTCTTGGGGTCCCAGGCAAAACCCAACTGGGGAGCAAAATTCAGATTAGGTTGCTTGACCCTCGCGCCCAGATTGGGCATGCCTGGGATCAAGTTGTTCAGTGCGGGAATCGGGGCAATATTGCTGTCGGTGCGGGCGGAGTCGCGAACGTAGCGTAGCCCGTAAGACAACGTGAAGTTGGACCTGACCTTCCAGTTATCGCCTAAGTAAAGGCCGATCCGATTGTCTGGGCCGAGTTTTCCCGCCGGCAAGCCAAAGGCCGGAGCGGGAGTGGTGTAGCCCTGGCCATTACTCACCACCACAGTTTCTACCGGATAGTTCAGGGGATTGCTGATTCCGCCCGGAAAACAGGCGATGGGTGTTGGAGACTGATTAGGCGTACCGAAGTTAGGGTCGCACGAGTCGGCCGCAAAGCTCTGTTCGCTGGAGCCAATGTTGACCGAGAGTTGCGCGGCCAGGGCGTAGAAGTAAGCAAAGCCGCCGCCCACGATGCGATTGTAAGACGCCCCATAGCGCAAGATATGGGAGTGGATGGCCTTGCTGCCATCGTACTTGATCTGCTTGTTGCTCTGGAGCGTCGCCTGAGGCGCGAGCCAGTTTGGGCCCGTGTCCAGCCCGGTATTGCCCATGATGAGTTCGAGCGGGACGTTGGAGACTGTGGCCAGTGGGAGATTGCTGCCGACGGTTTTATCCACGATCTGGTTCTGAAACTTCAAATACTGGAAACGGAAGCTGTGGGTGAACGGCCCAGTATTAAAATCCGCGCCTACCATTTGCGTGCGGGTGATGTCTTTGTTCTGGTAAAGGGAGAATGAATATCCGGCATTCGCCGCCAATGAATTCTGAAAGTAGGTATAGCGATAGAACAGGTGCGCGGAGTTCGCAAGTTGATAGTCCGCTTTGGCCAATAGGTTGTTCTCGCGAAAGGGTGACTGAAAGCCTCCCGCGAACTGCTGAAACGGCGGACTCACAGGCTGGGGAGAAAACTCATCCTGCTTGGTGCGTTCGCCATCCAGAAAAAAGAAGAACTTGTTTTTGATGATCGGACCGCCCAAACGTCCGCCGAACTGGTTGCGCTGGAAAGGCGATTTGATCCCCGGCGGCGTAGGCAGGCTGGCAGCGATGGAACTGTCGCGAAACAGTCCAAAAGCTTCTCCATGAAGGACATTGGTCCCGGAACGGGTGGTAACGTTTACGGCGCCGGATGAAGTCAGTTCGTTGGAAAGATCGAGGCTGGACTGGCTGAGCTGAAATTCCTGGATGGCGCTGGAGGGAATGTCCGTTGTGGTGGTGCCCACGGTCTCATCGCTGACGTCAACGCCGTCAACTTCAATTCGTGCGGTGCGGCCGAATCTTCCGCCAAAGGAGATGGAGGAGTACCCCGCCTTTGTAGGATCGAAATCCTGTCCATCCTGGATTTGAACTCCGGGCTCAAGCTGCGCCAGATCGAGAAAATTCCGGCCGTTGACGGGTAGCCTTTCAATTTGTTCGGCGTTGAGAACCCCCTGCACGCTGGCCTGCTCAGTATTGACTTGGACCTGGGTGGCTTGCACCTCCACAACCTGCGTGGCCAGTCCCATCTCTAACTTGATGTTCATGGTCGCGGTGTTGCCGACAAGGACCGTGGCGGATGAACTTACCGTACGGAATCCCGCGACTGAAAGCTGAACCGAATAATCACCGGGGATGAGAGCTCCCGAGTTATAAGCCCCGACCGAGTTTGTGGTGACCGTAACCACCTGCGCAGTAGATTTTCTGGTGATGACGACTCGCACTCCCGGGACGGTTGCCCCCGACGCGTCGGTGACCGTGCCCACAATGCTGCCGGTAGAAATTGTGCTCTGCGCCAGCAACCGGCATTGAGGCAAACCCATCGTGAGGAGCGTGAGTACGCAACAACCAAGCAACTTTCCCTGAATCCAATGGGGATGCATTGTCGCCCCAGATTTCAACCAGCTCTTATTCAAACGTTCAAATGCAGAGAAATCTAGGCTTAGCGGATTAGGAAGTCAAACTGCCGGGACCCATTCCGTTCGGTCTCTGAGGCCGTCCCTTGGAAGCTGCCATCCTGACTTCCATCCGATTCACGGCTTACGAATGTTGTGGACCTTTTAGCGCCGGGCTTCGCGTGAGTCTCTTCTGTGCGGATCTTGCCGCTGCGGCAGGAGTCAAACAAGTATATCGATGTGTGCCATTGGCGCCGGGCCTGGAGGGAGTCTCTGGGGGGACCTACGCCGGCCTTCCTTGATTTAGCCTCAAAAGATGGTTGCCGATCGAACGAGATCGGAGACGGGATCGGGGATGACGGTCCTGTCAACCGGGGGTCAGCAGCAAGCTATTGGAAGTAGAAGGACAGATTGGCCCACTGCACGTTTTACTGCATGGGCGACGCGATCACCCGACCGTGCAAGCTATTGAAAGCACACGGCTGGATTGGCCTACTGCACGTTCCTATCTGTTGCAGGGGCGAGACTTATGCTGGGCGGTCTTTGAAGGGAATAGACTGCTATAGCCAACGGGCCCAGCATCTTAGCGGAAAACTCCAACAAATAGTAATTATTCGCACCGCGAGAATGGGCCAGCGCCAAAACGAATCGGAGTCAACGGAGTCAAGCCCTTTGGGGGCCGCGCTGCGATGATGGCAAAGGGTTTAACTCACAATTTCGGGTGGTTTGGGCCAATCGGAGTCAGGATCTATTAGAGAGACACCACTTCATATCGTTCCTATATATAAGAAAATAATAGGAAAACCCTCGCTCTAAGATTAACAGGGTCTCTCTCTACGCCAACGACACCGATCCGTCTTCGTCAATCCCCCGTCCACTTGAAGCGGGGCTTGTTCTTGCGATTCATCCCCGCCGGCTCCAACTCCCCGGATCGGACCATATTCGCGTGTACCATGTTGAACACGGTAATGCCTCCCGACCCTGGCCGGCTCACATTGGCAAACTTGCGGGCATCGCTGAATGAGAGCGACTTATGCTTGCTATAAGCGGCACGCAACGCAAGATACATTCTTTCGAACTTATCGGAGCTGGTATCCAGGGGCCACAACGCCTGCCGGCTCAAGAGCTGATGTTGTGTCCAGGCAATCGCCCTTCGAACAGTCTCAACCGTTATGCGACCGTCGGAGGAGAACAACGCCCTGGCGTAAAGATCTTGGGTGAACAGGAACTGAAGCCGGCTGGCATGCAGCGGATCTTGCTTTTGAAGAAACCGCACGTACTCGTGTCGGGCTTGCTTAGCGGCCTCGTCTTCTGGCAATTCGGTTCGGGTCAGGCAGCCTTTTAGCGCCTCGACCAGTTCCCGAACCCGCGCCCTATTGACAAGCTTCCAGTCTGGCGGGGCTTCATTGCCGTAATCGCTCATGATACAGCACCTGGACAGGAAGCCATCCCTTGTCGCGCCTGATCCGGTAAAGCACTTATCGAATCCGTCTCGCGTGAAATGAAGCATCAGGGATGTGTTGGCATTGGTTACCTCAGCTACACCGTTCGCAAAGCTTCCTGTCGCATGTTGGTTGGACTCAAACAATGAGGTGAACATCGTTAGCAGCCCGCGCTCCTGGCCCTTGCCAATTGAATCATGCTGAAACAGCTTGCGCCCTTCGTCATAAAACACGACGCGCCCGTTGGGCCCGATCTCGACGGTAATGCCGGACTCTTTCTTCGTCTCTGGTTTTGCCTTCTTCCGCTCAGGTTCGATTCTCTTGGCTGATTGCCGTTCGCCTCCGAGGGCAACGCAGGCCCATTGAGGACTACCGAGCGAGTCGCCGCTGATGAACTCCAGGTTGAACGCGCCCTCTGCCTTTTCCATTGTGGCCCGCGCCCGTCTCCAGGTCTCACCCTTGCCCGTTCCGGGCTTATCCGACACGAGAATTACATATTGTCGAACATGCAGAGTGTGGAACCAGGGCAACGTTGGCCGCGTTTTCGGCAGAGCCGCCAACAGCATCAACTTCAAAGTCTCCCGGGCGAAGCTGAATGGCAGCTTTGTTCCGTCTGTCAGCTCTTGCGCCAGGAAGTCGATATAGTCAGCCCGATCGATTTCCAATCGCTTGACCGAATCCGGAGGGAATTCCACGTGCGCCTCTTCCGATTCCGCTTCTGGCTTGTCTATTGTCACTTCGGGGCCGGACGGGAACGTGAACCTAGCGCCAGCTTGATCCTCCATTATCTTGCGAGCTTCCCTCCAAGGCATATTGTGCGAGCTGTGGAAGCAGTTCCAGCCGATTCGCCCTGATGGCGCGACCGTAATGAGCCCTGTGTTGTTTCCGGAATCATGCTCGCCAAGTGGACAAGGATGGAACACAAATTCGATTCCGCCGTGACGCCGAGAGATTCGCTCCTCGTAATCAGGTAATCCCAATCGTTCGAAATTGTCGCGCAGGTTCTCGAGCCAAGCCTCGTATCGCTCCGCCGGCATCGGCTCGCCATCGGCCTTGGGGTCTGGCCGCGTGCAGCCCGATGTCTCCGCAATCTGCTGTAACTCGCGCAGCAGCGCTTCATTTGCTGGCGGCAATTCGCTGGGCTCACCATTCAGCCACGAATATGTTGCGCCACTCGGGTGAATTGATCCCGGCCCAACGGTGTAGCGGTTGGAATTGCGAACGCTAAACATCTCGTGCTTGTTGCCGGTCGCATCTGTGTAGTCCGCGTTGAATGCCCAGAACCATTCCGGCACTTTGCCACTGAAGTAGGCGTGCCGCTTATCCGCTGTTGACGATTGGACTTCAGCAACGCCGGAGAAGCTCAGGGGGCGCCCGAGAATTTTTTCGCAAGCGGATATGCTGTCAATGTCCACCACGAAATTATTCTGGGCTGCGCCGGGAAAGAAGCAACCGACGTTGCAATCGGCATACTCCGTGCCGCCCCACTCCGCCTTGATGGCCTCTTCGAATCGACTTGCGTGTTTGAGCGGGCTCAACCGCTTGCCCGATTCGAGCTTCACCGGCTCTTTACCGTGAACGCCGCACGGGAAGACGCGGATGCCGAGACGCGCGAGGGGAAGGGCTCGTTCTAGGAAGGGAGTTGATTTAATTTTGATTTCATCGACTTTAACGGTGTTAGTGCTGGTGATGGCCATTGTTCCTCGTATGATCCTCTTTCAGAATTTCGGGTGGTCCGTGTGAGCGTCGGTGGAAGTACGTGAAGACGATAAACCAGATTTTGGTTTGTCTCATGGCACGTTGGTAGGCTCCCCATCGTGCTTTCGATCTCAGAACTGTAGAAATCAGACTGACACACCGCCAACCATCTACTGCGTTGACTTCCAAAACCATACGCCATAGCATTCCTGCGATGATCGGCCAAACCATATCGCACTATCGCATCGTCGAGAAACTCGGCGGCGGCGGGATGGGTGTCGTTTACAAGGCGCAAGGACACGCGCCTCGATCGATTTGTAGCCCTGAAATTCCTGCCGGAAGACGTCGCTCGAGACAGCCAGGCGCTGGAGCGTTTCCGACGTGAGGCGAAGGCTGCTTCCGCCCTCAACCATCCCAACATTTGCACGATTTATGACATCGGTGAACAGGACGGCCAAGCCTTCATCGTCATGGAGTTCTTGGATGGGAAAACGCTGAAGCACATCATTGGCAACCGTCCAATGGAATTGGAGGCCCTGCTCCCACTGGGAATCGAGATCGCGGATGGTCTGGACGCCGCGCACACCGCCGGAATTGTCCATCGAGACATCAAACCCGCCAACATCTTTGTGACGAAGCGGGGCCACGCCAAGATTCTGGATTTTGGGCTGGCAAAGGTCACACCTTCTTCTGGTCGCATGATGGAACTAGCGGGACCGACGGCGATCAGTGAGGAACATCTAACCAGTCCCGGCTCGACGCTTGGAACCGTAGCTTACATGTCCCCAGAGCAAGTTAAGGGGAAGGAACTGGACGGGCGTACAGACCTGTTTTCGTTCGGTGCTGTGCTGTACGAGATGTGCACCGGAACGTTGCCCTTTCGCGGTGACACATCGGCGTTGATCTTCAAGGCCATTTTGGATCGGGAGCCGACTGCTGCCGTCCGCCTGAATCCCGACCTTCCGCCCAGGCTGGAAGATATCATCAGCAAGGCGCTGGAGAAAGACCGAAACCTGCGGTATCAAGTGGCCTCCGACATGCGTGCCGACTTGCAACGGTTGAAGCGCGACACCGACTCCAGCCGCAGCGCGGTAGTGACGGCTGTGGAACCGAGCGTTCCTGTGGGTAGCGGCGGCATGCCGATGGCGGCCACCGCAACTACTGGGGCTACGCCGAGCGGAGCGACTGCTCCAGCGACATCCGCAAGTGGGTCGGTCGCAGCTCTACCTGTGGCTTCTAGTGTGGCGGCTGAGCCACCTAGGAGGAAGCCATGGGCTGTGGTCGGGATGGTGGTTGCACTTCTGGTCGCGGCGATAGCAGCAGGTGGCTATTACTTCCTCCACCGAACCCCGACTGCGATTGATTCGGTGGCTGTCTTACCCCTGGCAAACACCACCTCGAACTCAGAAATGGACTATCTCGCGGATGGCATCACTGAGGGAGTCATTAATCATCTGTCGCGGCTGCCAGGGTTACGGGTGATGGCGCGTAGCACGGTTTTCCGCTACCGGCAGGCACAGCAGGATCCGCTGCAGATCGGGCGCGACCTGAAGGTGGGAGCTGTGATTGTGGGCCGCCTCACTCAACACGGAGACACGCTCAACGTGGAAACCGAAATGGTGGACGTTAGTAACGGCTCGCAGATCTGGGGTGAGCAGTACCGGCGCAAGACGTCTGATATCGCGACCGTGCAGGACGACATCGCCTCTGACATTTCAGGCCAGTTGCGTCTCAAGCTGACTGGTGAGGAGAAAAAGAAACTGTCAGGGCATACGACTGAGAACAGTGAGGCTTATCAGCTCTATGTGAAGGGCCGTTACTACCTGGAGCAGCGCACGCGTGAGAGCCTCCAGAAAGCGGTGGATCAGTTCAACCAAGCCATTGCCGACGATCCAAATTACGCGCAAGCATTTGCGGGTTTGTCCCATGCATACATACTTCTCGCTGATCGCGGAATAATTTCACACGATGAGGCTTCGCCAAAGATCCGCAGTGCGGCACAACGGGCAATCGAACTCGATCCGACACTGGCTGAACCGCATGCGGCCCTGGCGGCCCTGAAGGAGGTGGATTGGGACTGGGTAGGAGCAGAGGCCGAATATCGCAAGGCGATTGCACTGAATCCAAACGATGCCACCTCCCACCATTGGTACTCGGTTCTACTACAAAACCTGGGTCGTCCGAAAGAGGCATTGGTGGAGAATGAGAAGGCTCTGGCGCTGGATCCGGCGTCCCCACAGCTTAGCGCGAACCATGCGGGGATTCTCGATGACCTGCGCCGCTATGATGAGGCCATGGCGGAGTTGAACAGGTTAATTGCCTCCAATGCAGACTTTCCCGTCTACTATTCAGAACGCGGCCACGTGTACTGGCACCTGGGGAATCAGGACGCGTTCGTAGCAGATTTGGTTATGGAAATGAAAAAGTATGGGCAATCGGAAGACGCAGAGGCATTTGCTGCTGGATATCAGAAAGCGAAGCTGAAGGGGGCATGTACCGCGCTGATCGAAGTACTTAAAAACAAGTCGCAAAGAGAGTACGGCTCACCCTACGAAATAGCGGTTAACTACGCTCGCATGGGAGACCGCGACCATGCTTTCGAGTGGTTGGAAAAAGCCTACGCGGAGCGGTCCGTAAATTTGGAGTACATAAAAATCCAAGAAGCTTTTGAGCCTTTCCACTCTGATCCGCGTTACGCCGACCTGCTGAAGCGCATGGGCCTACCGCAGTAACAGTTTTTCTTCGCCCTCTGGGAAAACTGTTTATCCCGACATCCCTATCCTGAAGGAAGCCAAGGCGGAATCCGCGAAGCTGCAGTAATCCCGCGCGCCGGCGGAACAGCGACGAACCTTTTAGCTCGACGGAGAAGTTCATCCCGAAAAAGTACTGCACTGCTACAATGCCGTCATGCGCGGGCAAGGGCGGGTCTACAAACGCGGTGGGCTCTACTGGATTCAGTTCAACCGTGAAGGTCGTTGCTACCGCGAGCCAACAAGATCGGCCAGCATTCAAACCGCTAGGGAGATGCTGAAACAGCGCATCGCTCAAATCACCTTCGGCACCTTCGCACCTCTAGCAGAAAAGCAAACAGTATCCGAGCTAATGGAGCGCGTGTTCGATGACTACGAGCTGCACAACCGGTCTACATTGGATGATGCCAAGACCCGCTGGAAGCTGCACCTGGCTCCTGTATTCGGCCACCGTCGAGCCGCGAACGTAGACGAAGATGCTGTCCGCGATTACATGCTTGGGCGAAAGAGTGCAGGGGCTAAGACCGCCACCATCAACCGAGAAATTGCCTTGCTCAAACGTGCTTTCCGGTTGGGGGAAGCTCCGGCTCGATGTTAGCAAGCTGAACGAAGACAATGTACGGACCGGCTTCATAACTGAGACTCAAGCGGTGCTACTCGCTGAGGAATGCGCGAAAGTCGGGCTTTGGATGCGTGCCCTTTTCGCCGTGCTGTTTGAGTTTGGGTTCCGGGTCGGTGAAGCTCTTGCCCTTCGCGTCTCACAGATTGACCTGGCCCGCCGAACTATCCGGCTAAATCCTGGTGAAACAAAATCCGGTCAGGGCAGAGAAGCGGTGATGACTAAGGCGACTCATTCTCTTGTGCAACTGTGCTGTGCGAGTAAGTCATCGAACGATTATGTTTTCTCCCGTGGTGATAAGCGCATCCGAGATTTCCGCGGAGTGTGGCAGCGCGTAATCCTAGCGGCGGGTTTCCCAAAGCTACACGTGCACGACTTGCGCCGATCGGCTATAAAGAGGATGATTCAGCGTGGGATTCCGCAACACGTTGCGATGCAAATTTCAGGGCACCGAACGATCAGCGTGTTCCATCGTTACGCTATTGTGTCTCACGCGGACCTAGCCGATGCAGCAAGAAAGCTTGAGAGCAATAGCACAATTGAGACACAATTTGCTGACGAGCAGAAGCCTGATGCCGTCAACTGATTTATTCTAAATGGGCCGGGATGGCGGAACTGGCAGACGCAGCGGACTCAAAATCCGCCGGTACTTAGTACCTTGGGGGTTCAACTCCCCCTCCCGGCACCAACTCCAACCCATTCAATGTCCATCAGTTAGACGATACCGAAGGTGCGTCAGAACCACGTCCACCACCCTCAAGTCCTGCACCACTCTGCCCAAAACCCTGCCCAAACTGACCTCCCTGGGCGCTACGGTCATGGGTGTTCTGACGATCGATTTCTAGCTTACGCATCGCGTCGGCAATGTCACGTTGATCGACGATCGCATACCTCTCGAAGACACTACGAGTCTTCCACCCGCCAATTTTCTGAATCACGCCTTCGGCAACGCCGGCCCGCCTCAGATTCCGTGCCCCAGTTCTGCGCAGATCATGGAATAACAGCCCGTGTGCTCCGCAGAAACCTCGTACAGCATCAGGCGACACGCTTTTCCAGCTGGTATTCATGATGCAAACCGCCCAAGATGTCCTCAACTGTGATCTGACAATCGCGAGGCAGTCGATGTCTCGGGTGCAGCTGCGAAAGGTGTTGCGTCGGCGTCGGCTCAGGGGTTCCTGGACCAAGGCTCGAATGTGGGCGTCCTTTATTATAGTGAGCCACCCATGACCGCAGAGTTCCACGGAGTTGTCGTTCCTGGAGCGGGATCATGAAATCCAGACACTCTCGCCGAACCGTTCCCATCAATCGTTCACAGTAGGCATTCGCCTGAGGTGCCCGGATCGGCGTACGCAATACTCTGAGTCCGAAGGTGCTCTTCACCTCCGCGTCCAACTCTGACGAAAAGATCGTATCGCGGTCGTGGATGAGGAACTGATAAGGATGATCGCTAGGAATGGCCTCCCGCAATTGTTGGAGCGTCCATTCCGCCGTAGGATGAGCCGTCACATTGCAATGCAGAATACGGCGGCTTCCGATCTCCAGGGCCACGAACACGAACAGAATCCGGAAACGCGCGGTCACTACCACCAGAAAATCGCAGGCTACGATGCCCTGAGCATGATTGCGGACAAAGGTCTTCCAAGGTTGCGACGTGGTTCGCCTGCGCCCGCTGCCCATCCCCGGTTGCCGCGGCCAATACTTGCGAACCGTTCGCGGGGAAACATAGATGCCGAGCTTTAAGGAGAGTTCATTCGCGACGCGCTCTTCTCCCCAAGTCACGTTTTCCCTGACCATACGAGCGATGAGCTGCCGAATCTCTTTCGGCAGCGGTGGGCGTCCGCCGCGCGACTTCCAACGCCAGTACCACTTGAACCCTTTGCGATGCCAACGAATGAAAGTACTCGTCTTGACGACCACGAGCGCTGCCGGCCAATCGAACAGGCGAGACCAAAACAACAGGCACAAGCGGGAGGCGTCGCGGAGTCGGCGCGGTCGGATCTGATGGTCTTGGTAGTAGGCGAGCTGCTTTCGCAGGAACAAGATCTCGGCGGCCAAAGCCAGCCGCGAGCGTGAAATCGTGGTCAAGAACTGCAGGCCGTCCCGGAGCAATTCCCCCATAATGGAGAAACCGGAGCAAAGATTACGCCAAAGAGTCAGATGGAACGAGAACATGCCCATTCAGCTTCGCACAGACACTTCAGAAGTGAACCCAGCCTAAAAAATCCTGGGCCCTTTGCACCGAACCCGATGCCATTCGCAGACTGCACGAGGTTTTTGCGGACCACAGGCGGTTAACCGTCTTCCCGAGCTGAGAAGCTTAAACCAGTTCGTAAGTACCATGTCGGTTTCCGGGTGAATGAAATCGAGGCCGCTCGACGAATTCGGCTTAGGGAGAGGCCCGGCTCTGAGCTACTCGTGCAGGACCACACCGAAGAGCGGACTATGGACCATCAATCCACCGTTGTAATCAATGAAGCCGAGCTTTCTAATCATTTCCGCTAGACTGGTACCGCTAATTGCGACCTCGGGAACAGTGGCAAATTTGGGGGGAGGCATGGCGATCAACTTTGTGCGGACACGTGACGGAAGCGACGACTCCATACGCTTTCAACCAATGGAGCGCCTAAAAGTATATTTGTTCGGGGCAACTGTATTGTTTGCATCGTTTGGGATGGGTGAAGCGGTCTATCGAATCTTGTTTTCAGACTTTGACGGCACAACCGATCGTATCCCGGTTGAGGGGCTGTTTGGTTTGGTATTTGCCTGGGTCGCCACCAAGTTCGTCGGCGGCGTTTACAGAAATCGCAAGGAGAGGAGCACAAGGCTCAACTTCATTTGGGCTCGGAATCATCAAATACGAGGCGCTCTGGAAGGAATCACTCCGTTGGCCCACCCATCCAAAAATCAACAATCGATCAGAGTAATCCGCGAAGAAGTCGATAGGATTGAGTGGGCACTTAAAGAGATCTTGCCGGGCTAGGCTTCTCGGGCAAAGCTGCAATTGGAATCGTGCTTTCAACAGCGCCGGGTACCTCGCGCGATGCGGAACGAGCACAACTCACGATGCTGGCGCAAGACCAGGGGTACAGAACTACAAGTCCAGGAAACCGAGATCGCTATGGGCCCGCTCTCCTCGTTCGCTCATTTCGGCTAGTTTTGTGCGCAACGACGAGTGGAAGTGTCGTATATGCTTCAGCCTCATATTGCCCGGCCCTCGAAATCATGTGGTTTTCGCACACCTTTTTCGTCCAAGTGACAGGTTGAAACCAGAACGAACTCGTCTGACTGCCCGATTGCAGTGCGAGATTCAAGCGGCGTATCATCGTCCCGATTGAGAAGACGACGTTCCAATGGCACGTAAACGCGGAAATCCGAATTGGGGCAGCGGACGATTCCCCCGAATACCAGCGCTGCCAACCGCTTTCGAAAAGCAGGTCCACAGGCTCGGATTGAATCAGCAGACTTGTGCGACCTCAGAGCAGCTAGCGCAGTGGTGTGAGCGGAACAAGAACCTTTGCTACATCCCGGAAAAGCTGCTGAAGCAGTGGGGAATCTCGGTTGACGCCGAACTCAGTGGTTAGCCTCCGCGAAGAAGTTAGGTAAATTCGCGACAAAGGGAGTAGTCTAGAAGAGTCTCTTCTAGCACCTTTCCGCCGCGCCCTTCGGGTGACGGTTCCCTGCGAAATCTGACGATACTCCGCCGCCGCAAGGAGCTGTTATGGCTAAGAATTCTGCCACTCGTGCCCCAAAGGCCTCGACCACCCAGCGAGAGTATCTGCTAAAACTGCATCGACTTCACGAGGGCCTATACGCCCGCATTGCACGCGGAAGTGGTGTTGATGCCAGTTACGTCAGCAGAGTCGCACGCGGAGAACGACAATCACCGAAAATAAGTGCTGCTCTATTCGCCGATCTTGCCTCAATTGAGAAGCAAAGGAAACAAATCGCGCCTTAGGCGCAGCGTTTCATCAGGTCCGACAACTCCCGCTTGATGCGTAGCAGGCTGTCATTCGCCAAAATTCTGGCCGCCTGGGAAATCAACAGTTTACAAGATTTCCTCATCTGGGCAGCCTGCTATAACTCTGGCCTATGTTCCCCTTCCTTCGGCTATGGCTCAGGGCATTGGCTCGTTCCTTTCACTCGCGCCAAGCCCTGCTGCTGGAAAATTTGGCTCTTCAGCAACAACTCGCGGTCTTGAAGCGCAAGCATCCCAAACCAAGACTAACCCCGCTCGACAAACTTTTCTGGGTTCTCGCCCGCAGATATTGGTCAGCTTGGAAGCGGTATCTGATTCTGGTGTCTCCTGAAACCGTAGTGCGCTGGCACCGAGCCGGATTTCGCATGTACTGGACCTGGCTTTCCAAGATACACAAGGCTCGCGGCCGAGCGAGAATTTCCAACGAGATTCGTGATTTGATCTTCTGCATGTCGGTGGAGAATCCGACGTGGGGTGCTCCGCGGATTCATGGCGAACTTCTCATGCTGGGCTTCGATGTAGCGGAGCGAACGATCAGCCGTTGGATGAAGCGAGCACCGAGGGATCCGGAGCCGGCTCGGCGCTGGCTCGCCTTTCTTCGCAATCATCGTGAAGCCATCGCTGCCATGGACTTCTTCACGGTTCCGACGATTACCTTCAATCTGCTTTACTGCTTCTTTATTATTGGTCACGACCGTAGACGCATCGTCCATTCCAATGTCACCCGTCATCCGACCAGCACCTGGATTGTTCAGCAGCTGCGGGAAGCATTTCCATATGAAAGTGCACCCAAATTTCTTATCTATGACCATGACCGCAAGTACGGATTGGAGGTTGTTGCCGCAGTTCGATGCGTGGGGATTACTTCTGCCCAAACCTCGATTCAAAGCCCGTGGCAGAACGGCGTTGCAGAGCGCTGGGTTGGAAGTTGTCGCCGCGAATTGCTGGACCACACCATTGCGCTCGACGAGCGTCATCTTAAACGGCTTTTGTCTGAATACGTCCGCTATTACCATGAAGACCGAACGCATTTGGGATTGAGGAAAGAAACTCCAAGCGGAAGAACTCGTGCGGGCAGCAGCGGAAGGGTGATGTCATTTCCGCGAGTCGGCGGCTTGCACCACCGCTACGATCGGGCCGCGGCTTAGTCGTCAACCAGCTCCGCAGGTAAATCATACATCCTTAATATACTGGTGCTCAGAATCCAGCGGTTGTCCGGGGCCACACGTTGCTGCGAATGTAGTTGTGGCTAATCGCTTGTTGCTAGAATTCGCCAATTTGTTTGCGAATTCGGGCGACGAATCTCTTCTCCTTGGGCGCGGATGTAATTTTGGCGAAGCACAACGGTCGCAACTGTGCGACAAAAGCCGATGTACCCGCTGCTCCGGCAGCGAACACAAACGGCAGCAGCGGCAGGCAGCAGCTTGACGCGGCAATCACGCTACCGAGTGCAGCGAGACTGGCAACCACGGTGCTCCCAGAACCGGGCTTATTTGAGGCGTGAGTTTCGCTTATTTGGGACATATTTGTTGCCGTTAGAGCCGTTCAGTCGGTCAAGCTTCGTGAGCAGCGGACAACAGTCCGCATGCTTGATTTCCCGTTTCAGACGCAGTTCGCGATTGCAATCACGGAACGCCTCTGCAAGCTCAACTTCCAATCGAGAGAGACTGTTGATCTTCTCCCGCACATCCCCTAGCTTGTGTTTGAGCATGGATTGCACTTCGGAACAAGCGTGATGCTTTTGCCGTAACGCCAGTAATTCTTTAACTTCCGTCAGAGAGAACCCCAACTCCTGGGCATGCCGCACAAATTTGAGGTCACGAATCTGTTCTCCGTCGAACAAGCGATACCCGCCCGCACTGCGACCCACACTCTTAATGAGTCCGAGTTTTTGATAGAAGCGAATCGTGTCCACGCTGGCGCCGGCCAGCTTCGCGGCCTTACCGATATGAACCGCCCCTGCCATGTGTAGTCAAGGATAAACCCTGGAGTTGTGTCCAGAGTCAAGAGGGAATTGCTTCAGAGCATAACCTACCCTTTGCTTCGCTCTCGAAAGCAGGGCCCGCCTGGGTTATGCTGGCCTTTCCGCATTGCATCGGTTTGCCCAAGTCGTGCGAGCGCAACGATCTCAACCGAGGATCTAAGGGATGAGTGGCGAAAATCGCCCGAAGAGCTGGTGGCCGCTTTTGAGACCGTGATGCCTGTTGCGCCAGCCATCATGCGCAAGATGTTTGGATTTCCGGCCGGCTTTATTCATGGAAACATGTTTATGGGACTACATCAGGAGAATATGATCTTGCGGCTCCCGGAACAATCCCGCACGAAACTCCTGGCGGTCGGGGGCGCAAAGGTATTCGAGCCGATGCCCGGACGCCCCATCCGCGAATACGTCGTGGTCCCGGTATCAATTGTTCACGATCCCGAGCAACTTAGTCAGTGGGTCAGTCTGGCTGCCTTCAGTCCACGTCTCGAGCAGATGCCGGAGGCCATGCCATACATGATGTCAGCACTCGACTTCAGCCTGGCGAAGCACAGGCAAATCGTCATCGCTGGCATCCCCGGCGCTGACGACACGCGCGCACTGCTCCGCCTGGTCTGGCAACGGTATATCCCTAACCGTGTGCTTTTGCTCGCCGATGGCGCTGCGGGGCAAAAAACAGCTGGCACACTGGCTGCCTTTGTTGGCCAATGTGACCCGCAAACAGGGCCGCGCGACCGCCTACATCTGCGAGAACTACGTCTGTAACCTGCCCACGGCCGATCCGCCTACCGTAGCACGCTTGTTGGATGGGTCCCAGGTAATCGGAAAATAGGCGCTGAGAACCACGAACCGTATCTGCAAGCTCATCAGAACTCAAAGTCAATTGAGAACTGCAATTGCCTTGGAATGCCAGCCTTGTTTGGCGAAAGCTCGGTGGC
>CAVSNS010000020.1:0-119095 GCA_963729325.1 uncultured Acidobacteriota bacterium
CCATCCGACGGGTAGGAATTCTCGGGAACCGGCTTCACCACTAGCACGTATTGACGTACAGTTACTCATCATGAGCACCTTTGATCCCATATTCTCAGGCCGGCAGCGCCGCAATGGAGATACTGTACTGCCACGGCATCGCCATGAGGCTAGCTATCTTGCGTTGGTGCTTTCTGGGGGATATGAGGAAGCTGGCGACCGGGGCAGGCACCAGGTTCATGCGGGAGACGTAGTCGTTCATGGAGCCTTCGAAGCGCACCTGAACCGCTATGAATCTACCGGAGCAGAAGTCTTGAACCTCCGTCTCCCGGACTGGCTGGAACCAGCGGCTCCCTTGATGCGAGCGGCGGATCCGGATCTTGCCGTGAGACTAGCCGAAAACGATCCTCGCGTTGCCATCAACTTCCTGCTCTCGACGGCAAAAGCGATCCCAGTACATGCTCCCGATTGGCCGGATGAACTCGCGCTGGCGATCGCGCAAAATTCGCAGCTGCGTCTTGGAACGTGGGCTCGCAGATACAAACTAGCCGACGCCACCGTTTCGCGCGGATTCCGTCAGGTGTATGGCTTGAGCCCTTCAGCCTACCGACTGCAAATTCGAGCAAGGATGGCATGGCGAAAGTCCTTGGTCGGTCACGAGTCGTTGGCGCAACTATCAGTGGGTACCGGCTTCTCCGATCAGGCGCATATGACCCGCGCCGTAGGTCTGATTACAGGTCGAACGCCCGGCGCTTGGCGTATGCGGTGTTCAAACCATACATGCATCAAATAGATTCAAGACGCGAAAAGTCTGCCATGCCATCCTCCCGGCATGAAGCAATTCCATGGGCGGTACCTCCAATTGCTCGTGATTCTATTTTCCCCGTTGGCCACGCTCTTGATCAACTCGCCAGTCGCAGTCTCGCCACGAACCCTGGCAGTACCTTGACTCAAACCAGTGCTCTACTGAAGCGAACGCGTGACGCTGGCGGTGGGGACGCTTGGGCCAAAGTCACCGCCGTCGCGTTCGAGGGCTCCGAGAATAGTGCGGGAATGCAGGGAAGTCTGCGTGGTCTTGAAGACGTGAGAACCGGTCGAATGCGCCGCGACTCGGATTTTCGCGTGATCGCTTTGGTCGAGGTTTGGGATGGCAACCATCATTGGCGCCAGGATATGAGCGGTGGCGTGCATGACCTGGATTCCGAGTTTGCCCAGCGCGCCAGCGCCACCGAGGAGTGGCTTGCGCGCCGCGCCTACATGAAGGCCAATGCGGGAAAAGCGAGTTTGGGACCGGTAGAAAACCGTAGCGATGCAGGGACGACTTATGCAGTGGTCACTGTGACTCCACTACACGGTCAACCGATTGAGCTCTGGTTCGACGCGGCAACGGGGTTTCTTGCGCGCACCGTGCGTATGACGCCCACGACTGTGGAAACCGTGAATTACAGCAATTGCAAGAAAGTGGAAGGCCTGCTCTTACCCCATCGCATCATCACCGATGATGGAACAGGTGACCTCGATACCGTCGAGATTTCTGAGTATCACCTGAACCCGGCACTCGATGCCCGCACATTTCAGCCGCCTCACACACCCCACGACACGAGGGTGGCGAACGGAAAGGCTACCATCCCAGCGGAGGTCGGTAAATATGTAACCATCGAGGCGAGGCTCAATGGGCAAGGGCCCTTCGCGTTTCTATTCGACACCGGAGGCCACGCCATCCTCACTCCCGAGGCTGCATCGGCGTTAGGGCTGCATCCTGCCGGCGCTGGTTCGTCCGGAGGAGCCGGCGAAGGAAGGTTGTCAGTGCAATACACGAGGGTCGATCGCATGGAGATCGGTGGAGTCACTTTTCAGCAACAGAATTTCTTGGTCACTCCGTTGCAGTACAACGCTGTCGATCGTGGACAGCGCCCTCCGCTTGCGGGAATTCTCGGCCTCGAAATTCTGGAGCGGCTAGCTGTACGCCTTGATTATCGCAACCGTACGATGACGTTTTGGCCTCGTGAAACCTACCGGCACGAAGAGCCAGGCGTAGCGGTTCCCATCACGTTCAGCGACGACATACCATTGCTTCGCGCTCAGTTGGGGGGCAAGGCGGGAGACTTCGCGCTCGATACTGGGAATGGAGGGGCCCTCGTCGTCCAGCATGTGTGGGCTGAGAATCACGGCCTGGTCGACGAAATGAAGCGCGGGGTTGAAATGGTCTCTTTTGGAAGCGGCGGGGAGTCACGCAACTGGGCCAGCCGCGTCCCCGATTTCGAACTGGCAGAACACTCTTTTCATCGCATCGTGGCCCGCTACACCGAAGATAAGCAAGGTGCGTTCTCTTCGCGAACCGAGGCCGGCAACATTGGCACCGATGTCCTCGCGAACTTTACGCTCGATTTCGATTACGCGAACAGCCTCATATGGTTCGAGTTCGTGCCCGGTTTCACGCCAGTGCCATTTTCACGTTCAGGCCTTAATCTCTACAAGAAAGATCCCCACACAGTGACAGTCGCGAACGTTCTTCAGAATGGTCCGGCAGCGAAAGCCGGTCTCCACCAAGGCGATCTGATCATTACCGTCGGCGGCAAGAACGCTGCTGCGCTAACAGGCGAACAACTCGGGAGCATCTTTATACAAGCTCCTGGCACATCCGTGCCCATCCTCTACTCGCGCGAAGGGCACGAAACCCAAACAGTGCTCGTCCTCCGGGAACTGCTTCCCTAGCTTACTTGCCTCCCATTTTCACGGTAGGGATTATGGTACGTAAGTCTTTCAGCTTGTACCGACTAGCAAGGACTTAGGTGGCCGCCCGCCTCTTGCAAGTCGTTGGACTTGCTCATCGTGGTTGTTCTTTCACGGCGGTAACGCGAGTTCGCTGCAGGATTTGGTCAATTTCTACAACCAGCGGTTCAGCATCGGCCTCACTGTCCAGCAACAAACTGACTTGATCAACTTCCTGAACACGCTATAGCGTTGCGCTATGGGACGAACGCAAGGGGGCTTTTCACCGACAGAATTCGCTTGGCGTTCTCTTTTCCTCGGCGGGCGATCCACGAGATAGGCGGATAAGCGCTACTTCTTAGATCGGTCCTTCACCCGGATCACGAACTTCAGTCCTGACCACACTTCGCTGACCGCGCACACTTTCACGTCTACCAGGCCCGCTTCCAACCCGATTCTGCGCACCTCATCTTCAACCAGATCGGTTGTCACGCCGGAACTCTTCTTGGGCCAGCTCACCCAGAGCATCCCCGCAGGAGCCAGTTGCCTGGCAACGCCGGAAAATTGCTTCTTCATCTCGACCCGTCTTTTTACGAAGATGATCGCAAAATCCAAGGCGCCTCGCCCATCTGACGCGATCCGGCAGCTTTCGAGCGCTGGTTTCAACTCTGCTTTCACGTCGGAAGGCAATCCGTGTAGAGCAACCCTGAATTCTGGCTTGATGCCCAGCTTTTTGTACAGCGCGGTACCGGAGTATCCTGCCATGGGGTTGCTTTATTTGGGCGCGTAGTAGCCGCGTCGGCTGCGGACCCGCAGACCCTTATGGTTCTGGGCCAGGATCTCGATCGTGTGATAGCGGCCGTCGGAATGGAGTTCGGCAGGGCGGTAGGATAACGCGTACTGGCTGCGCAACTCGGCCTGGATTTCCGTGAACGCGTTAGCCACGTCCCCCAGTTGAAACGGGAAAAAGGCACGGCCTCCGGTGGCTTCGGCGATTCGCTCCAGGATCTTGTCTCCGCGCTGGCGGGTGCCCGTCACGTTGGTGCTGATGGTGTAGATGATCACTTCTGCGCGCTGCGCCATCTCAATCGCCTCTTCGCGCGTGACGTGGCTCTGGTTGTCATCCCCGTCGCTCAGCAGGATGACAGCTCGACGCACGGTTCCGTTCTGCTGCGCCTTGATCAATTTGTCGCGACAGGCAAAGTACAACGCGTCGTACATCGCCGTCCCACCGCCCGGCCGCAGTGCGCGGACCCCGCGCGAAAGAGCTTCGGTGTTATCGGTGAAGTCCTGAGTGACTTCGGGAGTCACGTCGAAGCCGACTACGAAAGCGCGGTCATATCTCGGACGTACAGTCTGATTGAGAAACTCAATCGCCGATTCCTGTTCGAACTTGAAGCGATCGCGTACTGAATTGCTCGCATCGATCAGGAGCCCAACCTGCAGAGGCAGATCCGTTTCATTGTGAAAGCTGCGGATTTCCCGGGCCGGCTTGCTGTCGTCGATGACTTCGAAGTCACCTCGCTTTAAGTCCTTCACATAGCGGCCGTGCTTGTCGGTAACCGTGAAGACGACATTGACCTCGTTAACCGTACTGCGAATCGTGGCGGCGGTTTCTTCCTGTTGACTCGACGCTGCATCGGTGCGAGCAGGCGGAGCGGTATCCGCACGGGATGGTTCGCTCGATGCCGGTGGAGGCGCCGCCGGCTGCGCTTCTGCCGTCGCCGGGGACGACGGACTTTGGGATCGTGGAGTCTGGGTTGAGGGAGTTTGGGACGGCGGAGTTTGAGGCTGCCTCTGCTGCTTACTCTGTTGTTTCGAGACCGATGGAGCTGGCGGCAGGTCATTCTGGTCGCCAGTCTGCGCAAAAACGGTTGGCAGGAGCAGGACGACGCTAACCAAAGAGACCGTGAAATGAACCTTCATTTTCCTTACATTATAGCTTCAACCCGCAAGCTGGTTCATCCGGCGGCTGAGATTCGGCGCAGAAACGCCTGCAGTTCCGCTGGCAATGGTCGCGAAAATGAAAGCGGCAAGCCCGTTCGCGGGTGCTGGAACTCCAGGCCGGTCGCATGCAGGAAATTTCTCGGGAGAGAAATCACCCCCGCTTCGCCAGACCGTATTTCGCGCGGGGCGCCGTAGAGCGTGTCCCCCACCACGGGATGGGCCAGAGAAGCCAGGTGGACGCGAATCTGGTGTGTGCGGCCAGTGTCTATCTTCATTTCAAGCAGGGCGAATTTGCTGGGCTGCCCATCGATGCGTTCTTGCACGGTGTAGTGAGTGATGGCCTGGCGACCACCCTCGCGTCGCGTAGTCATGCGAGTGCGGCGCACACGATCCCGGCTGATGCTGCTGGTAATGGTCCCCCGGTCTTTCTTGGGCCAGCCGTGCACCAATGCAACGTATGTCTTCTTGACCTGGTGCTGCACGAATTGCGCCGCTAGCCGCCGATGGGCCTCGTCATTTTTGGCAACGAGGATCAGCCCGCTGGTAGCCTTGTCTAGACGGTGCACGATACCCGGCCGCAACTCGCCGCCCACAGCGGAAAGCGTCTTAAAGTGGTGTAGCAGGGCATTGACCAGGGTGCCGCGATTGCGCTGGGCTTCGCTGGCTCCCGCGCCGGCGTGAACCATCATTCCCGCGGGCTTGTTGACTACTGCCAGATCATCATCCTCATAGACAATGTCGAGCGGGATCTCCTCAGCAATTGCCCACAGAGGAGCAGCTTGCGGCGATCCAATAACGGTGATCCGTTCCTCGCCGCGCAGACGCTGGGAAGGCTTGGCGCCAGCGTCATTCACCAATACTTTTTGCTCGGTGATTAGTTGCTGCACCCGGACGCGGCTGGTTGCACCGAGATGTCCGACGAGAAATTGATCAAGCCGCTTGCCGGCGTCCTCCGGCTCGACAGAAATCGTGATGGGAAATTGTGACGGCACGTGTCTGCCCCGGAGGAGAGTCTAACGGGCTGCACGAACCGGCACGGTCTTCGGCGCGCCGCTGCGCAGCCACCAGATCAGCCCGCCGGTGATCACCAGAAAAATCGAGATCAATTGTGTACCCGTCATCGCACCACCAAAGACCGATCCTCGGCCAGGATCATCGCGAATGAATTCTAGGAAGAACCGCGCTACGCCGTAAAGAATCAGGTAAGCGCCGAACACCTGGCCATCGAATTTCTTCCGTCTGAACATCCACATCAGAATAAAGAAATTAGCAAACTCCACGGCCGACTCAAAAAGCTGCGTGGGCTCGAGCGCCTGATTCAGTGGAGTGCCTACCAGGTCATGAGCCACTGCATTAGTAAAAATCACGCCCCAAACATGAGCCGTCGGCTTGCCATAACAGCAGCCAGCCGCGAAACAGCCTACCCGTCCGATCGCGTGCCCAATGGCCAACCCCGGCGCGAAGGCGTCACAGGTTGCCAGCGGCGGCATGTGACGCTTGCGGACGTACCACACCGCCGCTACAAACGCAGCTACCAGGCCGCCGGAGAAAACTCCGCCCGCCTGCAACGTATTCAGGCTGAGAATCTCCCTGGGATGCGCCGCGTAGGTGCTCCAGTCGTTGATGATGTAAAGAATCTTGGCTCCAACGATCCCGGATAAGACCACCAGGATGCCAAAATTCCAGGCATCGTCAGGGTTGATTCCTTGTCTTTGGGCGTTACGCACACTGACCCACAACCCGACCAGCACTCCCAGCGAAACCAATACTCCGTAGGTGGGAAGAAAAAATCGTCCGATATGAAAGAGTTGGGGAAACACTGCTGGTTTAGATGCAAAACCCTTTGCAACTGATACAGGTCAGTTTAGCAGGAGAAACAGCAGTTCGCGTGCAGGAGAAAAATCAAGCCGACCCACCAGGCCGTGTAGCGGGCCGAGAATGAACCCGTCCTTGACGGTGGGAACCCGCCGAGACCCTTTAGGCATCTCCGCGTGGCGGAGCACTGCACACCGGATCATATTTTCGAGTCGAGTCCCCGTTCATTCGGTGTTGGTTCAAAAATCGGTTACCACCATCACCAACCTTGCAGGCCGGCTTTCAGTGTTGGATGCTAGGGAAATCTCCGGAGTTTCGCAAGAGGGGAGACGCAAATAGTTGGCACTCGGCTTGCCAGCAACTTTGGTTAGGACCCAATGTCGCCAGACTTGCGCAACATTGGCGGACAAAATGCCCCTGTCATGCTGAGCGAGAACTGAGCTTCGCATAAGTGAGGCTCAACCGCAGTCGAACCATTCCTACCGTGGCACGGACGAATCCTATAACTGGAACACTAAAGGACTAACTAGTCTCACAAGAAGATGAGTGTAAGGGCACGAGAACCAATATCTCTGTCTTATCCTGCCCGCCGCTTGTCCTCAAGCACCTCATCTAGTGCGCTGGAGAGATTCTCGGCCCGTCGCAGATAGTCGGTCACTCCGATATCGCTATTCCGCTTCAGCAGATGATATTCGTCCGCGATATTGAGCGCCGCCAGCACCGCCAGGCGAGCCGTATCCACCGTATGGGTCTGCTCCGAAACTGCCCGCATCTTTGAATCCACATAGTCGGCGAGCTTGAGTATGTAATCCGCATCGGATCCACGCAGGTTGTACGCCTGATCGAAAATCTCTACCCGCACGCTGTTGTTGCTCGGATCCTTGACCGGCTGGTGATGTTTTGTGGCGGTCGCCATATGCGTTTTACTCCTCTAATCGAAAGCCCTTCGCTGCTCTTTAGCTGGCCGCTTGCTCCTCGGCAATAGATTCAATTTGCGTGAGCATTTTCTCCACCCGCCCACGAATCTCTTCACGTTCTTTGCGCAACTTCACCATCTCGCGCCGCAAAGTCTCGGCCTCTTCCTCGCGCTCTTCCAGCTGCTCGCGTAACCGTCTGACATCGCGCTCAGCCACCGCTCGGGCCTCACGCGCCGTCTTATACAGTTCAATTGTGCGATAAACTTTCTCTTCGAGCGCCTGAAAATCGTCGGTGGGAACCTGGGCAGATACGTCCTCGGCCATCCTTACAGACATGATTGAACTCTCTCCCGGCAGAATTGAAACTTGAGCGCAGTATACCGCAGAAAGCTGTGGACGGAGGAGATTGTATCGAGCGTCGCCTTCCGATCATTTTCGTTTCCGCAATCCTTTAATCCTGCTCGCCGCCTCATCCAGGGTTTCGTCTCGTTTGCAGAAGGCGAACCTCACTTGCTGCGCCCCGTCGCGGGGATCGTTGTAGAAACTCGATCCTGGGACCGCAGCCACTCCGATTTCCTTGACCAGATACTTAGTTAAGGCGAGATCGTCTGGAAAGCCGAATGCACTGATGTCAGTCATTACGTAGTAAGCGCCACGCGGCTTGAAGCAGCGGAATCCCGCCTGGGTGAGCGCAGGCATCAGGCGGTCTCGTCGTGCACGATATCCTTCAGCGAGGTTCTGATAATAGCTGGCCGGCATTCCCAGGGCGGCGGCACCAGCCTCCTGCAATGGAGCGGGAGCGCCTACGGTCAGGAAATCGTGGACTTTCCGGATGGCGTCGGTAATAGCGGGCGGCGCCACCGTCCATCCCACCCGCCACCCGGTCACGCTGTAACTCTTGGAAAGCCCGTTGATCGTGACCGTCCGATCGCTCATGCCTTCGAGCTGCGCAATCGAAATGTGCTGCGTGCCATCATAAAGAATGTGCTCGTAAATCTCATCGGTAATTGCCAGGACATTGAATTCAACGCACAGATCACGAATCAGGTTGAGCTCTTCGCCCGTGAAAACTTTTCCGGTCGGATTGTTCGGCGTATTAAGAATGACGGCTTTGGTGTGATGGTCAAATGCTGCGCGAAGCTCACGCTCGTCGAATGTCCATTCACCTTCCGCTGTCGTCGGCGGACGGAGTTTCACGAATCGTGGCTTGGCCCCGGAGAGAATCGCATCCGGTCCGTAGTTTTCATAAAACGGCTCGAAGATCACCACCTCATCGCCCGCGTTGCAGATGGCGAGCAGGGTCGAGATCATCGCTTCCGTCGAACCGCAGCAAACTGTGATCTGTGTCTCCGGGTCGACGGAAATTCCCTGGGCCGTCTTCATCTGCTGCGCAATCGCGTTCCGCAGATTTTTCGCGCCCCAGGTGATGGCGTACTGATTGATGTCAGATGCGATGGCTTCTTGCGCGGCGCGCTTGATCTCCGTCGGGGCAGGGAAGTCGGGGAATCCTTGCGCCAGGTTGATGGCGCCGTGGAGCATGGCCTGCCGCGTCATTTCGCGGATCACGGACTCGGTAAAGTGTTCGACCTTGCCGCTCAGGAAATATTTCTGCTGGGTGATTGCATCAGCCATATTTGGGTCAGACTAGCACAGGTCGGCTGCTCTGCCACGGATTGTCGGAGCTCGGCGTCCGGGGGGAAACTGCAGCGGAAAACCTTACGCGCGCTGCGTCCCGCCTAACGCTTTCAGCGCCTCGACGATCTGTGCTGACCACTGCGCTACTTCGTCTTCGCGCAGCGTCCGCTCGCGGGACTGGAACTTCGCCCGCAACAGGATCGAATATTTGCCGGCTGGAATCGCACCGCCACGGAAAATCTCGACCGGAACGAAGCTGCGCAGTTCGTCCAGCCGCAGCCCCATCACCGCTTGATCGATCGCCTCGAACTCGACCGCATCCGCGAACACAAACGAGAAATCGCGTTCGACTGCCGGATAGCGCGGCAGGGCTTCATATCGCACCTCCCGCAAGCCATGCTGGTAAAGGCGGTCAAGATAAAGCTCGGCGACGAACACGTCCTGGCGCAGCTTACGAGCTGCGGCAACATCTGAATGAATCTGCCCAAACTGCGCCACCACTGCGCCGTCCATCACCGCGCGGGCAGAACGCCCAGGATGGTAATACTTCGGTGTTTGCGCGTCGTAGGCCAGTCGGGTGTGCTGGAAGGCGTGCAACACAGTCTCCACATCGCCCTTCAAATCGAAGAACGAAAATGGCCGGGCAGGCTGATGAACGCTAGGAGTTACGGCGCTGCCGGTTGCGCCCAGACAGATCCGCTTCAATTGGTTCGCGGTTGCGCCAGACGCCTCGAACACGTTGCCCGCTTCAAACAGCCGCACATTGTCGCTTCCCCGATTCAAGTTGTAAGCCAGCATGCCGAGCATACCCGGAACCATGGAAGTGCGCATGACCGAAGCTTCTTCACTCAGCGGATTGGCCAACTCGATCGCCGGGACTTCGGAAAACCGCACCGCGTCCTGGTGCGAAATAAAAGTCAGCGAAATAGCTTCGTCGTAACCGAGGGCCAGCAGCGTCGACCGCAGCTTTCCATCTTTTTCCGCATCGGGTAATTCGACCACCGAGCCGGCATACGCGGGCAGAGTGTTCGCGAACTTGTCGTAGCCATGCAGGCGGGCGATCTCTTCGATCACGTCGATCTCACGTTCAACATCGAGTCGCCAACTCGGAATCCGAATCGTGAAATCGGATTCACCACCCCTTTCCGGCAACACATCGAAGCCCAGCCGGTTGAGAACACGAAAGATCTCGCGGGCATCCAGCTTCTCGCCCAAAATTCGCTGGACTTCAGAAAGATGGAGGGCAACTGGCGCCTGATCCAGTCGCCGCGCGATCACATCGACTGTGCCCCCAATTAATTCCCCTCCGCCCGATTGCAAAATCAGTTCTGCCACCCGATCGCAGGACGGTATTGTTGACTCGAAGTCCGCGCCGCGCTCGAAGCGATGCGAGGCGTCCGTATGCAGCCCGTGCCGCCGGGAAGCTTTGCGAATCGTCACCGGGTCCCACCACGCCGATTCGATCAGGATGTTTCGGGTCTTGTCCGTGATCATGGTGTCGAAGCCGCCCATCACGCCAGCCAAACCGACCGGCTTGCGCGCATCGGCGACCACCAGGTCTTCGCTGGTCAGTTTGCGATCGACGCCGTCGAGTGTTTTCAGTGTCTCGCCATTCTTCGCGCGACGCACGATGATCTTGCCGCCTTCCAGCAGATCGAGGTCGAAGACGTGCGTCGGCTTTCCCATTTCCCACAGCACGTAATTGGTGGCGTCAACTGCGTTGCTGATGGGGCGCTGATCCAGCAGCGCCAGCCTTTGCACGACTTTCGCCGGCGAAGGCTGAATCGTCACATCCTGAAGCACGCGCGCGGTGAACCGCGGGCATAACTCGGGTTCAGCGATCTCAATCGGAAAGGGCACGGCTTTAGTCTCGGAGGCTACCGGCAACTTCGGTGCGATCGGTTTCAGCGGTAGATCGTAAATAGCCGAGCACTCGCGCGCCACGCCGTAGTGATTCATGGCGTCCGGACGATTGGTAGTGATGTCCATCTCGAAGACTGCGTTTTCACCTTCGCCACTGATGGATTCCACTGCGATTCCGGCCAACGTAAGATCGTCTGCCAGCTGGCGGAGGTCGACCTTGAAGTCAACGAAGTCGCGCAGCCATTGAGGAGAAATTTTCATTGCGAGCTATCAGCCGTCAGCCGTCAGCTCTCAGCTACAGCAGCGATCGGGTTTCGCTGAAAGCTGATGGCTGAAAGCTGACCGCTTCAACCAAACTGCTCCAAGAACCTCACATCCCCATTGAAGAACAACTGAATATCATCCACGCCATATTTCAGAATCGCGATCCGCTCCACGCCCATGCCAAACGCGAATCCGCTGACTTTCCTGGCGTCGTAATCCACAAAGCGGTAAACATTGGGATCGACCATGCCGCAGCCCAGAAGTTCAATCCAGCCGCTGGCCTTGCAATTGGGACAGCGGCCGCCATCGCGATATCCTGTGCCTCCGCAGAAAATGCAACTGATCTGCACGTCGGCGCTGGGTTCAGTAAACGGAAAGTATGATGGATAAAACCGTGTCTTCACGCTCGACCCAAACAGCGCTTTCATGGCGTGGTCGAGCGTGCCCTTCAGATCGCAGAATGTAATGTTCGTATCCACAGCCAGCCCCTCGACCTGATGAAAGATGGGCGAGTGCGTGGCGTCGGGCGCGTCGTTGCGGTGTACTTTTCCCGGACACACCACCCGCACCGGCGGCTTCATCTTCTCCATCGTTCGAATCTGCACCGGCGAAGTGTGAGTGCGCAGCAGCAATCGGTCACGCAACGGCTTCGATTCCTGGTTAGCGATGAATAGCGTGTCTTGGGTGTCGCGCGCCGGATGATTAGGCGGGAAATTCAGCGCCTCAAAGTTGTAGTAGTCGGTCTCAATCTCCGGCCCTTCCTCAACCGAATACCCGAGATTCCGAAACACGGAGACGATCTCATTCATCGTCTTGATGATGGGATGCTCCGCGCCCAGAGGGCGGCGAATGCCGGGCAGAGTGAAGTCGAATTTGGCGGTCAGTAACTTGACTGTCCACGTATCGCATTTCGCGTACGTTCAGATTTGGTAGGAAGTCCCGGATAGCTCTCGAGCTATTGTCTGCGCATTGACTGTCCAGTGAGTCTGTAGCTTTTTATCCCGCTGTTTGTTTGACGATCGCACCAATTTCATTCACACGCTGCCCGACTTCCCGCTTTGCATCTTTTGGTGCAGCCTTCAGCCAGAAATCATTGATTTGCGTCAGGATGCCATTCTTGCGAGCCATCCAGCGATCACGAAGCGCTTTCCAATCGGACTCGTTCTTGACTCCGGAGGACTCCTTCTCCAGCGCGGCCAGCAGCTTGGCCACGGCCTTGTCCAGCGCCTTCGCCGAGTAATCCGTCAATTTGGGAACGGTGTAAGCCACGTTTCCTCTGGAAACCTAATAGGAATTGTCATCCCGAGCGCCGCCCGAGTCGCGCTCGCGCGGTGAGGATAAGAGAGGGATCTGCAGTTTCCGCATCAAGACTGCAGATTCCTCGTCGATTCGCTCCTCGGAATGACAACAGTAAAAAATGATGGCATCACTTCGGAGCCATCCCCGGATACGGACCAATCGATCCTTACCCACTGGAATTTTTCTTCTGAGAACTGAGATCTGAGAGCTACTACGCTGCCCCGCCGAGAGCCCCCTTCGCTTGTTCGGCGAGGCTCTTAAAGGCGCCGGGATCGTTCACCGCCAGATCGGCCAGGATCTTGCGATCCAGCTCCACACCACCCTTTTTCAGCCCGTGGATGAACTGGTTGTAGCTCATCCCGTTCAGTTTGGCGGCGGCACCGATGCGCACGATCCACAGCGAGCGGTACTGACGCTTTTTCTGCTTCCGTCCGGAGTAGGCGAATTTCAGTCCGCGTTCGACCGCCTCTTTGGCGGAGCGGTAGAGTTTCGATTTTGTGAGGAAATATCCGCTGGCGCGGTCGAGTATCTTCTTGCGTTTGGCGCGGCGTTTGGTTCCGCGTTTTACACGAGGCATAACTAGCTCCTTTTTGCTTTCTATTTGCGGCGGCTGGAGGCAGGAGACTCAAAGGTCTGAATCGCCTCTTCACTCACCGGGAGCCACGGAATCACCAGGGATTCGCGGCCCACAAAATGCAGCCGATGCCGGCCGCAACAAAACAAATCCTAGTACGGAATCATTCGCTTGATCTTCGGCGTATCCGCATCGCTTACCAGCACGGATTGTCCCAGCTTCTTTTTGCGCTTGTGAGCCTTCGAGGTCAGAATGTGACGCAGATGCGAATGTCCGCGCTTCACTTTCCCCGTTGCAGTTTTCTTAAAGCGCTTGGCTGCGCCCTTGTGCGTTTTCAACTTCGGCATAAGAACTCCGGCGATTAGCTTTACCTTCAGATCTCAAATCTTGGGTCCGACAATCGACACAGCCTTAGCGCTAAGTGCGAAAAGCAAATGGCTAAGGGCCGTTCTGCGTCAGGCTTGATTCGCGCGTCCCGTAGCCGCCTGTGATTGCACGGGCTGCTTGCCCCCCTCGACCTTCTTTGGGGCCAGGATGGCGTGCAGCGTGTTGCCTTCCTGACGCGGGCGGAACTCCACAATACTCTTGTCCTGAACGTCCTTGATCAGCCGGTCCAGAATCTGGCGCCCCAGGTTGGTGCGGGTCATCTCGCGTCCGCGAAAGAAGATGGTCGCCTTTACCTTGTCTCCCTCATCCAGGAAGCGCAGCACGTGGTTCTTCTTGGTCTCGTAATCGTGGTCATCCACGTTGATGCGGAACTTTACTTCTTTGACCGTGATTACTTTCTGGTGTTTCTTGGCCTCTCGCTCTTTCTTTTCCTGCTGGTACAGGAATTTCCCATAATCCATGATGCGGCATACGGGAGGAGTCGCGGTGGGCGAAATCTCAACCAGGTCCAGGTTCTTTTCGCGGGCCATTTTGAGCGCTTCAAACGGAGGCAGAATGCCAATCTGGTTGCCTTCGTCGTCAATTACTCGGATTTCTCGCGCTCGGATACGGTCGTTGGTGCGGATAAAGCGTTTATCGATACCATCCTCCGTCAGATAACAGGGCGACTTAGATGCAAATTATAACATGGGGGATTGACGCGACCGTCCACTGATGTGCTCAACCGCGGCTATGGTGGCGATCCAGGCGGTCTATTACAATTTGGCCAGAATCCATCACTCCGGCGATGGGCGGCTGGCTTAAGCGATCACGTTTGGAATTTTGGAAGAAATCATACTCATGGCAGATGCTTGCATACCGAAGTGGGAAAGCACGGCCCTTACAAAACGAGGCCTTGAGTGAGTCAGCCAGTTCAACCCATGTTGCGCAGTTTACTACTCCTACTGTTTACGGGCTGGATCGCCTACACATGCTTTAAGAGAGCGATCATTCCCCCTCGCGACAACTTCTCGTGGTGGCACCTCGAAAGCTATAAAGTCAATAAGAATCCGCTCACGCGAATTTTGAACGTGCTGGTGGGAATACTAGTGCTTGCCATGGGATTGAATGCGATCTTTCACAAATAAATTCAAACTGACCCACTACTGGAGAATCGGGTCACATTGACCCGAATAGGGATTTGTTTGGAAAATCGCAGCCGCTTTTTTGGGTCAAAAAGGAAATTCCCGCTGAATCGCTCAATCCTTTCCGTACTTCTTCCGCTGCTTTGGTTTGGCGCGTTGGCGGCGGCGCAGTCCGCCTCCGGCGAGCCTTTGCGCCCGGAATGGTGCCGTGAATTGCCGCGCCCCGAATACAAGCAGCTGGAGCGAGTTGAGGTACACGACGACTGGTTCGAGGTATACCGCGTCCGCGACGGCGTTTACGCCATCTACGAGCCTCACCAGTTTGAAGAGGTCATCTCCTACCTGATCCTCGGCAGCGAGCGGGCACTGTTGTTTGACACGGGAATGGGGATCGGAAAAATCCACGACGTGGTCGCGCGCCTGACGAAACTGCCTATCACCGTGCTCAACTCCCACACCCACTTCGACCACACTGGCGGCAACGTGGAATTCTCCGACATTCTCGGAGAGGATACTCCCTTCACCCGCGCCAGCGAAAAGGGCGGGTCGGACGCTTATTCGCGTGACACGCTCGCTCCCCAGCGCATCTGCGGAAAACTGCCCGCGGGGGTGCAGCCCGGTAGCTATTCTGTTCGGCCATTCCATATTTCGCGGCGGGTCAAGGACGGTGAGCGCATTGCCCTCGGCGGCAGAGAACTTGAGGTCATCTTCACGCCCGGCCACACCCCCGATTCCCTGTGCCTGCTGGATCGCCAGCATGGTCTTCTATTCACCGGGGACACGTTCTATCCCGGGCCGATCTATCTCTTCACCGAAGAGGCGGATTTTGCCGCCTATGCGAAATCCGTGGCCAAACTGGCGAAGCTGACGCCCCGTCTGCAACTGCTTCTGACCGCCCACAACGTTCCGGTAGCCCAGCCGGATGTTCTCTATCGCCTGGTGGAGGCGGTGCAAAACGTCCAGTCCGGCCGCGCCAAGCCCTCGGTAACCGAAGGCCGCCGCGAATATTCTTTTCAAGGCTTCTCCCTTTTGCTGCCGGGCAATTAGCCGGATGGTCGCTCTTGTATGGCCGTTTCGATGATTTCGACTCGCGCACCGAAGCTCTAGTCCGCGGAATATATGATTGCTACGCACGAATATCCCCGCCCAAGCAAAGGCTGGACAAGCCACCAATCTTAGAGCTATACGTGACTAACACTCTGCGCTGATCTCGGCTAGCCAATCCCCGTTAATTGGCGTCATAGGCCTCTGATACCTGCAGTGGCGCAGAGACGGCAAAGGACTGTGGTATGTCGCTCCTGAGGTCAGTCCGCCTTCGTTCACTACGACTCATCTTTTTTGTATGGTTGTCGGGATCGCTTGCTTTCCCTTGGGCTTTAACCGCAGAATGCGTCCCCAAAACTACCTCCGGAAAGTCTGAGATTTTTTCCTCCGTAACTACTGTCAAGGTGCCAGACGCGACTGTCCATCCGGACGACCTCCTCTCTGGCGTTGAGCTGGTTCTCGAAGAACATTCGGATCACGTTTCAGCGACCCTGCGTGATTATGAGGGACGTTCCACGCCGCTCGTCGCAAAGCTTCAGGGGGGCCTTTTCGAATCAGCGACCGGATGCAAGATACACCTCTCGGGGCACAACAAGCGCGGAATCGTAGAAATCGAAGGAATCATTGGTGCTGCTGGTTTTCATGGAACCATCACTCGCAAGATCGGTCGGGAAGTCTACTTAGAACAGGTGTCACTCAGGAGAAGGCCTGCCGAAACTGAAAATCACGTAGGCGTCCTGTTGTTGAGAGGGAGATGTCTAACGTCCGAAGTTGCACAGGACCACTTTCCGAGTCTGCAATTCTTGTCAAAGGATCAGCCACGGGCGGCGATCTGGTTCTTAAAGCTGATGGCTAGGGTGCTCTTCGAGGTTTCGCTTGGACCGGGTGTCCGACGACGCACCAATATGCCCGCCCAAGCAAAGCTTGGACGGGGCACCCAGTCAGAGCGGCATCTATCGCTTCATCGCAGCCAAAATATATTCAGCCATGATCTTTTGCGTCTCCGCATCCATGGCGGGTTGCGCACTTTGTGGGCCGGCGTTGGCTGCGGCGGTCTTGGTTTTGACCCCAATGTAGACCGCGTTGTAGGTCGTGTCGCCCAGGTTCTCCACCCGATGTTTGAACGGCGGATACCATCGGGATTCGCCCGGCTTAGCGAAGACCTCTCGGGTATGCCCGTTCTGATCGGTGAACTTGAGATGTCCCGCAGTGAGAACGACAACCACACCACCGGGATGATCGTGCATCACCGACTTCTCGTGCGGACCATAGTGGACGTTCACAACCTGCACCCATTCATTCTCAAAGGCCAATTGATAGTGCTTCGGTTCGACCTTGGTTGGATCCTGGGCCACAGCGGCATCGAAAGCAAGACAGACAACTACCACTACCCCGAGTAGTTTGGAAAGCATGCTTTTCTCCTGACGCGAATTTTAGTTAAGGGTTCCGACCAGCGTGCCGCATTGACTACATGGGCTACTTGCGCCTCGAGCCAGCGATTGGGCTCATGGCGACCCTCCAGCCGCAGCTTCAGATAATTGTCGGTTAGAGCTTCGGTGAAAACAGCAGGTCCCTCGACTCCGCCCGATTGATTTGCTGGCAAATCATCGAGCTCCGCTCGGGATGACAAAGAGTGGGAAGATTGCAGCGTGATGGCTTCTACCGTCTGGCCGAAAAAGCTGCGCATAAATGCCAGCTTTTTCTCTGCCGCAAGCTCGCGCAGAATCCGGTTGCGCTCTCGCGCTACATGGACCGGAACTTGATTTCGCAGCGCAGCCGCTGGCGTGCCCGGGACGGGCGGAGTAAGTGAAGACGTGCAGGTAGGTGAACGGCAAAGCTTCTACCATTCGCACCGTCTCATCAAAATCATCGTCTGTTTCGCCCGGGAAGCCGACCATCACGTCGGCGCCAATCGCCGCCATTGGCATGGCGGCTGCGAATCTTCTCAATCTTCTCGCGATAATGCCACGGCCGGTACTTGCGGTGCATCGCCCGCAGCACGCGGTCGCTGCCCGACTGCATCGGAACATGCGCATGCTTGGCGATGCGTGGAGACTCCGCCATCATCTGGATCAGCTCATCGCTCCAGTCCATGGGTTCAACCGAACTGATGCGCAGCTTCTCGAGCGAAGTCTCCGACAGGATGGCCCGGACTAGATCCTCAAAGCGAGGCAGGCGAGGGCGCCCCCGCACGACGAAATCCCTGCCCCAGCGTCCGAGGTTGATTCCCGAGATCACTACTTCGCGATAGCCCGACTCCACCAGCGCGTTCACCTCGCGAAGAACCTCGCCTAACGGCAAAGACCGGCTCTGTCCGCGGACGTATGGAATCACGCAGAATGAACAGCGATTGTCGCAGCCATCCTGTACTTTGAGATTCGGACGAGTGCGCTCATTTGCGGCGTCGAAAACCGGCGCAGCCAGCAGTTCGGTGTGAGCAAAAATGTCAGAAACGAAAACCCGACTGCCGGCCTCGTGACGTCGGACCTGGGCCTTCGCCGACCAGTTCTAGCAGTGGGACGAAGTCGCGGGCCTGAGAACCCGGCCGAAGTCTGAAGTCTGAGGTCCGAGGTCCGATTTCCGCGATCTCCGCCAATCGATGCTTGTGCGAATTACCGATGACCTGACTCACGCCCGGCAGAGTTGCCAGTTCTTCCGGAGCGCGCTGCGCATAGCATCCGGTGACGACGATCCGGCAGCCAGGATTTTCCCGATGGATGCGCCGAATGGCCGCCCGCGCGTCCTGGTCGGCGGAAGCGGTCACAGTGCAGGTATTCAGAACGACAATTCCTGCCTTGCGACGGCGCGCCCGCTCGCTCCAGTCCCAGCTCCTGGAACTGACGTTCGATAGCGGCTCCGTCGGCCTGGGTAGCCCGGCAGCCGAAGTTCTGCACGTAGAAGCTTTCCACGCTCCTAATAGTAACTGAGAAAGTGGGCTCTTTTGGTGGGAGGATAAAACGAGGAAGCAGTCGGCGTCAGACAAGCCATCCCGTGGGACAAGCTTTGCCGAACAAACTCATCCTGGAACCGACAGGCGGGAAGATAACTTGCCCCCGTCGACTTTTAGTTATGCGCAGGTCTCAGGCTTCCCGGCCGAACTTAGCCGGTATTAAGCTGTGGCCGCTTGCCGTTTCTGCTGGAAACATTCCCGGCAGAAAACCGGACGCCCTTGCGTCGGCTTGAACGGCACAGTGGTTTCCTTACCGCACTGCGAACAAACCGTGCGGGTTTCAACCTTGGAAAAGCCGCTCGGCGCGTGGGCTACAGGCGCGGCTCCCAGCACCGAGACCCGTTTTGCCTTGCATGCTTTGCACCGTTTGGGTTCGTTCTTGAACTGCTTATCGTGGAAGAACAGCTGCTCCCCGGCCGTGAAGATAAAATCGGCGCCGCAGTCAATACACTTCAACACCTTGTCCTGGAATTCCATTGAGAGATGCTCCCTTCAGCCATGCCTGCCCGCCCACGAGACGACTTTGTGGCGCGCGAACGCGCAGGTTTTGCACACCCCCCTCACCTGTCTTTGGAACCTTCCCCTGGATTCGGCCCGCCATCCCCGAGAACCGTGGAATGGATTACCGCTTATGTTTACAAAACTGCGATGTGCCGATAAATCGTTACAGCCGCTCGCCCAAACGGAACGCGTTTGAAAAAGGAATGGGCCGCCTCTAAGGAGGGGCAGCCCAATCATCATTAGTCCTGTTCTTTGCGCGCTTTTTTACGGCTGCGCTTTCGAGCCAAGGCTTCCTTCACCCGCTTCTTTTCGCCCGGCTTCAGGTAAAAAGAGTGACGCTTGACCTCTTTAATGATGTCTTCCTGTTGCACTTTGCGCTTGAAACGGCGAAGCGCATTTTCGAGGGACTCTCCCTCTTGCAGTCTGACTTCCGCCAACTGGACACACCCCCAAACTGGTCCCGTTTGGACCCGATAGTTATTGCAAGCTTCCTGGAGCAAGTCAAGAATTATATACAGTTCCAGGAGATGGAGCGCGATGCCGACATATTGGCGCCCAATCAAGTCTCAAAAAATCAGTCTCAAAGCGAGTTGCACCTGTCGTGGAGCGTAAGCATCGCTGGCTCTCACCGGGTTTCTCGGTACCTGGTAGTGGGCCGGGAAATAATTGATTCCAAGCTGTTTAGTGGTTTCGATAAACCGCGCTGAGTTGCTTATGAATCCATCTTCAGTGATCACCACTCGGCGGTTGTCCCGGTTCAAGAGATTGAACGACTCACCTACCAGTTCCAATTTGAAACGGTCACCCATGTACAGGCGACGCGTCAGACGCGCGTCGGTTGTCGCGTAGTCGGGTCCCAGGAATGAATTGCGGCGGGTTCCCGGAAGCCGGTCGTTCGAACTGTTGCCATCCTGATTTGGGTCTCCCGTGACGGTTGCACTCACTGGCCGGCCACTGCCCATGGTGACCACTCCGGAAAGTTTCCAGTTATTGAATAGTGCGCCCAGAAGCTCATGGCCGCGATGAAATGGTTTCGGTTCAGCGACCCAGGAAAACGCGAAGCGATGTCGCTGATCAGTAACGCTAGGGCCCTTTTCCGAATTGGGCGCATAGGAATTCTGCACCGTGGCGGGCCGTCCCGCCACCAGCGCGTCCTGGCCGTCATCCAGCGCGTGAGCGAAAGTGTAAGAGAGCATGAAATAGACACCGCTGGTCATTCGGCGGCGAATCGACAGCGTCGCGCCGTGATAGACGCTCGATGCCTCGCTTTCGAACACATTGATCGCTCCCAGCTGCGGAATCGGGCGCGCCAGCGGATTGATACAGGGTGGAAACGGGCAAGTCAGACTTTCGCTCAATTGCCATGTGGAGAATGACGCCACGTTGTAGTACGAGCCCAGAAAGTTCGCCCCGGAGGCGTCATATACCGGATACGCAACGTTCACCGGTGGAGGCAAGTTCACGTCCCGGGCGCGAATCAGGTCCACCCCGTGCACATACGTGTAGGAAACCCCAACCGCGAGGCGATGGGCCACTTCGCGCTCCAGGTTGAGGCTAGCCTGTTGTACGCGGGGCGTTTTGAAATTGTGAGCAAAGGCGGAAATGCCAGATTGCGTGAATTGCTCCAGGCTCGCCGGCGGCAGGCAAACGGTCGCGTAAAGCGAGCAACTCACCAGCGGGTTGGGATAGTGCGGAAAAATCTGATGATCGTAGAAGTGATTATTGTTCAGGAAGAGAAAGTTCGGGCTAGGCCATTCTGGCTCTCTACCGTGGAATTGTAGATCTGGGGAATTCGCGTGTAGAACAATCCGTATCCCGCGCGAATCACAAGCGGTCGTACGTTTCCTATGGAATACGCCAAGCCGGCGCGGGGTCCGAAATTGTTGGGGTTGAAAGGAACTTTACCCGAGTCCGGCCACAGCGGATTGGAGACCAAGCCATTCGTGCGTGAAAGTCTGCAGATCGTAGCGGGCGCCGAGGCTCAGGGCCAGGTGGTCGGTCACGCGAATCGTATCCTGCAAAAAGCCTGCGTATTCGTTGGTGTCGGGATGAGTAACTGCCGGGCCGAAGTTCTGGACGTAATAGTGCGGAACTCCGTGGGCATAAGCTCGCAGCGGCGTAAGTTCCAGGCCAGACTCCTGCGGTTGGAACGTAAACTGGTTCACCTTGATGGGGTCGAAAATGTACTCCCCTCCGGACAACGAAGGGAAGAAGTTGTAGATCCATGTCAGCAATGCATCGCCGCCGAGTTTCCAGGAATTTCTTTTGCCCTCGATGCTGAAGGTCTCGGCTAAGTGCAGTCGATGCTCGCGGGTTTCGCGGGGCAGGATGGATGACCGCCCAAAGCCGTCGATGATATTCGGGAATTCGAGTGATGGGGGCGGAGCTGTTGCTGCTCGAGCGCTGCAGATCGCGCGAGAACTGGGCCCGCAGATGACTGACGGCTTTGCCGGAAAGATTGCTGGTCAGCGCGACCGATGCCGTCTCCGTGGTCACGTCCTCCTCGCCGTTTTCGCTGATTCCGAAAGTGGTCAGCGGACTGGCTGGATCGAGAAATACGTTGTTGTGCCCGTAATAGCGGGACGTGTTCAGCTCGTGCCGAGAAATTGTTGCGCGGACTAAGCGATACATCCAGCTTGACGAAGCCGGCATTTCCCAGCATCGACGAAGGGAAGGTGCCGGCCTCTTTCGAGAGTTCCGCAGCTTTGGCAAAGACCAGCGCCTTGTCGGTGGCCTCGTAGTCGCCCGGAGTCTCCGGTCCCGTGCCGGGCTGCGGCACCACCACCGAGCCACCACTGTCAAAACGAACCACCGTCGGCACGTGGAAAATGTGCTGGTCAAGTCCGGCAAAGAAAAATACTTTGTTGCGACGGATGGGGCCGCCGAGCGTGAATCCGAATTGTTGTTGCTGGTCGTGAGGCTTGAAATCAAGCAGCGGATGGGTTGCGCCAAAAGCGCTGTCGCGGATGAAATAGAAATCCGTGCCATGAAGATGGTTCGAGCCCGACTTGGTGACCACGTTCACTACTGCTCCTCCGGATCGCCCCAACTCCGCGCCGTAGGTGTTCGAGGACACCCGGAACTCCTGCACCACTTCATTACTGAATTGATAGGGCGCGCGATAACGGCCACGAGCCTGGGCGAAGAAGGCGTTGTTGTTATCGCCGCCGTCCACCAGATAGCTGGACTGGAAGCCACGAATCCCGCCAAACGCCAAATCGCCATTCGAGCCGGACGTCAGACCTCGCGGGTCCTGGGTAACGCCCGGAGTGAGCAAAGCAAGATCGGTGTAACGGCGACCGTTCAGGGGCAGCTCGTTGATGGCTCGTTCATCGATCAGCGAAGACACTCCACTGGGTTGGGTTTCGACCAGCGGCGGCTCACCCGAAACCGTCACCGTCTCTTTTGCTCCCGCGACGGGAAGCTTGAATTCAAGCTCCGTGGTGCCACCCACGTCCACTTGCAGGCGTGGGGTGGTCTGCGGTGACATTCCACGGGCCTCTGCGCGCCCGGAATATTCCCCAGGCGGAAGCAGTTCGAATGAGAATCGCCCTTCTACGCCAGTGATGGCGGAGTAGCGGAAGCCGGTCGCCGCATCCACAAAAACCACGATGGCGCCAGCAACCCGGCTGCCCGCGGCATCGACCACCGTCCCACGAATGGCACCGGTGGAAGCGTCCTGAGCGAACCCAGCCGCCGCAAGCAGAGAAAACACAAGACAATGCGCGGCACCTCGCCAGAAAGACGTCATTCTGAATCCCGGCTTAAGCCGGGTGAAGAATCTTGCGCGCGGCCGCACAGGTTCGGAACTGCAGCAGAAAGAATTTCTGTGTAAAGAGCAATAATCAAGAACAGACTGCGGCATAGGAAATCACCTGAATTGAAGGCGAGTCCAGACCTCACGGGGACAGTTGGCTTTGTATATCACCGCCGTTGGTGCGGAGTCTGTGAGCTATGAGCTTTCTTTTGGAAGGATTCCCGCGTTGGGACAGAATCAAGGCCCAAATACGCTTTTTAGTTTTGTTGCAGGAGTTTGCGGTTCACTAACTCCTCTACCTTGTGCAGAACTTCATCCTCCGACAGACTAGTGGAGTCGAGCACGAGGGCATCCGGCGCGGCCGCCAGCGGTGACTGGGCCCGGGTGCGGTCACGTCGATCACGTTCGCGGAGTTCAGCTACCGAGGCTTCCGCTTCACTCCCCCGCAGGTTTTGTTGTTGCAGACGGCGCTGTTCGCGCACCACAGGATCGGCGTCAAGGAAGACTTTCACATCGGCATTAGGAAAAACCTTGGTACCAATGTCGCGGCCTTCCATTACTACGCCGCCGCCCGCCCCCATCTCTTGCTGGCGGGCGACCATCCACTCCCGCACCTTGGGATGCACCGATACTCGCGACGCGCCCTCGGTAACGTCGGTCTCGCGCACGCGCGCGGTCACGTCGCGACCATCCAGAAGAACGCGGTTTCCGCTGTGAGTGGGTTCTAGCTGGATGCGTGAATCGCTGGCCAACTTGGCGAGCCCTGCTTCATCGTCGAACGAAACATCCCATTCGATGGCCTTGAGTGCAAGAGCGCGATACATCGCGCCAGTTTCCAGGTTCACATATCCCAGCTTACGGGCCAGGCGCGCGGCGATCGTGCTCTTGCCGGCGCCCGCAGGTCCGTCGATGGCGATGATGAGTCTGCGATTGGGGATGGCGGTCATCCGCGAAGTGATGATTCTACACGGCAGCAGAGCTGCGCTGGTTGGGCTAAGGCGTAGGAGGCTGGTTCCTGTTGTATCCTATTTAGTGGGTGGTTACTCGAAGTCTGGTGACCCTCCCAAGCAGTTTACTTTACCCAAACCGGATGGTTATGTGGTTAGCCGACTTCTTTAGAACGATCAAATCTCCCGAGCATCGCCTGGCTTGGCTGGTTGCTGTCGCGGCGGATACCCTCCAGATCGTCGCTTTGCCGCTCTTCGCTGTCGGAGGCTTGTCGCCGGCCGACACGCTGCTCGATATATTTGTGGCCGTGACTCTGATTCGGCTGTTGGGGTGGCATTGGGCTTTTTTACCCACCCTGGCCGCTGAACTCATCCCCGGTCTTGATTTGTTCCCCACCTGGACAGCCGCAGTTTTCTTCGTGACCCGCCAGCAAGTTCGCTCCGACGAACCGGAGATTCTTCCTCCCGGGCCCGCTCCAGCACGCCGCCCATAAAAGCTCAACCGGTGCCACACCGCTGCTACATCAGCGCATAGAGATTTCCGTCCGTGCTTCCGACGTAGATCACGTTGTCTACCACCACCGGTGAAGAGAAAATCGCACCCACGGCGAGCAGTTTGTGAACCCCAATGACCATCTCGTCATAAAAGTTCTCCGAGACAACAGCTTCGATAATTCGGGCTCCCATCTGGCTTCGTGAATTCCGGACCGTTCTCACGGGACGCGTCAGTTTGAAACACCCATGCCGGTTTCTGGCTCGTCAAGTCGATCGCGATGAGCTTGCCCTCCTCCGAACCGATATACAGCATGTTGCCTGCGATCGCGGGCGAAGAAAACATAGGCCAGATGAATTTCTGCGAAAAAATCGGAGCGCCAGATTTGGCATCGAGCGCGTAAAACAGGCCCGAGTCTGAAGTCGCGAAATATACCTTCCCACCCCTCACGGCCGGTGAAGTAATCACCCATGAGCCCTTGTTGTTGAACATCCATTTCTGCTGGCCGGTGCGGGCGTCGAGGGCATAGAAGTTCGAGTCGCGGCAACCGAAGTAAACCACGCCGTCCATGACTGCGGCCGAGGACTGAATGCCGACCTGGTTGTAAATGTCATGGTCCTCACCGGTTTTGAAGCGCCACTTCTCTTTGCCGGTCGCCGCATCAAGGGCATAAAAATAGCTGTCCCAGCTGCCGATAAACAGCGTGCCATCCGCAATCGCCGGCGAGGCATGGACCACGTCCCCAGTCTTGAATTTCCAGTTCAGCTTGCCCGAAGCGGCGTCCAGAGAGTAAACGTTTCCATCACCGCTGCCGAAGTACACCGCTCCGCTCCAGACCACCGGCGAGGAGAGGTAACAGTCGAAGGGATCGGGCATGGTTTCCCCATCCGGGTGAGCTCCATGAAGATGCTTGCCCGCGAAGCGCCTTTCACCCTCAGTCTGGAATTTCCACTTTAATTGTCCATTGGACGCATCCAGCGCATAGAAATTTCCGTCATAACTTCCGAAATAGACCATGCCGCCATCCACTGCCGGAGACGACGTGACTCGGACCTTGGTGGCAAATTTCCAGCGCTGCGTACCAGATTCCGAGATCAACCGCATATAGATTCCCGTCGGTGCTCCCTACATACACGGTGCCATTAGCGACCGCGGGAGACGAAATGACCAGCCCATTGGTGTGAAACTTCCACTTAATCTTGCTGAACTTGGGGACTCCAGGAGCGTCGTAGACGCCTGTGTGCTGCGGGTTTCCGCGGAATTCAGTGGCGTCGGCGCCAAAAACCGGCAAAGAGAGCAGGAAAGCAGTGATCAAATAGAAGCTTTTCATGGACGTGATAGACGAAGCGAGCGGAATTAGGTAAGCGCCCGCGTGATCGCCTCACGCGATAACAGGAATATTGGCGACTCCAACGGTGCCAAAGACGCGACGGTAACGTTCGATTTCAGATTCCGGGCCGAGCGCCTTCGCGTAGTTGTCGGAGAGCTTGACCGCAGGCCGTCCCTCGACATCGTGTACTTTGCAGATCAGGCTGACCGGGTCAAAGCCACCGCCGTCATCAGGATCGCAGCCGCGGAAATCGTTGGTGAGCAGAGTGCCCCAGCCCGCGCTGAATCGAATCCGCCGATCGGGGAGTCCACTTCCTCGAATCCAGGAAATCCGTTGCCCTGCGGAAATCTTTGGGGGTCGCACTACCCACCAAAGCTCCGCCAAAATAGGCATGCAGGCCGAGTATCTCGTCGACATCGAGCGCGTCCGAGGCAATTAACAGCTTTTCGCGTGGATCTCGACCTCGCTTTTTCAGCCACTCGATATATTCGTCTCCTGCGACGTACGGATCTTTACTGTCCACGCGCTGCCCGGTCCAATCGGCAGCCCAGTCCGGCGCATTTTCCAGGAATTGCGTGGTTCCAAAGGTATCCGGCAGCATGATCAGGAGCGCGCCTTCGTAGGTGCTCTGCCACAACTCGAGCACGCGATACTGAGAAGCCTTCATGGCTTTATCATCTGGCGCTAGCGCGGCCAGAACCATCGGGATCTCATGGGCATTGGTTCCAATCGCCTCCAGATCGTGCTTATGGGCGAGGAACGCATTCGAGGTTCCGGTGAAAGCGCTGCCCAGATTCGAAGCCATGGCCTCCACCACATATTCCTGCCACAAGAAACTATGACGACGCCGGGTTCCGAAGTCGGCCACGTGCAGATCGGGAACGCCCCGCAGTTGCTCGATTTTGCCCCACAGCTTGGTCTTCGCCCTCGCATAAAGGATGTCGAGGCCGAACTCGTTCAATCGTTTCAGACTGGCCCTGGTCTTCAGTTCGTCGATGATGGCCAGCGCATAGAGTTCCCACATCGTGGTTTCGGTCCACAGGCCATCAAACAATAGATGGAACTGCCCATTCTTGACCGATAACTCATAGTCCGACAGTCTGAAATCCCGCTCCAACCAGGCCAGAAATGCCGGCTCGAAGATTCCGCGTTGTCCGTAGAAAGTGTTGCCCGCCAGCCAGATCAACTCCGACTTTCGGAAAGCTAAGGCTGCGGGCATGCTCCAACTGCGCGATCAGTTCCTCAGTCGGAAACATATCGGCCAGGCGCACCGACGTGGTGCGATTGGACAGCGAGAACGATACCCGCGTCTTCGGAAAATGCTTCCAGATAAACTGCAGCATCAGCAGCTTGTAGAAGTCGGTGTCAAGCAAGGAGCGCGTGACCGGGTCCAGCTCCCAGTTGTGGTTATGCGCCCGTTCAGCGAAGTTGACGATCATTGGCTAGTGAACGGCTATTGTAGAATGTTGGCCTCCAAAGGAAAAACATGCGCAAGCTTTACGGCAACGCCGCGGCGGCCCTCTTACTCGTAGTTATTCATTCTTTCGCTATCATCGGCGCAGCCGCGGACTCGGCAAAGTCAGCAAAGATTCAAGCATCTTCCGTGTGGCAAGTGTCCCAGCAGTTCATCACCAACGCGCATGCCGCCTGCGATAAGACGTCCGGATCTGGCATCGCCGAATGCTTCATCGACCAGATGGCAAAAGCTGGCGCCTCTGCCGATGCCGTAAGCTTCACCCGCGAGCTCACCCGGCAAAATCACGGCGACATTGCCATCATGACCGGTTTCCAGCGCGTCGGGCCAGTCGACATCGCGTGGATTACCTATCCCTTGCGCGCCAACACCAATTATGGCCTGTCTGCTGGTCAATGGGCAGCCGCGGATCGTGAACGTCGAGGATCTGAACCTGCTGGACAAGAAAGCCATGGAACAAACTCCCCAGTTCCGTGACCTCAAGTATCGATTTCCGCAAGTAGACCTGTGGCCGGGCGACCGCGATGGGACGACCTGGCCCAACTCGCAAGCGGGTCCCAACGGCGGAATCCAGTTTGTGACCGATTATCCTCTGCTCAACGGATGCCACGCCTGCGCCCGCGCCGGAGCCGCCCTGTTTACCTGGAATTTCAACGCTCAGGGGAAATTTCTAGGCACAACCTTCATCGGCATGACTCCGCCACCACTGCAGTAGCCGGAGGGCTGGGCTTCCGCTATCGCAACTCAGCTCCTTACCCGTTGCGTGCGAGGGAACGCGGAAACAGCCGTGGCCTTCGGCGGCGTGATTTGAATCAGAGTTCGTTTCCCCACTCGAATGAAGTCGAGTTCCCGAGCTGCCAGCAGCGCATTGATGGCTTCTTTCACTCGTGAGCGGGGAACAAAGTTGCCAAAGAAGGCTTCGACTTCCGGTTGGTCGGCGGCAATCACGCAATCCAGATACTTCGAAAGCAGCGCCGAGAGCGCCTCTGCCACCGACAACCCGATGCCTTCCCGGACCGCATCCGGAGACCAGCGGTAGAGCACGTCCCAATACGCGCCTTCGTCCGGCTTGTAATCCACCCGCGTGATGCGCAGCCGCGACCACAACTCGCCCAGCGCGTGACCCAGAGCGACCAGCGATATGCTGCCACCCAGGTCTTCGCGCATCTTTTGCATCGAGATCGGCCCCGCGCGGCGGATGAGTTCAAAGGCATCGCAAGCCAGCTGCGAGTACGCCGAGCGCGGTCCGGGCTTGGGAGCCTGCTTGGGATTGCGTTCTCCCACCAGCGCATAGAAATAAGGAAAGATCGATCCCGCCACCAGGAAGGCGTTGTTCTCGTCGAACTGATTGGCCTCGTAAGCGTCGCGCTCCCGCAGCAGGCGGACCATCAGATCAGTCGCCTCCTGGGCGCGCGGATCGGAAAAGGCATGTTGCCAGGTGGGCAGCCGTTCGTCGGAACCCGCCCAGGCCCCGATGAACGTCGGCGCCAGCACCGGCTGCCGCAGCGGATACAGCATGCAGAACCCGACCGACTCAATGAAGGCGCGGGCATCGTCGAGCGAGCGCACAGCGCGCCCGTTCAAGTGCCACTTCTCGCGCCGCAACTGGTCGAGTTCCTGATCGGTCATAAAAACAGCGGCTAGCTACTGGCTCCTCGGCTCTGAGACCCCCCGATTCGGCGCTTTGCTATTAGCTAGCCGCCAGAAGCTAGGAGCTAACTTAGATCCTCTTGAACGCCTTCTGAATGTCCTTCAGCGAGTATCGCAGAACTACGGGTCTCCCGTGCGGGCAAGACATCGGGCACTCGGTTTTGGCCAGCTCCGCCAACAGCCATTCCATTTTATTCTGCTCCAGCGGCATGTTGACCTTGATGGCAGCGTGGCAGGCGATGGAAGCCGCAATCCGTGTGCGGACTTTCTCCAGGTTTAGAGCCTGCTCTTCGCGGGAAAGCTGGTCGAGCAGTTCTTGCAGCATCTTCTCGATTTGCGGAGCTTCGATTCCCGCGGGCGCGATTTTCACCGCAATGCTTCGCGCCCCGAAAGGCTCGGCTTCGAATCCATTCTTCGATAACTCGTCGGAGATTTCGGCAAACACCGCTTGCTGCGCCGGAGTCAATTCCAGCACAGCGGCATGAGCAAACGCTGGCTCTCTGCTTTTTGCGCCGCACGTTGTCTCAGGATTCTTTCAAACAGAACCCGCTCATGGGCCACGTGCTGGTCGACGATCCAGAGGCCTTCGTGATTCACCGCCAGAATGAACGAATCGCGAATCTGTCCCAGCGGCCGTAGCGATGCCAGCGACGGCGCCAGATCGCTGGACGCCTCGGGCTCCTCCGGAACCGGCGGAGTGCAGCCGTCGCTCTTAATAAATTCGGGCTTAGTAATTTCAGGAAGGGAACGCCAGGAATCGCCTGCGGCGCGCGCGCCAGTCCCAGCGCGGCATTACCCTCCACCGCAAATCCCCCGCCAAACTGCAAGCGCTCATTGATCGGCGGAGGCACAGGCGCCTGCAGAGTGAAGTCCTGCGGTCCGATTGGAGCGTAGGCGGCGCGCCACGCCGCGGCATCATCGATCGAAGAGACGCGGGCCCCGGGCGTGAGCGAAGGACTCGCCGTCGGATGCGCCTCAATTTCCGTGGTGAACTGCGGTACCGGGCGCGCTTTCATCAGCGCTGCGCGGACCGAGTCGCGCACAAAATCATGCATCACGGTTTGCTGCCGGAAACGCACTTCGGTCTTTGAGGGATGAACGTTGACGTCCACTTCAGCGCTCGGCAATTCGAGAAACAGCAGCACCACCGGATACACCGTCGGTGGCAGAATGTTGCGATAGGCATCGGTCAACGCGTGCTGAACGAGCCGATCGCGGATCAGGCGTCCATTGACGAAAACGTAAATCGAGTTGCGATTCAGCTTCTGGATTTCGGGTTTCGAGACGAAACCGTGTAAGCGCATCTCGCCCGGCGTTGTGACAGCTAGTTCTTCATCTTCTTCTACTTCTACGCGTCGCCACGGTGGAGGCTGAGGCAATCCAATACGCTCCAGCGGTTGCGCGGCCGCTACCGCAATCAATTGATCAAGGACTTCTTTGCCGAAGACCTGGTATACCCGTTCGCTGTACCCAGCCACCGGCGGCGCGACCAGCATGGCATTGGTGGCGGAGTGCAGCTCGAAATGCTTATCAGGATGCGCCAGCGCGTAGTGCGTCACCAGCGAAGCGATGTGCGAAAGCTCGGTCGACTCCGCCTTTAGAAACTTCTTGCGCGCAGGCATGTTGAAAAAAAGATCGCGGATGGTGATCGATGTCCCCACCGGTATTCCCGCTTCTTCAACTTTGAAAAGCTTTCCACCGTTGATTTCAACTATGGTCCCCGAGGGCTCGTCGGCAGCGCGGGTCTCCAGATGCAGACGGCAAACGGAAGCGATCGAGGGCAGCGCTTCTCCACGGAATCCGAGAGTGGCCACGCTAAGCAGATCTTCGGCATTCTTGATCTTTGAGGTTGCATGGCGCTCGAACGCCAGCAGAGCGTCATCGCGCACCATGCCGCAGCCGTTGTCGGTGATCTGAATGAGCTTCTTGCCGCCGGCTTCTACCTGTATCCGGATGCGTGTCGAACCCGCGTCGAGAGAGTTCTCCAGAAGCTCCTTGACCACAGAGGCCGGGCGTTCGACCACCTCGCCGGCGGCGATCTTGTTGGCCACGGCCTCGGAAAGAATGTGGACTCTGCCCATGGTCAGAAGATCCCTCGCGCGCTCGGGATTTCGGCTGCGGGCTCCCGCTCCGCTCACGCCCGCATAGCGCCTCAACCTCTCCAGCAGCGATCCTATTGGCCACGGCCTCGGAAAGAATGTGGACTCTGCCCATGGGTCAGGAGATCCCTCGCTTCGCTCGGGATTTCGGCTGCGGGCTCCCGCTCCGCTCACGCCCGCATAGCGCCTCAAGTTTCGCAGATGCCGACAGGGAAGGCAAAGCAGAGAATGAAAAGTTTCGTTGGCTTTTAGGTCGTATCAATCCCGAAGGGGTTCAAGTCGCGCTCGGTTAACGGGCGCCTACGCGGTGGAAGACTTGATCGCGACCGAAACTCTCCCGTTGCCATTGAAATAATGCAGTTAGCGCCTGCCCGGTGTACGACTTCTTGTTCCGCGCCACCTGCTCGGGAGTGCCCTGGGCCACTATCCGGCCGCCCGTCTTCGCCGCCCTCTGGACCCAGGTCAACGATCCAATCGGCATTGCGGATCACATCTAGATTATGTTCGATGATGATCACCGAGTTCCCCAGGTCAGTCAGCCGGTGCAGTACGTCGAGCAACTTCTTGACATCATCGAAGTGCAGCCCGGTCGTGGGCTCGTCCAGCAGATACAAAGTCTTGCCGGTTTGCCGCTTGCTCAACTCGCGCGCCAGCTTGATGCGTTGCGCCTCGCCGCCGGAAAGCGTGAGCGCCGATTGCCCCAGATGAATGTATCCTAGGCCCACGTCCACCAGGGTTTGCAGCTTCTGCTTTACCTGCGGAATGTTTTCCAGAATCTGCAAGGCGTCGGACACTGGCGTTTCTAGTATGTCAGCAATGGAATAGCCCTTGTATTTCACCGCCAGGGTCTCATGGTTGTAGCGCTTGCCGCCGCAGACCTCGCACAGCACGTAAACGTCCGGAAGAAAATTCATTTCGATCCGCCGTTGCCCTTCGCCCTGGCAAGCCTCGCAGCGTCCGCCGGGCACGTTGAACGAAAATCTTCCCGGCTTGTAACCACGTTCCCGCGACTCCGGCAACATCGCATAGAGATCGCGAATCTGCGCGAATACTCCGGTATAGGTCGCGGGATTCGACCGTGGTGTGCGGCCGATCGGCGACTGATCGATGCGAATGACTTTGTCAATGTTTTCCGCCCCCGAAATCGCCTTGTGGGAGCCGGCTTCTTCTCGCGACCGGTAAAGTTTCTTCGCCAGCGCCCGGTAGAGGATGTCATTCACCAGCGTCGACTTACCTGACCCCGAAACTCCGGTCACCACAGTCATTACTCCCAATGGGAAAGTGACGTCGAGATTTTTCAGATTGTTTTCCCGCGCGCCCAGAACGCTGATGCCGGCCCCGTTCGGTTGTCGGCGGTCCTCGCGCATTTCGATCTGCATCCGCCCCGAAATGTAAGCCCCGGTGAGCGACTCGGGTCGAGCGCTCGATTTCTTCCGGCGTGCCCTGGGCCACCAATTCCCCACCATGCCGTCCCGCGCCGGGACCAAGGTCAATCACGTAATCCGCCCGCCGGATGGTTTCCTCATCGTGCTCAACTACCAACACCGTGTTTCCCAGGTCACGCAGTTCTTCCAGCGCTTTGAGCAGGCGGTCATTGTCGCGGTGGTGCAGTCCGATCGAAGGTTCGTCGAGCACGTAGAGCACCCCGCGCAGCTTGGATCCAATCTGCGTTGCCAGCCTTATGCGCTGGCCTTCCCCACCCGAAAGCGTCGCTGCCGAACGATTCAGCGAGATGTATCCCAGCCCGACTGCGTTCAGAAACTGCAGCCGTTCCACGATTTCATGCACAATGCGTCCCGCGATCTTCTCCTCGCGCCCGGTGAGGGTGATCTTTTTCGCGATCTCGAGCGATCGCGCCACCGGCAGCGCCGTGAAATCGGCGATGGACATGCCATTCACCTTCACCGCCAGGCTCTCCGGACGCAGCCGCTGGCCATGACAAGCCGGACATTCCGTCGCCGACATGTAGTCCAGCAACCAATCCCGGTAGGTTTCCGAAGTGGATTCTTCCAACGCACGCTTGAGATAGCCGAGAATTCCCGTGAATCCCGTTTTGCCACCCTTGCCCGCCTCGCCATAAAGCAGTAGATTCTGAATTTTCTCGGGAAACTTCTCGAACGGAGTGAGCAGATCGATGCCGTGAGCGGCGGCTGTGATCTCCAGCATATGGATCAGATTCTGCGAAGCCGAGCCCGGCCCCAGGCCGCCATCCAGCAGAGGCTTCGACCAGTCCACAATCACTTTCGCGGGATCGAAATCATAGCGGCTGCCCAGGCCGTGGCACTCCGGACAGGCGCCGTACGAGCTATTAAAGGAGAACGAACGCGGCTCCAACTGCGGTACGTTAATACCGCAATCCGGACACGCCAGCCGTGCCGAATAAAGCTGCTCCTCTCCGCCCACCACTGCTACCTGCACCAGGCCACCCGCCAGTTTCATCGCCAGTCCGACCGACAGTTCCAGGCGATGCTCGATTCCCGGCTTCACCAAGAGCCGATCGATCACGACTTCGATGGTGTGGTTCTTGCGCTTATCGAGCGGAGATGTCCTGGTCCAGGTTCACCAGTTCGCCATCGATGCGTGCCCGGGTGAAGCCGTGTTGCACCAGCTTCTCCATCTCTTTCTTGAATTCGCCTTTGCGCCCGCGCACGATCGGCGCCAGCACCATGACGCGATCTTCGGGAGTCAGGGCCATCACCCGTTGCACAATCTGCTCCGCCGACTGCCGGGTGATCGCCCGGCCGCACTTAGGGCAATGAGGCACGCCGATCGAGGCGAACAGCAGACGAAGATAATCGTAAATTTCGGTGATGGTTCCGACCGTCGAACGCGGGCTGCGGCTGGTGGTCTTCTGTTCGATGGAGATCGCCGGGCTCAGCCCGTCGATGGCGTCGACATCGGGCCGTTCCATCTGGTCCAGAAACTGGCGGGCATAGGCGGAAAGCGTCTCCACATAGCGCCGTTGGCCCTCGGCGTAGATAGTGTCAAATGCCAGCGAGGACTTGCCCGATCCGCTCAGTCCGGTAATGACAGTCAGCGTGTTACGGGGAATTTCAACGTCGATGTTCTTTAGATTGTGTTGGCGCGCCCCGCGCACCGAAATCTTGGTAATAGCCATGAAGAGCCGAAAGTAATCCTGTCCTTCCGTAATATGGACGGGTCCCCAGAAATGTTGGAGAGTGGGTGTGCGCACCTCTACTCACGTATCTTAGTTGTTAACAGCAGCAAGCGTCAACGCGGGTAAAGTGAGGGTCGCGCGGCGTGATCCATGCTGATCACGCAAAACAATTCCGGATTTGCGGCTGCGGCATCTACCGGCAAGGGGCCGAACTTGGGTGGGTTACTGGTTGCTTTCGTTGTTTTTCTTACTTCCATCACCAGCGTAGTTCTGGGTATTGTCGCCGCTTACGGCATCGTCAACGCCATCCTTAACATTTTCGCTTACCAATCCCGCGAACGCCTGCAGAGAAGCCCCGTCCTCGTTCCCAGCCAAAGCGGCGCCAGCGGCGACTGAGGTTCGGGACCTCAACACCCTCAGACGTCAGACCGCTGTCCACCTCGGAAGCCTCGGCTGATGAAATGGCGAACGCCAACAATCCAAACCAGCGGCTGCTTGAGAGCGGCCAGGCCGTCGTTCCAGTCTCAATCCGCACGGTGTTATTTTGGTGCGCAATAACTCTTCTCTGATGCATCACCCAACTTCAGTTCAACCGCTGTTAAAAGCCGATTACACCAACAATCACGATTGTTCGCCTACATCCTTCTTCCCCCCGGCCAACTCCACCCCTTTCATTGACTCGCCCATTTCACCGACGTAAGATTTGGCCGCAGTGATCGGCCAAACCATTTCGCATTACCGCATCGTCGAGAAACTTGGCGGTGGCGGCATGGGTGTGGTGTACAAGGCCGAAGACACTCGCCTGCATCGCTTCGTCGCCCTCAAGTTCTTGCCCGATGAAGTTGCCCGCGATCCTCAGGCTCTGAGCCGCTTCCAACGCGAGGCCCAGGCCGCCTCAGCTCTGAACCATCCCAATATCTGCACAATTTATGATATTGGGGAGGAGAGCGGACAGGCATTCATCGCCATGGAGTTTTTGGATGGGTTGACTCTGAAACACCGCATCGCAGGGCGTCCGTTGGAAACGGAAGTTCTGCTCCCCATCGCCATCGACATCGCTGAGGCGCTCGACGCCGCTCACTCTGCCGGCATTGTCCACCGTGATATCAAGCCCGCCAACATTTTCGTCTCGAGGCGTGGACACGCCAAGATTCTCGATTTTGGGCTGGCAAAGGTAGCGGCTACGGGCAGTTCATTCAACCAGATTGTGGTCGCGAATGCGATGACAGGCACGGTCGACGAACGGGATCTCACCAGCCCCGGTTCCACGCTGGGCACGGTCGCTTATATGTCACCCGAGCAGGTGCGGGCGAAAGAACTGGATACGCGGAGTGATCTGTTCTCCTTCGGAGCGGTGCTGTATGAGATGGCAACGGGCACGTTGCCCTTTCGTGGTGAGAGTACTGGCGTGATCTTCGACGGCATCATGAACCGTGCTCCCCTGCCTCCTTTGCGATTGAATCCCGACATGCCACCCGAACTGGAACGGATCATCAACCGGGCGCTGGAGAAAGATCGAGAACTTCGCTATCAGGGCGCGGCGGAAATGCGTTCCGAGTTGTTACGCCTGAAGCGGGATACGGACTCGGGCCGTATGGGAGCAGCCAGTTCCAGGATGGTGGCGGTGGCGCAGGATTGCGGCTCCCATGTGGCAGCGCCACAGGTCCCACCAGCATCGGGCTCTTCTCCTGCTCTCGCCCCGGCCTCTTCATCGCATGCCACGAAGGCTACCGAGGCTCCCGTAGCTACCGGCAGGAAATCCTGGAGGCTTCTGGTCCCCGCCAGTGTGGTCATCGTCGCTGTTCTTATTGCCGGTGGTCTTTACTTCCGCTCACGTGCAGCAACACCGCTGACGGGGAAAGATACCGTCGTGCTGGCTGACTTCACCAACACTACCGGTGATCCTGTATTCGACGACACACTCAGGCAAGCGCTCACGGTGCAATTGGAGCAGTCGCCTTTTCTGAACATGCTGCCGCAGCAGACTGTGGACGATACATTAAAGCTGATGGGGCGTTCACCGGGCCAACATCTTACGCGCGAGGTCGCGCGGGAACTATGCCAGCGCGTGGGCAGCAGGGTGATGCTGGCGGGCTCAATTGCGAGCCTGGGCAGTCAATATGTGATCGGGGTGAATGCCGTGAATTGCCAGACCGGCAGCATACTGGCCCAAGAGCAGGTGACGGCAGACAGCAAAGAGCATGTGCTCAAGGCGCTGGGAGAGACAACGTCAGAGCTACGGAAAAAGCTGGGAGAATCGCTCAGCACCATCCAGAAGTTCGATACTCCCCTTGAACAAGCTACAACGTCTTCGCTGGAGGCGCTCAAAGCCTACACTCTGTCGAGAAAGACCATGAACGAAAAGAGTGAGGTGGCGGCGATTCCGTTGATGAAACATGCCATCGAACTCGATCCTAATTTCGCGATGGCCTATGCCGGCATGGGGATCATGTACTCCAACATCGGCGAAGCAAGTCTGGCGAGCCAATACTCGCAAAAGGCATACGACCTGCGCGACCGCGTGAGCGAGCGGGAGAGATTCCGGATCACGGGTAACTATTATGGGAATGTGACGGGAGAGCTGGAGAAGGCGGTTCAGACCTACGAGTTGTGGGCACAGAATTATCCGCGGGACTTTTTTCCCCCTGGCTACCTGGGACTACTTCACGGAGTGGTGGGACAATACGAAAAGGCAGCCGCCGAAGAACTCGAAGCAAGCCGCCTCGATCCAAACTCTGCCGTTAATCTGGGGAATCTGATGCTTGCTTATGCTGCCCTGAACCGTTTCGATGAGGCGAAAGCAACCTACCAGCAAGCAACGGGACGCAAGCTCGATCACGAAGGCCTGCACGTTTACCGTTATGGACTTGCCATGGTTGAAGGCGACACAGCTGAGATGGAACGGCAGGTGGCGTGGGGCACGGGCAAGCTGGGCGTGGAGGACTTGTTCCTATCCACCCAATCCGACACCGAGGCGTTCTACGGCCGACTCGGGAAGGCGCGGGAGTTTTCGCGGCGGGCAGTGGAATTGGCTCGAAAGAACCAGCAGAACGGAACCGCGGCCGGGTGGCAGGCAAACCAAGCCCTCCGGGAAGCGGAAGTCGGTCATTTCGACCAGTCGCGGAAAGATGCGGCCGCGGCTTTGGCATTGGCCTCAGACCGCTTCACACAAGTTCTCGGAGCATTAGCCTTGGCTCGCGCTGGAGACTCCGCCCGGGCGCAGAAGATAGCGGACAACGTGGCCAAGGAATTTCCTTTAGATACAGGAGTACATAACTACTGGTTACCCGCTATCCGTGCTTCCCTTGCGCTCAATCGGCATGAACCAGCCAAAGCCATCGAACTACTCCAACCCGCCGCTACTTACGAGCTCGGATTTATTAGCCCCAGCTATATGGGGTCTCTGTATCCCGTTTATTTGAGAGGTCAGGCATACTTGCTGTTGCACCAGGGCAACGAAGCAGCTGCGGAGTTCCAAAAATTTCTCGACCACCGCGGCATCGTGTTCAATTTTCCGCTCGGTGGGCTGGCCTATCTTGGCCTCGCCCGCGCCTACGCCCTCTCTGGCGACACCGCCAAAGCGAAGACTGCCTACCAGGATTTCCTCGCCCTCTGGAAAGACGCCGACCCCGACATCCCCATCCTGAAGGAAGCCCAGGCGGAGTACGCCAAGCTGCAGTAGCTGGCAGTAAGGGCAGTGTTCTAATTGAATGCCGCAGCCAGCGATGGTCGCGCCTCCTCCTGCTCCACTGCTCCTCGTCGAGTCCAGAAATACACGGCGAAGGCGACATTCACCACGGCCAGCGCAACGCCGAACTCGGTCGTGTACCACAGTGTCTTTCCCGTGTCGCGCATCATGTTGTCGAAAACGGTTTGACGAACAGGTTGTGGCTGGCGTGTAGCACAGCCGCGGTCCATAAACTTCCTGGACTTCAGCCGCAGCCAGGCGAATATAAAGCTGTTCGAGACGATCATCACCGTGAAGCATCCCATGGCGTACCAGCGATTCGTTCCTGCGTTGTAGTCGGCAAATAGCAGCAGTGGACTGTGCCACGCCGCCCAGATGATGCCGCTCAGCAGGCTTAGCTTGGTGTATGACATCTGCTTCGCCAGCTCTGGTACCAGGAACCCTCGCCACCCGATCTCTTCGCCCAGCGCAGTCGATAGCCCACGAATCATCCCCGCAGTGGCTGTGAATAGGAACCAAAGGGTGAATGCACCGCAGGCGGGCATCCCGCGCAATCCGAAACGCTGCGTGACTAGGGTGACCAACTCCGAGTTCCATCCGCCCAGCCGCAGCGCCCATACCGCTCCGTAAGCGATTGCCGCATACGCGAGCGGAATGAAATATGCAGCTGCAATGTAGCGGCCTTCCGGCCAGCGCCACGCTAACGATCGGAAACTTCGCCCAACAAGGCGGCAAGTCACCAATGCCGCCAGTGCCGGACACCACATGACGGACGTGATCATCATGCCGAACGCCATGCCGAGATGACCTGACCAGATCACCAACGCCCAGATTACGGAGCTAAACAAAAGAGTGAATAGCAAATAAAGAATGGTCGCTCGTTTCGGCGTGTCCCACATTGGTTTTGACATGGTCAGCAACGTCCTAGTGGATACTAGCTGGCAGTTAGACTAACCACTAGCCACTTAGTTAGGTGGAGGACCTTTCCACGCCTAGCCACGACGTGCTAGAAAGCTAAGCAGCCCGCCATTACTGCGGCTGTGGGGGCTGCGTCCGCGGAATGGGAAGAGTCTGCGGAAGAGTCTGCGGCTGGCCGGGCTGCTGCTGTTGTTGCTGCTGGATTTGTTGCTGGCGTTGTAGTTCCTGCAAAAGCTGTTCCGGAGTCTTGATGGCGGGCTGACCATTGGGCTGATTCGCCTGCGGTTCATCCGCCTGGTTCGCTTGATCAGCCTGGTTATCCGCGTCGGTTGCCTCTTCGGCGGGATCCTCGCCCTGCATCTCCTCCGGCACCTCCGCAGCTTGTTGAAGGATCCCTGGCCCCGTCGGATTTCCTGCCTGCTTGGCGGCGTCGGAGCCATCAACCGGCGCACTACTCCCGGCTTTCGATGTGAGAATGATCTTTTCCACCTGGGCAGGGTCCGTCACCGATCCCAGCAGTACATAGTTGAAGTGCGATCCATTTAATAGCGATGCCAGCACGTCACGCGCCGGCCCGGGCCCCAGTTTGACCACCACGCGTTCGGGGGCGTTGCCCGGGACCTCCACTGAAGCCCCGGTTTGCGCTCGCACTGCGCGGAGGATGTCTCCTAGCGTGGAGTTCGGCGCGACGATAGTCAATTGACCGTTATGAAACGAAACTTGTGGTGCGGATGCGGGCATCTGCTCCAGAGTGAGCGGCGCCGGCGGATCTGCCGCTGGTTGCGGCGTTGGCGCTGGTGTGGGCTGCTCCTGCTTAACCAAATGCTTCCTCGGCGATTGCTGTTGGGCAGCATAAGCGGACCCAACCATCGCCAGGCAAACAACGCCTCCCAGGATGATAGCCACGAATTTTTCGCTACAACTTGACATTAAAACCTACGCCCGAGATTCTGCTGCCCTTAAGTTTGATGCGCGAGTCCGATGTGCTGGCTAGCCTTGTAGAAATTGTAGCATCGGACTGCGGCCCTCAAGCAGCGATGTTTGTCGCAATGGCGCATTCTTCTCTGCGGTTAGAAGCTTTTGATCTGATGCTTTTGCGAGCTTTGCGTTCCTTGCGCCCTTTGCGGTTAAAAGCTTTTGATCCGACTACTGCTTGGGCGCGTAGTAGCCGCGGCGGGCACGAACCTGGAGGTCTTTCTTTACTGCAGTGATCTCAATGGACCGGTAGCGGCCATCCGCGTCGAAGTCAGCAGGCCGGTAAGAGACCACATATTGACTGCGCAGCTCGTCTTGGATAGCCGCAAACGAGTTCTTGATGTCCTTCATCTTATAGGGAAAAAATGCTCGTCCGCCGGTGGCGTCGGCCAGTTGCTCTAGAGCCTTATCGCCGCGCAGAATCAGCCCGCTGTCGTCGGTTGAAATCGCATAAATCATCACTTCCGCGCGTTGTGCCATTTCAATTGCCTGCGCTCGAGTGTATTCGCTCTGGTTGTCCTCGCCATCGCTCACCACAATGATGGCGCGGCGCACCGGATGGTCTGACTTGTCCTTGATCAGCTTGTCGTGGCAGGCGCGGTAGATGGCATCGTAAAGCGCTGTCCCTCCGCCATCGCGCAGACTGCGGACTCCTGTTTCCAGCAGTCGAACGTTGTCCGTGAAGTCCTGCGTTACCTGACTGTGGCTGCTGAATCCCATCACAAAAGCCCGGTCAAACTTCGGACGCACCGTGCTCTGCAGGAAACTGACGGTCGCCTCTTGCTCGAAGTCAAAGCGCCCGCGCACCGAACCACTGGTGTCAACCAGCACTCCCAGTTCGAGCGGCAGATCGACTTCACGGCGAAAATTTACGATGGCTTGCGGCGGCTTGTGGTCATCGAGGATGGTAAAGTCGCGCTGATTCAAGTCGCGCACGAATTTGCCGTGCCGGTCCGTGGCGGTAAACAGCACGTTCACCTCGGACACGCGCTTCCTAATAGTGAGGACGGAATCGTTCTGATCGGTGTCAGCGCTCGGGGAAACGGTGGGAAGGGCTAAACCGGACGTCGCAACGTAGGGTGTGGGCGTCTGTGCCAGCAACGTAGTCGCGGCCAGAAGCACTGCCAGACAAAAATGCCATCGCGTGTACTTCATGCCTAACCAGTCCAAATTTTTCACGCCCAACCACGGCCAGCGGCTTTCCTTATCTATTAGATGCACGTAGCGGGCCGAAATCCGCACAGAGAGCCGCATTTACTGCTCAGACTGTACGAGAGACTACAGTGAATGCCAAGTTACAGAAGGAGCACACGTTTGGTCATACAATCAAATACTTTTTCTTCTGTCAGTTAGGGGAACCAGTGCAAATTCTTGCACTCGATGAGGGCGCGGTTCGATTCGCTACAATACTGAATTCGGGCTGTGTCGTTCGGCTGACACTTGACTTGAGAAGAGTCCCCACAATCTAGATGACAAAGACAGCTTCCCCGACTCTGGTTCGTTGCGGCTGGGCGACCAACCCGCTCTCCATTCGCTACCACGACAAAGAATGGGGCGTGCCCGCGCACGACGATCGCACTCTCTTTGAATTTCTTATTCTCGAAGGCGCGCAGGCCGGCCTGAGCTGGGACACCATCCTCGGCAAACGCGAGAATTATCGCGCTGCTTTCGACCACTTCGACGCCAAACGAATCGCCCGTTATGACCGGCGCAAGCTGCAAAGTCTGCTGCGCGATCCTGGCATCGTCCGCAACCGGCTGAAGATCGCTTCCGCCGTGGGAAATGCCAAGGCCTTTCTCCAAATTCAGAAGGAGTTTGGCTCCTTCGACCAATATATCTGGCAATTCGTTGGAGGGAAGCCGATCATAAATTCGTGGCGCTCGCTCAAGCAGCTTCCCGCCAGCACTCCCGAATCTGACGCCATGAGCAAAGATCTAAAAAAGCGCGGCTTCAACTTCGTGGGCTCGACCATCTGCTATGCCTTCATGCAGGCGGTCGGCATGGTGAATGATCACGCCGTAGACTGCTTCCGCTATTCCCAAGTCGCGCTCGTCGCCGCCGAGCCCCAGCGACTACCCGGCAAAAGAAAATCTTGATTTTCGGCAGAGTCATTCAAGCTGTTGGCTGTTCCGTAGGCAATGCTCTTTGCTCCGATATTAGTTGACTAAAGCAACTAATTATTTGATATCATCAACTGACCTAATCCTGTACAGAGCTTGCCAATGGCCTCGCCCAATCTCAACTCCCCGCGTCCAAGCCATCCGCAGCTTCAATCGCTTCTACACCAAACAGATCGGAGTCCTGCGCGAGGGCCTGCTCAAGAGTCCTTTTTCTCTGACCGAAGTGCGCGTCCTCTACGAAATTGCCCACCGGGAGAAAGCCACCGCCTCCGAACTCTGCAAAGAACTGGACCTCGATCCGGGCTATCTCAGCCGCATCTTAACCAACTTCGAAAAGCGTGGCCTGATCGACAAATCGCCCTCAGAGGCTGACGGCCGGCAAAGTCTTCTCTCCCTAACCCAGCAGGGACAGAAGACCCTCGCCCCGCTGGAGGCGCGCTCCAATGAAGAAGTTGCGGCCATGCTCGGCCGCCTTTCCGAAGACGAGCAAAAACGCCTGGTCGGATGCCATGCATTGCATCAACGCGCCTGCTCGCCCCCGCGTCAGACGCTCCGCAGCCTCCCTATCTTCTGCGCCCCCACCAACCCGGAGACATGGGCTGGGTCGTCCACCGCCACGGCGTGCTTTACTCGCAAGAGTATGGATACGACGAGCACTTCGAGGCGCTAATTGCGGAGATCGTCGCCGGCTTCATCCAGCATTTCGACCCGAAGCGCGAGCGCTGCTGGATCGCCGAAAAAGACGGCGAGATCGTCGGCTCCGTCTTCCTGGTCAAGAAATCGAAGACCGTAGCCAAGCTGCGGCTGTTGTTAGTCGAGCCTGCCGCGCGCGGGCTGGGCATCGGCAAGCGCTTGGTGGCGGAGTGTATCCGCTTCGCCCGCCAGGTCGGATACAAAAAGATGACGCTGTGGACGCAAAGCGATCTTCCCGCTGCCCGGCGCATCTACGAGCAGGCTGGCTTCCGCCTGATCCGAAAAAAACCGCATCACAGTTGGGGTCGTGATCTGATTTCCGAGACCTGGGATCTGAAGCTCTGAGCTGGGCTGGGCCTACCTTGAAATCACGAATCAGCGCGACGCTGGTTCTAGAGGCTTGACCGCATCCTTCACTCTCGAATCTTGAAGCCTTCTGGCAAGTCGAATAGCCCGCCGGCCAGGTAACATCAGAGTCCCGCGCTTCCCGCGCCATGAGATAACTACGCATGGTGTAGCACACCGTACTCTCATCGCGATTCATGCGTGGCAAGGATAGCGATAAGGATGCACCAACTCCGGATCGTTGAAATTCGGATGGATCTCTCGAGGATGAATCAGATCATATCCGCTGTCGCGTGGGACGCTGAACAGCTCAGGGAAGGCTTCGTTTAGTGGCGGGTACAACGAATTCGTCTCAGCCGAGCCAGCCGATGACGCCTGTCCCGACTGGTCGCTAGCCGACGCAGTGCCCACCAAAATCAAGCTCAACAAGAAAATCACGAGGAGGTTGGCAATTCGCATACAGAATCCCTCCACTTTGCGCCAATTATAACGCTACAACTCCCGCTTCACCTCACCGCGCCACGGACTCAGCCTGGGAATCCAACGCGGAACACTGGCGCGATACGCGTCATATTCAGAGGCAAAGCGCTTACGCAACGTGGGTTCCTCGTAGCCGATTACAAAAAGGTGAGAGATCAACCAGACCAGAGCTCCGTAGCCCAGGACGCGCACATCGCCGAGTAACAACCCCTGGCCCTGGATCACTCCGAGTGCCGCGACGTACATGGGATTGCGTACATTGCGATAGAGTCCGCTCACCACCAGATGCTTCGTGGGAAACACCGGCGCCGGCGTCCCGAGCCCGCGCAGCGCGAACCTGGCAAATGAATCCAGCAGCATGGGGATGCCGACCGCAATGAACAGCACCCCAACCACGCGGAGCAAAGACAGGCCCAGCAACGGAGGTTGCATCCGCCAGTGTGAGATCTCCCAGGGAATCACGCCCGCTACCGTTCCCGGCGCGATCAGCCAGGAAGAATATCGATCCCAGAACTGCGAACACTCGCCGCATGCTCAGTTGTCCGCACTCATGGTATCGCCAGACTTCCTCGGAACAAACTGCGGACTGGGAGCAAACAAAACGCCGTCACTACGGCTGACAAAAAACTGCGGGACCTTTCGGAACCGCCTGAGGGGGTCAGGGCAGCAATCGAAAAGCCCCGCTGGCACCCCGCCCTTTTAACCCGGAAGCCAGCAGGATTATCAGCAATTTGAATTTTGTTCTGTTTTCAGAACAAGAGTCTATCGGCCGGAAACCCCGCCCCTGGCTGGGTTTACCGCTTCAGCGCGGTGGGATGCTTGGGTTGGTAGAGTCCCATCGTCCCGCCCCCAGGAATAGTCAACGACGTCACTAGTCCGAAACCCTGCTCTTTGATCGGTCCGCACTTCACATCTTTTTTCTTCAGTTCGGCGACGGTTGCCTTCACATCGTCACACATCAGGTAAATTTCGTGACGGATCTCGCCTTCCGCCGGATGGATCCCGAGTTCGGCCGGAGGCAAGGTGAAGATCAACCACCCATGCCCCGCATCCACGGACGGAAAACCGAGAGTGTCTTTAAAAAACGCTCGGAACTTTTCCGCGTCTTTGGCGTAGACGAGTGCGTGAACTCCGTTAATCATGGTGCGCCTGCTCAGTGCCTGTCGCCGAAGAAGCGATCTTTTGCAGCTCATCCAGCGCGGCCAGAACTTCCTGGCTGTGCTTGTTCGGACTCACGCTGGTGTAGGCGCGCGCGATCATACCCTGGGGATCAAGGATGAAAGTATGGCGGGCGGCGATCTTCGCGACTCCGAGGTTGATCAGCGAACCGTACGCGCTCGCCACTTTGTGATCGGAGTCCGCCAGCAGCTTGAAATTCAAACCTTCCTTGGCGCAGAACCGTTTGTGAGAATCGACGCTGTCCACGCTGACCCCGAGCACAACCGTATTCCGCTGCGCATATTGCTCTTGATCGCGCTGAAAGTTGTGGGCTTCGACCGTGCAGCCACTGGTGAAATCCTTGGGATAGAAGTAAAGCACCACCCACTTTCCCCGAAAATCTTTCAGGCTGATCGGCGTGCCGTCTTGTGAAGGCAAGGTGAATTCCGGAGCAGCGCTTCCGACGGCGGGCGGAGTCCCCGCAAAAGCCAGGCGCCAGCCCACTATAAAAAGGACAAAGACAAGGGCAAGCAGAACGATCAACCAGCGCATGCCGCCTCCGTGAAAGCGTAGGCTATCGCGGCGCGACAAGCGTTGTCCAGCAGGTGGCGGAAAAAGTGGGACTCTCGCGATTTTGGAAACGGCGCGACCTAGGTCGTTGAGCCTGCCCTGAGCGAAGTCGAAGGGTGCCGCTGAATGCCCGAGAATCTATCGGCGCCTTAGCGCTTGAGGTGGCGGACGATCTGAATCCGTTTCTGCATTTCCTGTGTGCCTGCTGTGGAAATTCCCGGGCGCCTGTTCAATCCAACTCTCCCCTCATCGAACGCGATCCTGACTAATTCGCATCATGGCATCGCTTCTGACCCTGCACCTGAAGGCTTGCTTGATAGGGTTTCAATCCACAAGAATTTCCTGACAACTATTTCTCTACTGCACCAAACTTATGGAATTGACCTCACCGCGATTCGCGGGTAGATTCACGGCACTGCGTAACAAAAATCCAGCCGACGGCAGTAAAGAACTCTGGCGTCAACTCAGGTCCCAGAAACTCCCCCTCCCCCAAGGTGGACGCAAGTGAGGAAAGTGGATAGCGGCTGGCAGACTTATCGCACTCGATTCTTGATCCGGGCCAAACAACTCACCGAACCGCTCATGTTCGTGGACGCGCTCGGCCATGAACACAACGGCCACGTCGGCGACTATCTGGTCGAGTCTTCCGACGGGACATGTCGCGTTGCACCCCGTGAAATCTTCGAGGATATCTATGTGCCCATGGGGCCGAAGCCTGCCAGCTGGCCTCCACGATCCGACGTACCCGTAACCCGAATGAAACGCAGGCTTTCCTCGCGTCCCGAAATGCAGGCGTGAATCCCGAACAACTCACTTGTGGAAAACGATCGGCTCCAAACGGGCATCCCAAGCGTTAAGACTGAGATACAATATATAGGGCTACCCTCTTGACAGGCCCAACATACGGCTGTACTGTTTGCATCCCATAGAGCTGTAAAAACGCCTCCGGAAACGGAGGCGGGCGATGCAAAGCAAAGGGTAAAGAGCAGGAAACAGGGGCGGAAACCGTGGTCGAGGTGCCCGGGCCGCCCCGCCAAAGGGTAAGAAGTAGGTAGGTTTGTGCGGTGGCCGTTCCCCGGTTCTGTTTGCGGAACATCCCCTCGGGGAACGACGCGTTTGACAGTACGTCTGTGGAAATGGCCTCGCCAGGAGGGCACGCAGTCCTTTCTTTTAGTTGAGGGGTGGCAATGGAGAGCTTAACCCGGTTGGTTAGCGAGTCTTTGTCTCGTCATGGCGTGGAAACGGTTCTCGATCCCCGCCGCCTGCAATGGTCCCCGTGGTTCCGCTGCGAATCGAGTTCCAGTGCGCTCCTGGTTCCCGGGAAGCCCGGTGTATTTGCCTTGGCAGAAGAGGTGGCGGTGTTTCCCGGGGCGTCTGAGCCTCGCAAGCGCATGCTGGCCTTGTTCCAGATTTCTGAAGCCGACGATCTGGGCATGGCTTTGTGGCGTTTGTTCGTGCCCGGTAACTCGGGATCGGATCGTCTTTCCAGCGGCCGCTGCTTTGCTCGCTACACGGTCATCGAAGACTCCGCCCAGCGCGCTGTGGCTCACAAGGTTTTTCAAGACTGGATGCAGCAGTCGGCAGAAACCGTAGGTGGCGCGGACCTGCCCCGACCGAGTGGCCGGCCAGTCGGGGGCGCCCTCGCCCGCGAATCTTTGGACTCAGGTGGGGCGGACGCCCTCGTCCGCGAAACTCAGGCTTCTACTTCCTTAGCTTTGGAGGTGGAAACCAGCATCGAGAATTAGAGGAAGTCGCTTTTTCCTTAGGCCCGCTTTCGTCCGGATTTTGAGCCTAGCGGTGGATGGAATCCGAGGTTCGATGAGAAACGTGACGACCCAGCTAGCAAGAACCAGCCCCAGTGGGGCGACATAGTTAGCAAGAACTTGCCCAGTTTAGCCCAGGACGTAAGTCCTGGGTGTGGAGCAGGCATGAGGTGACGCGCCCAAAGGGCGCAACTTAAAACGAGCAGACGTGCGACCTTGGGCCAAAAAGAAGAATCACTAATATCTAAGCGGATCACAGAATCCGCAAAAGAAAGAAGAGACAAAAATGGCTGAACTGATTCAAAAAGCCCCCACCACCGCCGGCGCAGCCCCGAACGCCGCAACAACGACGAAGAAGGCCCCTGGCCTGACCTTCCGCCGGTTCTTCACCAAGCCCGGCGTCTCGCCCTACGACGAGATCGAATGGGAGCTGCGCACGGCCCAGATCACCGACGCCAAGGGCAACGTGATCTTCGAGCAGAAAGACGTCGAGACGCCCAAAGACTGGTCGATGACCGCCACCAACATCGTGGCCAGTAAGTATCTGCACGGCACGCTGGGCACGCCCGAGCGCGAAACCGGAGTGCGCGCCCTGGTAACTCGCGTGGCTGAGACCATCCGCGACTGGGGATTGTCGCAGGGCTACTTCAAGACGCCGGAGGATGGCGCCACCTTCCACGACGAACTGGTGCACATCCTGGTCCGGCAATATGCGGCCTTCAATTCGCCGGTTTGGTTCAACGTAGGATGCGATCGCATCGAGCCCAACTCCGACGCGCAGAACTGGCACTGGAATTTCCAGATCGCTGCCCGTGTCGAATTCGGCGTTACCGGCTATAGCAAGCCGCAATGCTCAGCTTGCTTCATTAACTCGGTGAAGGATTCGCTCGATTCCATCCTGACCCTGGCCAAAACGGAAGGCATGCTCTTCAAGTGGGGCTCCGGCACCGGCACGAATTTGTCGTCCCTACGGTCTTCGACAGAAGGCTTGAGCGGCGGTGGCACCGCTAGCGGCCCACTCAGCTTCATGAAGGGATTCGACGCCTTTGCCGGCGTCATCAAGTCGGGCGGCAAGACCCGTCGCGCCGCCAAGATGGTCATCCTCAACATCGACCATCCCGACATCGTCGACTTCATCGAGTGCAAATCTAAAGAAGAGGCCAAGGCCCACTCTCTGGTTGCAGCCGGATACGACGGCTCTTCGCCCGACTCGGAAGCCTATTCTTCTATCTTCTTTCAGAACGCCAACAACTCAGTTCGCGTGACCGACGACTTCATGTACGCCGTCCTCCGCGACACTGATTTCTCCACCCGCGCCATCCGCGATGGCCGGCCGATGCAAACATTCAAGGCCAAAGATCTGCTCTACAAGATTTCCGACGCCACTTGGCGCTGCGGCGATCCCGGCATGCAGTACGACACCACGGTCAATCGCTGGCATACTTCGAAGAACACCGCGCGGATCAATGCGTCCAATCCATGCTCCGAGTACATGTTCCTCGACGACTCGGCCTGCAACCTGGCCAGCCTGAATCTGCTGAAGTTCGCTCCCAACGGGACGTTCGACGTGGAAGCCTATCGCCACGCCGTGGATGTGCTGATCACCGCGCAGGAAATCATCGTGGACAACGCCGGCTATCCCACCGAGGTCATCGGCAAGAACTCGCATGACTATCGTCCTCTGGGACTTGGTTACGCCAACCTCGGCGCCTTGCTGATGGCCGCCGGTCTACCCTACGACTCCGATGCCGGCCGCGACTACGCCGCTTGCGTTACCGCCATCATGTGCGGCGAAGCGTATCTGCAATCCTCAAGAATTGCCGAGACGTGCCCGCCACTCGTGCCCGCCACCGAAGCCACGAAAAAAGGCCTCGCCGACACCAACCTCGGGGAAAACGTTATGCCCGGCGGAGCTTGCCCCGGCTGGTACATCAACCGCGAGCCTTTCCTCGATGTCATCCGTATGCACCGCGCATCGGTGAACAACATCAACAAGACTAACGTCCCCGCGCCGCTCTACGAAGCCAGTAAAGCCTGCTGGGACGAAGCCCTCGCCCATGGCGAGCGCTTCGGATTCCGCAACTCCCAAGTCACCGTACTGGCTCCTACAGGCACAATTGGGTTCATGATGGATTGCGATACGACGGGGATTGAGCCGGATTTGGCGCTGGTGAAGTACAAGAAGCTGGTGGGCGGAGGCATGATCAAGATCGTGAATCAGACTGTGCCCACGGCACTGTTCAAGTTGGGCTACGACCACGATCAGGCGGACCAGATCGTCAGCTACATTGATGCGACGGGAACGATTGAAGGCGCGCCTCACATCAAGGACGAGCATCTTGCGGTCTTCGATTGTTCTTTCAAGCCGGCCAAGGGCACGCGGTCCATCGCCTACATGGGCCATCTTAAGATGATGGCGGCGGCGCAACCTTTCATCTCCGGCGCCATCTCTAAGACGGTCAACCTGCCGGAGAATGCCACCGTGGAAGACATCATGGAGGCGTATCTCCAGGCATGGAAGCTGGGACTGAAAGCCGTGGCTATCTATCGTGATGGATGCAAGAAGTCGCAACCACTGAGCGCGGCGGGAACGAAAACTGCGACTTCTTCCAAGTCCGATGTAGGCGCGGGCGTCTCGCCCGTGCAGCAAGAAGACGACAATCCCAACGGTCCGCCGCGGGCGGTGCGTCACCGTCTGCAGGAAGAGCGCGCCTCCATCACTCACAAATTCAACGTGGGCGGACACGAGGGCTACATCACCGTCGGCCTCTATCCTGACCAAAGCCCGGGCGAACTCTTCATCAAGATGGCGAAAGAGGGATCCACGGTCAGCGGTCTGATGGACAGCTTCGCCCTTGCCGTCTCCATCTCGCTGCAACACGGCGTGCCCTTGAAGTTGTTGTGCGAGAAGTTTGCCCACACCCGCTTCGAGCCCAGCGGCTGGACCAACAATCCGGACATCGGCTTCGCCAAGTCGATCATGGATTACATCTTCCGCTGGCTGCAGGTGCGCTTTCTGACCGGCCAGCAGCAGATGCTGTTCGAAAACCTAGGGCTGCGGCCCGCAGGGGTCGGACCTCAGCCGGAGGGCGTTGGTGAACTCAATGGCTCGGCGTCTGGTCCGAGGTCGGAGGTCCAAGGTCCGGGGTCAGTCCACGCCGCCGATGCCCTTGCCAGCATTGTGGACCTGGGCGATGCCCCAACCTGCAGCTTCTGCGGCAGCATCATGACGCGCAATGGGAGTTGCTACCGCTGCATGAGCTGCGGCAGCACCAGCGGGTGCAGCTAGGTTTGTAGGGTTGTCATCCTGAGCGAGACGTTTTTGTTCTTGTCGAGCGTAGGTTCATAGGGTTGTCATCCTGAGCGAGACGCTTTTGATTTTGTCGAGCGAAGGACCTGGGCGCGCCGCGTGATGCCTCGCGTTTTTTGCGAGGCAATAATCACGCGTTTGGCGCGCTTCCAAATTGGCAGCACCGCAGCAGTTTTGGGGTAGGGCACGGCTGGGGCTTTATAGCCTGCCCTAAGCAAAGTCGAAGGGTGCCGAAAAGTGAACGGACCTCGACGGCATTTAGCCGCTGAGGTCTAACAGAAATTACGTAGACGTACCGCGAGGGGGTCACGGCACGCCGTGGCTCCCTTTTTCTTTCTGAACACGAGAGCTTATGCGCATCGAAAGTGTCGCGATAAAGAATCTGCGTTGTATTAAGGAAAGCGCTGCCAACCTAGATGCCTACACCTGTCTCGTTGGTCCGAACGGAGCCGGGAAATCGACTTTGCTACACGCGCTCAACATTTTTTTCCGGCACGTAGAGGATGCGAGCACGGATGTGACATCATTAACGCCTGAGGATTTTTACCTGCACGACACAACAAGGCCCGTCGAGGTCACTGTCACATTTGCAGGTTTGGCCGATGAAGCTGAGAGCCACTTCAAGGACTATCTTCGTCAGGGCAAGCTCATTGTTTCTGTTATAGCAACGTTCGACAGCAAGTCCAATCGGGCGGAGGTCAAGCGATTCGGACAGCGACTGGGCATGGCTGCCTTCAAACCATTCTTTCGTGCCCACGGGGATGGGGAGCCGGTCGCCAGTCTAAAAGCGGTGTTCGAGCGGCTGGAGAGTGATATCCCCGACTTGGCCGCAAAGAAATCGAAAAGAACTAAAGATGCGATGTACCAGACCCTGCGCGAGTTCGAAGCCGAGCGAGCCGGAGAGTGTGAAGTGATTCAAAGTGAAGACCAGTTTTATGGTGTCAGCAAAGGAAGAAACCTCCTAGAAAAATATGTCCAATGGATTTTCATCCCAGCCCTCAAGCATGCCACCGATGAGCAGTCGGAGACCAAAACCGGGGCGCTTGGGAAGCTCTTGGCTAGGACTGTGCGCGCGAAAGTCAATTTCTCTTCGACCGGGCAGGCGCTGGTCGCGAAAACACGAGAGCAATATCAACAGATGCTGGATGACAATGAGGCTGCGCTGGCGGGTATTTCGGAAGCATTACAAAGGCGCCTTGCCGAATGGGCACACCCAGCGGCGACTCTGAGGGTCGCATGGCAGCAGGACTCGTCGAAGGCAGTTAAAGTCGATCAGCCGCTGGCCGGCATAGTCGCAGGTGAGAGCGGTTATGAGGGAAGCTTGGTCCGTTTTGGGCATGGCTTCCAACGCTCCTATTTGCTGGCGCTTCTGCAGGAGCTCGCCTCCGGCGACGATAAAACGGCTCCCACCCTGATTCTGGGGTGCGAGGAACCTGAACTGTATCAACATCCCCCGCAGGCGCGTCATCTGGCGGGCGTGTTCGAGAAATTGTCACAAAATAATGCGCAGATCATAGTTACAACACATAGCCCGTACTTTGTCAGCGGAAAGAATTTTGAAAGTGTCCGAATGGTGAGGCGCAATTTGGCTGACGACTGCGCATCCATCCGCCAGTACTCGTATTCCAAGGTTGCGGAGCGGTTTGCTGAAGTGGTGGGAGAGCCCCCGAAGGAAAAATCGGCAGCCCTCTCGAAGGTACATCAGGCCTTGCAGCCCGCTATGAACGAGATGTTTTTCACGCAGCGACTTGTGCTTGTCGAAGGCCTCGAGGACATAGCCTACATTCATTCCTGGCTGATATTGACCGAGCGATGGGAAGAATACCGACGCAGTGGCTGCCATATTGTCGAAGTCGGCGGCAAGAGCGAAATGATCCGTCCCGCGATAATTGCCCTGGGTCTCGGAATTCCCGTGTTTGCAGTCGTTGATGCTGACGGGGACAAGATTATAAAGCTGGAAAACCGAACCCGGCACCATCGGGACAACCTCGCTTTGATCCGCCTGTTCAAGGGCAACGAAAGTGATTGTTTTCCTATCACGACTTGCTGGCAGGGTGACTTCGTGATGTGGCCCTCGACTCTCGCCGATACTGTCAACGGAGAGTTTATTGAAGCTTTAGGACTTCAGGGAACTGAGCAATTCGAGCACATGCGGAATCAGGCCTGTGCTGAGTGTGGCGATGCGGGTGGTCTCGAAAAGAACGCAGTTTACATCGGCAATTTGCTCGAACTATTGAAAGAGGCGAGGGTAACGTCTAGAAGCCTCGACCAGTTGTGCGAACAAATAATCGTATTTAGGAACTGAGGCTGCGAGGACTAGGAGGCAGTTGCCGCGCTCCGGAGGATTGGTTGATGAGCGACGAACACAAGTTCGGCGGAAACCACCGGAGCCATTGCGAGTGCCCGGTCTGCGGTAGGCGCGGCGGAGCGCACGCCAGCCATTGTGAATGTCTTGCATGCGGACGGCGCGGAGGTAACCATTGGACCTACTGTGTATGCCAGATATGCGACCGGCGAGGAGGCAACCACTGGAGTCATTGTGAGTGTCCGGTCTGTGGCGCGAGGGGCTAATTCTGGGCGGGTATCCCACCTGCGATTCTCATTGAGCACACCGTAAATCCCTGGGGGTGCCGCATCCCTTCGGCTTTGCTCAGGGCAGGCTCTTGCCCGGTTTTTGCAAGGGTGGGACCGGGAATCGCACCCTTGCTTCTGTCGATTTCGTCACATCTTCAAGCAGTGCAAATGCAGGTCCCTCGACTCCGCGAGATCATTCGCATAGCGAATGATCTTGCTGCGCTCGGGATGACAACTTCGGGCAAGGCTTATGGCACGACTGAAGTCGTGCCTTTCCCACAAAGCTGTCCTTATCTGCAATGCTCTTGCTTCTTGTGGCCAATTTGGAAGCGCGCCAGACGCGTGATTAATGCCTCGCAAAAACACGAGGCATCACGCGGCGCGCCCGGGTCCTCCTTCGACACGCTCAGGATGACAACCCTATCATTCGCGGAGCGAATGATCCTGCTACGCTCGAGATGACTCGGGGAAGTGTGGCTGAGATAGAGTAAGGATTCCCATGTCTCGCAACTGCGGCGAGACATGGGGCACCCGGCGATTTATGGTCTGGTGATCTTCTTCTGGCGAACTAGCGGCTGGCCATAGCGGGCTCGCGATGACCTGACTTCAGGCTCTCGAAGCGTTTATTGATTTCTTCCCAGTTCACCACGTTCCACCACGCCGCCAGATATTCCGGGCGACGGTTGTTGTATTTGAGATAGTAGGCGTGCTCCCAGACGTCGTTGCCCATGATTGGGAACAGGCCTTGAGAGATGGGGTTGTCCTGGTTGGGCGTGCTGAGGACCTGCAATTCGCCATTGGCTTTGGCCGCCAGCCAGGCCCAGCCGCTGCCAAACTGCTTGGTGCCCGCGTCATTGAATTTGGTCTGAAAATCTTTGAAGCTGCCAAAGGTTTTCTTGATGGCCTCAGCGATGGGACCACTGGGGTCACCGCCACCCTTGGGCTTCATAATTTTCCAATACATGCTGTGATTGACGTGTCCGCCGCCGTTATTGCGGACGGTGGCGCGGATGTCTTCCGGGATCGCGTTCAAATCACGCAGCAGTTCTTCGGGACTCTTGGATTGCAGGTTGGGATGTTTCTCCAGCGCAGCATTCAGGTTTTTTACGTAGGTCCCATGATGCATGTCGTGATGCAACTTCATGGTTTGGGTATCGATGACGGGTTCGAGTGCGGAATAGTCATACGGCAGGGGGGGTAGTTCATGCGCCATAACGTTTCCTCCACGGGTTTGAGATGTCAGTATTCGCTTAAGGGATTCATACCAATACTATTATTCAGCAGGCGCGGCGGTTTGGCTAGCTGCTGGCCCGAGCCAATTGCTCGTACTCGGTTCCGGCGTTGTTCGCCAGCAGAACCCAGAGCGTGTAGATGCCGAGCGCGGTCCCGACCGGTGGATGAAATAAAGATAGAATGCCCAGGATGACGGCGGCAATGCGCGCCCAGCGTTGGCGTTGCATGAGTCCCCAACCGACGCAGATTTGGCCGGCTGCGAGCAGGAAAAGCATGGCGGCGATGATAGACAACAGCGGCGGGCCCAGCGACTCGCGCAACTCCTTCGTGCCGGGAATCGCAACGTGAGCGACGATTGCCATCATCAGTAAAGCGAGCTGACGGGATCAGGAAGAGAGCGCCGACCACAATCCAAAAAATGCCGAGCGTGCGCAAATGGCGCTCCAACCGGCCCTGGCGGAGACCGCGAGCGGTTGCGTCGGCCTTCCTACCGGCGTGCCACACTTCGGACAGACGTTGTAGTCAGGCTGCAGCTCGGTCCGACACTGGTTGCAGAACATTTCACACCTCAGCGACTGCGTAGATCATTTTAGATTACGGCTGTGGATGTCGAAAAGTTCCGGCCGGGGCGGGGCCGAAGGGCATTTCGCGGGGCAGTCGTGCCGGTGTGCACGCGAGATCACTTGCAAGCTGGGATGACGCCGGTATAAATGAAGTCAGCTTTTCGCGGGCGAGGGCCCCCTCGACTCTCGCTCGGGGCAGGTCCGCGCCACATGGATGGCTCATGGCGCGACGAAGATATTGCTTCTGCTGGTACAACGTGTTCCTCAGCATTGAGCGTCTAACCTGCGTCGACAACAATCAAGCCACATGGGATTCTGTGCGTCATCCTCAAGCGCTGGTCAACGTGTTCATGCCCTGGCGTTGATCGTCTTCAGTGCCATACTGAGTTCGGCCGCAATAGCGGCAGCCGACGCGGATGCAGCGCCGCCGCAGATAACTCAAGCGGTTGCTCCGGAACAAAGTTCGATCAGCGTGGCGCCAGTGCCAGCAACGACCGGAGGTCCCGGACTGTTCACTGTTGAAACGGCGGAGACTCTGCCCAAAGGAGTATTCACAACTTCCGCCTATCTGAACAAGTTTTCCCGTGCCCCGGGCAGTGTGACCATACTAAGTGCCGGATTCAGCTTGGCCGCCGGACTTACGAAAAAGATTACCGTGTTTGCGCAATTCGAGCCGTACCGGTACTTAAATATTGGCAAGCCCTCGCAGCTCAGCTTACGGCAACCTGCGGGCTGTCCTCACGACGTTTTTAAAGCGCCGATTTATTGCGGTCTCAATCCCGGTCCTCTGCACAATTCATGGAAAGGACCGGCTGCCGGTTATGTGCAAGATTATCCCTTCGCTGCCTTCAACAATTCTGATTGGGGCCCGGTGACGCTGGGATTCAAGGTTAACTTCTGGTCGGAGACTCGTGGCGACCCGGTGAGCGTATCCCTGCGCACAAGTTTCATCATTCCCACCAACAGCGCTAAGGCAGAACTGGACAAGTCCGGGGCGCAAAGCGGCGCGCTCAATTATTCTTTCAGCTTGGGATTGAGCAAGAGCTTTCGCCACGGAATCGTGCTGGCGAACAACGTCACCTACGTGGTCACCCGCAATCCACAATCCCATGGTCAGACCCTGCTGACCCCCGGGGACGAGATGATCTTCGGCCAGGGTTTTATTTTCTTCGCTCAGCACCGGCTGCAGTTGCTCACGGAATTCACCACCGCATTCACTCAGGAAGGCCACGCATTTGGCGTGATTGGCATCGACACCGAAAATACTTCAGTCGGCCCAAGCACGCCCGTAGACGGCGTTTGGGGCGTGCGCTGGTATTGGCGAAAGAGTGCGGCGCTCGATGTGGGGTATCGCTACATGCTCAACTTGCATCAGGTGCAAGATCGTAACGGTTTCGTCTTTAAGATAAGCAAGTCGTTCCGATGGTCAAAGCCGAAGTGAAGAGGCCTTAGTGACAAGCACAGTTGCCAGAGCCGGAAAACCACGCTAGGGTATAGGCAATGAGCGATTTGCGAAATCAAATAAACAGCCTGTCTGCTGTAGAAAAAGCAGAACTGCTGGAAGCGGTGTGGGAAAGCCTGGAGGCCGATGCACTGTCCTTGACGGATGCGCAACGCGCAGAGCTTGATTACCGCATCGAGCGTTATCAGCAAAATCCATCCGCTGTCATCCCCTGGGAGCAAGTCAGGGCTGGTCTGTTCAAGAAACCGTGACGCTGCCGGTCGTCTGGTTACCAGAGGCGAGCGCAGACTTGGAAGAGGCGCGGGCATGGTATGAAAACATACGCCCGGAACTTGGGGAGCGCTTCGCGCTGGCGGTCGAGCGAACGGTTGAAGAGCAATCACGGAACACCCATTGCAATTTCCGGTCGTGCATCGGGGACGGAGGCGTGCCGGAGTTCGGCTTTTCCCTTACGGTATATTCTTCGAGGTCCAAGAGCATCGGATTGTGGTAATTGCCTGCTTGCACGGGAGGCGGAATCCGAAACGCTGGCAAACGCGCTAAATCGAAGAGGCGTCCCTGAGCGACCTGAGACATAGGTGACACATTGTACCGGACACATGGGTGACACTTTTTCCCCGTAATGGGGAGGGAGTGATGCCTTGGAAGGAGTGTTCGGTCATGGATGAAAGACTGCAGTTTGTGGCTCGCCGGCTAGCCGGCGAGGCGATGGCGGAACTGTGCCGGGAGTTTGGCATCTCCCGCAAGACCGGCTATAAGATCTTCGATCGCTATCAGGAATGCGGCGTTCACGGGCTCACCGACCGAAACCGGCGTCCCTATCGCTATGCCAACCAACTTCCTTTTCAGGTAGAGAACTACATTCTGAACGTCAAGCGGGAGCACCCCAGCTGGGGTGCTCGCAAAATCCGTGAGCGCTTGCTTCGCAGGTTCTCCGGTATTCCCATCCCGGCCAAGAGCACCATCCACGCGGTGCTCGATCGTCATGGACTGGTGGAGCGCCGCGGTCGGCTGCGTCGTCGGGCACAAGGGACGCCGCTCTCGTTAGGCCAGCGACCCAATGAGCTGTGGTGCACCGATTACAAAGGGGAGTTCTTGCTGGGCAATCACAAATACTGCTACCCCCTCACCGTTACCGACCACGCCAGCCGTTTTCTCCTCACCTGTGAGGCGCTTTCTTCTACCCGGGAAGATTACGCTTTCACTGTGTTTGAGCGGCTTTTTAAGGAGCGCGGCCTGCCCGCCAACATCCGCAGCGACAATGGTGTGCCCTTCGCTTCCGCACACGCCTTATTCAACCTGAGCAAGCTCGCCGTGTGGTGGCTGCGCCTCGGCATTGGCATCGAACGCATCCAGCCTGGCCATCCCCAGCAGAACGGCCGTCACGAGCGCATGCACCTCACTTTGAAGAAAGAAGCCACCAAACCGGCCGCCGCCAATTTTCTTCAGCAGCAGGCGCGCTTTGACAAGTTTATCGACATCTTCAACAACGAACGCCCGCACGAAGCTCTGAACATGAAATGTCCGGCGGAGGTCTATCAACCTTCCCCGCGTCCTTACACCGGATTGCCGGATATCGATTATCCCCTCCACGACAAAACCATCGTGGTCACCCGGTGCGGCCGCATCTGTCTGGGTAAGAAAAAAATCAACTTCAGCCAGGTCTTCGCCGGACAGGCCGTCGGCATCAAAGAAGTTCACGATGACATCTGGCTGGTCAGCTTTATGGATTATGATTTGGGGTATTTCGATCTGGAGACTCGGGTACTCGAACCGCTCGAAAATCCGTTCGGCCCAAAAGTGTTACCCATGTCTTAGGTACGTTGTGTCACCCATGTGTCCGGGCCGGACCCCCCAAGTTTGGTCGGGGCGATAGGATTTGAACCTACGACCCCCTGCGCCCAAGGCAGGTGCGCTACCAGGCTGCGCTACGCCCCGACTCTCGTATGGATCTTTTTCATTATATCTAACACATTGCGTTTATTGGCTCTCGTCTCCGGTGCCATGCGAGGCAGGTTATAATGCCAAGCTGCGATCATGCAGAATCCCCGTTACGCCCTGGTGGCTTACGTTCGGAGTCCGGTTGGGGAGTTCGTCGAGCGGTTGCGGCAGGAGTTGCATCCCGCTCTGCCTCATTTGGCGGCCCACCTCACCGTGCTTCCCCCTCGCCTGCTGCAGAGCAGTGAGCTTTCGGCGCTGGAAGCCTTGGAGGAAGTCTGCAGCCGGATGGAGCCCTTCGAAGCCACTTTGGCGGACGTCGAAACTTTCGTCCCAGTGACTCCAACCGTGTTTATCCGAGTAGGGCAGGGCGCCTTCCCCATGCAGGAATTGCATGACAGGCTGAACAAGGTGGCCCTGGCTGCGGAGGAAGAATGGCCCTACATGCCGCATCTGACCATCGTCAAGATGAGCGACCTGGCCCAAGCGCAAGCGGCTTATCAAGTGGCCCGTGACCGCTGGGCCCACTTCACGGGTAGCCGTAGCGTCGTAGTCAGAGACCTGACTTTTGTGCGCGAAGAAGAGCCCAATTGCTGGGTGGATCTCGCCGGAGTTCAGCTGGGTAAAAGTTTGGTATCTCCTCGTGCCTAAATCCTCTTCTTCTAATGCGTTACGGGCACCGCTCCCGTAATTCCTACTTCCGGAAGTACATGTCCCTCTCGTGCATTGCCAAATGTCCTATCGCGGCGTAAATAAGAAGCTGGATTGCTCGGCGAATGCCGCTTCCCTAGCGGGTTCTAGCGCTTGTCACCGGGGGCTCATGCAAATCGGAGTTTACGGATCTGGATATCTGGGTACGGTAGTTTCAGCCTGTCTGGCAGACTTCGGAACTCCAGTAACCTGTTGTCACCCTGACAGCTCACGCATGGTCGAGATGGCCCAGGGCAATATCCCCTTCTTCGAGAAAAATCTAGCTGAGGTGATCAAGCGCAATGTCCGCTCCGGCCGGTTGCTCTACTCGACCGACATGGAGTCATTTGCTCGCAAGGCGCAAGTGATTTTTCTCGCGGAAGACACCGCGCAGCACCTAGCGGATTTGGCTAACCGCATCGCGCGTCTGGCTCCGAAGCCGCCGATTCTGACGATCGTTACTCCGGTCGCAGTCGGCACCGCCACCGGGGTTGAGCAGCGTCTGCAAGAAGCCGGACTACGCGCCACCATCGTCTCGCAGCCGGTATTCTTCACTCCGGGTTGCGCGGTGGAAGACTTCAATTGGCCTGATCGCATCATCCTCGGCACCTCCTCCAACGAAGCCGTGCTGGCCCTGAAACAGATTTTCCATCTCTTTGGTGATGCGCGGCGTTCCGGTGATTGTGACCAATCACGAAACCGCCGAACTGGTACGGGAGTCGGCTACCGCGTTCGTGGCCACGAAGATTTCATTCATCAATGAGCTATCCAGTCTGTGCGAGCACGTGAACGCGGATGCCGTAAGCCTCTCGCTGGCTCTGGGACTGGACAAGAAAATCGCGCCTCGATGCCTGCAACCCGGAGCGGGCATGGGCGGCATGTTCGCCGAGTCAGACATGGATTCGCTGGCCGAACTGGCCCGCCAGAAGGGCGTCTCGCTTAAGGTGCTCAGCGCGGCGCGAGAAGTGAACCATAGCCTGGCTGACCGGCTGGTCGAGAAAATCTCAGCCATGGTGCACTCGGTGCAAAATAAAGACGTCGGAATTCTCGGGCTGGCGTTCAAGCCCAACACCAATTCCGTGGCGGGTTCCTCTTCCATGCGGCTGGCACAAAATCTGATTGCCAAGGGCGCGCGAGTTCGCGCCTACGATCCGGTAGCGATTCCGGATGCGCGCATGGAATTGAACGGCACCGTCCACTATTGTGAAACTCGCCTATGCCGCTGCCGAAGGCGTGGACGCGCTGGTGGTGGGCACGGGCTGGCCGGAATTTCGCGGCCTCGATTTCGACCGCATCAAACATCTGCTGAAACGTCCCGTCATCGTGGATACCAAGAAACTTGCTCGATTCTGTCCGGCTGCGCGCCATGGGATTCGAGTACATTGGCGTGGGCCGCGGATAGCGAGGCTTCTAAGAACTCCGCATCAGTCTCTGAAACTTCAATATTCTCTGACGCGTGACCAGCGACTGCTCGCCCCACCTCCTGACATGGCTGCCCCGCCAGTTGTTATAATCACAGGATACGGTGGGAGTAGCTCAACTGGCAGAGCACCGGACTGTGGCTCCGGACGTTGCGGGTTCGATTCCCGTCTCCCACCCCAAGATTTTCACGCACAAGCCAATACTCCGAATTAGTCATTCTGGTACGGCGTAATCCGCGCTTAGCCGTGAAATTAGATGAGGCCTTCCACATTTGGAAGCCTCCGCGGAAGGCGTTCAGGTTGTTGCCCAGAATCGTGTTAGGGGGGAGCTTCTTCAATTTCTTTGCGTTTCCACCGCCGAGCACGATCGTCTCAGGCTCCAGGGCCTCGCGGAGCTCGGTCACAACTTTGGTTACGTGCTGTTGCCATTTCTTTCGTCCCAGTCGCTCCAGTCCACGCAGTCCGAGGTAATCTTCGTAGGTTTTGCCGTTTTTATAAGGCAGATGGGCGAGTTCCATGGGTTGGACAACGCCATCGACAATCATCGCGGATCCAAGACCTGTACCCAAACCAAGAAAGAGCATTCTGCCTTTTTGATAGCTGCCTAGAGCTTGCATAGCGGCGTCGTTGATGATCTTGACGGGCTTGCCGAATGCTTTGCGAAAATCAAATCCCATCCATCCCATGGCGAGATTGTGTGGCTCGCGCAAGGGCTTCCCGTGGATGACCGGGCCAGGATAGCCGATTGAGACTACATCGTAGGGTTGGTTCTTGAGGGCGGCTTTGATCTTGCGGACCATCGCTCCCGGGGTCAGAGAAGGCCCGGAGACAAATTTGACTGGGTCTTTCATCCCAGTGGCCAGCAGTTTGACGTGAGTGCCGCCGACATCGACTACCAGGATTCTTCGAGGCCGGGTTTCAGATGATCTCGACGCCATTCGTGATTCCTCGGCAAGGCCGCAGATCCTCTGTAGCGTTGCCGACTGTATCTCAGTGCTTCGCAGAGAACCGGTAAGCGATATAGAAAAGTTGCAAGATGGTCACGCCAACGATCACATAAGTTGCGATCTCCATCCTTCTGCCGGATTCCTTGACTTCCTTCAGCACTTCCGCCATGTCGCTGGCGGCTTGCAGCAACTTCTCGCTCAGCAAATCCATGTGCTCTGTAGAGCTCTTCATCTTATCCAGCACGCGCGAGGTATCGACCAACGCGGTAGCCGTCTTCTCGCTGTTGCGAACATCGAGCTCGGTTTTGCAGGCAGACCACCACGGACTTCCCGGCGGGTTGTCGTACATGCGCTGCCGAATCTCCTCTGAGGAGCGGCTCCGCAGCAATTGGATAAGTGCCTGTACCGAGTCGTTGGCTTTGGTCTCGTCAGTGGGTGTGGCCATGGCGGAGCCTTCCAGAAAAATGAAAAGTCATTCTCTCACGGGCGAATGAGATTTGGGCTAGGCGGCTTTCTCCAGCTCACGCCGATCCCATTTAGCCAGGTTGGCGCCGGCTTCATAGGTACTTTGGAGGAATTCCAACACAGCTGCACGTGGCGAAGCCGACTTTCTAACGTCCTCGTTCAGCAACAGGAACTCATGCATCTGCGGATGATAAAGGGCTGCATCCGGCCGAACCCGGCTTTCGGCAAAGCCTTTCGGCTCAGGCGCTGCGTAGGCATAGAACGCCGCGTCTTTGACCTCCCCACTGCCCGGCCAGAATCCTCCGCTGATTACCTCATGCGAGTAGGCCTCGCGAGTGATCAAGTCCGCTCCCTCCCGAGGCGGGGCGCGGCGTCCAGAAAACCGGGTAACCGCCAAATCGAAGCTTCCCCAGAAGAAATGCACCGGGCTGCTCTTGCCGATAAATTGACCGCGAAACTCTTTGAAGATCGTGTCTGCCTGTAGCAGGATATGAAAGAAGCGAGTCACATATTCCGTATCGTAGGAAGCGTGCTGAACATCCTTCTCGAAGGCGATTGGGTTAGGAATTTCTACCGGCATGGTCCAGATTTTCACCGGAATGCCTAGCTCGGCCAGATGCAGCCATGAATTCCTTGTAGAAATCCGCCACAGAACGAGGCGCGAGCGGAATGAGCTTCTCCGAACCCTCGCTGGTCCGAATGCTCAGATTGTGATCAAGAAAATCAAATTGCACCTCAAAGATGCCACGATCAAACGGAATGGCGGAAGTAGTCAGACCGCGTGCGTTCACGTAGAACGGTACCTGCCACCAATGATTGACTGGCGCACACTGCGCGAGGCGTACTTTACCGACTATCTGGGTCCACATGTGAAGCGTTTCACACGTGTTGCGCCAGGCGTCGAGTGGTAAGGCGGGCCAGGCTTCCGGCCTGTTAGGCGTATTACTTGGATTCATAGGTAGCTCCACCAACTCGTTCTCATCCTTATTTCGCGAGGGAAGGCGCGGTCTCTCGGGCACTCGCCTCCACCAGCTTCTGAACTGACGGCGCAACCACGAGCAGGAGCTGGCCTTTTTGCGTTTTCGCTTGCTCGATCAACCCCAGTTGCTCTGTCTTTCCAGTCATCCGGTGCTGGCTCGCCGCGGTCGAGATAGTCTAGAGCGTTCAAGCCGGTTGCGCCCAGTGCCGAAAGATCCTTTGACATGAGGCGCGACTTCTTTCAACAGGAAAGATTCGTCCAATACCGGTTGGAGGTTCGTCTGATTATCTCGCCATTGGTGGAGCAGAGCGATCATTTCAGCCTTGGTCTCCGGGGAGGCCTGGCCCGCCAGTAAGGCGTCCACTAACTCCGTGAAGTGCCGTGCTGTCGTGCTCTCTGGACGGACCGCATCAACCAGCCGATTCAATGGTGTAGCACTCGTAGGAACAGCCGGAGCCGTTTCCTCACGCGTGTAGTCTTTTACCGGTTCCACCACATCGGCCAGCACGCGAAGGCTGGAGATGTCGTCGGTTCCCGCAATCCGGCGGAGCATGAGGGCATAACTCGAGTTGTGGGTCAGGCCGAGCCAGTCAAGACGGCGGCTGATCTCGTCCAAACGAGCATACATCGAATTCACATCGGTTACATTCTGCGGCGACCAGAGTCTTTCCGCGATGGCTGCTGCTCGAGGCCAAATGCGCGAGTCAATGTTCTCTGGAGAAACATACTCCGACCACATACACGCCTCGCCGCCGAGGATGCGTTGGCTCTCTTCTGGAGTTAGATTAGCCGCAGCGCCGCTCATAGGATCGACCGCGTAGTGTCGCGAAGCCGGCCAAATCAGATCGAGGTAATAACCGTACGAGAGCAATCCGCGGTAGCCTTGCTTGGCCGCCGCTGCCAGGGAATCCTGCCCTCGCCACGATTGGATAACGATGCTTTTCGGCAAATCGGGATGCAGGACTTCGTCCCAACCCAGGGTTGTTTTTCCGTGCTTGGTGACGATCTGCTGCACACGTTTGTTGAAGTAGGCTTGCAGGTCTTGATTATTCTTCAGGTCGTGGAGACGCATGAAGGCCTGGATCTTGGGATTGGCGTCCCACTGCTTGCCATTCACTTCATCTCCACCGATGTGAAAGAACTGATCAGGGAAAAGAGTGGCCATCTCGCCAATCAGTTCATCCAGGAACTTGTAAGTGCGCTCCTGTGTAGGATCGATCGCCGGGTCGAATATTCCCCACTGGCGTTCAATGGCATACGGGCCGGGCCCGCTGGCGAGTTCGGGATAACCCACGAACCACGCTGTGCTATGCCCCGGCATATCGAACTCCGGGACTACGCGGATGCCGCGGTCGCCCGCATACCCGATCAGATCGCGAATCTCATCCTGGGTGTAATACAGGCCATCGGATCCAAGTCCCTGGAGCTTGGGAAACTTCTTACTCTCAACGCGAAAGCCCTGGTTGTCCGACAAATGCCAGTGAAATACATTGAGCTTCACCGCCGCCATTCCGTCCAGATTGCGCTTGAGCACTTCGAGGGGAATGAAGTGGCGGCTTACATCGATCATCAGTCCCCGCCATGGAAAACGTGGTTTGTCCTGGATGGCAACGCCGGGCACGGCAAAGCCGTCGGGAGTGATCTCAACCAGCTGAAGAAATGTCTCCAACCCGCGCATGATGCCGAGGGTGGTCGCCGCACTGAGCTTCGCGCCAGAATTGCTGATTTCGAGCTTGTAGGATTCGTCCTCGCCCAGCTCCTCGATGTCTTTCCCTCCGGTTCCGCTCAGAATCAGCAGAGTCGCGTTGGGAGAATCGGCTGGTTTCATGTCCAAGGGAAGCATGCCGGTTAGGCGGCGAAGGTGGCTAAGAAACCGATCGACCGCGCGCTGAAGCCTCACGTCGGTGTGGCCGGTAATCGCGACCGAGAAGGACGGATCAATCAGAAGTTGCCCGGTTCCCATCTGCACATCAGCTGGCATCGGCATAAGGCTAAGCGTGTGCTGAATTTGCGGAATCGCTGAGCTCACGAGTACCGAAACTAACGCCAGGACAAGTAGCAGAACCCGCATGGTTCGTCCCTCAAGTGGTTCCCACAAATGCCGAACAGGAATGGGCAGGATAGTGGAACCCGGGTTCGTTCTGCAAACAGCGGAGGTCGAAGCGATCTGAGGTTAAGAGAGCCTAGGCCTGAGGTCCTAGGTCGAGGTCTCAGGTCCGAAGTCCGAGGTCTGAGGTTCGGAGTTCGAGGTCCGAAGTCCGAGGTCCGAAGTCTGTACTTCTTAGCCTTCCGCCATCAATTGACTGCAGTGGCACAAATTCAGGTCCCAGATACAGGGCTCGGAAATCAGGCGCTCCAGGCCGATTTGACCTTCTCTCCGCGATCCCAGGGCTCCCGACCAGACCACGCGGAATTGCGCTCTTTCGTCGCCAAACTGTACCTCCAGGATTTCGCCCGGTCTAATCTGACGGCAGAGACCCTGAATCACGGCACCGCTACTGCTGATATTTCGAACCGTGGCTGCTTGCATGAAAGGCAATGCGTGCGCGTCCATGCCCCAGACACAAACCGGCAACAAAGCAGTAACCCGAGGATTGCGACGACGATCCATGCCGCCTCCGAGAAGACTGCCGTGATAGTACGGGGATTGCGATCAGAGCGAAACTTACCGCGGTCACAGGGACTCGGTTACAACCGGGTAGTCGTTTCTTAACATGTATTTGAGGATATTCCTAGGGGCAGATGGGAAAGCTGTCTCAGTCGTAATCGGGAAGCGAGCACGCGCCGGGCCCTCGGGGATCGCCGCATGAACCGCAGGATCCCGTTGTGCTTGCGGATGTCGAGGAGCCCTTGCCAGCCACGGCAAAGACCGACAACTGAGGGCTCAATTTCTTGCCATGGCACTTCGGACACTCTGGCTTATCACTGCCGTACAGGAGAGCTTCGAATTCGTGATCGCAAGCTTGACAGACGTACTCAAAAATCGGCATATTCAGGCTCCTTCGCTTTGGTCCGCACCTGGCGCTGACTCCATTTAAAATCAAAGTGTGGGGACTTCGCAAACTTTAGTCCAGTCTTTTCTGCCGCGCCCTGGCCTGCGCGGCGGACATCGTCAGACTCTCGCTAATTTTTTCTTACCTCGACGAATTGTTCTGCCCCCAGCCGAGCAGCGCCTGGTTGAGGTTGAGCCGGGGGTGAAGGTCCTATGTCACTGCCACTGGCAGGCTGATCGCCGGAATGCGCTGACGGTCGTGGTGGTGCATGGTCTGGAGGGATCGAGTGAATCGCAATATATGCTTGGGGTCACTTCAAAAGGCCTGGCTGCCGGAGTGAATGTCGTACGCATGAATCAACGCAATTGCGGCGGCACGGAAGGCATTGCTCCTACTCTTTATCACTCGGGACTTTCTCGGGACGTGGCCGCCGTCGCTCAAAACGTGATTGAGCGCGACCAAATTTCTGGTTTCGCACTTGCCGGATTCTCCATGGGTGGGAATCTAGTATTGAAGCTGGCGGGCGAGTGGGGAAAAGAGGGACCGCCCCAGTTTCGCGCCGTCGCCGCCGTATGTCCGGCAATGGATCTGGCGGCCTCTGCCGATGCCTTGCATCTGAGCAGCAATCGTCTGTACGAATACTATTTCATGTGGAAACTGCGCCGCCGGCTGCGGGCTAAGGCAAGGCTCTTCCCTGATACATTCGACCCTTTGCGTCTGCGGGGTGTCTCCACCTTGCGCGAGTTCGACGACAAAATCACCGCCTACTATTGCGGATTCGAAGGGGCGGCTGATTATTACGCTCGTGCTGCCGCCGCCAATGTTGTGGGCCGCATTGCCGTTCCGACCTTCATTCTGCACGCGGCCAATGATCCCTTCATCCGAATCCTTCCGGAAACGCGAACGCAGATTCTTGCCAATCCCAATATCACCTTCATCGAAACCGCGGATGGTGGCCACTGCTCATTTCTTGCGAAGCCAGACGGAAATGACGGCCACTGGGCTGAGCACCAGGTGGTGGAATTCTTGCGGAAGTTCTAGTTTGAAATCCGGACAGCCGAGGCCTGACTCGCACGGGCGAGACGCCCGCACCTACATCGATCCGATACAATCATCCGGCAAATGAAGTCGTGGATAAAAGTTGCGTTTCTCACGTTTTTGATACTGGGGCTGGCACTTGCCCTGGGTGCGGAGCCAGTATCGCAACTACAACCCACCGGCTACGTCAACGATTTCGCCCACGTCCTCGAGCCGAGCACAATTGCGCAACTCACCAACATCTGCCAGCAGATCGATCAGAAAGCCCATGCCCAGATTGCGGTAGTTACCATCAATTCGCTCGACGGCTCAGACATTGATAGTTATGCCGTCGATCTTTTCAAGAAATGGGGCATTGGGAGCAAATCCACCGATCACGGCGTGCTGATTCTGCTGGCGGTAAAGGACCGCAAGTACCGGATCGAAGTCGGCTACGGCCTGGAACCGATCCTGCCGGACGGCAAGGTCGGTGGCTTCGGACGCGAGGCGGTACCCTATCTGCGGCAGAGCGACTACAACAGCGCTCTAATACTGATGACGAGCCGCGTGGCCGACGTCATCGCGCAGGACGCCGGCGTCACGCTGACAGGTGCTCGTCCTCAAGCTCCAGCAGAGCCGCGGGTCAGACCCGCAGAGGCATGTCGCCGGGCGGACTGGTAGTTCTCGCCATCATTATTTTGCTCGTGCTTTTTACTCCGCTGCGCAACGTACTTTTCTGGTTCCTTCTTTTTGGCGGCGGTGGTCGTGGGCGGAGGCTACGGCGGAGGGGGCGGGTTCGGAGGCGGCGGTGGAGGCTTTGGAGGATTTGGCGGGGGCAGTTCAGGCGGTGGCGGCGCCAGCGGTAGCTGGTAGTTCTGTCAAGCGAGGTATGCCATGGTTCCGGAAAAACAGATCGACGAGTTCGTTGGCCGGTTGCGGCAAGCCGCGGGCGAGAATCTCCAGAGCGTGGTGCTCTATGGTTCCGCCGCAACGGGAGAATTTCATGACGATTTCTCCAACGTAAACCTGCTTTGCATCCTGCGCGAGACTTCATTTGCCAAGCTGGCCGCCTTGGGTCCGGCGGTGGAATGGTGGAGCCGGAAGCAGCGTCATGCCCCGCTCGTCCTGACTCGCGAAGAATTGGAACGGTCAGCGGACGTATTTTCTATCGAGCTGTTCGATATGCAACAACGCCATCGCGTGCTCTTCGGTGATGATCCGCTAAGTGGCCTGAGTATCCCCATGCATCTGCACCGGGCGCAGCTGGAGTATGAATTGCGCGAGAAGCTGATCCTCTTGCGTGAGCGTCTGCTGCTGCATGCAGGCAACGAGCGCCGGCTTTGGGAATTGCTGCTGGGCTCATTATCAGCTTTCGCCACTCTGTTCCGGCACGCGCTCATCGCGCTCGGAGAAGTTGCTCCACATTCAAAACGTGAGGTACTGCAGGCGCTAACCACTCGCATTCAATTTGATCCGTCCGCATTCCTGCAGTTGCTCGATATTCGGGAACACAAGGCGGATCGCAAACAATTCAATGTGAAAGATGTTTTTGCGCGCTATTTGGAAGCGGTTCAGCGCATAACGACGGCAGTAGATACAATTCTGGATTCGGCCGAACCCAGCAGTTCGTAAGTGTAAGATTCCTGTTCTCAGGAGAAGACCATGAGCAAAGGCTTGATCGTAATTATTGTCCTGGTAGTGATTGCGTTGTTCGCCTTCATGCAATACGTAGGCGTCCGCAACACACTCGTGACCAAGAACGAGGCTGTGAAGGCAGCGTGGTCGCAGGTTGACATTGTGTTGCAACGGCGTGCCGACCTCATTCCCAACCTGGTCGAGACGGTAAAAGGCTACGCCCAGCAGGAACAGACAGTCTTCGGGGACATCGCCAAAGCGCGCTCTGCATTGCTTTCCGCCGGAACGCCTTCGGACAAAATTGCGGCCAACCAGGCTTTGGACGGCGCTCTGGGCCGCCTGTTGGCGATCTCGGAGAACTATCCTCAGCTGAAATCAAACGAGAATTTCATGCGTTTGCAGGATGAGTTGGCGGGAACCGAAAACCGCATCGCGGTGGAGCGCAAGCGGTACAACGATGCCTTGCAAGACTACAACACTTACATTCAGCACTTTCCCAACAACATCTTTGCCCGCTGGGCGGGTTTCAAGCCCAACGAGGCTTACTTCACGGCGACCGAAGGGTCTCGCGTAGTGCCCAAGGTGAATTTCGCGCCGCCCCGGCACGACGCCGCAGCCCGCGCCGGCCCACTAGTTTGATCGCTTGGATGCTGACGTGGAAGTCGACTTCGCCGTCGAACTAGGCGCACAAGACGAGATACTGGAATTGCCGTGGGCTGCCAGCGATGGCGGCCCGCAGTATTACGACCTGAAACGTCACCCGGAACTGCTGCTCAAAGTTGACGAAGCACAGCGCATTCCGGAGCTCGGCGAATTTCTGTCGGCCATTAACTCGCCCGCGAGCATTCTCGAGACTGCGAAATGCGATGCCTGGTGCAGCACGGAGCTGAACCCTGAGGAAGAGATTTTCGGGGCGGCATGGAAGTTTGCTTCCTACATCGATCTTGTCTTTTCGCAGGAACAGCCGCGCTTTTCCTTTCCCCAACATGAGCAACTGGCAAAGAGACTAACTAAGCTATTGCAGCGAGTCCCTGAGATTCCCGCCGCCGCCGAATTCCTGATCCGCCGCTGCTATTACCATGAAGCGGCGGAAGTGAGGGACGGCTTCTACATCACCTGTTATTTATTCGGCTATGGGGATGACGAGCCCCAGGCCCGCCAACGTTGGGCGATCGGACTGAAGCTGGTGGAGAATGCGATCCGCCAGATTTCATCGGCGGATTGAAAATCAGTTTGCTCTCAACGGTTCGCGGAACCACCTCCACACTCCCTCACCGCGCCCTTTCAGATTCGTCCGCAATAGTGAGAGCAGCAACATTGAGAGAAAAATCGTCAGCAGTCCCAGCGAAGCAGTACGAATATCAACTACGCGTTTGGGCAGGATGGAGAAACGTCCGTACACAAACTCAATATGCACCCAATAGACCAGCAATGAAGTCTGCCCCATCTGCACTAGCGGACTGAATCCCCATTGTCCCGCGCCCCAGCGGCACCAGGCGTAAGCTGCCGAGAGAATCATCATCAGCAGGCCTACGCGGATCAGGAAAAAATTCGGGCTGGTGTGCCAGAAGTCGTACACCGGGTAAATTTGAGGTCCTCGCAAATCCAACCAGTGCGCCACGTAAGTCAGACCAATCCCGCCCACGCCCGCCAGAACAAACGTAACGGCTTCACGCTCGCGTCCCCAATCGCTCAGCAGAAAAAAGCCGACGGCCAAGCCCGCGAACGCAAAAGCAGCCCACGGGAAAAATCGGAAACAGCCAGGGCTGTGGCTGGTCCAGATTATGTACCCCATTGATATAGGACTCCAGCGGCCAGGGCAGCCATCGCGGTCGCCATGTGGTCCAAAGCGGAGGCGTCAGGAGAGAAACCCCCAGCGCAATACCGAGTGCGGTTACTCCTAGCGATGACCGAGCACGAAACCCTTGGCCGAGAGACGAGACGAGCGATAGGACAAGCCCGCATACCGCTCCCATCAGCATCATGGAAACGCCAATGGTATTCAGGATGTCGACTCGAAACAGATCGCTCCACAGGAGCCCATCCCCAGGCAATCAGATATTCCTGGAGTCGGAACAGCAGTCCCAATGCAAAAATTTCGGCGCCGCGACGGATCGTGGTGCGAGCGATTTGAGACGGCCGGAAAGCCCTTCCGATGCAGCTTGTCGGTCACGAGCGCAAATGAGATGCCTGCTAAAGGAAGAGTGGAGCCGGCAGCGTCCCGCCCAATTGTGACCACATAAAAAATGTGGTCTTGCGAGCATCGCCGCCCAGCCATGCGTCGTAGCAATGGGTCTGGAACATCAAACGCAAGCCAGCCCACGCATCCAATCGATGTACGCGAGACGAGATGAAGCTGGCATCGCCATCCGCGATGTACGGCGCAGTATAAGGCAGAGAAGATGCAGCCGAACTAATGCACAGTGACCATGACGGAGGCACTGCTACGTCCGTATTGGTTGGTGGCGAACAGGGTATATGTCGTGGTTTGGGTTGGGCTGACACTTACGTTATTGCCGCGCACTGCTCCCGGACCCGGCGAAACAATAAGGTAAGAAGCGCCATTTACATTCCACGAAAGCGTGACGCTGTGCCAGACGCAACGCTGGAGGAACTCGCCGTGAAGCTGGCGATGCCGGGTGCCGACCCCTGGGGTACGTTGGACGCAGTGTAGATCGGGTTCATCTGCACAACTTCGAACGCCGACGCCGGCACTTGGCCCAAATTGTGCAGGTCGTTGTTGTCCCAACGGTCGTCGGGCGCGCCGCTGATGTACATGGAACTGCCGTTGTCGGCCATGATCATGCCGTACTTTTTAAGGGCTGTCAGGATGACTTGAACATTGGTAGAAAACTGACGAAATGTCGTAACTCGCTTTCAGCCGTAAGCGCATCCCCATGGGCGCAGCCAGCGTGTTGCTGGAGTTCGCCGCCCAGTGCGAAGCCGGTGGAACCATCGCCGCCTGGCTCTGCTGCAGCGTGAAACGAATCGCGTGCGGAATTTGTCCACTGGCAACTTCGTCGTATCGGACGAGGCCCGGGAAGATCGGAAGGCCAGCCGCATCAGCGGAAGTCCAGGTCCATGGACGCTGCTCGTCGGCGAGCAAATCCCAGATCGCGGCGGAACCGGCGTTCCAGCTTCCGTCATTGTTCGGGTAAGCGCTGTACAGTTCGTAGAGGAAGCAGTTGCTGTTGTCCAGCACCAGGACATGCCGGTCGCCATTTCCGGGAGTGGGGTCGCCCTCGATCTGGGCGTTGGCCGGAACTGGCATCGGTCCGGGGTCACTTTCGTCGCCGTAGGCGGTGAAGCTAATGTTCACGGGATTCTGCGTTCCGCCGACAATCGAGTAGGGAATACCGATAATCGACCCCTGATACTGGCCCGCACCGAAATCCGGATGCAGCCCGATGGTCGGACCAATAAAATTGATGATCGCATCTGAGTTCGGATCCACAGGCGCGCCCGAAATGTCTGTATTCCAGAGATTGCTCCTGGTAAAAGGCCGGAATCCGTTCAGGCTTGCCCCTTGGCCCAGGCTCATGACATTGCACGCCAAGCTTTGACTGCCGCCATTGCCGGAGCCGCTTCCGCCGCCACTACCGGAACCACCTCCGCTTCCCCCAGTCTGGGTCGCTGCAGACGTTGCCCCGCCGCAGCTTGCCAACAGCATGGCCGCCACCAAGAGCCCGAACAGCACAAGCAGTCTTCTCCCTGGAATTGGCATGCACATATTTTCTTAGAGAACTGAGCAGTTCCGGCGAGGAATGAGGACACTATGAAGTTAGATTCAGGACATGTCTTCTGGTTACCCGAGCAAGTTGTGCCAAGCGCATATTACGGCCCGGCCAAAGCATCCTTGTGCATTGCGCCTGCTGGGTCTCTCTAAGCAGCTCGTGATTCATCGCAGAGATGCTGATAGTGTTCGCGGCCACGCTCGTATCCACGGCGAAAAGGTTCGGCAACTTCCGCGCCAGGATATTGGCGCTGGAGTTCCTCGATGGCTGCGGTCATCTCAGCCAAGGCCTGATCATATTCTTGGCAGCGCGTTCTGGCATGCAGAGCGGCTTCGAAGCCAAGCCGATAAAACTTCTCATCATCGCTGAAGTTTCTACTGAACTTCGAATAGTGCTCCTGCTCGGCACTACGTAAGCCGATCCACCACTGTTGTTTGGCAGCATCGATCGCTTCAGCGCCTTCTGCTTTTAACAGCTCACGGAGACGCGCGGCATCGCTTCGCTGCTCGGTAAGAGCAATCACTACGCTGCGTCCCTTGCGCAACGCGTCTTCGTAGACGAACAATTCGTCCTCCGGGAGTCCCTCGGTCATTGAATTTTCCAGCTTCCCGCCTGCGACCGCTCCCACGCTTGCTCCCGCCGCCGCGAGAACTGCCGCGCCCAACAGGCCGACCGCCATGATTGGTCCAACGCCTGGTAGAAAGGCGGCAAGCAATGGACCTCCCGACAACCCGGCGGCCGCACCCACTACGCCTCCGATTGCCTTTCCCATGCCAGATTGTTCCGCCGCCACCAGGGGGACCGACTCCAACTCCTTGTCGATTTTGTCTGTCTTTCCAGGAGTCAATAATGTGACTTTATCTGGCTTCAGGCCGGCAGCACGCAACTTCTCGACGGCGCCCTCCGCGTCGGATCGCGAGTAAAATACCCCAGTGACAGCTTCCATTTGAATTCGACCTCCTGAATTGTTAATTGTTTGACGTCGTTCTGCGGGAGACGATGTGTTCTTCCGTCAATTGTCCGCTCAACGACCTTTTCCACGTAGGGACGCTAGTCTCGTTCGATGCTAAGTAGGCTCGTGGGGTTTTGGGGTGTTTGCGGCCTGGCTGGTCTCCCCGAAGGCAGCAACGGCATCGTCGTCAGTCTCGTATGATTTGAAAACCATGTCCAGCCTGGTCCGCCGGAGCAAATCCGCCACTCGTTTGGTGGGACGAACCAGTTTGATCTCACCGTGCTGGTTTCGGGTTGAGGCGAGCGTTCCGACCAGCGTCCCCAGGCCTCCACTGTCGACATACTCAACGCCGTTCAGGTTCACGATAATCTTGCGCGTTCCCATCAGGATGTTCTTTATTCTCTGACGGAAAGCGGCTGCCTCGTCGCCAAACACCAGGCGTCCCGCGCATTCCAGAACAATCACATCGCCGCGAATGTGGGTTTCCATTTTTAGCATGTGACGATGAAGAAGCGCTGTGGCCTAAACTGAGTGCGATCTGCGTTGGATGAGCATGGTAGGCTCACGGCTGCCGGTAAGTCAACGAAGCAGCTACTCTCGGAGAAATCAAATCGGCCGGAGTATTTAGAAATTGTACATCGCACTTATTTACCGACGAGAAGCCGGCTTGCAATCACAACCCAGCACCCCGAACTGGTAGGTTCAATATTGCCGATTGCTGCACCGGTCGGCAAGGTGTTCGTAACTGTCAGGAATTTGAAGTTGGGAGAACCAAATGTTTGCAAAGCAGCGGTGCGACAGCCGCGAGTCTGGCAATTGACGTAATCAGCGTCGCAGGAAATCCCCAAGTGCCCGGTTCCAAGATTCCACGTCCCAATGAGGAACAGTCCGAACTAGTTGACGAACAGGCTGGCCCGCATACAGCGTGACGAGCCAGACCAAGACACCGCAGTTATATCCTGCGCTGGAAATCAACGAGAGAATGTCACGGCTACCGATTCCTAACCTTGCGCGGAGAGTAAAGGCGGCGAGATTCACACTGGTGACGACACCAAAGCCTAAAGCAATTCCGAACGCGTGTGGTTTCCATTTCAGACTCAGCGATGAGGACAAGACAAACATAAGGAACAATAGTCCTCCCTGCACTATCTCGACGCTGCGTTCCATGGCATAGAAGCGTGCCAGGAACGTTTCAGAATCGTAGCTTGTGCTTGCGGCAGCCACAAGAACAGCGACCAACAGGAAGATCACACTGGCCCAACGCAATATGACAGACACCCATGAGCGAATTCCGTCGTAGGGTCGGAAGAGGCTGGAGAAAAGCTCACAAATCACTCCGAATTTGATCACTGCATCTATCGTCTCCGCATAGAGGTAAACGTGACGATAGGTTTTAAGAAACCCCAACTGGTAGTAGTACTGGTAGTAATAGAAGACGACCGGAAATCTGATCAGTTGCGCGACAATGTACGCAGAGAAAAGAGGATAGTCACGATAGAGCCGTCGGCTCCAAATCCTGTATCCAATTACGCTCAACAGGACCACAGCGGAAAGCCACAACGAATACTGCAGAATGCTCATGGTTGACCGACCGCCGGAAGCATAGCGCAGCTTTCGGCGGCCAGTCAAAAAGAATCAGTGGCCGATGAGAGGTTGGGAGGTTGCGGACTTTGGCCAGGGGTCAGGACCGTCAGCCCAGACGCGGTTGTGCGCTGACAGTGTGATTGTTAGAGTTGCGAGAATCGCTAGAGCATGGAGCAGTCTTTTCATGGTGAAGCCTCCTGGATGGAGGCTAAGTGGGGAAATCAAAAAGCAAGAAAGGATGTGAATCTCGTTCCGTGTTTGGAAGATGTAAGAACGATGCGGCGGTCCGAATTCCGAGGGTTTTGTATAGTACGCTGGGTGAAGTGTGCGAAATTCCTTACGCCAATGTTGCGTCAGTAGGTTTCGCTTCCCGCCGCTTCAGGTTAAGGCACAAACTGAAGATCGCAATCGTCCCGCACCTGTGAAGAAGCGATTCCACGGACTTCGCAACCAAGGAAGATTCCCCGGCAAAATCGCTTAATCGCGGATTGATAAGTTGATAATAAGAACTCAAGCGGTGGACGCCGATGAAGCATCCGGAAACCCTAATCGGGGACGCGCCCTCTGCTATTCTGCTGTGAATCTGCAAAGACGTTGACGTCACCTGATGGCTAACTACAATTGAGTCAGAAAATGGGCGCGTAGCTCAAACGGATAGAGCATCGGATTTCTAATCCGACGGTTGCAGGTTCGATTCCTGCCGCGCCTACCAGATTTTTCCATCGTCTTGGCTTTCCGCTTTGATCAGCAAGCGGCTGACGCCTGTCTCGGAATGCTCTAAACCAGTTCCGCCCACCACGATTACTTTTCTCGCTCGGGATAGTTTCGCGGTACTGGCTTTTCCTCAGACGACTACGGTCTAGGGTGTATTGAAGGCAAAGTTGTGCGTCCTATAATCGCTGGCTACTCAGATACAAGAGTTTGATCACCAAACCTAGGAGGATGCTATGAATTGGGACCAGGTAGAAGGCAAGTGGCATCAGTTCAAGGGATCGGTCAAGCAAAAGTGGGGCAAGCTTACGGACGATGACCTGGACATCATTGCGGGCAAGCAAGATCAACTAGTAGGCAAGATTCAAGAGAGGTACGGAATCACAAAAGAAGAAGCACAGAAGCAGATTGACAATTGGAGTCCAGCGATACCGCTCGGGAGTGGCAAGGAGCCTTCTCGCGAGCGAAAAGTGAGCTAGGTTAAGCTGTCGTCCGTCATAAAGTCCGTAGGAGGAAAACATGAAAATCGCTACCCTAATCCTACTTACGCTGACGATGATTATGGTACCTACCGTCTCTTTGCTTCCGGAACCTCCCCAAAAGGACGTGCCCGTTGAAGTCGAATCGGCAAAGCGCTCTCTGCAAAGTGCGCGCAGCGATCTGGCCAAAGCTGGTGCTGGATGGGGCGGTCACAGGTATACTGCGATGACCCATATCGACGCAGCTCTGAAAGAGCTTGACGAAGCGGAGAAGTGGGCGCGGGAACATCACGATATCAAATAGTCTGCAGGTGATCCGAGAGGGCGACTCAGAGCCTTGAAGTCGACCGTCCACGGCTAATCCATAAGCGGAACCATAGGTTTGGTGCCCTGGCAGAAGGTGGCGACTCGCTGTATGCCACCCTGCGGCTGGGGCACAACTTTGACCGGACCGTAAGCAATAGACCGCATGGCCGTTTTGTGCAAAGTACCAGCGTCCGCCTCTGCGGGGTTGCCGGTATGACGGTTCGACCTACCGGGGACTGTAGGGGTGGGATTACCTGTGAACCGGGCAGAGACAACGACAACAATAATGTCGCCAGAGCTTTCATGGGGATTCGCCTAGCCCCGAATTCAGATGGAAACCAGAGCTCTGCGTTCGTCCGCCGTGTCGGAAGTAACCTGGGGCGGCTTCTGCGGGGCCGATCTCCGAACCTTTCCGGTACTGCGGTCGCTCTTGGCGTTACCTCGCGGGGTCACCTGGGACGAAGGAGCTTGCGCCTGGGAGTGAGCCTTTGCCTCAGCCTGGGCCTGAGCTTCGGCATCATGCTTCTGAACTGCATTGCCTTTTAGGGCCGACAATTCGCCACTGTCAGTGAACAGTTGCCGGATAAGAAATTTCTGCGAGTCAATCGTCCGTCCTTGTTCCACCACCAGCATGGTCAGCAGGCCATAGGAAATGAGAAAAAGCACGGTGAGCAACGGAAGCAGGGTATGCTTCGGCTTCCCGACTGCCTTGTTGACCATCAAGTTCACCACGTAGCACCTCGATCAGCGCCCTACTATCGGGCAGACTGTCGATTGCAGCTTGCACTCCAACGGGAGCGCGTTTTTTAAATCATTCCAAGGAATGAACTTAGGCTGGATTTGCGACGCCCTGACAGGGCCGCAGGTGCAACTTGCTGCACTTTATGGGTAACGCAGATGTGTTACTGAGGTGACTGGGAGCCTGCAATCCCTCCAACGACAAGGGGTTGGCGACTCACACTGGCCCCGCCATTGGGAGTTCGGGGTCCTACTTTCCGCCCAAGACCAGCTTCGCGATGGTCGCCAGCTGCATATTAGATGTGCCCTCGTAGATCTTCCCGATCTTGGCGTCGCGCCAGTATTTTTCCACCGGATAGTCCTTGGTAAAGCCGTATCCACCATAGATTTCGATTGCGAGGGAAGTCACGCGCTCGGCCACCTGCGAGCAGAACAGCTTGGTCATGGCCGCTTCCTTCACGAACGGGACACCCGCGTCCTTCATGCGGGCGGCGTTGTAGACCATCAATCTGGCGGCTTCGATCTCCGTCGCCATCTGCGCGATCTGGAACTGGATGCCCTGGAACTCAGCGATGCTTTTCCCAAATTGCTTGCGCTCCAGCGCATACTTCGCTGCGTACTCCCAGGCGCCGCGGGCCACTCCGGCCATCTGCGCCCCGATGCCGATCCGGCCTTCGTTTAGAGGTCTCAATCGCTATCTTGTAACCCTTGCCCGCTTCGCCAAGCACATTGGACTTCGGCACGCGGCAGTCTTCCAGAATCAATTCGCAGGTAGACGACGCGCGAATTCCCAGCTTGTCCTCTTTCTTGCCCACGGTGAAGCCGGGAAAGTCTTTCTCTATGAGAAACGCGGTGATCCCTTTGTAGCCCGCCGCCGCATCGATGGTGGCGAAGAGCACAAACAAGCCAGCTTCCTTCCCATTTGTGATCCATAACTTGCGGCCGTTGAGAACATAGTCTCCGCCCTTGAGTTCGGCCTTGGTTTGCAGCGCGAAGGCATCAGAGCCTGAGCCGGCTTCACTCAGCGCGTAGGCGCCACAAGTGTCCGTCGCCATCCGCGGAAGATAACGTTTTTTCTGCTCTTCGGTTGCCCAGCGCAGCAAGGCGTTATTGACCAGCGTGTTCTGCACATCCACCACGACGCCGGCGGAAGCATCCACGCGCGAAAGTTCCTCCACTGCCACGATCGCTTCGAAAAACTTGCCACCGCCGCCACCGTATTGCTCTGGAATTTCAATCCCCATCAGCCCGAGTTGAAAGAATTGGTGAATCAGATCTTTCTCGAAGATCCCCTTCTCGTCCATCTCCTTCACCAGCGGACGCACCTTCTCTTCGGCAAACTGCTGAATGTTGTCACGAAAGAGAATTTCGTCTTCGGTGAAGGAGGTCAGAGGGGTCGGCGATGGAATTTGCAGGGTGGTCTCAGGCATAAAGTTCCTTCGGCGGAGAAACTCGCAACCAGAAATTCTAGCACTTAGTTAGCTGTAGTTTCGGAAGGATGGAAAGAGAGTCAGTTCTTGCTGCTGTACACCAGCTTCAGTCCGTCGGCTTGCAGAATGCGCTGGATTTGATTGCGGGCATGGACCGACCACGGACCAGTGGTATCGAGCTTCACGTAGGCGCGCCAGTGTTTCAGGGCTTTGCGTGGCTCTCGAACTTTCTCGTAGGCGAGCGCGAGATTGTAGTGGGCATCAGCATAAGTGGGTGCAAGCTGCAGAGCAGTATTGTAGGTCTTGATGGCTTCCGCCACCTTCCCGGTTTCGTCGAGCACGTTGCCCAAATCGAAGTAGGCGAGGGCATAGCGCGGGTCCACTGCGATGGCGCGCCGGTAATGTTTTTCCGACAGAGCATATTCCTGCCGATTGTAATGAAGCGTGCCCAGATTGATATGTGCCGCGGCGTGGTCGGGATCGAGTTCCAAAACCTTTTCGTAAGTCGCAATGGCTTGCGCCTGGTTGCTGGGATCTTCCTCGAGCGCAATGCCGCGGGCAAAAAGCTCGGCTACGTCCGCCGATGACGGTTCAGGTCTCGCGGTCGCGATGGGCGTGCTGACCACGACTCTCTCTTCGGGAGAGAAATCGAACATGAACTGTCCGGCGATGGGTTCCACCACTTTGCCTTGATGCCGGAAAGCCACTCGATGTCCACCCGTACTAAAGGCGCTAGCCTCAAGCAGGGGATTGTCCATCCCTGCTACTTGCTTCTGCATGGCCTCGAGCGATTGCCGGATGACCACGGGGCGCACCTTGCGGGCGCACAGGTCACGAACTTTCTTGACTTGCAGGAGATCAAAAAACGAATAGGTCTCGGCGGCGGCTACCAGTTCGGCTCTTTCCCAACCTGCCAACTGACGCGCCGTGATCCGCAGTATGCGAAGCAGGTCCGCTCGACTGTATCGGTACACGGTTAGGGAATTTCTGCTTTATTATCGGAAGCTTGCGCGCGCTTGGCAAGCACAAAGTGCGCTTCACAGGAATCTTGGGAGATAACTTGCAGCGCCCATGGTGCAAAAGTGTAAGAAGGGATGCGATGTCGACAATGAAGGCGCACGTCGATACCGCGACCGAGGGCAGTTGAGTGCACTGATCGCTGTCGCTGCTGAAGGTGCACAGAAAAAACCTCAGTAGTAAGTAAGCTTGCGGCGAGTTGTAGAAGTCGGGCCGTCTTGGAGGATCGTGGTCTGTTCCGTCCAATTCCCCTGGCTGTCGTACTCGTATGTGTAACGAACCCGGTAACCGAGGACAACTGAATCAGGCTGGGCAGGCCAGTCCGACTGTGGCTTGTCGTGGACAATGCTTCCAGCTTCGTCTTGATGAAACGAAACGCGAAAATCGGGCTCCCCACGAACGAGTGAGTAGAGGTTTCCCGTTGTTCGATAATGTCGCCTTGGTCGTTATACTCGGTCGTGGTGTCTTGGCTCCAAAGGCTGGACTGCAGGTGCGTTCCGGTTATCCGGTTCTGGGCGTCATAGGTGTAGGACTTCTCGGTGTTCTGATTGAAGGCTTTCAGCGTCGTTTTTAGCTGCTCTCTCACTTGTTTCAGGACTTCCTCGGTCCTGTATTCCTCCGGCGCTTTTGCCAGCATTTGTTTGGCAAAGCCAATCTCCCAATTCTGCGGAATCATTCGTTCTGCCGTGAGTCGCCCTCTCGAGTCGTAGCTTCGGGTGATTCGAGTAACAAGATTGCCTTCGGCGTCTAGAATTTGTGATTCGATCGGCAGGTCGTGATCGTCGTATCGCCTCGTGACCGTGCCCCCGTCGTTCAGCCCATAGCCGCCTTCTGCCGATTCGAACAGTGCACCAACCCCGACCGCGACTTCCCTCGAATCTCCGGGTCGTGGGGGAATGGTCTGCGTCTCAGTCTTTCGACCTTCGCTGTCGTAGTGAAAGCCTGTGCGGAAGCCATTCTCACTATCCGTAATGCCGAGCATCCTTCCTGCATCATCGTAGGTATAAACTGTCTCATTCCGTGGCTCGTCCAACCTGCCATAAGTGGCCCTCGCCAGGCGGCCCTCCGCATCGTAGGTGTAGGTTGTAATCCCCTCGGACCCGTCAGCATTCTTGATACGAATACTCAGAAGTCTTCCATCCTGGCCATATTCTGTTGTGGTCCCGGTTTCGCCAAAATTGTGGCTGACAACGGACATCCTTACGGGGCCGCGAAGCCCGTCTCGTTCACGGTTCGAAGTATTGGCGCTGGTCGTTGGCAGGAGAGAATCGCCTGTTTCGATATTCTGAGCGTTGAGGAGGTCGTGCAGGGTGAGGTTTCTGGCCAATCCCAGTGCTGTCATTCCGCGCAGGAGTTGCCGTCGATCCAAGTCACTCCTTAGGGAACGGCTGGCATTGTACACCCGGTAGGGCTTCCTCCCCATCAACCACTCGAGAGGCGCGATCTCTGTAATCTGGAGCCGACGAACGGACTTGAACCGTTGACCTGCCGATTACGAATCGGCTGCTCTACCAACTGAGCTACGTCGGCTTGCCTTCGATTCTAAATGCGGGTGGGGGAAGCGTAAAGAGCGGGTCGCGGGTTGCGCTGTCCCACCTTTCGAAACCGCGAAGATGGGGAACCCTGAACCTTCTGCGCAGCAAAACCCGGCGCAAGGGGCTTTCCTGCGGGTCACACAAGCCAGAGCCATCCGTGGGAAAATGAACTCTCGCCAAAATCAAGACTGCGCTCTATGGAACACGTAAAAGAACACAGCCACGCTGAAGCAGGCAAACGCATAGATGAACGACGAGAACAGCACGACCGCAGGAACCAAGCTCCGCAGGACATTGAGGAAGTTGACGACGAACGTCCACACTAAAAGAGCCGTCATCAGAATCGTCCCGATCAGTGCCAGCAATGCCGCATTTTTGAGTGTCATGATCGGAGTATGAACATAGCCAGTGTTCATCCGCAACTCTGGTTCCTACCTTGGGGCTGCCTCGCCCGAATTGCGCCTCGCTAAGCGACCGACTACGATGCAACTGAGCGGGGTTTCATGCAGGTTCGCTTTCGGCGATGCTCTGGGTCTCATCACGCAGGAGGACGCAGAACACTACGGCTGGCTTCAAGCCTGCTTCTGATATTGATCGTTTCGATCGTGGCCGTCGCTCAGTCGCCCGATCCGCGCGTAAAAGTTTTGCTTCGCAGCGGCCAGGCTGCCCTGGATGCCGGCGACTTCGCTCGCGCCGCAGCCGATTTCGAGCAAGCTCGAGCGACTATCGCCAGATAATCTCGAAGTCAACCGGGGTTTATTGTTCGCCTACTTGCAAATTGGACGACTCGCGCAGGCTGCGGAGATCGGACGTAATGCCGTCGCCCGCTGGCCGGGAGACGCTCAACTATGGCATTGGCTCGGGTTGGCTTACTTTAAAGCTGGGCAAAACGGTCCGGCGCTGGAGGCGCTGCAGCGCTCCGAAAAACTCGACAGTGCGCGCTTCGATATTCACTTCGATCTCGCACTCGTGCAGCTTCAGCAAGACCAATATCCTCTGGCAGCAGACGAGTTGGAAAAAGCCATCAAGCTCAAGCCTTCCGATCCGTTGGCACATGTCCTGCTCGGACGCGCTTATCAGAATTCAAATCGCACGCTGCTGGCCGTCGAACAGTTTCAGATCGCGCTGCGGTTGGATCCCAAAATTCCGCTGGGTCATTATCATCTTGGCTTCGCCTACGCCAGCCTGGGCCGGAACCAGGAGGCTATCGGGGAATACGAAAAAGAAATCGTGAACGCGCCTGAGAATCCCGAAGTGCTCTACCAACTCGGTCGCAGTCTTCTGGAAACCGGGGACTACAAGTCCGCAATCGCGCGTCTGCAGAAAGCCACGCAACTCAACCCGCAGAACGCGGACGCTTTTTACGATCTGGGAAAGGCGCTTCTACTCGACGGAGATGCGCAGGCCGCACTATCGCCATTACGGCGCTCTGCCGAACTAAAGCCTACCGATCCAAGTCCGCACTATCAACTGGCCCGCGCGCTGAAAAAGGCGGGAAAGACAGACGAAGCTCGTCAGGAATGGCAACGTTTCGACGAATTGAAAAAAGCTCAGCCTCAAACCGGAGGAATGGCCAGCGGCCGAGTCCAGTGAAGCTTCCCTTCCGACCGTTGCCGCTGCTGATGGCTGGTGCATGCCTGATGGTCGCAGCTCTGTGGGTGACTGCAGCTGCGTCTCCGCGACAGGTGAAAAGCCGTCAACCCATCGCGAAACATTCGTCACCTAAAAACACTGCACCCGGCGTCGCTTCGTTTGTTGATGTTAGCCGTTCCTCTGGCATCGACTTCCATCTCACCTGCGGAAGCCTCGAAAAGCGCTACATCATGGAATCCATGTGCGGCGGAATTGCGGTCTTTGATTACGACAATGACGGCTGGATGGACATTTTTCTGGTGAACGGCTCCACGCTGGAGGACTTGCGCGCAGGCAAGTGCCACCCGAGCAAGCTTTACCGCAACAATCACGACGGAACTTTCACCGACGTTACTGCCAAAGCTGGCTTGACGCATTGCGGTTGGGGGTTTGGCGTCGCTGTCGGCGACTACGACAATGACGGATGGGAGGATCTTTACATCACTTATCTGGACGGCGCCGTACTTTATCACAACAACCACGACGGGACTTTCGCCGATGTCACGTCAAAGGCCGGCGTGGGCAACGCTGGCCGCTGGGGAACCAGCGCTGCGTTCGGCGACTACGACAACGATGGCTATCTTGACCTGTATGTAGCGAACTATGTTGACCTGGACCTCGACCATCTGCCCGAGTTCGGCGTGGGACCCTTTTGCCAGTATCGGGGGATCCCTGTTTCCTGCGGGCCTCGCGGATTGAAGGGCGGCCGCGATCGTCTGTATCACAATAATGGAGACGGCACTTTCACCGATGTGACTGAAAAGCTGAATATCGATCCCGGCAGCTACTACGGAGTTGGGCGTCCTTTGGCTGGACTATGACCTGGACGGTTGCCTTGATCTTTATGTAGCCAATGATTCATCGCCCAGCCTGCTTTATCACAATGATTGCAAAGGGGGCTTTACGGAAGTGGGCGTGGAGGCGGGGGTCGCTTACAGCGCCGACGGACGGGAGCAGGCCGGCATGGGCATTGACTCCGCCGACTACGACAATGACGGCTGGCCCGATATAGCCAAGGCCAATTTCTCGGATGACAGCAACAATCTCTATCACAACGACCACAACGGTCAGTTTACCGATATGGCCGGACCCGCGGGTTTCGGCGCCATAAGCATTCCCTTTCTCGGCTTCGGGATGAAGTTCCTGGATTTCGACAACGACGGCTGGAAAGACATCTTTGTCGCCAACGGGCACGTCAATCCGCAGGTCGACCAGCACACGTTTGGCGTGACCTACGCCGAGCGTCCGCTGCTGTTTCATAATCTCGGAAATGGAAGATTTGAAGAGATTGGATTGAGCTCAGGCGCGGCGCTGGCCCGCCGATATGTCGCTCGGGGCGCCGCAACCGCCGACTTCCTGAATCGCGGGAAGGAAGACCTCTTGATTAGCGTTCTGGACGGCTCACCGGTGCTGTTGCGCAATGAAACCGCAAAAAGCGGACACTGGCTGCGTATCAAGACCGTCGGAACACGCTCCAATCGGGATGGCTTCGGCGCGCGGGTCGAAATCAAGGCCGGTAAGTTGACGCAGAACGCAGAGGTCCGGGCCAACTCCAGCTTTGAGTCGGCCAGCGATCCGCGGCTGCACTTCGGGCTGGGCACGGCGACCCGGGTGGACTCTATCGTGGTCCGTTGGCCTTCGGGCAAAATGGACCGAGTCGAAGCCGAAGCCGCTGACCAGGAATTGGTGATCGAAGAAGGGCGCGGGATAGTGGCTCGCCATCAGGCCGTCGACCCGAGCCGTTTACAAAGACCCGCATCGGGCGAACCAGCGCTGATCGTCAGTCCAACAAATAATCACATAGCCTTGGTTATTTGCTATGGCGATACGAGATGACAGTCTTCCAAATTCTGGAGTCCTGTCAACAACTGTCTACTGTTCACCATAGCGACCATTCACAGAATGTCTGTAACCGATTGAGCCACTGTGGGTATGGTTTGGACGGCAACGTGCCCGTTCCACATGGCTTTATGTCTGCACGATATGCAGCGATTGATATCAGTTGCTTCTTCGACGTCGCCAAGGCGTCCTGACCGTGAATTGTTATGCGGCGAAACAGCCCGCATTTAGCAATCGGGAGCTGGTCTTGCGAACAATCTTTAACCGTGGAGTTAGGCCTAATTCGTTCAATGTTTCGTTCCAGAAAACATCTCCGCACGAGAGGGTAAGTCAATGAAGAATCTCAGGTTCTGTCTCGTTTGCCTGTCAGTCTTGCTGCTGGCGCTGGCTGCTTTTGCCCAGGTCCAGAACGGCCAGTTCGCCGGAACCGTAACCGACCCATCGGGCGCCGCCATCCCCAACGCCAAGATCGTCGTGACCAACCTTGGGACAAACCTTTCGATCACGACTACCACCAATAGTAGCGGTGCGTATACGGTGAGGGAATTGCCGGTCGGAACCTACAGGATCTCGGTCGAAGCCACGCGGTTTCAAGGGCTTCACCAACAACAATATCGTTCTGAACGCGGGCACAACCGAACGCGTGGATTTCGCCATGCAAATGGGACAGGCCCACGAAATGGTGGAGGTCACGGGCGAAACCGCAGCGGTGAATACCGAGGAGTCGAAGTTGTCCACCACGGTTGACGTCCACCCAGATGCCAACCTTCCGCTCAACGGACGCAACGTTTACGACCTGATGCAGCTGGCCCCCGGTGCCGTCAACGTACAGGGAACTATGATGGAAAACGGGCATGGCACCGTGGTCAACGGGGTTCGCGAAGATTTCAACGGCTTTCTGATCAACGGCGTCTCCAATAAGGACCTCAGCGGTGGCGTCAACAACACTCCGATTCAAGACACCGTGCAGGAGTTCCAGCAGTTGCAGCTCAACATGTCGGCCCAATACGGAAGCAGCGCAGGCAGCATCAACAACCTGGTTACTAAATCCGGTACAAATGCTTTTCATGGCAGCCTGTGGGAATATTTTCGCAATGATGCCATGGATGCCAACCAGTTCTTTATGAATCAGGCGGGTGCCCGGCAAGACCGCCTCTGCGTTTTAATCAGTTCGGCGGCACGATCGGCGGTCCGATCGTCAAGGACAAACTGTTCTTCTTCGGTTCCTACCAAGGCGATCGCTTCAAGACCACAGGCGTGCCAGCGTCGATCACAGTGGAATCACCGGAATGGAGGCAGGCCGTCATTGCGGGAAGCCCCAATTCTGTTGCTGCCCTCCTGTATAAGAATTTCGCTCCTCAGGTCGTCGGAACGCCGAATGGCACCACGCTGGACACATTTGCGTAAGCGGTACGGCGACTACGCCCGGCAATTTCACCGCATTCCTCTGCGGTGATACTTTCCCTAACAACTCTTCGCCACTCGTGCCAGTCCTTGGGGTTACGGCGAACGACATGGCAAATATGACGGCTGCAGGCTGCACGCACATTCCTGGTATTCAGGCTGGCACCGTGCCGATATCGCCGGGCGGCTTGCGACAGTTGCCGCTGCTGAACAACAGCACGGCAATATTCGGTGCCCAAGCCCAGCTTTTGGGAAATCTGATTCAACGGTAACGAAGGAATGGGCCGGATCGACTACAACTGGAACACAAACAATCGCATGTTTGTGTCCATGAACTATGATCACAATACCGACTCTTTTGGCGGGCTGAACTGCAATACGAACTGCACGCGTGGTTTCTCCAATCCCAACAATAATTACTTTCAGAACGGACAGCTCAGCTGGGTGCATACTTTCTCTCCTACCGTGCTGAACGAGCTCAAGGTCGGATACACACAGAACAACACCCAGATCGTCGCCAATCTTCCGGGAGTTCCGCAAGTCACCTTTCTTGACGGCGTAACCGGGTTTGGTTCCTACAGCGGGTACCCGCAGTTCTTCAAAGACCACGAATACACTTACGGCGACATGGTGTCGATCAGCCACGGCAATCACAACTTCAAGGTCGGAGGTGAGCTGCGCCGGAACCTTGAAAACAGCGTATTCAATGTGGCGCGACCGAACTATTACTTTTCCGACCCTCTCTTTTTCGCGGCGGATGCGCCTGATGGCCAGGCAGCGGGCGTGAATCCTGATTTGTGTACGGCGGTTCCTTGCACCAACCAGACGTTGAACCCTAATCCCAATCCTGCACTATCTAGCAACCAACGGCACTGGAGGAATTGGGAGGTTGGCGCTTACTTGCAGGATGACTGGAAGGCCACAAAGCGTCTAACCTTGAACCTCGGCTTGCGCTGGGATTTCTATAAGCGCCACACCGAATTGAACAACCTGGCTACGACCTTCATTCCTGGACCGGGCGGGTCTATTGCGCAGCAGGTTATGAACGCCAATGCACCCCTCGGCACCCCAGGCTGTAATCCGGCAATTCCGAACACCCAGACTCTTGCGGGAATTTGCGGTCCGGGCGGCTTTGCCAGCTCGGCCAGCCTCGGACCCAATCAGTACCACGACTTTGGCCCTCGCGTAGGTTTTGCATGGGACGTGTTTGGGGACGGCAAAACCTCGATGCGCGGCGGCTTTGGCATTTCCTACGAGGGCACTCTATACAACCCGCTCTCGAATTCGCGCTGGAACTTGCCGTACTACTCGTTTAACGCCGTCGGACCGATTGAGGGTATACCCGGAACAATCATCTATGGTCCGAGCGGGCCCAACGCCGGAAAAGCGCCGGGCTTCACCGCCAGCGCAGCAGGGAGCGGGCAAAATCCTGGGCAAGGCGTGGGCGCGCAAGCCGCCGGTAACCTTTCAGGGTGGGCTGCCAGCAATATCGACGCGGCACTCCTGACTGGAATCGTTCCACCACAAGGGCCTCAAGGATCCCTACATCTACAACTTCTTTTATGGATTACAGCGCGAGATCGCGCCCAAGTTAGTAGTAGAAGCAAACTACGTGGGCACGGCCGGGCACAGGCTCTTCCGTTCTCAGTCGATCAACCGCCAGATCGGCGGTATTCTGCCAGCCGGGGTATCGGTAACCAACAATCTCGGCCAAACCATAACTGGATTGGGTGGGTTTCCGAACTCGAACTATGGGGTGCTTCGCGAGTGGCAAAACGCCAACAACTCAATCTATAACGGTCTCCAGCTATCGGTCCGGAAACAGACGAGCCACGGGGTATTGTTCAATGTCAACTACACATACAGCCACGCCATTGACAACGGATCATCGTGGCATGATTCGGCCACTTCGGCAGCCGGCTCGGCGGGTGGGGACGGGTACAGTACCGACACTAACAATCCTGGTCTGGATCGCGGCAATGCCATGTTCGATATCCGCCATCGCCTGGTATTGAATTACGTCTGGCAGCTACCGGGTCAGAATATGCAGGGCGTCTTGGGTAAGGTTATTGGCGGCTGGAGTTTGAATGGCATCTGGTCGTTCCAGGGCGGACCTCACTGGTCGCCTTACTCGCGTCTTCAGTGGTCCGAGCAAGCATTCCGTAACCGGTGCCGATTGTGCGAAGCGGATATAACAGCGGAACTGCATCAATACTGGCGGCGAGTGGACACTGGATGGCCAATTCCCGGGCGTAGATCGGCCGAACAGCAGTATTCAGAACTTCTCTCCTAGCCGCTCTACCTGGGAGAACGGCTGGCCTGGGCTTACCAGCTCTGGCGTGTTTAACGGCAAAGGCCCCCTTAACTACTCGGCTCCCGGCTTCCCAACACTCACAGCGCCCTGTTTGGCCTGCGTTGGAAACCTCGGACGCAACACCTTCACTGGGCCTGGAATGTGGGCGGCGGACATGACGCTCGCCAAGAACTTCAAATTCACGGAGCGCGTCAACCTCAAATTCGAGGCGGCCGCATTTAATATCTTTAACCGGGCGAACTTCCTCCTCTCAAACGGGAGTCCGTTCAGCCAACATACAAGCTTGGAAGACCCGTTGTTTGGTAAAGCCGCTGCCACCCTCAACGCGCGAAATTTGCAGATGGGCCTTAAGCTGAGCTTCTAGCCATAAGCTGCGCGTGCTTCAAGGGCTTATTCCCAAAGCTTTGGGAATAAGCCCTTTTCACTTTCGCCGCACCGTGACTATGGTGCTATGATTTGCGGGGGTGCTGCCGTGCCTACGAGCTCCCGCCTTTTTGTTTGGTCCGCCCTTCTGATCCCCCTTCTCATACTACCAGCACATTCCATGCCCAGGTGGGCGTAGTCGGGAAAATCATCGGCAATGTCCGGGTATCTCGGGGCGACTTTCCTGACCACCCGGTGTTGATTTCGGTCGAAATGCGTGGCTCCGCTATTTCCAGCGCCTACACCGATGGCCAGGGCCGTTTCGGCTTTTACAACCTGATCGCTAATCCGTACAAGATTACCGTCAATGATGATGCTTTCGAGCCTTTCAGTGTGAACGTCGACCTCAACCCAGACACGCACCCATGGCCTTCGTGCAGGTCACGCTTATTCCACGCGCCAACACGAAAAAAGATCCCCTGCCAGCGCGGGTCACGGGCAGCAATCCAGCCCTTGTCGATCCCGCCGAGTACAAGCGCCAATTCCCCAAGAAAACGGTCAAGGAATTCGAAAAAGGCGTGGAGGCCGATCACAAGGGCAATCCCGAGGAAGCGATCCAGCACTATCTGAAGTCCCTTACCAATTCACCGGACTTTTATCCCGCTCACAATAACCTTGGTGCCGTCTACCTCAGCCGAAAAGACTTCGAAGCCGCCCAAAGCCAGTTCGAAGCCGCCTTGAAAACCAATCAAAATGATGGACAAGCCTATTTCAATCTCGCTAATGTTTGCATCTTGATGAACCGTTTTCCGGATGCACAGAGCTATCTAGACGACGGTTTCCGCCGTCAGCCCGAATCAGCGCTGGGCAAGTTTTTGCTCGGTACGCTGAACATCCGTACTGGATAAACTGCCTGAGGCCGAGGCGGCTTTGAAGAAAGCCATCGAGCTCGATCCCTCAATGGCCCAGCCTCGTCTGCAACTGATCAACCTATTTTTGAAACAAGGGAGAAAGACCGACGCTGTCGGCCAGCTCCACGCCTTTTTGACTGCGATTCCCTTGAGCCCTTACAGCTCCCAGGCAAAGCAGATGCTGCAGCGCCTGGAAATTTCCCCGGCACAAGCCACCTCAAACCCACCGCCTGACACTCAACACTGATCGCACGGCGCGATTGCACTGCCGCTATTTCTTCGGCGACGGAATCAGCCGGCACATCTGCTCGCTCAGCCGGCATGCGCGGTCGTACTCCACCTTCGCCACCTGGTTCTTCCCCAGCTTCTCGTAGGCAAACCCGAGGTTCAAGTGAGCCTCCGCCAATTCTGGATCGATCTCGATCGCCCGTTGATGCTCATGGACTGCTTTTGCAAGGCGGTCCGTTTGTGCGAAACAGATACCCAAATAGTTGTGAATCCGGGCATCCTCCACGCCAAGCCCAATTGCTCTTTCCAGGTGGACAGCCGCCGGGGCATATTTCCTCTGTTGGAAAAGAAGCATTCCCAACGCGCGTTGGCCTGGAAAAAAGTTTGGCTGGATAGCAATGGCTTTCTCGTATGCCGCTTCGGCGGCCCTCGGATTATTCACTTCCTCCAACAGGCCTTTCTGATACCAAGCGCGGTAGTTCTGCACATTGCCTGCGAGCGCTTTGTCGAGCCAGCTCTTCGCTTCTTCACTGCGTTCGAGCTTCGCTAGTGCTAGCGCCAGGCCAGTCATCGCGCTATCGAAGTCGGGATTCAGCTCCAGGCAACGCCCCAGCGCATCAGCCGCCTTTTCCCAGTTCTCGTGTCGAAGGGCCGATTCGCCCAATAGGAATGGAATGACATAGATTTTCGGGTCCTGCTCCTGCAATTTTGCCAGAAGAGCTTCGCCTGCCTCCCGTTCGCCAGCATGGAATGCATCGGTCGCGCTCAGTATCGCGTTGAACTCCACCACCTTGTCTTTGGGATCGGGCAGGCCAGCCGCTAAGGCTGCCGGAGAGACTGGGGAACGATAAGCCACGTAGCCCAGGGCGCGCAGTTTTTCCAGCGCATCGGGACTCAAGCCGGAATTTCCGCCTTCCGAGGATGTGAAGGGACTCTGCCGCAGAAGGGCTTGTAGTTTGTCCTTGAGGACCGCGACAGTTGCCGTCTGTTGCGAAGCCAGGTTGTTTTTTTCCTGCGGGTCGGCAACCACATCGTAGAACTCCGGCTCTGGGGCCTCGATGTAGTGGTAGCGGCTGGTCTCGAGAGCATGCAGCGGACTCCAGCCGAAAGAACTGAAGGGATAGAAAGTCTCACTGTACGCCGTGTCTTCGTTCTCGGTGCCGGGGCCAAAAAGTCCGTGAGACTGAAACTGCTTTTCGATCTCGTCCTTGATGCCGGCGGAATGAAGCAGCGTGGGAGCGACCGCGACGGTCTCGACCGGCCGCGGGACCCGCATCGGCCGAAAGCCGCTTCCAGCAGGTAGGTTTTACGATCAGCGGGATATGCACGGTGGAGTTATAGACAAAGAAACCATGCTCTTTCTCACCGTGATCACCCAGCGATTCGCCATGATCGCTTAGAAATATGATCAACGTGTGGTCGTAGAGTTGATTGCGCTTCAGCCACGTGATCAAGCGGCCGAGTTCGTGGTCTGCGTAGGCGATCTCTCCGTCATAGAGATGGCTGCGGTATTGAGTACGATAAGGCTCGGGCGGATCGTAAGGACTGTGGGGATCGTACAAATGCAGCCAGAAGAAAAAAGGACGCCGGGGCGTTTTCTGCAGCCCTTCTTGGTTGAGCCAATTCAGCGCATGCGTGACACTCTCGCCGGCTTTGCGATCGACCAGGCCAATGTCCTTCTGCTGGAAGGCTTTGGCGGAGAAGGCGTCGTCGTAGAAATCGAAACCGCGTGCCAATCCCCAACTTCGGTCCAAAACGAAGGCACTAACCACTGCACCGGTGGCATAACCTTGCAGTTTAAAGGCTTGAGCGACAGAGCGGAACTGCGGCGCGAGCGGTTGTCCGGTGAAATCCTGCACCCCATTTTGAAAGGGATATGTGCCCGTCAGAATGACCGCATGGGAAGGCCAGGTCAGCGGGACCTGCGAAATGGCGCGTTCGAAAACAATGCCATCATGGGCGAGAGCATCCAGGGTAGGCGTTTCGATATAGGCGCTGCCATAACATCCGAGGTGGTCGGCGCGTACCGTGTCAATCGTGATGATGATCACGTTCGGCGCCGGTTTCCGGGCGGGTGCAGCAGCCACGAGAGGAGGAAATACGATTGAGAGAGACGTAAGGACTTCGAGAAAACGTTTCAAAGAACCTCCAAAATTCGGTTTGAACTACTGCGGCGGCCTTTGCTGAGCCTTTCGCATCTCTTCCGGAGCCTCGTCACATCCGTTCGCGGTCAATGCCTTCGCTGGAGGTCGTGACTACCGGGATCGGGCGCCAGCGCACAATCCGCTTGCACCTGGTAGGGGTGGCTGACGCTAACGCCGGATCCCTTTCATGGCTCCGCCATCCCCAGCCACAAGCCAAGACGCCGCGGAAACTGTCGTATGATCTCGTGCGCAAAGAGCAGGGGGCAAGTCACAGGGAGCAGTATTGTCCTTCGAGCTACATCCCAATTATCTGAAGAGGTAAAGTATAGTTCCGATTTTGTTCGGAATACGTTTTTTGGCATAGATAATTCTGTTATCTGCGTGGCTTATTCGTGGCCAGGATCACAATGAGGCGGCCCTTTGTCAATTCGGATGCACTGCTGGGCCGCAAAGAAATCTGGTTGCGGGGGGTGGATTTGAACCACCGACCTTTGGGTTATGGAGCCCAAAATACCATCTCACCAGTGAGAATTCTCTGTCAGCGCAACAGACTCTTCAAGATGGACTGACTTGTGGCAGTAGTCGCATAGCGTAATTAGATTATCTTCAATGTCACTGCCGGAATGACTACGTAGTTGCTTGTGGTGGACCTCAAGATTCGACATCGTGCCGCAACTCTGGCATCGCCAACCGTCTCGACGTAGTACTTGCTGACGCACGTCTTCGTACAACTCGGGGGAGAGTCGCAGCCGAGGATTCTTGGGTCGAATTTGGTTCACGACGCCTTCTCCAGGGCATGAGCCACAAATGCCTGTTGTTGTTCAGCCGGCAGGAACCCGAAGCAGCGTGAGATCGAGTGCAAAAGCAGGTCGGGATTGTCCAGGTTGGCCCCCGCCAGGAAATCCGCGCAGATCATCTCCAGGCAGTAACCCCGGGATTTATCGCTCCCCAGCATCAGAGCCGCGGTCTCAATCGCTTGCTCAATCACCGGGATCTGGCTCTTGTACAGCTTGAAATAGATGATTTCCCAGGGTTCCGTTTCCCGCCCGGTCAGTTCCTTCTCGACCTCCCGTTTGAACTGTTCCTTCGGCATCGCACGGGCTTTGTGCAACCAGGTTGCACAATCGAACTCCTGCCGGTCCCGCCGCGCGAGCTTCGCCAGTTCCAATCCCTTCGTCCATCCCACCTCTTTCAGTTCTCTCCGCACCTGCGGCGGCAAGTGCTCGTGGATCGACATCAGGTAGTAGGCTTTCCGCCTCGATTCCGGGAAGCGCCTCTCTAGAAACTCATCGAAGGACTTGAGGTTCTCCAGCCGCCAGTATTGACCCGCCCGGACTTCGCACAGATACCGGCCCAGTTCGACGAAGCGGGTGTCCCGCTCGGTTTCCGTCCGCCGTTCCCAGGCCAAGATCTCATCGATCTTGGTCAGCACGAACAGGGCCCGTCGACGGTTGAGCTTGGGCGGCATAGGCGGATTCCTAAAACGTAAGCTCGTCAAGCCAGCCAAGGTCTTCTGCTCCTGGCCGCCTGATCAGGGCGGCCTCGACCAAATCCCGCCGTCCCAGACAGAGTCCCAGGTAGGGGCAACTGCTGCAGGGGTTCTGGGGAAATCGAATGCCGCTGTGGGGCAGGAATTCGGCCGACTCGATCCGCCCGATCGTGTCTTCGACCAGATGGCCGAACTCCTGGCGCTGCTCGTCGGTGATGGTGGTGTGGAGGTACTGAACTTCAACCAGCCGCTTGCGGACGAATACGACCTGGGCAACCTCGGCAATGCCTGTCATCCAGGAATAGCACACGAGTTGTGGGTCGAGGGCCAGCAGCCCCTCCGGTTCCTCGGGGTAGCGGCTTGAGGTGGTCTTCCACTCGAGCAGAGAGCGTGTGCCGTCCAGGTGCCCAATAGCATCGACGTAGGCCACGAAGTCATTCTTTTCTGAGACTGCTCGGGTGAATTTGATCTGCAGATTGCAGCGGGGCTGGCGAATGCGGATGCGGTCGTCCTGGCAGAAACGCTCCAGCAGCTGAATCCCTTGCTGCAACATACGGTCCCAGGTATCGCCTTTGGAATACTGCAGGCGTTGGTTCTGACAGGCAGTCCACTCGCGAAACAGGACGGCGGTCGAGTCTTCGCGGAGGAAGTAGGCTGCCAGGGCCTGTTCGAAGGCTCGGCCGAAGAGCATGGCGGCCCGGGTATCCTTCTCCCGCCAGCCGTCGAGATAGCGATGGCGATAGCGTCGCGGGCAGGTGAGATATTGGCTGATCTGCGTATAGCTGTAAGTCACGACGTCACCTTAGACCCGCTAACGATTGCCAGTGGGTATACGGAGAGTTCTTCCCAACGGCTGGCTGGGGCGAAGCCATCGAGATTGAGCAGGGAGCGTGCAATGTATGACGGTGTGGCTGATCTTGACTACCCCCGCAGTCCGACCAGGGTTTTCTCATCGATCTCATCTCGTCCGAGCAGGTCGGTGTCGTAGCCAAGTCGCGGAGGAACCAACTCAGCTTCCACAGGGCCTTCGGGGTGCAGTACACGCGGCTGGTGATCAAGCGTCCGGACAGTGGCTTGGGTTCAATGACGGCGAAGCGGAGGAGGTAATAGGGTTTTTGCCTTGCCAACGATACTGGGCTCGGTCGACCCGAACCAGGAATAGGCCATCGGAAATCGAATCAGCGACTGATTGATCGGCTTCGTGAAGACCCAGGAAGCGGCGCTTCACGCGGCACCTTCCTTGTGCGGAAATAGCTGTTGAGCTGGCACGAGTAGGGCATTGCGGTCTTTCTCGGCCCAATCGGCCAGATGCGTGATGAAGTTCTCGACCTGCTCACGGGTAGCTTCACGCAGAGTCTTCGTCCCGCAGAAATCAATGGCGTAGGCCTTGACCAAAGTGGCATCGAGCTGATGCTGGCGGATGATCTGGCAGAGGCGATCGCGAACTTTGGGGCCACCGTAGTTCCCGTTTGAGGGCTGAGGAGGGAGTTTCTTCGACTTCCCGGGAAGACTGCGCCGGTTCGGCAGAGCGAACCGAGCTCCTCGACCGAGCAGATGCCAATGCCATAGGCTTTACGGAGCGCCCGGTTCACGGCCCGGGTTTCGGCTACCCGCATTTCGGCCCCGTGGACCAACAGGGAGACATTGGAAGGATCGGCGTCGCCGTAGCCGACAAATCCTTTACAGATCCGCGATTTGTAAGACCGTGGCTTTGAAAGCCCAGCGCGAAGCTGCCGGGTCACAGAATTCCAAGACGGGACGAACCTGGATTCCGACGCAAGGCGGCTTTCGGCGGGCTATTACCAGGAGACCGCAGTGAGTGACATACCAGCTTACCTTCTAGATAGAGGAGGTAACATCGCGGCCAATGCGCAGAAAGCTGACGTTCTTTGATCAATCCTTTTAGAGCATCGAGAGCAAATTGGGAGAATTTTCCCCAGATAGTCTCGGAAATTGCCGGTTTGTTAATTTCTGTATTCCCGTGCGAAATTGTAACGAGATCAATCCCGTAAGTCAATTGGCTACTCGCTCCCAGAGAGGACAGATAAGAATGCTGGTCTTGGAATTGCCATAGGAATATCCATATAGCAATAGCTATGAAATCAAGTCAAGAGGCGATGGGCGTAGAAGCAAAAGGATTTCTGAGCTCGATTGGCGTGCAGTAGGACGCAGAATAAGAGAACTGCGTGGGTTTGATATCACGCAGGCTGAATTTGCACGGCGTATTGGGGTGACCCTAAGACTGTCAACATCGAGCGTGGAGAAAAGGAAGCAGGTGCTGCGGTACTCCTGGCAATCAGCCAGAGTTCGTAAAATCAGTCGATTGGCTATTACCCGGAGAAACAGGAACAGATAGCCTATCGCCGCAGGTGTCGGGCCTATGAGTCACGCGGCGCCCTTCGAACGATGCCCACAATAGAGTAACTCCGGTAACACAACCTGCGCGCGCTCCCCGAGGTTTTTCGCATGACTAATAAATAAGAGCACAATCCAGCTCGTAGCCCGAGAAAGGGTACAAGCGGTGGGAGCGAAGGGACGGCTACGCTCGCGCCGCGGATGCTCATACTCGGTCATTCGGGAGCACTTTGTATGTGTCTACCTCAACCTTCAAAAAATTTCTCTACTCCACCGTCACCAAAAGATTCTCCTCGCAAACGGCCAATATCGGAACGCAGAGTCCAGGCCAACCGTAGAAACGCGCTTCGCTCCACCGGACCGAAAACCGTGCGGGGGAAACGCACGTGGCTCGCAACGCCATTAAACATGGATTGCTTGCTCGCGAGGTCGTGATCACGGCGGGGGATGGCGAAGAGAGTCTGGAAGAGTTTCATGCATTGATCAAAAGACTGTGGGAATACTACGAACCAGTTGGTGTGGTCGAGGAATCGCTCGTACAAACGATTGCCACCTGTTGGTGGCGGAAAGCCCGTGTAATTCGTGCCGAGAACGGAGAAATACGCAAGCGGCTTGACGCGCTAACAGTGGACCGGGCACTGCGAAATTCAGACCAGAGTAATCTTGCCCTGGCGTTATCGGAAATGGGTAACTTTTCTTTGTCCGTGCCGAGAACCCTGCTGACCGGAAGGTGTCAACAAGGGACCGATGGTCTGCCATGCAAAGTGCCCAGACCAATGTGCGGGGACATCAGTTCCGGCCTGGCATACCTGAGCGCACTTCTGGATAAAGGCGAAATCCGAGATCGCCAGCGATGGTTAAATGTCGGTAAACGGATTCGGAAAAGGATTTTTTTTGCGTTCGGCCTTTGGGACTACTTGTTCGCGCTTACCTGTCTTCAACGCCGGTCCCCCAGAGACCAAAATGGAAGACCGACCATCGGAAGAGGTTGTGGACGAAAGACCTGATAAGAAACGCGCCGATGTCGTCGCCTTGATTGACAATCAGCTAGAAACAATTAGCGTTTTCAAGGGATACGCGTTAGAGCGCGAGAAGCTCGCAGGAGATGCTGAAGGGCGGAGCTTTAGCTTGCCTCCGGCAGAAGCAGCCGACAAACTTCTCCGCTACGAGGCTCACTTAGATAGACAACTCTATCGAGCGATGGACCAACTGGAGCGTCTGCAACGGCAGCGCAGAGGCGAAAACGTCCCGCCTCCCTTTACCATCAATTTGGGTAGGAGGAGCTAGGCTTTTTACGAAACAAAGCCAATAAGTGCTTTGTTTGCAAAGACTATTACAAACTTGCCTCGCAAAGCAGGGCGTCCGGTGCATTTTCAAATCGCACTGACCGGCTAGCGAGTTACGACGAAAAGCCCGGTGCAGCATGGGAAGGCCAGGTGAGTGGCACCTGAGAAATGGCGCGTTCGAAGACAATGCCGTCATGGGCCAGAGCGTCCAGGGTAGGCGTTTCGATGTTGGCGCCGCCATAGCAACCGAGGTGGTCGGCCCGCACGGTATCAATCGTGATGAGCAGCACATTGGGCTTTGGTTTGTGGGCTGGAGGAGCAGCCGCCAAGGTGTATGACGCGCACGCCAAGCCGCAAATCAACTGGAGAAAGCGTTTCAATGGAGAACCGAAATTCGAGTCAGGCTACTGGGGCCCAGCCTGCTGGGCTTTGCGTATTTCCTCCTCGGCTTCCGCATTCATTCCTTTCGCCTGCAGGAGCCTTGGCCAAAGCGGCATGCGTCCCTGGATCCTGGGGAGCGAGCTCAATCGCGCGCCGGAGCTCCGCGAGGGAAGCATCGACCTGCCCCTGGTAAAGCAGTACTTCTCCCAGAGCGCGGTGACCGGGCGCATAATCAGGAGCGATGGTAACGGACTGCCGAAAAGCCGCGGCCGCTTGGTCAATCATCTGCTTTCGCAGATAGGCGGCGCCAAGATTGTAGGCGGCGTCGAAGTTGGTGGGATCCAACTCTAAAGCCCGGGTCAAGGTCTTGATCGCGTTGTCGAAGTCGCCCGAATGCGCATAGGCCAGACCCAACTGGAAAGCGGCGAGCGCGTAGTCGGGACTGAGTTGCAGAACGCGCTGCAGGTGTTCGACCGCGCTGGGAAACTCACCCGTCCGGTAGTAGTTCAGTCCCAATAAGTAGTGCACGGGGACGGAATCCGGATCAACTTTGAGGGCTGCATTGAGCTTTTCGAGTTGAGTCAGCGTACTCGCCATGTTGGCTTTCGGCGATGGCATCGGAGATCAACTCGTACGTCTGAATCCGGTCCTTGGGATCGGGCAAGGCGCGGTCAGTGATGGTCGGACTGCCACCGCCCGAAAAGCCCGCATACCCCAGCGATTTCAAGCGCTCCATCAGCGCAGGATCGAGCCCGGTTTTTTGTGCCAGCTCCTGACCGGCGCTGTACTGGCGAATTAGTGTGGCCAGGCGGGAATGCAATTCCTCCGCCACAGCCTTCTTTTGCGCAAACAGATTCTGGGTCTCGCCTGGATCTTTGGTCAAGTCGTAGAGCTCTGGTTTGGGCGCATCAATAAAATGGTAATTTTCCGTCTCCGCCCCACGAAGCTCACTCCAGTTGAAGTGCAAGCGTGGCAGGAAGGTTTCCGCATACAGGCTGCGCGATTCATTTTGCTTCTTAGGCGCTATCAGCGGCAGCAGGCTACGGCCTTGCACCTGCGCCGGGACATCGATTTTTAAGATCTGCAGGATAGTTGGCATCAGGTCCGCCAAGCTGACCAGGTCGGGGACGGTTTTCGCGGAGGCGCTGCCGGGCAAGTGAAAGATCAGCGGCACGTGGAGCGTCGCATTGTAGATGAAGAACCCGTGAGTCTTCTCTCCGTGCTCGCCCAGGCTCTCGCCGTGATCGCCACTCAACACGATCAGGGTGCGCTCATAAAGATTCTTCTGTTTCAGAAACTGAATCAGGCGGCCCACCTGGGCGTCCGCAAAAGCTATTTCGCCATCGTAAGGACGATCTTTATATTCGTCGCTATAGGGTGCCGGCGGTCGGTAAGGATAGTGAGGATCGTATAAATGCATCCAGAGAAAAAACTTATTCTGATAGTTCTTGCTAAGCCAGTCTAAGGTGACATCCGCGACTATATTGCCGGGACGTTCCATTTCATCGAGATTCGATTCTTGCAGGCGGCTGAAGTTGAAGTGGTCGTAATAAAAGTCAAAGCCGTGGTTCAACCCAAAGCGCGAGTCCAGCACTGCCGAGCCGATCACCGCGCCGGTCGAGTATCCCTGCTGCTTGAGAACCGAAGCGAGTGTGGGCTGGGTGGGACTGAGCTTGTTCGCGGCAAAATCGTGCATACCGCTGAACATAGGATACGTGCCGGTGAAGATCACGGTGTGCGCGGGCAGCGTCACTGGCACCGGGGTGTAAGCCCGTTCAAAGCGGAGACCGTCTGCGGCAAGCGCATCGATATTGGGGGTGTGAATTTGCTTGTACCCGTAGCACCCAAGGTGGTCAGCCCGTAGCGTATCAATAGTGATCACCACCACGTTGGGCGCGGCATTTGGCGCCGCCAAAGATGCCGGGATCCACAGCAGCAAGCTGGCGATCAGCAAAGAGAGAGAGCAACGGGAGGACGCCATGGGGTAGCAAAAATTATATCCCACGGGACTTGTGGTTAACGTCTGTGCATGAGGAGGAACGAGGACCGCCAGCGCAGGATCGTCCCTACTCAGAGAAAAATTGGTGCAGTGCTACAATTCCTCAACCGGATCAAAGCTCGTTCAACTGGGTGCAACAGAACTGGGAGATTTCGATGTTCAAGAAATCCTGCCGGTCCTATCTGGTTGTTGCAACCGTATTCCTGGCTGGCTTGCTGCTTCTTGACTGCGGCGGCGGCAAGATGTCATCGCCATCCCCAGGTTCGTGTCCAGTTCTGCCTATCCTCACGTCGTCGACCGGAAGCATTGCGTCCGCCGTTGATCCCTTGGTTGCGAGCGAGATGAAGGCCCAAGGACTTGTCGGCATGACAGTAGCCATCGCCAACGGCGGAACCGTTCTCTACGCCCAAGCCTATGGTTACGCTGACTTAAGCACCTGCCAAGCTATGGAGTCTACCGCCGAATTTCAAATCGGATCAATCACCAAGCAATTCACCGCCGCAGCCGTTTTGCAGTTGCAGAATGCGGGAAAGCTGGACATCGATAACTCAATCATCACCTATCTGCCGAGCTACGCATTTGATCCCAGGATTACTCTGCGCATGCTGTTGAATCAGACTTCCGGCCTCGCCGATTACCTCAATTTCTCGGCCGTAAATTCCTGGGTCAACGGTGTGTCCGAAGCAACCGTCCTGACGCAGGTCGCCCAAGCACCGCTGATGTTCACTCCCGGCTCTGCCTTCTCCTACAGCAACAGCAATTATTTTGTCCTGGGATCGATCGTCGAAGCGGTCAGTTCGCTCAGTTACGCGAATTACCTGGCAGCTGATATTTTTCAACCGGTTGGATTAACCAATACATCTTATCTGCAACCCTCGAGGTCTGCGTCGCCCTATTTGGGCGGCCAAGTTCCCGGGCGCATCCCGGCGCCGTCTCTGTTCTTCGCGGCAGGCGCTCTGTGGTCGAATGTTCAGGATCTGGCAATCTGGGATGCGGCTCTGCTCAACGGAAAAGTGATTCCTTCTATGCTGTTCACAACCATGGTGACGCCGGCCCCAGTCCCCAACTTCCCGCAAGGCGGACCGTCCGACTATGCCATGGGCTGGGTCCGCGATACCGAGCTTGGTCATCCTTTTGTCTGGCACAACGGCGAAACTTCTTCCTATACGTCATTCAATAGCATGTTTCTGGACGACGGTTTTTCCGTAATCATTCTTACCAACGGGCCAGTAAATGAGGACACTCCGCTGCTGAATCTCGGCGAACAGATCATCAATGCAATTTGCAGTTCACAGGCGACGGCAGGGAACTGCTAACGGCGAGTCTCCTTCCAGCGGATGAGAGACCATCATCGCCCAAATTACTGGTGCGTTTGAAGCGCATGAACTGTCACCAAACAAAAAGGCCACCCGGCACTGGGCAGCCTTTTCTTACAAGGGAGAATAGTTCCAACGGAGTGTTGCACCGTCAAAACTTTCTGGCGAAATCTTATGAGTCGAAAAAGGGGAGTGTCAAGGAATTTTTCGGAAATAAATATCTTTGTTTTCAATGGTTTATAAGGCAGGTTAACACCGATCGCGATTGTCGCAAACTGAGACTCGGGGGCCCTGCCTCGCGCTTAAACCGCGTTGATTGATGAACTTACCTTTGAATCCGCAGGCTTATCTCCGCTTTCGGAGAGATGTAGGGAGATGAATTCGACAACCTCGGGGCGGTCGAATATCTTCTCTGGCAAAATCCTCTGAATCAGGACACGAATGCCTCCAAATGCTACTCCCGCCACCAGTGCAAATCCGATGAGAATCCCGCAAAGGATGATGATATTCACCAGCAGGTTGGCGAGGTTGTCTTTCTTGGTGAAATGTGTGTTCTCATTCCAAGTGACATCCGCGTCGTAATTTACTGCGGAGAGTAGCGACTGCGCCTCACCCGGCGAGAGCGTCACCTGTGGCCACGATCACCAGCGGGCCACTGCGCTTGTCAAATCCTGGTGCAATAGATCCAGGTGCGATGGATCCACGCCCGAGGTTGGAAACCGGAGGAGCCGCCAGCCTGAGGCTCCACGAACGCCTGACGAGCGGCGTCAATGCGGCGCAAGTGCTCAGCGGCGATCTGCGGCGTCGGATACGAAATCAGCATGAGAGTGGCGCGGCCATCCGTAGCGTTGAAATCGCCAACGACCACCTCGGCGCCGACGCTGAAGTCCACCAACTGCGCCGGCAACGGCGCGCTGATCTTATCCAGCCCGACCGGCCCAACTACGTATTTCGCTGTGTTCTTCACGTAACCCGCTCTGGGCAAATACCTGGGCAGGGAGGGCAGATTGCGTGCCTCACCGGACGGCAGCGGTAAAGCATCGGCCAGTGCGCGCAGCTCAGCGGCCGACATTGCGCTCAGCTTGGCAAACACTGCGTCCACCAGGATGTTGCCGCGGTAAAACAGGACACGTTCGTTGAGCGACGAACCTTGGTCCCCGATTTGCTCGGTAATCATTTGCGGCACTTTGTAGTAAGTGAAGGCTCCATAGGCGCCGCTGGCGTCGGCGAAGCGTGCAGCCTTTACCGAAAGCTTGCGGCCATCGTCGCGGGTGTAAGTGCCTGATGCAAAATCGGCGAAGCCGTATTCCTTCAGCAAGGCAGCGTTGACTGGGTCAGCCGCGGACGGATCCGTGCTGCTTTGCGCCGAACCAGAGAGCTGCCATCCCGCGAACTGCTGTGGCAGGATGGGTGTCGCGGGGGCGCGCTCGCCCGCGAGTGCGGCGCTGGCAAATAACGCCGCCACCGCCAAAACCGAGATTAGTCTAGAAAAAACCTTCATGAGGGGGGCTAATGTGTAGACAACTCTCCCTTGGTATTAGAGTACAGAGTGGTGGGGAAAGTTTCCAGAAGTGGCCTGCTCTGAGTGATGGTTCCGCTGAAGAGTACTAGGGGCCGACGCTCTTATCTATCTTGCTCGCAACCTTCACTCCGCTCAGCCCGCTCACGTACTTGGCGATTCCACGGTAGAGCGATTCGGCGATGCGCTGGCGGTATTCGGCGGTCCCCAGTCGACGTTCGTCGCCGGGATTGCTGACGAACGAAATCTCCGCCAGGATAGACGGCATGTTGGCCCCAATGAGAACGATAAAGGGCGCCTTCTTGACTCCGCGGTTGCGAATTCCCGGACTCTTCGCGGCCAGTCCGCTGTGCAGCGAACGCTGGACATCGGTGGCGAACTCACGCGATTCGTCGATCTTTTCCTTCAGCGCGATCTTCTTGACCAAATCCTGGAGTTCGTGGATCGATTCTTCTGAAACCGCGTTCTCTCTCGCCGCCACGTCCAGCGCTTCCCGCGATGAAGTGAAATTCAGGTAGTAGGTTTCCACTCCGCGGGCATCCGGATCGCGGCTGGAGTTGGCGTGGATGGAAACGAACAGATCCGCCTGTTCCTGATTGGCGATGGCCGTGCGAGTCTCAAGCGGAACGAAGGTGTCATCATTGCGCGTATAAACCACGTCCGCGCCCAACCTGGTTTCCAATAGTTTGCCCAGGCGGCGGCCGACATCGAGCACCAGGTCTTTCTCCTCCAGGCCGTTGGGGCCGATGGTGCCAGCATCATGGCCGCCATGGCCAGGATCAATCACAATCCTGCCAATCTTTAGTCCCAAAGCGCGGATCAGCGAACGGTCACCGCTGGCCGTGGGCAGGGCTTCGCGCCCCTGCGACTCCGTCGGTGTCGACTTGTGCTTGCCTTTCGCGGCGCGGTTCTTACTGCCAGGCCCGTTGAGGCTAGACGAAGGGCGTCCTAACGATGGTCCCTCGGGAGGAGCCGGAACGGGCGAGGGCGTGGCACCACTCGTCGGTTTTAAGCCCGGCGGCGCTATGTCCGGGGGTGGTTGCAACGTCGCCAACACCTCGTTAGCCTCGTCGTTCGCCCGCGCAGCCTTCTTTTGGAGCCGGGAGGTTCGGAGCGCTCGTATTCGAGACAGGCAGAGATTCGACGGGCTTCTTGCTTTCGGTCTTAACTTGCAAAACTGGTTGCAGCTTCAAGGCGTCGGTCGGAGCTTTAGCTGCGAGGACCGCGGAGCTTGTGGTCACTTCATTCTGCCTGCTCACTCGTGCTTCTTTCGCAGACGTATCTCTCGCCCTCTTACTTTGAGCATCCTTACCGTGAATATTAATAATTAGTCGCGATGGATTGGATAAAATGACGGCGTCGTAGTCAGAGAGGTCGTCCACTTCCAGCACCACCCGCGTCTTCCCCGGCTGAAACTGGGCTACCCGGACCTTCTTCAGGAGGCCATCGTTGACATCGAACGTTTTGCCCAGGAGCCTCGAAGAGAGTTTGCTGTCGAGCAGATCGAACACGATGCGATCCGGCCGGTCAATTCGTTGTGACTCATACTTGATGTTCTGTTCCAGATCAATGGCCACGCGCGTGTAATCCGGCGTTGACCAGTGTCGAACGCCGGTCACGCGGGGAAGCTTGCCAGACTTTGGTTGCCGGCCGGCGTTCGCGGTGGTGGAACTGTCGGTGGCAGAATTTTGCTCGCCCGAGTCGTCCGAGTCCTCCGCGTCTTTGTCCTTATTCTTGTCCTGGGACTTCAGGCTGGCCTGCTGCACTGGTTCCGCGAGCGCCTTGCGCGCCTCCTCAGCCAGGTGATTGCGAGGATAGCGCCGCAGGAACTCCTCAAATACGGCGCGAGCCCGGACCGGATCGTCCAGATCGTCTTTGTAGATCTCGCCAATGGTGTACAGCGCGTTAAAGCGATACTTGCTGCCCGGATACTCCCTGCGAAGGAACTCGTACTGACCAATGGCCTTGCGCAGCGTGTTCTTACTTTCGAGGCGCCGTCCCATCTCGACCAGCAATTCGGCGACGGAGACTACGCTGGCATCGGCTTTGCTGGAGGTTGGCGCACCGTAGTAGACACGCCGATAGGCGCTGATCACGCGCAGATATTCATGCCGCGTGCGCTCCTGGATCGGGTCGCTGTTCAGTACCTCCCGAAGGCGTTCGGCGGTCGTGAATTGCATTCGCGACCAAGCCTCAGACTTGCCACGAGCCTGCGCGGGAAGCGCTGCCAGAGACAACAGAACCAGGGCCGCACCCACACGCAGCACGCGATGGTTTCGATTGTAAGTCTTCAATTGTTTGGCCCTTAGTATTCGGCGTCGTTCAGGCAGCTTTTAGATGCGCGAACCCCTAGTCGGTGTTGCTGAAGTACAGAACGCCCCTGGCATCGCGTTGCACCCGCACGGGTTCGTGGATTGGGCTGCCCAGAATGCGCACGTCCGACCCACCATAGTAAAGCTGGGTAATGCGATTGACGTAGTTGCGGGTCTCGGCGAAGCGAGGTACGCCGGCGCTGCGCGCCACCGCTCCCGCCCCCGCGTTGTAAGCCGCCAGACTCAACTTGACGTCCCCCCCGTAGCTTTCCATGAGCTGCTTGAGATGACGCACGCCGGCGTCCACGTTCTGCTGTGGGTCGAAGGGATTGGTCACGTTCAGCGACCGTGCGGTCTGCGGCATGAGCTGCATCAGACCCATCGCGCCCTTACGCGATACGGCGTTGGGATTGAAGTTGGACTCCACCTTGATCACTGCCCGCACCAGACTGGGATCCACATTATGCCGTGCCGCCGCCTGCTCGATCGCGGCGTCGATCTGCTCTTGAGTGAAAGGCGTTCCGCGGGAAAATGTGGAAGTCTGTTCGGTGATGGAGGACTTGGAGTCGCGCCGAAGGTACTGGTTTACCTCGGCAGCCGCCGAACGAGCCGCTCGAATGTTGGCCGAGGGCACCGGCTTCCACCGGTGCTGGGTCGTACTCCAAAATACCAGCGAGCTGCTGCTGGCCGCGGGAGTTTGCGCGTGCCTTGCCGGGGATGTTGGAGCGGCCTCGTTCACATAGATCTTGCGGCCGCTATCGTCGGTTGTGGTGGTGATCGGCGCGGCAATGTTCGAAGCGGCCTCTGCCCGCAAACATGGCGTGAGAGAAAGGAAGGTCGCGACTACAGGGATAGCCATCAGGACAATTTGCAGGTTTTTTCTCATAGCCGGGTACAACATCGCGGCGCGACACACAAAGACCTTCGCGCCTGCCTACCCGGAACCTGACGGAGAATCCCCTACCAGAGTGCAGCAATTATAAGCTGCGGGAGGGGGTACGGCAATCAATCGAAAGACTATAGAACCACCGAAGTAATACTCCCAAACAGCTGATAGACAAGCATTTAAATCAGTCCCAGGTTACCGGTGCGGTCGAGAGTCTCTGCTTAAGTGCAGTCTGGATCGCGCCGAAGAACAATAGGTGATTCCAACTCCATCCGCTTTTGATTCCCTGAGAGAAGGCTTGTCAGTGGAGAAGATCGCTGCCACCCACCGCCTGCATGCGACATCACGTCGAGTTGATCTCAAACCCCCGGCAAGGCTATGCCTGGCCCTCTTCTTATTCACCGCTTCTTGCCTTGGGCAACAATCTGACCTGGCCGACAAGAGCGTCGAGGATTTGATGAACATTAATGTGACCTCGGTCTCCAAGAAGGAGCAGCAGATGTCTCAGGTGGCGGCGGCAATTTTCGTCATCACACAAGAGGACATCGCGCGCTCCGGAGGCACGAATATTCCCGACTTACTGCGCATGGTTCCAGGCCTCGACGTGGCGCAGATCAATGGCAGCACCTGGGCGATATCGGCACGAGGTTTCAATCAGCAGTTCGCGAACAAGCTACTGGTGCTGGTTGATGGCCGCGCCGTCTACACACCGCTGTTCGCAGGCGTCAATTGGGACACAGTGGATGTGCCGCTCGAGGACATTGACCGCATTGAGGTGATTCGCGGCCCCGGCGCCACGGTATGGGGAGCGAACGCCGTAAATGGTGTGATCAACATTATCACCAAGAAGGCCGCGGACACGCCGGGCGCTTTGCTGACAGCGATTGGTGGCATGCCGCCCGAAGGAATTGGCTTAGGGCAGTATGGCGGAAGATTGGGCACCCACGCCAGCTATAGGGTTTTTACAAAGTATATGAACCAGAGCCAATTGCTGGGCCTAACTACAGAGGACGCGGGCGACAATCGGCATTTATTGCACGGTGGTTTTCGGATGGACCAGAGTCTCTCCGCCAAAGATTCTCTGACGGTTGAAGGGGACCTCTATAGCGGGCGGGAAGGAGCCATGATTGAGCACATCGTCTCCATTTCTCCTCCCGACAACGAGACGGTATCCAGGCGGGCCGATCTATCGGGCGGAAATGTCTTGGGCCGATGGGACCACGCTTTCTCCAATCGGTCGGACACGACCTTGCAGTTTTATTTCGACAAGTATACGAGGTCAGGCCCGGAACTTCGCGAAGCTCGCCACACTTTCGATTTCGATTTCCAGCACCATCTGGCATGGGGCGCCAGGCAGGATTTGATATGGGGAGCGGGGTATCGCCGCAGCTCAGACCTTACCAATGGCACGATCGACCAGGCCTTTCTACCCGAGGACCGGAGTTTCCAGTTATTCAACTCCTTTCTACAGGATGAACTGACGCTCAAGCCCAATCGACTGTTTCTCACTGTCGGAGTGAAGCTGGAGCACAACGACTTTAGCGGCTTCGAGGTTCAGCCGGGCGCCCGCGTGGCCTGGACCCCGAACGATCGCCACTCTTTGTGGGCGGCGGTTTCGCGCGCCAGCCGCACTCCTTCCCGGACCGAGACCGCTGCGGACATCAATATCGCGGTCTTTCCAGGCCCTGGCGGAACTCCAGCTGAAGTCACCTTATTTGGCAACCCGCACTTGAAGTCCGAAGACGTGGTGGCCTACGAGGTCGGGTATCGAGCGCGGCGCGGCGCCCGAGTCTCCGTGGATGTGGCGACGTTTTTCAATGTTTATGGCCATCTCGCCAACCCCGAGCCGGGATCACCATTCGTGGCGGTAGACCCTCTCCCCGTGCGTTTGGTGTTTCCACTCGACTTACGACAACAAGTTGCACGGTACGACCGAAGGTGCGGAACTCGCTGTGAATTGGAAGGTAATGAATCGTTGGAGGCTAAGTCCCTGGCTACTCGCTCTTGCTCATGCATCTGCATGCTGATCCAACGGCTCAAGACACAACTTCCGCGCCGTACGCCGAGGGATCGAGCCCGCGGCACCAGGCACAGATGCGGTCCCACGTAGACGTCTCTCGCGGTTTTACCTGGGATACAGCTGCTTATTTTGTCGAGCGCCTTCCGGCGCAACCGGTGACGTCCTACACCCGGTTGGATACGCAGTTGAGCTGGCGGCTTGGAGAACGGGCCGCCTTCAGCCTGGTGGGCGAGAACCTGCTTAGAGATCATCACGTGGAATCCAATGCCACAGGCACGAGCGTGGATTCATCGCAAATGAAGCGCAGCGCCTACGCGAGAATCACTTGTCATTTCTAGGCGAGGAGCGAAATCAAATTGGCAGTCCGCAGTTACGTAAGAACCCGCCCCACATCGGGATCCCGGCCGGTGGCAAATGCTCCAACTCCTTAGCTGCAGAGCTCTGCTGCTGCTCCTGCTGATCGGTTTTGTATGCGAGGAGGTTCCGGAATCCCAAGGCCAATCGGAAGGCGCCGGCGAAAACCAGGTCAAAGCGGCTTACCTCTATAACTTTGCCAAATTCACTTCGTGGCCCAAACAGAGCTTGCCAGAAGGAGCAGGGCCGCTGGTGATCGGCGTGGTTGACGGCAACGACGAGTTCGCCGGTGTCCTAAGAAAGACGGTGGATGGAAGAAGCATCGGCAGCCATCCCATTGTGGTCCGCCGTCTGCATGCGGACGATGATCTGAAAACCTGCCACTTGATTTTCTTTCGCTCCTCTGAACGTAAACAAATACAAGCAGCAATCGCGGGCTTAGATGGAGCAAGCGTCCTGCTGGTGGGGGAGGATGAAACTTTTTTGAGTCAAGGCGGCATGATTAATCTGATTCTTCGCCATGGAAAGATCCGCTTTGACGTCGATCGCGCAGCACTTGGATCAAGGCAAGCTCCAACTGAGCCCGCAGCTTCTGGCACTGGCCGACTCGGATCAGCCAAGCGCAGCTGAGACGCAGGCTTCTAGCAGGAGCCGCCAGATCAAGGTAGGCACGCTGCCCGAGTATCCTGAAATCGCGCAACGCATGAACCTTAAGGGAACCGTGCGGGCAGAAGCTGTGGTAAGGCCGGACGGAACGGTAAAGGAAGTCCGCGTGACCGGAGGCCATCCTGTTCTCGCCGACGCGCTGGTGAAAGCCGTGAAAGGGTGGAGGTATGAACGGGCGACCAAGGAGACGGTCGAGGCAGTGAAGTACGTGTTTGACCAGTAAGTTTGGCTCCGGAACTTTCCCTGGAATTCGGTAGTGGCTCAGTTTGAAGATTCGTGCCCTCGTCTACATGGGGCGTCATCCCGAACCGAGCCGTTTTTCAGGCATAGTGAGGGATCTCGCGCGCAGTAAAGCCGGGATAGCCTACGCAAGATCCTTCAGTCGGCTGAAATACGCCGGCTTTCGGGATGACGCCTTCGAGGTGTGAGTCAGAAATTCCAAAATGAGCCGCTACCTGGAATTCCATTCGATTGACGCCGTTCCTATTCCCGCCTAGACTGCTTTCTGCGTCAAGAGTCCTTCTTCCCCAGAGGTTTCAGCATGTTTCGACGTTCTTTGGCCGTTTGGGTTGCCGTTGCGTGGGCTGCACTTTTGCTGGTTCCCGACGCTCATTCGCAGGCAGAGAGTAAGCGCAAAGTCCAAACGGCGAACGATTTACCGCGCTTCACCTATCCCATCCAGGGCAAGGCTTCGGACTTGTTGCAAGCGGACTCGGCCACTTTCAACCAGTTTGCGGCCAAGGTGCGGCCCGACCTCGAGACCATCCTGCGGGATTATGAAATCACGGACAAGGCCACAATGCGTTCGCTGCTCCAGGCCAAACTTGATCTGCAAACGCTCGCGGGCGAGTACGAGACGGCTCTCCAGACCGTATCTTCGCTACGCGCGTTGGAAGAGAAGCCCTCAGCCAAAATGACCACCGGATTGTTCACGACCGCGGTCCTGCGAGCTGCCATCGAGACCGGCAGCACCACTGGGCCGACGTTCGAGCAAGCCTTCGCCAAACGTTATCGCGCGGCGATTGATCCACTCCCCTGGGCGGTTGTGCAAGATTCGGTGAAGGGTTCCTATCGCAGCAGCCAGGTCATCACCAGCTCGGTTCTAATTGGCGGCGTCCAGACTGAGCTTGATCCAGCAGCGCAGAAATCGGGAGTGCTGGATAATTTGCAGGCTTGGCAATTGATTAATACCAGAATCGCTTTGCAATTCCTGGTTCCGCTGAAGACTCAGCGCGCTGACGTACTTGGCCCCTACATCAAGGCTCACAATGCGCCGAAGCCGGATATCTGGCAAGCGCGCGAGGTTACGCTCAACCCGGAGCAGAAATTGACGCCGGTCGTGGTCGGAGTCTGGGACTCCGGCGTCGATGTATCGCTGTTTCCAAATCAGGTGTTCACCGATCCTCACCCTACCGCCAGTGGCGCTCACGGGCTGGCCTTCGATGACCGGGGCAATCCCTCCTCATCGTGGCTTTTTCCGCTCACACCGGAAGAGCTGCAGAAGTATCCATCGGCCCGCGAATTCTTCAAGGGAGGCGACGACGCTCTGAACGGAATTGACTCGCCCGAGGCTGCCGCATACAGGCAGAAACTCAGTTCATCCTCCGCCGATCAAGCGCATGCGTTGTTCGAGCAGCTCAAGGTTACCGGGCACTACATTCACGGGACGCATGTCGCCGGGATTCTGGTGCGGGGCAATCCGGCCGCCCGAGTCGTGGTGGCGCGCTTCAATGACCAGTTGCCGGACTTGCCATTCGCGCCGACCACGGAATGGGCTCACCAGATGGATTCCGCATTCCAGCAGATGTCTGATTATTTCCGGACCCGAAACGTTCGCGTCGTTAACATGAGCTGGGGTGACGATGTGCAGGAGTTTGAAGCCTGGCTCTCGAAAACTGGCGGTGGCAGCGATCCGGCCGAGCGCAAGCGCAAAGCCGAGGAGTTGTACCGAATCTGGCATGATGCCGTCGAGAACGCCATCAAGAACGCGCCTGACACTTTATTTGTCGCGGCTGCCGGCAACAGCGACAGCAACGCGGGCTTTCTCGGGGATGTTCCCGCTTCTTTTCACTTACCCAATCTGCTCGTGGTCGGTGCGGTGAATCAGGCCGGGGAGGAAACATCTTTCACCAGCTATGGCGACACCGTCGCGGTGGACGCTGACGGTTACGAAGTCGAGAGCTATGTTCCGGGCGGAGCGAGGCTGAAATTGTCGGGCACGTCCATGGCATCGCCCAACGTGGCTAACCTGGCCGCCAAACTTTTTGCGCTGGATCCGACTTTGACGCCAGCCCAGGCCATCGAGCTGATCAAGAATGGGGCCACCACTAGCGAAGATGGGCGGCGTCATTTGATTGATGAAAAACGTTCGGTGGCGATGCTGGAAAACCGCCAAGCATCAGCAGCGGCAGCAGGCCAACGATAGATCTCGACACCACAAGCCTGGTATTTCCGCGCCGATAAGCCACATCTCGATCGTCATCGCTGCCGCAGCGGGACGCCTGCCAAACCTCGCACTTCGGTAACCCGGCTAACTCAGGCGTGACCTAGGAGCCGACGGCCCGCGGCCAATAGAATGCCGAGTAGTCATGCCTTGGAAGCGCTACTGTTGGCTCGGCTGCACGGCTGCTCTAATTCTGGCCTATGCCGTCGTGTCTTTCGGCTTGCGGCCCGGGCCGACGCTGTACGCCGTGGGAGACATCACTCCGTTTTTGTTGCTCTGCCTGGCTTCGGCGGTGATGGTATCGAATGCCGTCTCTAACCGTGGTCAGGTGCGCGTCTTCTGGAGCCTGATGGCTGCAGGATGTGTCATGTGGGCGGTCAACATGGCGCTCTGGATACTGTATGAGGTAGTCTGGCGCCGCGCGATTCCCGATCCTTTCCCGGGCGATATCGTCCTCTTCCTTCACATCGTGCCGTTTATGGCAGCAGTCGCCTTGCGCCCGCACCGTCCACCGGAAGAACACAAACTTTACTCCAGCACGCTGAATCTGTTGATGCTGCTGGTGTGGTGGGTTTTGCTCTACGCCTTCATCGTGTTTCCCGACGAGTATGTTGTGATGAACGTTGCCGTCTACAGCCGTAACTCTGACCGGCTATACCTCGTGGAAAATCTCGCCTTGCTGGGCATACTGGGCGTACTCGCGTGTACCTCGATTGGGGCGTGGAAGAAGATATATTGGAATTTGCTCGTTGCCGCCGGGCTCTATACCGTGGGCTCGGAGACTATGGATGCGGCCATCGCCCGAGGCCAATATCACACCGGCAGCATCTACGATATTCCGTTCATCGCTTCCATTTGTTGGTTGGTGTGGACCGGGCTGCTGGCAAAGGATCTGAAACCGGCGTACCAGATCACGTCCGCCGCTCAGCAAGCGGTGGCGGTCGTTTGCGCCTCGCTCGGCGATGCTGGCTATCCTCTCTTTGCCGGTGATGGGGTTTTGGGCGTGGTTTGGGTATGCAGGCGCGCCACACCTCCGGCAGTTCCGGATTCTGATCACTCTAGCGGCTTCGCTCGTGCTCGGATGCTTCGTCTTCATTCGGCAATATCTTCTCGATCGGGAGTTGATGCGGCTGCTCGAAGAGTCCAGCGAAAGTGTGGAAAACCTGCAGCGTCTGCACACCCAACTTGTGCAGAGGGAGAAACTGGCGTCACTGGGACAACTGGTGGCAGGCGCCGCTCACGAGATCAATAATCCTCTAGCTGCAATCCTCGGATACTCTGACCTTCTCGAAGGCAACGCTGCTCTCGGGTCAGACCAGATCGGCATGATACAGAAAATCGGCCAACAAGCGCGGCGCACCCGTGACTTGGTGGCCGGTCTGCTCAGTTTTGCGCAGCAAACACCAGGAGAAAAGAAACTGTTGGATATGGGCTCCCTGCTGCATCGTGCGCTGCAAATGGAACTGCTTCGCATGGAAAGCCGGGGGATTCGAGTGGAGTGCCAGATTGCGCCTGATCTTCCGCGCATTTGGGGCAACGGCAATCAGCTCTTCCAGTGCAGCCTCGCAATTATTGGTAACGCCATGGACGCGCTGGAAGAAGTTGGCGGCGGAACCTTTACCCTGTGCGCGCGTCGAGAAGGCGATGACGTAGTGGTGGAGTTCTCCGATACCGGTGGCGGCATCCGCGAGCCACAGCGTGTTTTTGATCCCTTCTACACTACCAAACCCATCGGCAAAGGCACTGGCCTTGGCCTGAGTGCTGCGTACGGAGTGGTCCAGGACCACCAGGGACAGATCACTTGCCAGAACCGTCCCCAAGGCGGCGCGGTTTTTGTCCTGCGTTTTCCGGCAGCCAAACGGTCCGCAACCGAGGCCTTGGCCGCGAAAGCGTAGGGGCAGGCCTCAGTTACCTCGGCGCTTAGCCTTTCTCATAGATCCTGACAGCTTCATCGCGGTAGGGCACGGCTCATACATGCTGATCGGTTCGTCGTGGAAGGGCACGGCTTTAAGCCGTGCTATTGCGATGCTAGAAACACGCAGCTTTAGCCGCTGGGGGCTTTTTTTGTCCCTCCCTTCAAACGTATTTGTAAGGCCGCCACTCGCCCGTGACTGACTTTGTCCGGTGTACCATGAAATGCCATGCTGCCGCTTCCGCTAGCTCATACCAGCGCGCGAGTGCTCGAATTCGAGTCGCTCCGCGATCTGTTACGGGGATACACCTCGTCGCCTCTCGGGCAGAAGCGGGTCGCGGCCTTGGCGCCCTCCACCGATCGCAATTGGATCGAAAATCAGCAGCAGCTCACCAGTGAGATTCGTGAGTTCCGCCGCGTAGGAGGTCATTTCGAATTTGCGGGCTTGCTGGATATCAACCAGGCCGTACAGAAGTCGCGTATCGAGGGTGCTGCGCTTGAAACCGCTGAGATTCGCGACGTGGTGCTGGTAGTTGACCGCGCGGCTGAATGGAGGGAAATCGCACTGAGTCCTCCCGCCGCCATGAAGATCGAATGGAAAGCCGTCAGCCGGGCTCTCTTCTGGAATCGCCGACTTCACTCAGTTCTTGCGTGGCTTTCGTAACAAAATTCTGCCCGACGGTACGCTCGACGACCGCGCTTCGCCGGAACTGGCACGGGTTCGCAGAGAAATTGAAAAACAAAACGACTGATCCAGGAATCCCTGCGCGCCTATCTTCGACGCCTGGCCGAGGGAGGCGCGGTGCAGGATGAGTTGGTCACAATTCGCGGCGAGCGCTTTGTGATTCCAGTAAAGATCGAGCAAAAGCGGCGCGTGCAAGGTGTAGTCCATGGAGCCAGTTCCAGCGGCCAAACCGTCTTTGTCGAGCCGCTCGAGACCATCGAGCAAAACAATGAATTGGTACGCCTGCTGGACGAAGAACAAGCGGAGATCCATCGCATCCTGCTGGAAATGACGCGCCGCATCGGGGAGCATGCGGATGCCATCCTTCTCGCTGCTGAGGTCCTGGCCGATCTGGAGCTGCAGTTCGCTAAAGCTCGATTTGCTGAGGACTACAATTGCGTTCCGGTGGCGCTGCGAGAAGCATCGAGCTTGTTTTTACATGACGCCCGGCATCCGCTCCTCGAACGCAATCTGAAGGCAAAATCGGGACAGATTGTTGCGATCAGCATCGAACTCGATGGCGACCGGCGCGAGCTCGTCATCACCGGCCCTAACACCGGCGGGAAAACAGTTGCCTTGAAGACGGTTGGATTGCTCGCTCTGATGGCGCAATCTGGCGTTCCCGTTCCCGCGGATCGGGCTGAGCTACCGGTATTTGATGCGGTGCTCGCCGACATTGGCGACTACCAATCCATTGAGCAGAATCTTTCCACGTTCTCCGCGCACGTCACCAACATTAATTTCATTTCGCGTACCGCATCCGCACAGTCGCTCGTTCTGCTGGACGAGTTGGGCTCGGCCACCGATCCGGAAGAAGGCGCCGCGTTGGCCGTCGCCATCGCCGAACACTTTCGCCAGATCGGCTGCATCGCTGTGATCTCCACCCATCACACTTCTCTAAAAGTTTATGGAGTGAATACTCCGGGCGTGGTGAATGCCTCGGTCGGATTCGACGAGGCCACGCTGCAGCCGACCTACGAATTGAAGACTGGCGTGCCAGGAGCATCGGCCGGAATCAACATTGCGCAGCGGCTGGGACTGAATGCGTCCATCATCGAGTCCGCGCGCTCCAAGCTGGGTACCCAGACCCGCGACGTAGGTCAATTTCTGGATCGTTTGCACCAGGAACTGCGAGAGGCTGAGACAGAGCGTTTTCGGCTTAAGGCTCGCGAAGAGGAACTCGAACGCGAGAAAACTCGTCTCGCCGCCGAAGGTAAGAAAGAGCAGCAATCCAAGATCAAAGAAATGGAGAAGAAGCTGGACACGCTGTTGCGCGACTTCGAATATCACGCGCGCGAGGCCATCAACGCCATCCAGGATCGGGCCGCCGCGCAGAAACTTTCGAAAGACGCCGAACGTCGCATCTCGAAGCTGCGGCGGGAATTTCGCGAGCAATTTGATTCGGCGGTCGTCGCTCACTCCACGGGCGCAGACCAGGGCGATCCTCACGCTCAACCCCAGGTTGTTAAGCATGTTTCCGAGGGCGACACGGTGAAGCTCAAGTCCGTAGGCCGCCCGGCGCTAGTCGCGCGCCGCTTGGACGATAACCATTTTGAAGTCGAAATCGGCGCAATGAAGATGAAGATTGCGCGAGATGACATTGCGGAGGTCATCGTCCGTGCCACCGATTCCCCGGTAAAAGCAGCCCGGGCGCGCGGAATCTCGGTCTCGCTGGAAAAAGAAGACGCGAATGTTCCCTCCGAGATCAATGTCATCGGCCACACCGTGGATGACGCCACCCGCGAAGTCGAGAAGTTCGTCGACCGGGCATTCCTGGCGGGCCTGCCGCGCGTGCGCGTGGTTCACGGCAGCGGCATGGGAATTTTGCGCAAAGCGTTGCGTCAATACTTGCAGAAACATCCGCACGTAGAGTCAGTGACTGAGCCTCCGCAGAACGAAGGCGGAGGCGGCGCCACGGTGGTGGAGTTGCGAGTGTGAGTGTGACGGCCGTCACTGCAATCGCCCATCAATAACCCTTACCCTGTCATCCTGAGCGAAGCCGCTTCTTCGCTCGCGAAGAAGCGGAGAGTCGAAGGACCTCTACTCCCTCATGCGACCTGGACGACCGCGGCGAAGCTACACCGTCTACATCATGGGCAGTCTCTCGGGCACGCTCTACATCGGAATGACCGGCAATCTGCTGAAACGGGCGTTCGAGCATAAGTTCCACCGCATTGAAGGCTTCACTGACGAGCACGACGTCGAACGTCTGCTTTATTTGGAATCGTACGATGACGTTCACAAGGCCATCGCCCGCGAAAAGCAACTCAAGGGCTGGCGCAGGGAAAAGAAAATCGCGCTGATTGAATCGATGAATCCTCACTGGCTGGATTTGAGCAAGGATTGGTACCCGTGGATGAAAAAGAAAGACGAGAGAATGTGGACCGGGTAGGGATGCTTCGCCCATAGCTGGCGCTCGCAAGCGACCGCTCATCTTCCGCTCAGCATGACAAGCCGTTGGGAAGTGCAAAGTTGGCACTAGCTTTTGTTAGTTGTGACGAGCATCACTGCGAACCTCCAGCACTAACCGTCACTCTGTCATCCTGAGCGAAGCCGCTTCTTCGCTCGCGAAGAAGCGGGGAGTCGAAGGACCCCTACTCCCTCATGCGACCTGGACGACCGCGGCGAAGCTACACCGTCTACATCATGGGCAGTCTCTCGGGCACGCTCTACATCGGAATGACCGGCAATCTGCTGAAACGGGCGTTCGAGCATAAGTTCCACCGCATTGAAGGCTTCACTGACCAGCACGACGTCGAACGTCTGCTTTATTGGGAGTCGTACGACGACGTTCACAAGGCCATCGCCCGCGAAAAGCAACTTAAGGGCTGGCGCAGGCGAAAGAAAGTTGTGCTGATCGAATCCGTGAATCCGCACTGGCTGGATCTGAGCAAGGATTGGTACCCATGGATGGAGAAGAATGATGAAAGAATGTGGACCCGATAGGGATGCTTCGACTCCACCTGACCGGTCGTAAGCGACCGGTCAGCCTTCGCTCAGCATGACAATGCCCAAGAAAATCAAATCAGACTAAGTTTTCCGACTGCGATCAACCGAATATGCCGTATATTCCACAGCTTCTCCACAGCAATCTCCTTCCGGTATATTCACATTAGCCGCATTCAGCCCCACAATTCCTGCGGACAACTGTCTCCACCACATGACCGAAGCTGGCGACTTCAAGGAAACTGTCAAGCAGCAGGCGGACATCGTTCGCATCGTCGGCGACTACGTCAAGCTGAAGAAGGCTGGGGCGCAGAACTATTCCGGGCTTTGTCCCTTCCATAACGAGAAGACACCGTCGTTCTCGGTGCATGCCACGCGGCAGTTTTATCACTGCTTTGGCTGCGGGGTGTCCGGCGATGTTTTCAGCTTTGTCCAGAAGATCGAGAACATTACTTTCCCGGAAGCGGTAAGAGCGGTTGCGCAGAAACTCGGCATTGCCTTGCCCAAGGCAAGCTACTCCAGTCCGGCTGAAGCCAAGGAAGCCAGGCTTCGCACCGTGTTGCTCGAAATTCACGAGACGCGCCTGCGCTTTCTTTCAGGAATATCTAAGCGGCCTGAAGGGGCGCATGCGCGACAGTATCTCGCAGGCCGCGGTCTGGATGAGGAAGTGATCAAACGCTTTCGCATCGGATATGCGCCGGATTCTGGATTCATCTTGCGCGATCGCTTGCGGGGAGAGTTCGACGAAGATGTGTTGCGGGAGAGCGGATTGTTTTCGTGGAAGGCTGAAGGCGGACCGCGGATATCGGACCGCGGACCTCAGACAACCGGACGTCAGACGTCAGACCTCAGCTCTCGACAGGCCGGATTGGAAGTCCAAGGTCCAAGGTCCGAGGTCCAAGGTCTCGGGTCCGAGGTCCGAAGTCCGACGCCCGACGCCCGAGCCCCGGTTCTCTACTCCAAGTTCCGCAACCGAGTGATGTTTCCCATCACCAACGAGAGTGGGCGGGCGATTGCCTTCACCGGCCGAACGCTCTCCGCAGATGAAAAATCCGGCCCGAAATACTTAAATTCTCCCGAGACGGCGATCTATTCGAAGTCTCGCGTCTTGTTCAATCTCGACCAGGCTAAGGAAGCGATTCGTAAGCTGGAGTATGCCATCTTGGTCGAAGGGCAGATGGATTGCATCTCGGTCTTTGCCGCTGGCTTTCACAACGTGATTGCCAGTTCAGGCACGGCTTTCACCGAGCTGCAGGCGCGGCTACTGGGGCGGTTCAGCAAGAATGTGGTGGTGAACTTCGATCCCGACACGGCCGGCGCAAAGGCTACGGAGCGCACGCTGGGCTTGCTGATCGAGGAAGAATTCCAGGTCAAGGTGCTCACGCTGGAGGCTGGGTTTGATCCGGACCTCTTCATCCGGCGCAAAGGCAAAGACGCCTATAAGGACGCGCTCAAGAATTCCCAGCGCTATTTCGACTACCTGATTGAGCGTGCCCGGGCTCAGTTCCCGGTCCGCAGCGCCGAAGGCAAGGTCAAAGCGGTGAACTATCTCCTGCCGCACATCCAGCGCGTCCCTAGCCGGATCGTCCGCGACGAACTGGCTCGCGAGATCGCGCAGAAAATCGGCATCGACTCGGCTGTGTTACGCCAGGAGTTGAAGCACGCGGCGGCGAGCCGATCCGCAACTGCGCTTAAGGCCCCCGCTGAGGCTCAGGTTACCGACGCGGAAAAGATACTGATCCGGGCGTTGGTATCGGCGTCGGAGATGCAATCTTCCGGGGAACACATTTCCGCCCGCGACGGCGCCGAAGAGGATTTCGATCCCGCGCGCCAGGCTCAATTCGTTCTCAAGAGCGAGTCGCTGCATGTAGGTCTGGCCACGGAAGACTTGATTGCCACCTTACTCAATGCTGCCCCTGAGACTGCCGATGTAATGGAATTGCCGCTCACGGAGGCTGGCCGCCATCTTCTGGCTTCTATCTTGATGAAAGAAGACGAAGAGCTTACCGCTGGCCGCCTGGAAGGGGCTGTTCGGGCTCTGCGGCGTATTCAACTGCGGCGCAAGCTGGAGCAGGTCCAGCGCGAACTGCAAGTTGTCCGAGGCCGGAGCCTGGACGGCTTCAGGCGTTATTACAAGAAAAAGTCCGGCTTAAGCGAGCGTTGATGGATCCAGGTTTGGCCGAGGGCGGACCGGCGCCAGCGGCTTAATAAGCGTCAGGCCCATGAAACTAAATGGGGTTACGGGACATCTAACTTATTGGGTGGTAGTAAGATACGGCGAGCTTCGCGGGACAGGAAAAACGCGCTGGATGGCGCTCGCGAGACCATGCTACAATTCGAAGGTTTGTGTCAGTTTGTAGTCCCGCGCGACTTCACGATCCCACCGCAAAAAACGTTCTGAGTCCTTTCCGTAGGACGAATAGAGGGTAATCCGTTTTGGCTCTTGATGACAAGTACGACGACATTAAAAAGCTGATCGACGCAGGTAAAGAGAAGGGATATCTCACCTATGACCAGGTGAACGACCTTATCCCGCACGACGTGCATTCTCCCGAGGACCTCGACGATCTGCTGACCACCATCGGTACGCAAGGAATCGATGTGCTGGAGGGACCTAAGCTTCCCTCCTCCGCGCTCGATAAGAAATTTGAAGAAGAGGAAGTCGGAGAGGATGTCGAACTCGACCTCACTCCCGGCGCTCTGGAAAAAACCAACGACCCCGTAAGAATGTATTTGCGGGAGATGGGAACGGTTCCGCTGCTTACTCGCGAAGGCGAAGTGGAAATCGCCAAGCGCATTGAGCGTGGGCAACTCCGTGTCCTAAAGGCATTGTCCCGTTCGCCAATCGTCATCCACGAACTGCTGGCGATGGGTGAAGACCTCAAGAAGGGCGTCCGCTCCATCAAGGAAGTGGTCACCTTCGATGAGGAAGAGATTACCGATGAAATCCTGCAGAATCGTCTGAAGGAATTCACCGGCAAGATCGACGACTTGGCCAAGGCTTACAAGAAGGCTGGCCAGATCGGCGAGAAGTTTGCCAACGTCTCGCAGAAGAAGCGCCCCAAAGACTTCCGCCGCTATCGCCTGGCATTGGCGCGTGCAGTGGTACAGGTCTCGCTGTGCGTCCGAAAGCTGGGCTTTACCAACAACGAACGCAAACGGCTGATCGACCGTGTCAATAAGACGGTCGATACCATGCGTTCGCTCGACCGCCAGTCTCAAAACCTGGAAAAGAAGGCGGACGCCACGCGCAGCGAGGAGCAGCGCAAGGAGTATCGCCGTCAGTCCCGAGCCATTCGCGGCGAACTGGAAAAGCTGGAGGTCGAGGCCGGGGTGTCGTTTCAGGAACT
>CAVSNS010000021.1:0-113504 GCA_963729325.1 uncultured Acidobacteriota bacterium
GTAACGTGACGAACAGGGGACAGAGTACCTCAGATCTCGCCCCCAGAAGGAGAAGTGACTCGTGCAGAAAATGAAATGGGTAACGGTACTCGTAGTGGGGTTAGCTGCCATGCGAATCCTTTGGCGCAGGCCGGGCAGCCCGGTGGTCGAGACAAAGGACGCCGCGCCCTGGATGCACAGCGGGAAAAGCGTGCACTGCAATCCCTGTTGAATCTCGCTGAGAAACTGATCGTAGCCGCTGGGGATGCCATGCCTGCCGACAAGTATGGGTTTGCCCCAACTGACGGCGAATTCAAGGGTGTGCGGACCTTTGGTCAACAGGTGAAACACCTGGCGGCGACCAACCATATCCTGGCGGCCGCTGCACTCGGGAGAGCAGCCGCCAGCCGATGCGGGGGACGAGGCTGGGCCTGAAACGGTACGAACCAAAGCGGAAGATTCTCGATTACCTGAATGGGTCGTTCGCGCATCTTGCCAAAGCGATCGACGCGATCGGCGACGAACGCGACGGTGAATCCTCTCCCAATATCGCCTTTGAAAAGGGCGCGAGACGACTCGGCTCGCGCTGACGGTGGAGGCGATGATTCATGCTTGTTGACCATTACGGGCAAATGGTCGAATACCTGCGGATGAACGGTATCGTGCCACCGGCCAGCCGGCCATGAAAGATCGTTTCGATAACACACCAATAGCTTGCTCTCTGACGACTGTAGAATTGCGCGATCGCGAAGCAACGCTTCTCGCCCAATTCAGGTCTGCAGTCATCGAAACTGAGGAGCTTCAGGAGGGTTATGCCTTTCGCCTTCCGGGTGATGGCGAGTGGATTGGGCTTATAGCCGAATTGATTGTGGCAGAGCGCGAATGTTGCCCTTTCTTAGCATTTGAGATGGCTGCCCTCCCCAATATGGGGCCAGTGATTGTCCGGGTGATTGGCCCTGCCGGTACAAAGGAGTTCTTGAGAAGCCGTCCTATGCAAGCCTGAGGCGTCTACCTAGCGGCGTTCTGGACGAGTTGTCGGCAATCCGGGAAGTAGTGCTGGATTCATCCACTGCTTCCGTTTTGTCCGTTATTCGGGACAAATCGAAAAACAGCAAGAGCGATGCGACGAAGGAGGCCCGATGCCCCAGATCTCGACACAAGAGTTCGAACGGCTGCCACTGCGGGTTCACGACTTTCTTGCCGGCGTGCCGCTTCATGATGTGTGGGCCGTCGATCTGCCGCGGACGCGCTCAGGCATCACGCTGGATGAGTTCTTGCGGACGGCAAGCGCGTGTCCGTTCACAGCCCCGCCGCTCGTGCGCGCGCTCCTGAACATCCGTCTCTTCGTCGGCCGGCTGTTTGGCTGGGATCGCGAGCCGGCCGCAACCGCGTGGGAAACCTTCGCAACGCGTATGACAACCGCCGATCGCTCGAAGTCCCTTGCGCCAGCGGGCACGCGCGAGGGGCTTTTCCGCGTCGTATACCGCTTCGAGAACGAGCAACTCCTTGAGCTGATCAACCGTACCGCCCACGCCGCAGCGCTGAGCGCCCTTGTCGAAACGGCAAATGCGTACCGCTTCTATTTCGGCGTTTACGTGCGCAGCGTCAGTCGCTTCACGCCGATCTACATGGCCCTGATCGACCCGTTCCGCAAGCTGGTCGTCTATCCGTCACTCCTTCGCACCGTCCGCGCCAGCTGGAATCGAGCATTCGGCACAGCCTGACTAAAGGGGGCGGGCAATGTTTGGTTTTGATTTTCCTCGTTCTCACTGCAAAAGTGATCCTCCTGCTGCACGAAGGTGTCTTGCGCCAGTTTGAAGCGCAGGATAAAAGCTAATCAGGGATGGATAGTCCATATCTATCTCCCCAATCCGAAGAAATTGAAAATAGTAAAATACCCTGTTTTCCCCACGTTTTCCTGATGGCCCATTTCTTGGAGGAGCACGACATGGCAATTCCGTATTACCACGTTGATGTATTCACGAGTGAGCTCTTTGCTGGTAATCCGGCGGGGGTCTGCATCCTTTCCGCTTTTCTCGCGGATAGCGTCATGCAGAAAATTGCGGCTGAGAACAGGCACAGCGACACCGCTTTTGTTGTTCCTCGCGCGGATGGTGATTTCGACTTGCGCTGGTTTACGCCCAAAATCGAGGACGACCTGTGCGGGCACGCGACCTTGGCATCTGCCTTTGTGCTCGCGCTGCGGAAGCACAACGTCTGGCCCGTTCGCTTCCACACCCGCAGCGGCTTGTTGACCGTCGCTCAGCGCGAGGACAGCTTTGAAATGGACTTTCCCGCCCGGCCACCCCAACCATGTGCGACGCCAGCCGGACCTCTTACCAGCCCTGGGGTTGAAAACGGCGCTGGTAATGAAATCGCGCGATTACCTCGTGGTGGTGGATCAGGCTGAGCAAGTGCGAGCGCTCTCGCCCGATATTGCCGCTCTTGCCAAACTGGACATCGGGATGCGGCGGAACGATTGTTACCGCTCCCGGCGAGGATGACGTGGATTACGTCTGCCGATTATTTGCGCCGTCGGCCGGCATCGATGAGGACCCCGCCACCGGCTCGATACACTGCACCCTGGCTCCCTATTGGGCGGGGCGGCTGGGTAAGGACACATTGCGTGCGCAACAACTCAGTGCCCGCGGCGGATCCATGCAGTGCACAATCGGTGGCGATCGCGTGAAGATCGCCGGCAGGGCACGCTTGTACCTTCACGGCACGCTCGAACTTTAAAAGCGCTGCCTCCAAAGCGAGGACCTGACACGCACTCCTGTCAACGAATTCGCGGCAATTTGCCTTTAAAGAGGCGACGAGGTTTTGGCGACGGCCGGAAGAGCCAGGAGAGGGGAACTGGCGCGAGACTCGGGTCCCGGCCCTCGCCCCTTCAAACCCACCGCCGCACCCGCGCCTTGTAGGCGCGATAGGCATCGCCGAACTTTCGCTCCAGATAGTGCTCTTCCCGCGCGATGACGCCGGTGTTGATGACCCACAGCAGCGGCGCGACGAGCCCGATGGCCCACAGGCTTCCCGCCGTGACGCCTAAGCCCAGGTAGACCAGGGTCGTTCCCAAATAGAGCGGGTTCCGCGTCCGCCGATAGATGCCGTCGACGACCAGTGCCGTCGTCGGCAGGGTCGGCGGAATGTTGGTGCCGGCGGCCAGAAATCGCCGCGTGCCCATGGCGATCATGACAAAGCCGCCCGCCGCGAGCGCGGCTCCGGCCAGATAGCGGGGAAAAGCATGCGCGGCCAGGAGCGGGAGCGGAACGACCGCTTCGAGCACCGCTGCCGCCGCCAGGAAGCCGAGAAAGATCAAAGGCGGCAGCGCGATGACGCCGGCCACGTCGGACGCGCCCGATCCGCCCGCTGCCGACACCACGCCGCCCGCCATCGCCCGCATGGCGAGACGAATGCCGAACACGATCGACAGGACGGCGGTTCCGCCTGCCAGGATCAGGACCGTCTGGGAAATAGCCATGGTCGAACCTCTCGCGCGCCCGGGCGTTCGCCACGCCGCACAGTCGCTATCAAGTCACACGATACATCCGCTCGCTCGGAGCAGTCGAGCAGTCTGCATGGCGCGTGGGCCAGCTGTAATTAGTACCGGGAAGTCGACTTTGTTCTGGTCAACTTCAGGTTTGACGGTTAATCAGACGCCCACGGCTGATTACTTCCGGTTTGCCCGTCATCCTCCCGAAGATGCGCAGCAGGCACGCGACTTCCCGCATGGGGGCTAGGAGTGGCGCCACTCCTTACTTGGTCGCAGTCATCTGCGGCGTTTGTTCCCTGATCTTTCCAGAATAGATGATGAATTTGAACGGGTCGGTATTCTGGTGCTTCTCCATCAGCTTGAGGTATACAAGCCGTTTGGCATTTGCTACGGAGCTGCTGCCCTCGAACCTGTCTCCGGCCGATTCAAGCAGAGAGGCTGCGAGCTCATACTTGCCGTCCGCGGTCAAGCGTTCCACTGTCTTGACCAGCTGTCTTTCTGACACGCCAAGGTAGTCGACCAGGAGTTCGGCGTGGTCTGCGCGGGTGAGATGCTCCAGGCCTTGCAAGTCCGGCTGCCAATAGCCGACGTTCTGATCATAAAGACGGTCGATGACGTGTTCGCGCAAGATGAGGTATGGCTGATACACGTCGGGCTGGTCGTTGAGCAGGCCTGGGGGAATCAGGTTTGCCTGATGTATCGCGCCACGCTCATCGCCTCGGCGCGTTGCCGTCAGGACCTGCTCGCGCAGCCATACCAGATCTGTTTTGAGCTGCGCCAGCATAGAGGCAGAGGTGAAATTCCGCGTCAGCGGCTCGTGGCCATGGAGCAGATACCGCGGATTCTTTTGCACTACAACATCTATCGCGTCCAGCAGCCCCTGGAGGTCTCCCTCCTCGACGAACGGCGCACCCAGATACGGCATGATGAAATCGCCGACGAACATAACGCCCTCATCCGGCAAGTGGATGAACATCGCATCGTGAGTTTCGCCTCCTTGCACAGGAATGAGCTCGATGCGTGTTCCCCCGATCTTCAGCTCGGTGCGGCGATCGATGGTGAGGTCCGGCTTGAAGCTCCGTACGTTGTCGAGGCTGAAGGCTTCGCCGAAGAATTGCTTGTCGAACACGCCCGGCGCACCGAGTTCGCGGGCGATCTCTTCTCCGTAGTTGCTCCTTGCGTAGAAGCGCAAGCGGGGATTTAGGCCGCGGAAATACGCGTGTCCGCCCACATGATCCCAGTGGGAGTGTGTGATGAAGACGGTCGTCAGTTCCGGCAAGTTAGGCGCATACGCTCGCAGTGCCTCGTAGGCGGCCTTGGCAGAGTCCGGGCGCGTGCCCGCATCGATGCCGATCAGTTCTCGCCGATCGTCCGACACCACAAAATAATATTCGGTGAACTCGAAACCCGAGAGCGCATATACGCGGCCCGGCACTATCTCTGCGATGCGCCGTGGGGAAAAAGCGTGCCCGGATGCGACCTCTTCGGAAAAAGGAGTGATCAGCGTAATCGGCCGGTTAAAGTCTTTGTAGCCACTCCGCCGCAGATAGTCCTGCGCCTTGGCTTGTTCTCCGTCAGCGAGAGCCAGTTTTCCGAGGTGGTAATAGACTTCTCGCAACCAGCCGGCATGAGGGGCTTTGTCAGCGTTCGCTACGCACCAGGCCAGCTCGTCCTGCGCTGCCTTCTTCTGATGGAAGAGGGCCGGAAGCTGGGCATAGACGATGCCGGCAATCCAGTTCACCACGAAAATCTGCCCTCCGGAAAGCTGCCTGGCTCGGTCGAGTATCGCGATCGTATCTTTCACGTAGCCGATGCGGTGCAGCAGCGAAACCTGAGATGCATGCTGAGCTCGCAACAATCCGATTGCGCTCAGATACAGCGCCTTTTGAGCGTCCGTCAGACGAGGTCCGAATTCCTTCAGCCGCGCGGAGAAGAACTCTGCACCCTCCCCCTGGAGGTTCGCGTTCGAATACTGCGCCATAAGCAGAAAGAGCAATTGTGGATCTCGCGGCGGCGCCACGCTGTTCACAGCTTTCAAATATTCGAGTTCCGGGCGAACGGAGCTGGCCCCACCGTGATTCCCGGGGCCTGGGCGAGCGGGTGTTCCTCGCAGCTTGGCCAGGAAAACTCCGAACACCAGCAGCGCAGCCAACAGATAGATAGCGGTCCGCATAAATGGTTCCTTTCTGGAAGGTTTCGATTCCCATTTCTAGTAGATGTATATACATCTATAATCGGATACAAAAATTTACGCCGCCATCGCGGCCTCTGTAATTCGCGAGACCGTCTGCTTCATGCTTTTCCACCCTCGTCGCCAAGTTCTTTCCGCAGTCGCTGTTCCGCCCGCTCCCAGTACGGTTGAGCCTCTGCCATTTTCCGCTTGCCTGCCCGCGTAAGACGGAACAGGCGCTCCCGCCTGTCTTTTCCGCGCCTCGACGCGAACCCAACCCTGCTTCAGCAACAGCCCCAACGTCCGCGTCAACGTCGTACTATCCATGGCAAAGCCTGCGCTCAGCCGTTTTTGATTGGCCTCTCCAGTCGTAGCCAGCGCTGTAAGAAGGCCGAATTGCGTGATTTCGAGTCCTGCCTTCCTCAGCTCCTGGTCATAGATCCGCGTTACGACTCGGGTGACGCGCCGCAGGTTCTGACACGCGCAGGGCAGGTCAAACAGTGCCGCTGCAGGGTGCTTTTCAAGGGCCTCTGGACGCATAGTATATGTATATACATCTGTAATTTCCTTTGTCAAATCAGGAATGCAAGTTTACCGCACCCGAAATGCGGGCGGTTCCTGGGAGGCCCTCGACCGGCGGTTACCCCAAAAAGGGGCATACGAAACGGTATTACGGGATGCCATGTCGTCAGATTCCCTTGATCCCGCGGGGATTTATTTTGGAACGCGAAGCGGAAAGGTCTACGGGTCGAGAGATGAAGGAAAGAGCTGGAAGAAAATTGTTGAACGATTACCGCAGATCTTGTGCGTGAAGGCCGCTGTCGTCCACATGGATGGCGTGCCAACAGCGAAACCGAATTTGAAATCAAAAAGCCCGAAAAGGTGGAAAACTGCGCGTACGAAAAGAGTCAGGCGCGGGAAATCAGGCTGATGCAGGTCGTGTTCAAAATTCCGGGTCCACTTCGTGAGTTCACAGGGAATCAGAGCGCCGTGCGCGTGGAGGTGGAAGCGGGCGCCAATCTGCTCCAAGTTTTGCAGGCTGCTATTCGTTGTATACCCGGGACTGCGTGACAGAGTTTTAACCGAAACGGGCGAAACTCGACGGCACGTGAATATTTTTGTGGCCAACGAGAATGTGCGTTACACCGGTGGACTTGCCACGGCTATTCCTGCCGGGGCAGAAGTTTCGATTGTGCCAGCGATCAGTGGTGGCTAAGGGCACTTACTGCTATGAGCTCAAGGTTTGCAGACGACGTCAGCGTGCAATTAGGACATGTGTTTGTGCGATACTGCTGACATAGCAACTGACAAGCGGCTGGTTTATGGCAAACGCCAAGGCATCACCCAACCTGCAAGCGCTTCGAACATCCCCATCTCCCGCGCAAAGTCTATCCAGCAAGGCAGTGCTCGATGCGCTCAAGATGATTCTCATCGGCGCACCCCTTAACGACGTCCTGAGGAGTGTCGCTCTCCTGATCGAAGCTCACACGGAGGGAGCGGTGTGCTCGATTTTCCTTCTGGACGAGGACGGTCAGCACCTGCGATACGCCGCCGCCCCAAAACTGTCTGACGAGTATCGGGTCGCTACCGACGGCGTGTGTATTGGGCCTCACGTCGGGTCGTGTGGCGCAGCCGCTTACCTACGGCAGCCTGTTTTCGTCTCTGACATGCTCTCTCACCCGAATTGTGCGAATTCGGGATCTGATTGTGCGAACCGGAATGCGTGCCTCCTGGTCGGCGCCCATTATGTCGCACGACGGCAGAGTGCTGGGCACGTTCGGTATGTATTACCGTGAAGTTCGAGAGCCGGGCCCAGCTGAAATTCAACTGATCGATTACGCCAGCCGGATTGCCGGAATTGCCATCGAGCAAAAGCGCGCGGAGGAGAAACTCCGGCAGGACGAGCGGGAGCTCCGGCAACTCATAGATTTCCTTCCTCAGCATGTCCTGGTCCTAGACAAGGAGGGAGCTCTACTTCAGGCGAACCGGATGCTGCTCGACTATAACGGACACACCCTTGAAGAGATGCGGGGCGCGGGAACCGATGAGCGACATCAGAGGGACCTGCATCCAGACGATCTCGAAAGAGCGCAGAGCGAACGACGCCGTGGCTTGGCAAGTGGAGCGCCGTTTGAGATTGAAAAGCGCATGCGCGGCAAAGACGGGCGGTATCGCTGGTTTCTGTTTCGCTACAACCCGCTGCTGAATGAACAGGGCCGAGTAGCGCGGTGGTTCGCGACGGCTACTGACATCGAAGATCGCAAGCAAACTGAACAAAGGGTGCGCAATGAAAACCTGGCCTTGCGAGAGCAAATCGATCGTGACTCGATGTTTGAGGACATAGTCGGGCTCCTCCGAAGCGCTGCGTAGAGTGCTCCGCCAAGTCGGCAAAGTGGCACGTTCGGATTCCACCGTCCTGATTCTGGGCGAAACCGGCACAGGAAAGGAGTTGATTGCGCGCGCAATCCACAAGCGATCCAACCGCGGGGAACGTGCATTTATTGCTGTGAATTGCGCCGCAATCCCCGCATCGTTGATTGCTTCCGAGCTCTTCGGTCACGAGAAAGGCGCCTTCACTGGTGCGACCCAACGGCGCCTGGGGCGTTTTGAATCGGCGAATGGCGGGACGATTTTCCTGGACGAAGTAGGCGACTTGCCCCCGGAAATCCAAATCGCTCTGTTACGGGTGCTGCAAGAACGTGAGATCGAACGTGTCGGCAGCAACAAGCCAATTCCCGTTGACGTAAGAGTGCTGGCGGCCACCCATCGTGATTTGAACGCGCTCGTGGCCGAAGGCAAGTTTCGACAAGATCTCTTATACAGACTGAATGTCGTGCCCATTGAGATGCCCTCGTTGCGCGATCGCGCATCCGACATTCCCTTGCTCGTCGAGTACTTCATTGATCGCTTCGGAAAAAAGGCTGGAAAGAAGTTCAGAACAATCGATAGAAAAACTCTCAAGCTGTTCCAAGCGTACGGCTGGCCGGGCAACGTTCGTGAGCTACAAAATGTAATTGAGCGGGCCGTCATCCTGAGCGACGGAGATACTTTTTCTGTGGACGATACCTGGCTCAAGCGTGAGCCGCCCCAAGTCGCTAGTCCAGGAGTTGCACTTAACGGTGCACTGCTTAGGCAGGAAAAGGAAATGATTGAAGCCGCATTGGCAGAAAGCCACGGCCGGATCTCAGGGCCAACGGGCGCGGCAGCCAATCTAGGGCTACCGACACGGACCCTCGACTCAAAAATCAAGCGCTTGGGAATCAATAAATATCGCTTCAAAGTCCCACAGGCTAGCTGATTCGAGCGCGGCGACCTGCTAGTCGGCTGCGTTTTCCTCACCAAACAGGAATTCCTCTAAATTCAGGATCGGCGGCACTTCTAAGTCATTTCCACGCAAGGAATTGTGAATGGCCCAGTCGTTGCACTCGTAAGGGTGTGCTTTCGGACCAGAGGCCCATGACTCTGAAGATTGAACGGATTTCTGGTAAGCGCAGAACACGGATTCGGCTGAGCGGTGAGCTTCGATCTGAGGACCTTGATCAGGTGAGGGCCGAGATCGAGAGTGGCGGACCACAAGTAGCTTTGGATTTGGAGGAGGTGGATCTCGCGGATGTCGATGCCATTCGCTTCCTCAATGCTTGTGAGGCCGATGGTGTCGAAGTTCTCAACTGCTCACCCTATATCAGGGAATGGATGTTTCAAGAACGACCAGGAACCTCGCGCGGCTCGGCAGACCGCTAGTCATTCCCAGCTGGCATGGCCTCGAGATCAAGGGAGGGGATTTATGAGTTCACCAGTTGTTTTAATTACCGGCGCGCTGACAGGAATCGGTCGCGCCGCCGCGGTGATCTTTGCACAAGAAGGGGCACATGTTGTCGTGTCGGGGCGTCGAGACAAACAAGGACAAGAGTTGGTTGCCGAGCTACAAGGGCTCGGAGCAGAGGCCATTTTTGTCCGTACTGATGTCCGCAAGGATGAGGACGTGCGCAACCTTGTGGACCAAACGGTCAAGCGTTTCGGACGCCTGGATATTGCAGTCAATAACGCTGGGACGGAAGGCGTGCGGGGTCTCGTAACAGAACAGACCGCAGAGAGCTACGCGGATACGTTTGATACCAATGTACTTGGTGTGCTGTTAAGCATGAAGCACGAACTGCGCGCGATGCTGCCACAGGGGAGCGGGAGCATCGTGAATGTCTCCTCGGCCTATGGAAGTGTCGGCGCTGCCGGGGCATCCGTCTACGTAGCCAGCAAACATGCGGTGGAAGGGATGACAAAATCCGCTGCCCTGGAAGTTGCAGGAACCGGAGTTCGGGTAAACGTAGTCGCTCCAGGCACAACCGATACGGGCATGCTCACACGTTTCACCAACACAGATGCAAATAAGGCCGCGCTCGTCTCGACGGTACCCGTCAAACGTCTGGCAACACCGGAGGAGATCGCGCATGTGATCGCCTTCGTCGCTTCGGCAAATGCTTCGTACATGACTGGCGCCTCCATCCCAGTGGATGGAGGAATGATCGCGGACTAATTCCGGGGCGCGAAGGCCGCCTCGAGTGCGCGAAGTGCGGAGATGGTCAACAGACAAATGGAGGAAGGTGTCCAATGGCAAATGTAGTGAAGAGACTCTGTATCTCTTTTGAGCTGGCGCAGAAAATGGTGAATGCAGCAGTGGCGAAAGCCAGAGAACTTGGCGTCAGCGAGAACGTAACCATTCTCGATGATGGTGGCAATCTCAAGGCCTTTAGCCGGATGGATGGGGCCCCGATCCCGACCATCGAGATGGCGCAGAATAAAGCGTACACAGCTCTGCTCGGCGTCTCCACGCAGGACTTTTTCAACTTTATCCAGGGCGACCCGTCGCTTTTGGCCGGCATTCCCACGCTTGCGCGTATGGCGGCGTGGGGTGGAGGGTTTCCCATTAAGGTGAACGGAGAAGTTGTCGGGGCCATCGGGGTGAGCGGGGCGCCCACGGTGCAAAACGACGTCGATTGCGCGAGAGCAGCCCTGGCGCTTGTATCCGATGCGCTGCCTGTTGGATGAATTGGTAAGCCAAGTCGGCGATTACATGGCTGGAAGGAACCGCCTTTGAGGATTGGCCGCCAAACCGATCATCGATCCTTACCGAGGAGGACTAGACAATGAACACTTATACAGCGACGACAGTTCCCACCCAGTTTGTTGAGGCCAACGGCATTCGCTTCGCTTATCGGCGCTGGGGCAACCAAAGCGGTTTGCCCCTTGTCTTTAGTCAGCACTTCACGGGAAATCTTGACAACTGGGATCCTGCGGTTCTGGACGGGCTTGCCACGGAGCGTGAGGTCATCATCTTCAATAATGCGGGTGTCGCAAGTTCGACCGGCGAAGTACCAATGACCTTCGCCGAGATGGCGAAAAACGCGGAAGCGTTCATCGATGGTCTCGGATTAACGAAGGTCGATCTTCTCGGTTTCTCCATCGGCGGAATGGTCGCGCAGCAGATCACACTCGACCGTCCGGAATTGATCCGTAAGCTGATTCTGGTTGGAACCGCACCGCGCAATCACGACGCGGGAGACGGACAGGGGCACATCACGCCCGAGACGGCCGCGATCTTCGGTGCCACCTACGATCCGCCCGAGAATCTATGGCTCAAGGTTTTCTTCACCGACTCTGAGAAGAGCCAAGCTGCAGGTCGCGAGTTCCTGAAGCGGTACTTGTCACGCACCGAAAATCGCGACGCTCCGATCAACGATAAGGTCGTTCTGCCGCAGATTGCAGCTGTTGGTCAATGGGGCACACATCCGGGAGAGCGATTCGCTTATCTGAAGAGCATCAAACAGCCAACGTTGATCGTGAGCGGCAACCACGACATCATCGTCTATACGGTGAATTCACTCTATCTGGTTCAGAACCTGCCGAACGCCAAATTGATCCTGTACCCCGACGCCAACCATGGATCTTGGTATGAGTATCACGAGGATTTTGTTTTTGAAACAAATCGGTTTCTAAATGAAAGCGACAGGATTGCTACGGTCACGACTAGCGCCGCGGCCGACTGATGTTCAGATGTTAGCTCGGACAAGGGCTGACAGAAGCTCATGCAGGGCGGGAGGTAAGAATGGCTCAGCACAACAAAACTGCACTGGTGACGGGGGCTTCCCGTGGAATTGGACGAGCTACTGCGTTGGCGCTTGCTGAGACAGGTGCACATATATTGGCTCACTTCGGCCGTTCTGCGCAGGAAGCGGAATCTCTCGTCTCTCAGATCCAAACGAAAGGCGGAAACGCAAATGCAATCTCTGCGGATCTAGGAACTCCGAACGGTGCTGCGCTGCTAGCCAAACAAGTGCTCTCCATAGTCGGCGATCGATTGGATGTGCTTGTGCTAAACGCGGGAATCAGCAAAGCCGCGCGCATCGCAGATTACACGGTAGAGGATTTTGACAACCTCTTTGCAACGAATGTGCGAAGTCCGTTCTTCCTAGTGCAGCAACTCCTGCCCGTCCTCGGCGAAGGTTCGAACATCATTGTGATCTCTTCGATTGGGGCGCACGCCGTAGTTGGGAAGCCCGCTCTGGACAACCCTTCGCTTCTTGCCTACGCCTCGACGAAAGGAGCATTAGAGACTCTAGTTAGAAACTGGGCTGCCATTCTTGGGCCGCGAGGCATCCGCGTAAATGCAGTCGCACCGGGAGTAATCGACACGGATATGTCGAATTTTGCGAAGACAGAAGCGGGTCGCGAGGTCACGCTGGGAATGCAGGCATTGAAGCGAATCGGCAAACCAGAAGATGTGGCAGATGTAATCGCGTTCTTGGCGTCGGACAAGGCGCGCTGGATCACCGGCGCCAGTATCCCTGTGGACGGTGGATCAAAGCTTTAGGAGGAGGCTGACATGGCAATGAACCGTCCAGTTGAGTCGAAAAACAAAGCGCTTGTCCTGGAAGCATTCGATACCTTGTTCAACAAGCGTGACTACGCGGCTGCTGAGAAGTTTTGGTCCCCCCACTACATCCAACACAGCGCGCACATCGAACCTGGCCGCGACGGGCTGTTCAAGCTCATCAAGAGCATGCCGCCCACGCTCAAACATGAGCCCGGAACGATTGTGGCTGAAGGCAATTTCGTCATCGTGCATGGGCGATTTTCGGGCTTCGGCCAGCCCGCGAACTGGATTGCAGCGGACATCGTTCGCATCGAGGACGGGATTCTAGTCGAACACTGGGACATCATTGAAGACGAGGTTTCGCTTCTAGCGTCGAAAAGCGGCCTTCCTATGTTTGGCAAAGAGTTTAGCAAATGATCCGACCCTGATACGTCACGAGTTGGCCCAAGGGTTGTCATGCTCGAGAAGCGAAAAATTTCAAGGGATGCGGAAACGGACCGTTGCATTCAACTCGCTAGCGGTTTTCTCATCCTGGCTGAGAAAGAGCTATCGGCCTTCATAAGCGCGGTTGAGAGGTTGTTCGGCGCTGAGCGGGCTCGCCAATCGGCGCTGGACTGGATCGAGGAAGTGGAACTTATGGATTGGCCGTCTGGAGAGTCGGCTCCAGATTGGCGTCGGGCTACGTTGGGCGCAAGTGCTCGCCTTGGCACCTTGATGTCAGGCAGTGGCCAGCCAAAACTTGTCAACCGACGGAAGAGATTGTTGTGAGCCCATAACTCGGAGTACGGGCCTTGGAAAGATGGGCGCAAACATAGTGGGTCTCTATTTAAAAAAAGGTACCGCTGTGTTGTCTTCAATTGTTGAGAAGTGTCTGATCGAGCCTGGAGAAGCGAATGCGAATGAACGCCCCTCCGGGCAAACGTTTCACGTTACTCGTAGAGATCCTACTCAAGCCCGCGCGGGCTGCTGTTCGCATTTTATGGGATTTGTTAATGGCGGAGAGGGAGGGATTCGAACCCTCGATACAGGTGTTAGCCCGTATAACGGTTTAGCAAACCGCCGCCTTCAGCCACTCGGCCACCCCTCCGGCGGAACTTTTGCAGCCCCATTGTAGCAGTGAGGGGTATTTTTGTGGGGACCATGAACTGGACAGTTCCAATTTGCGGATACATCAAGACGCCATTTGGTCAAGCGACGCTAGATTTGGCGGAACGGGAAGCGCGGGCACGGGCGGGGGGCGCGACCTCAACTCGATTTCGACCGGCTTGCTTGGCCCGGTAGAGCGCTTTGTCTGCCGCTTGAATCACTTGCTCCACGTTCCGTGTCTTGGCACCCGGTCCCGCGACTCCGATGCTAACCGTAACGCCGACGCGGCAGTCTTCGTCGCGCAGGCTCATCCCGGTGGGTCGGACAGCACGGCGGCGAGATGCCGATCGTCGATCTGAACTTCGTCGATCTGAACTTCCTCGGTTCGCGTCGCCCTGATCCGCACTTCGCTGAAGCCTGTCTCGACTTGCGCTTCTACGTTCACCATTTATTCGGTTTGGATCCGAGGGATGGCGGCGGCGCTCCTGGACACCGCGCACGTGGAACACAGATTCTTCGATAGTAATTCGCAGCTGGTCCAGATGGGGCAGCGCTTCCTTCGGGGATTTTCCCTCAAACAAAATGGAGAACTCTTCGCCTCCGATGCGGAACGCCCGGCCGCCTCCAGTCACACTGCTAAGTCTCGAGGCCACCATGCGCAGAACCTGATCGCCGGTGTCGTGGCCATAGGTGTCGTTGAAACGTTTGAAATGGTCCACGTCTACGACCGCAACCGCATAAGGCTCCTCGAGATGCGGCAGCGTCTCATTGAAAGCCCGCCGTCCCTGCAGGCTGGTCAATTCGTCGTGATAGGCGAGGAAATACGAATTCTCGATGATCGAGCTGACCAGAATCAGACCTGCGGTCGCCACATAGGCGCTGGCGATCCGTCCGACGCCGCCGGCTTCAAGAGCCGTCAGGGTTGCGGCGAGCGACCACAGCAGGCCGCTCTCGAATGGCTTGCGATAGAAGAGGAAACGACTGAGCAAGATTCCGAAGGCGACCAAGAATGCCAGCAGCACGATTGGCGACAAGATCCAGTGCGATGGATTCCGGCCGATGAAGTCGGAATTGAGAAATGATGGGCCGGTAGCTGTGCCCGGACGACAGAGGACAGCAACGAACACGGATTCGAAAAAGAGCAGCGCCAACCGGGAGGCGATCGACGGGAGTGCCAAGCCTCGTTCAGCCATCAGCGAAAAAGCGACGAAGTTCAATGGTAAGAGGAAGGCAACGGCTTCCAAGGCAATGTGTCCTGGACCGGCAGCCGAGGCTCGGCCAACAGAGAAGAACTCCACAGCACGGTGCGCCAGAAACAGACTAAGCAGCGCAAACAGAATGCGGCTTGAGTGGAAACGCCAAGCGAGCAGAATGCCGGCAACAAAAACGGAAAAATAGTAAAAGCTGACGGTGGAAGCTGAAATCGACAGAAGTCCACCTTGCAGTAGCACAGCAGCGACGAGCAACAGCACGCCCCCGGGAATTACCAGGGATTTCAGCGTTCCCTTTCTCCAAGCATCCACGCAGCAGCAGTCCTTTCTTCGAGCCCAGTGCTGGCCTTTAGCAATTATCTCCGGCGGCAGGAAAGGCCGGCGAGTGACCGCGCAGGTTCCAGGCGAAAGGGGCCCGTTCCATTTCGATACTTTGTTCGCTTTGCGAACGCCACGACCTTTTAGGCGGCGCTCCGTCTCTTGCCCGCTTGGGATTGCCGAGTAAGAATCAGATTGTTCACATTAGAGTCATCTCATGCGCATCCTGATCGCGGAAGACGATCCCGCACTCGCCAGCTTCGTGAAAAAGGGTTTGGAAGCTGAACACTACGCAGTCGACATTTCGGGGGACGGAGAACAAGCTCGTGCGTTGGCTGGTGAATTTGATTTTGATCTGGTCGTTCTCGACCTTAACCTGCCGCGGTTGGACGGAGTCTCGCTCTTGCGCCAGGTACGCACCCGCAAACCCAGCATGCCAATTCTGGTTTTGACGGGACGCACTCGAGTGGAAGATCGAGTGCAATGCCTGGATCTGGGAGCCGATGACTACCTAGCCAAACCGTTTTCCTTCAGCGAGCTTTCCGCTCGTATCCGGGCGCTGATGCGGCGCAGCCATCTGCCGGCAGAATCAGTGCTGGTTATCGACGATCTCAAAATCGACCGAGTGGAGCGGCGAGTAGAGCGCGCCGGCAAACGCATCGAGCTGACATCCAAGGAATTTGCTTTGCTGGAGTACCTGATGCGCAATGCCGGACGCAGAATCACCCGCGCCATGATCATCGAGCATGTGTGGAATCTTTCCTTCGATACCTGCACCAACGTAGTAGACGTTTACATAAACTACGGTCTGCGAATTCTTGAAGTGCTCTCGTCTCCGCTGGCACACTGAATGGAAGACAACACATTCATCGGCGGGACGAATTGGATTTCGACTGTCCGACGCCACTGGGGAACACTTTTCCGAAGCTGCGCGGATGGGAACTGCGGCTGTCGGCGAGGCTGGCGCCAGTTGTGCCCGCGAGCAACTGGCATCCGGCTAAATGGATTGTGGTATTGCAGTTCACAGTGCTTCGAAGGCGCGTTAGTACGGATCTTCTCGAGCGCGCAAGCTACCATTGTTCCTGGGGTGCCAGCTTGGCATCGAATGCCGTTGGGATTGTTGTTGCTTTCACGCGGACACGTCACGGATTCCCAGTTGCGCGTGGCCCTAGAGGTACAGAGCTCTGGCGGCCGTGGCCGAATCGGAGAGTGCCTGGTAGAACTGGGCTTTGTCACCGAATTGCAAGTGACAGCGGCACTCGGCGCGCAGTGGGCCTGTCCGGTGTTTCCCGGTCTGCGAGTTAACTCCTCTACCTGTGACGGCATATTGCCGCTGCCGCTGCTCGAGAATTTCCGTATGCTGCCGGTGCAATTTGTGGCGGCTACGCGCATCCTGTATATCGCTTTCGGCGCAGACGTCAACTATGGTGTCCTCTACGCGATTGAACGGATGCTCGGTTGCCGCACCGAGGCCTGCGTAATCAGCGACCGTTGCCTGCGCGACGCGCTGGAGTGCCTTGCCCAAGAGCGACGCACTGGGGACCGGCTCTTTGAAGGCTGGGGCGACGCGCGCGAGATGGCCCGCCTCACCTCCGGATACGCGCTCAAATTCGCGGCTCCGACGGTTCGCATCATGGGATGCGGAGAATATATCTGGGTCCGGCTCGAGTCCGGTTCCGATTTCGCGAATCTTCTGTTCCGCCAATCTGCACCGTCAGCGAAAGTACAGCAGTTGTTGCGCGCTTAGCCCAGCCATAGTTTGGCGAGACATTCCTAAAGCCTGCCCCCGCCAATGCCGATAACTCTTGCAGGTGGATTTCGGTTTAGCACGGTCTGACGGACGAACAATGAAAGCCACAGCCACATCGCCAACGCGCTCCAAAGACCGATCAGCGTGGTTGCCGATATTGAAACAATCGATCGATGAAGTGTTCGAGGTCATGCTCGGGTATCGGTTGGAGACTCCCAGCGAGTCAGACAAACCGGAAGCTCTGGAGTTTACAGCTTTGGTGGGGTTGGCCGGAGAATTGTGCGGCGTAGTCATCTTCCGGTGCAGTGCCCACTCTGCGGTACGAATGACCTCCAAAATGCTAGGCCTGAACGTCGACCCGCCAGAGGCGCAGGTCTGGGACGCGGTCGGAGAACTCTGCAACGTCATCGCGGGCAACTTCAAGAACAAGCTCCCGGGTATCGCGGAGCGTTGCCTGCTGTCGATCCCCACTGTAGTCATCGGTGCGAATTGCCGTTTTCACTCCCTCGCGGACTCGTGCCCGATGGAAGTTCAATTCGGCTTCGAAGGGACAACCGTTGTCGTGACCGTCGAGGTCCACAGTTAAGCGTTCCCGGTCCGCGAATGCTCTTGAGTCGCCTCCCAATGTGCATTACCGGAGGACACTGCGACAATAATTTGCTCCTGTTTGAGTATCACGCCACCGAAGAGGGCGTGGTGGCGGATGGCAGTACGAGAAATAAATCGGGACTATCTCTTCAATTAAAAAGGCCAGCTCGAGAGCTGGCCCTTGCGCGATGCGGGAACAGAAGCTACTTTTTGGGGGCGATTGCGTCTTTGGTAGCCTTCGCCACGCGGAATTTCACCACGGTCTTGGCCTTGATTTGAATGGGTTCGCCGGTCTGGGGATTTCGTCCCATACGGGCTTTGCGGTGGGCCTTTACCAGGCGGCCGAGTCCGGGAATTACGAACACGCCGTTCTTCTTGGTTTCTTTCACGGCGGTCTCGGTGAGATGTTCAAGGAAAGCCGCGGCGGTCTTGTTGTTGGACTCCAACTTTTCCGCCAGATGGCGAACAAGTTGGGTTTTGGTCATGCCTGAAGCCATGAAACCTCCTCTAGGAAAAACTCTGATTTTGCTGCGATGGCCGCTATCTTATACTAGGATTGCTGTGGAAAAATAGCGTTTCAAGCGCATTTTATGCGGTTTTTTTCAACTCAAGAGCCGAAAAGGCCATAAAAATCGGCTTTCCCATCATCTTGGCGTTCCAAAATGGCGCTTTTTTCGCAGTTTCTGACCCCTCGAGCAGAACAACCCACCTCTGGGCTAATCGCTTTTGCATGTCATAATGTTCGGAGGGGAGACCAGATTCGTGAGTTGCGTGATTTGCGAAAAGCGGAAGGAGAAGCGCTTTTGCCCTGCCGTACACGGACGCATCTGCCCGCAATGCTGTGGCGAGCAGCGCGAAGTGACGCTCGATTGCCCCAGCGATTGCATCTACCTGCAGCAGGCGCGAGAACATGAAAAACCGCGTCCCATGGAGGCTTTGGAGCCGGCTGCACTGTTCCTGCAGGTCGAGATCGGCGATCAGTTCATTTATGAACACGAACATTTGGTGATGGGACTGACCTATGCCTTGGCGAAGAGTGCGCGAGCGGATCGCTCTCTGAAAGATGCCGATCTGATCGCCGCGCTCACTTCGCTGGCCCGCACCTATGAAACTCTGGTGAACTCCGGCCTGCATTACGAAACGCCCATCCCCGGAGTGAGCCAGCAAACGGTCGCGGCCGAAGTCCACAAGATGATAAAGGAGTATCGCGAAGCCGAGCAAAAGCACTTGGGATATGTTCGCTTGCGCGATTCCGAAGTGTTGCGAGCGCTGGTCTTTCTGGTGCGGATGGCTCAAGGCCGCACTTCGGGAAGGCCGAAGTCACGGGCCTTTGTTGATTTTCTCTTTGCTCAGTTTCCGGAAAACCAATCCGCGATTGCGACGCCACAAGAGGCCGTCGGTCGGATCGTTACTCCCTAGAAGAGCTTTTTTGCCATCAATCCTTCCGCGGCGATTTAGGAACCGTCGAGTATCTACGGAAAATGGCCAGCCACAAGCTAGCGACACTCTGAAAGCTTGGGTGACCCGTGGCGGGTGGTTTGAAAAGGCCGCTCATCACAGCAGACAGCCATGGCAAAACTACCCGAGCCTCGCTGCTCCAGTCGTAGCACTTTACCGGCCGCGGTGAGGTAAGTGCTTCTGGAGGTTGATGGAGACCGGAGAGCAACCATCAGCTTGATGCTGGTCCCTTCTGGAATTGCAGCTTCGGCGGACAAAAGGATCCCGTGAGAACTGATATTCTCCGACACCGCCATAATTTCGCTGGGCATATCGCTGCGCAGGCTGACGGACACCGGCAGGCGCAGGTCATAGCGGGGCTCGCGTCGGCGCAACTGATAGTCTAAAGCGGGCACAAACAGAAGGGTAAGCTGGTGCCAGAATACGCCGAAGGTCACCTTAGTTGCATGAGGATTCGCGCAAAGGGACAGGGGTAAGATCAGTTACCCCGAAATTAACTGTCGCCTTTTCCTCCGAAAGAGGCTGAATCGTGTCCCCCACTGTTAACGGATTATTACAATCGGCGGTTGCAATGCCCGCGTTTGCCCCGCAGCCCTCCGTTATCTTGTGACTTGATTTAGTTTCTTCCATCATCGATTGTTCGCTACAGCTATGGAAGCCAACGAATACGATCTGGTAGTCATCGGCAGCGGACCTGCCGGACAGAAGGGCGCTATCTGCGCCGCCAAATTTCGCAAAAAAGTTGCCATCATTGACCGAAAGATGACGATTGGCGGCGTCTGCGTCCACACGGGAACGATCCCCAGCAAGACGCTGCGCGAGGCGGTTTTATATCTAAGCGGCTTCCGGCAGCGCACTTTTTATGGCCGCGGCTATGTGCTGAAAGACCGCATTGCCATGTCTGATCTGGTCTTCCGGGCGCAGGCGGTGATGGCGCGTGAAATCGAGGTTATCAAAGCGCAGCTTCGGCGTAACTCCGTAACCACGCTTGAAGGTGACGCTAGTTTCTTGGATCCGCATACCATCGAAGTCAAAAGCGATAATGGATCACAACTGCTGCGCGGCCATCACATTTTGATTGCGTGCGGCACCCGTCCAGCCCACAGCTCCGATATCCCTATTGATGGCAAACGAATTTTCGACTCCGACCAGGTGCATACTTTGGAAGAGGTACCACGGGATCTGGTCGTCGTCGGCGCGGGCATTATTGGCCTCGAATACGCGTCCATGTTTGCCGCGCTCGGCGTCAAGGTCACTCTGCTCGATCAGCGGCCCATTTTGTTGGATTTCGTCGATCGGGAAATCATCGAAAGCCTGGGTTTTCAATTGCGGCAGCTAGGGACCGTATTTCGCCTCGGCGAGAAGGTGGTATCGGTTGGATTCGAGGAAGAACGTAATCGGGTATTCGCCAAATTGGAAAGCGGAAAGAACGTTCACGGGCAAGGCTTGCTCTACACCATAGGCCGCCAGGCTAATAGCGATCAGCTGAATATCGCGGTCGCCGGGCATCGAGCCCGACGCACGCGGCAAGATTTCGGTGAATGAGCACTTCCAAACTGCCGTGCCCCACATCTACGCCGCTGGAGATGTGATCGGGTTCCCGGCGCTGGCCAGCACATCTATGGAGCAAGGCCGTCTCGCCAGTTGTCATATGTTCGGCAAGCCCGGCGTCATGCCGCCAAATCTGATTCCGTACGGCATCTACACCATCCCCGAAATTTCCATGGTGGGACTTACCGAGGAGCAGTTAACTCGCGAAAAGATTCCCTACGAAGTGGGCCTGGCCCGCTATGCGGAACTGGCTAAAGGCCAAATGCTGGGCGATGAGCAGGGGCTCCTAAAATTGATCTTCGATCCGGTGTCGCTCAAATTGCTGGGCGTGCATGTTATCGGCGACCGCGCGGCGGAAATTGTTCACATCGGGCAGGTGGTTCTAACCGTGGGTGGAACCATCGAATATTTTCGCGATACGGTATTCAACTATCCCACTCTGGCGGAAGCTTACAAAGTCGCTGCCCTGGACGGCTTGAACAAGCTCTAGACGCGTTTCGGAAGCTTCTACTCTAAGTCCGAGAGACCTGAGTCCGACTCGCTCGCGATTTTCAACACGCTCGGTTTATTCGTAGCAACAAAGGACCCGGTGGGGAAAGATTCATCGGGATGGTCTGCGGCCTGCGTCGCCGGCAGGAGCTAGTGGCCAGAAGCCTGCCCAGAGCATACGCGTCCTTTCGCGCTTCCGGATCACCCGTGATCTCGAATTCCTTGAGATACTCGGCCCGCGCCTCTCTTACCCGTCCTTCTTTCTGAAGAAGAACCCCATGGGCCCAGTGATCTTCCGGAAAGTTGGGGTACATCGCCTCAACCTGTTGCAGAAGCTGTTCTCCGTAGTCGAGTTTCCCAATAGCTATCTCGACATTCGCCAAAGTCAGCAAGGCCGTGGCTTTCCGGAATGGCGACAGATTTGGCTCTTGCAAAAGCGGCGAAAGCAGCGCTTCTACTTCTGCGTACTTGTGTTCATCAAACAGCCCGTGAGCCAGAAAGAGAGTTACGGTTGGGTTATCCGGGGACACTTCATGCGCCCTTCGAAATTCCTCCATGGCAAGAGCCGGTCGGCCTCTGTCCATGTTAAGGTTTCCCAAATAGCCGAGCACCATTCCGTTCGTAGGATAGAGGTCGAGCGCTCGCTGGTAGTAGACGAAGTCATCTTTATAATACTTTTGTTGGACAACAGTCAGATAAGAAAACATTGCCACCAAGCCTGCGCTGAAAGTAATAAGCGCGGCTCTTGCCAGCGTAGAAGCCGACCAGAGCTTTCTTACGCCAAGACCAATCAAAATGCACAATCCTACCGAGGGCAGGTAAAGATAGCGGTCGTGGGTAATGTCTCCTTGCGGGTAAATCCGAACACCAGCCAATACGGGGAGTATGGGAGAACAATCGAGCGCCGCTATCAAGCCGATAATCCAGTCATATCGAAGCGCAAGCCACGCGAAAAGTACTACCCCTGCTAAGATGCCCGTCAACGTCAACCACATCCCCACTGTAGGCGCAGAAATCAGAGGGGTCAGATAGCAACCACTCAGGCCAATGGGAAACGTCAGCTTGTTCAGGTAAAAAATCGCGACCGAAGGGCTGCTATAGATTGTTTGTTGCCAGCTATTTCTGCCGGTTTCCACACCGACTCGCCCCAGAACCGCAAACCGGACGGCGAAATAGAAGAACGTGGCGCCCAGATACCCTGAGCTGATTTTCAGCGCTGTCCTAGCGTTCCAACGCCACTTTTTGTCTTCGAGGTTGAAGACCGCCAGCGCGACGAGAATCGGCAGAATGGCAACTGCGGTCTCTTTGGTGAAAAGCGCAGCTCCGTAAAGCACACACTCCAGAGCAGCCGTGACCTCGGTAGAGGACCGCTCATCGTCTCTGGAATCAACAGAAGAACCGAACTCAGAAAGAAGATTACGAATAAGATTTCATTGCTGGCAGAGACCCAGGAAACAGCATCAACATGGATCGGATCCACCGCAAATACACCGCCGCGAGTGATGCCGCGATGTCATTCTTCAGCAGCCGTCGGCAGACAACAAACACTAGATACGTCGCGGCAACATGCAAGCACGATGTTGGAGAGATGCCACGCCCATGGAGACAATCCACCAACCGTATTTACCAACAGCATCCAAATGGAAAACAAAGGACGATAAAACAAGATTTGATCGCTGGCTACTTTGGTCTCGCTCCAGAGATGGGTCGTTAACAAACGGGGTAGATACCCCATGATTGCACCTGAGGGTTGTTGACGATCTGGACATGATCGTCGCTTATAAAACCGTTGAAGAGTGAGGGTATGTAGACGACCAACCCCAGTGCGCAAGGAATGGCCCAGGTCCATGCCCTCGGGGTGTCAGGGGCAGGCCCAGCGTTCAAGGAGAATTCCCTAACTTTTTTGGACTTGTCTTTCTTTCGCATCGCGGAGAATCCAGACCCTCAGATAACTTAAGACAGCCGGCACCAAGTTAGCTTCGTGCCAGCAGTTACTTAGTGAACGTTGGGGGCTCAGCAGGGAGGAGCTACAGAATAAGCTGGCGCGTGCTTCTCAGTCAACATCCTGACGAGAATCGCCAAAGACAAGACCATAGCTCCCATTTTCTTGTGTTAAAGCAGCGTTTGAATTCAACGAGATAGATGCGGGAGTCGAGAACCGAGATCCGGCCAACGCCATATTGCTGTCAGGCCACCCAACGGCGGGCTTTTGAGTCGGTACCTTCTAGGTCTGCCAATACTTGTGGTCGCGGAGGAAGAAATTTTCGTTCCAGTAATTGAACGCCGTGGCCAGGAAGAGTCGCGCAATGCGCAGGTGCCCCATCTTCTGGAAGCGCCGATTGGTGGTGTACACGCCTCCCCGGACAATCCCAAATTTGCTTCGTGCCACCTGCTGGCTCAGGTGGTAGTCCTCCGCGAAGTGCACTTGCTCGTTAAATCCTCCCAACTCGTTGAAGCGTTGCCTTTCAAAGAGCATGAACATTCCGGTACTGAAAGGATGGTGTATCCGGGAAAGATATTGAAAGACATCGTTACTGGCGTAAAACAGCTTGTCGGTGAAACTTCCCTCGCGGCAAAGGATGTTGGTTGTCACACAGTGCAGTTTCTTGCGCTGGGCCAGTTCGAGGGCACGACGCACCAGCGACGAGCTGGCCGGTTCGATATCGGCGTCAAGAAAAAGGACATAGGGCGTGTCGGCAAGGTGAGCGCCGGCGTTGCGGCCCGCCGAGGGCAAGCCGCCGGGAATTACGCTGACATTAAGCCGATCGCGGAAGCCCATAACAATTTCCGGAGTTCCGTCGGTGGAGTTAGCATCAGCTACCAATACTCTCGTATTCCGCATCTTCGGGTAATCCTGATTCGCCAGCGAGTTCAGCAAGCGCGGAATCAGCCTCGCCTCGTTCTTTGCCGGAATCACAATGGTCAGGTCGCTGGTCACGTTCATGATCTCGGTGCTGGTGTTGGTATTCATGCTCTTGGTAAACATGCTCTTGGTAATCATGGATACGTACTCCTTCCTCGCCAATAGTCAGATAGGTCGGCTTGGAATCGGTCCAGCCGCCTGCGTTGTAGTACTGGACGCCGTCTCGTTCGCGGTAAAGTGCCTCGTGAGTGTGGCCGCAAAAGATACGGTCCGACCCCGTGCAGTCGCGCGTACGATAGTGCTCCCGATGCAACCTTGGGCGACAGGCGCAGCCAGCGGGTATTCAAGCGGTCGATCAGGCGCGCCAAAGGTTTGCCCTTCAGATCGAGCTTCTGCAACTGGAGATAGAACAGTGTCCCCAGATGACTCAGCCTCAAACTGTTCACTTGGAAACCGTCGAACTGGTGGCCGTGAATGGCCAGGTGTCGCAGCCCGGCGTATTCCCACGCAAACTCTTGGTAAACCTTTACTCCGACCAAATGCGACATCACGTCGGTCAGACCATGGTCGTGGTTCCCTTCGACCCAGACTACCTCGACCTTACGTTTGGGATTGGAGAGTTTGCGGATGTAACCGAGGAAGCGCCAGTGCTCTTTGGTGAGACGGCCGAAGTTCAGGTCGGCGAAAATATCGCCCAGAAGAATCAATCGCCGAAAAGAATTCTCCTTGAGCACGCGGGTGGCATCGTGCGCGCGGCTGCAGTCCGAGCCGAGATGCACGTCGGAGAGGATCAGCGTGTCATAGACGGGCGGATCCATACTTCTGTTCTAGCGAAGGAATGTTACGGGGTGATGAAAATTGCACAAAAAATAGTGCAACCAGCGTCCCCAAGGTAACCTGGGGCTAAGCTCATGATTTTGTGGAGTTATTTCTGTACCGGCGGCACATATTCTTTGGGCAAGGCGGCGCCCTCACCGAAAAAGTACTGCTCCATCTGCTTGACAATGACCTCCTGGTCCTCGCGGCGGGCAGGATTGAGGCGGTATTCGTTCAGCAGCATTTTGCAGAATTCCGTCCAGGACTGCCACGCTTGTTGGGAGATGTTCTCGTAAATTTTCTTGCCCAGTTCGGTGTCAAACGGCGGCTCGTCAAGACCAGGGAGTTCCTTTTGAAGTTTGATGCAGAAGACAGTACGCTGTGCCATGAGTTTTCCTCGCTGCCTGTTAACTGAAAATTATCTCACACGAAAGAGCGCTACTGGGAATGGCCGGCAGAGGGGACCGTGTCGATTGGAATCTTACCGTGGGAACGCAGTCGCTGGCCTACCAGTAAAACGTAATGCAATGACGAGACAATCGTGAATGCAATGGTGGCATGAAGAAATGTGGTTCGAGTAATCCAGACCCATCTTGCACGGTCGATCTCGAGTAGCATCACGAAAAAAACTGCCGCGACCTGGGCCAGGGTGTTGGCTTTGCCAAAGATGCTGGGACGGAAGTCACGCAGTCCGGCAATGGCGTAAAGCACGGCGCTGGCGCAGAGAATGCAGATGTCGCGGCTGAAGACCAGGACCGTGTACTTCCAGGGAATTTTATGCAGAATGGCAAGCACCATGAACATCGTGCTCAGCAGGAGCTTGTCGGCAATTGGATCGAGATACTGTCCGAGCACGGTCTGCTGTTTGAGGGTGCGGGCAAGCAGGCCATCCAGGCCGTCGCTCAGGCCGGCGAGAACGAACAGTAGCAGCGCCCAATGATAGTGGCCTTCAACTAGGTTGGTCACAATGAAGGGCACAAACATCATGCGTAACAAAGTAAGTTGGTTGGGGGCGGTGAGCAGCTGAGAGAGCTTCACCTGGAATCCTCGGGCATCGCGTTCGTAGTGTGGCGAGAGAGAACGGCGGCGGGATCTAGGCCGGTCTTGCTGGCAAAGCGTTGCGAAAGTGAAGGGATACTGCCATCCGGCAGATCGAGTTCCATGCGCTCGATGCGGTGCATGGGGAAGAAAACTACACTCGGAGAAAAGGGCTCTCCATCTTTCACCATGGAGACTAAATCTTCGAACGATGCCAGCTCGATGCCGCAAAGACTCAGGCCCTCGGGAGTGAGAGCCAGAATTGCGCCCCAGAATTTGTCCCGAGGATTACCCAGCGTGACGATGACTATGGCGCCGGGCGGAAATGGATTCTCGCCGCTGTAAATCAAACCGTCGCGCGGGGCGGAGGTTGGCACAGCAGCGATTGTCGCCGTATGGCGGCCATCTTTGCAACTACGACCAAGCCAGTGGGCACGGCTGCCCGTCCCTCTCGCGTACTCATGCCTTTATAACTTGTGGCAACTGTGGTGCTCGGTCACTTGCGTTCCATTTTCTGGATAGGTCGGACCATCAATCAAATATTCGGTATCCGACTTCTTCGTGAATGTCGCGTCGGCTTCCGGTTTTTCCGGCTTGGTCCCGAAGAAGCTGACGTAGGTATAAGACCAACCATTACCCGTGTCCTTCATTCGGATCGAGAAGTATTGCCCGGTGCTATTGGCGAAAAAGCGCACCCACTGGCCCCGGCCCTCGTCGTAGCCGATGAGAGCGTCCGCCGTAACTGCTGGCTCGGTGTGGCCTGCGAATTGCGCCGGAGGAAAATCATATGTCTGTTTGAGCCACAGGTTTCCCAGCACCTTTGTATACGTCGTCGTGTATTTCCCCGAAAACGCGCCGACGGTGTGCGCGCAGCTCCAGGTGCCGACCAAGTAGTCGACAGACGCGATCTTCTGCTGGGCTGTCGCCTTCTTTTCTTGCGCGGCGGTAGTCGCACCCGGAGAGACAAGCCCAGCGAGGACAATCATTGCGACTGCAATCGGCAAAGCCAAGTTTCGTTTCATAGGAATCCTCCCCATCCGCTTTTGATCTAACTCGGTCTCAACCGGTGCGCTGCTCCGTCAGCCATCGAACGGGCAGCTTCGCTTTCAGTGACCACTCGTCCGTCGAACAGATGAATGCCACGTTCGGCATGCTGTGCGAAGCGGGGATCGTGGGTGACCATGCAGATGGTCGCTCCTTCACGATGCAGTTCGCCCAACAACTCCATTACGGCGTTCGCATTGTGCGAATCGAGGTTACCCGTCGGCTCGTCTGCCAGCAAGATCGATGGATTTCCCGCCAGAGCTCGGGCTACCGCCACGCGTTGCTGCTGGCCGCCTGAAAGTTGTGAGGGATAGTGCCTGGTGCGGTGGCTCATCCCCACTCGCTCCAGGGCCTGTTGCACGCGCTGCTTGCGCTCCGAGCCACTCATGGCACGATAAGTCAGCGGTAATTCCACGTTTTCGTACACCGTCAGATCGCCGATGAGGTTAAAGCTCTGGAAGATGAACCCAATTTCACGGTTGCGGATAACGGCTCGCTGCGAAATATTCAGGGTCTCGACCGCTTCGCGCTTGAACAAATATTGTCCATCGCTAGGCGAATCGAGCAGCCCGATGATGGACAACAGCGTCGACTTTCCTGAACCTGAGGGGCCCTCAATGGAGACGTATTCGCCTTTGCGAATCTCAAGGTCAACACCTGAGAGAGCATGGGTTTCTACTTCATCGGTATAAAACACTCTCTCGATGTCTTTCATCGAAATCAGAACGTCACCTGCTGCGGTCATTTCGCCTCTCTTTGTGTTTCTATCTCTGCTGTCGAGTCTCAAACGCCTGTCCTTGGCATTTCCGAGTCCTTATCAGCGCTGGTGAATTAATCCAGCCGGACCCGGTCATACTCCTCCCAACGCGACATGTCGGACAGGATCACCTGGTCGCCGTCCTTCAGCCCGCCCAGGATCTCGACCGTGTTCACGGAACTGCGGCCCAGCCTTACCTGCACCCGAGACGCCGTCTTGCCATCGCCTTCCAGCTTGAACATGCCAATCGTGCTCTTCTCCTGACCGTAGGTTGGACGTCCGGCGAAGAGCACGTTCGCTATGCGCTCCAGGTCAATCGTGCCATCTACGCTCAAGTCCGGCACCGCGCCCTGGGGCAGCTCGCCATTCAGGGCCACGTCAACCGTACGCGTGCCGTTCTGCACTGACGGGTCGATTCGTATCACTTTTCCTTCGACAAGGCCGTTATGCGTATCCACCTGCGCCGACTGGCCGAGTTGGACATCCTTAGTCTGTGTCTCGGGAATTTTGAGTTCCGCCTTAAGCCGATTCGGGTTTGCGACTTTGGCAATTGTCGTCCCCGCCGGCACCTGTTGTCCTTCTTGCAGCGTGTTGCCGTTGAGAGTCAACTCCTGCAGAATGCCGTCCATGCCCGCGCGCACCTTGAGCATGTTTTTCTGCTTTAGCTGGAGGTCATAGATCGCTCGCGCTTCCTCCACTTTTGCTCTTTCTGCGGCAAGTTGCGCTTCCAGCTGCTTCTGCGCGTTGGTGTAGCGCTGCTCCTCGATGTCGGCGCGAATCGAAAGCTGCCGCGAACTCCCGGTGGAAAGTTTCCGCGCCTGGTCTGAGAGCACGCCCAGCTTTTCTAGCTCCTGGTCAGTCTCCGCTTTCATCCGGGCATCTTCGGCATCTTGTTCGGCTTTTGCCGTATTCGCCTTCTGGTCCAGCACCTGGCTTTGGAGGGTCACTTCCAGATTGTGGTATTGCGCCTCTTCGGCGCGAAGCTTCCACTCCGCATCAAAAGCCTGTTGCTCCACGGTGGGGTTGCTCAGGATGACGACCACCGTATCCGCCTTTACTGGCGTGCCCGGCCGTACGAGAATCTTCTCCACGCGCCCGTCGGTGATGGTGGGGATCCAGCGGATCTCCTCGGGGGTGAGCGTACCGAGACCATGAACCTGCCGAACCATAGGCCCGCGCTTGACCGTGTCGATCCAGAGGCCCGAACGGTCCACGGCCGGAGCGGCTGGCTTGAGTTTCGAAACACCCATTGTGATCGCCGGTAATCAGAATCACACCTATCCCGGCATAAATGATCTGGCGCCGCCTGCGAGCCTTGCCTGCGAATGGTCGTTGAACATCCATAAAGCGGCCCTGATTGGCTAATCCCGTAAAGCCTGCAGCGGATCTGTTCTTGTTGCGCGCCAGGCGGGCAAGAAACATGCGGCCAGCGATGCGACCATGATGACGAGGAATGCCGACCCAAACGATAGCGGGTCGCGAGGGCTCACGTTGTAGAGCAGGTACCCAAGCAGCCGTGTCGACGCCAGCGCCGCCGCTGTGCCCCCGACAATCCCGGCTGCCGTCAACGCAAGGCCACGCGACATCACCAGCCGCAAAAGGTGAGATGGGGTCGCGCCGAGAGCCATACGCAACCCTAACTCGCGCGTGCTCTGCGACACCGAGTACGACATCACGCCATACAATCCGATAGCAGCGAGTAGCAGCGCCAATCCGCCTAATACACCCACTAAAGTTACGGCCACAAGTTGCGGCGACGTCGACCGATCCACTTGTTCTTGCAGCGTGATTACTTCGAATAGCGCTAAGTTTCGGTCAATCGCATGCACTTCGCGGGTCAGGGCCGCCGTCATTGCCTCTGGACTCAGCCGCGTCCGGATGTTCAAGCCGGGTCCTCTGGCGAAATTCTGGCGCAGAGGTACGTAGAAAAAGGGTTTCGGCGTCTCTCGAACGCTCTGGTATTTGGAGTCCTTCGCCACCCCAACCACCTGCATCCATCGTCCCTTGACCTGAACCCGCTCGCCAATCGGATTCCTGCCGCCCCAATACTTCGCGGCCATGGTTTCGTTGACGATCGCAACCAGAACAGACTTTTCGTCGTCTGCGCGGTTGAATTCGCGGCCCGACACCAAAGGGATGCCCATAGTCACGAAATAGTCCGGACCGACTTCGTTGTACTGGACGATGGGCTGCTCATCAGGCGGAGATTGATAGCCATCTACTGCAATCGGGGTCGAGGAAAAGCTTCCGTAGCTCAGCGGCGTCATTCGCGCAAAAGCTGCCGACTCTACGCCGGGTAGCGCCTTTACGCGATCGAGGAGTTCGTCCTGGAAATTTTGGGCCCGCTGCGGATCATATCCCGCTGCTACCAAATTGACGGTAGTATCCAGCACCTCGTGCGTAGAAAAACCCGGGCTGCTATTTCTTATCCTCTGCAGGCTCTGCAGCAAGAGCCCCGCTCCAACTATCAAAACGAAACTCAGTGACACTTGCATCACCACCAGACCGGAGCGGACCCACGCTCTCCGGCCGCTCCCGACAACGCCCGCCGATTCAGCCTTCAACGCGCCGGCAACATCAAGGTCGCGAGTTTGCAGTGCAGGAACCAGGCCGAGTAGGAGTGTCGCAATCAGGCAAACCCCGGCGCTCAACGCCAACACGCGCCAATCAATTTCGCCCGGCAGGTGCATGGCCACCCCTCCCCGCGCGGGGAGGAGCAGCACTAGCGCGTGACGGCACCAGTGCGCAACCAGCAGTCCACCGGCTGCGCCAAAGGCCGCAAGGATCAGCCCTTCCGTCACCAGTTGCCTCACCAAGCGGCCGCGACCCGCGCCGATGGCCAGCCGAACAGTCATTTCGTGACGTCGCGCGAAGGACCTGACCAGCAGGAGATTGCCAACGTTGGCGCACGCGATGAGCAGGACAAAAACGACCACCGCGAGCATGATTTCCAGCGTGGAGAGCAGAGTGTTGGCATTGTTGAACGGCGTTTGCCATAACGGCCACAGCTTGATGCTGCGGCCGCGGTTCGTATCCGGATAGTCCTTCTCCAATCGTTTCGCCACTGCGGCAATCTCTTGCTGCGCTTGCTCGCGGGTCACGCCGGGTTTGAGCCGCGCATAAGCTTCGATCCAGCGTGCGCCGCGATCCTCCAGCTTGTACCCGCCCCCCTCGAATATCTCCTCCATGGAGGCTGGTACCCAGAACTGCATCGCCCAGCCGACGAACGTGCCATAAAAACTCTGTGGAGCGACGCCAACAATGGTGTGCAGCACACCATTGAGCCGCTGTGTTTTGCCGATGATCTGAGGGTCACCCTTGAATCGTCCTTGCCATAGCTGGTAACTGATCACCGTCAGCGGGTGAGCGCTGCGTCCGGAGTCCTCGCCCGGCTCGAATCCGCGGCCAAGAATTGGACGGACCCCGATGGCATCAAAGTAGTTCGCCGATACGATGCTCCCAGTAGTGACCTCAGCGCGGTCCCCGATACTCAGAGTGGTGCCCGTGATTTTGGTCACAATAAATGAGTCAACCAGCGTGCAACTCCTCTGCAAATCGAGGAAATCTGGCCACGAAAGGTCGGTATCGTCCGGGTCGCCGCGTGCCGTTCCAGTAAGAGCGAACAGCCGCTCCTGGTGAGCTACCGCTGGGTAAGGACGGAACAAGATCCCTTCAATCCAACTGAAAACCGCGGCATTGGCGCCGATTCCCAAGGTCAAGCAAAGAATCGCCAGGATGGAAAAACCCGGACTGCGCCAGAGCATGCGGAAGCCGAAGCGGAGGTCAGCGAAGAAGCTGTGTATGCCATGAAAGCTTCGGGTCTCGCGGCACTGTTCTTTGTAGTTCTCGATTCCACCGAACTCGATCTGTGCCCGTCGCTCGGCTTCCGCTATAGGCACGCCTGAGCGCTGCAGGTCGGCGGCACGTTCCGCCATATGAAACCGCAGTTCCTCTTCCATGGAGTGATCAAGGCGCTCGCGGCGGAACAGCCGATCGAGAACGAACCGCATCGGCATGGATCAGACCTCCTCCGGACGCGCATCCAGCACCGTAGCCATCGCCGAAGCAAGCCGGTTCCAGGTATCGGTTTGCTCGCGCAGGCGCTTTTCACCCTTCCGCGTCAGTCGGTAATACTTGGCTCGCCGATTGTTTTCGGAAACGCCCCATTCCGATGTCAGCATGCCCTTTTCTTCCAGCCGGTAAAGCGCCGGGTATAGAGCACCCTGTTCCACCTCGAACGCGCCTCGGGAAATTTGCTGAATGCGGAGCATCACTCCGAATCCATGCAACGATCCCAATGATGCTGCCTTTAGGATCAACAGATCGAGCGTGCCCGGGAGAATGTCAGAAGAGTTGGTCATTGGCCTCCCTAAGTGACTTAGGGGAAGCTACCATTCGCTCCCCTAAGCTGTCAAGGGGAGTCCAACAATGATTTAATTTCACCGAAGACTGACTTGCGAACGAAGCACACTCCTTCCCAGAGCACGATGAAATCCAGAATCGCAACGCGGAAATGTATTTTCCCCCCGAAGTCTCCGTCGAGCGAATTGCTAAACGTGAACGGTACGCAGGCAGACCCGGCTTTACGGGTGGCCCATTGCAAGGTTATGATTTTGAAGGGTAGGCGCGTAGCTCAGTTGGTTAGAGCGCTACCTTGACACCGTAGCCCTGTGGGCCTTGCGAGCGATTAGAATTTTGGGGTCTAATCGTTTGAGTCGGAAATGTTGCCCCATTCGCTATAGGCCCGTAGCTCAGTTGGTTAGAGCGCTTCCTTGACACGGAAGAGGTCGATGGTTCGAGTCCATTCGGGCCTACCATTTCAAGTCGCCGCGCCATTTTCTACCTGGAATTCCCCGCCTCTGTTGCCGCCGCAACGGTATAAAGTTGAATTCTAAAAGAGTTCTTGCCGTTTCAATGAATGAGCGCCATAGCAATCCGGCATCGCCTGTGTACGATCGGGCGCTGCTCTTGCACGGCTCCAAACGCAATGAAATGCTGACTCTTGCGGAAATTGAGCAGTACGGACTCGATAGCTTCGCCCACGCCGACTACGTCAGCATCTACGGAATGCCGCCGCGAGAATGGTACCGCCACGGCATCCGTCTGCTCGGGCGCACGGCGGTAGAGTGCACACGTGACGCGCTCGGCGAACGAATTGGTCTCGATGTTGCCTCAGTGGCCGCACGTATGCCATCGAGTCAATTGGTGGTAATCGATCCGTTCGCAGGCTCCTGCAACACGCTGTTTTGGATTTTGCGCCACCTGCCGAATTCAGAGGGCGTCGCCTTCGAATCCGACCCGCAGGTCTTCGAACTCACGCTGCGCAACCTCGCGGCCCTTGATCTAAGGATCGAACTTGTCCACGGCGACTATGTAAGGCTCGTTGAGGAGCGCCGCGTGCCGGAGGATCGAGGCATTGTCGCCTTCGTCGCACCTCCATGGGGCACCGCCCTAGATGAAGTGCAAGGCTTGGACCTTGGCCGCACTACACCTCCAATCAGCGAAGTTATCGAGCAAATTGCGCGTCAATTCCCGAAGCAAAACATCCTTATTTGCGACGCAGATTTACGAGAAGGTCAGCGCCCCTTCATTGACTCAGCTTCAAACGCGGCTCGATTGGACCGAACTGCGCATCTACGACATCAACGAGAAAGGCCGGAACCACGGTATTCTTCTGGGAACGAAAGGTTGGGCGCCTCGGTAGAAGGTACACGCGCGAAACATATCAGCTGATAATGCACCGTGGGCACTAGGCGACTCCACAATCAACACATCGCGCTAACCTAGGAGGCGCATGAGAGTCCTGTTCCTACTCTTGCTTTCAATCACAAGCGCCGTGACTTTCGCACAAGACTATCCAACGAAGCCCGTGCGCATGATCGAGCCGTTCGGGGCTGGCGGTGGGCCTGATCTGATGGCCCGCGCCGTCGCCCGAAGCTCGTCTGAGCTTTGGGGCCAGCCCGTGACAGTCGAGAACCACCCCGGCGAGGGAAGTACCGCAGCCCCCGCCTTGGTCGCGAAGTCGCCCGCCGACGGTTACACGTTGCTCATGAGCACCAGCGCTCAGGCATACAGCGCCGCGCTTTTGAAGAACCTGCCGTATGACCCGTTGAAGGATTTCATCCCGGTTACTCCGCTCACCAGCCAGCCCTACGTGCTAGTTGCAGGCAAGCTGGCTGGCATCACTACCATCGGCGAGCTTGTCGCGGCGGCGAAGGCGAAGCCGGGTGTGCTGAAGTTTGGCTCCTCTGGCTTGGGCACCGGCACGCACTTGGGCGTCCTGAAATTCAATCTAGCGGCGGGCATTAAGGCGGTACACGTGCCCGCCCAAAAGGGCGACGCGATCACCGACACAATCGCCAATACGGTCGCAGGGCGTACTGATTACCTGCTGGCACCCATTCCGCTCGCCCTTGCCGACATCCGTGCGGGCAGGCTCCGCGCGCTAGGCGTGAGCACCACGCGGCGCTCGGCCTTGTTACCGGAGGCGCCGACAATCGCGGAGGCGGGCGTTGCCGGATTCGACTTCCCAATTTGGTATGGAATATGGGTCCCGGCTGGCACTCCGGCCGGAGTAGTGGACAAGCTTGCGAAGGGCATCGGGCGCATGCTCGCCGGGCCCGATCTACGCGAATGGGTTGCTAAGCACGGGGCCGAGCCGATGAGCACGACGCAGCCTGAGTTCGCGCGCTTCGTGCTGAGCGAGAGTGAAAGCGCGGCGCGTATCATCAAAGCTGCTGGGATCAAACCTCAATAAGCGCGACGCTACATTTCCCAGCGGGCCAGTTACGTATGCGCGTTGAAGCTACCTGCGATTCCTATCTGTGATGCTTACCTGTGATCGCAGTGTAACGATTATAGAGAGTATGCTCGATACGGTCTAAGTTGTTATCTTTCCTGTCGGTGGTAGGTTGACACGGAAGAGGTCGATGGTTCGAGTCCATTCGGGCCTACCACTTCAAGTCGGTCCGGCCCGGACACATGGGTGACACAACGTACCTAAGACATGGGTAACACTTTTGGGCCGAACGGATTTTCGAGCGGTTCCAGTACCCGAGTCTCCAGATCGAAATACCCCAAATCATAATCCATAAAGCTGACCAGCCAGATGTCATCGTGAACTTCTTTGATGCCGACGGCCTGTCCGGCGAAGACCTGGCTGAAGTTGATTTTTTTCTTACCCAGACAGATGCGGCCGCACCGGGTGACCACGATGGTTTTGTCGTGGAGGGGATAATCGATATCCGGCAATCCGGTGTAAGGACGCGGGGAAGGTTGATAGACCTCGGCCGGACATTTCATGTTCAGAGCTTCGTGCGGGCGTTCGTTGTTGAAGATGTCGATAAACTTGTCAAAGCGCGCCTGCTGCTGAAGAAAATTGGCGGCGGCCGGTTTGGTGGCTTCTTTCTTCAAAGTGAGGTGCATGCGCTCGTGACGGCCGTTCTGCTGGGGATGGCCAGGCTGGATGCGTTCGATGCCAATGCCGAGGCGCAGCCACCACACGGCGAGCTTGCTCAGGTTGAATAAGGCGTGTGCGGAAGCGAAGGGCACACCATTGTCGCTGCGGATGTTGGCGGGCAGGCCGCGCTCCTTAAAAAGCCGCTCAAACACAGTGAAAGCGTAATCTTCCCGGGTAGAAGAAAGCGCCTCACAGGTGAGGAGAAAACGGCTGGCGTGGTCGGTAACGGTGAGGGGGTAGCAGTATTTGTGATTCCCCAGCAAGAACTCCCCTTTGTAATCGGTGCACCACAGCTCATTGGGTCGCTGGCCTAACGAGAGCGGCGTCCCTTGTGCCCGACGACGCAGCCGACCGCGGCGCTCCACCAGTCCATGACGATCGAGCACCGCGTGGATGGTGCTCTTGGCCGGGATGGGAATACCGGAGAACCTGCGAAGCAAGCGCTCACGGATTTTGCGAGCACCCCAGCTGGGGTGCTCCCGCTTGACGTTCAGAATGTAGTTCTCTACCTGAAAAGGAAGTTGGTTGGCATAGCGATAGGGACGCCGGTTTCGGTCGGTGAGCCCGTGAACGCCGCATTCCTGATAGCGATCGAAGATCTTATAGCCGGTCTTGCGGGAGATGCCAAACTCCCGGCACAGTTCCGCCATCGCCTCGCCGGCTAGCCGGCGAGCCACAAACTGCAGTCTTTCATCCATGACCGAACACTCCTTCCAAGGCATCACTTCCTCCCCATTACGGGGAAAAAGTGTCACCCATGTGTCCGGTACAATGTGTCACCTATGTCTCAGGTCGCTCAGTCGCCGCCCGCATGTTCTACCCAGAATCTCCTGGCTAGCCGACACCCTTGTGCGCTCCCTGCTGACTTCGGGAAGACACGAATCCGGTTCGGAACTTAGCCAGTGAAACGTGATTCATCAACGGGGGCATGTTTGACGCCGCCGAGATCTTTCCAGATTTCGCTGTCGTCCGAACCCGGCTAGAAGTGCAGCACAATTCCGGTGGAGAACCTGAAGTCATCCTGAGTGTTACCGAAGAAGCGCGTCTGCAAGACATCACCCTGGAACCGCCATCCAATTCCATGGAAAAGGCGATAATCGATGCCACCACCCAAGGCATCGGAAAAAGAAGTATCCGAAGAGGAATTGGAACTGAAGTGTCCCACGCCAAGCAAAGCATGAGCGAAGGGCGTGAACTTTCCGACCGTAACCGAAACTCGCGGGCCAAAGATCACGTTATACACGCTGTCGCCCGAACCGTAGTGACCGCTGATATCGGCCACAAGGCCGACCCAAGGGAGGAATTTGCCCTCCAGAGATCCCTCCCAACCGTTCAGATTGGAATGACCAGCCGCATTGAAGTCTGCCCGGTTGTAGGAATAACCGAAAAAAATGTTGCCCTTTGTTGGAATCTGGGCTGATGCGGCTGCTGACAGCATCAAGAGAGTAAACGCAATCGTGCTGAATTTGCGCACGGAACGATCCTCCTCGTTACTTAAGTTCGTGAACAATCCGCTCAGAAACACGTTAGATGCGAGATCATTGGAGTTGGTCGTGGAATTTATTCCCATCCTGAGCCAGGTCAAATATTTCATCAATTTTTCACAGCCTTGAAATACCGCACGTGCGTCGAACAATTAAGATGGAAGAGATGAAAAAACGTCGAACTGCGACTTGTGAAGTGCAAATGCAATCTTTCCCGCAACATGATGAGGAGTCGAACGTGAAGTTGAAAATGGATGTTTGCGAAATCGAAGACGTAACCGTAATTCGCTGTCAAGGGCGCATCGCCTATCGTGACGAGGCCTTGGCATTGTCCGAAAAAGTGACCGAACTTCTGCCCAATACCCATCAGCTCGTCCTCGAACTCAGTGGGGTGGAAATGATCGACAGCGCCGGCTTGGGCGAATTAGTCGTAGCCTTGATGTGGGCGCAAGCCAGCAACTGCTCGATCAAGCTAGCCGCTCCACGCAAGACAATCGCCGAGTTGCTGCAACTGACCAACCTGGCTTCGGTTTTCGAAATTTATCCCACCGTGGACGATGCCGTGCTCGCATCGCGCGGCCAACTGGCGTAAGACCGTCGCAAAAGGTCAACGCTCCCGTTGAAAGCGATAGCGGTCGCCGTGCGTCACTGCGGCGGCCTCCGCTACCTTGAGAAAAGCTCGCGCCGCGTGGGAGAGGCTGGCTGACTTGCGATAGATCAGCCGCAGCTTGCGATGCAATCGCAACTCCCGCACGGGAATGCGTACCAGCTCCCCGCGGGCGAGTTCTGTTTCCACGCTGATCTCCGGCACCAGCGCTACTCCATTCCCCATGGCGACGAAGCGCTTGATTGCTTGTAGGGTCGGTAGTTCGATGTCCATGTGCAGAGGTGTCTTGTGCCGCTTGAACGCCTGAATAACTTTTTCGCGATAAGGGAGAAGAAACGATATGAGCAACAAACGATTCCGCGCCCAGTTGACGAATACTCACCTGGCGCTCGCTGGCCAAGGGATGCCGTGGCGGAACCACGAAGATCAATTCATCCAAATAGACAATGACGGAATTCAACTGCGCTTCCTCGGGATCGTACGTCAGCACTCCCAGTTCCGAGCTGTGGCGCATTACATCATCGGGAATGTGGCTGCCCAGAGCGCGCTGCACCGTGATTTTGATCATGGGATGCAGCCGGCGGAATTCGGCCAACACAGGAAGCAGATATAGCGCGGTGAACTCGTTGGCTGCGATTACGAGCTTGCCCTTCTGCAACTCGCGTAGCTCCACCAGCGCTTCCTGAGCGTCATTGCGCAGGTTGAGCAAGCGCTCGGCATACTCGAGCAGCGTCCGTCCAGCGTCAGTCAGCAGGCCGTCGCGCGACGAGCGGTCAAAAAGCGATTCTCCAACATCTTCTTCCAGCTTGCGAATCGACTGGCTCACTGCCGACTGAGTGCGGTATAGCTTGACTGCCGCGCGGGAGAATCGCCCTTCCCGCGCCACCGTCAGAAAGACTTCAAGTTGAGCTAAGTCCATACTCTTTGTCTTAATGGAACTTCAAGATCCATTAGTATAGCTTATCATTTAAGTAAACCTAATAGTAATCAAAGGATTATAAGCTTTGCTTTATGCCGTGCTCTGCGTACGATAAAAGTTCCTGTATTTCCAGGGAGGGCCTTGCGAATGCAACGAGCGCACATCACGATCTTTGATACCACTCTCCGGGACGGCGAGCAGTCACCTGGTTGTAGCATGAACGTTCAGGAGAAGTTGCGTCTGGCGCACCAGCTCGACCTTCTGGGCGTGGATGTTATCGAGGCCGGGTTCCCCATTGCGTCGGAAGGCGATTTCAACGCCGTGCAAGCGATTGCCGCTGCCATCCGCCGGCCGACTATCGCCGGACTGGCGCGCGCTTGCGCTCCCGATATCGACCGCGCCTGGCAAGCGCTCAAGGACGCCGCTCATCCTCGTATTCACGTATTCCTTGCTACCTCCGACATCCACTTGCAATACAAACTCAAGATCTCGCGGCAGCAGTGCCTGGAGCAAGCCCGCGATGCTGTGCGCCACGCGAAATCGTTCTGCGAAGACGTCGAATTCTCGCCCGAGGACGCCACCCGCACAGATCCCGAGTTCCTCTACCAACTCCTGGAAGCGATGATCGAGGCGGGCGCTACCACGTTGAACATTCCGGATACCGTTGGTTACTGCACGCCTGCCGACTTTGGTCAGTTCATCCAAAATATCCGGCAGCGAGTACGAGGCATCGAGAAAGTAACAATCTCGGCGCACTGCCACAACGATCTTGGTCTGGCGGTTGCAAACACGCTGGCCGCGATCGCCGCCGGAGCACGCCAAGTCGAATGCGCCATCAATGGGATTGGCGAACGGGCCGGCAACGCGGCGCTGGAAGAGATTGTAGTCACCCTGCGCGTCCGGCGCGATCAATATCCATACGAGACCGGCGTAGTCAGCGAGCACCTTTTTGCCACTAGCCAGCTATTGAGTGAGACCACCGGCGTGTCCGTTCAACCCAACAAAGCCATCATTGGCCGCAACGCTTTTGCTCATGCTGCCGGGATCCATCAGGATGGCATGATCAAGAATCCGTTGACCTACGAAATCATGACACCGCAATCCGTAGGTGTGCCTGACTCGACTCTGGTGCTCGGCAAGCACTCCGGGCGCCATGCTCTCAGCCTGCGCTGCGAGCAGCTCGGCCATCAGTTCGACCGCCGCGAACTCGATGAAATCTACCGCCGGTTCGTTGTGTTGGCGGACAAGATCAAGACTGTGACCGACCAGCACTTACACGAGTTGATCCGTGAGACACGCGGCCCTGGGCATCGTATTCCGCCAGCTCAAGCCGAGGCCCATCCGCCAGCAGCAGCCGCGGCAGCCGTTGGCCAGAACGCGGGATACTTCCAGAAATCGGTCTCTGCCTCTGCTGCCGAGCTGCACAGCTCTACGCTGTCCTTGACCCCCGTTTCCGAACATCACGGTGAGCAGGAAGACTATCTGTGGGGTGTTTAGGAAGACTGGGGTGTCAGGAGACTTGGCTATCTTGCCAAATCCTGCTGGCGTCATCCCGAGCGGAGCTGTCTTTCGGGCGGAGCGAAGGATCTGGCGCGCATTGCCACTGCGATTCCGAAGCAGGGATGTCTCGCGCATCGCCTCGCTATTCCGAAACAAAGCACACCACTTCCAAAGTAGAATCGAGCCCCAATGCTTCTCAAACTCACCATCTTCCAGGCGATGGCATCGGCCCGGAAGTAACCGATGAGGCAGTTCGCGTCCTGGAAAACATCGCCGACGTCTTCCATCATCAGCTAAGTGTGACCCGCAAAGATGTCGGCGGCGCAGCTTTGGTGTCCGCAAGGACCCTCTTCCGAGCGATACCCTGCAAGCTTGCTTGTCGTCCGACGCCGTGCTGCTGGGTGCCGTTGGGGGACCGTCATTCGATAGCTTTCCCAGCCATCTGCGCCCAGAAAGTGGCTTGCTGCGGCTTCGCCGCGAGCTGGGAGCCTTTGCCAATCTGCGCCCCGCCGTTTGTTTCCCTACGCTTGAGGATTGTTCTCCGCTTCGCCCCGAGGCGGTGCGGGGAATGGACGTGATGATTGTTCGTGAGCTGTTGGGTGGAATTTACTTCGGCGAGCCGCGCACCACCGAAGGACCAGCCGGCAACCGTACCGCCACGGATACCATGCGCTACAGTGAACCCGAAATCGAACGCATCGCGCATATCGGTTTCCAACTGGCCCGCACCCGTCGTGGCAGAGTGACTTCGGTCGACAAAGCAAATGTCCTCGATTGTTCCAGGCTGTGGCGGGACGTGGTCAACCACGTGGCCGACCAATATCCAGAGGTCAAGCTGTCGCACATGTACGTGGACTCCGCTGCCATGGCATTGGTATCGAATCCATCCGCATTCGATGTCCTGCTCACGGAGAATATGTTCGGAGACATTCTTTCCGACCAGGCGGGAGGAATCGTGGGGTCACTGGGAATGCTGCCTTCCGCGAGTATCGGTGGGCGCGTGGCTCTCTACGAACCAGTACATGGCTCCGCCCCGGATATCGCTGGGAAAGGTCTAGCTAACCCGCTTGGCGCGATCCTTTCAGGAGCAATGCTGTTACGCCATTCTTTCCAACTGGAAAAGGAAGCCACGTGTATAGAGTCGGCGGTCTCGGCGGTTCTAACCGCCGGTTATCGCAGCCGCGACTTGGCCAAGCCGGGGGCTCCCACTCTCACTACCAGCGAAATGGGGCGCAAAATTGCAGAAGCAGTTCGAGCAGACGCCAGCCGTGCTAGCCAGTTGGCCGCGAGCTAGGTCGGAGTTCCATTTTTGTCTTCCCCAAGATTTCCACAGGTTTTGCACTGCACTCTCCTCCCGCTGCGAGAGTAGAATTTCAGTTCTTCAAGATTTTCTCCCGTCCGTCGGGAGGCAAAGATGGTCTCAAGGTGTGCCAACCCGGGCTGCGCTGCCCCTTTTCTCTATCTCCATCAGGGTAAGCTGTTTCGCATGGAAAGCGAAGCCCGCTTCGGCAGCAGGAACCCAGCCAGCGCCGACCCGGACGGCAAAAAACCTGCCCGTCGAGTGGAATACTTTTGGCTTTGCAGAGACTGCGCCGCGGAAATGACGCTCGTGTTCAAGAAGGGGGTTGGAGTCACTACAAAATCGTTAGCTCCCGCACAACCCGCGGCCTCATAGCCTGCATTTTTCGCCTTGGGAAAGGTACGGCTCGTCTTGGAAAAGGCGCGATGGGAAGGGGACGGCTTCAGCCGTGCCACCCAAGTTGCATAGAAGACGGGGCTTTAGCCCCTGAGGGCGGTTCCCGTCATGAGGCCGTTCTCACCGTTCCGCAGTTGCGTACTTCCCACTCAGCGCGTTCCAGCGAATTTTCAGTATTTCTCCGAACATGCGGATGCCATCGCGCAATGGGTTGATGCGCGTGCCTTCCCGATGCGCCCATGCCACAGGGACCTCCGTGACTCTAAAACCAAACTTCCGCGCCAGGAAAAGCAGTTCGGGGTCGAATCCCCAGCGCTCAATCTGCTGCCGCGGAAAGATCACCTGCGCGGAGCGCCGGGTGAACGCTTTAAAACCGCACTGGGTGTCTTTGAATTTCAGCCCCAGAATGATCCGCAACAGCAGATTGAATACCCGCCCGAGAAGCTGGCGGTAGAGTGGCTGCTTTTGAGTCTGCAATTCGCTTTGCAGCCAGCGTGAGCCAATCGCAATATCGGAACCGGCGGCTATGGCAGCGAACAACTTGCTTGCTTCTTCGATCGGCGAGGAAAGGTCGGCGTCGCTGAACAGCAGAGTTTCACCCTCCGCGTGGAGCATTCCACTGCGCACGCTGTATCCCTTGCCCCGGTTGCCAGGATTCTCCAGTAATCGCACGCCAGGGTTCTTCGCTGCACATTCGCGAACGATCTCAACGGTGTTGTCGTACGAGCCGTCGTTGACCACGATGATTTCCGCGTCTCCCCATCCCCGTTGCTTCAAGTAGGCGAGAATCTTGTCGAGGGTGGCGCCGATGCGTGCGCCTTCGTTATAAGCGGGGATGATGATGCTAATCAAGATCGGTTGTTCGTCGTTGCTGGGTCATCGCTAGTCAAAAACCCGCATACCGGTGCCGTAGATTGACTGGCAAGCATAACAAGTGATTTGAGATTCGGAAGCAGAAATAGAGAATGGACCGAAGAAGATGCCAGCGGCGAAGGACGAATGACCAATGGCTAACGACCGCTATGCAACTTGTTTCTGCTTTTCCAGCATGGCGAAGAACTCCCTCACCAGTTCTTCATCCCAAAATCCATTGCGGGCTTCGTCGCGCATGGTAAGCGCAGCGTGTTCATGGCCAAGGGCAGGCTTGTAAGGGCGCGCCGTGCGCAGCGCGTCGTACACGTCAACCACCTGCAGCACCCGCGACAGCAAAGGGATCTCTACTCTGCGCAGACCGTCAGGATAACCGCTGCCATCCGAGTGCTCGTGATGATTGCGGATGATGGGCAGCACCAGCCGCAGCGACTTGAGAGGCCTACAGATATTTTCCCCAGTGATGGGATGCTGCTTCATCACTGCCCACTCCTCAGGAGTGAGGTTTGTGCCCTTTCTGAGGATCTCGTCCGGAACGGCGATTTTTCCTAAGTCGTGCAGATAGCCACCCCGCCGCAGGGCTACGATGGCTTCGTCCTCCAATCCCAGATGGCGGCCAAGATTGCTGGCATTCCGCGCCAGACGCTCGCAATGACCTTCGGTGTACGGATCCCGGCTTTCCACGCTCAGGCCGAGAGTGCAAAGCACCGACTCCGCAGTCTCCAGTTCGTCAGTGAATTCTTTGAGCTTAAGCAACGACTTGACCCTGGCAAACAACTCCTCGGGGAAAATTGGTTTGTTCAGAAAATCATCGGCGCCCGCTTCAATCCCGCGCAGCTTATCCTCGCGATCGGTAAGACCGGTAATCAGCACGAACGGAATCAACCGGGTTGAGGAATTATTTTTAAGCTCGTGGCAAAGCTCATAGCCCGACTTGCCGGGCATGATCACGTCGGAAAGGACCAGGTCCGGCGGTTGCCTGCGGATCTCGACTTCCGCGTGGGCGGCATCCGGAACGCCGACTACCTCGTAGCCGCGACTGGAGAGCAGATCCTGCATCAACTTCAGGATGGTTGGATTGTCATCTACTACCAACACCCGCGAGAGGCGCCGGTGCGGCAAAACTTCGCCCATGCGTAGATAAGAATGAGAGCGGGAGGAAATAGTTGTCCCGAATTTGTGAGGGGGATCCGTCATCTGAATCGGGAGTCGTTAAAAACTTGCGTCTGCTGCGCCCATTGTAACGGATTTCTGGGCTGTCTTCCCTCATTCCCACTTAGGAACTCCGGTCGCCTGAATGTATCGGCCGTCCTTGCGTTCCTTACGGCGCGGTGCTTAGCCTTGCAGTATGCGCCTTTGTCTGCACAGTCTGGTTAATCGTTACCTTATTAACCGCGCCCGCGGCGGCAGCCACAAAGCCCCACGTCATCAATTTGGTAAGTGGACAACGATTAAATGGTTCGTCGGAAAGGACGAGAGCAAAGAGCTGAATCTAAAAATGCGTGCCCTATACATCGATGGTCGCCTGAAGGAATTTACTCTCGATATTCCTCACGAGGTCACCGACCGGCTACTCGTAGTCCGGCGTGTTTTCCGCATAAATGATGCCTTGCCGGAAGAGGCAGCGCCGACGCCGCGCTGGCGCTGGCAACGTGGCGGCTGGCTGCTCGTCGACCGCGTGAGTGGTCACATCACCCAGCTAAATCTCCCTGAATTTGATCCATACTATTCGCTGGCCAATTGGTATCGCGACTACGTGGCTTACTGCGGTGTGTCTGACGATGGCAAAAAACTCTACGCCATCGTGGCCCAACTCGGGCGCCGCAAACCGATTCTAAAGAAGCCTCTAGGCGAGGCCACCGCCAGTGACACTCCGGACTCCGAATGCCCCGCCCCGGCATGGCAACGTCAGCCCGCAAGGGTCACCTTCGAAACCAGAGAAGATCAGAAGGTCACCTACGCAATCCGTGGACGTGCGGTAGATGTGGTCAATGACAACGAAGAAGAGGAAGAGGCCGTCGAAATAGCCAACGAACATGGCCTCTTCGATCAAGTAATATGGATCGCTTTCTCAGGCCGGGTCTTCAGGGCGTCAATCCCTTGAATCCGCTCGCGTGCTTCACAAAGGTAAACAGGCTAAACAGAGCAAGCGTCGCAGCGAGGAATATCCACATTCGCCATTGATTCCTGATTTCGGGTGGTTCCGTCAAATGCTTTGCCAGGAGCGCCCCCAGAGCCAACCCAGTGACCAGCCCTCCAATATGCGCCGAATTGTCGATGCCCGGGTACGACCGCCCCGAAAAACAGGTTGTATCCCGCAAAGGCAACAAGACTTTTCAGAGTGCCCCGTAGGGCTTGTTTTGGGATGGGAAGCCGCCCCAGGTAAAGGGCTGCGATCGATGCCCCTGCCATACCGAAGATGGCTCCCGAAGCCCCCACCCCTAGAACTCGCGGATGCAACCATAGACTGGCCAGGCTGCCGGCCAGTCCGCAAGCGGTATAGGTGAGCAGGTAAGTCCAGCGATCGAAAATTCGCTCCGCCAGGTAGCCGAGGTTCCACAAGCACCACATGTTGAGTGCGATGTGGATGATTCCGCCATGGACGTAGTTGGACGTCAGTATCCGCCATGGTTGAGGCCCCAGCGATAAAGGTCCCCAGTTCGCGCCCCACTTCAGCAGTTGTTGGGTCGTCGGTGCAACCGGGGATGCGCCCGTGAGCACCATCGCGGCGAAAACCGCCACATTGATTCCGACCAGAGCAGTTGTCACCGGAGGCCTGGTGCGAGCGACGACAGCCGGGCGCGAAGGCACGGGGGTTGGGGTCGAAAAGCCTGGATCGTCCGCTCGATTAGAAATCATAGACGTGAATATTAGCAGTCAGCGCAGAACTCTGGAGCCGTGGTGCATGGAGCGTGAGGCTTGACACCCGCTTTCAATCTCCCACCGTTTCCACCGTCGGCATCTCCCCTGCGACACTTTTCTTTGTGACTTGAGCACTCGTCACCAGCACCACTGATGCCACGACGACTGCGCTGCCCGCAAGGATGTACGCATCGACTTTTTCATGCAGCACTAGCCAGCCCAGGAACACGGCCACTACGGGATTCACGTAGGCATAGGTAGAGACCTTCGACGTAGGGGCATGTCCTAGAAGCCAGATATAGGCGGTGTATCCGATCCACGATCCGCAAACCACGAGATACATCACCGCCCCAATTCCACGCCCAGTCCACACCGCGCGCGAGAAATCTCGCAGGCCAGCGGCAGAAATGAGATTTGCCATGCCGGCGAAAATCATCTGCCACGCCGTGGCCGAGAATGGATCCACGTCGGGCGATTTCCACTTTTTCGCCAGCACCGAACCCAAAGCCCAACTGAACGATCCACCTAGCAAGACTGAGCGATGCCCACAGCTGCACGCGTCCGAATGAACTAGTTGCCGACAGGTCTGGCCACAGCAATACGATCAACCCAGCAATTCCCAATGCGAGGCCAAATTTGCCTCGCAGGAGAAATATGATGATCGCCCAGCAAAAGCGAATCGAGCACCAGAAACCAGAGCGGAACAGCCGCCACGATCAGCGCCGCCAGACCCGAAGCGATGTGGGTCTCCGCGTAGGAAAGCGTCAGGTTCCCTCCCATCAGCAACAGCACGCCCACGACTGCCATCTCCGCCAATTGCCGTGCGTCGTAGCGAATATTTCTTCCGCGCAGCCAGCAAAACGCCAGCATGAATACGCCTGCTATGGTGAAGCGGATACCACACATCACCGCCGGCGGAATGTGTTCAACCGCAATATCGATCGCCAGGTAAGTTGATCCCCAGAAGAAATAGACCAGCCCGAAGGCAAGGATCACCGCAAACCGCTGCTGGCGCTGGGCTGGAGTCATGGAGAAAGAGGAGACTAAGTATCAGACGAGACGGACGGCCCTGGCGATTCCGAGAATTTGAGGCAACCGCTGGCGGGAACTTGACCAGTCTTACGCGGCTTCTGCTCACAGACTATGTTGCAGAAGTCCGGTGCCAACGCCCACGCAAATTCCCAGTAACATAACGGTTCCAAACAGAGTGACGGCAGTGCGCCAGGAAATCGTGCGGCCCAGAATCAGCATCGGGTAGATGCTGAACGCTCCCAGCGTGCATAAGAGCGTCACGACGTAGGGCATGGGAACCCCTCGCGCCATGAGGATAAACGCCGCGGCCACGTCGAAGGCCATCGGCACAGGCAAGAACGTACCCACCAGAGCGACCAGAATAATCCCCACCACACTGACTTTTGCCGGAACGTCCTGAGCCGGCACCAATTCGGCAACGACAGCGCCCAGGATAGCGGCAAGGATCATCAGCGGAATCGTACTTGCCGCCAGCCGCGCCAGATGCTTGAAGTAATTTTTCAATGTCCCGCTCAACGGGCTGTAGCCACCTTTCGGTCTGCGAACACGACGCGAAGCTGTCAGCCGAAGGCGCGGTTTGACGCACGATCACTGGAACGAAAGCGATCAGCACCAGCGGAACCGCCAGCCGGACCAGCGCGATCTTCAACGGGAATAGAGTGAAGGCCATCGCCAGGACCACAACATTCAGCATCGGTGAGCTAATCATAGTTGCGAGGACCGTATTTGAACTCGCGCCCGCGACAAACAATCCTCGACCAATGGGCGCAACACAATTGGCACAGACGCCCAGCGGTACACCGACAACAGCTCCCAAAGCAGTATTTCCCGCCGCGCTCTTCAACCGAATCTGTGGCAGGGTCGACAGCAGCGTGAGCAAAGCTGCGCCGAAACAAATTCCGAACGTCATGCCAATGCGGTTGGTCCACATCCAATTCACCGTGGTGCGCTCGATCCGAGTCATCACAGGCATCGAGGGAGTGACCGGCATGAGCGCATCAAAACTGAGCACGCCACTCACGTGGATCGCTTGGCCGCTGTGCAGCTTCTTGAGCAACGCAGGATAGCGTGAATCAATCCAGAAGTAGAGTCCGATCGCGAGGCTCAGCAGAAGTGCGACGCTGGTTTGTAGCAGTAGAGTTTTTCGAGCAGCGGCGGGCGAAGCTAAGGGCAGGCTAGCGGCGGCGGAAGTCATCAGATCTCAAATCCTCATTCGGCAATTAGCAACTTGGCCGCGAATTATCCGTGACCGGCCCGCAACCAGCAATAGTAGGTTTCCACTAGTTCTTAGCGTCAGTCTTGCCGCTGCCGCCGTGATCAACGACGAACGGCCAGCGACCAACGACTGCTTTGGGGGTTACGCCGCCAGAGTTATCAAGCTATAATCATTTAGGAATGTGTACTGATGCGCCACCAGAAACCCAATTCGCACCTGCCCGCTTGCTGGCTGCACTTTCTCGTATGCCCGCGCCGTCATCTGGCAGTGTTGCCGTCTCAGGCGCGTCCCAGCCTCTTCGGTAGCGACTAACCTTCGATCCTCCCAAGTCTGATGTGCTTAGGGCCGAAGTCCGCACCTACCCGCGGATCCAGTGGCCCAACGACCAAAGACCAACGACGAACCACCAACGACTGTTTTTCAGGAGGATCCATGACGACCAAGACATTGACCGGTCCCAAACTCAAGACTGCGCTGCCTGGCCCCAACGCTAAGCGCGTTCTCGATGGCGACAACAAATACATTTCGCCGTCCTACACCCGTTCCTATCCTTTGGTGGCCAAGCATGGCCGCGGGCTTGTCATCACCGACGTGGATGGCAATGAATTCCTCGATTTCTCCGCCGGTATTGCCGTGACTTCCACCGGCCACTGCCATCCTGATGTGGTCGCCGCCATCCAGAAGCAGGCAGGCGAGCTTATCCACATGTCAGGCACCGATTTCTATTACGAGAGCATGGTGACCCTGGCCGAGCGGCTTTCGAAGATTGCTCCCATGCCCGGTCCGCACAAGATCTATTACGGCAATTCAGGTGCAGAGGCCATTGAAGCCGCGCTCAAGCTGGCGCGCTATCACACCAAGCGGCAAAACGTGATCGCTTTCTTCGGCGCGTTTCACGGGCGCACCATGGGAGCGCTCTCCTTGACCGCTTCCAAGCCGCAACAGAAGCGCCGTTTCGCCCCGCTCGTTCCCGGCGTCACCCATGTGCGCTATCCTGACGTTTATCGCGGTTGTGAAGGAGGCGCACAGGATGCTGAGAAATTCGCCCTGGGCTGTGCCCGCTTCATCGAGGACAAGCTCTTCAAGACCATCCTGCCTCCGGAAGAAGTGGCAGCCATCTTCGTCGAGCCCGTCCAGGGTGAAGGCGGTTACGTTATCGCGCCTACGGTTTTCATGCAGGAACTGCGCCGCATCTGCGATAGGCATGGAATCCTTGCTGGTAGCGGACGAAGTGCAGAGTGGCGCCGGCCGGACCGGCAAGTGGTGGGCGATCGAACACACCGGTGTCCAGCCCGACATCGTCTGCATCGCGAAGGGAATCGCATCCGGTATGCCGCTCGGCATCACACTTGACCAAAGCTGAAATCATGGATTGGGTCCCCGGCTCGCACGCCTCGACATTCGGTGGAAATCCCGTCTGCATCGCTGCCGCGCTGGCCACGCTCGATGTCATCGAGCGCGAAAATCTGCTGCGAAATTCAACCGAAGTCGGCAACCACATGCTCAAGCTCATGGCCGACTGGCCAAGCAAGCACAAGCTGGTGGGCGATGTCCGCGGTCGCGGCCTGATGATTGGCGTCGAAATTGTGAAGGACAAGAAGACGAAAGAGTATGGCGCCGCCGAACGGGATCGCATCATCGAGTTGGCCTTTGAGCGTGGAATTCTGTTCCTGGGTTGTGGCCCGAGCACGATCCGCATCGCCCCGCCGCTCGTCGTCACCAAAGACGAAGCAGAAGTCGCGGTCGAAGCCCTCGAGGAGTGCATCTCTATCGTGGGCAAGAGCGCGTAGCCCGGCAATATTTGCGCGGGGCGGGTCGGAGCTTGGCCTAAGCGAAGTCGATGGGGCCTGCCCGGTTGTGCGCTGCTCCGTAGAAACGGGATCGAGGAGAAAACCATCATGATGAACGGCACGGTGGAGTCGGTCCATATAGCTTCCGCCGCCAAGGCGCCCATGCGTGCCGTTGATCAGGTGCAGGCGACTCCGGGAGTCGGGTTGGAAGGAGATCGCTATGCCTTGGGGCAGGGAACCTTCTTCAAGCCGCAACCAGACGTGGAGTTAACCCTGATTGAAGCGGAGGCAATTGAGGCGTTGCAAAGCGATTACCAGGTAGAACTCGCTCCCGGTGAGGCGCGCCGGAATGTTGTCACTCGCGGCGTGGCGCTCAATCATCTCGTCGGCCGGGAATTCCGTATTGGCGAGGTAAAGATTCGCGGCATTCGGCTGTGCGAACCTTGCAGCCACTTGCAGGCGCTCTCCGGACGTCCGGTAATCAAAGGGCTGATCCACCGTGGCGGCCTGCGCGCCCAGGTCCTCAGCTCCGGCACGATCCGCGTCGGCGACACCGTTAGCGAGTAAGCCAGCGGATTTGCCTGGCCGGGGCTTTCAACGGCTCGATCGCTGTATTTTCTGTGACTTTCGGAGTAGAACCTTCGTCCCGGCTTTCTCCTTGACACCCTATCTTACCGGAGCGAAACTCCGCTCAGAGCACTTGCAAATTTGCATGGACCATTACTCCATCCTGGACCATAGTCCGCCCCAGGCACCACGGGAAACCATCCTGCCTGAGAGCAAATCCAAGCGATTTCCTTCGCCGCGCGAAGTCTCGCCAGAGCGCCTGCGTTTTCCCGGCGATGACGGCGGCAAATCGCTCAATCACATGGCTCAGCGCGACCTCGATGCTGCGCTGCAATTGCTGGCAGAGCGCGCTCAATACATCACTGGAGCCTCCGGCGCAGCCATCGCGTTGCGGCAAGGCGACAAAATGATTTGTCGCGCCCGTTCCGGGTGAGTCCGCGCCCGACCTGGGAGCGCGTCTGCAGGTCGAGTCGGGACTCTCAGCCGAAGCAGTCCGCACTCGGAAGATTCTCCGTTGCGAGGATGCTGGCACCGATCCGCGTGTGAATCGGGAGAGTTGCCGGTCGCTGGGAATCGCCTCAATAGTGGTGATGCCTTTGGTCCGCGAGGAGCAGGTTAAGGGAATATTTGAACTCCTGTCCGGGAGGACCCAGCGCATTTGAGGAGCGAGACCTCGCCGCTTTGGAGCGGCTGGCCGAAATGATCCAGACCGCACTGGATCATGCCGACGCCGCGAAACGGGCGGAAAATGAAATGACGGCTTCAGCCAATACTGCTGCAGCGAAGCCGGGTAAGGTTGAATCCAAAGACAAGATCGAATCGGATCCGGTGATGCGGCCAGCGCTGGAAAAAGAACCGGACATCACGCCAACCACAGAGGGCCTCGCCAACCCACAAGCAGCCTCGGCCATCATGGATTCGTCGCTTGCGGAAGTGCCAGAAGATGTTGCCGATTCGCTCGTGACTTTGCTGAGCGAGCGGGGCAACATTGGGACCTGTGAGGCATGCGGATTCCCCGTCTCCGAGGGACGGAAGTTGTGCCTGGATTGCGAAGCCGATCAGATTCCGGAAACTGCCTCGATTGCGAGTCCGGCGATCCCCGCACGACGACGCTCCGGAGTTTCTTGCCAATCTAGTTGCTCCTGAAGTCAAGAGCTGGTGGCAGTCCCACTCGTATGTGGTCGTTACCATCCTGCTGGTAGCGGCCACGGTGATTTTGATCCTCTGGCGCAACCTGTAATCACGTACAGATTTTATCCGGCAAGAGAAAAGTGCTTTTCGCGAGGTCGGAAGCGAGTGTTCCGTCGCAGTAGTATTTCTTCAGAACGTTATCTTTCCAGCTCAATAGGTCACGGTTAGCAGCCGCGAACTCGGCCCAGGTTTGGTGGTACCCGGCCCGAACCATTCGTTCCCGAATCAAAAACACGAAAGCCCACGTGATGGTCTCGTTATAGAGGCCGGGTTTGCCCTTAGCTGAAGCGAATTTCGCCAGCGAAGCCGAAAATCGGTGGAGGGCTTCCAGGGCCGGATACCGGCTTAGATACAGAAAAGTCATCTTGACGTGGTCGAGGTGGTGAAAAGACTCACTGGGCAAGCTGCCATCCTCGAACTTCGCCATGAACTCATCATCGGTCACAGATCACCTCCCAACCGTAGAATCCGGCGGCGGCTTCCAGGAGTGGCAGTGCTTTCACCCGTCGATTCATTCCGAATGGGTCGCACCTGCTTCACTGAGGCGGTGGCTTGCGCGGGAGTCCAAATCGAGACCATAGAACTTTTTCAACTCCTTGATCCGGCGCAAACTGGTTTGGTTAAAGGGACACTTTCCATCAAAAGCATGCAGAACAATGCCTTCGAGCAGATCACCGAGAGTCATATCGTGGTAGTCGGCAAAGGCCCTAAGTATCTTCAGCAGTCGCTTTTCCAGGCGGACTCCCGTTTGCACGCGTTCAATCATGTGTTTGTTATCCGTCATTTTATGTACTAATGTACCTTGGTACTAATGTACCACTAGGTAAGGTAGGATTGCACAGGCTATTCCGCGTCCCGTGTCTACCGGCTGCTGTCTGAGGCCGGCAAGCCAACACGAGTAGGGCTCTGCGTTGACTTGGGTCGCCTGCGCAGCCTACCATCGGAAAATCTCCTGGGAGCTGCCCGTTTCATGATCAGCGAGACCAGCGAATTGTTTGTGTCCCATTGTGTTTCAGCAGGTTAGAGCACACTCAGACACACGACTTTTGATGGTTGAGTCACGATTTAAGCCATAAAACAGCCTGATTCAGCCCATTCCGTGAGATACGAATTAAGACATCCAATCTCGACGAAAGTCACGAAGCCAACGGCAAAATAGAATATTGTCACGGTGATATTCGGCGCAGCGTTATCGCTAGGCGGGATTTTGAACGACGGTTTTTCACGTTCGATGACCGTCGCTCCCTTCAAAGACTGGGAGGCACATGAGCATCAAAGCGACGGCACTAATCAAGAGAGAGACCAAGATTGATCCGAGGAAACCGAAGGACAAAGCGTTTTACGCATCTCTGTCTCTGCTAAATGCAGAGGGGAAAGAATACGGTCCCCCACGGTTTCTGAGCGAGTTCCGTGAAGTTGCGGTTTTGCTCAAACGTGAAGCGGGAGTTACACACGAACAGTTGCACGAGCGTCATGCATCTTACGAAAGGGGCGAAGAAATCAGTTTTCCTCTGACCCTAGAAAGCGACGAAGCAATCAAAAATCTTGGGTTCGACCCCAAGGCAGCATGACGGAGGTGACCCGTGCTTCACAGCGAAATTCTTCCCGAGCACGCACCAGTTGAAACTCATGGGGTTTTCTTCAGAGCACGCAGTCGCTTGAGCAAGTCGGAATACTGGTAAACCGCCTTTAAGACTTCCTTGGCGAACTCAATACCGACTTCAACCTCTTCCTGCCCGACCTTGTCGTACTCCCGACTTTCGATGTGAGCAGCATCATTCCCGAGCAATCTCAAATCATCGACACCATCGAGCAATTCCTGCGGCAGTACGACCTTGGAGCCTAACGCCTTGATGCGCTCTTTGAGATTGACTCCTTTCGCTTTTCTGTCTGCACAAAGTTCTTCTAACGTCTTACGAACCATCATTGCTGACGCAACAAAGCACTTGCTGGCGTGACATGTGATGGCTTCCTCGAATGCCGCAATGACGGTGGCAGGTATATTCGTCGCATCGAAATCAATCCGTTCAGCAGGGTAGGAAGCAACTAACCGATTGGATTTAAAAACAAAAAATACGAGTGCATGGCATGTGGGGTCTGGACATCTTCGTTGCCCAACAATTTCTACACCGTTGTTTAGGAGAACATCTCCGCCTCCTACACTTTCAAACAGTCCGCGTTGAAGGCACACAGGGCATCGAAGTTTCACCACTGTGACGGGGTTCTGTGGAAAACAGCTATCGGCTTTGACGTTCATTCAGTGGATTGTACCTTGATGAGGCTGGACGTTGCAGGGTACGCCTGAAAGATGGACGGCTTGCTGAACGTACTGGAGGAGTAAAATCGGGATAGTGCTAATATCCACCGTCATCGCCTGTTCACTCGTTTCCCCTCAGGTGTCCGCCGTCCCTAATCCGCTTGCGGAGTTCGCTGCCCAGACGATTGATCTGGATGAACCCCAGCATGGTCATGACGAGCACGATACTTCGCTCCTTGAACACAACCTGATTGACCTCAGAGTTCCGATAATTACGGGTGGGTTCATCGTATCCCACCAGTCCACGCTGTTAGAGGCAGCGAACCGTGGGATGAAAAAGTGGTGGGCGACAACGCCACTAGGGAAGCCTTTCGTTTTGATGCTCGGGACTAGGTGAAAGCCAGCAGGCAATCGTCCAAGCAGCGAACCACGACCGAGGTACGAGTCAGCATGATTAGGTGCGTTCAATGTGGCTCTTCTCGATTGGATAAGCAAGGTGTGGGGTGTGCTCTTTGTGGTGGTTCGCCCGCTTTTCGTTCGGAACAGTGCCACATTGACGAAGACACAAAGGCCAAGATGCCAGCATTGAGCAACACATCCAATTTTCCGATGATGTGCGGGGGTGTCATTCAGGGAGAGACTAAGGAGTGCGGGAGAGCAATTCTCCTGTGATCGGGTTCTTGAATGTATTTTCGTCCACGTAATTAAGGGAAGTTCCATCCTCCAAGCGGCATGCCCGTGAACCCGGTATTGAACTAGGGCCCTCCAGCGAAGAAGTTGAGATGCGCTCCTGCTCCACGTAGGCACGATGTCGGGTTCCATCTTTCCTGTAGAGCCATAAAGTTTCCTGTCTGGAATTGTTGACTGGAGACGTGCAAGCGGCTTCGGCAACGCTATTGCCGCTGCATTTGAATTAGGTCGGCTGGAGGCTGCTGTTTCCGCTTTGTCGGGGATCGGCTCGACCTCAATACGCACCAGACGCCGAAAGATGTCAGCATCTGCTCGGAGAAGAATCAACCGGGGTATCGTACCATCTTTCGCCTTTGATTCGCTATCGGAATTGTGCTAGCATTTTCGGAGTTGGAGGCAGAAATGGGATGGGCCGAAGCGGTTCCTGGGACAGTTCGAAGGCATTCTCCAAAGCGACGGCTATGCAGCGTATGACCAAATCGGTGGGCCGAGAATGGTACATGCCGCTTGTTGGGCTCATGCAAGAAGACAGTTTTTCGAAGCAGTGCAGCTAAGTCCCCGAGATCCGGTTGCAACCCCGATTGTGGCTCAGATGGACGAACTGTTTGCCGTCGATGCAGAAGCTCGCCGCAAAACGCTGACTACTGCGACGCGTTATTTTCGGCGTCAGGAGGCAGCGAAAGCTCTTCTCGATGATATTCGCAGCAAGATCGAGGCAGCGCAGTCCGTTGCATTACCCTCCAGCGCACTCAGCAAGGCTTGCAAGTACGCGCTCACGCTGTGGAAGAAGCTCACCCGCTTCTTGGAGTATCCCGAATTAGAGCTAAGTACTAACCTGGCGGAGAACTCCATGCGTCCGCTAGCTCTTGGTCGAAAGAATTGGTTGCACATCGGCAGCCCACAAGCGGGACCGAAGGTTGCGGCGATTCTCTCGGTCGTGGAAAGCTGCCGTCGGCTGCAAGTCCCGTTGCGCGATTACTTTTCCATGATCCTCCCCGGTCTTGCCGACCTCTCGATCCGGTGCCTCCCAGACCTTACTCCCGCTGTGTGGGTCGCCCGGCATTCGTAGACTCAAGCGACCGGAGAACTGATCTTGCGACCAAAACCTGTCTACCGACCTGCCCCTGCAAGTGGCAAAACTGCCAGTATCCAGCCACCTAAGGCTGGTCTACATTTTGAGAAGTTGTGGGGTAGTTCCGCACACTTTGTCGCGGTCGAGAGGCAGAAACCTGTCGCGGTTCGTCTAGAGACCCCGACGTGCGACTTCCTGCCAATTTCTGCGGGGTAGTTTTGTGTTCTCAGTAACACACTTCGAGATCTAACGCCAGCGACCCTGGGAAGCTGGCCGACTTCTACCGCACCCTGTTTGGATGGCAGTTGCAAAAGGCGCCAGGCATCGATTACTGGCGGATTCAGACCGAACCGAATCACGCAAACTCTTTCAATGGCGGATTGACATATCGCCCTATACCCGAGCCGCGCAGCTGGGTGCACTACGTCAATGTTGAGTCCCTCGATGACGCGATCGAACAAGTGCAACGTCTGGGCGGCGAGCTGTTACGTCCGAAGACGGCGGTGCCTAAGACTGCCTGGTATGCGATCGTCCAAGACCCCGAGGGAAACATTTTCGCCATCTGGCAACCTGACTCGACTGCGTTTCCACCACCAGAGCCGGAATGAAGAGGGATTCAAGAAGGATGTTGTGGTACCGAAGCTAGGGAAAGGCGCAAACCGATCACGATCCAACTCGAAAAGGAGAGCAACAAATGTATTACACCGACAATTCGATTCTTCCCGAATACATGGAGCCGGCGATCATTACAGCAGCTCCCTACGGACCACAGTGGCTGCCGGGGGATGCCTCCGACCTCCCCCTCACGTGGGACGAACAGGTGCAGGCAGCGGTGGACTGCTATGAAGCTGGGGCCGCCGTGCTGCACTTCCATGTGCGCAATCCCGCAACCGGACATGGTTCCACGGACTTCGAGCAGTACTGCTACCTGCTCGAGCGTGTGAAAAAGGCCGTGCCCGAGATGATCATCCAGGTGGGCGGGTCGATTTCGTTCGCTCCGAAAACCGACGAAGCGAAAGCCAAATGGCTGGATTACGACACCCGGCACATGCTTACCGAACTAACCCCGAAGCCGGAGTCTGTGACCGTTGCCATCGGTACCACGCTGTGGGACGTTGTCTCGATGATGAACCCGGGAGACGTGAAAGGGACTCACCTGGATAACCCGAAGGTGCAGGCCGCCTGGGCAGGGATGGTGATGGACTCGACTCCGGCTTTCTATCTCGAGCACCTAAAGCGGCTCAAAGCACACGGTATTCAACCCTACTTTGTACCGGCCCACGTCCACCAGTGGGAGATTATCGAGCGGCTGATTCGGGCGGGTGTCTACATGGGGCCAGTGAACATGTGCTTGGCTGCCTACGGCGGCGGCACGCTCGGGCGGAATCCATATGACGTCATCCATTTCCTGGAACGCCTCCCGCAGAACGCTGTTGCGACCATCTGGTCCAGCATGCGCGGAAACCATACGCTGCAAGCTCTGGGCATCATTCTCGGCATTCACGTGCGAGTGGGCAACGAGGATAACCTCTGGGGTGCGAACCGGGAACGGTCGACCACGCTCCAGCAAATCAAAGGGGCGGTCGATGTGTGCAAGAGGTTCGGCCGCAGAGTGGCGACGGCGGAAGAAGCGCGCAAGATCATGAAGATCGGCGTCACATACAACAGTGCGGAAGAGACGCTCCAGGCTCTTGGAATGCCGCCGAACCCCGTCGATTACCATGTCGGCCTTCAACTCTGGGAGACAGACGGAAAGAAAGACAGGGGGGTCGTGGGGAGCGATTCGCATCCCATTGCCTACTGCATGGTTCCACCAGACATCGCCGCACCCAAGAAAACGAAAGTGGCCTAACTCAACCTCGCAACGTCCTGCCTCGAGAGGGGCGGGACGTTGCGTAGGAATTCTATGAGTCGTGCGCAACAAACACAGGAGAGAGATCATGAGCAACGAAACGAAGGAATATAAGGAAAACACGGGTGCAGAGACTGGCCCGCCTAAGGGTCCTTGGGATTCGGTTTTGGACACGCTGCGCGAATGGGATCCGAAGTGGGCCGAGCTCTGCTTCAAAATGAGCACCAACCCATGGATCCACCCCGTTTTGCCCCGCAAGTTTATTGAGTTGGTCAGTATTAGCTTGAATGCCGCCTGTACAAATCTCAACCCGGAGGGAACGCGCCACCACATCCGAGCCGCTCTCGAAGCGGGCGCGACTCGCGAGGAGATTGTATTCGTTCTTAAGTGCGGATCGGTCTTGTCCATTCATTCCTGCAGCCAAGCCGCTCCCATCGTTCTGGAAGAAGCCAAAGCTGCCAACGTCCCGTTGGCTCCGCGAGCCAACACGGAGCCAACCCCCGCATGTGATGCGATGCGGCGGATCGGACAATGGAACACAGCGTGGGATCCGTTCTTCGAACTCGATCCGGTATTTACGGACGAATTCATGGCGATGGCGGCGGGAATGTACAAGAGTGGGATCATGTCGCCCAAAGAGGTCGAACTGCTCAGTATCGCCCTCGATGCTTCCGTCACGCACATGTATGCGCCGGGCACGCGCCGGCACATCAAGAACGCACTGAAGGCGGGCGCGACCTTGGAGGAGATCATGGAGGTGCTGAAACTCTGTGTTGTTCAAGGGGTTCAGACTTTCAACCTGGGCCTGCCGATTCTGGCAGAGGAACTGGAACACCACTCATCCAACCAGAAGGCGGCCTGATTTATGGCGAACTATGTGGAGGTCGCGAGCATAGAGCAACTTCCTCCGGGAAAGGGCACGGTAGTCACGATCGAAGGCAAGGACATCGCCCTCTTCAACGTCGATGGAACGGTTTACGCGACGGACGATGGTTGTCTTCACCACGGAGTGTCGCTTGGAACTTCGGAGTTCGATGGCAAGATCGTGACCTGTCGCGGACACGGCTGGAAGTATGACGTCACCACCGGGAGCACGCTGAATGTTCCCGGATATGGGGTCGCAGCCTACCGGGTGAAAGTTGTCGATGGACAGATCATGGTAGCTACCGATGAAACCCTGAACCCGGCCGCCTGAAGGCGTGGCGTCCTTTATGTTGCGGCGCTATTCCCGAACGGGCAATGGTGCTGATATGGAAGAGTACCTCAGAAGAGTGTGGGAAGAACTCATTGGGCGCGTGCACGGACCGTTGACGTTTCGGCTCATTCTTCAACCGCTAACAGCCGCCGTCCTTGCGACCCGCGCTGCGGCGAAAGACGCGCGGGAAGGTCGTCCCGCCTATGGTTGGGCACTCATCACTGACAGGGTTCGTAGGCGCGCGCTGTTGCGGGAGGGTTGGAGAGAGGTGGCTAAAGTCTTTGTTGCAGCGGTAATCATCGACTTGATCTATGAAATTGTCGTCTTTCACCGGATCTATCCGGGGCAATCCGTGATCGTCGCGGCGATCCTGGCTTTGTTGCCGTATCCGTTGTTCCGCGGTTCGGTGAACCGTATTCTGAGGCTCCGATTCCAAGGCAGGAAGGCAGCAGAATCGAGCCAAAGACCCGCAGCCTAGCCACACCTCCGAAAGCGTTCGTGATCGAATGCCAGACTTGGCCGCAAAACGCGCGACGCCCCCCGACACCTCGACGCGATTGGCATTTGATCGCACCCGCGTTGCCTACGACCGCACAATGATGGCTTGGATCAGAACAGCAACTTCTCTCATCACTTTCGGTTTTGGCATCTATAAGTTCTTCCAACTCGAACTAGGGCGCGGGCGGCAAGACGATCGCCTGATCGGGACGCGCGGATTCTCAGTGATAATGGTGGGCGCTGGGTTGTTGGCACTAATACTTGGCACTCACGAACATTGGCAAAATATTCGGGCCCTGAGAGAGGAATATCCCGCTATGCCTCGCTCGCGAGCAGGTGTAATCGCCGGCCTCATTTCGATCCTGGGAGTGCTGGCATTCATCGCGATGGTCTTCCGGCAATGAATCTGACCGGTAACGATAAATCGGCTTGTAGGAACTGATCTCGCACTTGCCATCGATTCTGGGCGGATGACGGCAAAACCGGCAGTAATCTGCCCAGGACGAAGGGACGAAGACTGGCCGCCTGAAAATTTGCTGATCAAGTGGCGAAGTCACGCTGCCTGCGGATTCACTCTGTCAACCATGTGTTTGCTCTGACACTTACACTCGATGTTCTGATTGATTGTTGTGTACGCTGTAGCACGTGGGGCAGTTGGCCTCGGATGCCTTATGGCTCTCTGGTAGCTGGCGATTCGAGACTGCTCCCTGAACATTTATTATCGAAATATATGGGCGCAATTGATCGAGCTCTCGCTGCGAATCAGACGTTTGTCATAAACTACGATCCGAATCAGCTTTCTCCGCGTCCGCGTCTAAAACTTGCGGTCTTGACTTGCATGGATACCCGGATCTCCTACAAGTCGCTGGGGCTCGAGCCTGGCGATGCGCACATGATCCGCAATGCTGGGGGAATCGTGACCGATGATGCGCTCCGCTCACTTCTCATCTCGCATTATCTCCTCGGCACGGAAGAAATTATGATCGTAAATCACACTGATTGCGGATTGACGAAGGCGTCGGAAGAGGAGCTGCGAACGGAAATCGAGATCAAGGCCGGATTTCCCCTGAACGACCCAGTCCGCTTTTATGCATTTCGTGATGCCGCACAGAATGTCCGCGAGCAGATGGAGAAACTGAAATCACATAGTTGGGTTCGCCAGGATATGGTGATCCGCGGATTCGTTTTCGACGTTACGGATGGGCACTTGCGGGAGGTGAAACAAGGCCGTGCGGAACTCGCGGTCGATACGTCACAAGAATCTTGATTGGCAGAGGCGCTCAACCGTGCGCTCAAAAACCGGTGGTAACTCAGCGCCATGAGCCCTCAAATAACAAGCCCAAGGGTAGCTGATTCAGTGGGCCAGTGGTGAATTTGTAACGGGAAGTCGGCGTTGTAGAACGTGATTCGGCATTTGTTCTAGCAGTTTGTGAAAAACTCGGGATTCGTATCAGGGCATCGCGGCGATGCCACAGGCCCTTGATTTTCAATTGCTCCTTCAGAGGCGATCCTGGCGATTTCGAATTTTTCGCAATCTGATTAGCCCGTGTTGTGGAGGCCAGCGGCGATGCCGTTCATGGTGGCGCCGATGGCGTAATCGAGCGATGGTTCGGTGGTCCCTGCGCTGGCGCTAGTCTACGAGTACTAGGCTGCTCGGTGAAAATGCTACAGCCCGCATTCTCACAGGATCATGTCATCTGGTCCGTTCCTGCTCGCTTGAATTCGTGAAGCATTTCCGCCAACTCCACCTTGATTTGCTCCAGGCGTGAGAGCCTGGCTTCGTAATTCCCCTTGCTCCAACGAGGCTCATCGAGTCGAGCGTTTGCTACCTGCAAATCGTGCATCTCCTGCTTGAGACTAGAGACTCTCTCCAGAATGTGCTTCGCATCCATGACTCCTAAATCATACGCCGATAACTACGGCAGGTTGAAGCTAGCGGCGATAGGGCATTCGCCCAATTTTCGCCACTCGGTTTGTTATTCTCCGACGATGGCATTCCAGCCCATGCCGTTATCCCGTAGACCCGTGCCCTTCGACGCCTCACTATTCGCAGATGAAGGGGTCGGGAAGAATTATTTCAGCGCGAACGGCATAAGGAGCCAACACTCGGCTGGCATTGCTGTGATCTAGTTTGTGCGGAGGTAGAGAATGCTTAGCTGCCAGATTGAATACGTCGCAAGTCATAGCGATGTCGGAACGGTATGCGGCAAGCCTGCGGTCGCTACTTGCACTGACTGCGGAGCAGCAATCTGCTCAGATTGTCGGCGGGAGTGTTGTGAGGATTCATTCTGTGAACTCTGCTACGACTACCATGTGACGCACGATTGCCTGAGAAAGCCTGTCAAGAGCGAGCGCCCTACATTCCCGAGCGGCGGTTCTTGGTTCTCCAGCCGATCAAACTAAGATATTCACGGCATGCGGGAAAGCAGTTCTCCTGTGATTGCGTTCTTGCATGTATTTTCGTCCACGTAATTGAGGAGAGTTCCATCCTCCCATTTAAAATCTCCTATCGCAATGTATTAAATAGCCTGTCGATGTCAGGCTCCTGCATCCCTGCCTCCTTCAGCCTTCCCCGCCAACTCAGGTTCGGTGCCATAGTCGGTGTCATTCAACTTCTTCGGGCTAGGATTGTACCGGGTTTTATCCGGCGCACCGTAACCAGATTTTAATTAACTTTCTACTTCGAGCGGCATCTATACGTACAGGGAGATGGATCGCGGTATCCATTTTTTGTCCCGCAGGCAGAGGCAATTGTGTGCAGCCCTGGCCTCAACTTTTAACATCACACCTATCTATCGAATAAGGAGAGGATTATCCATGAGGTTTGGAAAATACATTGCTATCGTAGCGGTTCTGGCGTCGGGCCTTTCGCTAAATGCATTCGCGAAGGATAAAAATGAGACGCCCGTGACGTTCTCGGAGAAAGTACAAATCGGATCGAACGAAGTGAAGCCCGGTGATTACAAGCTGCAGTGGGACGGTAATGGGCCGGATGTGCAAGTAAAGGTTGTTAAGGGCAAGGATGTGGTTGCAACGGTTCCGGCCAAGTTGCTCGCGAACAAGAGCACGCAAAACGGCTTCGGCAATGCAGTCACTATCAGTGGCAACACTGACGTTAAGCAACTAGATCGGGTTGACTTCGCACGTGGACGGCAGTCGCTCGTATTCGGCGAAGCGATGGATACGCAGGCGACGCAAGGACAGCAGTGAGGTTCAGACTAAGTTTAGCAGGCGGGAGCTTCGGCTCCCGTTTGTTTTTGCATCAAAAAGCAAGCCGCCGTCCATGAGACTTGGCGGGAGCTGACAGCGGCTTGATCCCCTCGAAACCCGAACCCAGTACAGCATGATTCCCGCTGCGAAGATAAAGCGTAAGGGTGTAACGATGCCGAAATGGATGAGGGCCGCGAGCGCGTGCTTCTAATTGCGGCTTCTATTCTCGTAGCTCGTCATCTCAAGAATCCCGAAGACCTCAGCGATTAGAGGCCGAGTTTCTCCGAACCGAGTCACTGGTCGCAAGCGCCGTTCAATGGGCGGAGCGGAATCCTGCGGAAGATTGACAACCTGTTCCCACCGTCAGGGAGGGCTGAAGATCGTCACGTTCGAGAAATCGAGCGATTTTGGCGTAAAAATACAGTATGTATGGTATCGAACAATCATTCGGAATGTGGGAGACTGACGGCACTCTGGCTCACCCTGTCCTATGCATCGGCGATTGGAAGATCGCATCCGTGAACTCTGCTCTAAAGCTTTGACCGCACAAGAATCAGAACTGGACGCGATTCTTTCTGCCCTACGATCCGCCGTTCGTGAGCATGTCGAGCGTCTCAGGAGACTCGCTGCCGCGAGGCTTGTCAGCATTGAGGGGAATGGGAAATTGCAGGACAGGCGCTCTGCCTAAATTAAAAAAGGGTAGACCAAATCCAAGGAACAGGAGCTGTTCAACCAAGACGCAGGACAACCAAAGGAGAGAGCCATGTTCCACGGAGTCAGGATTGTCACGGCGGGGATTCCTGCCACTGACATCGCGGCAGTATACGGAGACGGGAGACAAATCGGCACTATCTGCCTTGTGGACGGCGAAAAGGTCTTCCGTTTAGAACAAGAACCGCTAAGCGTATCGCTTGCAAAAATATCCGAAGAACCGGCGTTAGAGTTCACAGTCCCACAACTCGAAAAAATCATTTCGGGACTCAACAACTAACGAAGGAACTCCCATCCTAAGAAACTGGCTGGGCGTATAGTGGAAGCTGAAGTGGCGATTTTCAAACGCCTCCAGCAGTTGACCTGTCAAGCCTCTGAGTGCCGACTCCCGTTCGCCAATCTTCGCCAGTCGGTTTGGTATCCTGCATCGGACCCTGCCCCTCAGGGCCAGTTTGATTAACCCCATCTAACGTTTCAGGAATAACACGTACGCCTGTCAGAGTAAACTTTATGCTTGGACATGTTGAAGCGTGAACGGCTTCAGATCATTAAAGAAGAAGCGGCGTTCCTCCGACGGTTGAATGCCATGTATTGGATCGATCTCGACGAGCCACACGGAAGCCGAGGCGATAGCACATGAAAGAAGACTTCAGCGAATAAGCGAGCTTGTGCGGGAAATCGCACAACTCAGAAGAAAACAGCCACGGAGCCGATAGTTGGTATGAAGAAAGATGTATGGAGAGCGGTGATCGAGGTTGGTTTTATCATCTTCCTGTTTTATTCCAATCTCTTGATGGGAGAATTTGAGCGCTCAGGCATGGGGCAGAAGAGGGGTGTAGTTTGGGCGATTCGAGATGTTTTTACCGCTGCTAATTTTGAAATTGCCACGATAGCCGCGCTCATCGGTTATATCTCTTTCGAATTTCTTCGAAAGAAATTCTAGCAAACCCTCCTGCCGCCGACCTCGAAAAATCCATCTGAACCAGTAGGTGCTACGCTACGGGTAGCGTGAATCTTGAGGAGGGAGCGATGACGACTCTTCATGAAGCCACAGTTCATACAGCGACATACCACATCACACTGATATCCGACTCTCGTCTCGTCTGGCTGACCCACGAAAAGCCAATTGCCGACATGAACGGAGTTTTGGTGTTCATCGACAGTTGCGGCAATGAAATCACTGTGCCTCAGTCGGCTGTTTGGATTGAGGGAAAAAGGCCCAACAAGTAGGTGGCACTGGCTCGGTCCTAGGACTACAGCCCCGGTCGAGGTGAGGTGACCGGCAGAAAAATGCCGACGGTCTGGGACCTATTATGGTTGGCTCGAATCGAAACATCGAGTGCGGCCACTTTCCACGAATGCGAATCGGACCCCAACTCTCGCTTCCGCTTTCCAAAGGCATCCGGTGAGGTATGCTCTTGGTGGGACACTCCCGAGAGATGAGCGAGAACATACAGACAATAAGCGGGAGTTCGTGGAAAACCTGGCTGTTAGATCGCGTGGCCGAACTGCGGCAACGTGAGGAGCAAGTATTTCTCGTTTTGGCGCTGGTGATCGGCGCATTGACCGGGCTGGTGGTCGTCGCCTTCATCTTGCTGACGGAACGAATGGGGATGCGGCTGTACCCGGTGGGGGGCGCGCCGTGGCGGCGTCTGCTGTTTCCGGTCGTGGGCTCGTTGGGCATCGGTTACCTGCTGTATCGCTATTTTCCTAATGCGCGAGGCAGCGGCGTACCGCAGACCAAGGCTGCGCTGTTCGCACGCGAAGGGCGCATCACGCTGCGCACTGTGCTCGGCAAGTTTTTTTGCACGTCGGCAACGCTCGCTAGTGGAATCCCGCTAGGACGCGAAGGGCCTTCGGTTCAAGTGGGTGCGGGCATTGGTTCCGTGCTCGGACGTCACCTCGGACTGCGCATCGAGCAAGTCAAGAAGTTGATCCCGGTGGGAGCGTCGGCGGCGATTGCAGCTGCGTTTAACACGCCTCTGGCAGCAGTGCTGTTTTCGCTTGAGGAGATCATGGGCGATCTCAATGCGCCGGTGATGGGCGCGGTTGTGCTGGCCTCGGCGACTGCGTGGATGGTTTTACGATTGTTCCTCGGCGATCATCCCCTCTTCAAAGTTCCGCAATATCAACTGGCCCATCCGGCGGAGTTTGCGGTCTATGTGGTGCTCGGCGTGGCCGGCGGAGTGGTTTCGGCAGTCTTCGCGAAGCTCTTGCTGGGCATGCGGGAGCGCTTCCTGCGGTTCCCGCAGAAGACGGTCTGGTTCCAACCGGTGGCGGGCGGGGTGCTGGTCGGCCTGATAGGCTGGTTTGTGCCGCAGGTTCTGGGTGTCGGTTATGGGTTTGTCGGCGACGCGTTGAACGGAAAGATGGCGTTCAATCTGATGTTGCTACTGGTGGTTCTGAAACTTCTCGCTGTTACCATCAGTTATGCTTCGGGCAACGCAGGCGGTATCTTCGGCCCCGCCCTGTTTATCGGTGCCATGTTGGGAGGAACGGTGGGGACGGTGGCCCATCATTTGTTCCCCGGTTACACCGCGACGCCAGGCGCCTACGCGCTGGTCGGGATGGGCGCGGTCTTCGCGGGGATCGTCCGTGCTCCTATGACCTCGGTGGTGATGATCTTCGAGATGACGCAGGACTATGCCGTAATCGTCCCGCTGATGATCGCTAATCTGGTGAGTCTTTTCATCGCTTCCCGATTGCACCACGAGCCCATCTACGAAGCACTGGCCGTGCAGGATGGCATTCACCTGCCGACGGCGAAGACGCGCCAACGAGATAGTCAGCGTCAGGTATTCCGAGTCATGCACACTGCGACCGAGTTGCTGCCAGCCGAGATCACGGTTCGGGAAGCCTTGGAACGGGTTCGCCCGACTGAATTCCGAACGTGGCTGGTGACTGATCGACGAGGGGTAGTTGGCGTTATCAACCTTTCGAGGCTGGAGCGAGAGCTCGCGGAAGGTGCTGATAAGAAGCTTAGTGAGCTCCTAGACGCGTTGACTTTTCCGCATGTCCACTCTGACCAAGGGCTTGACTTGGCGCTTGAGCGCATGGGCGCAAATCAGATCGAAATCCTGCCCGTCGTGAACCGTGCGGATACGCACAAGTTGGAAGGTATTGTGACGCTCCGGGATGTGCTGGATGCATACGGCGTGCCGCGCGGCTGATCGGGCTTGGGCTTACGGTGGGCTCCTCGCCGTATGACGAACAAACCGGAAGTAATCCCGTCTTGGACGAAAATTGCGGTTTTCAGAGCGGCTGGGCTGGATGCAGCCTGCTTATTCCTAGTTCCAGAGGTTAGCTCCCCTGGGCTGATTCTCAGTTTTACGAAACCCTTCTTCTGTACGCTAGGGATGTCTGCTTTGCCGAGTCTTGAATTCGCATTCTCTATGACGCAGAACGCTTCGCATACCGCCATTCCAGTACAAACGCAATGCCGGTGCCGATGAGAACGAATAGCCAGACCCAAGAGGTATTGACGTGGATCACGCGCACGCCAGAGAGCAGGAAGACGATGCCACCGATTAGAAATAGAGGACCAGTGATAGCGCAGTGAAAAGAGCGATTCCTAAGCCAGTTGGCGAGACAGCCGATAGCCATCGCGAAAAGGCACGTAGCCTCTGACGCATGGAGGGGGTGCCAATAGATTCCTATGAGGCTCAGTGCTCCCCATGCCATCAGCGAGGCTACGAACCAGTAGCAAATCGCTGCTGGTGAGCTACAACAAGCCTCTATTTGCCTTGTCATAGGACGTACGGCGAGACATTCTTGTTCGGTTTCTGGAACAAAAAAACGAATATTGCTTTGAAACTGGGGCGAATGGGTTAGGTTCGTGTCGAAGTATCCGACAGCGGTCACACAACCGGCATCTGAACACCCACTAGAGATGACAGATGCCGTTACTCCCTTAAGTTCTAAGCTGCTTTTCTCTGATTGAACTTCGCCCATCTCGCGCGTTGTGCAACAGCCATCTTCCTTCTCGACGCTGCTGAGACGTGCCGTTTGGGTCTCAGACCCGCTCGACCCGTCGAGTTTTGCTTCGCCCATCGTGCCTTTTGCGCCAGACTGATTCTCCTCCGACCGGCAGCCGACATCTTTCGGCGTCTAGCGTGTTTGATTGAGTTCGATCCCGATAAGGCAGAAACAGCAGCTTCTAACCGACCTAACTCGAATGCAGTTTTGTCTCTTGCAGCCTTTAACTGCGCGAGTATGTCCATGTGTCCCCCTCGGGCTGGGATTATAGCGCACGCTAATTACCGACATAGACGACGCGCTGACTCTTATTGATTGGCTTGCATCCGAAGGCTAGGTCACCAGAGGAGGAGTCGAGCCTGACTTCTGGAACGACGGAAATCTCGTAAAAGCGGGAGAACGGCAGCATTCCCCAGATAAGCAGGTGCGTGCTGGCGATGTCCCAGAGTTCACGAACAAGAGATTTTTTTCCTCCGAGACCGAATCTGCCCAAAATTGGGCATTAAGTAAGTACAGAGGGACGCACGTGTTGCCGGGTCTAGGTCTGGACACCCTTACCGATTGGCCGGGCTGCGGAATTCTGTGTGTAAAGCCGCGAGATCTCAAAGGATGTGCGACGACGATATCCCAGCGTTGCTGAAGGCGCTCCGGAATCAATCCCAAACCTTCGTTAAGGAAAAGCGGATGCCACTGATGGCGGAAGACCTGGTGAAGTCTCAGGCTAGTGAGCGACGGGTGGCTCTGGGCGAACGGCGGCGCGTGGCTGAGATGTCCCCGGAAGAGATGCGGCTAGAACTACTCACCTCCGAAGTGACAGGGCTACCGAACCGTCGCGCTTTTGCTGAAGCAGGAGCAGCACTTGCCGTCGCCATGTCCGACGTAGATGGGCTCAAAGCCTTGAACAAATATGGGTACGAGACGGGAAATGCCGTTCTCAAGGCGAAGGCTGAAGCTCTGCACGAGGCAGGTCTTGATGCCTATCACGATAAAGGCGATGAGTTCTTGTGTCGTGGTCACAATACCGAGGAGTTGCTGGCTAAGGTCGAATGTGCAAGAACCATCCTTCGAAATCGAACGATAGTTGTGGAACGGGCCGGTGGCAGCAATCTAAGTTTCACGGGGGTGGACTTCAGCTATGGCGTCGGAAAAGACGTCAATGAGGCGGAACTCTTACTCAAGCGGCACAAAGCCGAACGTGAAGCCAGAGGAGAGATAGCGCGGGGCGAACTGCGTGGCATTACCACCATAGGACTGGAACAACCAAAAGATTCACCTCAAGAATCAGGCACTTTCGAGCGATTGCCCCGCCTCCTCATTCTTAAGCAACCCCGGGCCACAAAATGAACACCCAGCTTCGCCAGCATTACTTCGGTAACAGCGTCTCAGAAAACAATGAGCATGAGTTGAGGCAATAGGTACTTAGGGATGGAAGAAAAACCATCCATCTTGTGCCTTGTGAACCCCGTTTGGAAGATACACGCTTCGAGAATATTACCTTCGTAACCACTCGCGTCCCTTTTTGGGGTCTAGCATGTCCGCGTTACGGCAGTACTGAACGGAGAAACAAAATGGATCACACCCACTCTGAACTCCCGCCCAGCGATGCCTTTTCCAATGCAATGCTAGCAGTGATCAACGCACTGAAACTGATCAAAGACGATCCGCAGTTACAGGAAGCGGTAGAAGTCCTGGCACGGAATTCAAAGCTTCAGGAAGCTGCTAGAGCGTTGTCGCGCATGTTCGCCCCCACTGACCCGACCCCGAGGGGCGATATTCATAAGGCAATAGACAACTCGCACTCGGAGTCGATTGAAAGCGATCCGATTGTCTTCCATGAGGTACTCGACCCGAAGATTGACGAGAGTGGATGCTCGCTGGAGGCTGTTGTAGATGCGCCCTTGCAATCCTTGCCTAGACGGCCGGTGCTGTCGCTGATGGTTCCGCCGACACCAATGAATGGCCGCAACAAATCCGCACTGGTCATCGAGCACGATCACTCCTTGTCTCGGATGTTTAAGAAATTGTTGGAGTGCGAACACTATGTGGTGCGTACAGCCCGCGATGGTGAAGACGCTGTCCATTTGTACAGGGATTGTGCACCGTTCGAAGTGGTCTTAATTGAATACGGAATGCCAAGAAAGCACGGCATTAATGTCGCCCTTGACATTCTCAAGCAAGACCCAACGCAACCGATGATTATCTTTGCGCCCGACTATCAAAGTGAGGATGACGTGCCGCGCCCGAAGGAATTGATGCATGTTCCTCTTCTGATCGACATGAGCAATTCCCGCTTGCGAAAGCTTCTTGAGAGCCTCCAACCTTGGGCAACAAGAGAAGAAGTCGATTCCGCGGTCGAGGCGCTAACCGCTGCTGGATTGTTGAGGCTGAAACAATTCGGCGAAGGGCTAGTGTGCCTCTCGCGAGGGGCAGACCATAGGACTGGGGAAGACCTGCTTCAGGAAGCATTGCGTTTGACGTTCGACGGAACTAGACGCTGGAACAAGCGCGTCAGTTTCGAGACTTATCTCACCGGAGTCATAAAAAGCATTTCCCGGCGCAGGAAAGGTGACCGCGTAACCGAGACGCAAGAGTTTTGTGTGCTCGACAGTTTCGCCGGAAACAAAGTAGCGGCCGACGAACATTTAATTGCGAAGGAACAAATTGCCGAAGCCTTCGCCGAGTTCACAGACGACATGAGAGCTACTCAAGTACTTCAAGGTTGGTTCGACGGACTGAAGAAAAACGGAATTATGCAAAAGTATGGGCTTAGTGAGAATCAGTATCGGGCCACGGTGAAGCGAATCCGCATGAAGCTTCTGAGCCCAACAAACGGTGGCGGAGGCGAGAAACATGACGGACAGGACTAATCACGTTGAGAAGCTGGACAGAATCATGGAACAGTTGGCCGATTCCGTGCTTGAGTTATCGGATGAGGCGATCCTTGCCGAGATTACCGAGTCTGGGGTCGATCCGCAACAAGAGGCCGAACGTACGCGCTTGGCGCTTCGACAGGCGTTGAAGACATTGGACAATGTACGCAAAGGCCCAGAGAGAGACCAACACCCGATCCACAGAAGAGAAGCGTCTCGTACCTGATGTTTTGAAGTCAAGTTCTGAGGGCGACAGGCCGCGAACCAAAAGCGTTGACTTTCTCCTGAGGAGTGCGTTCTCAGCGGCAGCCTTCTGGATCAGGGCACGATCAAGGAATCCTGCGAGGTTGTTAGTCAACTCCGCAACAAGTAGGGGCAGTATCGTACAAGGAACCGAACCGTAGGAGGGTAGTGTGAATGCTGATGTTCAACGAGTTCGTGAGTGGCTGAGGAGCCAACCATGGGATTTGAGAATGCTGACACTCATCGTGTTGATGACGGAAACGGTAGGAGAGAAATACGGCAACGAGGCTCGCCTTGTCTTTGATAAAGAGCTAAAAGACGCATACCGCAATGCTTCAGGGTGGAACGCAAAGCACGCAAACTGAGTCGAATGAAGTCGGCGAACCCCCGAATACGTTCGATACTTGGAGTGAGCGAACCGTACTCATCCGACATCCGGGCAGGCAAGCGTATCCCGCATCCACGGCACTGGGAGGCGCTGGCGGAACTTCTCGGAATCATACGAAGGGAGCGTGAGGAGCGCTAATGACTGGGGCGACTACCGCAGCAATGAGCGATATTGGTGATCTCCCCGCGTGCCTAGCTTATGAATTATGTTCTCCGCAGTCTTTGATGCGCTAGGGCTTCCGCTTTTCAGCACCACACTGAGAATCTGAGTCAGTTCTTGAACCCAAAGCATTATGTTTTCATAGTCTGCACTGATGATGAGCCCGGTGCAAGCGATCACAAGGTCGGGCTGCTTCTCTGCCAGTCTCGCATGATCTGTTGAAACCCCACGTCAGCCGGCTGGTGGTCTGCGATCCGCGTAAGGCGGCTCTGTTGAAAGAGGGCAACAAGAGTGACCGGATCGATGCGCGCAAACTGGCCGAGATGTTACGCACCAACCAACTCAAGCCGGTCTACCACGGAGAGCATGGCATTCCGCACCTTGAAAGAACTGGGGCGCAGTTATCTCACCGGTCAGCAAAGATGTCACTCGCGCGATGAATCGGATCAAAGCGCTGTATCGCAGCTGGGCGATTCCGTGCAGCGGCAGCTCCGTCTACGCTCCGCGACATCGCGCCGAGTGGCTGGCCAAGATCGTGGAATTAGGAGTACGGGTGCGAGCCGAGCATTTGTATCAGCAACTGGACAGTCTGCAACCTCTGCGTCTGGAAGCGCGACGCGAACTCCTGCGAGAGAGCCAGAAGCACGTGGCGGTGAAGTTACTTCGCCAGATTCCTTCGATTGGTCCGATCCGAGCAGCCTTGCTGGTGGCCTTGTTGCAGACACCCCACCGTTTCCGCAGCAAGCGCCAGTTGTGGGCCTACAGTGGTTTCGCCGTGGAAACTCACGATAGCGGCGAGTACCGCTGGGTGCGCGGGAAACTGCAACGCAACCGCGAACGCATCACCGTGCGCGGGCTGAATGACAACCACAATCGGGACGTGAAGAATCTCTTCAAGAGAGCGGCCATCTCTGCCAGCACACGTCCTGGCCCCCTGCAGGATTTTATCTTGCTCGAGTTGCCCCAGGGATGCGGCCGACGATGGCCCGTCTCACCCTGGCGCGGAAGATTGCCGCGATCACGTTAACCATATGGAAGAAAGGAGTGAGTTCGACCCAAAACAGTTGCGTCGGCAAGCAGTTTGAGCATCGCTGGCTGAAAAAGGCCTTTCCATCTCTGGGAGTTCTTTTCTGGGGTGGTCAGTCGAGTTCTGGAGATGCTCGGTTCGAGGGGAGTATCAGTCAATGCGGTCTGGCCTGTGTGCCTCGGCACCGAGTCACCCATTACACCTTATGCCCCCTCGGATAACCAGAAATAGCCATAGGCCATGAGCCTCGGATAGAACCATCGTTGCCTCTGAAGCCACCAGTGGCTTGCCGCTCTCTCAAACTCGATGGCATCGTCACATCAGGCAGAGGGAACTTACGAGAATGCAAAAGGCAAAATTCTCCAGAGAGGTAGAAATGAAAGTGGGCTGGATCTCGAGAACCAAATCTCGACCTCCGGTCGACGCGGAGCTTTTTTCTTGACATCCCTTTTTATAGAACGTTTTGACGGGTTCTTGAGTGTAACCGCGAGTAGGGTCGAGAACAGGCGCAGTGGTGTAGTCTCCCGGCTGGCGGTTGACGGCGCTTTCGCGCCATCGCCTCAGTCCGGTTTGGCCTGGCTCTGTTTCCTGTTCCCGCTCATCGAACCGGACAGGCGGATTTCCCGCATCCGGCTCTCGGAAAAGTCGCTCACAATCTTCACGTGTAACGCCGTCTGCGACTCCTGAACACAACTTGGGGTGGCTAGACGAATCGTCAATCCCCATGTCCTTCGTTGCTTCTTGCGTTCGTCTTTAACTGAGGCCCCTTCCCTCCACCGGAGTTACCCGGCTTCGTCGGTAGTACGGACCTCTCCGCCACCCCATACGGCCGGCCTGGCTCTCGCGAGTTGCCAGTTGATCCATACTATGATCACCGCTGGGGCTTCCCGTGTTGCGTCTGGTCTCCTGTGCCTACATGCCATCGCCATTACCCCCGGCAGGTCCGATGAAGCTTGTTCGCTCGTCGCTCTCCATCGCCTACGGCCTTCCCTGTGAAAAAGTACGGTCGGCTCATGCAATTGTTGTTTCGGGGCCTGCTCAGCGTTCACTCTCGTTATGGCCTGCAGGCTAGCGGAGTCGCCTAAGCGACCTTCCCATCGAAAGCTCCGACAGTTTCGTTACCTCCGCTGCCGTTTCGATTGCTTCCGGGTGGAGCGAAGCAGTTCCCGGGCGGAGTGCGCCGCTGAAGTCCAGCGCCTTTCACGGCGCACTTTTTCGCCAACAACCCTATTGAGATAACGCCAACTCCACGGCTTTCATTGACTTGCCCGTTTCACAGACGTAAGATTTTGCGCCAGTGATCGGCCAAACCATCTCGCACTACCGCATTATCGAGAAGCTGGGTGGCGGAGGAATGGGGGTGGTCTACAAGGCAGAAGACGTCTACCCTACATCGGTTTGTCGCCCTGAAGTTTCTGCCCGACGAGTTCGCCCAGGACCCCCAAGCCTTGGCCCGATTCCAGCGGGAGGCTCAGGCGGCCTCAGGTCTGAACCATCCTAATATCTGCACGATCCACGAGATCGGGCAGCAAGATGGGCAGCCCTTCCTCGTCATGGAGTTTCTGGACGGGCAGACGCTGAAGCACCGCATCGCTGAAAAGCCGGTCGAGACTGAAACCTTGCTCAGCTTGGCAATTGAGATTGCCGACGGACTTGATGCAGCGCATTCCGAAGGAATCATCCATCGCGATATAAAACCAGCAAATATCTTCGTGACCAAACGTGGGCACGCGAAGATTCTGGACTTTGGCCTCGCTAAGGTGACGCTTCCCGACAGCACTGCGAGCCAGGTTGCTGCGCAGAAAACGCAATCCTCCTCCGAGGTTGGTGAGGAACTTCTCACTAGCCCAGGCACGGCGATGGGAACGATAGCCTACATGTCGCCGGAACAGGCGCGGGCCAAAGACCTGGACGCGCGCAGTGACCTATTCTCGTTCGGCGCCGTGCTCTACAACATGGCGACGGGTAAGCTTCCGTTTCAGGGCGGCAGTTCCGCGGAGATATTCAAAGCCATCCTGGACGCGGCACCAGTCCCAGCTGTGCGTCTGAATCCGACGGTTCCCGCGGAACTGGAACGAATCATTAATAAGGCCTTGGAGAAAGACCGCAATCTTCGCTACCAGAGCGCGGCGGAAATGCGAGCTGATCTACAACGACTGAAGCGGGATACGGATTCCGGACGCTCCGCCGCAATCGGAATTGCAAGTTCTGGGAGCGCGGTGGGAGAGCAGCAAGATTTTGTAGCTGGTCGAAAACCTTCGGCCCTCGCAACCCAGGAACGGGATGGTGCTGCTCCAGGCAAGAAATGGATTTGGACGGCAGCGGCGGTAATTGTCGCCACACTGGCTGCTGCGCTCATATTCTCGTGGAATAGCCTATACGCGGTACCCACGGTGGAAGCTATTACCCAATTGACCGATGATGGTAAGCCAAAACCCAATTGGAGTTATTTAGAGACTGACGGATCGCGAGTTTACTTCAACGAAGGTACGAGCGGAAACTTCAGAGTCGCAGAAGTTGCGACAAACGGGGGTGCCACTGCGGTCGTGTCGACTCCGTCGTTGAATCAGCGGATCTTGGATCTATCGCCCGATGGTTCGGCTCTGCTCGCAATGTCTGGTCGAGATGAGGCAGAGATATTTCTGGCGGAACCTTATTCTCTGTGGGAGCTTCCGCTGCCGGCGGGAGAACCGCGCCAACTCGCTGGACTCCGGGCTCAAGATGGAAGCTTTGCGCCGGACGGGCGCATGCTCTTTGCTCAAGGCGGAGGTCTCTACCTCGCGCAAAGAGATGGCTCGAATCCTCGCGAAGTGATCAGCGGCTTAAGCGGCTTCATCCGCGAGCCAAGCTTTTCTCCCGACGGGCAGCAGATTGTATTCACGTTATATTCCCAATCTCGCCACCCGGTTTCGATTGATGAGGTCAGGGCGGATGGTTCCGGCTTACACGCGATTGTGAACGACGGCGCAACAGGAGAGGTCTGTTGTGCCCGCTGGGCCCCAGATGGCAGATACATCATCTTTTCAAAGGTTCACCAAGGCCAGCGAGATATTTGGGCACTTCTGATGAACCCCGGCATCTTCCAACGCCACCAGAAGCCCGTTCAGCTCACCAACGGGCCGCTGTCCTGTGGCGGTCCTGTCGTCAGCCGCGATGGAAAGCAGATCTTTGCCGTTGGCTCCAAAGAGCGCAGCGAATTGGTCCGCTACGATGCAAATTCGGGACAATTCGTTCCTTTTCTTGCAGGCATCTCGGCTTTCAGTCCCTCATTCTCCAGTGATGGAAAATGGGTCGCCTATGCTCTTACCCGGATCACATGCTGTGGCGCAGCCGTAGCGACGGAACCGACCGCTTGCAGCTCACGTTTCCCCCGATGAAGGTGCTGTATCCTTTCATCTCCCCAGACGGAAAGCGTGTCGTATTTGGGAATACTGATTGGGAGACCTATATAGTCAGCATGGATGGGGGCCCGCCTCGAATGGTTATCGAGGAAAGATTCGGCTTGCGGCAAATTGGTCTCCTGATGGAGACTCCTTGGTTTACACGGATCCCCAAACCGTACACCCGCAGTTGTGGGTGCTTAATCTCCGAACGGGGGCGCGTTCTGTCGTCAATGAGTCGCAAGGCCTGGTTGGCGGGCAATGGATCACGCAAGACAGGCTCGTGGCCTCGCGTACGGTTTCAGCGACCATGCAGGTTTTTGATTTGAAAACACAAAAATGGTCGGACTTGGCGCCGGGAACGATACCAAATACCATCGTCAACTGGCTCCATTCACCTGATTACAAGTATTTGTACCTGGTGGCCGGAGGCGCGAAGCCAGAGGTTTTACGCGTCCGGCTCGCTGATGGCAAGTTAGAAACCATCGCCAGCCTGAAAGACTTGCGCCAAGCGCCAGGTCTAAACGGAAATACCCAAATCGGTGTCGCCCCAGACGGATCGCCAATTTTTAGCCGCGATATCGGCACGCAAGAGGTCTACGCGCTCACGCTGAAGTGGCCGTGAGCTGGTGGAAAATGCGGTTGAAGAATCGCAGCGCACGGGCAGTTCTCGGCTTGGGTGGGCCTCATTAATCCGGCCCTTCTCGCTCGTGCGCCGCCCGGCGATGGCTGTCTGGCGCACCAAGTCCGCTTTGCAAGCCTCATCTATGGCCGCCAGGTTTACCGCTTCTGCTTCGCGACACCGGAACCCAAGAAATTTACGCCCTTGATTGGCAAGCCCCATAACTCCCGCACGCCGCTGATCTACGTCACTTGCACCGCAGAGCTAGAACTTCACCGAGGGTCTCTTTGTAAAGAAGGTGCCATTCTATCGACGAGCCAATCCGCACCTCGTGATGACTGTTGCAATCACCCGTTAGCACAAGCTTGCGCCGTTTCTTCGCCCTCTCAGCAGCCATTGCGCTGAACATCCGCCTAAGGGTCTGCCTGGCAGTAGCGACCCCATTCGACAGGATGGCCTGCAAGGTCAAGTCTTGGCTACCATAATTGAGTCGGCTTGAATGACACCTTTGATCTTCAATGCGGTGAGCATCGGAAAGACTTGGGCCGAGTGCTCACTCCTTCGCCACTGGCTCTCCTGCATCTTCCTGCGCCTTGATCCAGGCGAGGAGTTCAGTTCGGCGGATGCGAGGGCCAGCATGGTAACTCGTTTTCGGAAACGGGAAATGGGCAGCGGCCCTCGTCCGTGCTCTATTCCAGTAATGGACAGTGGACACATCGACATTGAGATATGCCGCTACATCGCCGTATGTCATCCACTCGTTTCCTAATCGACCTGTTCAAACTGGATGGTGATTTTGTCAGGCTGTTCGCCGAAGGCACCTTCGGATGCCGTGATCTTCGGTTTCCCGCCGAAGACCCGCTTGATAGTCTTGAGGAAGTCGCGGTCGAATACTTTCCGCAGTGTAATTTCCGTTTTGTCATTCATTGGCCGACCCCGTCTTCAAGTTGTAACGAATGTGCTCGAAACTTTCGACCTTCAGTCAGTCTATCAGCTGCCTTCTCGCCTATCCCGCTCCCGTGCATCGTGATTGAGCGTGCCATCTTTGATGAGATAGAATTTCTCGATAACCGCTTCCGTGTTGCCCGCAAATTCAGCCGCTTCCGAGAGCGTCCATTTTCTAATGTTGACTCGGTTGCTGATTGCTCCGCGACGCAAGGAATAGAAATCATTCCACTCGGTGCCATATTTTTCGCAGCATGGGAACGATGATACGGTTTACGAGGTTCGCCATGTGGACGGGATTGCCGTCACGATTTGGGAAAACCCAGCCTGATTGCGGCGAACCGTTGACTGCCCACCACGCCCGCAGGATGCCAGTCAATTTGTCGTCATAGTGGACGATTCGATTCTTTTCCGTCTTGGTCTTCTCTTTCGTCTTGCCGTAGACATGTGCGCGACGGATAGTCATCTGGGCAGTATATCGAGATTGACCGATCCCCATTGCAATCCTGAGATTTCTGACGGTCGCAGTCCAGCGTAAATTCCGACAGCGAGTGCAGTCTGTGCCAACTGGACAGACCAGTCATCCCGCCCACCGCGCTCCGATTCAAGATTTGAAATGAGGATTTCGATGTCCTTCTCCGTCGCTGCTGGACCTTGTTCGGCAGAGATGGCGGGAGCGTCTGAGACCTTGATTTGGTTCCAAGGGTTGTATAATCGGACGGTCTTGTCGTCTTCCTTGAGGTTCTTTTCTTTTCTGATAAATCTGGCAAAAATTCCCGACGCCGCACTGTGGATGTGTCGTAAAGTATTCGAGCCGAGTGGGGTGCCATCTTCCTTACGGAGAGATTCGAGGAAATCTTGGCCGAGGTACGGCTGGTAGTTCCTGAACGTCTTCGTCCCGTTGAAGTGGTCACACAAATACGAATCCCAGTATTGCTTATAACTCACCAGCGTGGCGTGGCTCTTCTGACCTGTCGCGACGAGTGATTCGAGCCAAGGGAGAAATTTGCGTTCGTAAAATTCGGTCACTGTGATATCAGCCGTGGGTGCTTCCACGACGACACCTGCAGCAGCTTTGGCTTCCCACTCCTCGACCTGTTTCTTCTTGTTGATGTAAAGTTGTTCGATAGCGGAGCACTCGGTCGAAGTGTGGATGTCATCTTTGCGTGCGAGGAGAACAGACTGCTGCTTGCGGGCTGGCAATGGGTGCCCTGTCCGCACATCAACAGTCGCATACGTTTTCCAGTGGAACCCGCCAGATGCGGCTAAGATAAACCCTCTCATGTTGCCCTCAATGCGACGAGATTTTAGGGTCTAAATTGGGGGAACCACAGAGGGGGAGTTTGCGTAGCACTTCGTGAAGCACCTGCTAGCAACCTATTGAAAACAGGATAGCCCATTTAAGACATGGAAAGCAAGACATAAATTAAGACATCACCCGAAAAACCGTTGCAAGTGACTGTCGCAGAAGGCTAGACTCCATGTCTTAAGGATGTGATGTTCATGATCAGCGAGACCATTTCTCACTACCGCGTCCTGCACCAGCTCGGCGGCGGCGGGATGGGTGTGGTTTACGAGGCAGAGGACCTCAACCTCGGCCGGCATGTTGCCCTGAAGTTCTTACCGGAGGAACTGGAAAAGGACCAAGCGTCTCTTGAGCGCTTCCAGCGCGAGGCCCGCGCCGCCTCTGCTCTGAATCATCCCAACATCTGCACCATTTACGAAATTGGACAGGTCGAAGGCCGTTACTTCATTGCCATGGAACTGCTGGAAGGGCAGACCCTCAAGCAGCGCATCGGAAAGCAGCCCATGGAGATGGACGTACTCCTGAAGCTGGCTATCCAGATCGCCGACGCTCTTGATGCCGCTCACGCCAAGGGAATTATTCATCGCGACATTAAGCCAGCGAACATCTTCGTTACTACCCGGAACCAGGCTAAGGTGTTGGATTTTGGCCTCGCCAAGCAAACGCTAAAGCAAGAAGCTCTACTCGGCGGTGCCACCCTCGGTTCGGCGGCGACAGTCGACACGCTGGGTGGTGACCTGCTGACCAGTCCCGGATCCACCGTCGGCACGGTCGCTTACATGTCTCCGGAGCAGGCCCGAGGTAAGGATCTGGATCCGCGCACCGATCTATTTTCCTTCGGTGCCGTGCTCTATGAGATGGCGACCGGCGCGTTACCATTCCGTGGCGACACATCGCCCGTTATCTTCGACGCCATCTTGAACCGGCCGGCAGTGGCGCCAGTGCGGCTGAACCCTGACGTCCCGTTACAACTGGAAGACATCATCACCAAGCTCTTGGAGAAAGATCGCGATCTCCGCTACCAGAGTGCGGCTGAGGTACGTGCCGACCTGAAGCGCTTGAAACGTGACACCGAGTCAGGCGTGACCTCGGCGGCTACCAGTTCCTCGAGTGCTGCGCGGGCGAGGGCGGCGAATCCAGCAGGCCGTCGCAATCTTTGGAATTACGTCGTGATGGCCGTGGTCGTCGTCTCCGTCATTGGTTTAGCGATGACGTTTTTCGCTCGCCGTGGCCGCGCCATAATGACTGAGAAGGACGCGATCCTGCTCACCGACTTCGTCAATACCACAGCCGATCCAGTGTTTGACGGCGCGCTCAAGAAAGCGTTGGCGGTCGATCTTGAGCAGTCGCCCTATCTCAATGTCTTCCCCGAACAGAAGGTGCGGCAGACCTTGCAGTTCATGGGTCGCCCACCTGATACGCGCATCACTAGCGAGGTGGGACGCGAGGTGTGCCAACGGGACGGCATCAAAGCGATGCTGAATGGCTCGATCGCCAACATGGGAAGCCAGTACGTGATCAGCTTGGACGCAGTGAACGCGTCCACCGGAGACTCGCTGGCCAGAGAGGAGGTGCAGGCAGCAAGAAAAGAAGAGGTGCTGAACTCGCTGCACCAGGCCGGCTCCGACTTGCGCAGAAAGCTGGGAGAGTCTTTGGGTTCGGTACAGAAATACGACAAGCCTTTGTCCGAGGCTACCACCTCATCGTTGGAAGCGCTCAAGGCCCTCAGCCTGGGAGACGCGAAACACCAGGTGGGGGATGAACTGGCCGCGCTGCCACTTTATCAGCGAGCCGTGGAACTGGATCCGAACTTTGCCATGGCCTATGCACGCATCGGGGCGGTGTACAACAATCTGGGACAGACCGAAGTTTCGGAGCAGAATCGGCAAAAGGCGTTTGAGTTGCGCGATCGGGCCAGCGAACACGAAAAGCTCTACATCATGTCGCACTACTTCGCCGATTCGGGACAACTGGATAAGGGAATCACTGCCCTGGAACTCTACAAGCAGACTTATCCCAGAGATTCGATTCCCTATAACAATCTGGCCAACATTTATTGCCAGCTTGGCCAGTTTGAGAATTGTCTGGACAACGCCCGGCAGTCTGTCGAACTCGATCCCGGAAGCCTAAGCGGTTACGCCAACGTGGCTAACGCTTACGTTGGGCTGAACCGTCTGGACGAGGCCAAAGCCACGCTTAACCAGGCTTTGCAGCGCAACCTTGCGGGATTTACAACTCACTTGCAATTGGCCGGAATTGCCTGGGTGCAGAATGACATCCCGACCATGGAGCGTGAACTCGATTTGGCGGCCAAATCTGGACCGGCGGGCGAAGCCACCGCGCTGGGATTTAGGTCAGTGGTCGCCGCCGCCCGGGGACAGCTGCGGCAGGCAGCCGAATTCGCGACAGAAACCCGAGAAGCTGCCCAACGTCTCGGCTTGAAAGAAGCAATCGCCAACGAATATGCACAGGAAGCCATGGCCGAGGCTATCTTTCTCTATAAGTCTCGCGCCCAGGACAGTGCGGCACAAGCTTTGAAGATATCGCAGTCGCCGAACATGACGCTAAACTCAGCCTTAGCGCTGGCCCTCAATGGCGACGACCAGAGAGCGGGCAAGTTGGCGGACGACATTGCCCACAAGCGCCCCTACGATACTTTGGCGCAGTTTGTCTTCGTACCCCTGGTGAAAGCCCAGACCGAAATCAATCATGGCAATCCTGCGAAGGCGATCGATCTGCTGGATAACGCCATGGTCTACGCTCGCGTAAATTCCAACGTACTGTACGTTCGCGGAAATGCCTACCTGAAAGCCGGGCGCGCTGCCGATGCTGTCCAGGCATATCAGCGACTACTGGAAATGAAGAGCTATATCGGTGTGGATCCCTTGGTCCCGTTAACTCATCTCGGCCTGGCCCGCGCTTACGCGCAGCAAGGGGACAAGGCCAATAGCCGCCTCGCCTACCAGGACTTCTTCGGCCTGTGGAAGGACGCCGACCCCGGCATCCCCCTTCTGCATCAGGCCAAAGCGGAGTACGCCAAAGTGCAGTAAAGCCTCGCCATTTCTGATCTATGCTTGCGCCGAGCGAATGAGGCTGTCCTCGCTCGCGCTTTTCGACAAAGGTGGGTAGCAAGACGTCAGTATGGCATGTCCGAGGTAAAGGAAAGCCAATTGCAATCGCCTTGTCATGTCACTGCTGCAGGTCGTACACTCCGTTTTCACTTTTCGCGAACCGTTGCAAGCATGCAGGATGAAATCAATTTCGGCGGCACCGGTAATTTTCCGGCCACGCGCTGGTCACTCATTCGTCGCCGCGCGCGAGTGGTCAGGCAGAAGAACGAGAGCGGGCGCTGAATACGTTGATTGCCGCGTACTGGAAGCCAGTTTACAAATACATCCGCCTGGGTTGGAGGAAGGACAATGAGCAAGCTCAGGACCTAACCCAGGAGTTTTTCACGCGCTTGCTCGAAAAAGATTTCCTCGAAAGCTACGACCCCAGCCGGGCACGATTACGAACATTTCTGCGGGTATGCATCGATCGCTTTCTCACAAACGAGGAAAAAGCTGCCCACCGCTTAAAGCGCGGCGGCGACATCCAGATTCTCTCCCTTGATTTCGAATCGGCCGAGGGGGAATTGCGGCAAATCGAAATACCATCGCCCGAGACGATGGACGACTTCTTCGCGGGAGAGTGGGTGCGCAGCGTCTTCAGCCTCGCCTTGGGGCGTTTGCGTCATGAGTGTGAATGCGAGGAAAGCAGATGCATTTTCGCTTGCTGGAACTCTACGACATCGACGAGGGCGGCAAAGAGTTGACTTACGAACAGGTGGCCGGTCAGTTTGGATTGAAGCCTTCTGACGTGACCAACTATCTTGCGTACGCGCGCCGGGAGTTTCGCCGAATCGTGCTGGAGCAACTGCGGGAGATGACCGCCAACGACGACGAATTCAGGCGAGAGGCTCGTGCGCTGTTGGGTTTGGATGTGTCCATGAACACCGCTGTTCCCTGAAGTGGCTTTCCGATTCCGCGCTCGACCGTCTGCGCGCCGCCGCGGACGCACCCGATCTCAGCGCCACTCGTTACGTGCTAGTGGATAAGCTCGGCCAGGGGGGAATGAGCAGCGTGTATCGGGTCGAGGACACGATACTGGGCCGGCGGGTGGCGCTCAAGGTCATCGGGTTCGCGGATGCCAGTGGTGAACTCGCCGCGCGGCTGCTGCACGAGGCCAAGGTGATCGCGCAGCTGGAGCATCCGGGGATTGTCCCGGTGCACGATGTGGGAACTCTGCCCGACGGCCGCGTCTTCTACACCATGAAACTGGTGCAGGGCCAGCGACTGGATCAGCGCACAGCGCAATTCGGAGGATTGCCGGAGCGCTTGCGGATGTTCCAGAGAATCTGTGAAGCCGTGTCCTTCGCTCACGCGCACGGCGTGTTGCATCGCGACCTGAAACCCCAAAATGTCATGGTCGGACCGTTTGGCGAAGTCCTGGTCATGGATTGGGGACTCTCAAAGCTGTTGCACATGAAAAATGATGTGCTCGAAGGAGAGCCGCACCCGAGCTCACCGTCAGCAAAGCAGACTCCTGGCACCAGCACATCTCATGGCACGGTTCTGGGAACTCCCGGATACATGGCTCCCGAACAAGCCCGCGGAGACGTCACGACGCTCGATCAACGGGCGGATATTTTTTCGCTCGGAGAGATATTGAAATTCTTGTTAGGGGATGCTCTTTTGGATCCTATACCGAGAGCATTGAGCGCGATCTGCTCTAAGGCGTCAGCCGCCGAGCCGCAACAGCGGTACGACTCGGCACAAGAATTGGCAAGCGACGTAGCCCATTATCTCGACGGGATGCCCGTCCAAGCCTATCCCGAGGGTCCGTTCGCCCGCTTGTGGCGGTGGTCGGCCAAAAACAGCGCGTGGCTACTGCTGATCCTCGCCTACGTTTTGATGCGGGCTTTGTTGATCTTGTGGCGAATACGGTAGTGTTTCTCAAGTGAGCCCTGCAGCCTAAAGAATTTCTCCGCCGCGTTGAATAGAACGTCAGCGGACAAGAAGTCCGCCAGGAGATCATATGAACAAGATAGTGCTGGGGCTGTTGCTGGGCGGATTTCTCGGTATTTTCGATGGCCTGACTGCATGGTTCACTCCCGAGGTACGATCGCAACTGCTGGGCATCGTCATCGGATCCACCTTCAAAGGCCTGATCACGGGCGTGCTCATCGGCTACTTCGCTAAGAAGGTGAATTCTCTGCCGCTGGGGATCATCTTCGGGCTGGCCGTCGGCTTGATTCTTGCCTTCCTGGTGGCAGCCATGCCGAATCCGGCCGGCAAACACTATTATTTCGAAATCATGTTGCCGGGCGGCATTCTGGGGATGATTGTCGGTTATGCCACTCAGCGCTTTGGTCAGGCAAGCCAAGCGGCCAGGAGTTGATCGCGCAGTCTGCCGTTGTTCGCGAAAACGCGAAGAAGAGCCACATATCCGTCCCTTCGTTCTGGACGACAGCAGTTGGTGTGCTGGTCAAGAACGCGATAGAGTAGGCGGTCGCGACAATTGCGATCACTCGGCATGGCCAACGACAAGGAAAAAGAAGCCGCAGCGAGCGCCAGCCTGCGCTTTGTTCGCGACGGAGATATCGTCGGTCTGGGGACAGGCTCGACCGCTGTGCATGCCGTTCGGCTTCTCGGCGAACAGGTACGCGCTGGACTCAAGATTCGCGGAATTCCCACTTCCGCTGCCACCCAGGAACTGGCCGCCAGCGTCGGCATCCCTCTGACCACACTCGATGAGTTTCAGCAGATTGATGTGACCATCGACGGTGCCGACGAAGTTGATCCCAACCTGCGACTGATCAAAGGAGGTGGGGGCGCGCTGCTGCATGAAAAAATCGTTGCGTCGGCCTCGCAAAAGTGCGTAATTATAGTGGACTCCAGCAAACAAGTTTCGATGCTGGGTAAATTTCCACTGCCGGTCGAGATAGTTCCTTTCGCACGGGCCTTGCTGGCAAAGAATATTGCCGCGCTGGGCGCGTCAGTCAGCTTGCGCATGAATCCTTCGGGCAAGCCGTTCATTACCGACGAAGGCCACTACATTTTGGACTGCACCTTCGGCCAGATCTCCGATCCGGAGAGCTTGGCTCGGGCACTGGAGGAAATGCCCGGCATCGTGGAGCACGGCTTGTTTATTGGGATGGCTGACGTGGTCCTGGTTGGCAAAGGTGACAAAGTATTAGAAATTGCGTAAGCGAAGGAGCAACGGAATATCTCTCCTTGCTACCTCTTTCTTCATTCTGCGCCCCAAACTTCTCCCAGTACCCGATAGAAGTTCTTACCTAAAACTTTTTCGATCACGTCAGACGAGTAGCCCAGCTTGCTCAAACCCGTAGCGATGATTTCCAGGCGATCGGTTCGATCCAAATCGGGCGAGTACGGTGGGCGGTCTTCTTCGGGAGCGGCGACCCCGGACTTTTTCCGGCTGGCAATGTGCTCCTGGAACGCCTTGCGCTGCTCCGGCGTATCCGGGTAGGTGTCCAGGATGCCGTCACTGCCAATTCCCACGTGGTCGGTACCACAGACTTTGAGGGCGTGGTCCAGATGCTGTAGGGCGTGTTCGCGAGTCGGAGAAATAGGGCTGGCAACCAGGTACGGCATAAAGTAAATACCAGCAACGCCGCCATGATCCGCCAGGGATCGCAGTTCGCGGTCTTCCTTGTTGCGGGGATGCGGATGAACTGCATAGCAACCGACGTGAGTAAAGAGCACAGGTTTGCTGGAGGCCTCGATGGCCTCAGCGCTGGTGCGCTGCCCGCAGTGGCTCAGGTCAACCGCGATGCCCCGGTCATTCATCTTGGTGATAGCCGCGCGTCCCAGCTTGCTGAGTCCAGCGTTGCCTGGCTCGAGGCAGCCATCACCGTACAGTCCGCGGTTGTTGTAAGTGAGCTGAATGATGCGAACCCCGAGCCGCCGGAACACCTCGATACGATCCAAATTCGATCCCAGGCACTGGGGTTCCTGGAATCCCAACATAATGCCGATTTTTTGCTCGCGTTTGGCCCGGTCGAGGTCGGAATGGCGGCGAACCACCAACCAGTGCGCAGGATCACTTTCAGCAAGCCCGTTGACGAACGCAATGTACGAAACCGTGTCTTCGAACTCCGGCAGCGAGACCGTCCAGTTGATCGCACTCACTCCCGCTTCAAGAGCCTGTTTTGTGATTTCAGGTTTAAGTGGCAGATCGAAGGAGTCGATTCTGACGGCGGCGCACGCATCAATGACTAAGGTCCTGTGATAAAGATCAGCGATCGCCGGAGTAATGCCGGCCTCCTGCGCGAGCAGGCTGGCCGGAGCCAGTTTTAATAGACAGGCAATTTGCGCGGAGTTTGCCAGGAAAGCCCGGCGATCCATGAACCACTCTCCCTTTTTGGTGTGTCTCCTCTTTAACCCATCATGTTGGCATGCTCAGGCTGTATCTTGTACATCACGCGCGTTTCTCCGGCCTGGCGGTACGGGTATTTGTCCACTCCGAGGTATTTCTTGGCCAACTTGTCGATGTGAGCATCGGCACCTTGCTCGGTGATTTCCACTACACGCCCGCGGATTTCTAGATAGCGGTAGGGATTGTCGGGATCGATGATCGCCAGTGCGACGCGCGGATCGCGGCGTATGTTGCGGTCTTTCTGGCGACCCTTGGCAGAATTGAAAACCACGTGGTCGCCTTCCAAATCGCACCATACCGGCGTTACTTGGGGGCTGCCGTCCGGCATCAGTGTGCCCAGACTGGCAAACGCGCGCTTGCTGAACAGATCACGATACTTTTCGGGAATGGACTGAGACATGACACCTCCTGAGAGAACGATGGCGAAGCTGTCGCCAAGGGATTATAGACGGGCCGCCGAACCTGCGTCACACTCCCGCACACGAGCCCGAGGTTCGTAGCAATTTCCAGTTCGCGCGTCCAGCGTTTACAATGTCTGACCTTACTCGAATTGCATAGACTTTGGCGGTGAAAGCGTGAGATGGGTATCCCCCATTAAACGAGTCGACTTTATGAAGCACAAATGCTCAATGGTTCGATTTGGATGCCACCCATCGCTCTCGGCCGTGGCGGCGTTTCTTTTTGTCCTGCTTGGGAGCGGAACGGCATTACTGGTCGCGCAGTCAACAGCAAATCCTCGGCCCACGATTGTTTTCATGACTGATTTCGGCACGGTCGATGATTCCGTCCCTATCTGTAAAGGCGTCATGTATTCGATAGCTCCCGACGTACGCATTGTGGATCTGACTCACCAGGTCACGCCGTTTTCCATCCTTGACGGAGCTCGCTTTCTCTACGGTGCAAGCGCGTACTATCCGGCCGGAACAGTTTTTGTAGTGGTCGTCGATCCGGGGGTAGGCAGTCCCCGTAAGGCGGTGGTCGTGAAATCGAAGCGCGGGCAGTATTTCGTTCTCCCTGACAACGGTCTTGATGACATTAGTCCAGGATCGCGACGGAATTGAAGGCGCTCGCGAAATCACAAATCGTGATTGGATGATCGGCGCAGCGTTGTCCTCAACCTTCCACGGACGCGACATTTTTTCCCCGACCGGTGCCCATCTTGCTCACGGTGAAGATTGGACGCAGGTCGGTCCGGAACTCGAAGCCAGCAAACTGGTTCGGCTCGGCCTTGTGCCTTCGCAACTGGATGAACGCGCCTTGACAGGTGAGATCATCGCCACGGACGGCCCCTTCGGAAACCTGGTCACCAATATCAGTGGAGAAGACTTTCTCAAGCTGGGCTACGGGCGGGGCCAAAACGTACGCATAACTATCGGCAACGCCGAAATGAGTGTGCCCTTTGTTCGTACCTTCAGCGATGTGCCCCTGAAGAAACCGCTTTTGTATATTGACTCGCGCGGACATCTTGGGCTCGCCGTAAACCAGGGCAGTTTTACGGCGATTTACGGGATCAAGCCGCCGGTGCGGATTTTCATCCCTAGGGCGAAAAACTGAAAACCGAATTGTGAAGCGGAAGTCGAATATCGATAGTGACCAAGTCAACCAATTGTAGGGGAAGCAGGAGAAAGAAGACATGAGCCAGCAACTGGCAGCCAATGCAAAATTTGAAGTTAAGCGCTCAACACTTAGTCGCCTGATCGCTCTGGCTGTGGTGCTGCTGATTCCATGTCTCCTTCTGGCGCAAAGCTATCGTGGATCCATTCGCGGCAAGGTGTCCGATCCCAGCGGAGCTGTTGTAGCTGGAGCCAAAGTCACGGCCAAGAGCGCTGCCACTGGAATCATCCGTGGGACCATCACTGGCGCAGATGGCGCCTACGTCTTGGCCGAGTTGCCGGCCGGCGAGTACGTGGTGTTGGCGGAATCTACGGGGCTTTCGACCGCGGCGCAGAATGTCGTTGTGAATGTGGGCCTCGATACCATCGCAGATTTCGATCTGACCAGGTTCGAGAAGAAACTAGAGATGGTGACGGTAATGGGCGAGGCGCCTGTGATCGAGACTTCCCGCGACGTACTGGGCGAGGTCGTCGATCAGAAATTGGTCACCGAACTCCCCCTCAATGGGCGCGATTTTGGGAAACTGGTCGCGCTTACACCCGGGACAACGGTTGATCCGTCCGGCGTGGCTGGAACACAGGGTGGCTTCGGACAATTCAACATCAACGGCAACCGCGACCGCTCGAACAACTACACGCTTGACGGGACCGACAACAACGATCCCTTCTTCAATAACTCGGCTCTCAATCAAACCGGTATCGGCGGCGCTCCAGCGTCGCTCCTGCCGATTGATGCTATCCAGGAGTTCAACTTGCAATCTCAGTTCGGCGCGGAATACGGCCGTAATAGCGGTTCAGTAGTCAACATTGTGACCAAGTCCGGCACGAACCAGTTCCATGGTTCAGCTTTCGAGTTCCTTCGCAATAGCGCGCTCGATGCACGAAACTATTTTAATACGCAATCCCGAAAATCGGTCTTCCAGAACAATAATTTCGGCGCCTCCATAGGCGGCCCGATTGTGAAGGAGAAAACCTTCTTCTTCGGCGCCTACGAAGGCCAGCGTGAGCGCGTCGGATCCGATTTTTTGCTCCTCGTTCCCACTCAGACTCAGATTCAGCAGGCTCGCTTCATCGCGCAAGGCTTCAACGGCGGAGTGATCAATCCTGGCCTGGACGCTATTCTAGCGTTCTATCCAAAAAGCAATACCAACCAAATTCCTGGTGTGGTTCACGATAAGAACAACGGTAATAACTTCATCGTAAAGATTGACCACAATCTTACGGACACAGAACTGCTGACCGGCCGCTATGCCTTTTCTCAGAGCGATCAGGTCTTTCCCTTCGGATCCCCGGGCGGTTTCGGCGCCGGATCACGATTGTCCCAATTCGCACAAACCTCGCCAGCGCGTGTGCAAGTCGCGTCATTCAGCCTGCTTTCCAGCTTGAGCACCTCCAAGATCAACGAAGTGCGCTTCGGCTACAGCCGTTACCGCACGTCGTTCAGTTCGTTAGACGCCAACTTCAATCCCACTAGCATTGGCCTAAACTTCGGGACCGGCAAGCTTGGATTGCCGGAGTTTGACTTCACAGGGATCGAAAACCTGGGCGCCACCGGCTTCAGCGTCCCACGTGGGCGCACGAGTCAAACCTTCCAGATACTCGACAACTTCACTTGGTTGAAAGGAAAGCACACCTTCAAATTCGGCGGAGAATTCCGCCGCGCGGCAATTGACAATTTTAATGACAATCTCGAACGCGGTATCTTCCAGTTCACCGCCGGTGTGGGCCTGAGTACCGATCCTATCGTCGACGCTCTGGCCGACTTCTACACGGGCGGATCGAAGGACACAGGTCTCTTCGGGCCCTGCTGCTCGTTCGTCTCCGTCGATGCGGGAAATACTCAGCGTACGACCTACAACACCGGACTCAGTTTCTTCGCCCAGGACGATTACCGTCTAAGCTCTAGCCTCACTCTGAACCTGGGACTGCGCTGGGAATATTTCGGGCCATTGAGTGAAAAGAACAACCTGCTCTCAAACCTTGGGCAGGACGGCAAACTGGCTATGGTCGGAACGGATGGCCTCGACGGCCTCTACAGGCGCGACCTGCACGATTTCGGCCCTCGGGTGGGATTCGCCTGGAGCGCGCTGAAGAACACGGTGGTTCGCGCCGGCTATGGCATCTATCACGACTACATGCCACAGGACATACTGATCGCGAATTTCACGACCTCCGCCGGGGTCGCGACTAATCCCATAGGGCCCAAAGCGGTTTTGCCTCTGTCCTTTGACCCAACCGCATTTAATGGAACGAATCCCACGCCGAGTGCTCCGATCATGAACGGTGTTGCCTCGCCCCCATATTCGATCTTCATTACCCCGAGGAACTTTCACTCGCCCTATACCCAGAACTGGAATCTCAACATCCAGCAGAAAGTTGCGGAAAATGCCTCAGTCGAAGCCCGCTACGTCGGTAGTAAAGGTACCAAGCTCGTGCGCCTGACCGATTTGAACGAACCCGACGCCAATGGTAACCGCACCATCAATCCAAACTACAGTGCGATTGATGAGCTTACGCCCTCTAGTTCGTCCACTTACCACGCCCTGCAAGCAATCGCCCGTGTCCAAAGCGCCCATCGTGTGTCTGGCTTCGCCAGCTATGTGTGGTCTAAGTCAATCGACGACGCCTCCGATGGAATCGACTTCGTTCCCGGCGCCGCTTTTCCCCAGGACCCTGGTAATCTTGCTGCGGAGCGCGGTCCATCCCTGTTCGACACGCGGCATCGCTTCACAGCGGCGATCAACTACGAACTCGCTTCTTGGAACACGCTAGGGAAGCTTGGTTCAGGATGGCAGTTGAATACGGTCATCTCTGTTCAGAGTGGGCGCCCGATTCCGATCGCCAATTCGACAGATACCAGCGGTCGGTTTTATTTCAATCAACGGCCAAACGTCGTGCCCGGAGTGAATCCCATCTTGCCCCACTGGACTCCGAGCACAGGCTATCTGAACCCCCAGGCTTTCGTGCAGCCTGCCTTTGGGACCTTTGGTAACCTCGGCCGCGACGCGATCTACGGCCTCGGATATAGCAACTGGGATTTCTCCATCGCCAAGAACACACGGCTTTCGGAAAGGCTTAACCTGGAATTGCGCGCTGAATTCTTCAATGTTCTCAACCACCCCAACTTCGCCCTGCCAGCGCACACGATAATCCCCGGGTTCGTGGACAATGGAACTCCAGGCAATCCGATGATTGTTCCGAATCCAGGTGCAGGCCCGGCTGGCCTGATCACCCAAACTCCCGACCTTGCCCAGACCAATCCTGGCCTCGGCGGAGGCGGTCCGCGAGTGATTCAGTTGGCGGCGAAGTTTACTTTCTGATCGAGATTGGGTGCTGGCGCGGGCGCCCTCGCCCGCTGCCTGCCTTTCGAACGGAACCGCACGATACTCCGGGTCTAACGGAGGAATTTAGGACTACCCTTCCACATCCTGCGCAATCGCCGGCAGCACCGCGCGCAGCAGAGCCACGAAATCTCCCTGTACTCGCTTAGTGGTTTCAAGGACCTCTTCGTGATTGAGCACCTGGTCAAGGATTCCCGCCGCCATATTGGTTACGCAGGAGATTGCCAGCACCTTCAATCCCATGTGACGGGCTGCGATCACTTCAGAAATCGTGGACATGCCGACCAGATCCGCGCCGATCGTGCGCAAATAACGAATCTCTGCCGGAGTCTCGTAGCTTGGACCGGCCAGCGCGGCATACACGCCTTGATAAACCGTCTTCCCCAACTTCCTAGCGGCTTGCAGAGCAATTTCGCGATAAGGTTTCCAATACGCCTGCGTCATGTCAGGAAAACGCGGGCCAAAACGGTCATCGTTTGGTCCGATGAGAGGATTCTGACCCTGCAGGTTAATGTGATCGGTAATGATGACTAGCGCACCCTGCTTATATTCCAGACTGACGCCACCGGCTGCGTTGGTGAGGACGACCGCTCGAATGCCCATGCGGCCAAACACGCGCATCGGGAAAGCGACTTCCTGGGGCGAATAACCCTCGTAAAGATGGACACGCCCCTGCATCGCTGCCACAGGGATACCGTCCGCCTTGCCGATCACCATCTGGCCGGCGTGTCCTACGGCGGTCGAGAGCGGAAAAAACGGAATGTTAGCGTACGCAATCCGCGTCTGATCAGACAGTTCGTCAGCGAAACTGCCTAACCCCGAGCCCAGAACGAGTCCGATCCTGGGACAGAGCTGAGCTCTGCGAGAGCAGGAAGTGCGCGGCCGCTTCAGCGTTACGTGAAATCGTCTGACATAAACCAGCTGTTGGCCCTGGACCGTTCGCTTTAGCTCGATCTTCAGCTGCACCTGTAACTGGAAAACTCGACCGGCTCAGTCCTACACGCGTCCAAATTCGCACCTGATATTACGCTACCCAGCTCTATGTCTAAAAGGCATGGCCCGATGCAGATCGCAAATGTCGATGCAGGCATGCGTGATGTGTGACGCGAGGAGCGTGCACTTTCACCGCACATCGGCTCAACATCGGTTCATGAAGACCGCATCCAGAGCGGTTTTCGCTGAGATTTTCACAATCGTGAAACAGCACTGCAATCTTGCATCCCCTTAAAGCGGGCCGCATGAATGCTCGCCAAAACTTGTCACCGTGGAATCATTGTCAATCCGCGATCCGCGGCTTGCACAATTCTTGCTGCATATGGCTGTGGATGCCCCGCACCTTGATTGCAAACAAGTAAGATACAGCGCTTTGTTTTTTGTTGACTCTAAAAATGAGAAGAGTAAAAAGATACTCGTTCTTTGACAGCTTCTGAAGTTTACCCGGTTGGTGCGGCGTCCGGGGCTCAAGCGAAGTCACTCTCTACATTGCAAAATGATTGAGAGAAGGCTAGCGAGGGTCTATAGCAAAGCGCTGGTCGAGGCGAACAAGAAGATATGTTGAAGGCAAGATAGAGTCCCGAGGCGTCAGACTGGTTTATCCGGTTGGCGGTAAGCCCGGAGCCCAAGTAATGATCGCGCGTAGCGGCCCGCAAGGGAAGCAACGAGAGCAGGTCAGCGAGGGTCTAAAAGCGAGCTACTGGCCGAGACGAATGAGTCTAACACCACCTCGGGATTCTTATTTTTAGGCTGACTAGTGGTTAGTGGCCAGTAGACAGCGGCTCGTCCACCTTCCCCCAAACACTGGTTGCTAAAAACCGCCGCTGACCACTAGCTTTGTTCAGGGTCCTTCCTGCACCTGCAGATTCTCGCCGGTCACTAGCCGCGCACGGTAGATCGTATTGGTCGCTTCCACTTCTCCCACCACATCCACGTTCAGCGTGTAGGCTCCGTGCGGCAGGTTTTCTCCGAAAGGGATCTCCAAATCGAGCGTGCCTTTTTTCAGAATGAAATGCTGATATCCCACTGCGGTGGCGCGTCCAATTTCGTTCACCGCCAGGGCGATCATGGTAAGGTCGAAGTCCTGCCCGGTCTGATTCGATAGCTTGATCGCGCACTCTACTCTTTGCCCCGTGACCTTGGGATAGCGGCTCCACTGCACCACCAGCGGCGCCACCACATCCAAACTCAGTTCCTGGGTTCTCTGATGGGGGGGCTTGCCGCTGTCGGTAACCGCCACCACGAAGCGAAACTGACCCGCCTCCGTCGCCACGCCGCTGAGGATTCCGTCTTCACTCAATGTTATGCCGCGAGGCAGAGCGCCGCTGGTCACTGCCCACGTGAGCGGCGTGATGCCTCCCGTCGGCCTCCAAACGGAAGCGATACTGCTGTCGCAGAAACCCCTTGGGAAGGGAAGCTGTCTGCACCACGATTCGCTCGCCGCTGGCCGCACCCGACTGGCCCAATGATGTGCCCGTCAGTGATAGGACGATAAGAACCGCTGCTGCCATCTTCATGAACATATAGCTTGGCTAGGGCTTCAGATTGCTCAACTGTACAATGTCGGCCTCGCCTTTTCCCACTGCGGCGTAGATTGAGTGTCCGTCGGACGACCAGGAAACTCTCCGACCAATAAATGTCGCTTGAGTCCCGAAATCCGTGATGCGCCGCATCTCGCCACCAGCGGTGGGCTGCGCCCATATATTCGTGGTCGGTCCGTCGGTCAATAGCACTGCCAGCCACTTGCCATCCGGGGAGAGGACCGGCTGCATAAGAACCGACTTCGACAACCGCGATCCTGAAATGCGCGCCACCTTCTGTGCCGGGCCATTCTCCGGCTTGGCTACCAGTATTTCCATATCAGACAGACCGTTCAGCGCCGGCAAATTCAGGACGAAGAAGAGTCTTCCTTCGGCATCAACTGCCGGCTTCTGCCCCTCCTCGCGCACTACCATCGGCGCCCCACCCTCGGGCGAGATCTTCTCGATACGAAATGCATTCTGGGTTGGAGGAGAAAAATACAGCCATCGACTGTCTGGTGACCAGCAGGCCCAACCACCGCCGTCTGATACTTTGTGAGCATTGCTTCCGTCTGGGTTCATCAACCACAGATCGACGTTCCAGCCTTTGAGGCCGCGCTTCACGTAGGCAATGTACTTTCCGTCCGGGGACCACACGGGCACCCCAATCGTGACCTGCGGATCATGTTCGAAGGTGACCTGGCGAGTCTGCTGAGTTTCGAGATTCAGCACCCACAGATTGCCATGGCCCCCGCTATCGCTCAGATAAACGAGTTCGTGATCCCCGGGGCCCGCGGATGGAGTCTGCACCGCCCCGGTCTGGTGCGTGATCTGGGCGCCATGGCGAACATTCTCTGCGGGGCTGCCATCAACGGGGTAGCGCCAAATATCAAACTGGATTTGCCTGCGGGTCGCGACCAGGTTGCCGCTCTGGTCGAGATCGGGCGAGATGTAAGACGTCTCCCCGAACGTGAGCTGTCGTAGATTCTTTCCTCCAGTTTGGACGGACCAGAGATTCATGGTCCGCAGATACAGAACAGTGTCGCCTCGGGAAGAGCTATAGACTACTCCCGAGCCGTCGGGCAACCAGGCAAAACCCGCCAGCGGATTCCGGTCCTGCGTAATTGCTTGCGGGGTGCCTCCTTCTATTGGCACATAGAAAATGTCATAGTCAAAGGTTCGGCCTCTCTCGAATCCCAACTTTCGGTCGTCCGGAGACCAGCGCAGGTCGGAATAGATGTACTCAGTCGGAAGGACCGTGAGCCTACGAGAGTTCGAGCCGTCCGCATCTGCTATGTCTAGCTCAAGCTCTCCTTGGTTGGAGTGAAAATAGGCAATGTGTTTGCCGTCATGGCTAAGGTCAGCGCCCGTCAGACTGGTCACGAGCGGCCGTCCTGTTCCTCCCAACGCGGGAATTTGCCAGATCTTCCCTTGCCCGTCTGGTTCGCTGGAAGGAGAGAAATAAATCAGCGACGACGAATCCGACGACCAGCGTGGATATTGATGGTCAGCATCGTCATGCGTCACTTGCAGCGGACTGCCTCCAGCCAGCAAACGCACCCAAACCTGCCTTCGTCCACCCACGTCGGCGGTGAACGCTATCGACTTGCCGTCCGGCGACAACGCCGGAAATTCTTCCATGCCTACAAAGTCAGTCAGCCGCTTCAGTTCGATCGGCAGAGAATTATCCGACCGTGGCCTGACTGCCCGGGCCGCCAGGAATCCAAGTCCGGCCGCTGCCAATACTGCCAACGCAACCAAGACTGGCACCAGCCACCGCCGATCCTTTCTTGCTGGGAGCGCCAGCGCTGCGCCGCTTCCACTTTCCTCACGGCTAAGCAACTCGAGATTAAAGGCGAGGTCACGTGCAGATTGAAACCGTTCCGCCGGGTCCTTCTCCAGACAACGGTGCACGATGTGCCCTACCGCCGCAGGAAGATTGCGCCGCGTCCCCGAAAGCTCTGCCGGTTCCTCCTTGAGAATGGCGCTCATCGTATCCGCCGCCGTGGCTCCCTGAAACGCCCGGTTTCCGGAGAGCATCTCGTAGAGGATCACGCCTAAACCGAAGATATCGGAACGGTGGTCGACTACCTGGCCCCGCACCTGCTCTGGGGACATGTAACCTACCGTCCCCAACACCACGCCCAGCTCCGTGACGCTCACCGTCGCCCCTGAATTGCTCAGGCCCGCGGCGTCGTGCCCTACCAGCTTGGCCAGCCCGAAATCGAGGATTTTGACTACGCCATCGCGGGTGAGAAAGATGTTTTCGGGCTTAAGATCGCGATGCACAATGCCGCGTTCATGCGCCGCCGCCAGCCCCCGCGCCATCTGCAGAGCGTATTCCACCGCCTTACGCCGGGAAATCTCGCCCTGTTCAAGGCGTTCTCGTAGAGTCTGCCCCTGAAGAAGTTCGGTGACGAGATATGGCGCGTTCTTCTCGGTGGTGCCGAAGCGATACACCGCCAGAATGTTGGGATGATTGAGCGCCGCCGCTGCCCGCGCTTCCTGCTCAAACCGCCGCAGTCGATCGCGGTCTGAAGCCAATTCTTCCGGCAGCACTTTGACGGCAACTTCGCGGCCCAGGCTTTGGTCGCGTGCGCGATACACCTCTCCCATGCCGCCCGCCCCTAGCGGTGCAATGATCTCGCAGTCGCCAAGCCTCGTCCCTGCGCTAATAGGCATCGGTCAGGGCATTATAGTGCGCCAGAAGCGCTGATCGGTCGGACTCGCCTGCTGCCTGAGACCCATCGAAGCAACTTGCCCTTTGGATTAGTCAGTCTAGGGTACTGCGAAAGGTGAGTGGCGAAGTGTTCGCCCAGAAGCTAGGATTTACCTGCGAATCAGGCCGGTTGTGTGCGCGATTCCCAAGCAACCCGCCACTCCCCCGAAAAACCTGCCGACCTTCCCGCACAGGGTCGGCGGGTTTTTTGTTTGCGCGGGGATCGCTGAGAAACTACCCCTCTGTCGGCAATGGCTCCGTTTCAACCACACTGGCGTCATCCCGAGCTTTGCGAGGGATGGCGGGCAGGCCGGCAACTTTTCCCGGGTGCGAAGCTCCCACGCGTGATCCCTCACCCAGCTGACATGCGCGGGGTTTCGGGATGACGCCAGTTGGGTCAGAGCCGCATAGCGACCCTCTCGACGTGCCCTCCACCTGCGCGATAAGCTAGATGGTTTTCGGAGGGGATCCGATCGCATGCGTGAGGCGGTTACTAAGCTGTGGCCGGAGATTCAGTGGATTGAAAGCAAAACCCTACGCGAGCAGGTCACTGAAACCTGGATCAAAGCGCTTGGAGCGGAGCCCGCTGAAGCCCGCCGACCTGAACCACATTCCCTTCACTCTGCTCGTGCCCAACTGTCCTATTACTTTCATGGAGCACAAGCGCTGCGTGGTGCACATCGCCCGCCAAAGCGCCGAAGCCATGCAGGAATTTATGGGACGCGCCCTGCCCATCGACATGGACACCGTGGTTGCAGGCGCGATTCTCGCCGATGTGGGTAAATTGCTTGAGTATGAGCTTGGGCCCCGACGGCAAGAGCCGCCAGAGCCAACGTGGTGAGGCGCTGCGCCATCCCTTTACTGGCGTGGCGCTGGCGCTGGAGTGCGGCGTTCCCGATGCCGTATGCCACATCATTGCGTCCCATGCCGCTGAGGGTGATTTGGTGAAGCGCACCACCGAGGCTTACATCGTGCATCACGCCGATTTCATGGCCTTTTTGCCGTTCAAGAATCCGAAGAACGTGAAGGTGAAATGACTCTGAGCTTGAGCTATTCAGGTAAACTTCGTGTCATTACTCTGTGCCTTGTCATTCCGAGCACAGCGAGGAATCTGCAGTTCTGCTTGTCAAAGCCCAACTGCAGATCCCTCGCTTCGTTCGGGATGACAAATCACATTGAGGGCAACGTTGCAGGAGAGAAGCGTGTCCGCTAAGGAAGCCATCGCAAGCCAAAGAAACCATCACCGCCAGGATGGCGCGTTGGGCGGCTGCGCTCGAATACAAACACCTATCGCAGGACGCTGTGTATCAAGCCAAACGCTTCCTGCTCGACTCCGTCGGCTGCGCGTTGGGTGGTTACCAACAGCACGACGTGAAGATTGCCCTGGCCGTGCTCGACGAGATTGCCGGCAAAGGCCCAGCTACGGTGATCGGAAGCGGCAAGCGGATGGATGCGGTGTCGGCTTCGTTGGCCAACGCCTTAATGATCCGCTGCATGGATTACAACGACATTTATTGGAAGCAAGACCCATCGCATCCGTCCGATATTTTTCCCGCAGCGCTGGCAGCCTGCGAACGTGCGAAGAGCGGCGGAAAAGAACTGATCGTCGGGCTGGTGCTGGGCCACGAATTCGAAATGCGTTTCTGTGAGGCGGCGTTCCCCGGAATCCGCGAGCGCGGCTGGCATCATGCCACGCTCACTGCGTTCGTGTCACCGATCGTTGCCGGACGCATGTTGCGTCTTGACTGGGAGCAAATCCAGCACGCGATCGGCATCTCCGCCAGCCGCCATGCCACGCTGGGAGCGGTCACTGCTGGCAAACTTACCATGATGAAAAATACCGTCGACCCAATGGCCACGCAAAGCGGTATGCTCGCCGCGCTGATGGCGGAGCGCGGCTATACCGGCCCCGAACACGTTGTCGACGGCAAAGAAGGACTTACCCACTGCTTCGGCCCTGAGTGGAAGCTGAATCTGCTGACCGATGGACTGGGTGAGTCATGGCGTATCACGCAGTGCGGGATGAAGGCGTTTCCCACCGAGGCCCTGACTCATACGCCGATTTCTGCAGTGCTCGATATCGTGAAGTCCAATGATCTGAAGCCTGATCAGGTGGCCAAGGTCCAGATTCGATCGCTAGCCCGTGCGGCTGACATTCTCTCCGATCCGAGCAAGTACGATCCGCGCACCAAAGAAACCGCCGATCATTCACTGCCCTATGTGATTGCTGCCGCCATCGCAGACCGTCAGGTCACGCCAGTGCAATTTGAGATGAAGAAGATCATGGATCCAACTATCCGGGCGCAGTTGAAGAAAGTTGAGGTGGTGGCCGATCCGGAAATTGAAAAAGTTTTCCCAGCGTTGCAACGTGTGATAGTGAACCTCACTACAACCGACGGCCGGACATTCACCAAGCGACTGGACTATCCAAAAGGTGATCCACGGAATCCACTGAGCGACGCCGAGGTCGAAGAGAAGTTCGCGGCGCTGGCGGAAGGCGTATTGTCGAAACGGGCGCAAGGGAAGCTGAAAGACGCGATTTGGAGTTTGGATAAGCTGGCCTCGGTAAGTAAGCTAATGGCGCTGATGAAGGCAGATGTGAAGGGGAAGAACCCGAAGCGACCTCAGCAATGACCAGCGTGGGCACAGCCGCCCTCGGTTGTGCGGGCGCGCGACGTCGCTGTCGAGTATGTGAAGCATCGTGGAAGGGCACGACTTAAGCCGTGCCAAGAGCGGTCAAGTGGGATAGTCAGCCCCGAGCGGATCGAGGAGCTAGAACGAGTTAGATGGCGGATGTCGCGCGAAAGGAAACTCGTGCAGAGTAACGAAGCCATAAATGTTGCCGAGCTTCGCTCGGCTGGGACGGGTCGTAGACTGTTCCCCAGGAGTAGACCATGGGCCAGACTATCGTTGAGAAAATCGCGCAGACTCATCTAGCCGAAGGCCCGAAGCGGCCACTGCGGACAGGGGACTTCGTCTCCATCCGGCCGCATCACGTGATGACCCACGACAATACCTCGGCGGTAATGAGCAAGTTCAAAGGCATCGGCGCCAAGAAGATTCACGATCCCAAGCAGCTCGTCTTCGCACTCGATCACGACATCCAGAACCAGGACGAATCCAATCAGAAGAAATATCGGGCCATCGAGGCATTTGCGAAAGAGCATGGCATCGACTTCTATCCGGCGGGTTCCGGCATCGGTCATCAGATCATGGTGGAGCGCGGATATGTCGTGCCGGGATCCTTCGTGGTCGCATCCGACTCTCATTCCAACATGTACGGCGCATTGGGTGCGATCGGCACGCCCATCGTCCGCACGGATGCGGCTGCGGCCTGGGCGACGGGCGAATTCTGGTGGCAGATTCCCCGCTCGGTCGAGGTCGTGCTGCAAGGCGAGTTGCCGGCGGGCGCAACCGGAAAAGACGTCATCATCACCCTCTGCGGACTCTACAACCATGAGGAGGTTCTGAATGCCGCGGTCGAATTCAGCGGACCTGGCGTGGCCAGCCTCTCGATGGATGCGCGGCTCACGATTTCCAATATGACCACCGAGTGGGGACCGCTGGTGGGTTGGTTCCCAGTGGATGACGTCACCATTAACTATTTGAAGCGCGTTTATCAGCGTCTCAAAGCCTTGGGTGTCGAGCGGTTTTCAGAAAAAGACCTAGAGAGCTGGGCCGCAAATCCGCCGCGGCCGGATGCCGATGCCGTGTATGCCGCTCGCATCGTGCTCGATCTTAGCCAGGTAGTGCCTCATGTGTCGGGCCCCGATACAGTGCAGGTGATGGCATCTCTGGCTGAGATGGAAAAGAAAAAGGTCGCGATCCAAAAAGCGTATTTGCTTTCCTGCGTGAACTCGCGACTCGAAGACCTGGAGGCTGCGGCAAATGTTGTGAAGGGTAAAAAGGTCGCAGCAGGGGTGAAGTTCTATTTGGGCGCCGCCAGCAAGTGGGTACAGGAAGAAGCCGAGAGACGCGGCACTTGGAAGACCCTGCTCGATGCCGGTGCGCATCCACTCCCCGCAGGTTGTGGGCCATGCATCGGCCTGGGAGTTGGGCTGCTCGAGCCCGGTGAAGTTGGCATCTCGGCGACCAATCGCAATTTCAAGGGCCGCATGGGATCGCGCGATGCCCAGTGTTATCTTGCCAGCCCGGAGGTTGTTGCAGCGTCCGCCATCGCCGGCTATATTCGTGGGCCGCACGAAATGGCGGATCGCACGCCGGTGCCGCAATTACACCGAATTCGCGACTGGCGCAGCCGCCGAGAGAGTTGATATCCTGCCTGGTTTTCCCGAGCGGGTGCGCGGGCGGCTGGTGTTGCTGCCGCAGGACAACGTCAACACCGATGCCATCTACGGCAAGGACTACACCTACCGCGACGATGTGACGCCGGAAATGATGGCAAAAGTCGTCATGGAGAATTACGATCCGCAGTTTTCCGCGCGCATCAGCTCCGGCGACGTAATCGTAAGTGGCTTTAACTTTGGCACTGGATCGAGCCGGGAGCAGGCGGTCACGGCGCTTAAAGCCAAAAGCATTCCGCTGGTGATTGCGGCCAGCTTTTCACAGACTTATCTTCCGCAATGCGTTTAACAACGGCTTTCTCTGCATTGAAATCCCCGATCTGGTGAAGCGGTTACGCGAGCAGTTCGCGAAAGAGATCGCCGCCAAAGAAAAAACGATCATTCCCGGAGATGAAATTGATATCGATTTCACCACGGGCGTGGTTCACTGGCGCAGCGAGAGGTTTGCGTTCCCGCCACTGGGCAGCGTGCCGCAATCGCTGGTGATCGCCGAGGGCGTAGAGAATCTTGTAGCCAAGCGGTTGGGGCTGACCTGATAGCATGGATTGGCAAGACTCGTGTGGGGACGGCCGCCCTCGGCCGTCCGGGCGGAGCTCGCTCCGCGCATAAGACAGGGTTCTCATAATGAAGAACAGGTTTCTCGTCTATCGGTTGTCTCATACCATCCTCGTCGTGGACATTTCAGAGATCGGTTTACCGAACGAGATTTACCCACCGGACGGAAAGCAACAAATGGCTCCCAGTCGCCGTTTTCAGAGTTGGAAGGACGCCGAACCTTATTTTCAATCGTTGGGAGCGGACGCTGAAGCGCTTGAGAAGACTTCCACTCAGTTGGGCAGCATCGGTTTCGGTGTTTTGACAACATTGATTTGACGCAAGGGTTTTTCATGGCAAAGTAGGAGACCTCGCATTCATGCCAAAACACACCGTAGTTTCGATGCCCGGAGACGGAATCGGCAATCAGGTTCTGCCCGAGGCGATGCGAGTTTTGAAAGCAGTTGGGTTCGACGCCGAATACATTCACGCCGACATCGGATGGGAATGCTGGATCAATGAAGGCAACGCGCTCCCGCGACGGACCGTCGACTTGCTCGCCAAGCACAAGCTGGGACTTTTCGGTGCCATCACCTCGAAGCCGAACAAAGAAGCTCAGGCTGAACTGAAGCCGGAATTGAGAGGCAAAGGCCACGTTTACTACAGCCCCATCGTCACCATGCGGCAGAAGTTCAATCTGGATGTCTGCATGAGGCCTTGCGTTGGCTTTCTGGGCAATCCGCTGAATTACATTCGCAAGCGCGTCGATGGTAGCTTCGACGAGCCCCGCATTGATACCACAGTTTTCCGTCAGAACACCGAAGGCATGTATGCTGGCGTGGAGTGGACGAACCCTCCGGAGAATGTCCGCGCTGCTCTGAATACTCATCCCCGGTTCAAAGCTTTCACCAGGGTACCTCCCGCGGACTTGGCCGTGAGCGTGCGCATCATTACGCGGCCGGCGGCGCGGCGCATCGTCACGGCTGCGTTCGAATATGCGAAAAAACGCGGCTTCAAGGGTGTGACTATCTGCGAAAAGCCAAACGTAGTGCGCGAGACCTCAGGAATGATGGAAGAGACGGCAAAGGAAGTTGCGAAGAATTATCCTGGAATCGCCTTGTGGTCTACCAACATCGATGCGCAGTTGATGTGGTTGAACAAGAATCCGGAAGATTACAACGTGATCGTCGCCTCGAACCTGTTCGGCGACATTTTGTCGGATGCTTTCGCCGGACTCGTGGGCGGGTTGGGTTTTGCAGCTTCCGGCAACATTGGAGATGAGGTCGCGGTGTTCGAGCCGACTCACGGCTCAGCGCCTAAGTATGCAGAATTAAATCCGCCGATTGTGAATCCGATTGCCATGATTCTGACCGGTGCGATGATGCTCGATCACATCGCAGAGGGTGCCAAGGCCGATCGCATCCGCAAAGCGATTGCCGATGTGGTGAAAGAAGGTAAAGTCCGCACCTACGACATGATGCGTATTTCGGGTGGCGCGAAATCGATCAGCGAGGGTGCAGCCTCGACCATTCAGATGACAGACGCGATATTGGCGAAGCTAAATTAGCGGCTGATAAAGATGCTTGCCTCGCTCAGCATGACAAAGTATAAGCAATGACTCTTTCCCGCGAAATTACGGCGACGCATTCGGCCGAGGCCGGGCAGTGCGGCAAAGACGTCCGCTCGGACGTGCACGTCACCATTGAACCACGCGATCGCGGCGGCCTGGAGATCATGCTCGAGTCCCGTGTCAAGCCATATTATGGCGATTCGATCCTCGCGCAGAGCCGACAGGTACTGGAGTCGCTCGGCGTCAAGCACGCGCGGGTTCAAGTGCACGACGAGGGCGCGCTTCCCTTCGTAATTTCGGCGAGGATTGAAACCGCAGTCAAGCGCGCTGGACTTGGAGACGGGCAAAAGGCACTGCCTGATTCTGTAGCGTTGCCCGAGCGCTCACCGCGCGACCGTTTGCGGCGTTCGCGTTTGTATCTGCCCGGTTCGGAGCCGAAATATTTCATCAATGCCAGTCTGCACGGACCCGACGCCATCATCCTCGATCTTGAGGACTCAGTTCATCACGGCGAAAAAGATGCGGCGCGCATCCTGGTGCGGAACGCATTGCGTGCAGTTGATTTTGGCGCCTGTGAGCGCATGGTTCGCATCAACCAGTTGCCCATGGGACTGGAGGACCTTGCCGAAATTATTCCTGAGGCGCCCGACCTCGTGCTCATTCCAAAAACTGAGCATTCGCTTCAGGTAACAGAAGTGGAACGAATGATCAGCGAACTCATGGCTCGCCACCATCTGAATCGCCCCATCTGGCTGATGCCGATTGTGGAATCGGCGCTGGGGATCGAGAACGCATTTGCGATCGCAACGACCGGTCCCAACGTCGCCGCCCTCACGATTGGACTCGAGGACTACACCGCCGACATGGGCGTGGCCAAGACGGTAGAAGGACACGAGTCACTCTACGCGCGCGCACGCCTGGTGAATGCGGCGACGGCTGCGGGGATCCAGGCAATCGATTCTGTCTTCGGCGATGCGGGCGACGTGGATGGTCTCCGCCACTGGGCGGAGAATTCGCGGGCCTTGGGATTTGAAGGCATGGGCTGCATTCATCCCTCCCAGATTCCGGTCATTCACGCCGCGTTCACCCCGTCGCTGGCAGAGATCGATAGAGCGCTGAAAATTGTTGCCGCATTCGAAGAAGCACAGCAGCGCGGTCTAGCCGTGGTGAGCTTGGGATCGAAGATGATCGATCCGCCGGTGGTGGAACGAGCACAGAAACTAGTGGCACGAGCGCGACAAATCGGCACGTTGTCGTGCTGAGTAAGCGCATTGCCATGCTGAGCGCAGTCGAAGCATCCCTACTTGACCAACATGTGGCGTGGGGGTAGGGATCCTTACGACTGCGCCATCGTTTCGCGAGCGAAACGATCTGCTCCGCTCAGGATGACAAGACAGGGATTTCATGAGCGATCGCATCGAACTGGCGCAAAATGCAGCCAAACGAATGGTACCGGCCATGGTCAACGGCACGGCCGCAGATCCCTTACCTTGGAGTGGCGAATTACCAGCCCCGCGCGCGGAAAGCTGCGCCACCTGTCCGTACGAGCAAAGATTATCCGGAGAATGGCGACAAGCGCGTGCGCCGATCTGGAAACGGCTCTGCGGAACTGCGGGCTGCGCGACGGCATGGTGATCTCCAATCATCATCATCTCCGCGATGGTGACCGCGTCGCCCTGCTGGCGCTCGAGGCCGCCGCAAAAATCGGCGTGAAGGACCTGATGTGGTTTCCCAGCGCCTCCTTTCCCTCCCAGAAAGCTGCCATCGACCTGATGCAGTCCGGAGTCATTCATCACATCGAAGGCTCCATGAATGGTCCGCTCGGCGACTATTGTACTCAAGGCAAAATGCGCGGCATGGGCATTCTCCGGTCGCACGGTGGACGCTGGCAGGCCATCCAGGATGGCGAAGTTCACATTGATATTGCCGTGATCGCCGCGCCCACCGCGGATGCTTTCGGCAACGCCGATGGCTCTCATGGCAAGTCGGCGTGCGGATCGCTCGGGTTCGCGCTGGCGGATTCGATGTATGCCGATCACGTCATCGTCATCACCGACAATCTTGTTCCCTTTCCTTGCATTCCCTGGCAGATTCAGGGCAACAACGTGGATTACGTTGTCGAAGTGGAGTCAATCGGCGATCCGGCGAAGATCGTCTCCGGGACCACGCAGATCACGCGTTCGCCGGACCGGCTGCGCATCGCGGAATTGGTTGCCAAGTTCTTGCGCGCGGCAGGAATCATGCGCAACGGGTTTTCCTTCCAGGCAGGTGCCGGCGGGATCGCTCTGGCATTCGTCGATTATCTTCGCCGAATGATGAAAGAGGACGGCGTGAAGGCACGATTCGTGCGGGGCGGATCCACGCGGTACTTGGTCGAGATGCTGCAGGAAGGATTGACCGACTACATTCTCGATGGCCAAACCTTCGATCTCGACGCAGTGAAATCAATCGCCAGCGATCCCCGCCACGTGCCCACTTCCCCGTTTACCTCCTACAACTTTCACGGCAAGGGGAATTTCGCTTCAATGGTGGATGCCGTGGTTCTCGGCGCCACTGAAGTCGACGTGAATTTCAATGGCAATGTCGTCACCCACTCCGATGGCCGGCTCCTGCATGGAATTGGCGGATGGCAGAACTGTCTCGCCGCCGGATGCACCATCCTCGCAGTGCCATCTTTCCGTGACCGCATTCCCGTGATTGTCGATGAAGTCACCACGCTCACCGGGCCCGGCGAGTTGATCGATGTAGTGGTAACCGAGCGCGGCATCGCCATCAATCCGCAGCGATCAGGATTTGCTGGATGCGGTGAAGGGATCGGCCTTACCGATCCGGCCGATTCAGGACATCAAAGCGGAAGTCGAACGAATCTGCGGTGGCAAACCAGCGCGCCCGAAACTCGGCAACCATCCCGTCGCCGTGGTCAAATGGGTGGACGGTACGGTGCTCGACACCGTCTGGCAAATCAGCTAGTCAGAAATCATACGAAAACTTGAAGAATAAAGAAGAGGGGCACGGCTCTCACCATGCCCCCTCAGACGTTTCCTAGTGCTGCAGACTGATCATTCCATTGATCTGCACGCCGGTATCATTCTGCAGCAGGTAGGCGTCACTTCCGGAGATCAGGTAAAACACCAGGTCATTGTTGGTGATGGAAAGGTTATTGATTGTTCCCACGGCTCGCCCATTGCTGGAGACCGAGTAACTTCCGGTCAGAACTCCGGGCGAGATCGCTCCTTGGCCAGTGGCGCTGCTATTGGCAACTTCGTTCAACGTCAACTTGCTGGTACCGTCCCACGTCAAGGTTCCCAGACGGTCAAGAAGCTGGGTAGTATCAAATCCATCCATCATGAATGCGAACTGGCCGTTCATGGTGGCGTTGGTAAACGTCCCCGACTGCAGATCGAGCGTGCCATCTTCCACCGCGTTCGAATCATTGGTGATCAAAAAGAAGCCACGTGACGGATTGACCATCCAGAACGTAGCCTGAACTGGTCCAGTGCCGGCGTTAAGCGTAACCGTTGCCCGGCCGTTTGCCGTGGTTGTGTAGCTCCCACTCGGTAATCGTCGTAGAAAGGTTGCTGCCGTCCTCCACCGCGTCAATCGCCCCGCTTGTGATCGAGCCGCCGCTGGCGGTAAAGGCGCCCACAGTGTCAACCGCGTTGATGCCACCGTTTACTGTGTCGCCTCGCCCGCCAAAGGCATAGCTGCCGGAGAGCGCAGGCGCACTTTGCTTTTCGGCGCGCCCAATGCCCAGCAGGCCCGAGGAACTCGACAGAAAACGCACGTTGTTGGCATCCACGACGTAGTAGATGAAGCTCAAAGTCGTGTTGGAGCTATCGGTAAACGTGCCCGTCCCTCGTCCCAAAGTTGGGGGAGCGTTGAACGAGCCAGTGAAAGTCAGAGGACTAGCGGTTACCGTTATTCAAGGTTCCGCCCCGGTCCACGTCCATTGTGCCGCGTGCTGACCGTGCCGCCTGACGCGGTGAAGACACCTACACTCGCCGCCGATAGACTAAAAGCTTGCGAGGTGTCAGCAGTGTGCAGCCGGAAGGCAAACGTGCCACTGGGGGCCGAGGAGATCGCCGTCGTATCCTGCAGTTCCGCGATTCCGCTGGAATTGAGACCTGCATCTGCCTCAATCAGGTAAGCCTTCGAAGCGCTCACCATCGTCACTGCCAAAGTGACCGTCACCAAGGCCGAAGCGTTATTCAAGGTCAGGCTTCCGGTGCCGTCGTTCTTAATGCTGTAGCTGCCAGTGCTGGTAGTGAGCGCAGGAGTAGCTCCTTCGGAGAAGTCATCCGACACATTCGTAAGATTGCCATTGCCATCAGCGACGAACACCCCGGCCTCATAATAGGGAAAGGCGTTGACGCCGTTTGTTGTGTCGGTTCCCGACACCTGGTATACGTATTGCCCTTTCAGGCTGGCGTTGGAAAAATTCCCCTTGGGAATGATGGGGCCGGGGCCGCTTGATCCACAAGCTGCACAAAACACAAGCGAAAATAGGCCGAGAGGGAAGAACAGTTTCTTCATGACGAATGCGCAGCCAGGTAGCCGCCTACTCCTTTAGTGGGATGAGCGTCATTTTACCTGCATCTCTGTGAGAAAACCGGGACTGCTCACTGTTAACACACATGCGGCAGGAAAGTTGCCCGACGAATCTTATGGGTACACAGGTTTTGCGGTCTTTTCGTACGGAGTTACACGCGCTCGCCGCGGAGGACTTCTCGCACTTTGCGCGACAACATTTGCAGCGTAAAGGGTTTTTGCAGGAAGGCCGTTCCGGCTTCCAGCACGCCCTGGTGGACGATGGCATCTTCGGTGTAACCGGAGAGGAAAAGGACTTTAATATCAGGATCGGAGGCGGAGAGTTGCTTGGCCAGTTCTCGTCCGCTCATCCCAGGCATCACGACGTCGGTGATTAGCATGTCGATTGGGCCGTGATAATCGGACGCAGTCCGTAGCGCCGCTTCGCCGTGCTCAGCTTCAAGGACCTTGTATCCCTTGGCTTCCAAAGTTTCCCGCACCAGTTGGCGGACGGATTCTTCGTCCTCGACCAACAGCACCGTCTCCGAACCGCCAGTAGCAGATTGCGAAGCCCGCAAGGTGCCCAGAGGTTCGGCGGCATCCTCCACTCGCGCCAGGTAGATGCTGAAAGTTGTGCCGCGGCCGACTTCGCTTTGCGCGAAAATGTAACCCCCACTTTGTTTAATGATGCCGTATGCCGTTGAAAGCCCCAGCCCTGTGCCCTTGCCTTTTTCCTTGGTGGTAAAAAAAGGCTCGAAAATCTGTAACTGAGTTTCTTTGTCCATGCCGTGCCCGGTATCAGAGATTGAAAGCATCACGTAGGGACCGGGCTGAATGTAGCTGTACTCGCGGCGCAGGTCGTCGTCGAGATTCACATTGGCGGTTCGGATGGTGAGCTTGCCACCGGTGGGCATGGCGTCCTTGGAATTGACCACCAGGTTCATGATGACCTGCTCGATCTGGCCGGCATCGGCCCGGGTCCGCCCCAAATCCTCTGCCAGTTGGGTATTCAGTTCAATGTTCTCCCCAATCAAGGGACGCAGCAGCCGCTCCAGGTCCTTGACGATCGCGTTCACGTCCACGACCTTGAGCTCCAGAAATTGCTTGCGGCTGAAGGCCAGCAGCTGCCGGGTAAGGGTAGTGGCGCGATCGGCGGCCTGTTGAACTGCGGCGATCTTCGGATAAAGAGGATTCCCTCGTGCGGTCTTTTCCAATAGAACTTCGGTATAGCCGCTGATCACCATCAGAAGGTTGTTGAAATCGTGGGCAACGCCACCTGCCAAACGCCCCACAGCTTCCATTTTTTGCGCTTGCCGGAATTGATCTTCCAGCACCCGCCGTTCGGTCACATCTTCAGCAATCACTTCCAGGACGCGCTCGTTTTGCTCCGGAATGGTGACCGCGCGTCCGCTCAGACGAACCGTGATGGCATTGCCGTCTTTCCGCTTCCAGCGTACCTCCATGTTCTGCAGACGGGTTCCGCGGTGAAATTGACTCATCAACCGCGCCTGCTCGGCAGGATCGACAAACACGTCCCGTTTGGGGTCCAGGGCCAGCACTTCTTCCGCTGAGAAGTAGCCCAACATCGCAGTCAGTGCCGGGTTTACATCCAGAAATTTTCCTTCCATGCTGGATCGGTAGATTCCATATACCGCGCTCTGCACCAGCGAGCGATAACGTCCCTCGGAACGCCGTAGAGCTTCCTCGTTACGCCTGTGTTCGATGGCGCTGGCCAGTTGCTGCGATACGAAGGTCAGAATTTCTTTGTCTGTTTCTCGAAAGCGTACCCGGTCCGCATAAACCTGTACCACCAGCACGCCAAAAGTGTTACCCGCAGCTTTCAGAGGAACGCCCAGCCAGTCCACCGAAGGAGCGCCAATTAGCTCTACTTCGCCACGCCGCACCAGTTGGTCGAAAAGGTCTGGGGTACACAGCAAGGGCTCGCCAGTCCGCAGCACGTATTCGGTTAGTCCACGGCCCAGCTTCTTGGGCGCGGGTCGAGGATCTTCCTGATCCACGAAGTAAGGGAAGCTGAGCAACTGGGTCAGCGGGTCATACACGGCAATATAGAAATTGCGGGCGTACATCAATTCAGCGACGATGCTATGAATTGCTGCATAGAACTGCTGCAGATCTTCCGCCGAGCTCGTCTTCTCGGCGATGCGGTAGAGTGCCGAACTGAGTGCCTCCGCCCGCTTCTGCTCGGAGATATCGCGATAAAGAACGCACGCCGCCACTTGTTTTCCGCCGACAATGACGGGAGCGCTGGAGAGGAATACATCCACCAGCGAACCGTCTTTGCGTTGCCGCTTGGTTTCCAGCGTCACCTTGCGGCCCTGCGAAAGGGAGTCCGCAATCCAGCGCGTTTCCGAGTTGCGATCAGGCGGAACGATCAAGGTGTCAATCCGCCGGCCCAGCGCTTCTTCCGGAGCAAAGCCGAACATACGCGTAAATTCTGCGTTCAGCCGCAAGATCTGGTGCTGTTGGTTGAGAATGGTAATGGCCTCGGGCGCGCACTCCACTAATTGCTCGAGGTAGGCCTTCTCTACTTCAGGACTGTCGAAATTGAAGGCGGGATCTTCCTCAGTGAAGACGGGCGCTTCCGCGGTGGCCGCTGCGGCCTGACTCTCGGGATGGGAAAGCGCCGGGGTGCCGCGTTCCAGAGCTTGCTGGAGAAATCTGGCACGTGCAAGGTCAGCCGACTTGGCTGGCCGGGTGACCTTATCACCCATCGCAGACCCCTCCCCATTTTGATTCGAGACTGATGTGGGATGTTAGATCGGCGGCTTGTCACCAGAAAGTTACGGAGGTAATTCGGCACAACACGGAAGGCCAAGCGGTGCTTAAGATTAGGTTCCGGTCGCCAGCATCTCGCAGACTCGTTGGATAGCCTCGTGCTGTTCCGGGCTCATGGCGAGAAATTCGAAACCATGGCGCAAGCCATCGCGATAACGCACCAGGGCGCGAATCTTCATGGGATAGGGGGCCAGCGGTAGCGAGATCTCCATGGAGACGACTTCGCCTGGCTCCAATTCTCCGGTCAGCGTGCCGCCAATGCCATCTTGTCCCATTTCATTGGAACGCCCCCAAAGGGAAACAGTTTTGCCCTCGCGAAAGACATTGACCGACAGTCGAATGTCGAGCGGATAGCGTGGATAACGGCGTGGCGGGTTAGTTGGTGGCTTGGGGTCGGGCACGCTGCTACTCATCTGTCTTTCTTAAGTCAGTAAATCATCGCAGTATTGATCGATGCTAGCATTTTTCTCCACCGCGTAACTATGAGTAGAACGAACCCCCATCACCTTGGTGAGGATCGAGAAGTACAAACTAGGTCAGAAGCGACAGCCTGTTTCTGAGTTCGTACTGTGGGGAGCCCGAGCCCGTCGCATCATTAATCGATGTGTTCGCCTTCCTCTACGAAGCCAATCTCGGCCGGTGGCAGTTTGTCGCCGGGACGTGCCCAGAAAACATAAAGCGAGGGCAGCAAGACGATGCTGATGACCAACTCGACAATGAGTCCACCGACAATCACGATGGCGAAAGGCCGTTGCGAGTCAGACCCGATATCGTGTGACATGGCGGCGGGAAGCAAACCCAAAGTGGCCACCAGCATGGTCATCATGATGGGCCGCAAGCGCAGTGATGCGCCTTCTTTCGCGGCCTCGCGCGGGTTCATGCCGCGGGTGCGAAGCTGGTTGATGTACTCCACCATGATCACTCCGATTTCGACAGATACGCCGATCAGCGCCAGGAATCCCAGGCCGGACGAAACCGAAAAATGCGTGCCCGTCAGCAATAAGCTGAAAAAACCGCCGAGGGGTGAAAGTGAAACTACGGCGAGGATCAGACCCACCCATTTCCAAGAGTCAAATGCCGAGTACAGAATGAAAGACATCAGAAGAAGCGTGATCGGGACAATGAAGGCTAACCGGCGGTTTGCCCGCTGCTGGCTTTCGTACTCCCCGGTCCAATCGAGATGGTAGCCTTCAGGTAACTGAACTTTTTGGCGTACTTCTTCAATGGCCTGGCGCACGGTGCTGCCTAAGTCGCGCCCGCGGACACTGTACTTGATGGCAATGTATCGAGAGTTGCCCTCACGATAAATGGTGGAAGCACCATCCTCTAGTTTGATCTGGCATAACTGTCCAAGCGAAACCCGTTCGCCGGAAGGCGCCAGGATGCGAATGCTGGCGATGTCGCTGACGGACTTGCGAAACGGTTCCTGGTAACGAACGGTCAGATCATATCGCTGCTCCGCGACCAGAATTTGGCTAACCGCTTTCCCGCCCACTGCGGTCTCCACTGCATCCTGAACGTCGCTGACATTGATGCCAAAGCGATCAGTGATGCCACGATCAACCACTAGATTCACATTCGGCTGGCCGCGGACCTGAAATGTGCCGAGGTCGGCCACCCCTGGGATCTGGCTCATCACGCGCTGCATCTCGTCGGCTTTTGCTTCCAGAACCTTCAAGTCAGGACCAAACAGCTTGACCGCTAACTCTCCCTTCACACCGCTGACCGCTTCTTCCACATTGTCAGAAATCGGCTGGGAGAAGTTCCAGTCGACCCCCGGAAATTTGTTGAGTTCGGTGTCCATGGATGCGATCAGGTCGTCCTTTTTCTTGAACTGCGATCGCCACGTAGCGCGGGGAAGCAGATCAACGAAGAACTCCGTGTTGTAGAAACCGCTGGCATCGCTGCCATCGTCGGGACGGCCGACCTGGCTGACCACCTGCTTGACTTCGGGAAAATTGGCCAGCATCAGCCGTGCGTTTTTGGCTAACGCGATGCCAGCCGTGGGGCCGGTGCTGGGCGCGAGTGTGCCACGAACCCAGATAGCGCCTTCATCCAAATGGGGCAAGAACTCAGACCCAATGACTCCCCCAAGCCCAAGAAACAGCATGAGCGCCAGTGCTGCCAGACCCAAACCGAGAGGGACTTTCAGATGATCGAAGCACCAATTCAGTGTCCGGGCATAGCGCTCCTGCAGGAAATGCAGGATAGGGTTACGCCACTCTTGGATAGTGTCCTTAAAGAGAAGAGTGCAAAGCACGGGAGCAATGAGTAAGGCAAATAACAATGCGCCGAGGAGAGCGAATGCCACTGTCCACGCCATAGGCCGGAACAGACGGCCTTCCACGCGCTGCAGAGTGAAAATCGGGAGATACGAAACGATGATGATGATGCGGGCAAAGAAGACTGGTTTTTGCACCTCGTGCGCAGCCGAGCCTATGATCTCGAGAAATGTTTTCTTGCCGCGACCGAATTCAAAATGGCGCAAGATGTTCTCCACCATCACCACCGAGCCATCCACAACCATGCCGAAGTCGAGGGCGCCTAGCGACAGCAGGTTTGCCGGGATGTGGTTAAGATCCAGCAGAATTGCCGCAAACAGGAGAGAGAAGGGAATGGTAAAAGTGACGATGAGAGCGCTGCGGGCATTTCCCAGGAATAAAAACAGGACGAGAGTGACCAGGAGCACGCCATCTGTAAGATTGCGCAGCACGGTGTGTGTGGTGTAGTGGACGAGATCGCTTCGGTCAAGGTGCGGGACAAATTTGACTCCCGCCGGCAGCAGACGCTGCCCGCCCTTCGTCCCGTTCAGTTCATCGATTTTTTGGTGCAGAGCGTCGAGCGTAGCATCCGCTTCGGCGCTCTTGCGCAATAAGACAATGCCTTCCACCACGTCATCGTCATTGACGACGGTCCCGTCTTCGTGACGAATGGTTTTGCCCAATTGCCCGAGTCGAACCTTCGGCGATTGCACGACTATGGCCAGGTCACGAACTCGTACCGGAGTACCGTTCACCGCCTTGATTACGGTCGCTCCAATGTCGTCCGTGTTCCTCATCAACCCGACAGCGCGTACGTTCAGCGCCTGCTCTCCCCGCTCGATGAAACCGCCGCCAGCGTTGACGTTGTTGGCTGCAAGAGCCTGCTCCACCTGACTCAGCGAAATACCGTAAGACACCAGTTTGCCGGGATCGATCCGGACCTGATATTCACGTGTCGGCCCGCCAAAGGGGTTCACAGCCACGACGTTAGGCACCGACTTTAACTGGTTGACCACGAACCAGTCGTTGATCGTCTTCAATTCCATCACGTCATACTTAGGATTGGTGCTCTGCAGGGTATAAAACATGATCTGCCCGGTCGGACTGTAATCCGGTCCCAGAGCCAGGGTTCACACCTTGGGGCAACGTCACTTGCTGCAAACGGTCGAGCACCTCCTGTCGCGCCGTGAAAGTGGTGATTTCATCGTCGTAAAGGATAGTGATGACGGAAAGCCCGGCTAGCGAAGCCGATCGAAGATGTGTCATATGGGGTACCCCATTCAGTTGTACTTCGAGGGGGACCGTGATCTGTTGCTCGATTTCTTCCGCCGCGTGACCTGGCCACTGGCTGATGATCTGGGTATAGGTGTCGGCGACGTCGGGATAAGCCTCAATCGGGAGATTGTGGAATGAGAGAATACCCCAGACAAATAGAACCAGCGCCAGACTGAGCACCAGGATGCGATTGCGCAGGGCAAAGTCGATGAGATAACGGATCATTTGCCTTGCCCTGCGACCGCCGTCGAAAACGCCAGCGCGTTGGCCACGACTTCTTCCCCGGGTTTCACATCATCTTTGAGTTCTTGCATTCCGTCCGGCGTCGGTCCGAGCGCATGCACCTCGATGCGGCGAAATCTTTGCGCACCTTCCTTGCGGAAGATCCAGTCTTTGTCCTGCAATCGCATGATTGCGGTACTGGGCACTACGGTGAACGTCCGCAGTTTGCGCGAACGGAAGGTCGCTACTGCATACATCCCGGGCCTCAAAGACCCGCCCGCGTTCGAGAGCACAATGCGAACTTTCGCCGACCGAGTATTGGGGTCCAGCACCCTCGAAATATCTCCCACTTTGCCCCGAAAAACCTTATCGGGATATGCATTCAGCCGGATCTCCGCCGCATCACCCAGACGCACGTCCTTCAGATCGTTCTCGTAGACGTCGCACAGCACCCAGACCTGAGAAAGGTCGGCAATAGTAAATAGATTGGGGGTGTTGTCGATGCTCTTCACGCCCTCGAATCCGGCAACATTCTGCTCAACGATGGTTCCAGAAACAGGCGCCCGCAATTCAATGAGCGGAACTTGGACGCGTAGGGTCGCCACCTAACACGCGAACGTGCTGTTCGGCGGTTTGGAGATCCACTTTGGCCTTATCTTCCGCGTTCTGCGCCGCTTCCAAGTCTTTCTGCGCGGAAGCGCCACGGTCATAGAGCAGCTGCGCGCGTTCCAGCGCTTTCCGGGCGAGTGCTTCATCGGCCCGCGCCTTTTGATAGTCGGACATGGCGCCGGCAAGATCTGGGCTGGAGATCACTAATAGGACTTGGCCTTTCTTCACGGAATCGCCCAGCCGCGCCTTCACCTCCACCACACGGCCGGAACCCAGCGAAGTTACATGAATCGTCCGGTTCACATCGGGAGTGATGCTGCCATTCGCAGTCAGCACCATCGGAAGCTCGCGGGTTTCCACCTTCGCCAGCTTGAATAACTCGGGATGATCCGGATTGTAGACGCCGGGCTCGAGCGTGACTTCCGCCTTGGTGGGCGCAGCTTTAGTGTTGTTGGAGCAGGAGAGCGCCAGGGTAGCAACCAAAACAGCCGCGGGAATTGCTAGATAGAGAAACGTCGTGTGCCTCACGGGATCACCTCTCGCCCGACGGCCATATTCAATTGGGCGGCAGCGGTCAAGTACGAGCCGACTAAGTTCAGGTAGTTCAACTGTACGGTTCGGTATTCACTCTCTGCGTTTAAGAAATCAAGAAGGGAAGCTCCACCGTGCTGATAGGAAAAGAAAACCGTATCCCGGACGCGCACGGAC
>CAVSNS010000022.1:0-138572 GCA_963729325.1 uncultured Acidobacteriota bacterium
CACCGGACATGTCCCATTTGCTGTGTTGAAATTGCTATTCTGGATGTAGAAGGTCAGTTTCCCGCAGTCAGGTGAGCAAAGCCAAATGAAAGTCACAGAAAAGGACGTCGCATATGTGGCCGACCTGGCCAACCTCGAGCTCACTGTTGAGGAGCGCGTCTGCATGCTGCAAGGTCTCAATTCGATTCTCCAACACATTGATTCGTTAAACGAGCTCGATACGGCGGGTGTCCAGCCCATGGCGCAGGTGTCGGATCGTTATGGGATGGACGAATCCAAGCAGGGGAGCGAGCGCTTTGCCTATGCTAGCCGTGAGGACATTCACGAGGGGCTGCGAAAATCGCTGCCACACGATGTCGCCTTGCAAAACGCCCCTGATTCGGACGGAATCTTCTTCAAAGTTCCCAAGGTGATTGAGAGATAGCGGCAAGTGGCCAGTGATCAGCACCCAGTAGTTTACAGACCTGATCACTAACCACTAACCACTAATTATGGACTTGAGCCGGCTTACCATTGATGCGGCGCGCTCAGCAATTCAAGAGCGTAAAACGACGGCGGTGTCTCTAGCGGAAGCAATGTACGACAGGATCGAGAGAGACGATCCCACGGTCGGAGCGTTTCTGACGCTTTCCAAAGAACGCGCGCTGGCGAAGGCTTCGGAAATGGACGCCCTGGCCGCGAAGGGAGAAGAGCTACCGCCTTTGGGCGGCGTGCCCGTCGGTATCAAAGATGTATTGGTGACAAAGGGCGCGCGTTCAACGGCAGGTTCGAAGATTCTAGGCAATTACATGCCGCCCTACGATTGCACGGCGGTGGCCCGACTGGAAGCGGCAGGCGCTGTGGTGCTGGGAAAAATGAACTGCGATGAATTCGCTATGGGTTCGTCCAACGAGAATTCGGCGTGGAAGCCAGTGCATAATCCGCGCGATCTGAGCCGCGTGCCGGGCGGTTCTTCGGGAGGGTCCGCTGCGGCAGTGGCCGCGGACATGGCGGTGGCCACGCTCGGTTCGGACACCGGTGGTTCGATTCGACAGCCCGCATCTTTTTGTGGTGTGGTTGGGTTGAAGCCCACTTATGGACGAGTATCGCGCTATGGATTGATTGCATTCGCTTCGTCGCTCGACCACATTGGCCCCCTGACCAAGACGGTGAAGGATGCAGCGATCGTTCTGCGGATGATCGCAGGACGCGACCCGATGGATTCGACTTCCGCCGAGATGCCCGTCCCCGACTACGTCGCGGAACTGGAGAAGCCAATCTCCGGCTTGAAGATTGGCGTGGCCAAAGAGTACTTCGGCGAAGGACTTGACGGGGAAGTTCGCAAGTCGGTGGAGGCGGCGATTCAGAAGCTCGCAGATCTGGGTTGCGAAATCATAAAACTTTCTCTGCCGCACACGAAGTACGCGGTGCCGACCTACTACATTGTTGCCACAGCGGAAGCATCGTCGAACCTAGCTCGCTTTGATGGCGTGCGCTATGGGTACCGCGCGGATGGGGCGCGCTCGCTTTCGGAGATGTATCGGCGCACCCGCGACCGGGGTTTCGGCACAGAAGTCAAACGCCGTATCATGCTCGGAACCTATGTTTTGAGTGCCGGTTACTACGATGCTTACTACTTAAAGGCACAAAAGGTGCGCACGCTGTTGACTCGCGATTTCGACCAGGCTTTCAAGCAGGTCGACGTGATCGTGACTCCGACGAGTCCCACGGCAGCATTCAAGCTAGGCGAGAAGGTGAATGATCCGGTCGCGATGTACCTGGCTGATATTTACACAGTGACGGCGAATTTAGCGGGCATCCCAGGGATTTCCATCCCATGTGGACAAACGCGAGAGAAATTGCCGATCGGGATGCAAGTGTTGGGGAAACATTTCGACGAGACCACGATTCTGCGCGTGGCGCATGCGTATGAAAATGCGGCATGAGCGAGAGTCAGAGCCTAGCAAGGTTAGGATGTCAATTCGTAATAGCTCTCTCCCGCACAGCCGCGGCAGAGTACTTTTCCTTCGCGACGAACTTCACGGCGAAAATTAATCCCTTCGCCACAAATTTCACAAACAATGCGCTCCCCTTTGTATCCGGGAAATTCTTCCGGAGGAAGTTCAACTTTCACCCATTGCATGGTGAACAAGTCTTCATCTGACATTTCACGGTAGGCCAGCATTTGTTGCTGGTTCTTATTCTCCAACTCAGGGTGCATTTGGCGGGCGAGAGTCTTAGATGACTCTTTGGCTGCGATGCGCACCGCCTTGCCGGTGCTCACATCCACAAATGTGGCCGCGACCTTGCCCCAGTCGCGGAACTTCAAGGCGCGCTTGCCCAGGCGGCAGCCGGTGACCACGGCAACGGCGTCGGTGGCGCAACGGTCAATCTCCACAAAAGTAACCAAACGCTTGCGGTCCTTCTTGTGGGGATCTTCGATCCCTAACATCGCAAGCCCGAGCATGGCCAAGCGAACGCCGAGAACTTGTCCGGCGCAGAGATGACCATGGGCCTGTTCGGCGTCGCGAAGATACTCGTCAAGAGACTTCATACCAGGCCAGGAAGGCCGCCTCTCACACGGGGGGTCTGCAAAAGCCCAGTTGTCAGTACGCAGTTCCCGGTTCTCAGAACTGCCGCAATTGTATTACGAAAAAAGGAGAAACACTTATGCACTCAAACTCGAAAGCCAAAATTGGCCTCGCGCTTGTGTTGTCACTGTCGATATTTGCCACCGGCTGCAGCGCGCAGTGGGTGAATGTGGCACTAGCGGATTTGCCGGTGCTGACCCAGATGGCTTTGAACATCGTCGCCATGGTTGCCACACTGCAATCTGGCAAGCAAGCCAGCGCCGCCGAGTTGGCGGCTGTACAAAACATATCAGCCGAGGCCAGCAAAGACTTGACCCTGCTGCAGACGTTTTACAACGACTACAAAGCTAGGCCTAGCGCTGACGCGATGCAAAAAATTGAGAACGTGATTGCAGATATCAATCAAAACCTGCCTGCCCTGCTGCAAGCCGCGCATATCAGCGACCCGACGCTCGCGGCGAGGGTGACAGCGGGAGTCAACTTGATCCTGACGACAGTGAGCAGCTTCGCTTCCTTGATTCCACAGCCTGCGGCACCGTCCACGGCCCGGAAAACGCGACAGAACATTGTCATCCCAAAGGCTGAAGCGTTAAGGAAGCAGTGGAACCAGCAAGTCTGCGCGCCGACCGGCAACTCTGCACTTGACGCAGCGCTTACGACCTGCGCATTGAGGTAAGAGCTGATGAGCGTTCCGGTCATCGCGCTAACCAATGCCTCTACTTGCCTCAGCGACGCGCAAGTAGAGACTGTAATGCCATCTTTGCAGCGTCAAGTGAGCCGGGATTTTTGTGCGTATTGGGACATCGATTGCTCGCTGACCTTTTTGCCTAAGGCTCAAGCGCTTGTTGCAGGTTGGTCGCAGATTGTTCTCACCGACGATCCCGACCAAGCAGGAGCGCTCGGCTACCATGAGATGAGCAGCAATGGCACTCCCTTGGGCAAAGTCTTTGCCGGACTTGACGCGGAAAGCGGTTCTTCGTGGACGGTGACGCTGAGCCATGAACTGCTGGAGATGCTTGCAGACCCGTGGATCAACTGGTGTGCTCAGGGTTCTGACGGAAGAATCTATGCGCTGGAAGTCTGCGATGCGGTCGAATCAGACAGCCTAGGATACGCGATCGATGGCGTGTTGGTATCGGACTTCATCACGCCCTCATGGTTCGAGCCGACACAAGCTGATCGCATCGATTTCAAAAAACGAGTGTCGAAACCGATGGAACTCGGCCCCGGAGGATATGTTTCGGTTCTCGATCCGGCGAGGGGCTGGACCCAGATCACTGCGGAAGGTGCCGATGGGCCGCCGGCGCCAGCCGGTAGCCGGAGGTATCGGCGCAGTATCGGGAAGGCGAAGTGGAGAAGGAGTATCCGCTAGCGGTCTCTACTTTCGCCGCCAGCGGATACCATCTTTCGTTTGTTCGATGATCAGACCGGCACTGGTGAGTTCGGCGCGAACGGCGTCGGAGAGCTGAAAATTGAGAGCCCGTCGAGCGGCTTCCATGGCAGCGACCTTCGTTTCAATTTCGGCGTCGGAAACGCTTTGAGATCCTACGGCAACCAGAAGTTCCTGGCTGATGTCTTTCTGGCGGTCTTGCGCCTTGGCCCAATCGAGGATAGCTTTCATCTTGGGAGGGTCGTCATCTTTGAGGACGGCAAAGATTTCGTCGAACTTATCTAGCGCAGCGAGCAGTGGCGGCACGTCGTCTTTTTTGATCCGTCCGGAGTCTATGGCGGCGTTGGCTTTGCGAACCATGTCGAGAATGGCGGCCTGTGCCTGGGCGGTGTTTAGATCGTCTTCCAGGGCGGACCTCATCCTCTCAACCGTATGGCTCGCTAGTTGCTGCATTTCATCGCTGACACCGGCAGGAAACTGGCCAGCAGTCAGGCGCAATTGGAAGGTGCGCAATTTGTCTACATTGCTGGCCATTTGCTTCAGCCCGTCGAAGGTAAAGTTGAGCTGATGACGGTAGGGGACCGAGGCCAGCAACAGGCGGATCGAAGACGGCTTATATCCCTTGAGCACAAGATCGCGCAAGGTTAGAAAGTTGCCCAGGCTCTTGGACATCTTTTCACCTTCGACCAGCAGAAAACGCGCGTGAAACCAGAAGCGGGCAAATGGCTTCCCGGTGAGCGCTTCCGATTGCGCAATTTCGTTTTCGTGATGCGGAAAGATGAGATCTTCCCCACCAGCGTGCAGATCGAAGGTTTCTCCCAACTCTTCCATCGACATGACGGAACACTCGATGTGCCAACCGGGCCGGCCACGGCCGATGGAAGTTTCCCAGAAAGCCTCGCCAGGCTTCGGTGCCTTCCAAAGGGCGAAATCGCGCGCGCTGTCCTTGTCATATTCGTCCAAATCCACGCGAGCGCCATCTTCCATCCCAGCAAAATCCTTTTTTGAGAGTTTGCCGTAGCCAGGAAACTTGGCGATGCGGAAGTAGTAAGAACCATCCTCAGCCCGGTAAGCAAATCCCTTCTTCTCCAACGTAGCAACGAATTCAGCCATCTCAGGAATGTGATCTGTGGCGCGGACAAGAATCGGCTGTTCGATATTCAGAGTTGCAGAATCCTCCAAGAAAGCTTTTTCGTATTTTTCCGTGTATTGCTTCACGCTAACGCCATCACGCGCGGAGTTACGAATAATTTTGTCGTCCACGTCGGTGATGTTCATGACGTAACGTACTTTATGTCCGCTCTGAAGAAGAAACCGGCACAGGATATCGATGGCGACAAAGGTACGAAAATTTCCGATGTGTCCGTAGTCGTAAACCGTTGGCCCACAAGCGTACATGCGGACCTGGTTGTTTTCGAGGGGGTGGAACTCCTCGACTTTGCCCGGCAGCGTATTGTAGAAACGCAGCGCCATGTTCAGTTGAGCTTTACGGACAGAATCAATGATTCTAGGGGGAAGAAAGAAAAGGGGTCAAATCCCGCGCACTTGTTCAGAGGCGCACTTACAGTTGCCATGCACCGGCAGGCTCATTTAAGATGCCACCGTTGTATCCGAGCCCCCGTCACTCTACTGATCTCCGTCTCCACAATGAACGAATCGGCATTGTGCCCGAGGTGCAAGAAAACGTCGATTCGAAGCGTCTACAAGGAGAACTTATGAAGACATCGTTGATCGTCATGAGCCTGATTTCCATGCTGGCGTTGCCCGCCTTCGGGCAGAAGAAAGAAGAGGAGAGAGTTGAAAATGCCGGGACGGTGGTGAAGGAGATTATGGACGTTCCCGACGACGTGCCGCAGAGCGTAATTGACAAAGCAGACTGTGTCGTCGTCCTGCCATCGGTGATCAAGTTTGCCATCGGAATTGGCGGGAGCTACGGCCGCGGAGTGATGACCTGCCGTGGCGGCAAGGACTTTCATGGTCCCTGGGGTGCACCGACCATGATGGCTCTTGAAGGCGGCAGCCTTGGCTTGCAGTTGGGCGGACAGGCAACCGATTTCGTCTTACTCCTGATGAGTCAAAAATCAGCCACGAATATTCTCAGCAGCAAGGTCAAGCTGGGCGGAGACGCCTCCGCAGCGGCTGGACCGGTGGGACGGAATGTCTCTGCCGAAACCGATGTGACTATGCGGGCTGAGATCCTGTCTTATTCTCGGGCTCGCGGACTATTCGCGGGAATATCTCTGGCCGGCTCAACGCTTCGACCGGACAATGACGCCAACAAAGCCTTGTACGGCAAAGAAGTCAGCGCCAAGGACATTGTCTTTGAAAAGGCAGTAGCGCCGCCCAAGTCGGCGGAACTGCTGTTGTCAACGCTCAATAAGAGATCTCCGAAAAACTTGTCGACCAACTAGTCTTGTCCGCGCCGGGAGGAGGGGCAATCTTCCTCCCGAGGATCTCCTTATCGTATCGTTTGCGCCGCCAAGACAGGATCTGACCTGAGTTCTGGTGGGCCCGCCTGGATTCGAACCAGGGACCAGAGGATTATGAGTCCACTGCTCTAACCGCTGAGCTACGGGCCCGTCCACCAAACGCAAGCAGGACATTTCCGAGTGTAGCAAGCATTGTAGAGGATGCGAGGCATTGGCACGGCTGCCAGAGCTATCAATCATCGTCGGGATCGGTTGGCGGTGTCTTATCATTCAGAAAGAAGTTGGCGTCGAGCGCTGCGGGAATGGTTTTGGAAGGTAAGCGGCGTTTGGCTGAAGTCGAAACAATCAGAGAGATTATCAGCGGGTGCGTCCGCATACCCGAGCGAGGGCAAGCCGAAATTCTGTTCAATGAACTTCAGGATGCTGCCGAAATCATGGGTAACGTGAGAGACATAAGCCGACTTCGCGAAGGGAGACACGACGATCAGAGGCACACGAAACCCGTACTCGTAGGAGTTGATGACTGTGGGTGCGACGTGGTCGTACCATCCTCCCCAATCGTCCCACGTGATGAGGATGGCGGTGTTGGACCAATAGGGGCTGTTGCCGATGGCGTTGACAATAGACGCCACCCAGGATGGTCCTGAACCATTGTTCGACCCGGCGTGATCGGATGCCTGTCCCGTGGGAATCACCCAGCTCACGGCGGGGAGTTGCCCGTTGGCAATATCGCTCAAGACTTGTGTTTGCTGGAGGATGACGTTGTTGGTCCATTCCGGCCCTGTACATACAGTCGCGGTCGCGTCTGGCACACAAATATGCCGGATGGCGTTAGGTCCAGTCCAGATGGAGCCGGCAGACGGTGTGTAGTACCGCCAGGTTAGCTTTTTGGAGTCGAGCAAGTCCACCAGCGCGGGATGCTCAAAACAGGGATATTGGGTTTGGGACTCGTCGCCCGTGGGATCGATCAACGCGACGAGCTGGCCGGTAGCGGCTGTACACCCGGTGCCCCCCGAGCCCGTCCCGTCGCCCCCGGGGGTAAACGGATTCTCCGCGGCAAACAAATTGCTTGTTGCGGTCGGAGCAGACGTACCCGAGATGATGAATTGATGTGCGGGAAAGCTCGGGCCTTGGTTGGTCTGGAACATTCGATCCGCGAACGTGTAGCGTTCTGCCATTTGGAAGTACGGAGCCACCTCGGAGGGATTTACGTATGCGAACTGAAGGTTAGGCGCAGGGCAATCGGTGGCTCCCGGCTTGCAGAACACGGGGATTTTGTCGGCGCCATCCATTCTTCCTGTGTCATACATGAGCACGAACGAGTTGTGCGAGTGATTCGGATCGTAGTCGGTCACTAGAGATACGGGTGCCAGTGGGATGGTTTGGCCGTCGGAATTCATACCGCTATTGGCAATGTCCGCATTCGGTAGACCATGGAAAAGGTTGTCAGGGGTACGATTCTCCTGGAAAATCACGACCACATGCTGAATCTTTCCGGAGCTCGACATTCGAGTCGATCCGCCACCTCCTGCACAACTATTGAGATTAACAAGAAGGCCAGCGACTAGGAGAAGGACGGCCCAGAACAGCAAAACGGTAGACCGACTCATAGCATTATCTCCCCTATGTCAGTCTGAACCATGCAAGCAGGACCTGCCACAAGCCTGTTGGAGCGGTTAGCAAGGGAGGCCTTACACGGGTTGGGTTTCTGCAGTTCGCACCCATACCTGTGGACGGCATTCGGTTCTCTGGGTTCTAAGATGCAAGGTTCGCCCCTGACAGGTTGCTAAACCCACTCAAAATGACTGGCTTGAGGCAAACGCCAAATTCCCCGTTACGAAAGTTTCGCATCAACCTCACAAGTGATTGTCCGGAAGTATTTTGCCTGCTATCACTTAGGTAGCACAAACTCATTGCCTGGAATTCCCAAGAGGCCCTAAAAGGAGCCTGCGGTAGAGTTGTGAACAACCGCTCTCAGTCGTGGAGAGAACTGAGCGTCCGAGCCAAGGTTTTTATTAGCCTGGTCGTGGCGATAGGCACCAGTGTGCTCCTGTATGGGGCCGTGAACCCGACCAGCAAGAACATCGCTCAATTCATTTGCTATCTGCTGATCGCGATTCTGGCTTCACGTCTCAAAGTCAATCTGCCCGGGATCACGGGCACGATGTCGGTGAACTTCCTGTTCATTCTTCTTGGAGTGTTGGAGCTGAGTCTCACGGAGACCCTGGTTCTGGGAACTGCCGCTCTACTGATTCAATGTTTCTATCGAGATCGCCCCAGCGCACTCCAAGTGACATTCAATATCTGCGCCAGCGCGTTTTCTATCGCGGTGGCGTACGGCGTGTATCACTTTGCCCTGTCGCAAGGGCGAATAAAGAGTCATCCATCGTTATTGGTAATCGCGGCGTCCACGTACTTCATCGCTAACACCGGTTCGATTGCCGGCGTGATAGCGCTCACCGAGCACAAGTCACTGAAGAAAATCTGGGTGCAGTGTTACTTCTGGTCCTTCCCCTACTACCTTGTGGGTGCGGGATTCGCTGGCACCTTGGGATGGTTCAACCGTACGTTCGGCTGGCAAACGTCGCTGCTGGTGGTGCCGGTCATATACCTCTTCTACCGTTCGTACCGTCTCTACCTGGGAAAACTGGAGGACGAGAAGCGTCACGTGGAGGAGATGGCAAACCTGCACTTGCGGACCATCGAAGCGCTGGCCTTGGCCATTGAGGCCAAAGACCATACCACGCACGATCACCTGCAGCGAGTGCGCGTCTATGCCATTGAAGTTGCCAAAGAATTGGGAGTAACCCCAGAAGAGATGGAAGCTCTGCACGCGGCAGCGCTATTGCATGATATTGGAAAGCTTGCCGTGCCTGAGCACATCATCTCCAAGCCCGGACGCCTGACCCCAGAAGAATTCGAGAAGATGAAGATTCATCCGGTGGTCGGGGCGGAGATTTTAGAGCGGGTGCGATTCCCTTACCCGGTAGTGCCGATTGTGCGGGCGCACCATGAGAAGTGGGACGGAACCGGATATCCGTTTGGCCTGAAAGCCACCGAGATCCCGATCGGAGCGCGCATCCTTTCGGCAGTGGACTACCTGGACGCGCTAGCATCCGACCGCCAGTACCGCCGCGCCTTACCGTTGGACGAAGTCGTTAGGCGTCTTTCTGACGAATCCGGGAAATCTTTTGATCCAAAAGTGGTGACGGTCTTACAAAAGCGATATCGTGACCTCGAAAAACTGGTCGAAGCCCATTTCGGACATGTGGCTCCATTGCGGCTCTCGACTGACGTAAAGGTGGAACACGGGGTCGCACCCGCCGCCGGCTTTGAAGACATTACGGTCAAAGATGCTCCAGGCCAGGAGGCTACTTTCCTCTCCTCTATTGCGGCTGCACGGCAGGAGGCCCAGACCCTTTTCGAACTGAGCCAGGACTTAGGGGCTTCGCTCAGCCTGGACGAAACCTTGTCGGTTTTCTCGGTGAAGCTTAGACGGCTTGTGCCTTACGATGCCATCGCCATCTACGTCAAGCGTGGTGCGGAATTAGTTCCAGAGCATGTGAGCGGTGACAATTTCCGCTTGTTCTCGTCGCTTCGCATCCCGCTGGGCCAAGGACTCTCCGGCTGGGTGGCGGAGAACATGAAACCGATCATCAACGGAAATCCGTCGGTTGAGCCAGGATATCTGAACGATCCGACGAAATTCAGCACTTTGCGCTCGGCCATGGCGATCCCGCTGGAGGGGTTAGCCGGAGTAGTCGGCGTGCTCGCCCTTTACCACGCGGAGGTAGACGCATTCACTTCCGATCACCTGCGAATTCTGTTGGCGATCAGTTCCAAGATGGCCCTGGCCATCGAAAACGCGCTGAAATACGAGCAAGCGGAGAGTTCCGCCACTACCGACTATCTCACGGGATTGCCGAACGCCCGGTCACTGTTTCTGCAACTCGACCGCGAGCTGGCGCGTTGCAAACGGGACAACTCGACTCTAATCGTGATGGTCAGCGATATGGATGGTTTCAAGCAGATCAACGACCGCTTCGGTCATCTGGAGGGCAATCGTGTACTGCGCCTGTTCGCGCAGGCTTTAAAGGACAGCTGCCGCGAATACGACTACGTGGCTCGGATGGGCGGCGACGAATTTGTGGTCGTAGCCCCCGGCCTGCCCGCGGACGCGGCTGCCAAGAAAGCCGAGCAATTGCGTGAACTCGCCAAGCATGCCGGCAAAGAAGTCTGTAGCGAAGATATTCTTTCGCTGAGCGTAGGACAGGCGTCGTATCCCGGAGACGGACAGGATGCCGAAGGATTGCTCGCGGAAGCCGATCGCCGCATGTACCTGGAGAAACAGCGGCAACCCTCGCGAAAAAATCGCCGGCTCTATCCGCGGATGAAGTGCAGGGTCACGATTGAGTTGCAGCCCCACGATGAAGAAATCCCCGTCCTCGGTAATCTTATCGACGTCAGTCTGGGGGGCTGCTACGTGGAGACCAGCGCTATCTTGCCTCCTGGCTCCAAGCTTAAATTGGTTTTTTCCATCGACGATGGCAAGATGCAGGCTGAGGGCAGCGTGGTTCGAATCGATCCGGGATCGGGGATCGCGGTTCGGTTCAACGACATGAATCGCGAGGACCGCGAGAAAATGCACCGTGTGCTGGAGTTTGTGCACAATTCCACCATGTTCTACGACAACCGCTACTTCTCAAAACTGCTGAACCGTTGATTCGCGAAGAAAGCGGCTCCCCCTTCGTTCTTGGTGGAACCATCCGCGTCCATCGGCAAGGGATGCGGGCGTTAGAATGTCCGCAGGTCGACGGCGATATTCGGTAGTGGCTCAGTTTAAGGTAGAAGCGAGCCGAACGTGCGATTATTGCGTCGCAAAGAACGCGACGCTTCGCGCGGCTCGCCTAGATCCTTCACTGCGCAAAAAACGCTTGTTCAGGATGACAATCAAACTGAGCTACTGCTCGATATTCCACGGGCTGTGAAAAGGGGGACGCATGAAAGTCTTGGTGGTGGAGCCGGATGAAACCACTGTGAAAGCTACGGGAGTAATGCTTAACCGGCTGGGTTACGAAGTTGGGCTGGCGACAAATTGCGATGAGGCGTTTCGCATCTACTGCAATCAAGGGCCATATCATCTTGTTGTTATTGATCTGACATTTGTGCGCGGATCCAGCGCTGGCGGGGTTAAGTTTATCGATGCCATGCGGCAGAAGAATCCCCAACAGGATTACGCCTTTGTTACGGGGTCCTCGATTCTGCGAAGGCCATTCTCCTTGCAAGAACTGGACGATTTTATGGGTGGATTCCGCCGTCCTGCTGGCAGCCGCTTTGGATAAGGTCCACAGGCCCAGCTACTTGGCGAGGAGTTTCAGTTAACGAAGCCGGCTAGCAACCGCTCTCACAATCTACTTTCGGCCGGGATGGAACTCCCCGCGGTTGGAGAATTGCGAGTAAGGCCATTCGTTCTTCTTGGTGGGCAACGTGGAAGAGGTAACGGGCGCAAGGGACGCCGGGTCGACTTCCCAATCCGCGGGAGCGGGATGAATGCACCAAACATTTCCAATCTGATCAAGCGCCAGCCCAACCAGCCAGTACTTATTCTCAGTTCCGAGCGGGACGCAGTTTGCCACGCGAGCAGTTGCGTGATTGCCACCGGGAAGATCGTCCAGCCGCACCGGCGTTCCTGGCTCCAGAGGGCATGGAAGGCGCACTCCGCAGCCGTGTGGGTTCACGACCAGAGTGTGGCAGCTTTCTGAGAGCTGTGTGGCCGGATCCAAACTGGTCACGCGAAGCGGGATTTGAGCTCGAACGCGTGTGCGGCGAGTCGGTGTATCGTGCGATTTTGCGGTTGATTCCATATTGCGGGGCTTGTTCAAGATTTTACGTGCGAAATTCTGATTGGCGTTGATCTCGCTGGCAGAAACGGACACCAAAGTAACGGAGGCGTCGCCCTTCAACTGTAATGCCGGCGAGCTCAAGGGCTGGGGGTGACCTTCCCGATTTCGGTCGCCTCAGGAAGACTCTTCGCGCCTTTTAAATGGCGACCAGCTGAATTTGAATGAGCGGACCGGAACTATTTGCTCGGGCCTTGCGGAGCATGTTCGCGGAGGGAATGCCGGTGCGATGGAACGACTTCTCGCAATCCGCGGTCGAGGGCCCGCGCATGCTGCCTTCCATGTAGGCAAGACCGGGACAGCGAGTGCAGGTGCCAACATGGCTACAAGTCGAGCATACGGGTAGGTCTTTAGCGCGAATCGAGCGAACCTCATGCAAGGCCGGCGAATCGCGCCAGATGTCGATGAATTTCTGTTTTCGTACATTGCCACTGGGCAGGGGAAACTGCACGCAGGGAAAAACGTCGCCATAGGGAGTGATGTAGGCCGCTGTGTGACCGGCACTGCAAGGATATCCGTCCATGATACCCTCGTCGGGCGGGGGCGGGGGGGCACAAAATTTTTCTACGTTTCCCACGAGGCCCGGATTGTGAAAAACTGCATTCAACTCTGAACCAGGAATACGCAAACTGAGGATTGAAGTGTCTCCATCCATCTTCGGAGTGATCGTCGGATCCAAAGTGTAGGTAACCCCGAGCTCGCGGGCCAGTGCCTGCACTCCTGCATGGTCGCGGCTGTTGGCCGTCATCAGAACATTAGCGATCACAACCTTCAAGCCCTGTAATTTCAGAAAGCGAATCGCTTCCACACTCCGCTTCAGCGAGCCCGGTAGTTTAGTGATAGCGTCATGCACTTCGGAGCGGTGGGAGTAGATGCTGATTTGTATGTTCTCGACTCCCAACTCCACCATCCGTTTGGCTTCACGCTGGCGGATCATCACGCCGTTGGTCTTGATTCTGACATTGAAGCGCAGGCGACGGGCATATTCCAGAATGTCGAAAAAGTCGCGTCGCATCAGCACTTCCCCGCCACTGAGGGTCAGAAAAAAAGTGCCTGCCTCGGCCAGTTGATCCAGCACGTCTTCGATCTCGGCGGTGCTCATTTCGCCGTGATCGTCGTGATCCAGATAGCAGTGAACGCAGCGTTCGTTGCAACGGTACGTTACGTCCAGATGGATGGCGAGAGGAACACCCAGTTCCATGGCCCGCTGATTCATCTGCTGCATGAGACTCATGCTGTCTCCCTGGACCCAGTACATGGATCATCGATCGGACGATCCGAAACCAGCAAAATGCCGTGGGGGGAAAGCTCTTCGACGAATCGCTCGGCGTCGCGGAGTGCCACGCCGGGTTCGACCTCGAACTGCTCGATGACGCCGCCTACGATTTCGGAAAGTGGAGTGCGGCCGTCTGCCGACTGCCAGATGGCGGTGGCCACCTCATTCAGGGTGAAGAAGGTGGAGTCCACGGCGGACATGATCATCATCTCTCCGCCCAGCATTCGAGCGGCAATGGCGGAACTGCGGGCAATGTATTTATTACTCATTGGATCAAGTCCCAAACCCGCTGGTCAGGAACGAACGTCAGCCGCCTTACCATAACACTTTCGACGAACTCACAGGCGGAGCGAAAAAGCATTTTGACCAACTTCGGGTAGTGGGCTAATTCTGTGTTGCTGCGTCAAATCTTTCCGTCATTCTAGGCCGAGGGTGAAATTAGATCCCAAGGCACATCTCTGTGCAGAACGAATACACCCTTTGTGCTCTTAACATCAGCGACTTTCTTCTGAGGGTCAACTTTGGTTACTACATATGTTCCGGCGTATTTTGGATCTTTGACAAGGACCGTATCGCCCACTTTTGGTGTTTGGGTCGGCATGCAAATAGTTTCCCATAGCCCCGTTTACATTGCCAGTCGGTGGGATTTCAAACTACACCACTACCAGACTGCGCAGGACTTGACTGTCCGGATTACGATTGGGAATGACCACACAGACTCGGAAGTTCATCGAACTGGCCGACATCCTTGGGATGCGCTTCGATTGCAGGAAGTGCCGCGCCAGCCTATCGCTGCCGATGGAGAAAAGCCCAAGCCCACCCAGCGACTGCCCGAATTGCGGCTGCGACTGGACGGAGATGCCCGACGGGACTGACCACAAAGAGGAATTCCAAGTGCTGTCGGACGCGCTGGCAGCAGTTTCCCGCTTGCATCTCGGTTGTGCGTTCACGCTCGAAATTAAGCCTGAGCCGCAAGCAATTCCCCCATCTCCCACACGTGATCCGTTAGTCCACTCTGCATCGCAGGCGTGACGCGCAGAGTTTGATGAACGCGGCAGAAGTTGTACCAAGCGAAGTACAGAGTCACCGCAGCCTTGAGGTTATCGAGCTTCTTAGAGAACGCATTGGTAAGCCGTGTAAAACGACGCACGTGCATACGCAGACTCAAATTCGACCGCTCGATATGAGACGTGCTGATATGTGCGGGATCGGGCCGTCCATCGCGGACTTTGGATATAACCTCCGTGATGTGTCCTGGGGAGTACCGCTCATTCCCATGCTGGCCGTAGTCTCCGAAGAGCTTTACAAGCTGCGCGAAGTCCACAGTTCCGCCGAACACGTCCTCGACTCCCCGCTCGTAGAAGTGAAAGCCATCAGTGGTCAACTGGAATCGGCCCGCTGCAAGGCGCTTCTGCAAGCCGGAGAGAAATGCCATCGTGGTTTCGCGGGTGCGCTTCCCGATCTCGAAACAAGGGATCAGTTTTGTTTCCGGGTCAAGCGCGATGAAAATCCACTGGTCACCAAGTTCGGCGGGGTCGCCGCTGCGAACGTGCCGCGCCTTCTTGCCCACGTAGCACCAGAGTTCATCGCACTGCACGTAATTGGCTTTAACTCCGCGAACCTTGGAATCGAGAACACGCTGCGCATTCGCCGCTGCCGTCACCATAAGAGACAAAATCGTGTTCTTGTGCAATCCTGTGAAACGCGAGATGGCGCGAATACTCATTCCCTCAAGCATGAGGGACAGGGCTTTTGCCGCAGTCTCGGGATCGGTGTGGTGGGAGCCGAACGCCTTAGGGCTAGTGGGATCGGCAAAGGTCGCGTGGCAAGAATTGCAGCGCCAGCGTTGAATGCGGCGCTTACCGAAGTACCCGAACTTTTTGCAGGTTTGGTGCTGGCACTTGAGGCAGGTCATGGGGTTTCTCCGCTTGCGTTCTGCGGAGAAACCAGCCAAAATAGCTTTGGGTCTGAGGCGTGGGTCACTCCGCGCTTTGGATTAGCCCCGCAACCTGTTTGCGCAGGAAGCGGGGCACTGATTGTTAAGGGTTATGGGTTATCCCGGTGGCACAACGGTAATTTCCACCGTGGGCCCCTGAGCAGTGAATCGAACAACGATCACGATTTTCACTGTTCTCCTTTCTCAAGAAAACGCTCTGCGCTCGAATCGCAGGGCGTTTCGCATTTGCGTCCAAAGTCATTTCGCGTTTCTCGGGGCGATGATCTGATCCGGAACCGGGCAATATCTTCCAACTTCACATTCGTAAAGCTGGCGGCTCTTTGTGAGTCGCTTGAGGGCGCTATGAATGACTGCCAGCGGGTTCGAGTATCGGCTCAGGTCGTATCCCGCCAGCGCAAGATTATTTCTTATATCCGTTGGGCTCATGGGCACGGGGGCCATGCGGACGGCGGTGAGCACGATTTCCTGAAACCCAACAATATCGGCCTGGGCGTGGTGAAAAAGATTCCTAGAAGTCGTGATCGCCAGGGACTTTACGAGCTGCTGAAGTCTTACAACTTCCATAGTCCAGTGATCGCGTTGTCTGATCGCAGAAAGAAGTTCCTCTCGGGCAGCGTTCAAAGCGTCATTGTATACATAGGCCATAAACTACAGCGAGGATATTATGCAATTGCATAAAAGTCAAGTAAATTCTGCAAAAGGAGTGGCCAAGCCTAGCTCATGGGATGAGGCGATACAAGAGGCTGAGCGGAAACTCCGAACTTCCACGACAAGAACCAAGCAGTTAGAAGCTGCCATTCGGACTTTTAGGGCACACAAGAGCAGCGGTTTGCCTTGGCCTCGCACAAAATCAGCAACACGGAATTAGCCCAGTACCCAACTTCGCGTCCTCAGCGAAAAAGAGGATATTTCTGAGCAGGAGACGCGCGGCTTCGGGTGCGTCAACAGGCTCGATCTTGTTCTGGGGTCCCTTGACGAGAAAAAAAAGTGTGGATAGCTGCGCCGAGCAATTCTCGCCGACGCGCGCGAGTTCCCCGGCAAAGGGAGTTCCGCAAGCGCGATAACCGTACTGAGTGCGGCGAATGTAGGAGATTTCGTCGGTTAGCACGGTGACATCACGAGGCGCGAGACAGGCAATCGTGGTTTTGCCCGCTCCGGAGATGCCAGAGAAAAGAAACGCCCGGTCATTCCGGACTGCGCTCGCGGCGTGGAGGAGGAATCCGCCTTCCTTGGCCAGAATCAAAGTGTGTACGATGCGCAGCACGGAATCGATGGAGTAGGGGTTGGCTGACTGACGAATGCGTCCCCGCCCTGCCCGAGGGTCCCAGTGCGCACGAAAATCTCCTCGGCGTAAGCGCCACATTCCATCCCGCATTTCGACCCGAACGTCGTCCTCCGATTCCGACTCCGGCAACTCGGACGGCGCGGTCAGATCCACATCAAACTCGAACCTGGGTTGTGAAGCAGACCCGACAAAACCGGCGTACCTGCTAACCAGCATGTCACGAAAGATTCGATCCTGAGTGCGCAGCAGGATAGAAAAGCCCCCGATTTCCACCGCGATCTCATGATCTTGGGGCACTCTCTCTGGCTCCGTGTTTTACAGTTCTCCTGCCTTCACGCTGGCCCGGCAACTGTAGCTTCAAAACGAGATCTGGAACTCCTGCGCTGAGCGTCGAGTCGCATGACGATACGCTGGAGCAGATTGCAATGACAAAGCATCCGGCCGAAAATTTGACGGAATGGACCAAGCTTCAGCGTAGGTGCAGGGAACCAACTGTCACGTTGAATTTTCGTAACCTTACCCAGCAATTCGCCTGGACGCACGGGCGGATCGGCCTGCGGCATGCAGTCACCGCGAGTAATAAGGAACTCGTGCTCTAATCTGGTTTTGCTGAGAACACGATGAACAAAGAAGCGACCATCGCGCAAGAAAAGCACGACGTCACCGTGTTCCATTTGATCAAAATTACTATATTGGATAGTAAGAAGGTCGCCTGGCCACAACGTGGGTAGCATGCTGGCTCCCGTGGCGCGCAATTTTAATTTGCCGCTCGACTGCAGCCCCTCGGCCGCCAGACTGCACTTTCGCTGCTCGCAGGCCTCAGCGTTCATCGGTAACAGCCTATGACACCTTCTTGTGACCGTGGCACTGATGCTGGGTGCCGCTGATCTTTCCGCAAGCCAAGGCCAGCGTCTCGAATGCCCGCTCGTAGCGAAACTCTGGCCTTTTGTACGGCTTCTTGGCTTTAGTCTGGCTCGGTGCGCTCCTGTCTTCTGCAGAAGGCCGGTTCCTCTGAGTCATAGAAATACCAATGCGCTAGACGGTTACGTCTGCCTTGCGAACGAAGCACGAGTCCTAAGATAGCGCAGTGTACAACAGACAGGAAGCCAAATGCTAAACCTTTGTTAACTCCTCGGACGCCCGGAAGCCAAGCCCGACTGGCCTTGCGTCTTAATAGAAAGAGAGCGTGCCGAGAAACCTTGCGCGCCTTAAGGTGTGGGAAAAAATCAGGAGGCTGAAAGGCAGCAGTGTCAGGGAAAAAATGCTCAGCACCATGATTTCGGGTTCCAGAGCTGCGAAACTCGCGCCTTCAAGAAGTGCCATGCGCATTCCGTAGAGGGAGTGAGTGATGGGAATCAGGTCGGACAGCACGCGCAGCGCCCAGGGGAGAGTCGCGACGGGAAACAGGGCTCCGGTCAGAAACCACACGCCGGACCCAAGCAACCACACGACTGCAGATCCCTTTTGAATGGCCAATTGCAAGGCGGCAGCGAGAATGCCGAGCGCGACCGCGATCAGGAGCGACAGCAGGAAGATCAGTGCGCAAGCTGCGACATTTGGGCTGGGAATTGCGCCTCGCCATAACAGAAGGCCTGCTCCGATAAAAAGGAGCAGTTGGATCGTATTTCGGCCAAACGCGGAAAGGGCACTCAGTAGAACCAACAACGGCGCGGATGTAGAGGTGGTGACCAGTATTTCCAGAGTGCCCGTCTGTTGCGCTTCCTGCACGATCTGCAGGAAAGCGCTGATACCCAGGAGCCAAAATGTGTAGAAGCCGGTGCCCACCAGCACGAAGGGGAAGTAATCCATTCCCTCGGGACGGAATGAGGGACCGATAGCACGAGAGAGGTAATAAAACGCGGCCAGTTCGGCTGCCGTTCCGGCCGCGGTAATCAGAAAGCCTGAGCGATAGCGGATGGCGGTCAAGAGGTCGCGGCGCAGGATGGCGAGCATTTTGTCGAGCGGGCCGGCCAGTCTCATCGCCAGCTCCTGGAGGTCAACGGTGCCGCCTCATCCAGTTCACCAGTGGTCTGAAAATAGAAGGAGCGCAGCTCGTCCGCATCCGCGCCAGTAATTTTCCGGTAGCCCGCCAGTCGGCCCTTATCCAGCACGGCAGCAAAATCGCCCACCGCGGCGGCCTCGTTGAGGCTGTGTGTGGCCAGAATGACAGTCGAGCCTCCGGCGGGAAGGGCGCGGATGAGAGTCTGAAAGTGGGTCGCCGCCGCTGGGTCAAGGCTGCGCGTTGGCTCGTCCAGCAAGATGACTGAGGGCTCTTTAATGAGTGCCCGCGCGATGCCCAAGCGCTGGTACATGCCACTGGAAAACTTCATGACCAGAGTGTCCGCAGCGTCGAGCAAGCCGGTCCGTTCCAGCACAAGTTCAATTTGACGAGGTCGTGAGCGGCGAGGGACATCATCCAAGGCGGCAAAGAAATCGAGATTCTCCCGAGCCGAAAGTCGAGGGAAAAATGACCTTTCAGTGGAAACCGCAAAACCCACATGTCGACGCACATGATCGGGATCTGTGTAGGTGTCGGCGCCTTCGACCAGGACACTCCCGGCATCGGGAAGGAGCATGGTGGATACCAGCTTCAGAATGGTTGTTTTTCCACTGCCGTTGGGACCCAGCAGAACAAGCACCTTGCCGCTGGAAACTCGAAGGGAGATCCCATCCAAGGCATGAGTTTCTCCTCTTCGTTCCCGGCCCATCCAGTTAAACATAGCGGGGCGGTGCCGGAAAACTTTGCTGACCGACTGGAGGATGACACTATCCATTTTTCTATTGCAAGAGTATCCCGCAAAGACAACGGTATTATAGTGGCGATCGCAGAACTTTCCGCGCCAGAGTGGAGCGGCTAATTTCGAAAAAACCACCCTCCCGTATGCCCTCTGCCCCGCCAATGCCGACAGTCCCGCCAGCCAAGCCTGAGCGACCACAGGTGCGAGCATTCGTCTCCAGCACCGAGTTCGACTTGTTGCTCGCCTGCTGCGCCCACGCTTCTGGCGACGAACGTATCCGCGAGATTCTTGAAGGTCCGCTGGACTGGAAGCGGCTTCTCCAGCTTGCCGGGCACCACGCCGTGATACCTCAGCTATATCAACGTCTGTCGGCATCCAATGTCATACCCCAAGCGTTGCCTTTGCTTCAGCAGCACTACGAAGCTAACGCGCGGCAGACCCTCTGGCTCACTCGCGAATTGCTCAGGATTCTCAGTCACTTGCAGAGAAACAGCATTGAGACTCTGCCATATAAGGGTCCCGTCCTGGCTGAAATTCTCTACGGCAATGTTGCGCTGCGTCAGTTTTCGGATCTGGATCTGCTGATCCACGAGGCGGACCTGGCGAAAGTCAAGGCCGCACTTCTCGAACTGGGATACAAGCCCGCGCTTCAGCTGACCCCGTGGCAAAACCGCGCTTATCTCGAGTCCGGGTATGAATACGCATTCGACAGCTCTCTCGGCCGGAACCTGTTGGAAATGCAGTGGCGGATTCTGCCACGTTTCTATTCGATCAACTTCGACGTCGACGCGTTTTTCAGCCGGTCCATGGTCCTGAGTTTAGGCGGACATTCTTTGCGCACGCTTTGCAAGGAAGACTTAATGGTGGTGCTCTGCGTTCACGCCGCCAAGCATGTATGGGTACAGCTTTCCTGGCTGTGCGACATTGCGGAGTTATCCCAGTCAGTCGACTGGGTCGTCGTTCAGGACCACGCCCAGCGGTTGGGCATCGAACGAATCGTAGCGGTGACTTTCATCTTGGCTGCCCGACTTCTTGGGACACGCATGCCGCAACCAGTACAGGAGCGCATCCGCAACGATCGCGCTGCCGAAGGGCTTGCAGATAAAATTCTGCCAATCGTGGCGCAGAGAACGGAATACCACACGGAATCGATGGCTTATTTCCGGCTAATGATGGATGTGCGAGAACGGTGGCGGGATCGATTGCGTTTTGTGGGGCGATTGGCTTTCACCCCAAGCGTCGGGGAGTGGAGCTCGGTCCGATTGCCCGGCCCTCTGTTCCCGTTGTATCGCGTCGTGCGTCTGATGCGATTGGCGCGAAGATTGATTTCATAGCCGACCGAGTTCTGGAAACTATCACCGTTTCGCATTCTTCCTTGCCCGCGCCATACCCGCCCGCAGACCTCGTTCGACGGCTCGCGTATATCCAGACTTCTTCATGCTGGCCATGGCTGCCGCCGAAATACCGCCCGGCGTGGCTGCCTCGTGCAGCAGATTCTGCAGCGATGTCTTGCCCTCACGCCAGGCGATAAGACCATCCGTGAGAGCGTGCAGGGCTGCAATCTGTGCCATTCTGCGACTGAGCCCCAACTTCTCGGCGGCTGCCGTCAATACCGCAAGGGCGTGATAGCCGTGGCTACAGGAGTAGGTCACGGTGAAGGCATCGAACTGGTTCTCAGGAATTTCTACAACGGGCCCGACTTTGCCAAAAAATTGCTTTACCTTTTGCTGTTCCGAGCGTGAGAGCTCGGGGTCAAACACCACCGCTGTCAGACCGCGCCGACTGCGGCATACCGGACTGGGCATGGCACGGGCCCAACGCACCGGCGGTCCCGCTCCAGCCCGCAACTTGGCCAGAGGAACACCCGCTGCGAGGCTGACGGCGGTCACGGGGTGGCTAATCTTCCCGATTCTGTCTAGCAATTCACGGACTGAGTTCGGCCTCACCGCGATGATCAGAAGATGAGCTTGTTGCACCGCCTTGCCGAGATTATGTTCGACGATCACTCTGTACTGCTGTTTGAGACGCAGCACTTTGCGAGGATGGCGGTCATGCACGACGATGGGCTTCTCATATCCAGAGAGCCGGAGGCCGGCCACAAGTGCGCTCGTGATCCGACCTCCGCCTAAAAAGACGGTCGCACTTTTTCGCACGGCTTTCACGCGAGGTCTACGCAAGCCCGGTCCACAGCCTCGATCAGCAACGCAATATCTTCATCCCTGTGCGCGGTGGAGATGATCCAGTGCAGTCCATTGGATGGCGTCATGTAGATGCCCTTGTCGAGCAAGCGATGGACGAAGCGAGAATAGCGCTGAGTATCCACATAGGTGCAGTAATCGCGATAGTCGTGAATGGCCTCCCGATCGGTGAAATAGATCTGGAACATGGGGCCAAACCCCTGCACGATCGCCTTGACGTTGCGCCGGCGAAATACTTCGCGCAATCCAGCAATTGCCGCATCGCCCATTGCATGAAGCTTGCGATATGCACCATCGGTAGATAGTAGATCGAGGTTAGCGGCGACCACCTTCATGGTAAGGCGGTGTCCGTTGAAGGTTCCATAGTGCAGGACCATGCCGTCGCCCCAGCGCATGCGATCGAGAATAGAGCGCGGACCCGTCACGGCGCCCACGGGAAATCCGGCGCCCAGCGCCTTGCCGAAGGTGCTGATATCGGGCTGGAGTCCGTAGTACTCCTGACAACCGCCAGGCGCGTAGCGGAACCCGGTGACGACTTCATCGAGAATGAGCAGCACACCGTAGTCGCGAATGAGTTCGCGGAGTCGCTTGAGAAAGCCATCGCGCGGGAGAATGCAGCCCATGTTGGCCATGATTGGCTCGGTGATAGCGGCCGCGAGTTCGCGGCCATGCTCGCGCAACACGCGCTCAATGCTGTCCACGTCATTCCATGGCGCGAGCACCACGTCGTCAAAGGTGGTCGGCGGAATGCCTTGCGAGTCAGGAATCCGGGCCGGGTTTTCCCGCGAACCCAGTTGCTCCAAGGGATGGCCGTGTGCATTCAAAAGATAAGGATCGTACCAGCCGTGATAGTGCCCTTCGAACTTCAGGAATTTGTGCCGTCCCGTGTGGGCACGCGCTAGCCTCAAGGCCAGCATGGTGGCTTCGCTGCCGCTGTTGGTGAAGCGAACCACTTCAGCGGATGGGACCATTCGGCAGAAGCGCTCGGCGGCGTCAACCTCTGCCGAGGTTGCGGCCGCAAAGTGTGCGCCCTCGGCCGCTGCCTGCGAAACCTTGTCAACCAGCTTGGGATGCGCATGGCCATGGATGAGCGCGCCAAACGACATCATGAAATCCACGTATTCGTTGCCGTCGGCGTCCCAGACGCGCGAACCCTGGCCGCGCTCGAGAAAGATTGGACCAGCAGTGTATACGGATAAGCCGCGCGAAGGGGAGTTCACGCCTTCGACCAGCGATTGTTGAGCGCGGCGAAACCATTTCTGCGAGCGAGAAGCATGGCGGCTTGGAGCTGTCTTCGTCAATGCTCCTCAGTGCCCACGTAACGGACCGAGCGTGCCGGCAACGACCTAGTCGGCCGTGCCGCCGCCATCCACCACAAGCGCAGCTCCGGTCATGAACGACGTGTCGTCGGAAGCGAGAAACAGAACGGCTTTGGCGATTTCGTTGGCAGTTCCTATCCGCCCTAAGGGCCGGTTGCTGCAACCTGCCAGATAATCTTCCCATTTCAAACCGCGCATACGCGCGTCCCCTGGAAGCATGGGCGTATCTACGTCTCCGGGACAGATGCAATTCACCCGGATACCCTGCCGCCCGTGATCGATCGCCATCGCCTTGGTCAGAAGAACCACGCCGCCTTTGGAAGCGCAGTATGCCACCGCCGCGTCGCCACCCACGATCCCCCAGCCGGAGCTATTGTTGATGATTACGCCGCTGCCCTGCTGGATCATGCCAGGCAGTGCGGACTTCGACATTAGGAAAGTGCCCTTCAGGTTGATGTCAATTTGGAGGTCCCATTCTTCTTCGGTGCAATCAAGGGCGGTGTGGGGATAGAAAATACCGGCGTTGTTGAACAGGATGTCCAGGCGACCGAAAGCGTGCACGGTTTCGTCGACGGCGCGGCGGCATTCTTCCGATTTCCTGACATCGGTACGGATAAAAATGGCGGAACCACCTTCTTTCAAAATTTGCTCGGTCACGGAATGGCCACGCTTTTCGTTGCGGCCGGCTATGGCTATTTTGGCGCCTTCTTTGGCAAAGAGGAGCGCCGAGGCTTCACCGATGCCGGACGTCCCACCCGTTATGAGAGCGACTTTGTTTGCCAGGCGCATAGGTGTGGCCCAAGCTACGACCCTGCCAAGCCCCCACCGTCTACGACGAGCGCAGTGCCGGTCACGAACGACGCTGCATCACTTGCCAAGTACAGCGCTGCCTGCGCAACCTCCTCCGGCTTGCCTACGCGGCCTAGAGGACGCTGGGTGGATTCTTCGAGAAAGCGCTCGATCGATTCTCCCAGTTGCTGGGCTTCGTCGCGCAGCATCGTGGTATCGGTGTCCCCGGGGCAGATGCAGTTTACGCGAATGCTAGACGGGCCGTGGTCTATGGCCATGGCTTTAGTGAGCAACACCACTGCGCCTTTAGACGCGCAGTACACCGCCGCCTTCGGGCCGGCAACAAGTCCCCAGCCTGATGCCATATTGATGATGGAACCTCCGCCGGCCTTCTCCATGATTGGGATAACTTGGCGCGACATCAGAAAAATGGATTTTACATTGACGGCCATCACCCGGTCCCAGTCTGCTTCGCTGAGCTCGACAACGGAGGCGCGCCGGATGATCCCCGCATTGTTGAAGAGAACGTGAATCCCGCCCAGTTCTCGCGATGTATTTGCCACTACGCGCTCACAAGCGGCAAGTTTTGTAACATCGGCGGTCTGAAAGAAACCCCGACCTCCATTCTGTACGATCTCCTGGACGACCGCGTCTCCCGCCTGCTGATTCAGGTCCGCGATTGCGACCGACGCACCTTCCTGGGCAAAAAGCAGCGCCGTTGCCCGTCCTATGCCGGAAGCGCCGCCGGTGATGAGCGCGACCTTACCGTTAAGCTGTCCTCCACTCACCGGCTGGCCAGCCCTCCTGCGGTCTCCGCACCGTCAATCGTATAGACCTGCCCCGTCATGTACGCGGCGTCGTCAGACGCCAAGAACGCGAACAGGGCCGCGATCTCCTCAGGCTGGGCGTGGCGGCGGAGAGGAATCTTGCGATTTAGCTCTTCCAGCATCTCGTCGGTATATTCGGCACGCTGCATGGGCGTTAGCACGTATCCCGGGGCGACTGCGCAGACTCGAACTTTGGGCGCGAGTTCCAGAGCCATGGACTTGGTCAGCTCGATGACTCCAGCTTTTGTGGCGTTGTAGTCGGCATAGTAGGGCTGGCCGACGAGGCCGTTAGTCGAGGCAGTCTGAAGAATCACTCCGCTGCCACGCTCCCACATATGCCTGGCGGCGGTCTGGGCCACATAGAAGACCCCAGTCAGATTTACGGCGATGACTTTGTCCCATTCCTGGGGCGTGATGTCCAGAAAGTTATGGCGGATGCTGATGCCGGCGTTATTCACTAGCACGTCTAGGCCGCCCATCATGCGGACAGCGTCGGCAAAAGCCGCCTCAACCTGCTTAAGGTTTGAGACGTCGGCATTTAGCGTACCGGCGAGCTTCGGCAAGTGCGTCTGGATCTGCTTGAGGCCCTGAACGTCGCGGTCAAGCACACATACGACCGAGCCTTCTTCCAGAAAGCGTGCCGCAGTCGCAGCCCCAATCCCGCTTGCTCCACCCGTGATCAGGACACGCTTGCCGGTGAGCCCTCGCATTTGGTTTCCTTAAGACGACAAAATGGGAACTTAGAATAGACCGGCGGAGGTGATCCTGGCTAGGAGTTGAAAACCAGTTCTCGGTTCTCGGTTGCTAGTTCTCAATTAGATGGGCTTGCCGCGAAAGAAGTAGACCAATTCGATGATCAGAATGATCACGACCATGAGTTCGAGCACGAAAGCTCGGCTCTGATTGAACTGATCCATCATGAAGCGGTAGAGGTCCTCGGCGGTTTGCAGTTTTTGGGTCACTAGGTCTTTATAGTCAGGGACACCGACTTTGGCCGCCGCCAGCTTGTACAGACGGGCGGAGAACATGTCACTGAGGAACTTGATGGCGTTGTCGGCGTGCTCGGTTAACTCGGTCACGTCCAGTAGAACGGTATGTAGCTTGGTGGCCGCACGTCCCAGGCGCCAACGGGACAGCATGCCAGTGCCTTTGTCGAAAGAATCGTACACACGTTCCAATTCGTGGGTCAGGAGTTCGTCGTAATGCCGGAATTCCAGCAACTGGGAATTCGCGTACTCCAATAACTGGATGGCGGTCTCCGCGCCGGCGTCAGTGTCATAGAGGAAGGCAGCATTCCAGCCGATCACGGCCAGGTCGTTAGGGTAATAAGAAATGCGTGACTGCAGAATTTCATTGCGCTCGCCGTCGGAAAGCTGAGCAGTTTCGCCACGCACAATCTGCGCGATACGCGCTCCTTGGGAGGCACACAGTTCGGCGGCGGAAGGCGAGCCAGTTATCTCGCGCACGTGGAAGATAAAGTAATCTTCGCTCAGCCAGTCCGGGTAGGGCTTGACCAGGGCAGGCGCCGCCCGCTCCAGCTTCTGGCGCGCAATGCGCGCCGCGTGGCGTTCGAAGTCCACATCTGACACCCAGCGGCTCCCCAGGAGCACCAGTGTGTCCCAGTCGCCTGAAAACGGCAGCTCGAAGACCACGCTGAGCACACCGTAGTCGTAATACTTGATCTGTCCCTGCAGTTGCTCGCCGCTTTCGAGCACCAGAGGCTCGATGGGTTCTACAACCGGGGGTCGCTGATAGCGGACGTAGCCGGGGGCCGGGTGCTTGAAGGTAGGCTGCTCCAGCGTCCGCGCCCCGAAGATTTGGCGCAACTGATCAAGCCGAATCTCCTCGCAGACGTCAAATTGGATAAGCACCAGGACCGAACCGTGGACCGACGCCTGAATGGCTGGTTCCGCCTTCGCCACAGGCGAGACGTCGGTGACCATGAGCAAATTTTCGCTGTCCCGGATCATATGAAAGTAAGGCCTAGGCCGAGGATGGGAGATTCCATCTCGGCCTCCCTATTTTCCCAGAAATCAAGCCGCTCTGGGAGGCAATGCAGTAATAATAGCTAATGTATTTGTAATCAGCAGGTTGGCTATTCGCGATGGACGAGTGTCCACAATATTGCCACAGCAGTCGCTACGCCCGTTAGCGCCAGACTGGTCTTTCTCATAGACTGCTTCACCTCCGCCTGCTGGTGTCGGACTCCGATGCGTTCGGGGTAAGCATTGTCAACGGGCACGGTATCTGCCCACATCGCCATCTGAACGACCTCCGCTAGGTGCAGGGCGTGGCGGTCAGTGCATTGAGCGATCTGCTCCCGGCAACTGAAGCCGTCAGCGATGATGAGGCAACCGGGCGAGGCTCTGCGAACGGCGGGTAGAAGCTCCAGTTCGCCAATCGCGACGGAGACGTCATATTTGTCTTCCTCAAAGCCAAAGGAACCTGCCATACCGCAACAGCCGGGTGCCGGCGCCTGATATTCAATGCCCATGCGCTTGAGGACCGCCTCTTCGTCACTCATCTTCATGATCGATTTGTGATGGCAGTGGCCGTGGATCAGAGCCTTGCGGGCTAGTTGCGGCAATTCGAAATGCTTGGCCTTCTTTTCCAAAAACTCGCTGAGGAGAAACGTTTGCCGTGATAGGCCGCAGGCCCGAGCGTCATTGGGGAATAGATTTATTAGTTCGTCGCGAAAGACTGCAGCGCAACTTGGCTCCAGCACAACCATGGGGACCTCGCCTTCGATTTGCTCTGCAAGCGCATCCAAGATTTTCAGTAGCAAGGTCTTAGCACGGTCAAGCATGCCGAAATCGTACAATGGACGCCCACAACACAGGCTTGCGGCTGGCAGCCGCACCTGAAAGCCGGCAGCTTCCAACACGTCTACTGCAGCCTTGGCTGTATCGGGCAGGAAATAGTTGTTGAATGTATCGGGCCACAACAGTACCGCGGATGCCCCAATATTCCGCGGGGGGCGGCGGGTGAACCAGTTGCGGAAGGTTTGCGGGGCAAAGGCCGGAATGTTTCTTTCCCGCGGCATGCCCACAACTAGCTTGGCAATGTCACGCAGGAATGGCAATTGCGTGGTCAGATTAGCCAAACCCGGCGCGTTCGACGCCAACCGCGCCCAGATATCGATGTTTGCGAACGCATAAGCACTGCGCGGACGTAGGCGGCCTTCGTAGTAATGAGACAGGAACTCGGCCTTATAGGTGGCCACATCCACTCCGACGGGACAATCGCTCTTGCATCCCTTGCAGGAAAGGCAAAGGTCGAGCGAGTGCTTCACGTCTTCGTCTCGCCAGCCATCGCGGATCACTTCGCCCTGGGTCATCTCCCACAGCAGGTGGGCGCGTCCTCGGGTGGAGTGCTCCTCTTCCTGCGTTACTCGGAAGCTTGGACACATGACGCCGCCCTCGTCGTGACGGCACTTCCCCACTCCCACGCAGCGGAGCGTGGCTTGCGCCAGGCTGCCGCGATCTTCCGGGAGTTGAAAATGGGTTTCCGGCTCCCAAGGGTGGTAGCCGGCACCCAGACGCAGGTTCTCATCCAACTTGTTAGGTTCGACCACCTTGCCGGGATTCATCCTCCAATCGGGGTCCCACAGCGCCTTGAACTCACGGAAAGCCTGCACCAGTTCAGGGCCGAACATCTTGGGAAGCAGCTCACCGCGTGCCTGCCCATCTCCATGTTCGCCGGAAAGCGAACCTCCGTAACTCACGACTAGATCCGCGGCCTCCTCGACGAACTTTCGATATTTCGCGATACCCTCGCTGGTGAGCAAATCAAAGTTGGTGCGGTTATGCACGCAGCCGTGGCCGAAATGGCCGTAGAGGCTCCCCCCGTAGCCATAGCTGTTCATCAACTTACGCAGATCGCGCAGGTAACGGCCTAGTTTCTCTGGTGCGACCGCGGAATCTTCCCAGCCTTCCCAGTTCGGCGCCTCCCCGGGGACGTGAGAAATTACACCGAGGCTGGATTCCCGCACTTCCCACACCCGCTTGATTTGCTGCTTGTCGGTGAAAAGGTGCATCTGTGGAGGATTTGGGCCTCGGCTCAGCGCTGCCACCAACCCGAGCGCCTGGGCTTCAGCTTCCTGCCCCGTGTTCGCGCCGAACTCGGCAAAGAGCCAGCCCCCGCCTTGGGGCAGGAGAGCTAACCCCTCGGAGTTGATGCCCCTGCGCCGGGTGTACTCGACCAGCAGGTCGTCCACTCCTTCCAGGCCGATTGGTTTATGGGCCATCACGTCGGGCACGTGGTCGGCACACTGGTAAATGTCGGGATACGCGATCAGCAGTAGCACACGTTCCGGCGGGCTCTCCACCAAACGGCATGTGGCCTCCAACACCGTCACACATGTTCCTTCCGAGCCTACTAGCGCTCGCGCGACGTGGAAGCCGTTCTCGGACAGCAGGTAATTCAGGTTGTATCCGGAAACCCGGCGCGGAATGTTGGGATAGCGCTGGCGGACAAGTTCAGAATACTTATCCCGTAGGCTCTTCAGGCCAGCATAGATTGCTCCGCGCCGGTCGCCTTCACTAACGATTTTTTCTAACTCTGTATCGCTGGTTTGTCCTACTTTCATGCGCAGACCGTCATAGGTAAGAATTTCCAGCGCTTCGATGTTGTCGTCGGTCTTCCCCGCCATGACGGAATGCACCCCGCAGGAGTTATTACCAATCATTCCGCCGAGCGTGCAGCGATCGTGGGTGGCGGGATCGGGACCGAACGTTAAATGATGTCTCTCAGCCGCGTTGCGGAGATGATCTAGAACCACGCCAGGTTGAACCCGGGCGATGCGGCGGGCTGGATCAATCTCCAGAATCTTCGACATGTATCGGGAGAAGTCCAGAATGACGGCCACGTTGCAGCATTGGCCAGCAAGGGATGTCCCACCGCCTCGGCACAGGATAGGAGCGCCGTATTTACAGGCAAGCGAAACCGTGGCGACGACGTCATCAGCATCTCGAGGAAGGACCACCCCGATGGGAACCTGACGATAGTTAGATCCGTCGGTTGCGTAGAGAGCGCGGGTGCTGCGATCGAAGCGGACCCCGCCGCGAACGTGGCGGCGCAGATCGGCCGCCAGAGCCTGGGCATCCACGTGGAGTCGCTGACCAGAGTGTCTACCGGCAACGAAGTCTGGTTGTCCAGGAAGGATTGGCGGTAGCTCGTCTGACATCTCTGCCCTCGATCTTATATGTTCAAGCAAAGACGGCAGCGCTGCAAGGTATACACATTAAAGAGGGTTAGAGCCTCAGCTCCAAAGCCGCGTCACGTAGTCGGCCATACTCAGCGTCAGGAGAAGCAGAAGCCAGAAGACAGCTGCGACCACCACCATTTTGCTGAGTTTCTCACTGGCATATTTTACGTGCATGAAAAATAAGACCACCAGCAGGGCTTTGAACGTTGCTATTACGAGAGCGACGACAGTATTCAGCGGCCCCAGGTCGATGAAGGACACGCCAGCGGTGATAACGGTCAGGCAAAGCAGCGTGATCCAGATGCCAAGATAAAGCTTGCTCGAAACGATGGGTTCAGACATGGCGCTCACTTTAGCGGTTTTCGATCGATCAGGTATAGCAACGGAAAAAGATAAATCCAGATAATGTCGACAAAGTGCCAGTACAGTCCGCCAATTTCAACTGGGTTGTGATACTCCGGCGTGTAGCGGCCCTTCCATGCGTAGTAAGTCAGAAATATAAAAATGCCCACCCCAATGATCATGTGCAAGGCGTGCAGGCCGGTCATGGCGAAGTAAAGGGAGAAGAAAATCTGTTCGTGTGAGGGGTCAATCCTGATCTGCGGATATTCCCTTATCAGATCGTCCGCACTAAAGGAGGACCCGGGGATGTGGTGCTCCTGAAACTTCGTATACCACTCCACGCCTTTAATTCCCAGAAATGCCAGTCCGAAAACAATCGTCAGCAATAAAAGAATGACTAACAACTTTCGTTTGCCCATCTGCGCCGCCCTTACGCCAAGCGCGACGGTCAAACTGCTGCAAATCAATACCGCGGTGTTGATCGTGCCCAACCAGATATCGAGGCTGCGGCTGCCGGCGGCAAACTCATTGAAGTACCAGTAGCGATAGATGAGGTAGGCGCAAAACATCCCACCGAAAAACATGACTTCGGTCGCCAGGAAGACCCACATGCCGAGCGAGGAAGCCTGACGCTGCTGCTCCATGTCGGCGAAGTGGTGCCGCAATGCAGGATTATGTTGTTCAACGGCAATCGGGCTATGGCTCAACCGACGCCTCCTCGGGAGCTGGGATATGCGCGTAGTCGTAAGCTTCCCATGTGACCTCTGGAGTCCGCTCGAAATTGAACGTGGGCGGAGGCGAAGTGGTCGTCCACTCCAAGCCTGAAGCGCCCCAGGGATTGTCCTCCGCAATTTTCCCGTAGCGCATGGACCACAAAAAATAAACCATGGGCAGGAGGTACCCGACCGCCAAAATGGTTGAGCCCGCCGTCGAAAGCACGTTCAGCACCTGAAACTCCGGCGGATATTGCCAGTAGCGGCGCGGCATTCCGAGGTATCCGAGAATGAACTGTGGAAAGAATGTGAGATTGAAGCCGATGAATACGATCATAGCCGCCAGTTTGCCCCAGAACTCGGGATACATGCGGCCGGAAATCTTGGGCCACCAGAAATGCATTCCGCCCAGATAGCCCATGACCGCGCCGCCCACCATGATGTAGTGGAAATGGGCAATCACGAAATAAGTGTCGGTAACGTGAACATCAATGCCCAGCGCCGCCAGGAATAGTCCGGTCAGTCCTCCCATAGTGAACAGGCCGATGAATCCGAAGGCATACAGCATGGGGGTGGAAAACGAAATCGAGCCCTTGTACATGGTCGCGGTCCAGTTGAACACCTTGATGGCCGAGGGCACCGCAACCAGGTAGCTGAGGATGGAGAAAATCAGTGCCGAATAGAGAGAGATTCCGGCCACGAACATATGGTGCGCCCAAACCAGAAAACCAAACACCGCAATCGCGATACTCGACATGGCGACAAACTTGTATCCGAAGATGCGTTTGCGCGAGAAGCAGGGTACGATCTCCGTGACTACGCCCATGGCGGGCAGGATCATGATGTAAACCGCGGGATGGGAGTAGAACCAGAACAGATGCTGAAATAACAACGGATCGCCACCACGCGTTGGGTCGAAAATTCCCAGATGCAACGCCCGTTCCAATACAACCAGGAGCAATGTCACGGCGAGCACTGGCGTGCCCAATAGCTGAATGATGCTGGTGGCATAGTGGGCCCAGATGAACAGTGGCAAGCGGGACCAGGTCATCCCGGGGGCCCGCATGCGGTGAATCGTCACCACGAAATTCAGCCCGGTCAGGATCGATGAAAATCCCGAGACAAAGATGGCAAGTCCCGCTTCAACCACCTTGGTATTGCTGAACGCAGTGCTGAAGGGCGTGTAGAACGTCCAGCCGGTGTCCGCTCCCCCAGTCAAAATGCAATGCAGCATCATGACACCGGCAATGATGTAGAGATACCAGCTCAGCAAATTGATGCGAGGGAAGGCGAGGTCGCGGGCGCCGATCATCAGCGGCACCAGGAAATTTCCCAACACAGCGGGGATAGATGGGATCAGGAAGAAGAACACCATGACCTGTCCATGCATGGTGAACAGCTTGTTGTAGGTGTCCGCCTGCACCAGATCTCCCGCCGGGGTCAAAAGTTCCAGCCGGATCAGTAGTGCAAAGAAGCCTCCGATAAAGAAGAAGAAGGTGATCGACAGCAGGTAAAGCAGCGCAATGCGCTTGTGGTCTGTGGTCAGCAGCCACGACCTGATGCCGTACTCCCGATTGAGGTAGTTCTCGCGTTCGGCGGTGATTGCAGCGGTAGCCATTGCTATTGCACCTTTGGTTCCTGCGACTTCGTACTGGGCACCAGCGAAGGAGTGCCAGCCGAGCCCGATGGAGGCTGGTTGAGCGACTTAATGTATGCAACCAGCGCACTCAACTGCTCTTCACTGACCAGTCCCTGAAATACCGGCATAATGGGCTTGAATCCGGAGACAACTTTGGCCGCGGGGCTCAAAATGGACTCGCGAATATAGTTTTCATCGGCGATCACGGTCCGACCGTCTTCCAGTTGCACCCGCTTGCCAAAGAGTCCCACCAGATTCGGGCCGCGACCCTGGGTGTCGGACCGGTGACAAGTGGAGCAGCCAAGCTGCTGAAAGATGCTCTCTCCATTAGAGGCCAGCGATCCCATGGCTCCGCCTCCACCCATCCAGGCTTCGTACTGCGCCGGCTCCATCACCACGACTTGTCCAATCATGCCGGAGTGCATGGTGCCGCAATATTCCGCGCAAAACAGGTGATAGGTGCCGGCCTTAGTAGCATGAAACCACGCAGTGGTGTAGCGGCCAGGAAGGACATCCTGCTTGATGCGGAAAGCGGGAACGTAGAAGCTGTGGATCACGTCCTGCGAAGTCATGATCATCTTTACATCGCGGCCTACGGGCACATGCAGTTCGTTAATCTCACGCGGACCCTCTTCGTGCTGCAGCTTCCACATCCATTGCTTAGCTACGACATAAATTTCTGTAGCGCCCCGAGGCGGGGTGCGCTCGTTGAAATAGATGACAGCGCCCCAGACAAAAATGACCATGAAAATGCAGAGGGGAATCACTGACCAGGTCAATTCCAAGGGAGTAGAACCCTCAATCTGCTCAGCGTTGATACCTTTGCGACGACGGAATCGGGTCGCAAATATCAAAATCATGACGAAGATCGATACGCTCACGAAAGCGCCGAGCGCCACGAGAAAAATGTAGAGCGCGTCGACGCTTCCGGCGGTGGTGGAGGCCCTGACAGGCCAAAGTGGAAAAGTGTCGTGCATGAAATTATGTGACTCGATGCGCTCCTTGACCGCTCAGCGCTGATCCTCGTCGAAACAGCACGGCGATCAGAATGCTCAAGAACCAAAATTGTCGCGGCGGCGGATATTTGCAGCACCCGCGAAATGATCGCACCGTATTTGCCGGTTGCCGGATCGTAGTGATAGCAGTACAGCAACACCTGGTCCACCACGGTACCGATTTTGTTTTCTGAAGCTTGGACCAATGCAAGCCGCAAGTCTTTGGGCGCGTACTCGACTCCGTAGAAGTACTGCGCAATTTTGCCTTCCGGAGTTAACACCATGATGGCGGTGGCGTGAGCGAACTGGCCGGTCCTGGCATCGTACTGATATTGGAAGCCTGCGGCTCTGGTGAGAGCATCGATCGATTCTTGTGGCCCGGTGAGAAAATGCCAGCCGGCAGCGGCACCGGAGCGTCCGTAGCGCTTGAGGTATTCAGCCTTCTTGGCGGATGCCATTTCCGAAGTCTCGTGGGGATCGAAGCTAACAGTGAGGACATCGAATTCTTTGCCCACGTCGAATTTCAATACCCGTAACGCACTCTCCAAACCGCTCAAGACTTCCCCACATAGCATTGGGCATTGGTAGTAGACCAAGTTGAGGATCATCGGTCTCTTGCCGAAATAATCGCCTAGGCGAACCGCCCTGCCAGTTTCATCGCGAAACGTGAGATTAGGAGGAATCTGCTCATCCAAGTGCTGCTCGATACCGACGTTCTGCAAACCCGGTGGCCGCACATTTGACGGAGGCGACATGATGCCCCGCGTCATGCCCTGGCCCCAGGCTGAGGCGGCAAGTAGCAAGACAGTTGCCGGCAAGAGCCATTTCGAGTTTTTCGTCGTTGTGGTACTCCGCATCAGTTTAAGCGCCTCAGTGGCTAAAGCCGATCCGGTTCGATTTTCTTTGCGGCACGACTGAAGTCGTGCCCTCCCAAAGCTCGGCAATCTTTAAGGTCGTGCCCTTTCCAAACTACCCTGACTTTGAGCTCGTGTTACAGCGTCCACCTCATTCCTGCTTCGGCCGAGCCGGTGGATGCGACTGGCCGCTAGTGTCCGAACGCTCGGCGGCTTTTCTGGCGGTGTTCACTGGAGACGACGGCACGGTTCCCGCTTTCGGCGACACCGGCAAACCGCGTTCCGCAATCAGTCGCATGGCACGCTCGATCGGGATATGCACCACGCCAGCTTTCTCATCCACCCAGCCGTAGCTGTTGAGGGTTCTTTCCTCCTGTAAACGAAAATCCGTGATCTCCAGCCGCTCATTTTTCTCCAGGCGGGGCTGAGGAAATTTCTCGATGTCAGTGGGCGCCACAGCCCGCGTGTCGCTCGCAGCTTTTTGCACCAGCGGATTCTGGACCGGCTGGTGTCGCCTCGCATACCTATCCAGGTAGCCGTACATTCCCCACACCGCAAGAGACGCGAGCGCGATCATTACCGCCACCCCGATCAGGAACTCAAACACGCTTCGGGCGCCTAGGTCTTCGCGCTCGAATTCAACGCCGCTGTTGTGTTCGTGTTGCATCTCTTCACTCATGCGCGGGTTCCAAAACCTCGTTAGCGAATACGTCATACGCGGGCACGAGGGGCATCGACCTGAGGTTGCGGAAGAAATGCGCCAGCCATAATCCGCCCATCGCGATCGGCACTACCACGTCGGCCCAAGTCACACTCAGGGTCTGCGAGAAATTGGGCTCGATTATCCAGAACAGATCCACATAGCGCATCAGTAACAACCACACCGCTAGCCAGACCAAACGAGTCACGTCACGCTTGAAAGGCCGCGAGAGCAGGAATACGAAAGGCACAGCGAAATGGAACAACACCAGAAATAATCCGACATATCCCCAGCCGCCGTTCAGACGCCGCATGTACCAGGTGATCTCATCGGGCAGGTTCCCCGCCCAGATGATGAGCCACTGTGAGAACGCAGAAGTAAGCCCATACCATGATGAAGGTCAGCATGAACTTCCCATGATCGTGGACATAGTCGGGCTTCAACAACTCCGACATAGGTTTGTACTTCACCAGAATTCGCTCCACCACTACAGCGAAGCAGAGCGCCGACAGCACTTGCCCAATGAGGAACGACAGACCGTAGATAGTGGAAATCCAGCTTGGGTCAATGGACATCACCCAGTCGATGGCCGCGAATGTAATGGTGAATCCATAGAGGATGAGCCCCGGCCCACTGAGCGCCTTGAAACGAGCGCTATTGTCGCGCGAGGGCGGGCTGATCCTGCTCCGCCGACCATTTGGTCAGGAAGAATACCAGTGCGCCCCAGATGGCGAAGTAAATCACGGCCCGAATCACGAATCCATTCACTGAAAGATAGGTCTGGGTAATCTGCTGCAAGTGCTCCCGAAGATGCTGGTCTGGAATCGAATCCAGGGGCCGCGCCCAAATGTAAAGCTTGGGCAGTCCGAAAAAGATTGGAATGAACAGCAGCGCCAGCAGCGGAAGCGTCCGCATCGCCGCTCCCAGAATCCGCCGGATGATCATGCCCCAGCCGCCCTTGGTGAGATGGCGAAGCATTAGAATCGCCATCGATCCCAGACACACCCCCAGCCACGCCATAAAGCTGAGCAGGTAGGCGCGGAAGAACTCGGCCGGTGCGGACAAATGCCCCGATCACCGAAATCACGCCGAAAATCAGGCCGACGATAAGCGATCGCTGACCGATGGTTTTGACCACCGGCGGAGCCATCAAGTCCAGATTGTCGACCCGCGCCGGGCTCATTTCGGTCCCTCTTCTTTACTCTCGGTCTTCGGTGCAATTACCGGGAGCGTCGCACCCGACCCAGGTTCCTCAAAGGTGGGAGGCTCGGATGGCACTTTCTGTCCCGCCGGAACATCATTCGCAGTGGCTCCCTGGCTCAATTGCAAGGCGCGGATATAGGCCACAATGCACCAGCGATCCCGCGGCGCGATTTGCGAGGCATAATCGGGCATGGCGCCGAAGCCGTTGGTCATGACGTCGAAAAAGTATCCTAGCGGCGCTTGGCGCAATCGCTCTGCGTGAAATGAGGGAGGCTTGCGCGGGAATCCACGCGACGGAACTACTCCGTTGCCATCGCCCAGACGCGAATGGCAAGGAGCGCAATAAATGTCGAAGCGCTCCCGGCCGCGCGCCAAAATGTCATCGGAAACCGGAAAGGGCATGTAGTCGCCCGGATTGTTTCCGATTTTCCCGGTGTAGAAATAGGTGTCTTCATGCAATTGTCCGCGGGCCATCGTGCCTTCTACGGGAGGACGCGCCGAGCGCAGATCGGCGTAAAAGTCGCTCTCTGCAAGCGGCTTGAAGCGCGGCTGGTCCTGCATGTCCTGGCGGCAGCCGGAAAGCAGTAGCGTTGCGACAAGCAATGTGGCGAGATTCAATGTAGGCGCAGAGCGTCCACGCCTGTGCACACGCGGCACGAGCGAGGACGCTCGCGCCTATATCGCTCATGCGACTCGCTCTAATCGGGCACCTCCGAGATGGATCGCGGTCCCAGACTCTCCAAGAATCGCCGCGTCTCCGTCGGACTGTATTTTGGATCAGATGCAAACACGATCAGGAAGAATCTGTCCTTGGTAGCGAACGCAAAGCGCGGCACATTAAACACCGGGTGGTACGGCATGGGCAATCCGTTCAGCGCCAGCATGCCCAACACGGCCGAGATACCCCCAAAAAGAATCGTCATCTCGAAGGTCACGACGATAAATGCCGGCCACGAGTGATACGGCTTGCCTCCGACATTGATGGGGTAGGTGACCGCTGAAATCCAGTACTGCATCAGATAGCCAGTCAGGCCTCCGATCAATGCGCCGATTAGAACGACCAGCGGCACTGCGTTACTGTGGAAGCCGATCGCTTCCGCCAATCCCTCGATTGGGAAGGGACTGTACGCGTCAAGCTTGATGTAGCCGGCTTCGCGGGTGCGATGCGCAGCCGCCATCAAGCTGGTTGCGGAATCGAACTCCGCCATAATCCCGTAAGTTCCGGTGCGCTTCATTCCTTCACCTCCGCCTCAGGCAGCAGAGTGCGCATCTCAAAGATCGAAATCATGGGCAGCACACGCACGAACAGGAACATCGCCGCCAAGAACATGCCGATGGTGCCGATGTATGTCATCCAGTCCCAGCGAGTCGGGTAATACATCCCCCAGGAAGAGGTCAGGAAATCGCGATGCAGGCTGACCACCACGATGATGAATCGTTCCAGCCACATGCCAACCAGAACCACTCCAGAGATCAGGAAGAGCCAGAGCGGACTGCTGCGCAGCTTGGGGATCCACAGTACCTGGGGAATGACAATGTTGCATAGCAGCAGCATGTAATAGAAGAAGGCATAGGGGCCGTGCAGCCGATTCCATAAGCGTGAACGCATCGTAGCGATTGCCGCTGTACCAACCCATAAAAGCTTCAACGATGTATCCGTAGGCCACGATCAGTCCGGTCGCCAGCATAACTTTTGCCGAGTTCTGCAAGTGGCGTTCGGTGATGAAATCTTCCAACTGGAAGATTTTGCGGATGGGAATGGCCAGCATCAACACCATGGCAAAACCGGAGTAGATTGCTCCGGCCACAAAATATGGCGGGAAAATTGTGGTATGCCAGCCCGGCACAATACCGATGGCAAAATCAAAGCTCACGACGGTGTGCACGGAAAGAACCAGCGGCGTCGCAAGTCCGGCGAGCAGTAAGTAGGCCGTCTCATAGCGATGCCAGTGCCGCGCTGAACCGCGCCAGCCCATGGCGAGGATGCCATAGATAATCTGCAACGCGCGATTGTCAGCTCGGTCGCGGAGAGTGGCCAGGTCGGGAATCAGTCCGATAAACCAGAATAGCAATGAGATCGTGGCGTAGGTGGAAACGGCAAAGACGTCCCAAATCAGTGGGCTGCGAAACTGCGGCCACACTCTCATGGTGTTGGGATAGGGAAACAGCCAATACGCTAACCATGGCCGGCCTACGTGAATCAGGGGGAAGATACCGGCGCTGGCCACAGCAAACAGCGTCATCGCCTCCGCAAAGCGGTTGATCGAGTTACGCCAGGATTGACGTAGAAGTAAAAGGATGGCCGAAATTAACGTTCCGGCGTGCCCGATTCCGATCCACCACACGAAGTTGACGATGGCAAATCCCCATCCGATAGGGATGGTCACGCCCCAGATACCGATACCACGCACGAAAAGATAGCCAATGGCGTACAGCAGCATCATGGTGAGCAAAAACGCGACCCCAAAGCCAAAGAACCACCCGTTCGAGGTGGGACGCGTGAGCACGATCGAGCTGATCTTGTCGGTGACCGTGCCGAAGCTGTATCCCGGCTCGATAACCGGGGCTTGTGCGTTCTCGGCTGCCACTGGTTGGGTTCGCTCGTCCATGACTTGCTCGTGCTCTGGTTAGCCTTTCAGTTCAGGGTTGGGGTTGCGAATCTCAGCCAGATACGTAGTCCGTGGTCTCGTATTCAGATCCGCTAGCAGGCTGTAATTGCGCGCGCCCGCCTTCAGTTTTGAAACCCGACTGTTGGGATCGTTGATGTTGCCGAAAATAATCGCGTTCGCCGGACAGGATTGCTGGCAGGCCGTCTGCAACTCTCCGTCCTGAATCTTGCGGTCTTCGCGTTCGGAATCAATTCGATGTTCGCTGATGCGCTGCACACAGTACGTACACTTTTCCATCACACCGCGGCTGCGCACGGTCACATCCGGATTGCGCATCATCTTGTATTGCGGCGTCTCCCAATCCTGGAACAGAAGAAATTAAAGCGGCGCACTTTGTATGGGCAGTTATTCGAGCAGTAGCGCGTGCCCACGCAGCGGTTGTAGGTCATGTCGTTCAGACCTTCCGTGCTGTGGACGGTCGCGCCGACGGGGCAGACCACCTCGCAGGGCGCGTTCTCGCACTGCATGCAGGGCACGGGCTGGAAGTAAGCCTTGGGATTGTCACGGTCGCCCTGATAGTAGGCATCCACGCGCAGCCAGTGCATGTGGCGTCCGATGACGACCTGCTCCTTGCCCACAACCGGGATATTGTTTTCCGACTGGCAGGCGACAATGCAGTTGTTGCAGCCCACGCAGGCGTTCAGGTCGATGGCCATGCCCCAGGCGTAGGGTTCCTTCTCATAGGGATAAGGCTTGTAGAGTGTTAGCTCCTTCGGTGGCTCCTCTTCTTTGGCGAAGTTCGGTTCTTTGCGATACTCCTCAAGCGTGGTTTCGCGAACCAGGGGCCGCGTGGCGCCGTTGGGAGTGTCCATGGTCTGGTAGCCCTGGGTGGATGCCAGCTTGTAAGTCCTCCGGTCTTTGTGATCTTCACGCCCTCGGCGAACCACGGGGTCGCGCTACAGCGCAGCGGATACATGTCAAAGCCCGCGCCCGTGCCGGCGCGACCAGCGCGGCTGCGGCCGTAACCTAGAAAAACGGTGACGGAGTTATCGGGATGTCCAGCCTGAATCCAGATTGGAGCCGTGACCTTCTTGCCATTGAGTTCCAGCTCGACCATGTCTTCTGTCTTCAGACCCATCCGCGCGGCCATTGCCGGCCCGATCAGCACGGGGTTATCCCAGGTGATCTTGGTCATCGGCTTGGGCAATTCCTGCAGCCAGCCGTTGTTGGAGAATTGGCCGTCGTAGATGCGTGGGATCGCGGCGGAAGTTGATTTCGATGGGGTCCGTGTCATGGAAGCGGGGATCTGCAAAGTTTTGATTCCTTCAAAGCGATTTGCTTGGGGATGAAAGTGGTACCCTCAATCCAGCCATCGTGCAGCGACTTCCGCCAGAAGGCATCGAAGTCCGCGCCGGAATGTTGCTTTTTCCAATAAGCCTGCACGATGTCGTGGCCGCTTGCGTCCGGATTGACCGGCGAGCAATCGCCACCAGCTCATACGCACTCTTGCCGTTGTAGAGCGGCGCGATCAGCGGCTGGACGATGCTCACCGTGCCGTCGTAAGCGCGGGTATCGCCCCAGGCTTCGAGATAGTGCGCTTCATTCACATGCCAATGGCAAAGCTCCGCAGTTTCGTTCTGATGAAGACCGAGGTGAACTCGCAACGGGATATTGGTGTTCTTGAGCGCATCTGCGAAACCAAAATCGGCGGGCGCGTCGTAAGCAGGGTTTCCACCCATGATGATCAGGATGTCCACTTTGCCGTCGCGCATGTCGGCAACGAGGTCTTTAAGTGATTCGGTTTGATTTACTGGGTTTGCATTCACTGGATCGGTGTAGAGAACCGTCTTGCCAATGTTGCCCAGCGCTTGGTTCACGGCGTGACCGAAAGCATGCACTACGGGAGGCTGATGATCGCCCACGATAACAACGCTAGATCCGCGATGGGTGAGGAGATCTTGAACAATTGGGCCCGAAAACCCAGGGTTATCTCCTACTACGCCTCCGCTTGGCGGATTGACGGGCAAGTGGCTCGATAGATTATGCGCAAATTTCTCGATCTCGCTCGCCCGAATCGGCAACCGATGATCCGCCTTCGCCCCCGTCGAGCTCATCCCGCTCTCGACCACATAAAGCCGATTCATGTTGCCGGAGTCAGGATTGCGGCGCTTGGCGAAATCGCGAATGTACCGTGTAGAGCCGGGGAACCCGGGGTACAGGAAGTCTGCGTCGAGCGAGACAATTACGTCCGCCTTCTCAAAATCGTATCGCGTCTCGACGGGCTGGCCGAAGGCCATTTTGGCGCCTTCCAGCACGTTGTCGCGATTGATGGGCTCATACACGTGCCACTTCGCCTGCGGATAAATCTTCAGCAGCGATCCCAACTGGTCGGCCAACGTGGGCGAAGAAATCGTCGGCGTCAGAATGCGGATGCCTGCACCTTGCAAGCCTTTCTGCACGCTGAGCGGCCCACGCATCGCTTCCTGAAACATCCCCCAAGTGCGGACGTCGCCGAGATAGGCGATGGTCTGAGAGCGGTCTGGATCGTACAAACCGAGAATCGAAGCCTGGGCAAAGATATCTGTGCCACCCTGGCTCGCGGGATGCTGCTCGTTGCCTTCAATCTTGGTCGGACGATAAAGATGGCTTTCGACCAGGATTGGACTGGCGTATCCGCTCAAAGTGAACGCTGTCGCGAAGAAGAGAGGACGTCCGGGAACCACTTCTTCGGGCTGCCTCACGTAGGGAACGATCGGCTCGAGCGGCTGCTTGGTGCATGCGGTCATGCCTGCCAGCGCCATCGAGGCGCCCATCAGCTTCAAGAAGCCGCGGCGGGAAACTGAATCCACCCACTCCGATGCCCCCTTGGGAAATTCGCGATGCATCATCTCGCGGAATTCCGCGCTACCAGCCAGCTCTTCGAGACGGAGAAATCGCGAATGTATCGTGTCGAACCCGGAAACCCCGCGTACAGAAAATCCGCGTCGAGCGAGAGAATTACATCCGCCTTCTCAAAGTCGTATCGCGTCTCGACGGGCTGGCCGAAGGCCATCTTGGCGCCCTCGAGAACGTTGTCGCGATTCACCGGCTCATACACGTGCCACTTCGCTAGCGGATAGAGTTTCAGAACGGAATTCAACTGATCGGCCAGCGTAGGCGAAGAAACCGTCGGCGTCAGAATGCGGATTCCCGCGCCCTGCAAGCCTTTCTGCACGCTGAGCGGCCCGCGCATCGCTTCCTGAAACATCCCCCAAGTGCGGACATCGCCGAGATAGGTGATGGTCTGAGAACGATCTGGATCGTACAGGCCGAGAATTGAAGCCTGAGCAAAGATATCGGTTCCACCCAGGCTCGCCGGATGCTGCTCGTTGCCTTCAATCTTGGTCGGACGATAAAGATGGCTTTCAACCAGGATTGGACTGGCGTATCCGCTCAAAGTGAACGCAGTCGCGAAGAAGAGAGGACGTCCGGGAACAACTTCCTCCGGCTGCCTCACATAGGGAACAATCGGCTCGAGCGGCTGCTTGGTGCATGCGGTCATGCCTGCGAGCGCCATCGAAGCGCCCATCAGCTTTAAGAAGCCGCGGCGGGAAACTGAATCCACCCACTCCGACGCACCCTTGGGAAATTCACGATGCATCATCTCGCGGAATTCCGCGCTGCCCGCCAGTTCCTCCAGGCTGCGCCAGTATTCCGGCCCTTTGGTCGCTGCGATGCGAGCGCGGACCGTCTCCAAACCCAACGCGGCGTCCAACTCGTCTTTCTTGCCGGGACAGACATCTTCGCGCCGACTCTTACCGTTTTGTTCTTCCATCTTCATCCCAATTCACCGATGACAAGTCGAACAACTTGTAATGTCAGTGACCGTGCGCAGCTTATATTTCTTCGCCAGGTCGGTGCCGAGCGCAATCTGATCGGTGTACTCTTTTCCGTCCATAGTCAGCGGCTTGGCACTCGAGGGCTGCTCATAGCGCATGTTGAACACCTGGTCGCGTGGACGCAGATGCTTCTCCGGCTTGCGATGGCACTCCAGACACCACTCCATCTGCAGGGATGCATAGTTGTACATCAGCGGCATGCGATCGACCGGGCCGTGGCAAGTGTTGCATCCGACGCCTTTGTTGATATGAATGCTGTGATTGAAATAAACAAAATCCGGAAGGTCATTCACCCGGTTCCACACTAGCGATTTACCGCTGCGAAAGCTCTCGCGCACCGGTTCCAGTAACTGGGCATTGGTCCAAATCTGCGAATGGCAGTTCATGCAGGTTTTGGTCGGAGGAATGCCCGCGAAGCTCGAGGTCTCAACCGAGGTATGGCAGTAGCGGCAGTCAATCCCAAGGCCGGCCACGTGGTGCTGATGACTGAAGGGAACCGGCTGCGGCCTGGCTACTCCGGCGTAAGTCACATAGGGCGACCGTTGAATCTCGGCCGCTGCCCAGAACAGCGCCGCCACGACAAAAACGGCTCCATAAATCGTGGCGCGGGAAATGGTATTCGTACTGCGATGAAAGATCTGCATCGAACGTCCAGTGCAGCGGGAACCACCAGGCTGGGCCCCGGTTCATGCAGCGTTGGTTAAGCGGTCACGAGAGAGCCGTGACACTAAAGATGAAAACTGGCGATTGTAGCAGGCCGACAGATTGGGAATTGCGGTCCGCTACAGTTAACTGCGAAACAGTGATCAGAGCTTGGGCCCAGAAACAAATCCCCTACAACGACGGCACTCGCTACCGGAAACCTATCTCAGATTCATTACCAATAGCTTGGGCTCGGTCATTTCCTCGATCGCATAACGCAAACCTTCGCGGCCCTGTCCAGAATCCTTGATGCCGCCATAGGGCATGTGGTCTATGCGAAAACTCGGCACATCCCCGGCAATCAACCCGCCCACCTCGAGTTCTTCATAAGCGTTGAATAGCAGCTTGACGTCGCGAGTGAAGATCCCCGCCTGCAAGCCGTAGGCAGAGTTGTTGGTCCGGCGCAAAGCATCCTTGAAGTCGTCATAGGGCTCAATCGTTACCACCGGAGCGAATATCTCCTGACAGTTCACCTTCATTTCTGGACGAGTGCCGGTCAGCACCGTGGGTTCGAGCATTGGACCGCTGCGCCGCCCGCCGCAAAGCAAACGCGCGCCGCCTCGCACCGCTTCCTGTATCCAGTCGCTGGCCCGTACGGCGTCACTTTCCCGGATGAGCGGCCCAAGATCGGTGGATTCATCGAGCGGATCTCCAGTTCTTAACTTCGCAACGCCTGCCAGCATCAGATCGGTGAACTTGGCGCAGACCGAACACTCCACCAGGATGCGCTGCACTGAGATGCAGGTCTGCCCTGCATACCCAAAGCCTCCTGCCACGCAGCGGTCGGCGGCGTAGGCCAAGTCCGCATCACTGTGCACTATGACGCCGGCATTGCCACCTAACTCCAGAATCACTTTCTTCTTACCCGCGTTTTTCTTGATCTGCCAGCCTACCGCCGCGCTGCCGGTGAAACTGATCATTTTCAGGCGGTCATCGCTCACGAGCAGACCGGCATCTTCATTCGACAAGGGCAGAACATTGAGGGCGCCATCTGGCCAACCGGCTTGCTGGACCGCCTCCGCCAGTAAGAGGGCGCTGAGTGGAGTCTGGGGCGCGGGCTTCAGCACCATGCTGCAACCAGCAGCAATCGCTGGCGCCAGTTTGTGGGCAACTAGATTCAGCGGGAAATTGAAGGGAGTGATTCCGGCGATCGGGCCTAGCGGAAAGCGACGCACAATCCCCCAGCGCCCGGCCGTGTACTCCTGCCAGTCCAATGGGAGATATTCGCCATAGATGCGCGTGCTTTCCTCCGCAGCGACAGTGAAAGTGAAGATAGAGCGCTCCACTTCCGACCGGGCCGCCTTAATTGGCTTTCCCGCTTCCTGCGCCAGGGTGCGGGCAAATTCCGCTTTGCGCTCGCCGATGTTCTGAGCCACCCTCCGGAGCACGCGCTGACGCTCAAAGGCGGGAAGACGGCGCGTGGTTCCAAAAGCCTTCACTGCCGCGGCAATGGCTGCCTCCGCGTGTTGGCGCCTGCCTTGGAATACTTGGGCGATCACGCTTCCGTCATACGGCGCTCGCACTTCAACCGGATCGCCTTCCTCCATCCACTTGCCATCCACCAAAAAACCTTGCGTGCTGACTGGAGTCGCAATCATTTCGGCCATGACCTTAGCTTAAACCTCTGCCGGATGAAGAACCGACAATTATAGGCTTTTTGCGTGCTGCCGATTGCCTGCCCGTTGCGATGATAATAACCTCCGTACACTGGATGAAGGAGGACGAAAAAGGTTGCAAGAATCCATTTTGGGACTCGCCACGATGCTCCGCAGCAAGTCGATCTCGCCCGTCGATCTCACTGAAGAATGCCTGGCGCGGTATTGAGAGACTTAATCCCACGCTGAATGCGTTTATCACGGTCACGGCAGATGCTGCCCTGGCCCAGGCGCGGGAGGCTGAGGCCGAAATCCAGCGTGGCAACTGGCGTGGACCGCTGCATGGCGTCCCAATTGGGATTAAGGACCTGATCGACACGGCAGGCATCCGCACGACTGCTGCCAGCGGATTGTTCAGAGATCGCATTCCCACAGAGGACGCGGAAATTGTCCGTCGCGTAAAGGAGGCGGGGGCTGTGTTGCTAGGCAAACAGAATCTGCATGAGTTTGCCTATGGTGGCAGCTCGATGGTGAGTTATTTCGGCGAAGTGCACAATCCCTGGGACCCGGCTTATATCGCAGGTGGGTCTTCCGGAGGCTCTGCCGCCGCCGTTGCCGCGGGCCTCGGCTATGGCGCGATCGGTACTGACACCGCGGGCTCCATTCGCGAGCCGGCGGCGCTCTGCGGTGTGGTCGGTCTTAAGCCCACGTATGGACGGGTTAGCGTCCGCGGCGTGATCCCGCTTTCGGTGTCACTGGACCACGTCGGCATCATCACGCGCACGGTTGCTGATGCAGCGGTGATTCTGCAGGCCATTGCTGGATTTGACGCGAAAGACAGCCGCAGTGCTGATGTGCCAGTTCCGGACTACTTGTCGGGGATGCGCCAGAAGACGCTGCGGCGAATCGGTGTCCCGCGAACATTTTTCTTCGACGATTTAGACGCGGAAGTCGATTCCGCTTTGAAACAGGCGCTTTCGGTTCTGGCCATGATGTCGGCTGGAGATGCGACGATATCGAATTGCCAGTCCTGACCGACCGGAAGCTGCAGAGTGCAGAATCTTATGCTTATCATGCTGAGTTCGTGGCTCGAAGTCCCGAACTCTACCAGCCGGAAACGCTGCGCCGCATCCGTGCGGGCGAAAACATCAGTGCGGCGGACCTGCTTGCACGACGCCGTGAGCTGGAACAATCCCGGCGGGAAATCGGGGAGATTTTCGAAAAGGTTGATCTGCTCGTGACCGCGACCACCCCGATTCCGGCGCCTTCTGTGACCGAGTTAAAGGAATCTCCAGAGCGTCTTCGCACGCGCGAACTTTTACTCCTGCGAAACACCCGTCCTGCCAACGTGTGGGGATTGCCTGCAATCTCAATCCCATGCGGCTTCACTCAAACCGGTCTTCCAATAGGACTGCAAATCATCGGCCCACATTGGGGGGAAGCAAAGATTCTTCAGCTAGCCGATGCCTACGAACAAGCCACGGGTTGGCACAAGTCTGTGCCGAAGATTGCGTCCGATACAGCAGCTCTCCTCGCAACCTGCCGGCCAGTCCGGATTCAAACAAGTTGCTAAGATACCTCTGTGCGAGCCGCGGTTAGGAGGAAATCCCGACTCACGATCCTTCATGCGGATTCGCTCGCGCGTATTCCATGGCTGGTACACGGCTTCAGCACACGGCTCGGTGGCTTTTCTCGGGCGTACGGCGGAGGCGCGCTCAATCTGGGCTTCACGCAAGATGATTCGCTTACTGCAGTCGAACGTAATCGCCGAGCTTTTCTCAAGGAATTCGGCCCAGCAGAGCATGGTCGCCCTTATCCGCTGATCACTCTGCGGCAGGTCCACTCCGATGTCATCCACTGCGCAACAGAATTCTCAAGTCAAGAACTGGCTGGCGATGGCCTGATCACCCGTGAGCCGAGCATTTTGCTCGCCATTCAGACTGCCGACTGCCTTCCTGTGATTCTTGTCGACACCAAACTCCAGGCAGTGGGGGTTTTTCACGCCGGCTGGCGCGGAACCGTAAAGCGCATCGTGGAGAAGGGCGTTGGAGAGATGCGGCACAGCTTTGGCACTCGGCCACAAGATATCCAAGCTGCCATCGGGCCTGGCGTCCACAAATGTTGCTATGCGGTGGGGCCGGAGGTGCGCACTGAGTTTGAATCTCAATTCCGCTATGCGTCCGACCTGTTCCAGGAAATCATGGAATCGGATCCGGTCCGCGAGAAATATCCGCTGTTATTTCTCAACGCACGCGCTCCGGGCCATGGCGAACTTCAAAAGACAATTTTTCTCGATCTGGTTGAGGCAAACCGGCGTCAACTCATGGCCGCAGGAGTTCCGGCGAGGAATATCAACGCATCGCCTCTTTGCACGGCTTGTCGCACCGATTTGCTGTTTTCTTATCGGGCCGAAAAGGGAGTCACCGGACGCATGATGAGCGTCGTGGGAATCAAGCCGGGGAATTAGTCTATTTTGTCCTCTCAGAGACGTCATCCCGAAATCCGGCGTAATTCAGCCGGTTGAGGGATCTCGCGCGAGGCTTATCCGGACACGTTTCCTTGGCCGCACGCCAGATCCCTCGGGGTTGGAACTGAGCCATTGCCCGAAACTTGCCGCATTGCCTAACATCCTCCCGACGGTTAACATTCAGAGTCTCCGAGAAACTTGATGTCACAAATCCGAATGTCTGAGGTCGCCGCCATACCCCACCATCCAGATGCCAACAATGGGTCTCCGGAAGCGCCATCCGTTGAGGTCTACGCCGTGTACGGCGTTGAGCCGGAAATCCAGGCTTACGCGATGGCTAAGTATTCGCGCTCGGCGCTCTCCATGAAAGAGTCGCTGAGAGAAATCAGCCAGCAGAAGGCCGAGAAATTTCTCAACACATTTTATTTCCAGTATGGCCACCGTTCGATTGCTGATCTGGCGCACATCGCGCTGGCGATTGAACGGCTGTCGATTCTGGCGGCCATCGCTGTGGCCGATGAGCAGCGCTGGGATGGCCAGGAACGTTCCACGCGTTATCAGGATTTCAAAAAAAGCGGCTACTTCACCCCAGATTTTGGCGACGACCAGCAGGCCCGCACGTTGTATCGGGAGACGATCGAGGGTTTATTCGCGGAATACGAATCGCTTTCGGAGCGCATGTCCTACTTTCTTGCGAGCATTACGCCCAAGCCCGCCGAGATGAAACAGGAAGCTTACGAACGCACGCTGCGTGCCCGCGCTTTCGACATCTCACGCTATCTGTTGCCTCTCGCGACCAATACTTCTCTGGGCGAGATTGTGAATGCTCGGACGCTGGAGAGCCAGGTCTCACATCTGCTCTCGCACACACACAAGGAAGTTCGGGGGCTCGGAGAATTGCTGAAACAGGCAGCGACCTCTCCGGCTTACAACGTGAATGAGGAGTCATGGCGGGAGTTGGTCACTCAGATTCGCGCCCTATCGCCAGAGCTAGCGGAGCGAGCAGAGCAGGAGCTACTGCGCGAAGTTCGAGTGGCGCCGACCTTAGTGAAATACGCCGATCCGAGTAAATATGAGATCGAGACTCGGCGCGAGTTACGGCAAATCGCCTCCGAGCTGATGGGAGACCTGCCGATCGCTCCGGCCCAGGCAGTCGATCTTTTGGATGACGACCCATTGGAAGTGGAGTTGGCGACGACGCTGATTTACGAAAACTGCCATTATCCTTACCGGCAAATCCGGGAGGCAGTGCAGGCGGCCGGGGAGCGCATCCGCCGCGAGATCATTGACTCGGGGTTGCGCCATCGCAGCAGTCACGACGAGATGCTGCGGCCTTTCTGCGCCGGTCAGCAGTTCCGCTTTGATATTTTGATGGACATCGGCGGCTTCCGGGATATGCATCGCCATCGGCGCTGCATCCAGATTGGACAGGGATTCACCACGAAGCATGGCTACGATGTGCCGGACGAATTGGAAGCTGCCGGAGTGCGAGGAAGCTACGATGCAGTCATGCGGCGGACCGCGGTAGCGTGTCGAAGATTTATCGCGGCGCACTGGCGCGGAGGCGCAAGAGAGCTCGCAGTACGCCATTCCACTCGGTTTCCGAAAGCGAACCTTGTTCAAGATGGATTTTGCCGAGGTGGTCTACATCTCAGAGCTGCGTACCGGCCCTGCTGGGCACTTCTCTTACCGGAACGTCGCATATGCAATGTATGAAGCGGTTGCGAAGAAGTATCCAGCCCTGGCGAAGTATTTGAGGGTGCACGATGTGAGAGAGCCGGTGGATTTGCTGAGGAGATAGCGGACCCTGGTCCCCCGGACAGCCGGAGGTGGCCGTCTCCACGCTGCTCCTTACGTGTACATCACTTTGCGCTCGCCCTTCACGATCCTTCCCACGGTGTAAGCCTTCTCCCCCGCACGCTCCAGCACCGTCTGCGCTTTCTTGAACTTTTTCGAAGGGACAACCAACAGCATTCCTAGTCCCATGTTGAAGGTGCGCAGCATTTCGTCCTGGGGAACATTTCCCAGCTGTTGCAGATGCTCAAAAATCGGCAACACCGGCCAGGAGCCGATCTCGATCACCGCAGCCATGCCGCGCGGCAACACGCGAGGAAGATTGTCTGTCACGCCGCCGCCGGTAACGTGCGCCATGGCGGAGACGCACTCCGCATCCACCAGCCGCTTCACCGCGTGCCAATAGCTTTTGTGGGTCTTCATGAGCTCGTTGCCGACTTTGCCTTTGAGCTCATTCACGTAGGAATCGGGCGTGTAGTGGCCGATCTCAAAGAGCACCTTGCGGGCCAGCGCGTAGCCGTTGGTGTGCAGGCCGTTCGAGGCAAGCCCGAGGATGACGTCGCCAACCTCGACTGTCTTGCCCGTAATGATGCGCTCTCGCTCCGCGACACCGACAATGAAGCCCGCCAGATCGTATTCGCCCTCGGGATAGAAGCCGGGCATCTCCGCAGTCTCGCCGCCAATCAGCGCGCATCCATTATGCTTGCAGGCCTCGGCCAGTCCTTCGACCACTTTCTCCACGACTTCGGGCTCGAGCACTCCGGTGGCGAGGTAGTCCATGAAAAACAGCGGAGTCGCGCCCTGCACCGCGATGTCGTTGACGCAATGGTTTACCAGGTCCGCGCCAATGGTGTGATGGACTTTCATCTCGAAGGCGACCTTTAGCTTGGTGCCCACGCCATCGACGCTCGATACCAGCACCGGATCGGGCCACTTCTCTTTGTTAATGGCAAACAGTCCGCCGAAGCCGCCGATTTCGCTGAGCACGCCCCGAGTGAAGGTCTTGTGAGCCAGGTACTTGATCCGCTTCTTGGTGCGGTTCGCGCGGTCGATGTCTACGCCGGCGTCGGCATAGGTGACGGTGGCAGTCTTCGCGGAATCGTGGGCCACAGAAATCAGTCCATCTCTATAGAAGTGCGGGGATTGGGGTTCGCTAACCGGAAGAAACGTTTTAAGCGCGGGTCATTGTAGCATGTTTGTCGGCGGGGTCAGGCGACCCGCACACTCGGCATTGCTTTATTGGGTGATGTAGGACGAAAAATAATAAACCAGCACACCAAACAGAGTAAGGCCAGCGATTCCGTACGCCGTCAGGACCCAAACATTTCGATCCTTGCGTCGCACTTTATCCGATGGCGAATTAGCTGCCGTAGCTGAATTCCCAGACTGCTCCATAAAAATCCTCCGAAAATGGATCCCTTGCACGCGATGGTCGCCCTGTCACGTCGCCAAAAGGCTGAGCAAAATTTTACTACGGCTTCAGTGGGCTCAAGGCTTGAAAATTGGGGAACCTCGTCCGGCCTTGAGGAAAAAACACCCCGGCTCACCGCCGGGGTGTTGGCAAGAATCGGAAACCTAGGCCGGAACTTACTTCATATCACTCTTCTTGTCGTCTTTCTTCATGTCGTCTTTCTTTTCCTTCTTGGACGCCTTCTTGCTGGCCTTCTTATCGGCCTTTTCTGCCTTTTTGGAGTCAGCCTTCTTGTCCGTCGAATCCTGCGCGAAGGACACAGCCGACAACGAGAAGGTCAGAGCAACCGCAAATAACAGCGTGAGCAGTTTCTTCATTTTCTAAACTCTCCTTAACTGTTTCGGTATGTAGAGTCTTTGGATTCAGGACGCACGGCTGCGTTCGATGGCTAGCAGGGATTGTCCCGGTGGGTAAGCCATTGTAGTCCAGACAGCGAATTCTCCCAAGCAGAAAATCTACTGGTGCCAGAGGAGGAAACGTGGTCGCGTAAGCGAAGTGTGTTCCGTCGCCTCCATCTTCCAGCACAAAAAATGTTGGACGCGTCGCGGTTTAAAGTTCCCTTTTAGGACAATTGCCCAGGAAATCTCGTGGCTACGAAAGTAATTCGCCTTTTCTTCGCTTCAGAACCCATGTATAATCCGCGCTCAACACCATTCACAATTCATAACTAAGGAGCCGCACTTATATGTCTGATGAACGGACAAAGGCGATTGATCTGGCGTTTGCGCAAATCGAAAAGCAGTTTGGCAAGGGCTCAATCATGCGGTTGGGATCGAAGGAGGCCATCGTACCGATCGCGGTAATCCCTACAGGGGCCATTTCGTTCGACGCTGCCCTTGGCGTAGGCGGCTTTCCACGGGGCCGCGTGGTGGAGATTTTTGGTCCTGAGTCATCCGGCAAAACCACGATCGCATTGCAGGTAATTGCTCAAGCACAGAAAACTGGCGGCATGGCCGCGTTTGTCGATGCTGAGCATGCGCTCGATCCCGGCTACGCTAAGAAGCTCGGTGTGGACGTAGACAACCTGCTGGTCTCTCAACCCGACTACGGCGAGCAAGCTTTGGAGATCACCGAGGCGCTGGTGCGCTCCGGCGCCATCGACGTGCTGGTGGTCGACTCGGTAGCAGCGCTGGTACCGAAGGCCGAACTCGATGGAGAGATGGGTGACAGCCACATGGGATTGCAGGCGCGGTTAATGTCACAAGCGCTCCGCAAGCTGACTGGCACGGTCTCCAAGTCACGCACCTGCCTGATTTTCATCAACCAGATCCGAGAGAAAATCGGCGTCATGTTCGGAAACCCGGAAACCACAACTGGCGGACGTGCGCTCAAGTTTTATTCGTCAGTGCGGGTGGACATCCGCCGCATCGCGGCGATTAAGGAAGGCGACGTAGTGACGGGATCGCGCACCAAAGTGAAGGTAGTGAAGAACAAAGTCGCTGCCCCTTTTCGCGAAGCTGAGTTCGACATCATGTATGGCGAGGGCATCTCCCGCGAAGGCGACTTGATTGATATCGCCGTGAATCACAACCTGCTGGAGAAGTCGGGGTCCTGGTTCAGCTACAAGAGCGAACGCATTGGACAGGGTCGCGAGAACGCCCGCCAGTTCCTCAAGGACAACAAGGAAGTCTATGCCAAGCTGGAAGCTGAGGTGCGCAAAGAGCTGGGACTGATTCCGGCGACGACGGCCCCGGCACAAGGCCAGACCCCGCCGACGGCGCGTGTAACCACGATGCCCAGTGCAGCCCCCGAAACCGCAAAGGTGCCCGCAGCACGGCGATAGGAACTCCTCGACTCGATTGTCATTCTGAGCCGCTCGGCGTCGGGATACCAACCCTTCAGACGCTGAGGACGTTGCGCATCTTGCAATCATCAATTGCCATCCCTGCTCTCCACCGACTAGAATCTTTGGTTAACCCAGCCTGCCCCGCTTCTGTGAGGATGATTGAAGCAAGTTATCGCCATCTATCCCGGTTCGTTTGACCCATTGACCAACGGGCATCTCGACTTGATCGAGCGTGGAAGTGAAATTTTCGATGAACTGGTGGTGGCGATTCTGAGGAATACAGAGAAGAGTCCGCTATTCAGCTTGGGAGAACGCCGCGCAATGCTGGAGGCAATGACCGAGCGTTTCCGCAACGTGCGCGTGGATACGTTTGATGGCCTCACCGTTGACTATGCGCTCAAAGTCGGGGCCAAGGCGATCTTGCGCGGCATTCGCGCCCTGAGCGATTATGAATACGAGCTGCAAATGGCTCTGATGAACCGCAAATTGAACCCCGATCTGGAAACCGTATTCATGATGCCAGCCGAACAATATTCCTACTTGAGCTCCAAGCTAGTGCGCGAGGTCGCCCAACTAGGAGGGTCCATCAAAGATCTGGTCCCGGCGATGGTGGAACAAAGACTCAGAGAGAAACTGGATCCAGCAGTCAAGTTAGAACACGCAAGAGAGCGAAGAGCAAAGACGGGAAAATGAAATGACTTCAGTCACGGAAGCTCCTACGGCAGCGAAACTCACGGAACGGATTAACCGCATCGAACCCTCCGCCACTATGGCGGTGGTCGCGGAAGCTGACAAACTGCGTCTGCAAGGCATTGACGTCGTAGACTTTGGCGCGGGAGAGCCGCACTTTTCCACCCCGCAGCACATCAAAGATGCTGCCATTAGCGCCATCCAAGGGAACTTCACCAAGTACACGGCGGTCGGCGGAACAGCCGAGCTGAAAGATGCCATCGTGCAGCGTCACGCGGCCGACTTCGAGTCGGACTATCGCCGCGAGGAGACAATTGCTTCCGTGGGTGGCAAACATGGATTGTTCAACGCAATTCAGGTGCTGGTGGAGCACGGCGACGAGGTGATTCTGCCGGTTCCCTACTGGGTTTCGTTCAAAGATATCGTGCGTTACGCCGGTGGCAATTGCGTGTTTCTCGAGTCTGACGAAGCGCAGGGCTTCCGGGTGACCGCGGAGATGATCGAGCGACTGGTCACGCCGCGAACCAAACTCATTATCCTGAATTCGCCGTCCAATCCCTCGGGAGCCGTTATGTCAGCGGAAGACTTGACCGAAGTGGTGCGGCTGGCGGCTCAGCGCGGTATTTGGGTGATTTCCGATGAGTGCTACGTATATTTGAACTATAGCGGCAGCCGCTTCTCCGTCGGATCGTTGCGCGAATATCGCGACCGCCTGGTGATTGTGGGCTCGCTTTCAAAGACTTATGCCATGACCGGCTGGCGGTTGGGATATGCGCTGGGACCGGCGCAGGTAATCAGCGCGATGCAAAAACTGCAGAGCCAGTCCACGTCGAACCCAACTTCGTTTGTGCAGAAGGCCGCAGTCGGCGCCCTGAAAGGGCCGCAGCAGTGCGTTGAGGACATGCGACTCGAGTACATCCAGCTACGCGACCACGTGGTCAAGGGCCTACACTCCATTTCGGGCATCCGGTGTACGCTGCCAGAGGGCGCGTTCTACGCTTATCCTAACGTCTCGTCATTTTTTGGGCGCGGCGGAGTCAAGTCGGCCTCGGATCTTGCCGGGAAGTTGTTGCGCGAGGCGCACGTGGCCACGGTGCCGGGAGAGGGATTTGGAACCCGCGATCATATTAGGGTGTCCTATGCCACGTCGGTCGCCGAGCTCGATCGCGGGTTGGAACGCATGCGCAAATTCCTGGGCGCACTCTAAAGCGTGGATGTGCCGGTACCAACCTGTTCCCGCGTACTGGTCCCATGAGCGAACTGTATCCATTGCTGATGCAGCCAGCATTCGACCCGCGCCCCTGGGGAGGGCTGGATCTCTCACCCATCTATCCCAATCATCGGTTTGAGGAGAAGATCGGTGAAGCCTGGTTGACCGGAGACGCGTGCCGAGTAGTGAATGGGCCGCTGCAGGGGCGGTCTCTGGCGGAATTGAGTTCGCAATATCAACGGGAATTGGTCGGAGCCACGGCCAGAGATCCCAGCCACTTTCCTCTGCTGGTGAAGTTTCTGTTTCCGCACGAGAAGCTTTCCGTGCAGGTGCATCCTGATGACGAAGCCGCGCAACGCGTGGGTCAGCCTTGGGGAAAAACGGAATGTTGGTACGTCGCACACGCCAAGCCGGGGGCGCGGATAGCGCTTGGCCTTAAAGAAGGGTCCACACGAGCGCAGCTGGAGCAGGCAATTCACGAGAGGCGCGCCGAAGAGTTGCTCAACTGGATCAACATTTATCCGGGCGAAATGATTTACGTTGCCGCTGGAACCGTGCACACTCTGGGGGCCGGAGCAATCCTGGTGGAAACTCAGCAACAATCGGACACAACTTATCGCTTGTACGACTACGGACGCCCGCGCGAATTGCATCTCAGAGAAGGCCTCGCTGCCGTGAAGGAGAAAGTCGCGTCAGGAAAAGTAATTCGTCCGGCGCCTTCGTCCATCAACGGTGGCGGAAGTCTGCAGGCCCGGTTGATCGCTGCGCCTTTCTTCACGGTTAATATGTTCGAACTCAAGGGGCCTCATGACTTCCGTACCCGGGATCCATTCGGCAAAACCTCGGTTCAGATCATGGTGGCAGTTGAGGGTTGTGGCATTGTCGAATCTCCTGGGGCGGAACCGGTCATGATGGGGAAAGGCGACGCGGTCGTAGTGCCGGCGTGCATTGACGAGTTTCGGGTGCGCCCGCAGTGGACAACGGAATTCCTTATGTCGGCGGTGCCTGGCGAATTGGTACCAGAGCCGGCGACAAGAATGTAGAAAAACATCCCAAATCTGAAACCCACAGACCCCGTGACTAACAAGAACTTCTATCCCGTGATCCTTGCCGGCGGGCGTGGCACACGCTTCTGGCCGCTGAGCCGCAAACGGCTAGCTAAGCAACTCCTGGTGCTTGACGGAAAACAGACCATGATCCAGCAAACCGTGGCTCGCCTGGTTCCGTTCGCTCCCGCCAAACGTTTCTGGGTCATAACCAATGAAGATCTGCGGCGTGCGATTGGCCGCCAGCTCCCGCGACTCAGTAAGTCTCAGATCCTCGCTGAGCCGGTAGGCCGCAATACCGCACCTGCCGTTGGCCTAGCAGCATTCATTTTGTTGCGTCACGATCCTGATGCGATCATCGGCATGTTTCCCTCCGACCACGTGATCGCAGACGAAAAACGATATCGCCAGGTTTTGGAGAAAGGAATCCATATTGCCAGCGCGGGCGAAAACATCGTCGTGCTGGGAATTCGCCCCACGCGAGCCGAGACCGGTTACGGATATATCGAAACCGGCTCTGACCAGCGGTGACGGGCTGAGAGTTCGCCGCTTCACCGAGAAGCCCGATGCCGAGAGGGCCGCTGGATTCCTGAAGGCCGGGAACTATTTCTGGAACAGTGGAATGTTCTTGTGGAGCGCCCGCACGCTGGCCAACGCCTTGCACGAGCACCTGCCCCAGACGGCAATGGTGCTTGAACGAATTGCGGCAACATTCGGCACACGAAAGTTCACGGAACTTTTCCGTCGCCTGTACCCAAGGTGCGAAAACATAAGCATTGACTATGCCGTGCTTGAGCGGAGATCTGCCAAAGGCGAGCGGCAATCCAATATCTTCTGTCTGCCGGCTGATTTTGGCTGGAGTGACCTGGGATCTTGGACCTCGTTGCACGAACATCATGCGGGGAAACAGCCGTCAGACCGACGGCAACCAGATTTCTGGGGCCGGCATCTTCACGCTGAACGCTCAAGGCAATTACATTCATGCGCCAGGAAAGTTCGTGGCCGCGGTAGGTGTGAGTGATCTCGTGATCGTCGAAACCGAGGACGCGCTGCTGATTACCAATCGCAAAAGCGCGCAGGATGTCGGGAAAATTGTGCAATATCTGGATGAAAAAAAACTGCACAAGCTGGTGTGAGATAGTTGCTGGCCAATCTTCTTAGACAAGGCCCCCCGACTAAACAACAATGGCGAATGACCAAATCAAGTTCGGTACCGACGGCTGGCGCGGCGTAATCGCTGATGACTTTACGTTCGACAACGTGCGCCGCGTGGCTGGCGCCATTGCCGCTTATGTATTGAAACACGAAGACGCGCAGCGCGGGGTCATCGTGGGCTACGACACTCGATTTGCCTCGCAGCATGCGGCCAGAGTAGCCGTCGAGATTTTGGCTGGGGCGGGAATCCCAGTCAAGCTGGCCAGATGACTACACTCCGACACCTGCGATTTCCTATGCGGTGAAGACCCGGCAAGCCGCTGGCGGAGTGGTTGTCACTTCCAGTCACAATCCATGGAACTGGAACGGCATGAAGTTCAAGAGCAAGTTGGGCGGATCGGCCGCTCCTGCGATCATGCGGATAATTGAAGAAGCGCTTCATGCCGGCGCCATGCCTAGCCGCGAAAAGGCTGCAATTGAAGAAGTTGACCTCAAGCAGCCCTACATTGCGGCCATCTGCGCATTCGCTGATGTTGATCTTATCGCCAAAGCCAAATTCAAGTTTGCGGTGGATGCGATGTATGGTGCTGGACGGGGCGTGCTGGGACAGATCTTTACCAGTCGTGCTATTCAGCATGTTGCCATCCGTCAGGAGTTAAATCCGTTGTTCCCAGGAATTAATCCAGAGCCCATCGAACCGCACGTGGCTTTGCTTCAACAGACGGTGGTGAAAGAAAACTGCCATGCCGGCCTAGCAACGGACGGCGATGCCGATCGCATCGGCGCAGTGACCGAAGATGGCTCCTTCGTCGATGCGCACAAGGTTTTCTCAATCCTTACGCACTGGCTTTTGGAGCGAAAGAAATGGTCTGGTGAAATTGTGCGCGCCTTTAATACAACCGGCATGGTAGACCGCATCGCGGCCCGTCATGGACGCAAACTGAATGAGTGCCCAATCGGGTTCAAGTACGTCACTGATCTCATGAGTGTGCGTGAGATTCTCATCGGCGGCGAAGAATCTGGTGGCATAGGATATTCGCGCTTCCTGCCGGAACGTGACGGCATTCTCAATTCCCTGCTGCTGGCCAATGTAATGGCCGAAGAAGGCAAGCCGCTTGGCCAACTCGTAGCCGATCTACAGCGCGAGTACGGACCGCACTACTACGGTCGCCGGGACCTCCACATTTCTGAGGATATAAAGCAGAGGGCAATTCAGCGGGCGGGTTCGGAGCGGGCCAAACGTCTCGGCCCCTACAACATCATTAAGAAAGAGGGCCTTGACGGTGTGAAGCTCTTTCTCGATGCCCCTACGAATGGCAACGGAGCGCAGCCCTGGGTCTTGCTTCGGGCTTCTGGCACTGAGCCATTGCTGCGAATCTATTCCGAGGCGGCATCACCCGAGCTTGTCGCTGAAATTCTGGGCAACGCGGAAGTGTTCGTCAAGGCCTAGGGGCCGGAAATCAGTCCGGGTGGCCCACACGCGCATCTAACCACTAGTAACTACCCACTGGCCACTGTACTCCAGGGCCTCGCGTTTCGCATCTGGCAATACGATAATTAAGAAATTCTAAAGATCGCAGATCGAAGATGAGCTCCGCAACCGCTGCCATTCCGGTTCCAACCGACTCGCCAGAGGCGCGACGCTATAATCGCGTGAAGCGCTGGCTGGGGGTTAGCGACTTTGTCTTGGGACTGGTGCTCCTGCTCGCGTTGTTGGTGACAGGATGGAGCAACAGCTTGCGCGATCTCGCCTATCGGGCTGCCTTTCAAAACTATACCCTGGCCGTTTTTCTCTACGTTTTGATGCTGATGACAGCTGGCAAACTGCTTGGATTGGGACTCGAGTACTACGGCTTCCGCCTGGAGCGCCGATTCCAGCTATCCAATCAAAGGTTGCGCTCCTGGGTTTGGGACGAGTTCAAAGCTTTCTTGGTCGGTCTCGTCATTGCAGTGATCTTTGCCGAGTTGTTGTACTTCATTCTTCGGCAAGCCCCACAATACTGGTGGTTTATTGCCTGGGCAACATTTCTGATGCTGTTCGTCTTGATGGCTCAACTGGCGCCTGTTGTCCTTTTTCCCATCTTCTACAAGTTCGAACCGCTAAAAAATGAAGAGTTGAAAGCCCGGTTGGTACGGCTCAGCGAGCAGGCGGGGACGCAGGTGCGGGGTGTCTACCAATGGAAGCTTTCGGAAAAGAGTAAGAAGGCGAACGCCGCCTTGACGGGCCTCGGCGCCACCAGACGCATCATTCTGGCTGATACATTGCTCGACAATTATTCGGCGGACGAAATTGAAGCCGTACTGGCGCACGAACTCGGCCACCATGTGCATCGGCATATCCTCAAGAGCATCGCAGTGCAGGCGGGGATAACGCTCATGGGTTTCTGGGCTGCGAACTGGATCCTGCACTATACGGTCGACCGCATGCACATGTTTGAGACCTTGTCTGATTTTGCTAATCTGCCGCTGCTGGCTTTGGTCTCGACTGTGCTGTCATTGCTAGTCTTGCCGGCGTTGAACGCTTATTCCCGTTACAACGAGCGCCAGGCCGATCGCTATGCCTTCTGTTCTATCCCCAAAGTCGACCCTTTCATCTCCTCGATGAACAAGCTGGCGCAGCAAAATCTGGCCGAGCGTTCCCCATCCAAGTGGGTGGAATGGTTTTTCCACTCGCATCCGGCAATTTCCCGGCGCGTGGCCGCTGCCGAGGCTTGGAAAAAAATGCAACCGAGCGCTGTCTAGACAGCTTTTTTGGCGGCCTGCAGGATGGCTTCCACCCGCCCTAGATCTTCCTCCGTATCGACTCCCACGGTGTCGAAGGGCGTTTCTCTTACATATATCGGAATTCCATTTTCCAGAAAGCGCAATTGCTCCAATCGTTCAGTGTTCTCTAACGGAGATTCGTGAAACTCGACAAATCGGTTCAGCGCCGACTTACGATAGGCATAGAAGCCGAGATGCTTGAAGAAGGATGGGTTCGCCGCATCGCGATCGTAGGGAATTGTGGCACGGGAGAAGTAAAGTGCGCGGCCAGTTCTGTCGGTGACGACCTTCACCGCATTCGGACTGTTGATGTCCTCCGCTTGCGCAAGCGTTTTCAATGTCCCAACCTGGACACTTAAATCTTCCATCACATCGAGTAGCACAGCAATGTGCTCGAGGCGAATGAGCGGCTCATCACCCTGAACATTGAGATAAACATCTGCCACCACCGATTGCGAGACTTCGTGCACGCGTTCGGTTCCACTGCGATGTGACATCGCGGTCAATTGTGCTTTCCAGCCGTTGTGCCGGCAAACTCCGATAATCTCATCCGAATCGGTGGCAATGATGACATCATGAAGTAAGGGTGAGGATCGCACAGCTTCATACACCCGGCCAATCAGTGGCTGCCCGGCGATCTCGCGCAACATCTTGCGCGACAGCCGGGTGGAAGCGAGGCGAGCAGGAATTACAGCGATGGCCTTCATCCCGTCCTAGTGTCAATTTTCTCCCCCCAGTTGCAATAGGCCGCCACCTGAAAGCGTTTGAGCGAGAAAGAAGCTGCGACTCAGTGTTTGGCGTGAAATACATGCGTTTGGACGTCCGGCCAGAACTCCGTGAAGCCATTTTTTCCCATGAGTCCGAGAAACCCCCACAGGGTGCGAAGCAACGCGCTCCGCGTATTGGCCTCGCTATCGGCCCGCCAGGTGTTGGAGAGGAAGTTGTTTCCAGGGGTAGAAATATATCTGGCATAGGCAGGCGTGAGTTGGCCGTTGCGATTATGGGCCAGGAAGGTCATAATCACGACATTCTCCAGCCTTCCCTTGAAGGGCTGGCGGTAGGCCCGAAAATAGCGGGGATCTTCTTTCCAGAGCGCGCCCAATCCCGCTTCGATGGCATTGCCAGTTGAGACGCCCGTGAGCCGCATCCCGTAGCGCTTGCCAAAACCCGTCCACGAACCCCCATATTCTTTCGGGGTGTCCCGGGCAGTGCCAAAGCCGGCAGTGAAGAGACCCACGGTGAGAGTCTCTGGGCCGACGGTGCTATCGACGAACCACTTCACGCGCTGGCTGCCGGTAATGTAATGGTATGGCTTGATAGAAAAAGAGGCAGAATTGGGTAGATCATCTTGTTCAGCTTTCGCCGTCTGTGCCGGAGCAATCCCGGTAACTGCGAGGAAAATTACGACCACCAGCAAGTATTTATGATTCACGTGATATTAGGTGCCACGAAACCAGTGAAGGTGCCAACTAATTGTACCTGCGAGGTCAGTCGAACGGGTTGAACATCATGCTATGTAGGGTTTGGCCCAAGGGTTGCCGGGCAGTCGTCCTATGATACGATTTAGATCGTCGGAGCTGGCATTTAGGGGCGTGCGCTATGCACCGATCGGGATATCCCTCCAAATTAATTCCATCCCAAGTGGCGGCGTAGCTCAGGTGGCTAGAGCGACGGTCTCATAATCCGTAGGTCGTTGGTTCGAGTCCAACCGCCGCCACCAGTACTTTCAAGCACCTGGAGAATATCCGGCGGAACCCCCATTTCGCCTTGTTGCGCGGGGGTTGCGGATTGTTGCGGAGTTGTTTCTGCCTCTTCTGCCCGGACCCCGTCAAGCCTGTCTACGAAGCAAACATCGGCACCGGGAATCAGGTGGCCGTAAATGTCGACTGTGACCTGAATGGAACTGTGCCCCATTTGCTCTTTCACGTAGACAATGGAGGCGCCGTTTTGGAGAAGTAAAGAGCCGAAGGTGTGGCGGAGATCGTGCAGGCGAATCCTACGAATGCCAGCCTTGGCCAGCACGGGAAGAAATACGCGATGGTAGAGATTGTCGGGGTCGAGGATCGTCCCTTCCGGTGACCGAAAGACGAGTTCGTCGGAGATGTCGTTCTCGTCTTTCAGGTAAGCCTCCAACAGACGCTTGTCTCGAAGTTCGACGAGCACCCGTCTAAGCTCGCGGGATAGATCCACCCGTCTTGATTTCTTGCTTTTCGTTGTCGTGTGCTCGCGGTGCACGTAGTTGTGCTGCACCAGAATGAAGCGCGCAGAGTCATTGTCATCGCCGCCAAGCTGGACGTCGCCCCACTGGAGCGCCACGAGTTCTCCGCGGCGCAGTCCGGCGCGCACTGCCATCATTAAGAGGGGATGGTAATCCGGGAAAATCTCCTGAGCAGCCTTCAGGAACTGCTGAACCTCCATGGTGGTGAGCGCGATACCCTTGGTTTCGGGTGTCTTGGCCGAGCGCGTGAAACGGCCCAGGCGGGCCGCTGGGTTGAACTCGACAAACCCCTCCTCAATGGCATAGTTGAACAAGCTGCGGATGACGCACAGCGCGTTGCGGATGGTGTTGCGCGATAGATCTTCGCTGATTAGGTGATTGATCAGCGCCTTGATGTCATCCCGCCGGATCTCATTGAGTACCTTCTTCCCAAATCGCGGGCGCAAATACTGTTCGAGAACCCCCTCGTAACCGTTGGCGGTTGAAGTCTTGCACTCGATCCGTACATAGTCCCTCAGCCAGCTGTCCGCATATACGTCAAAGGTAGGTTTCTTGTCGTCCGTAGTATCGAGGATGCTGAGGTCCCCGAGCGCGAGCTTCGCCTCAACCTGTCGGCGAACCTGCTCCGCCGCCTCTCGGCTCCCGACGCATTTCGCCTTGCGACGCCCATGGTAGTCGACTACCACGTACCACTTGGCGCCCTTCTTGCGAACCTTCACACCCATCAGTCCGTCCCCTTTACGCCTGCGACTAATTCATCCACGATACAACCTATGTCAATATTGGCTACCTGGTGAGCTTCCAGCCAGCGGTCGAACTCGCTGCGGCGAACCAATATCTTGCACCCCACGCGCACGGCCGGCAGCGGGTCAACGCAGCGATGGATCCACTCGCGCAGAGTTCGATTCGATAGACAGGCGTACTCTTGGAGTGCCTTTAGGTCCAACCATTCGGGTTGTCGCTGTTCAATCATCGAGCCTGCGATTCGTGCCTCCGCTTTGATCTCCTTGTGACACTTGTGACACTTTCTCCTATATAGGGCGTTCGCGCGCGTGCGAGTGGACGGGAATAACAGGTTGATCCGTCACAAGCGTCACGGAGTCTCTGTTGAGCGAGATTCCGAGAAAGCCGAGCCCGGTCCGATTTCGTTGCGGAACGAATCCTCTGAATGTCCAGCCCGAGCCTAGTTCGACCATGACGAATGAGTCCAAGACTTCCTCGTCGTCGATTGATAGCTATTCACTATGCTTGTTGCATTCAAGCATTGTCCCCACCGAGCACCGCCCCTCGAACTCCCAGTTGCAGCTTCGAGAAACGAAAACGATCGCGACTCGAAGAGATCAGACCAAAACCATTCCAAGTCAAGCCCGGATCACTGCCCTACTCCGGCAGCTTAGGACACAGTTGCCTTGTGAGCCGTGATGGACAGTCCCGCTTTATCGCACCAGCCGGGTTAGTTTGCCTGCGCGTGCGTGCGTGTCAAGGTGCTTCGCCCGCGAACGCGGCGCACCTCAGTCCGACCTTGACACACACGCCCTAGCGCAGGCCGCGCTCCGCCATGGTTCGAATGAGCCTTTCCTGCGCTGCGCGTCCGCGGCAGCCAAGTCCCCAGCGCAAGTCATAGTCTCCAACTATCAAACAGAGCCAGCAAAATCTTGGACTGGCACACCGCTCGCTGGCTACCATCCCTCATCACTAGCCCGATTTGGTCCCCACCATGCGACTCGACTTTGGCATTCCCGACGATATTCCCGACGCTCGCAGGGAGCGCGACTCCGAGCGCCGGCCAAGCCAGGCTTCGCACACGCCTCGCTCGATCCCGGCTCTGCCGCCGACGCCGCTCGAACGCCGGCGCGAGATCATGAAAGAACAGGCATCCAACAAACGCCCGCTCGACATTTCCAAATCCACGAGGCAGCGTGGACCGGACCGCCCCAGGTCCGAACGGAAGCGGGAACTCTCCCCGGAACGGCAACTGGAAGTCCAACGGCGAATCGGCCGAGACCACCTTCCCCCACGCTATCTTGGTCTCCAGATCCGGCCCGAGGAGGTGAAACTGCTAACCGAAGTCGGGCGGCTTCGGGTCATCACCGCGCGCGATCTCAGCGAAACCGTTTATCGCGGACAGAAGGGGCAGCTCAGCCGCGATCTTCAATTCCTGCGAGACAAGGATTTGATCTCCACCGACTTCGTCAACGCCCGCCGCGACGGACGACTCAAGAAAGTCGAGCGAATCGAGGTCGTTACCCTAACCAGAACTGGCCGAGCCCTGGTCCGGCAGAGCGGTGAGCTACGTCCGGATCAGGAAGTGTATGCTGGCCTGGTCAAGCGGCGCGAGGTTGAGCATGACTCCCAGATCTACCGTGCTTATCTGAAAGAGGCAGGCCGGATCGAGCGCCTCGGTGGCAAAAATCCTCGCATTGCCCTCGACTTCGAGTTGAAAGCCAAGGTTCAGCGAGCGATCTATCACGAGCGAAAAGCCAATCCCGAGCGCGACCTGCAGGAGATCCGGCAGCAAGTCGCCGACGAGATCAAGCTTCCTGTGGTCGACGGACAGATTCAGATTCCCGACGCACGCATCGAATACGAGCTCGACCAGGGAGCCCGGACTGCCTTCTCTGACATCGAAGTCGCGACCGCCGCCTACCGTCCCGGCCATCTCCGCGCCAAGGCACAAGCCGGTTTCCGCATCTATGCCTCATCTCGCGATCGCTCCCGTTTGAGTGCGCAAATCGAAGGCGAGCACCATATGCTCGACCGCATTCTCGATCTCTGATGAACCGCGATCCTATTCCGTTCATCGAGGAACTCGGCTACGCACCCCGCGAAGCCACCTTCCTCTATGCCGTTGGCATGCACTCGGGCTACTTCCTCCGCCGCCAGTTTGATGGGTACATCGGCCGGGTTAAGGGAGCCATCTCCCAGCATTTTCTAAACAAGGCGGAGCGCCGTGGCCACATCCGCGCGCTCGACTACGGCCAGAACCGCAAGGTATTTCATCTCTACTGGAAGCCGATCTATCGACTGCTGGGCGACGAGGACTCCCAGCACCGGCGCGTGAAGGGCGACTTGCAGGTCAAGATTCGACTGATGATCTTGGACTATGTTTTGCGGGACACGCAGGAACATTTCCTGGAGACGGAGCAATCGAAGGTCGAGTTTTTTACTCGATCGTGCGGCCTCTCCGCCGACCTGCTACCGGTAGGTGGTTCCACAAAGCGGTATTTCCCGGACCGCTTTCCGGTTTCGACGCTGCCGCACGGACGAGACAAGGATCCGACGATCCGCTTTGCCTTCATTGATGAAGGGTTGTTCTCACGGCGGAAGTTCGAACGCTTTGTCCTCCAGCATGAGAGGCTTTTCCGCGCTCTCGGACGGTTTACGGTCGTTTATGTTGCCGACGCTCAGCGAAACTTCTCGGCCGCCGACAAATATCTCGCTCATCGTTTCCCACGGTACCCTGATGCGCTGAGGGAGGAAGACTTCCCACTCGGGATCGAACACTTCCTCGAATACCTGGAAGCGAGCGACGTGTTCGATAACACCCGGCTGGTCCCGACTCGGAGGGAACTGGATGTCCTGGAGGAAGGCGAACGCGTTTACACCGCACCCATCCACTCCCAACTGGAAACCGACTGGTACGAAGATCGCATCAGCCTCGATCAGATTTCCGAGCGATACGCTCGCGGTCGGAACAACGCGCCGTTTGAAACCTTGTTGCTCCCGTTCAAATATCCAGTGCTTGAGCACCGACGTTCTCGCGGAGGTGTCGATGAGTCGGTGCTAATGAGGACTCTACCCTTGCCACTCACCGCACATGACTAACTACCGCGGCACCAATCAGATGCACAGCGCATGCGGTCTGAGAATGTTGCCGGCTAAGGGCGGGAACGACCCCGCCTCTGGCTGCCGCGCGTCGGCAGACGCGCTGGTCGTTCCCGCCCTTTGCCTGGAGAGCGCAGAGCAGAACCAGATCATCCTCAGATCAGTTTGGCATCTCGAACTGATCTGAAGCTGATCCGCACTGGGTCATAGAGTCGGCGTCCGAGGAGAGGTCATGAGCAAGTTCAAGATCGAAAAAGGCGTAAGTCGAATCAATCGCGTCAAACTCCAGGCATCGATCGAGGAGCCAGTTGCTACCGAGCTGGCGCTCATGTGCGAGTGGTCGAATAACGATCGGAACTACGTGGCAAACGAGCTACTGCGTTTCGCATTGTCCCAGGACGGCGAGTTTCAGGCCTACAAAGAATCTGTAAACCTCTCGGCTCGAGGAAAGGCCCAAGGGTCAACGAACTCCGCCCGGCTAAGACCGAAGCCGCTGTCACAGAATCCACTTCTGGTACTCGTCAGTAGGGAAACGATATGGTTGACGGACTGATTCTAAGTTTGAAGCTCGCTTTGAGAACGCTAGTGCGGCACCAATTTCTTCTCTCGGCAGGATTGAGCGTCGCAGCAGGCATCATCCTCCGAGCACTCGTAGTTCTTCCAGTTGGTAGTCCTCTATTTCAATATGGGAGCCATCCAGCGCTCTGCCTTTCGCATGGATTCAACCTCGCGTCAATGATGGATATTTCATCTCCTTAGCCGAACGAAAATCGGTTTCCCGGTGGGTCTCCCACGTTCGTTGCTCAAAACTGAAACAGCCAGCGTTGTTAAGACCGAGAACAGCAATGGAAATTCCCCATGTCCCAGTGACGAGGGGAATGTCCCGCATACATTCTCTATACCGTCTTGCAGGCAACCTGCCTTGATCTGCGTGAGGGAGTTGTCGAACAGACGTCGTATGACTCGCCGCGCGTCGCGACCGAGTCGACTCCACGTCGATGCATCCCGTACTGGAAGCAGAGCCTCAGGACCGCAATTCAATGTCCCGCATTGTTCTGGGTTTGGGGATTGCCGTTTTCTGTCGATGAGTGGGAATTCACTTTGACGACGGCACTGAGATCATGCGTCGCTGGGATGGTTTCATGGCATCTCGATTGCTTTCGGATAATGCGAGATGGTTTCGCCGATCAAGACTGGACCTGCTCAGGGCTGCCATGTTAGGGACGCTGTGGAGAGAAGTCAACGCAATGCCGGGGTAGTACCTTTCGGGAAAAATTCGGCTACACCCCCGCTCCGGCTGGGCGGGAGATCCAAATAGCGGTAACCAAGCCGTAGCGTGTACAGCAAAGTTTTCGCGCGCCGAACTGTCGAATTCGAATGCGGAAAAGGGATGGGCACTTTTGCCACTTCATCTCATGGTCGGATTCGGCTTTGCTGCCCATGGGTATGTGAAACTCAGCCGCGCGGTCCAGAGAGTTTCGCTACTATTCTCGCCGGCATCGGAGTTCCTCAGCCACATCTTATGGCCCTTCTGGATTCGGGACTTCGCAAGATAGGGCGCAGCTCGGCTGTCGCGAGCGGACCGTCTTGGTCTTGCGCTGGACCCTGAAGGCGAGCGAGATACCAAAAATTTCGTTTGTGTCCCAGCCACTGGGCAGGTTAACCGACTGTAATAAGTAGTAAGGCCGAAGAGAGAACGAATCGGCGATAGGCAGTCGTACTCCCACCTGGAAGCGGTTCTGGGTGTAGCTGCTGCCGCCGTTGGCGAAGGGGTTGTTTCCGGCAGTGATAAAGAACTCATTGCTCACGACCAGCACCGGCCGGCGCGGCATGCGAAGCGGTAAGGTGTATTCGACGCCCGGGCGAAATCGAAGACGCGAGGAAGCAGGCCGGTTATCAGCAAAGCGTCCCTCGATGAGCGTGCGGAGTGTCGGCCGCCACGGGCCACGGGATGTGCTCAGGGTGAGATTGAGCTGCACCCGGTTTTCGTAAACAATTGTGGGATTCCCAGGAAAGCGCTGGTAACGATAAATCGGTATCAACGTGAACCACGGCCGCAGACGGAAGGCAAGGCCGCCTTGAACGAAGTACTCGAACAGGTTGGACGCTCCCTCGTCGAACCGCTCGTAGAACTCGACATCCAGAGATTTATTCGCCGAAAGGCCAGTGGAAATTCCCTGATCGAGCCAGAGTCCTATCTGCTTCTCATTTTCGGGGTCCTCGGGCTCCTTTTGTTGCTGCGCCCTAGCCCGGACAGCCAAGACGCAACTGCACAGCACCGCAATGACGCAGACTATGCGCCGCAATGTATTCGGGGTCATTAAAGCATCGTGGCGTCCCGTACGGTTGCTCATGGCTTGCGCCAGCCAGTGTTTCCCATTCAGCGAAAGCACCGCCAGGAAACCAATTTCACTTTTTGCAGCTACCCGATGCTGGCTGCACTTCCACAACCTTGAAGTGAGGCTTCGGTCGCGCAGTCCCCGTATCAGTGCTCGGGGTCGCGGATTGATCTCCGATGAGGGTGACAGACTGTCCGACATAGGAATCAAGGTGAACCGATGTACTATAGACCAGGTTCGTGACGCCTTTTTTATCCACGAGTCGGTATTCGTCAGGTTGGCCGGTGCTGGTCAGGCAACCCGTAATTTTGCTGTGAGTTTTTTGTTTTGGGGACTGACTGAAAGCAGGAGCTAGCGTAACCACCAGAATCGCCAGCACAAATAAAGTTCCTCTCATGACACACCTCCGTTGACCACTGAAAAGCCTCGGCACCCACGGAATTATAGTCAGGCCCAGACGCTTTGGACAGTTCTGCCGTCCATCTGCCGTCCAGCAACCCTTTAGAAGCCAATGGCTGCCGATTAGTTCGTCACAAGAAATTCAAAACAGCCCACTACCAAATCGCACACACTGTCGCGAGTAGGTGAAATCGGTGTACAATCCCTCCCGCTTTCGAGTCCAGCAGAAAATTTCGACTTGAACCGTGTCCACTGGGTTTGAAATTGGACCTCAGTTCAAGGTTCTTGGGATTCTTACGGGGAGAGATCGATGAAAAACTACAAGACTGTTCTCGGATTGTTGGTTATTTTGTGCGCCTTGATGTTCAGCGCGCAGCCGGCTTTGTACTCACAAGACAAGACCACCCAGCAGGGCGCAGTTCAAGTCCACCTGGTCGTCACGAACGAGGCCCAGCGTGGTGACGAGGTTCCAACTCTGCAGCAGGATGACGTGAAAGTGAAACAGGGGAAGAGTTTTCTCAAAGTGGACAAATTGATCCCGGCTCAGGGAGATAACGCAGCGCTCCAACTGTTCATCCTGATCGACGATACGCTCGGCTCTGGTGTTGGAAACAATCTCACCGATATTCGGGATTTCATCAATGCACAGTCGGCCTCAACCGTGGTGGCCGTCGGCTACATGTCGAACGCGGCCGTCAACGTTGTCCAGAACTTCACCGCGGACCATGCCCTTGCGGTCAAGGCACTCCGCCTGCCTCGCGGGGGTCTGTCGACGATGGATAGTCCGTATCTGTCGCTGATCAGCTTGGTAAAGGGGTGGCCTCAGCAGAATGTCCGGCGTGAAGTCCTGATGGTGACAGACGGCCTCGACCGGCTCCGGGGAGAGCAGCCTGCGCCTTCCCGCTTGGGCCCCAGCTTTGGTCCCGTGTATCACAGGATGCCCACTATGAGCCCAGACGTGAACTCGGCCAGCGAGATCAGCCAGCGCTATAACGTGATTGTCTACTCGCTATACGCCGTGGGCGTGGGACGAGCCGCGCGAAGTTCCTGGGACCTGCAAACTGGCCTTTCTGGCCTCACGAAGCTCGCAGATGAAACCGGCGGTGACTGTTTCTCTCTGGGCACTTCAAGTCTGGTGAGTTTCAAACCCTACCTGGAGCGCTTGCAGAAGATGTTCGACAATCAGTACTACGTAGTTTTCCAGGCCACCCCCGGAAAGAAAGCTGGGCTCCAGCGTGTCAATGTCACGACCGAGGTGTCGAACGCCGAGATAGCCGCCGCCGACAACGTTTGGGTTCCGGCAGGAAAATGAGGGTTCTTATGAAAGAACCTCAAGTCCCCCGTTCAATTGCAGCTGCCCCTCACGCAAGCGCCGTGAGGTAAGGCGCTCTTGATGGAAGGATAAGCTGGCCAGCATCCGGTGGCCGGTTTACGATTCTCGTGGTTCTCGCTGTCGGGATTGCCGGGGCGTTTTTTGAAAGTGGGACAATAGAGAAATTGGCAAAATAGATATACACCAGTACACCGGGGGCAAATGATGCACAGGCAGTGAGAAACGAAGAGCGACTTCCCGATGAGTGATGAAGCGCGAGTAACCCGTATTTTCTCAATGGAGGAAACGAGATGAAGAAACACACAGCAGCTTGGATCCTGGTTTTGACGTTGCTGGTTTTTGTCCCGGCCGCGTCGTCCCAAGATAAGACGCAACCAAAGAAAACCGGGACGCAGGCCAGCGCATCGCCGAACGCAGATGCTCAGGAGAAGAATATCCAAGAATATGTCGAGCTCCTACGCTCCGACGTGCGGCAGCAAAAGGCCGAGATGATGGGCGCGGTGATGCAATTGAGCGCGGCTGATGCAGCAAAATTCTGGCCCATCTATAGCGAGTACGACACTGAATTGACGAAATTGAATGACTTAAAAGTGGCAAATATTCAAGAGTATTCGCGCACATACTCGGATATGACAGATGAGAAGGCTGACGAGCTGATTCAGAATGCGTTGGCATACGAAAAGCAGCGATCCCAGCTTCTCGCGAAATACTATGACCGCGTCAAACAGGCACTCGGGGCAACTACAGCGGCGCGCTTTGTTCAGGTCGAACACCAATTGCTCTTGATCATCGATCTGCAAGTGGCCTCTTCATTGCCGATAGTTGGGCAAGGCTCGTAGATTCCGGGAAGAGGAGAGAAGAAATGCGAAATGGAATTGTTTGGGCCGCCGCAACAATCCTGGCGGGGCTGGCAACTGCCGCAGCGCAGAAAGCAGAAACAGTCACCGTTCCGGCCGGAACGCGGATCCTGATACGAATGATCGATTCCGTGGATTCCAGCAAACAAAAGGCGGGCTATCGGTTCACCGCGACTCTTGAGACAAATCTGCAAGCCGTTGATGTGGTGGTGGCCCCGAGAGGCACGACAGTTTACGGCCGCCTCGCTTCGGCTTCATCCGCCGGCAGAACGAAAGGTAGTTCCCAACTGACGCTGGAGCTGACCGATATCGTGATTAACGGCACGGCCTATCCGATTCTATCCAGCACCTATGAGGTCAAGGGGAGCGGAGAAGGCTCGAAGACGGCGAAGAAAGCTGTTGGCGGCGCGGGGCTGGGGGCCCTTATCGGCGGGTTAGCGGGTGGAGGAAAGGGGGCTGGGATTGGTGCGCTCGCCGGTGCTGCCGGTGGAACAGCCGTCGCCGCTTCCAAAAAGGGGGAGCAGCTCTCGATACCGAGCGAGAGTCTACTCGAATTTCGCCTTCAGCAGCCCGCCATCTTGCCGGCCAGTAAGTGAATCGGTTGTGGCATCTGATGCGGGCGCGACGGTCGGGCGCGGAGTGAAAAATTCTCAGTTGGTGTAATCGCTTCCTGTTTACAACATCTCTAACGACGTCGGCGTCGTCAAGTGTTTTGCGAGCTTTTCTTTTTACTGTCGAAGACACTCCCGTGTGACAGCAGAGTAGGTTCTCCTCCTACCGATGTTCATGTCGAAAATGTTGTTTATGTCCAACCAAACGGCTCGGCGTTATTTCGTCACTTCGGTGGAGTTGCCCACCAGACATCTCTCCGGTCACCCTGGATCATGATGACTTATTCGAACTCCCCCATTCGGGGAGGCAGGTGGCCTATTCAGTTACCCGGTCACTGCGTCGCAGGACCACTGTTGAAATCAGGCATCCCTGCATGGGCTTCCCCGCTCTGCCGCAGCTTTCCCCGGCGACAGAACTCTTCGTAATCAATCTGGTCGCGCATCATGATCCACAGCCGGATCCCCAGTTTGCGCGCCGCTGCGATCCTCGCCTTGCCCATTCCTTTCTGGATGAGCTTGCGCCGATAGAAGCGTTTCAGCTCTGGGTCCCTCGCAGCCGCATGCATCACGGCTTCGGTCCACAGGTAGCGCAGCAACGCGTTGCCTTCCTTGCTCAGTCTTCCTAACCGCTGCCGCTTTCCGCTACTGTGCTCACACGGGATCATTCCGATGTAGCTAGCGACTTTGTTGCCATTGCCAAATCGATGTGCGTCTCCCAGAAACACGTCGGTGGCCAAGGCCGTGATCGGCCCCACTCCGGGATGGGTGAGCAGCCGCAGTGCCTGCGGTCGTCGCTGGGCTTCTTCTTCTACCTGCCGGTCTAGTTCCTTGATTCGCTTTTGCAACTGCACGTACAGATCGACCAGTTCATCCCGCCTTTGCCTGGTGTAGCCAGCCAGAGCCAAGGACCGGAGTGCTTTCTGCCCAGCGGGACTCCACAGAGCCCGCCCTTGCCGCAGCCCGTGATTGAGAGCGATCGCCTGCAGCGTGTTCTGCACTCGCGTCCGCATCTTCACCCACTGATGACGATCCCGCAGCAAGGTTCGTAGGTCCCGCTGCTTGGTTGAGGGCATCCACAGGGTCGGAAAGCGATCTTCCATGAGCAACTCTAGCTCCAGCCGCGCATCCCGCCGATCGTGCTTCTGCTTCCGCGTCTCTTTGCCCGGATCTTCGCCGGATGTCCCACCCTGCACTCGATCCCAAGTTCTTCCAGCAATTGCAAAAACCACTGCATTGATCCGGTGGCTTCGATGCCCACTACCACCGGACCTTCCAGGGCCGCATAAAATGCTCGTACTGCATTCCCTTCGTGGAAAAGTGTTCTTTCGGTGAACTCTCCGGTTTCCGTGTCCACCATAGCTATGGTTTGTTGTCTTGCGTGCAGATCACAGCTACAATTTTCATCTCGGCCCCCTTCGTCCCGAGCCTTTTTGGTTGGACACCGCAAAGTCTACTCGGTCCGTTGTGAGGCCGACGTCGTTATGACATCAGTTACTTCCGACTGCCCTGTCACTCGGGCGCAATCCGGCGAGGCTCCGACGCTCTTCGGTGATGCCACTGTCCATTTTGACAGTTAACGGGGCGGCATGGTGCTTATATATAAATGCAGACCGAAGGAGCGTGGGCATGCAGCATTCTCAATTAAGCGATGGAAGAGATCGATTTGACCGACGGGCCTTCTGCACGGCTGCCCACGTTGCGACCGCTGTCGGGGTAGTAGAGGCGAGCCTGGGAAGCGTGTTGGCCCACGCAGACCTCACCAAAGAGCAGCGTGACAAGATGACGGCGGACGAAATCATTCAGCAGATGAAAGCTGGCAACGAACGCTTCCGGTCGGGCAAACCGCAGCATCGCGATCTCATGCGCGAAGCTAAGGCGACTGCGAAGGGACAGTATCCTGCCGCGATTGTCTTCAGCTGTGTTGACTCGCGAGCACCCACCGAGTTAATTCTCGACTTTGGTATCGGCGATATCTTCAGCGGTCGTGTGGCAGGCAACATTGCTGACGAGGACATATTGGGTAGCATGGAATTCGCTTGCAAGGTGGCAGGCTCGAAAGTCGTGCTTGTCATGGGCCACACCGCCTGTGGCGCTATCAAGGGTGCCATTGACGGGGTACAGCTTGGCAATCTCACGGCGTTGTTAGCGAAGATCGGTCCGGCCGTTGCAGCCACTCACTACACCGGGGACCGTTCGGCCAAAAACTACGCATTCGTAGACGCCGTGGCACGGCAGAACGTTTCACTGACTATCGCCAACATTCGGGAAAAGAGCCCTGTGCTTCGGGACCTCGAATCCAGCGGCAGCATAAAGATTGTAGGCGCGATGTACAACCTCGAAACGGGAGCCGTTGAGTTCCTCGCGTAGCGGCACAGTGAATTGTTGTTGAAATATCGCTATTTCACGCAATATAAAAAGGCGCCCACTTTTGCGGTACGTTGTGAGTCTTCGCATCACCTACTTACCGAAAAGGAGCGCCTTTATGAGTCAGGAAAAGTATATCGGCATGGACGTTCATCAGGCCACTATCTCGGTTGCCGTGATGGATGCTCATGGCAAGCTGCTCATGGAATGCCTGCTGGAGACCAAAGCAGACACGATTGTTGAGTTCATCCAAGGATTACACGGGACTCTGTCCCTGACCTTCGAGGAAGGAACTTCGGCGGCCTGGTTGCACGAAGTGCTGAAACCCCACGTCGACCGGCTGGTGGTCTGTGACCCGCGAAAGGCTGCCCTGTTGAAAGATGGCAACAAGAGTGACCGGATCGACGCGCGAAAGCTAGCTGAGCTGTTACGCACCAACCAACTGAAGCCGGTCTACCACGGAGAGCATGGGGTACGCACCTTGAAAGAACTGGGGCGCAGCTATCTGACCCTCACCAAAGACGTCACGCGGGTGATGAATCGGATCAAAGCCCGGTACCGGAGTTGGGCGATTCCGTGTGGCGGTACGACGGTGTACGCGCCACGGCATCGCGCCGAGTGGTTGGCCAAGATCGGAGAACCCGGAGTTCGGGTTCAAGCCGAACGGCTTTACCAGCAACTGGATGTGCTCCAGCCAGTGCGCCAAGAGGCGCGGCACGATCTACTGCTCGAGAGCCACAAGCATCCTGCCCTGAAGTACTTCGTCAGATTCGCGTAGGAAGGGCGGAAAGGCGTGGGGAAGCGCTGGCCAAGAAGCTTCGGACCTCGCCAATCACGACGCTTTTGCTCCAGTTGGGGTGAGGAACCTTCAACAAACAGCTTTACCAGAAACCCGAATCGCAGCAAACGCTGTGCAGCTTCGCCACCATCAGCCTTCTAGTTGACGGAGGAGGATTACTGTCGAGAACAGGATTTGAACCTCCGCCCCCCGGCGCCTCAGGCTATTTCTGGATGCGGCCGACTAGCACCGTGATGGAAGCTTTCGAAGTCGGCATTGCGATCGGCGCCGCCGGAAACCGTCGTCTTTGACGGTGGTCCGTCGGGTCGGCGGGGCCTCCGGTGCCTCCTTGATGCCATTGATACTCCGCGGTACCGAAGGCGATGCGATCGACTTGACCCGAGAAATAGCGCTTGGTTCCGCATTGGCGATATGAATTTCACGGTGTGATCGTTGTATCGGTCGCGGTTCACCAGCATGACCGACCACTGACCATCGGCCGCTCCACAGCATAGGCTGTAACCAGCGCAGTCCTGGCTGCGTCTGTGACGTCGCTCGAGGCTTTGAAGAGCCGATGAGGCGCATCCACCGGTTGCACCCACTCCTTGGTGATGACCTCCAGCGGCGAAGATACTGCGGCGGATATCCCCTCAGGTTGTAGTCTTTAATCCAGCATGAGAAAACCGCTGGGATGATCCGGCGACGGCATGTAGTGGAAATAATAAGTGGCCCCGGCGCCTGCGCCACCATGGAGGCAACGGAGTCCGCCAGCCACAGGGCGCTCTTCACGGTTGAAGGTCCGGCGCCGCCTCTGATGTTTCCCTCAGTCATGAAGTACGGAATGTTGGGCGGCAGGTCGTTATCTTTCCTAACCTGCACGATGTGGCTGACGTATCCAGGCTCTGGAATAAATGGCCGAGGAATAGGTGGGCTTGTCCTGGTAGGGATAGTGTTCGAAAGAAAAGAATGTGAAATCATTGATGTGGCCGTGGGCTCTTAAGGTAATCTACAAAGCGTCCGAGCCAGGAAACCTTTCCCGCGGCACCCGGCCACGCTTCCACATCGCCAAAAGTCCCTTCGAACGGGGGCCCTCCCAGCTTTGCTTCAGGAACGAGTTTGTGAATGGCGGTGGCGAATTGAATGTAGAGCGCGCCGTAGTTTCCGGCAGCATGTGCTGCCAATTGGCTTCCTCGCCATTCGATCCACGAAATCGGATAATGACGTTTGTAGAGGCAAGCGATTTCGTTCACCGATCTTCTGCGTGGAATACAGCATGGCGATCGGGACCATGGTGGGCAGCCCGCGCGTAACACCGCAGGTGAAAAAGAAATCAAATCCCACCTGATCGCCACGGGATTGGTCGAGATCGGTGGCCGCATGCCATGGGTCCACAGAAGAGGGCCAGGTTACCGTCTGATCGCGGCTGGGAAAGTGAGTGACGTAGTCGTTGAACTCGCCGTCGGCGGAGAGCGCCCCGACGTAAAGTTCGTCGATGGCATATCCGACGCAGTTGCGCTTGTCGGTTGAACCGTGCGTGTCGCAAGTGTTGGACGATTCCGTCATCCAGATGCGGAGGTATCGCACCGGGATCATCCAGGAAACCAGCTTCAGCGTGACGGTGCCGCCCTTGCCTTCGGTCACCGCGCCCAGCGGAAATGTCTGCCACGTGCCTTTGGTTGTTCCGTCGTAAAAGGGCTCGAGCTCGCCCGTCCAAAACTGAACCGAGTAACGCCTCGCGTAAGGTCTGCCCAGGCGATGCGGATCGCATTGACGTCCACCTTGCTGCCCAGATCGATCACCACCCATTGCGGATGGAGCGAGTCGTCCTCGCCCGTGAAGGCGCGCGTCAGATAAGGATTACTCTTCCAGAATGACTTCGGATCGCCGTCGGTGAGGCGCGACCATCCATTCCCGTCGCCTCGGCTGAATCCGCGATGTGGACGGCGCGGCCCAGGAGTGCCGGATCATCTCACTGGTCGGTTCGGCATTGCCGACAAAGTAGCCTTGCTGCTCGCTCGGCATCGCTCCATGTGCCATTCGGATTCCAGCGCCAGGCCTCGACCATCAACTCGGTATTCTGACCATATGTGACTGTTTGCCAGCCGGCGTTCAGGATCTCCCGGGTAATGGGTCGGTGAGGACGTGGTCCGCATCCCCGGTCCTCAGCCGGTCGATCGCCGCTCCCAATGCGTGCGGAGGATTGAATGTGTTGAGCACGTGAGACGGGGCGGCATCCACGGTGACGGTCTGAGCGATCAGGTTTATCGGGAAAAGCGAGCTATAAATGAATGCACAAATTCCTGCCAATCGAGTCTTCATTCCCGGCATTCGAACAACCTCCAGATGCGTTAAGTAGCCCCCGGGATTCTCACCCAGAGGCCCTCCCAGAACTGTACGCGGTCTCTCGACTCATACAGTCCTATGGTGGAAACTGCACAACGCTGGTCCTCCCACAGCGCAAGCAGGTTAGGCTGGCGGTCGATTACCCGAAGCAGCCATGCCCACGCACGCGTGCGATGATGAAAACAGCGTCTTGTATTTGCGACAAGCCCAGCGAACCAATGATTGGCCGACATGCCTCTCGATGGTCGGGAGCACCGAAGGATTGAAACGACCGTAGTAGTTAAGAAACCATCCGCGAAGCTTCGGATTTATTTCCTTGGCGAGTTCAGCAATGGATTCTGCTGTACGAAGATGCAGTTTCCAACGACGGATCTCATCACGGATCTTCCCTGCCGCTTCGTTCGAGATGGCCGGACTGAAGCTGCAGAACAGCCCTCCTTTGCGAGTGATCGCCTTCCGGGGCCGAAACGTAAAGCCCAAAAAGTCGAACTTCTCGTGCGGGTGACTTTCCTGCCGATTCGTGTCCTTGCAGTAGACGAGCTTCGTCTTCTCCGAGTGCAGCTCCAAGCCACACTCGCGTAGCCGCTTCTCGACTCCTGCCCGTACCAGGTTCGCTTCCCATTCTGCTCTGCAGTGGACGATGATATCGTCCGCATAGCGCTCGAACGGAAGATGCTTCCACTTCTTCAGCATCCACCGATCAAACGTGTAATGCAGAAACAGGTTTGCTAGCAGTGGGCTGATGACACCGCCTTGCGGAGTGCCTCGTTCGCGCGCCGTCAGGTTGCCCTCTTCATCTTGTGCCGGGCTTTCAGCCAGCGCTCGATGTAGAGGACGATCCACTTTTCCTTGGCGTGTTTCCTGACTGCCCTCATCAGCAGGTCATGGTCGAGGTTATCGAAAAAGTGCTTGATGTCCAGGTCACAGACCCAGTCGAAGGACCAGCATCGCTGCCGTGCCCAACCCACTGCGTCCAGCGCCGACTTCCCCGGCCGATAGCCAAAGGAGTTGGGGTGGAACAGTGGATCCATCAGTGGCTCCAATCGATTCTTCACTACCATTTGTGCAACCCGATCTGCGACAGTCGGGATACCCAGCGCTCTCTCCGACCCTTTGCTTTCGGGATCATTACCGTCCGCACCGGTGGGGGAAAGTAGCTGCCCGATGACATTCGATTCCAGACCTTATAAAGGTTCCGTTTGAGGTTCCTCTCAAAGTCTTCAATCGTTTGCTCGTCGATGCCCGCTGCTCCCTTGTTGCTCTTCACCTTGGAATAGGCTTCCAGGACTTCTGTTCTCGCAATACCGTACGGGTTTGCCTTGTCCTTCAGGCTCCTCCCATTGCTGGTTGGCCTGACTGACTTGCCCCACTACACGCACCCCCTTTGCTCCATCCGCTTTCGCGGACTTCATCGCTCATACGGGGTACTCCGCCCCTTGGTGTCGCATCCGTACTCTCGCCCTCGTGGTTCAATCCACTTGTGGCTTCTCCGTTTGCATCGACACCAAGGTTCCCACGTTCCATGTAATCGCCTCGCCCAGGATCAGGCCACCGATATGCCGGATACCACTCCGCCCGTAAGCAAGTTTCCGTCGCAGCTATCCCGCGGGCTTCGAGCAAACCGCGGTTTTGATATCGTCTTGTTCTTTTCGACATGAGAAGCGGTGGTTCACTATCGTTCCTCTTCCTGGGAGTTACCTGACCCGATACACTTCCGAGCCTTTTGCCTTCACTGCTCACCACCACGGTTTTTGACCGCAGCAGCGGAAGGTGGTTTGAAATCTCCTCCTGCAAGACGACTCCGAGGGGCCTACCCTCATCGACTACACAGTTACGCAAAACGAGTCGTCTGTCGCCGACTCGTTTTGCTCGTGGCACACCTAGAAGTAAACTTTTAAGGCCAACTGCAGTTCCCGCGGATTGTTGACCGTGGAGGTGATCAAGCCGAAGGTGGTGGAACCCACCGTGGCGTCGGGCCCCTGAAACTGCGGATGGTTAAAGGTATTGAACGCCTCGGCGCGGAATTCCACCCGCATTCCCTCCCGGATCCCCGACAATGGAAACTCCTTGAAGATCGACATATCGAGGTTCCGAGCGCCGGGCTGAAGCGCGCTGCCAATGGTTCTGGGAGAGCTGCCGAAGGTAAAGGAGGCAGGAGTCGACAACGCATTGGGATTCGCAAAATAGTTCGTTCCGGTGAAAGGTCCGTTCTGACGTGATCCTCCGGTCTTCCCGACGAGCGCTCCAGCCGGCCCGTCAGGTCTGGCCTTTGGTTGTAAGTAGGAATCGGAGTTCCGCCGTTGATCAGCATCGGAATGATCGGCCTGCCATCGTTGATACGGAGGATCCCATTCGTCTGCCATCCGCCAACGATAGCGTTGAGGATGCCGTTCATGTTGGGTCCCAGCCATTTTCCGCGGCCAATAGGCAATTCGTACACACAGCTGAGCTGAAAGACTTGAGGAATGTTGTAAACGGATACTGCCCTCTCTCCGGCGAGATTGAATGGATTTTGTACGTTCAGTGTCGATCCACCGGTGGTTCCGCCGCCCAGGAATACGAAGCTGTCATCGCTGGCCGAAGCATCATCTAGCGACTTCGACCAGGTATAGGTCACCAGGAATTGCAGGCCATGGGAGAAGTTCTTCTCGGCCCGGACTTGCAGCGCGTGATAGATAGAATTAGCAATCGGTGGAGAATCGCCCTGGAAACCGTTGTACTGCGGGAAGGGCACCAGGAGCTGCGATTGCTGAATCGTAGGGCCGGTCAGGCCGCTGGTTGGGTCGCAGATGAATTTCGTGCGATCGCATGCACCTGACCCCGTAAAGTTGAATGGGTTCGGGACTTGGGCGGTGAGAAAGTTTCCAATCTGGTTCGGGGTCATCCCCGCGATATCAGCTGGTGGTACATAGTTATGCTCGCGGAATCCACCTAGGTACAAGTGCGTGCCCTTTTTCCCCACGCCAGCAAGACTTTGCCGGGTAGTTCGTTCTGGAATCCGAAGCTCCATGTCTGTTCATAAGGCGTATTCAAGCTCTCCTTCTTGATCGGCCCCACGGCTGAAAATCCGATATCGTTGAAGGCCCCCAGGGAATTGCCGGGAGGCGGTGCAACCCCGCAGCTGAACGGCGGGGTGAAATTGCAGGAAGTGTTGCTCAGAGTATTCCAGGGAGTGGCACGGTCGATGTTGAGCGTCGTGAGCCAAGGCGGCTGAATGTTGTAACCCTGAAAGCCCCATGGACCTGTTCCCGAGGCGCCGCTTCGCGGCGTCGAGAAATAAATGCCGTAGCCGCCGCGAAGCACGAGTGTGTGCCGCCACTGATAGGCAAAACCAAAGCGCGGCTGGATGTTCTTGTAATCAGTGGCATAGTTGTAACGGTCACTCGGGCTGGCAAAGACCTCTATCCCGTGCAACGGCGGAAGCCCCGCCACCTGCAGCGGCGACAGAGCAGTGGGATCGAGCGAGTTCATGCGGTTAAAGCGCTCCGTGCGGGGCGTATTTAACTCGTAGCGCATGCCGAGATTCAGCGTGAGCTTGGGCGTAACGCGGTAATTATCCTGGACAAAAGCGGCGTATTGGAAACTCTGCGTGCTGAAGAAAACGGGCCGAGCCATGCGGTTGGATACAAATCATCGAGAAGTAAAGACCGTTGCTCTCTTGAAGGAACCAGTGCGTCTGCGCTGAGGGGAAAGTATGCACCGACTTACTAAAATGAAACCCCAAGTCGCTTGACACGACCGACATCGTTATCGCGCTGGGAAAAGTCTGGAAGAGGAGGAACCGAAGATGAAACGGTGAAACTTCTTGTTGGAATCCAGCGGGTGTAAGTCCCGCCCGGTCACAGTCGAGCAGGCAGGCCGGAAGTGAGTGTTGCCATTCACCGGGCGACTGGTGGGTGTGAAGCGTACACAGCAAGGAAGCAGGCCGTGAAGATTCAGCTCCGAAAACTCGGCTGGTTGCGATGCCGACGCCGTTAACAAGGCGGAAGGCAGCACTCGGACGACCGATAATGCGAGGTCGCGCCGGGGTCGCCGGAGTCCCTAGCTCGGGGCATGCTTCCAAAGGGATTTCCCAGGAACCCAGGAGAGCTCCCCCATCTCCTCCTCACCATGGGAGGTACCGATCGCCAAGGGAGACCGAAGGCGACCGGGAAAGATGGACGAGCAGTCTTACGACCCCGTAGTACCTGTGAAGGTGGGGAACCGCAGGGCTTCCGCAAGGAGCGGCCACGGTACCCACTGGAGGGAAGGGGGGAACAAGCGGACGTATCTGCCGAAGGAAACATAGGCGAGACTCAGAACTCGCACTGCTATGTCCACAAAACTCGACAGACTAACTGAACTAGCCAAGGAGGAGCCGAAGCGACAGTTTTTCTCGATCGCTCACTTGATCACGCCCGAGGCGTTGTACGCGGCATTTCGAAGTCTACGAAAGGAAGCCAGCGCAGGGGTGGACGGCGTCACGTATCACGAGTACCAAGAGTACGCCGAGAGAAAGATCCAAGAGCTTTATCAGAGGCTCAGAGACGGGAAGTACCAAGCCCAACCGCTCCGCAGGGTCTACATACCGAAGGAAAACGGGAAGCAGAGACCGATCTCGATTCCCGCTCTGGAGGACAAGATCGTGCAGAAGGCGATGGTGGAAGTACTGAACGCCATCTATGAGCAGGATTTTCTCGAGTGCTCCTACGGGTTCCGACCCGGACGAGGGCAGCACCAGGCACTGGACGAAGTGAAGCGAGTCATCTGCACCCGCTCCACGGGATGGATCCTGGAGTTAGACATCACCGCCTACTTTGATTCGATCGTGAGAGAGCAACTCATGGAGATGATCGAGAAACGCGTCAGCGATAGCAGCGTGCTTCGCTTGATACGGAAGTGGATCCAGGTAGGAGTCATTGATCAAGGACAGTTTCTCGTGAGTAACAAGGGGACGGGGCAAGGACAGACGATTAGTCCGCTCCTGGCCAACATCTACCTGCACTACGTGCTGGACGAATGGTTCGAGGACGTGGTGAAGCCCCGACTTAGGGGTGAAGCCCACGAGATCCGTTTTGCCGATGATGCCATACTTTGCTTCCACTACAGGGAAGACGCGGAGAAAGTGAAGCATGTCTTATCGAAGCGGTTCGCAAAATACGGTTTGACACTTCACCCGGAGAAGACGCGGCTGCTGGAATTTGGGCGTTACGCCGAGGAGCGCGCGAAGAGGCAGGGCAAGAAGAAACCCGGCACCTTCGACTTTCTCGGTTTGACGCACATTTGCGCACGCAGCCGGAGAGGGAAGTTCACAGTGCATGTGCGGACGATGCGCAAGCGGCTTCGCAGGAGCCTCACGGCGATCGCCGAATGGTGCCAGGAGCACCGACATGCACCGGTGGACGAGCAACAGAAGACCCTCAACGCCAAGCTCCGAGGCCACTACCAGTACTACGGCCGCCCGACAAACTCTCAGAGCCTTCTGAAGTTCTATCGGGGCGTTGTAAGGATCTGGCGGAAGTGGCTAAATCGTCGCACGCGCGGAAACCGGATGACGTGGGAGCGATACACCGAGCTTCTACGACGTCATCCGTTGCTGCCACCTCGGATTCGCCATGTCTGGACGTAACCGGAGAGTCCTGCTTGAGGAACCCGCTGCGGGAAATCTGCACGGTGGGGTCTGTGAGGGAGGAGATATCCCGGCAGTGCCATGGTGGACCTACACGGGCACGAAGCTGGAAACGGCGGACACAGCCAAGGAACACCTACAGCCTATCGGGGCTCCTCTACTCGGAGAGATGTTGAAAAACTCATTTGGGATAAATCCGCAGAAAAAAGATCGTGCCAAGATGCCCCACAAACGACGTTCTCCGCTCGGCTAGACATTTTCTATCCCCGAAATTTCCCCTAATTTCTGGAAATCTCGAGTTTTTCAACACCCACGCCTGTCAGTGTAGGGCGCTACGTGCCCGCGAAATCTCATGAAAATCGCTCAGAGTTTAACCATAATCCTGAACGGTTGGGAGTGGCGAGATTGAGTAATCAGTGGAGAAGCTGAAACCGAACGCCTGTCTGATCCGGAGCGTGCGTGATAGAGCGAATAAATGGGCGTTGTCTTTCCCCCTGTGGGAGCGGCGATAGCCCGAGACCCTGCTTAATGTAATCTCCGGCACGCTCCCCGCTCCCGCCAGGAGGAAGCCTATGCCGTATAGGATAGCGGGAATCGATGTACATAAGAAGAAGTTGGCTGTGGTGGTGACTGACGTCGAAGTCGAAGAGGAATACCTATTCGAGCGACGCTGGTACGGGAGCAACCCCGAGCAGTTGCAACTGCTGGCGGAATGGCTAATCGAGCAGCAGGTCGAGGAAGTAGTAATGGAATCCACCGCGCAATACTGGAAACCGGTTTGGGGAGCGATGGAGAGGTACTGGAAGCCAAGCCGTGAGAAGCGGGAAGGTGCGTGCCGGATGTCGGGCACACTCCATCTGGCGCAAGCCTTGTCCAATCGTGGGCGGCGGGGACGCAAGAGAGACTTTCGCGATGCCGAACGTTTGCTGAAGCGGCTGGTGTCTCAGGAGCTGACCTTGAGCTTCGTCCCTAATGGCGAACAGCGTCTCTGGCGGACCGTGACGCGCACAAAGTACCAGCTCAGGCGTAACAAAGTACGGCTGCACAATCAACTGGAGGCACTGCTGGAAGAAGCCCATCTCAAGTTATCCAGTTTGGTTTCGGATCTACTCGGCGCAAGTGCACGGCGGATGCTGCAGGCCTTGGCGGAGGGAGAAACTGATCCAGCGGCTCTGGCCGCCTTGGCCGACCAGCGTTTGCGCGCCACGTCGGCGCAGCTGCGCGATGTATTGGGTGCGTGCACGGAGCTCAACCCGGTCTACCGCCGGCTGGTGAAGATAGCGCTCGAGGAGTTGCAATTGATCGAGCAGCAGATCGGCCAACTGGACCAGGAGATCGCAAGTCTTCTCCGGCAGCATCAGGATGCAGTCCAGCGGCTGGCCGAAGTCCCCGGTCTCGGGGTGGATTCGGCGCAACAGATCATTGCCGAGGTGGGGGCCAAGGCAGCGACCTTCGCTTCGGCCAAGAATCTCTCCTCGTGGGTGGGGGCATGCCCGGGAGAGGAAGAGAGCGCGGGAGTGAATTCCAGCCCGCGCTCTCCGAAGGGGAATCGGAACATGCGTCGCCTTCTCAATCAGGCTGCCAATGCTGCCGTCAAACGTAAAGGAAGCATCTTCGAGATCGTCTACCGTCGTCTCGTTCCGCGTCTCGGCCACAACAAAACCATCGGGGCGATTGCGCATCGCATCTCTCAGTTGATCTGGATGATTCTGCATAAAGGCGTCCGATATGAGGAGCGAGGCCCGGCGGTGTCCGAACAATCCAAGCGAGTCCGCACTGTCCGAATGATCCGCACACTCCGCAAGCTTGGCTACCGAGTCGAACTTCAAGCGGATCCGATATGAGCAGCGCGATTTTCGACCCTGATCTATAAAAGGGAATGTCAAGGAAAATAGTTCTCCCTCGACCGGAGGTGGGGAAGATTTCCTTGGCTTCCAGCCCCTGTCACCATAGAAGGCGCTGGTCTGGTGTCGTGCCCCTGGGATTGGGTTTAGGTTGTTCCGTCTCAGCAACTGCATCTTCATCTGGTGGCGACGACGCCGATCGGTCTGGGAAGCTTGGCAAGCGCAGCGGTTGCCGATTGGCAACACATGGATCTATCTGAGGCTCGTGGCCTAGTGCTTTTTTGGGTTGTCCGAGAGGGTATAGGGATTACACAGAAGCTAAGTGCCAGTGGCACTGCGCGCCTACAGGCGTTAAGGATACTCACTCTCGAACCCGAGCGTCTCAAGAACCAACTGGCCACCACCAGAAGAAGATCACCGGAGATGGAGGGCTCTTCACCCAAGACGCTCAAGCGGCTTGCGATTTCAGTTTCTCAACGTCGAAGTTTTCTCCCTTCTTCCATAAAGTGAGCGTAATGGCTGCAATCTTGCGAGCCAACGTGAGACGTACCATGGTTGGCTTGATGCCTTTGGCCAGTGATCGCTGGTAGAAATCCTGAAACGGTCCGGGCTGGAAACTGGCCCTGGTGGCGGCAGCTTTGAACAGACCTTTCAGATCGTGATTGTGGTCCTTGTTCAGACCGCGAATGGAGATCTGCTTTTTAGAACGTCGCAGTTGTCCGTTTACAAACCGGTATTCTCCGCTGGTGCGGGTTTCCAGGGCCAGTCCGCTGTAGGCCCACAGCTGGCGCTTGCTGCGAAAACGGTGTGGAGTCTGGATCAGCGCCACCGCCAGGGCGGAGCGAATCGGCCCGAGTGAGGGGATCTGTCGTAGCTTGGCGGTGATGGAATGTTTTCGACTCTCCGCTAACAGTTCTCGCCGCGCTTGCTGGCGCAAGTGCTGCAGCATGTCCAGTTGCTGATAGAGTTGCTCGGCTCGCCGGCGGACACCGGCCTCCTTGATTTTGCTTAGCCACTCGTCTCGATGACGAGTGTAGTAGACATCCCGTCCGGCACAGGGAATCGCCCAGCTCCGATACAGAGCTTTCAACCGGTTCATCACCCGGGTCAGATCTTTGACGATGGTGAGGTAACTGCGGGCCAACTCGCGCAGCGTGCGCACGCCGGTCTCGCCATGGTAAACCGGCTTCAGATCATCGAGGCGCAGCCGATCGGCCAGTTTGCGGGCATCGATCTTGTCGCTTTTGTTGCCCTGTTTGAGCAGAGCATTTTTTCGCGGATTGCACACCACCAACTTGGCCACATGCGGCTTCAGCAAATCGTATAACCAAGCCGCCCAGGTTCCCTCTTCGAAGGTCACTGACAAAGTCCCGCGCAGTCCCGCAAAGAACTCGAGAATGGTCGCTGCTTTCGTCTCCAGGATGGATTCCATTACTAATTTGCCTTTGGAATCCAGAACCGCCACCGAGATCGTTGCTTGATGGACGTCGAGACCAATATACTTTTCACTGTTCATTGAGGGTGCTCCTTTCGTAGGTGATGATGTCAACGATCACAACCTACTCCAAAAGGGGCGCCCTTTTATAATGCGATTACGACAATTGAGTGTGGTGGACCGCCCGTCGAGCATCGCGTGACTCTCACCGGCGGCAACTGGTCGATTGAAGCTGATGATCTTGCGTACCAATGGGAACCTCTGTGGTGCGTAGTTCCTCAAACATTTGTTTCGTCCTTATTTGTGGTGCCGTCCCGCTGAATGACACTGTGCGGGTGCATGACGCAGAGTTGAATTCGTGCAAACAAATCTTCCATCCACTTATCCACGTCATGCTTGGTTGCTTCGCGATTGATCAGGACAGTAGTTTGAGGCTTCATACTGAGAGTGGTCCTTCTTCCTGGTCGGCTTCTCTTTGTCGTCTTCGATTCGGCGGTAGGGGAAAAATACGGTCGGTGAACTACGCGAACCGGGGGCACTCCTCGAAACAGCACGTCCATAGCCAAAACTGGACCAAGTAACTGGCGCTAACCCACAGAAGAATAAGGAAATGTCTTCGGTGTGTGGACGACCAATGGCATTTCGCGAAAACTACAGCCGGGAAATGCACTTCCCGGAAGGAAAACTTTTTCCCTCAGCTGGCATCGGGGAGATACGCGATTCTCCTCTTGTGGTCTGCGAAGGATCAGGTGTGAGTGTTATCGCAAAGCGCCTACAACCGCACCCTGTGCTCGGTTGTGAGTTCAGCGGCGGCTTCTCGGTCCGGACGCAAGAACGCGCAGCAACCGGAATCCCTTGCGAGGCGTTCAGCCACGCAACGGCGGCATAGGCAGGCCATTCAGAATTGGAAAACTTCAGACCTGCCATGTGAAACAAGTTCAGCCAGCGCATTGAAACGCAGCAAGACGCACCGAATTTCAAAACGAACTGACTCTAGAACTGACACCCGACCAGTCACCGATGTAAAGGGGATCTGGGATAGTTTCCTGTTTGCCGACAATACGCCCAGAACCTCGTTTTTCGCCTGCTACGACCCTCGATAAGGCCAAAGGTTCGAGGATCTGTTCATTCTCCGTTTATGTTCTGGGTGCTAGCATGCCCCACGAACCAGCCACTTCGCGACAAGCGAATCCAAAACCGCGAGGCGATTGCCCAGGAGGTAATACCGATGAACCGTCAATCTCAGTTGAAACGTGCGCTGCTTGCGGCGGTACTTAGCTCTGCCACAACAGCGATGGCAGGAACCGCGAATACCTGGCAAGCTTGCCGCATTACAGTAGGCGATTCTGGAAGTGAGAATGTTATTCCCGTTCGCTCCTATCGCATGGTGCTCAACGCCTATGTGAACAATCCCGAATCCAAATTTAATGGGTCGGACGGTCGGCGTTGCGGATTTGCCACGCGCGGCATGCTTCAGCAAAAACAGGTGATAGCTGGTGAGCATCTTTATTGCGGAAAGGAAATTAAACGGAAATTGGAACAGGGGCTTGTGGATCATGAGATTGATGCAAAAGTCAAAACGTATTCGAATGGGCGAGTGGCAGCAGACGAATCAATAAAAAACGATATCCGCTTATTTGGAACACGCGAACCGATGCGTAGAGGAATAGGCCAGCACACGATCGAAAGAGCGTTGGACGGGCACATCCGCCTGAATACATACAAGAAAATTGTGGCTGCAGTAGACGAATACAAGCGAGAGAAAGACAAATTGGAGAAAAGTGAGCGCACGACCCAGAAAGGAAGCTAGGCCATTCATGCCCTACAAAGACCCAGAGCGCAGGCGCCAGTGGGAACGGGTTTGGTAGTGTCTGAAAAGTGCGTTGCTGGTTAAAGCCTTCTCGCTAGAGGTTTCCTTGTGAACAGTTGGCCTTGTGAGGGAATGGCGGGCCAAGTTCGACTGGAAATGGGTTCCCAACCGCTCCGCAAACACCGCAACGCGCTGTATAGCTGTTCGCATCTTCGATCACGGTGTAACTGGAGTCGTGTAGAGATTCCAGATATTTGTCCAATGGCAAGTTCGTCTTCGCGAATAGTATCTTGATCGCCCCACCCGGATAAATGCAGACTCGACCATACATTGGGTGATCGTAATACACGCCACCCAAGTTGTGTGCTTCATAGAACCCCTTCTGTCGAAGAACTTCCTTACGGCTGCCAATAGCCTGAATTGAGTTCTGCGGAGACGCAGCCATAAAGGGCACGCCGTTGCAATTATGCCCGACTTCCAACGGTTGACCGCAATGTTCACACTGATAATCAGCCATGACGCCCTATCGTTCAATCTAGAGGAAGGCGGGAATTATCTCATCGGGGCGGCATCAGACTCCATTATTTTCTTTGGCGAGGGCCTTCGATCCCTCATGGTTTGCCAAAGTATGGATCTTTCATAAACTCATTCAGAATGGCAAGATCGCTTGCCAACAAATCCCAATCGTCGTAAAGATTTGGATTGATTCCTATTGTGTACCCACCAGAGCCTGTTCTTATAGCACCCTTCAGTGTCGCCGAATAAGCATCGCCTCTAGGAATCGTGCGCAGATAACGTTCAATCTCAGCATGCCATTGATGAACCTGCTTTGCATATGGTCGTTGGATATCCTCTGGCGTCCCCTTTGCTGCGAACCACCCTTCGCGTATGGCGGTTCCATTCTGTGACAATTTCGTCAGCATGTTCTGAATGTCTCGCTGTGCAGCGCTGATAGTTCCATCTGAACTTGGCAAGGATTGCGATTGGGATTGAGCTCTGTGCTCCAGGATTCGCTCGCGTGCATTTTCGGCAAGCATTCCGAAGATCAGGAACAGCAATATCAACCGGAAAGGGCGGGCATTCACAGCCTTCCACAGCAGAGGATGTTTCGCTTCGAGTATATCCATGCGGCCACGCCAATCTAGGTATTCAACACATACAAGCTGTCGGCGACTCCAAATCTCCAGCACACATCCCTGAAAAACCTTATACGATACCGGGTATAGTATTATACGGGGGGGGAGGGAATCAGCGAGCTTAAGTGGATGAGTCACACTACTGAGAATAAGCAAAAACTCGTTCTGAGGGCCAAACGCATTCACGGGCAGGTAGAAGCCCTCGTGCGAGCTCTCACCGAAGAGCGCGATTGTTCCGACGTGCTGCAACTCATGAGCGCGACGAGGGGGGCCATGAACAGTTTGATGGCTGAGCTCTTGGAGGGTCACATCAGGAATCACGTGCTCCATGGAAAGCAAAGGCCCACTTCACAGCAGACAGTAGCCGCCGACGAGGTGATCGACATGGTCAAGTCTTATCTGAAATAACCCGCTCCCAGATCTGACGGGAAGAGTGGGCAACTACATGAGCGCTCCGCAGTCGATCGAAAAACACCGTACAAACGGTTCTCACCTCTCCGAGAGCCAGAATTTCCGTGGAAGCAAAGAGCCAGATACTGGGTCGGAGCATTCGGAACATGAGCATGGATTCGAATGGGTTGAAATCATTCGTATTGCCTTCGTGGTATTCGCTGCGGCTGCCGTTTGGTTTCGCCTGTGGGAACCGTTTCCGCGGATCAGTGTAATCGGCATCGTAGCTGCTTTGATTGGCGGGCATCCCATTTTCAAGGAAGCCTTCGAGAACATCGTCGAACGAAAGATGACGATGGAACTCTCGATGACCATCGCTCTTCTCTCGGCTTTAGCCATCGGAGAGTTCTTCACCGCTCTGATTATCACAGGCTTCGTACTTGCCGCCGAGGTTCTGGAGGGCCTCACAGTTGGGCGAGGCCGACGCGCCATCCAGGACCTGATTGATTTCCTGCCCCGAACCGTTTCAGTCCGGCGCAATGAGGACGTGGTTGAAATACCAGCCCAGAATCTCCAGCTCGGTGATACCGTAATCGTGAAGCCCGGTGGACGTATCCCCGTCGATGGCCTGGTACTGAGCGGACGGTCTTTTGTGGAGCAGGCAGCTATTACAGGCGAGGCAATGCCGGTTGAGAAATTGTCTGGAGATCCGGTTTATGCTGGAACCATCAATCAATCGGGAGCCTTGGAGGTCAGGGCGGATAAGCTGGGACGCGACACTACGTTCGGGAAGATTATCGAGGCCGTCGAGCGAGCAGAAAAGTCGCGGGCGCCGATTCATAAGACGGCCGATCGCTTGGCAGGCTACCTTGTGTACTTCGCCTTGGGAGCCGCAATTCTAACCTTCTTCGTCACTCACAATGTCAGGTCAACGATCTCAGTTGTAATCGTGGCGGGAGCCTGCGGTATAGCAGCCGGCACTCCTCTGGCGATTCTGGGTGCGATCGGTCGTGCCGCGCGTCAGGGGTCCATCATTAAGGGCGGTCTTTACCTGGAAGCGCTGGCCGCAGTGGACACCGTGCTATTGGACAAAACCGGCACATTGACCTTCGGGACACCTCAAATTCGGGAGATCATCTCTGCAGACGGCTTTACCGAGCGACAGATTCTGGCCGCTGCCGCGATCGCTGAACGAAAATCAGAACATCCTCTCGCAAAAGCAATTATTGCAAGGGCGCTCGAGCTCGCTATTCCTGTTGCCGAACCCGACCAGTTCGCCTACACGCCTGGAAAAGGAGTGAGTGCGGAGTACCGAGGGGAAGAGATCATTGTGGGCAGCCGGACGCTCCTCATGGAGCGGGGAATGAAAAGGATACTGCCTGTCAATGGCCATGGCATCGGTGGGGTGTCCGAAGCCTATGTCGCCAGAGGTGGGCAAGTGCTGGGGACAATCCGCATCGCCGATGTCCTCCGACCCGAAGCGAAGAGCGCGGTTGCCGCGATGCGAGAGATGGGCCTGAAGACCGTCTTGCTCAGCGGAGACGCGCAAGAAGTAACTACGTTGGTGGGGCGTGATCTTGGCGTCGATGTAGCGGTCGGCGAGCTTCTACCCGAGCAGAAGGCGAAGTGGGTCGGCGATCTGCGCAGCAAGAATTGTAAAGTTGCGATGGTCGGAGACGGCATCAACGACGCTCCCGCCCTGGTAGAGGCTAATGTTGGAATCGCCATGGGGTCAGGAACTGACGTCGCCCGGGAGAGTGCCGATGTCATCTTGATTGGAAGTGATCTCTCTAAGTTGGTCGAGACGTTGCGGATTGCGCGACGCTGTCGCGGCATCATCATGCAGAACTTTGTTGGAACACTTGTCGTGGACAGCATAGGAATGGGAATGGCGGCTTGTGGGTTTCTGAATCCGCTGCTAGCGGCCTTTATTCACGTCACCTCGGAGTTGGCTTTTATTCTCAATTCCACGAGGTTGTTGCCTGGCTCAACTGTCTCGGGCAACCAATCGTGAATTGCAAACACGAATCTCTTGTGTGGCGTAGTCATGCATCTAAGTTATCTGGTACATGAACGAAGCGGGCGGGTTTTGGCAGTCGTGGTGGCTGCGATCGTACTCGGCATCTCGTTCGCGGCATCAGTGATCTCTTCTGCCCAGCTACAAGACGTATTTGATCGACTATATGGTGTCTTGGATTGAGACACTTCTGGTGGGTTTTTGGGGAATTGGTCAAGCACTGTGAACGCGCATCGAGGTTACCGACTCAAGACGAAGCGGCTCGTCGTCGGGCAGATTACGATCTGCCGAGGCTGTTGCTGCGGCAATACGGAGCGTGGGTTGCCCGCAGTTCCGGTTGAATGGCTAAAGAATGAATGGCGGAAGCAGGGACTGCTGAAGCGCGTTCAGTTGACAATTAGTGGTTGTGTTGGGCCATGCGACGTGCCGAACGTGGTTGTGATTACGAGCTCATCCGGCACTGAGTGGCTCGGGAATATTGACAAAGTTGAGCAATATTGCAGCCTGCTGGAATGGGCTGTCCGGTGCAAGGATGCAGGCGAGATGTTAGCCCTGCCGTCGGAGTTTCACGCGTCTAGAGTCAGTCCCTTTTGTTCGTAAAACGTTGCCTGGATCGGTGCTGCCTAGTAGGTTCGCACGCAAGGGAGTGCGGCGTATGAAAAACGCACGTAATCATCCGAGAATTTCAATCGTACTGATGGCTGTCTTTCCTCTTTTTTGGGTTGCTGGCGGCTGCTCAGGAAAAAAAGGCGATTACATACACGGTCGGACCTAAAGCGATTATTTCCATCACGAACAATTACGGTCCCATCACAGTAAAGCCCTCTGCAAACAGGCAGGTAGCAGTCACAACAGTATCGCGTTCAGATGGCTTTACCTTCGTGAACGAACAGCATGGCAATCGCATCGAGCTTCGGTCTATGTCTAGTCGCCAGGGGGCGGCGCTGGTGGATTACACAGTGCTGGTGCCATCTGACGCCGTCGTCAGCCTGCGATCGTTCGCCGGAACCCTTCATGCTCAGGGGCTGCGTGGCGATGTAATCCTGGAAACTGCAACCGCATCCGTAGAAGTGACTGACATCAGTTATGCCCACGTCCACGTGAAAACTCTCAGCGGGCCGATTAGCTTAAGCGCCATTCGAAATTGCCGTCTGGATGTCCATTCTGTAAACGGCAATGTCAACCTCCATGACGTTACGGGATCATCGGTCGAGGTGAACTCAGGAGGCGGTGGAATCACGTATGACGGTGATCCCGGCACAGCCGGGGAGTACCTCCTCACCAGCCACTCGGGGGACCTCGAAGTTTCGATTCCCGCCAGCGCATCAGTCGAGATCAAGACACACTCCTCAAAAGGTAACTCCGATCAGGGATTCCCGAATGCCGCTAGTGTTCCCGCAATGGACCAGAGGAATCTGTTATCGAAACCCGGGATCATAGGGGCATCCCGATTTGTATTGCATTCGTTCCGCGGCAAGATCGACGTCAAGCGGCCCTGATCCTACGAAAGGCCGTTCAGCGCTGCCTCAACATGCAGAGAGCGTCGCAATCAAGGCTGCGGTGTCCCCGCCTCGCAAGGTTGCCGTGGTTTCGTGCATTGGTTGCGTGGCTGACCGCTTCGCAAGAGACTCCTGTTGCTAGGCTTCTCCGTCCGGCGTCAACCGGCAACTACTTGCTCTGATGTGTTAGTAGGACATGATCTCGCGCACTCCTTGCATTCTGCACAGGACCGTGTTTGACGTAACGGTAAAATCGGGCAGGCTCTCGCCGCTTCCAATAAGGGGCATCAAAAGCATCGATGCCTGGCCCAGAGTGCATTGCGCTGAAGAAGACCTTCTCTGAGGGATTGATCACGATCCCAACGTGCCCAGGCCAAACCACCAGATCTCCAGGTTGTGGATGAGCTACTCGCTCAAAATCCGGGGTTCCAACGTAGAGATCGGAAGAGTCTACGTACCTATAGGGAAAACCAGAGTGAGCATAGATTGCGTGCACGAGATGGGAACAATCGCGCTTGGCACGAAGGTGAACGCGAGAGTCGAGCGCGGCAGCAATCACGGCTAAGCCGTCATCCGGGGTCAATGTCTGAGCGGCAACCCGATCTTCATCTCCAGTGATATTTTCGCTCTTTGGATGCTTCTGAATCTCCTGCTGCGCTGCCGATGGGTACGAAGCGAGTCCGCACAAAATCAGCACCGCGATCGCGTGTTTGGCAGGAGACTCCATATCTCGGTATTGTGATGCATTGTGATGCGTCGCTAGGAGGCTAGACAGGTTACGCTGGTGCTAAGACTGCGAGGAGCAGAGCCTATTACATTCACTCGGGTATGCGTGCACCGGCCCGTGGGTCGTGATAACAGAGTGAGACACGGCAGTGATGCCAAAAGCAGTAACGCCAAAAGCAGTAACGCGAATCCATATTTCTTCATGTCACACTCCTCTGGTGAGTAGCTCTTCATATCCAGGCCGATCAATAGAAGCCAGCGCATTGTCATTACGTCGGTAATTAGCGTGAGCTATAATCCCAGCCCGAGGGGGATACATGGCCAATCTGAAGGGACTGGAATCTATAGTCTCGCAGTTGAGGGAACAACGAACGAGCCTGGTAAACGAGCTGAGGCACGTAGACGCAGCTCTCGCAGTTCTCGGGAAGCTGGAAGGTGGGAGGTCATACACAGTGCCGAGGCGACACAGTAGACGCACGATGTCCGCTGCCGCTCGGAGAAGAATCAGTCTCGCGCAAAAGGCACGATGGGCTAAGCGAAACTCGGGTCGGGCGGGTGTCAAACGGTATGTCTCAGCAGCGTCGAGAAGGAAAATGGCGGCTGCCCAGCGTGCGAGATGGGCGAAGGTCAGAGCGAAACAGAAGAGGTGAGCGGCAATTTACCCTTTTATTAGACCAAGCCTGCCAATTCATTCAAAATGGCAACAATCTGTGCCCTGACAACTTTTTCTCGCCCTAATTCCAGCAACACATTGAGAAACATCATAAGGTCAATTAGACATCGCTCTTCACCAAGGAGAGAAGTATTCGCCGCCGGTGCGACGAATCTCACTTCCCGCCCGATGTGTTGGTAATACGGCAGAAAACAAGCCGAATTCGGATGTGAATGTTCGCTCAGCAAACCATAAGTGTCTTTTGCATCTGTCTGTCCGTGCCTCTGTCGTCGATACTCGTCGTAGCCCACTCAAAGATGTGTCGGCAGACGATAAATGCTGTCGGAACGTTCGCAGCATCGATGAGTTGGACAAAGCCGCGAAGCACTATCCGCAGGTGGGCAATGACTGAATAAGAGTAGTATTGAATACCCCAGAGCACCAATTCTTCGTTCGGATTGTCATCCGCCACAAGAGGTCGCTGCCACGCGAATGGCGGAAATATTGAGAAGGCGATAAAGGCGGACAAGAAATGAGTAAAGGTGCCTTCGTTGCAGCAAAGCTAGCCGAAAGTTAAAGAGCGCCACATCGCGGCACAGCAGCAATCGTGACAACCCCTAGTCAATCACTTGTAATAGCTTGGACTCGACCGTACGGACAGCGTCGGCGAGTTTCTATGTATCGGACACAGATTGGTATTCGATGGGGGATTTTGAGTTTGCATGGGCCTGCGGCCCACCCATTGACATGAAAATGGGGTTCAGTTGTGCGTGTACGCTGATGGAGCGTGGACGGCGAAGGTCTGTTTGCACTCTGGATGAAGCGAGGCCGTTTTTGAGTTTGATCAGGAACGCGCGTTTTGAACCAATCTGTGTCGCGCCACTCCTCGGAGCAGGAGGAATGGTAGCACGTGACGGTGTGTAACCATTTTTCGCGTGCGTTCTGCCGCTTCCACGCTTAGGAGGAAGCGATGAAGGTCGCAGGGATCGACGTACACAAGAAGGTTTTGATGGCAGTTGTGGTGGATGCGAGTAGGCCGGAAGAGAAACCAGCGCGGCGGCGATTTGCCACTATGCCGACCGAGCTGCATCGTCTCTTAACCTGGTTGCGGGAGCAGGAAGTAGAAGAGGCAGTGATGGAATCGACGGCCCAGTACTGGCGGTCGGTATGGCTGGAACTGGAGCCGCACATGCGTTTGCAGTTGGCGCAGGCATTTTCCAACCGTGCTCCACGTGGACGCAAACATGATTTCAAGGATGCGGAGCGGTTGGTGCGCCGACTGATCGCCGATGAACTGATTTTAAGTTTTGTGCCCAGCGGCGAACAGCGGATCTGGCGGAGCATGACCCGCATGAAGCTGCAACTCACGCGCGACCGAGTGCGACTGCAGAACCAGATCGAGTGTCTGCTGGAAGAAATGCGGATCAAGCTGTCGATTGTGGTCAGCAATCTACTGGGGGCCAGCGGGTTGCGCATTTTGCATGCTTTGGCCAACGGAGAGACCGACCCAAGGAAGTTGGCGCAACTGGGTGGGGAGCGGTTGCAGTGCACTGAGGAGCAACTGGTGGATGCTCTGACGGGAAGAGCACAACCCGTGCACCGCGAGATGTTGGCCTTGCAGCTGCAGCGGCTGCAATTGATCGATCAGCAAATGGCTCAGCTCAATAGCATGATCGCGGCCGCCATGAAGCCGCATCAAGACGCTGTGATTCGACTGGCGGAAGTCCCGGGTCTGGGAGTGGATTCTGCGCAACAAATCATTGCCGAGGTAGGCGCTCAGGCCAGCACATTCGCATCGGCAGCGGAGTTGACGTCGTGGGTGGGAACCTGTCCCGGTAAGGAGGAAAGCGCAGAGCAGAACCATAGCAGTCGCTCCGCCAAAGGCAATAAATACCTGCGCCGAGTGCTGAACCAAGCAGCACACGCGGCGGTGGCGAAGAAAGGCAGTCACTTTCAAGCCGTGTTCCGGCGTCTGCTACCCCGCCTGGGCTATCAGTCCGCCATCTGGGCCGTTGCTCATCGGCTCTGTCGTCTCGTTTGGAAGATTCTGCATGAAGGAGTGCGATTTATCGAGCAAGGCCACGAAGTGACTCCCCAAGAGAAGAAGAAACGTGCCCAGCTTCTGGCGCGAGCACTGCGCAAGCTCGGCTACGAGGTAACCATCACCCCCATAAACCAACTTGCCCCTAAGCCTGTTGTCTAAATGCCAGGAGAGGATTTTCGACGGAGTGCAAAGGTGATTTTTCGCCAGTCATCGCCCCGGTAGTCAACCCTGACTCTGATGGGACTTTGTTCGTTACTCGCCTTTAATCCCCGCAGTGCTTTTGGGGCGTCGGGAATATACCTAATCTTCCACGCATGTCCCAAAGCCAGTCGGGTTACTGCAGAACGAATGATGGGGGAAAGGGGCAGCGCAACAATGTGGGTGACTGGGACCAAAACAAGCGCCCCCAATAGGAATGCAAGTGGAAGTAACACCAGTCCCGGTGAGCGCTACCGTCTGCGGGCTGCCGGGGGCGTTGTCGGTAACCGAAACTGTGCCGTTCAGGTTGCCAGAAGCGTTGGGTGTGAAAGTCACACTGACAGTACAACTCGCCGCAGATGCGAGGTTCGAACCGCTGCACGTGTTGGTTTCGCCAAAATCGGCGGTCACGGCGATGCCCGTAATGCTAAGGGTTGTTGTGCCGTAATTGCTCAGTGTGAGGGACTGTGCGGGGCTGGTGGTGCCTACAGACTGGTTGGCGAAGTTCAGGCTGGTTGCCGACCAAGTAGCATCGGGGCCCGAAGTAAGCCCCACGCCACTCAGGGAGACCGAGTGTGGACTGCCCACGGTATTGTCAGTGATGGTTATCGAGGCACTGCGAGGGCCTAACTGGCTAGCCGTTAGAGTCACGCTAACGGTACAGTTCGCTCCGGCGGCGAGACTCGAACCACACGAACTGCTTTGGCTAAAATCCGCCGCGTTGGTTCCGGTCACCGCAATGCTGTTGATAACCACCGCCGAAGTACCTGTGTTGGTAACCGTCTCCGCCTGTGCACCGCTTAGAGTCTCGACCAATTGTGGCGCAAAACTCAGACTAGCGGGCGAGAGAGTAAGAGTGTCCGGCTCCAGCAGGATGGAAACGGTGTAGGCCTGCGCGGCTGAGTGGTTGGCAGAATCTGCGACGCTGATAGTGAACGCAACTCCCTGCGCGGCAGTATCCGGCGTGCCGGAAATCGTCACTACGTTGGTTGCACTACTGTTGACTGCCAGATTGTGGGGCAGCGTACCCGAGCTCACCGTCCAAGTGAAAGGTGCAACCCCGCCGCTGGCCTGGATGGTCTGGCTATAGTTCAGTTCCGATGTACCGTTGGGCAATGAGGCTGTGGTGATCACCAGTGGCGCTACGGAAGATCCGCTACCGCAACCGCTGAGCAGGCATACCCCGCAAAGTATCAGCGAGAAGTACGTCTTCATACTGTCCTCCGCGTATGGGCTGGAAGCCGAGGGCCCGGTTCAGTCGAACCTGCGAAGGGGAAGATGGGGGTTGCGGCTGAGCGGCACGAATCTACTCTCCAAAACGTTCCTGTGTCAAGGGCACCGGGCACACCGTATTCGGGAGAACTGCAACGCGACAGGTGTCGACAACAGGCGTTAGCATAGGGTTGCGCCTTCGCCCTCTCAGCAGCCATTGCGCTGAACATCCGCCTAAGGATCTGCCTGACAGTAGCGACCCCATTCGACAGGATGGCCTGCAAGGTCAAGTCTTGGCTATCACAAATCACTCGACATTCGGGCAGGATGACACGGGCCGTTCGGTTCACTCCAAGTTAGGTACGAAACACCGCCTTTGCCTCGCTCTTTAACCAAACGCATATGTCTCTCAGCGATTCCAATCATTTCGTCCGGTGTCGCAGGGGGACTCTGGAACGTCACTGCAACCATGCCGAACGTGATATTCCATCTATAGGTTTTTAGGGTAGCTTTCAGAGCCTCTCGAAGCTTTGACAGTACCACTCTCGTATTATCATCGCGCGTTTCAGGCAAGAGTAGCGCAAACTTGTCTCCCCCGAGCCGAGCAACGGAGTCCGCTTCGCGAAGCATGTGTTGCATGGTCCAGCCCATGACCTTCAAAACCATATCCCCGCTGTGGTGCCCAAGAGAATCGTTCACAGATTTGAAGTTATCGAGATCGAAAAAGACAAGCGTCAGCGGCAGCATGCACCTCTGCAGATGGACGCTTTCACGTTCGAGCACTTCCATAAACCCCCGCCGAATTAGTGCGCCTGTCAAAGGGTCTTCGCGTGCGAATCTCTTTGCACGCCCGTACAAGTCCAAAAGTGCTCTGAGCATCCCGTCCTTCTCTGTATTTGTCAGGGACCGCTCGTGACCATCAGTAAAGGCCTTCACGGAACCATCGGCACTCTGAATACAGGCGACGGCCTGAGCAACGGTCTCGTGCTGGTGTCCGCAGAGGATCGTCAATTTCTCTTCAGACCAACAGGCGACATAATGAGTCTTTGACCTGTGTCCAACTTTGGTCGAATCCGTTCGTGCTTCGTTTGTCTCGCGGATCACGGCTTCATCTCTCCCGTTGAGAATTCCAGATCATCCCCGTCCAAAACCAAGTACGAAACGCGATTCTTGCCTGCCCTTTTTACCGACAGCATAACTCTATCGGTCACATCAATCATGTACTCTGCATGCAGCGGATTCCTGAATGTCACGACGCCAATGCTAATGGTAATTTTCCAACCATTCGCTTTCATCTCAGACTTCAGAGCTGCTCGCAGCTTTTCCATTACCACTTTGACGTTTTCACAATTGGTCTCGGGTAAGAGCAGAGCATACTCGTCCCCATGCAGACGAGCCACGGAATCCATATCGCGAAGAGTGGTTTTCATTGCTCGCGCTACGACTCTGAGAACTTTATTCCCAGTGCTGTGGCCAAGAGTATCGTTCACCTTTTTGAAACCGTCCAGATCGAGATATGCAACACTCAGGGGACGCCTGAACCTGCGCGAGCGTTTGCTCTCATACGTCAGAACTTCGATGAACGCACGCCTATTCAATTCGCCTGTGATGTCATCTCGGCATGCAAATTCCTTCTCCTCTAGGTATAACTCCAATAGTGCTCTGAAGAGAAGAGAGTGCTCTTCAGCCGTGAGCAAACGTTCTCGACCGTCAGTAAACGCTTTAACCGTATCGTCAATACTTCGAATGCAGGAAGCTACTGCCTCGCGAATTGTTTGGTGCCGGTGCCAACAGGGAATTAAGCAATTATCTTGGAACGAAAAGGCGACGTAATGGGTCGTTGATTGATCTTGTCCGTCCGGAAAGGCGTGTGCTCGGATCACGGTGTTTTCTCGTTTGTTTGGCGTTTGGCCCTGTGGAGACGGTGAAAACTGGGTGATTCACCGATTTTCGTCCCCGTTTTTCGGAACGTGTGCCCAGAGTACCTACTAAGAACCATGTCGATCAAATGTCCGTGGGACATGTACTCTGGTAATGAACTGGAAGGAAGGGAGGCAAAGGAGAGATTCGGCGATTACGACGATGAGGGAGATGAGGACGATAACTAGCTTGATCGGCTGGAGAACCAAGAACCGCCGCTTGGGAACGTAGGACGCTCGCCCTTAACAGGCTTTTTCACGCATGTGCAACACAATCTGGTTAGCAGCGGGGGAATCAGCGTTCGGTTTTGATGTAGCTTAGATCCTGATCGCGTCTGCCGGTGTTAGGGGTCAGAAAATCGGACAGTTCGACTACCTCGTCGGGAGAAAGCGAACGGAGTAAAAATGAAAGCGGGAATTGCGCTTCTTTGTTTGGTGGCTTTGCTTCTCGCGAGTGTGCAAGCAAAGGTTGTAGCTCACGACGGTTCTGCTGCGCCAATCGGCCTGAATATCGGCCAGCCAGCGCCCGCATTTACCCTGGCGGATCAGTTCGGTCATGAACAATCCACCTCCGCACTCAAGGGTTCGAAGGGTACGATACTTCTCTTTTTTCGCTCAGCCGACTGGTGACCGTTTTGCAAAGCGCAGCTCGTGCAGCTGCAAACCGCAAGGGCAAGATTCAACGACCAAGGCATCAAACTGGCTGCGATCAGTTATGACAGCCCAGCAATCCTCAGAGATTTCGCCAAGCGTCATCACATCGAATTTCCGCTGTTGGCCGATCCGGATTCCAACGTCATCCGCAGCTTTCACGTGCTGAATGCAGAAGCGAAGGGGATGACCAAGGGCATGGCACACCCTGGGTTCTTCTACATTGATGAAAGCGGCGTCATCCGCGAGAAATACTTCGAAGCCAAATACACGGACCGCTTTACAGCCAACAATATTATTGGAAAGCTTTTCCCTGAACTGACCCAGGAAGTAAGTGAGAGCGTCGAAGCGCCGCATCTTCAACTAACTCTTTCCCAATCCGACCGCACCGTCGTTGCGGGAAACCGCGTCGCCCTGATTGCAGAGATTACGCTGCCGCCTAATGTCCACGTGTACGCGCCAGAGGTCAAGGGCTACCGCCCGATTCAGCTTGTGTTGCACAAGTCCAGGGAAATCGAACCGGCAGCTGCCAATTACCCGAGCTCCAAGATGCTTTACTTTGAAGCAACCAACGAGCAAGTGCCGGTCTTCGAAGGAAAGTTTCGGATCGTGCAGGATGTCACGATAGCTTTCTCGAAGGCCGGAGATGGCATCCGCGCAGTGCTCTCATCGAAGAAAACGGTTTCAATTGCAGGAGAGCTGCAGTATCAGGCTTGCACAGATAAGGTTTGCTATCCGCCTGCGTCGGTCCCCTTAAAATGGCAGATAAACGTTCAACCGCTCGACCTGCACCGAGCTCCCGGAGAAATACGGCACCGGTAAGTGCGGTTGACACATCGTCCGCGCATTTCAGGTTTTGATCTTGGGCTACGGCTTGTCTTCGGGAGGGATAGGAAGCTTTTCTTCGATCTGCTGAATTTTCTGCTGAACTTTCTTTGGAGCATGTTTCCGGAAAAGACGCTTCATATCCGGCGTGAATTCACGTAGAAGGTTCCCAACTGCATCCGAGCTCAGGGCGCCACCAAATCGATTCATGGTATTCCCGAAAGTCCGGTCTTCGCTTGGGTAGTAAGCATTTTGCAGCGAACTGGTGAATAAAGCGCCAAGGAGCTCGGATGTGTTGAATGTGTTCTCGCCATCGTCATTCTTGGTGACCACCACTCGGGTTGCGGCGTACCACGCTCGAAAAATAAGCCTTCTCTTGCGCGAAGGAAAATAGCGAGGGTCCTGATGCAGGATGGTGGACAGAGCAAAAGTCTGGATGAATCGTCGCGATTCCGTATCTGCCAGAGTCGCGCCAAATCGTTTTCCCCATCCCTCCATACCGCCGCCATAGCGGGGCCACTGCCCCTGGGCTTGGTCCAGAGTCGCCTGAAAAGCCGCTGACAGGAATGTATAGGGCGAGTATGTGGTTCTGAGAAAGAGGTTGAACTTGCATCGAGCGGATAAGGGCGTATAGGGCAAGGGTGCGTTGGTTGTGACGACGTTTTTGGCGTCCGATGGAGGTGGGAGAAATGTATCCGGCGCTCGTAAGCGGCAGGGGTTGATCGCTGTTCTATCCGACGGTCCTTGGATCGAGGTTGATGGGTTGTCAGCAGATCCTTCGTGTGCGGTAGGCAAAGAAGCTGGCATAGTTTGTGATTGCTCGGATGGCGCCTGCCCGCGGGTGAAACACGGCATCATCACAATCAAACTCACTATGAGCAAGACCCGACTTGCGCTCCGCAGCGTACTAAAGCGAGCCGATTGAATGGACGCACGGATCGTCATCACTAATTCCACTGGAGGTCAAAGAGGGTAGCTGGCGGAGATTGCCATGGCGAACCTCGTCGCACGGGAGCGGAAATTCTTTTCGTACACCAGCACGGTCACAACAAATGACCCTCCGGATGCAAAGTGGCATCACTTAGATGTCCCTGTCCGTGCGCGCGGCCAAAGATATGTGAAGCAATCCCGCTGCCGTGGGCCGCGCACCTTGCCCAGGGCGTGGATCTGTCCTTGGCAAACAACCATGCTTTTGTCATCTGGTTGTCTCTCGATGCGATTGGTGGAAATTCTGTGCTCATACCCTGCCGCTTTAGCGGCACGAAGCGAGATTTGGCCTGGGTTCAAGCGGGGAATTAAAGCGAGCAATGGAGCGACGTGAAGCGGGTATTTCTCAATCCTTTTGGTGGGATTGCTCCAGGGCTTCAATACGCTCTTGCAAATCGGTCGTCTCGAATGCTTTCAAAAGCGCAGTTCCTACATAGGCCATGACGCTAGCGACCTTTGGTTCTAGTCGACCAGCGCGGATGCCGGCCATCGCTTCAGCGAGCAGATTCTTGACTTCCTTGGCCGTCTCGGGCGGGCGGACCGATCCCGGTTCAGAACGCGACACCTGCAAACGGTTCTTGCTTCCGCCGATGCGACCCAGTTCAGCAGCCCTCTTCGGGTCCGCGTGAAATGCGCATAGTCCTCTTTCTACAGGGCTCGCTTTGCAGGGCTTGCCTGCTTTCGTCTTCGCTCGGCAATGTTTGCTCATAACTCCTCCAGTATCGATTACCAAATCGGGAGGATGGTCCCATCCTTCAGCCGCAATACCGTTTTTCCACCCGCCACGATTTCTTCTGCGGGCCACAATTTCGGCGGAAAGCTGGCAAACCATGCTTTTCGGTACTGTTCACTGTGACGGCTCCAAAGGTGATTCCATAGCTTTTCTCGAAGCCATCGGGACACGTACACAAAGGTTCGTTGGGGCTTAAAGCGTTCGCCGTGCAGAGGGCACTTCACCTTGGAGGCGACACTTAGTTCGATCGGAAAGCCGACGAAAGGCTGTTCTTTTTCCGGAAAGCAAATGCAGTCAGATGGGAAGTTCGACCGTTCCTTGGTGGCCTGCTCGAGTCTCTCAATTCGTATCTCTAGGGTCTGTGCTCGCATGCTCTTTTCCTCCGCTGACACGGGTGCCTAACATGTTGTGAGTCTGATCTTCCGCACGATAGTTCGATTCCGTCACGCTACCTGAGTCGGGAGCGTTCACACTTCGTCAGCCTTTCGGTTGCGTCTGGGTTGCGGATTTTGCAGGACTTTACCGGGGTCTGCCGAGTTATGTTGTTGAAGTCCTTTAGAGTCAGTACCGGTTGGACGACTCATAATCCGTAGGTCGTTGGTTCGAGTCCAACCGCCGCCACCAAAACTTCAGATTCCAGAGTGGCGCCCGCGGGTTAGATGGGTGGCGAACGTAATCACGAACAACAACAGGAAAATGAAAAAAAGCAGTTTCGCAATGCTCGCCGCGGCAATCGCAATGCCCGTGAAACCCAACACAGCGGCAACAATCGCCACCAGCAAGAACATCAGCGCCCAGTAGAGCATACTCCCTCCTTCTCGAGTCAGCGGTTCGTCTGTAATTCTCTAGCTCCGAAAAGCATAGTCTGGGAGCGATCTTCCAGCGATCCAGTTGACCCAGTAGCCCGGGACTTGATTTCGCGTAGCGGCTACCCGTTGCCCTGACGGAAAGGTGCGAAGCAGGAGCCGACTCGATAAATCGGGCCAGCTCCTGCTTGCAAGGCGGGATACTGAGGAGAATCTTCGTGGAGCTTAGTTCGGTACCCGTCGAGCGGCAATCCTGCCAAGCCTGTATTGTTCGCGCTGATTTCACGTAGTCCTTCTGGCTTACTTCGTTCATATCCGCCCCGCCTCTAAACGGCAAATTGTTGCACTCAACCGAGCGTATCTTCACCGTTAAGCTGCGACTATCGTCCCGGTTAGTCATCAGCGGGCGCTGCAGCACGATACAGCAACATATCGAAATGCATACAGCTTGTGCCGGATTCCCATTTGTGTCTCCCAGAACTACCTTCCTGACTGCGCGGGCGGCGAATAGTCGCTGGTCAGGAGCGTGAGTCGCTGCAAAGGAGACGCCAGTGAACGGTCACGGTAAGCCGAATCCTACGAATTTCGATGTCGTAAAGCGAGCTCAGCAAGGTGACGCAGACGCATTTGCGGCTTTGTTTCATGCTCACAAGGCGCGAATTTACTCCTTGTGTTTGCGCATGACCAGCAATACTGCGGAGGCGGAGGACCTTACTCAAGACGCCTTTTTGCAGGTCTTCCGCAAGTTGCCAACATTTCGCGGTGACTCGGCGCTGTCCACGTGGCTGTACCGCATCGCGGTCAATACGGTGCTGATGCATTTCCGCAAAAAGACCCTACGCCAGTTTTCGTTAGACCAGCCTTACGAGCAGGAAGGCAAGCTGGTCCGTCGAGAATACGGAAGCAGGGACGGTCGTCTAGCCAGCTCTGTAGATCGCATCTCCCTAACCCAGGCAATCAAGGAACTCCCTGACGGATATAGGACAATTTTCCTGCTCCACGAGGTCGATGGCTACGAGCATCGGGAAATTGCTGAACTGCTCGATTGCTCGGTCGGAAACTCGAAGTCGCAACTGCACAAAGCCAAGCTTCGGATTCGGGAGTTTCTTAATTCTACTCGTCAGGCTCGCCCTGGTGCGGCCGCTCGTTTGCGTCTGCGCACTCAACAGGTTGGGAATGTATCCGCCCCTGTGGCTAGCCATTCGGCATCGGCAAGGCAGCCAATAGGTCAAATCAGCCAATGGGCGACGACCGGCGCGTGATGACATCCTAAGTGATATCCGTAGTTCGTCTAGGGCCTGCACTGGATGGCGGGGGTTTAGAAGCAAGACTATATTTCGCCCGGAAGAAGAGGACATTTTGGTGCTCACATTGGGCACGATAAAGAGAGAGGTACCAAATGAGGTCAACAACTAAGTCGGCAATGAAGTGCTTAGTGGCTCTTAGCGCTTTGGTGCTGTTTCTGGCAACCATGGGCTGGGCAGCAGGCGACAAAGACAGATCTGACATCGATAAACGCCTGGAAGCTTCCGGCAATGTAATCAATGAAATCATGGGAACTCCAGACAAGGCGATTCCGGACAAGGTGATGAGGGATGCGAAGTGTCTCGCCGTCGTCCCCTCGATGATCAAGATTGCGGTCGGCTTCGGAGGGAACCACGGGAAAGGTGTTGCGACCTGCAGGACCGATCACGGCTGGAGCGCCCCCGCACCGATAACGGTTACAGGCGGCAGTTTTGGCTTACAACTTGGCGGCCAGGCAGTTGATCTGGTGATGGTGGTCACCAACGACCAAGGAATGCAGCACCTGCTTTCTAGTAAGTTCAAGCTGGGAGCGGACGCTTCTGCAGCCGCGGGCCCGGTTGGCCGCGATACTGGCGCCGACACGGATTGGAAGATGAAGGCCGAGGTATTGACTTACTCTCGCGCCCGAGGCGTTTTCGCCGGAATCGACCTGAATGGGTCGGCAATTAGCCAGGACAAAGATGAAACCCGGGTCCTGTACGGGAAAATGGTCGACTTTGCCGACATCCTTAACGGCAAGATTGCGCCTCCGGCCGAGAGTGCCCCATTTCTAGTACGTAGACCACATAGATAGTAATACATATAGATACTTGTTGGAACACCGTGTCCGAGCATATAGCTGGGACATGAAGGAGCGATCTGGGGTTCGGTTGTCCAAGCGGGAGCGACAGGAGTTGCAGCGCTTGTTGCAGAGCGGCTTACAGCCGGTGCGGACCGTGCTGCGAGCTTTGGCCCTACGGCAGCTGGCCGACGGACAACCCATCCGCCAAGTGGCGAAGAACGTGGGGTTGACCCCGAAGACGGTGTGGCTGACCAGCCAACGTTATCGGCAAGGCGGCCTGGAGCGGGCTTTGTACGAGCGGCCACGGCCGGGGAAAGCGGTCTTGCTGGATGCGCAGCAGCGGCAGCGCATCGTAGCGCTGGTGTGTGGTCCACCGCCGGAGGGCCGTGCACGATGGACGGTGCGCCTGCTAAGCGAAGAAGTGGTGAAACGCAAACTGGTGCCGCGAGTGGGACGGGAAACGATTCGGGTCTTGCTGGAAAGCCACGACCTGAAGCCGTGGCGGGAAAAAAATGTGGTGCGTGGCGGAACTGGATGAGGAATATATCCGGCGGATGGAGGACATCTTGGCCGTATACGAAAAGCCGCTGAGTGAGCGGGAACCGGTGGTTTGTGTGGACGAGAAACCGGTGGTGCTCCACCAAGAAGTTCGTCCTTCCCAGGCCATGAGGCCCGGACAAGTAGCGCGGCGCGACGGCGAATACCAGCGTTGCGGCACCGCCAATGTGTTTAGCGGGGTGCAGCCGAAAGCAGGACGGTACTTCCCCAAGGTGACGGCCCACCGCTCCTCGCCTGCGTTTGCCGACTACCTGCTGGAGGTCGCGATCCGTTATCCGGAAGCGGATACCATCCACTTGGTGCTGGACAATCTGAGTTCGCATACGCGCAAGGCGGTGGTGGAACGCTTTGGCGAGAAGGCCGGAGGCTGGCTGTGGGATCGGTTTACGGTGCACTACACCCCGAAGCACGGCAGTTGGCTGAACCAGGCCGAGATCGCGATCAGTCTATTTTCGCGGCAATGTCTGGGCCAGCGCCGGATCGCAGATCGAGCCTCTCTGCGGAGACAAACTCAGGCTTGGAGCCGTCGTATGAATCGTCATCGGGTTCCGATCCAATGGCAATTTACTCGCAAGAAGGCCCGAACCACATTTGACTACACAATCACGCGGTCACGGTACTAGCTGCAGTCAAGAAATATTCTGGTCAGGCAAGAGAACAGGGTAGCGTAAACGAGCCGGCACCCGCCACGGACAAGGGTTCGCCCGTTTCCGAAGCAAATAAGTGAGGACCCTAGATTCATGTCAACCATCTTGCTGATTATTTTGATTTTGTTGCTCATCGGCGCATTGCCGACGTGGCCGTACAGTTCCGGCTGGGGTTATTACCCTAGCGGCGGACTGGGCTTGGTTCTGGTCATCGTGCTCGTCCTCGCACTGACGGGACGGCTGTAGTAAATCCGCAGGAGACTTTGGTGAAGGTCGCGCGGAAGAGGAGATAAGCTGCCGGCCTTCACCATAGTTGTTTCCACAATTCATTTTTCCCATGCTGTTTTCCCCTGTTTGGCAAACTCTTCAGTTCCCTGGCTTAGAAAAACGGCTCGTTGTCAAGATCAAGCCCCGAGTGACAAGCTAAGTTGTTTATTTTCAAGTGAAATGCTGCGCCACTCGGCGGAGACTCTTGTCATCGCCCGAAAAAATTACATAGGAAACTTTCCGAGCATGCGCCGAAATGTCGAGGAATCAGTGAGTTCCGTATCCTGGCCGGTTTGGCATGTTTTGTGCTCAATCAGGTACGGCAGATTTCAGAGTAAATTGCTAGGATTATGGTCAACTCATCGACTGGAGGCCGTAATGAATAACTTCCGGATTCTGATAGCCGATGATCACGAAGTTGTACGGCGCGGGATCCGCGCCTTGCTGGAAGGCCATGCCGGCTGGGAAGTTACGGGCGAAGCTCAGGATGGGCGCGAGGCGGTAGAACTTGCTAACTTACAGAAGCCCGATCTTGTCTTGCTCGATATTGGAATGCCGAATCTGAACGGCCTAGATGCAGCGCGGCAAATTCTGGCAAACCGGTCTTGCGCGCGTATTCTCATCTTAACCATGCACCACTCTCACCAGGTAGTGAGGGAAATCCTCGCCGCAGGAGCGCGTGGTTTCCTGCTGAAATCGGACGCGGGACGCGACTTGGTGACGGCTGTCGAAGCAGTCCAACACAACCAAACCTTCTTTACTTCTCAGGTCGCCCAGATGGTGCTTGAGGGATATCTAAGTCGTGACGACGAGAAAGAAAAATATTATCGCGACTGCCTCACTCCGCGTGAACGGGAAGTGGTACAGCTTGTCGCCGAGGGGAAAACAAGCAAGGAAGTAGCTGTGACTCTGAATCTAAGCGTGAAGACCGCCGAGACCCATCGAACCAATGTGATGCGAAAACTTGATCTGCATTCAGTCGCGGATTTGACGCTGTATGCAGTAAGAAACGGCATCGTACAGGTCTTCTAAGGCGGCCTTCCTGACGTGCGCAATACGGTTGCAGAGAAACACAGGCTCCTAGGTGATACTTTTCTACTCTACTTTTGTGTGCGGGGCTTATAAGGGTAATGCTTGTAAGCACAGGTCAAGCCAGACTTCGCCTTTCTAGGGTTTCTACCCGATGTCCCCACGTCCCCGCGCCGCATAGACTGATTTGCGATTGCCGAGCTGAGATTTCTGACCCCGCGCCCTGGTTTCGGGTGGTTGTCAGAAGCTAATATCGACAAGAATTGGAGGAAAAGGGGAAAATGACCCCGAATCAAACAGACCAGGAATCGGGCGAACCGAAGCGCGAAGGCATCGCCTAGCGTGAAGAATTTGGTGAGCGAAGGCTTCGGGAAAACGAGGCGGCGCGGGTTGGCAAGGCAAAGGATGTGCAAAGGTGAACCAGGGGTAGACCGAGGTTCGAATTGCTGACTAAATCGAGGTTTCAGTCAGCCGCGGATGCGTCGGCTGGTTGCTTTAGCTCGAAGAGCGGCATCACCGCGGAAACCAAAGTGCCTGCCCCGCTAGACTGAATGTCAAGCTTGCCTCCCAGGTCGCGAATGCGTTCCTGCATCCCCGCCAGACCCACGCCAGATTTTGTTCCCTTGGTCCGAAAGCTCCTTAGCAACTCGCCCGGAATGCCTCTTCCGTAGTCCTTCACTTTAAGAACGACGCTGCCCGCTGCTATCTTCAGCTCAATTTCCGCCTTTGAGCTCTTTGAGTGACGATGAATATTGGTCAGGCTCTCCTGCAGAACGCGAAAGAGCCCAAGCTCAATAGGCTTGGGCAGGCGGGCCATCTCGTCTGGTATGTCTAGCCGGACCTCGACGCCGCTGCGTTGCGCGAAGCCTTGTACATACCATCGGGCGGCGGAGGCGAGCCCAGCTTCATCGAGAAGCGGAGGGTGTAGCAAATGCGAGATCGTCCTGGTTTCAGCGATGGATTGATCCAGGAGATGAATTGCTCCTGTCAGCACTTCGTCGGCGGGCCGCTCTTTCGCAAGCATGTCCAGATTCATCTTCGCACCTACCAGATACTGCCCAAGACTGTCATGAAGTTCCCGGGAGAATTTCCGGCGTTCCTCGTCTTGCAAGCGCAATAAACGCACGGTAAGCCGGCGCAATGACTCTTCGCGGTCACGGGCCGTTTGCTCGGCCTGCTCACGCGCCTATAAGTTCGGCCGAGAGGAGGCGGTAGTTGATGGCGAAAAGCACTACCGCCAGCGCAAACGTCGCTGCCAATATTGCGACGGCCAGGACGAACAGACGATCGGAAACCCTTACGCGGGCAGCTAACAATCGCTGTTCCTCCTCACGCATCTGCTGCATGATTGAAGTGATTTCAGAAGCAACTGGAGAACTCTTACTGGCCAGTTCATCCTGTCCCGCTGCACCCTGAGGCGACTTTTTCTTGAACTGGATTGAATGCCGAGACAGCGCCAGGTTGTTATTGATTTCGGTTTCCAGGCGGGCGCTAAGTTCCTGCTGCCTTGGACTATCCTTCGTCAGTTCTCTGAGGTACCGTAATTGCTCAGGAGCTTCAGCGGCCACAACTTCGAAATCCTCGGCACCGGCCTCCGCCGCACTATAAGCTTCCCTCGCCCATCCGGCTCGCGCCAACGTCGAATCTAGATCTCCCAAGGCGACTTGAACCTGGTGGGTGTGAATGACCAATTTTTCGCTTTCGAGCAACCGGACAATCGTCACGTACGCAGCTAGCCCACTCAGCAAAAGCAGGATCACAGCCGATGCGAATGCCAGCTGCGCCTTCTTATGGGGAGACATTATTCGTACACCGGAGGTGTGAAGCTATGGTACATAAAACGCCCGCTGGAGAAAAATTCCCGTTGAGCAAGTCGCATACCAAGTGGGCTCGATGGTCTACCGCAGAAACTACAGGATTCCCGGTATTCGCAACTCGCCGCGTACGAATGATAATCAGGCGGTAGCCGAAAGTCGACGACAGTCCCTTTCTTCCGGAACTTACGAAAAGTTGGACCGCAACTAGTAGCTTCCTTTTTCAGTTCCCGAGCTTGAAAATGTTGATGACAATTCGCATCCTAGTTGCAGATGACCACCCGGTCGTGAGGCGGGGCCTCAAGAATCTACTTGGCAGACACCCGGGATGGGAAGTGATTGATGAAGCCGAAGACGGGGTGGAAGCCGTCGAGAAGGCGAGCCGCCTGCTCCCCGATATCATCGTACTCGACATCACCATGCCAAAGATGAACGGACTGGAGGCATGCCGACGCATCCGCAAGACCGCCCCGGCGTGTGAAATCCTGTTTCTGACGCAGCATGATTCTCCGCAGATGATGCGCGAGGCGATCGAGGCGGGAGGGAGGGGTTATGTGGTAAAGTCCAGCGCCGCCCGCACTTTGCTTCCGGCAGTCGAGGCGCTTAGCCGACACGAATCATTTCCTGGCCCGCGCCATCGCCGACCGTGCTGGCTGATCGTCGCAGTCGCGGCCGAAGTCTGTGCCTTTCGGTCCTGCCGAGATCGGTAAGTCGTACCCGCGCCCTGCTTATGGTGCTTTCGACTTGCCCGCTTCAAACTAAGCCACTACCGCAAACCATAAACATTGAGCCTACCCACGGCTCCGACGTAGACTTTGCCGTTGGCAACGGTCGGTACCGCGAATTTCACTGCGCCTCCTGCTCCATTGCCGCTCCCCTGGGTGGAGTTGAAGAGTTCTTTGGCGAGGTTGGTCGCATCGTAAGCGTGCAGAATCTCAGACTTCCCCGAACTGTAGCCCTCGGTTTGAATGGCCCACAGGATCGCATTCGAGTTACCGTTCGCAGAAATGGAAGGCGTTGCCGGCGGGAAACCGTAAGAGGTGGCGGTTTGCGAACTGGGTGAAGCGATAAACTTCCCCATGATCACATCAAACGAAAAGGCTTTGAGGTTGTCACTGAATTGGCCCCCCAATGTAGAGCGTATTGTTCCACCAGGCCGGAGAACTCCACATGCCTCCATTCGCGCCAGGGATGTTTTGCACGATCTGATTGTTGCTGTTGGGGTTGTAGTTCCCCATTTTGTCGCGATCCACCAGGTAGAGAGTGCCCTCCTTACCAGACTGAGCCAGTAGGTGCAGGTGCGGCGAGCCTGCTGGTTGGTCGGGAAGAAGCACCAGGCCGCCCGAGCCTAAATCGGTGTCGCCGCTGTTGAGCGATGACTGGTCGGAAGGCGTGAAGTAATCGGCAACTGTGAACGATCCCCCGCTTGGTGGAGGGAGCTTCACGATGCTGTCACCGTAATCGGACCCATTGCCGCCATTGGGACCGACGTCGAACGCACCGTTACCAGTGGCAAAAAAGGTGTTGAAGTTTACATCACCGGCCAATCCGCCGCCGCTTTGCCAAATCCCGCCAAATCCGGCATTCGGGGTCGCGTTCCAGACTCCCAGCTGTGCCAACGAGTGGGCGTCATAGGCCATAATCCAACCGTAATAAACAGGATTGTCGCAGTGGGATGCCCAGCCAATCAGAACTTGTCCGTTCTGCAATAGGAGTCCTGGGCGTTGCGCTTGCGTGCGGGGATCAAAGGTGACGGTCGTACCGCCGTCTCCACTGCCCTTAACTTGAGCTTGAATCACCTGCGGACCGCCGAACTTCTCTGCCCCCGTGGTCACGTCCAAAGCGTGCAAGCGTTGTATGAACTGTCCTTTTTCCTTGGTTTTTGCCAGCGACGTAAATCGTGTTTGTGCGTGGTGTCGATCACGGGGTGCTGGTTATGCCGATCACAGGGATCAGGTCGCTACATCCGATTTCGAGTGCTGGAAACCGCAGTGATTCCTTTTGCAGGATTCGTGAAATTCGCCACCCACAAGGGGCTCGCATTGCTGCCAGCATTGCTATCGGCGTCAAAGGCATACACCATGTCTCGTTCAGTGGCTACAAAAACCACGTTGTGCACGCCTTTACCGGGAATCGTGACATTCTGCAAGTACAAAGGCTGCGCGTAAACGTAGCCCTTAACGGGATAGTAAAAAAGTCTGCCCAAAGGAAGTCTTATTCACGTTGGCGGTCGTGAGACTCGTTTCCTGCAGGTTCTGCCCGGTTCGGCTGTTGTCATTGTGATAAGTGGTGACGCTCACCTGGCCCAGCGAAGTGCTGGACAAGAAGACGAGAATAAGCAGCAGAGATGTGACGGCAGATCTTGCTGCGTTTTTGGTTTTCATTTGAGAGTTCTCACAAGATTTGTCGAAGGCTTATATACGAATGCGCCTCTTCATACAAATCAAAAGTTCGTGAAGTCATTTCCTTAATTCTGTTTATACGGCTTTCATTCTTCTCTCACTGCGGAACCAGGAGAAATCCCACATCCTCATCGCTCCCGTGGTCACCATAGCCGACGATTTCTCCCCGATTATTAATGCTGGTGGCCATCTCCAATTTCCACTCGGGGTCGGCAACTAAAGTATTCAGATCGTGGAATCCGGTGGTTTTTTCCCAAAGAAATGCCCGGAAGGCATCGGAGAAAGGACCGAAAGCTCCGACAACGACATCGCAGTTGTTGATGGCTTTGGCATGGCTCGGATATTTGGCGGACAGGTCTAACCGCACGAGCTTGGCATTTGCATAAATTAAGACATGGGGAAACGACTCGATGACTACATGCCCGGCATCGTTGATCGCAATCGATGAACTGCCCTCACCGCTAGCTCGGACCCGCTGTATTCCGCTAACGCTGTCCCAAAGAAAAGGATGATAATTACCGCTTCGGTCGTAAACGTCGCCAATAACTTTGCCGCGATTGTTAATCCCTGTCGCCGCGCCCCCACAGCAGGCTCCGAGATCGACCGCAGTGTGCTTCCTCCAAAGAACCGGCCCACTTACTCCCTTGGCGGCAAGCACGGATTCGCCTACGATCTCATCCACATCGTTAATGGCTAAAGGCTTCGATTGATCACCCGGCAGCAAACTGAGTCGGCCATCGCGATATGTAAAAGCCTGACGCTTGCTCGAGTCAGCGTTCATAGCGACGCCAACCAAATTGCCTGCCCGGTTGACGCTGACACCCTCCGCTCTCGAGTAGCCGGAGGGCAAGTCCACTTCCTGTAGCCCAGCGCTTTCGCTCCACAACGCAGCACGCATTCGTGATGTTGTTCCAGCCACCTTCCCGGAGTCACTTATGTGCGATGGTCGGAATGGTAAGGCGACGATCTTGTAATGTTTCGCCGCGCATTGAACACTGCTCCCTTGTGCTAGGGCGAAGGCACCGCTCACCAATAGCCAAAACACGATCCGGTTCATTCAAAGTTCGTGAACTGCACCAGCGCGGCGAAACCGCGTTTGCCAAAAGAGGGGGATAACCGGGGAGTCGCGTCCGGGGCAACCTGTTTCCAAAGCGCTTACGAAAGCAGGGCCCGAATGCGCCCTTCTTTGTACCATCAGAAAGGGCCAAACGCAATCGAATTCTTGTCAGAGACCTTGCTGGACGCGGGATTTGGGGCTGTTTGCCTCGGCGGCCGTAACTCGTGCTGCCAATTACAGTTGCGAAACCGCGGGAGCGGCAGTCGGGTTGGGCATATTCGCCGGGACTCCGGCATGCGTGGAGGCGGATAGTTCCGGCAGAGGACCCAGAGGGCAGTTCGGAGATAAGCGTGCCAGCTTCGAAGCCACGATCTGCTGGGAGTACTTGGCCATGTAATGGACCACAGTCTCAACTCGGATTTTTATGCTGCCGGCTGGCTTGGTGGAATCCAGATCGCCAAACTTAAAGAAGAGGGTGCGCGAGGCTTCGACAATTTTCTGCGTGGGAGTGTAGGTGGGCTGGTCCATTCCGCATTCGTAGCTGGAAAGCCGGATAACACAAGTAATCCACGGGCAGCGAGTCGCGAACTTGGCGCCCCACATGATTTCATTGGTGTTGCTGCTGTATGAGGACGTCCAAACATCAGAAATATCAAACGGACTCTTGATGCGGCCGCTCCGCAGGTCCTCTTCGAAGAGCCAGTTCATCAGATCATCTTCCCCCGGAAGGTATTGCAGCCACAGGATCGGAAAACCATGGGCCTGTAGCTCAGCTTCGATCTCATGGCCAATTCCCGTGTCCATGTGGTAGGGGCGGGCCAGCACGAGAATGCATGGCTTCTGATTCTGCGCGCACCAAGTCAAGATGTCGCGGCTCTGCTGCCGGGCCTTGGCGGTAAAACTGTCGAGAGCTTCAAATCCGGCCTGGACAGCCTGTTTTGTCTCTTCCAGGTCCAGATCGAAGACGTCTTTGAGCGAGCTATGCATCTGCTCCACGACCATGTGGCGATCGCCGAGACTTACAAAAGGAGATGCATAGACAATCCCGTTTTCGGCAAAGATGTCGCGCTCTTTCATGAATCCGGCTTTGATACTCTCGGGACCAGCCATCACGCGGGTGCAGGTAATCGTGTCGACCACGTGGCCGTGAAGAATGGAAGGCAGAGTGTGAATCATCGGGCTAAATAGAACGTTGATCTTCTTTTTCTGCCCGAAGATCAATTCACCATAGTGACCGCTGATGCATTTCACCGGATAGCAGCAATCCACGGTCCCACGGCCTTTACCGAATTCGCGCCCCTGCTCTTCGGAAGTGTCAGAACTGAAGATGATGTTCTCCGACGACACCCCAAGTGCCTTGAGGAAGCCCACCCAGAATTGGGCGGTCGTCCAGATATTCAGCACTTTCGGAATTCCGACGCGCAGCTGCGAGCGGTCTTTGACCTTAACCGGAGACGCGACGGAATGCTTCTTTGCGAACCAGGTCGGCAACGTTGGGAAACGCATTTTTTGTCTTCTCGATTCCGGCTTTGATGACTTTCATTTCGTTGAGATCTTCGACCAGCCCCTTCGGGCAGGAGTTGTTCACAATCACCCGCTCCCATCCCTTGCTGAGCGGCACTTTGCTCCACTCACGTCCCTTGCCTCCGAGTAACTCCACGTCAATGAAGCTACGCTGGCAATTTACCGGACACCAGTGGCAAACCGTGTCGGTTGAAGTCGCGGTCTTGTAGGTCAGGTTCTCGATCGAGTCGAAACCGCGAAATGCGGTGCGTCCGCCTTTTTCCGCCCAGTCCAAAGCCACTATCGCAGCGCCAATCGCCCCTGCCTCGCCAGAGTAGGGATGCACAACCACTTCGGCCTCGGGAATCTTGGACAGAATGAAATCCACCTGGGTCTTCACCACAGCCAGATTCTTGTGGGTTCCGCCTTGCAGGATGTACTTCCGGCCGACCGATTTAAGATTGTTCAAGCCGCCGGCGTAGATCCACACATTGAGCGGAAGGATGGCGCAAAGAGCGGCAAGAATTTCATCCGCCTGCCAGCCCTTGCGTTGCTGATTCACGATATCGCTCTGCAGAAAGACACCGCATCCCATCGAAAGCTGGGGCATGGCAGTGGCTCGAAATGCACCGTCGGCCATTTCGTTCATGGGAATGTTGAAGCGCTCGGCCACGCCCTGAAGGAAAGCTCCGTTTCCCGAAGAGCATTGGGAATTCAGCCGGAAGTCCGTCACTGCGCCGTTGTTCAGGATCATGATCTTGACGTCGACGCCGCCGACGTCACAGATGCAATCCGCGTCCGGAAAATAGTGCAGTCCGGCAGTGGCGTGTGCAATGGTTTCAACCACGGGACAATCAGCGCCGAGAATGTCTTTCAGCAAGTCTTTGCCGTATCCCGTGATCGCCAGTCCCAGGATTTCCCCATTTCCCACTGCGGTTCGAATCTGCCGAAACAGCGACTTGGCATCCTCGATAGGATTCCCCTTGCTGAGTGCGTAACAGGAGAACAGCAGTTCTTTGTCGGGGCGAGAGGCAAACTGCTTTGGCGGTGGTAGATCCAAAATCGCAACCGACGGATACGGGGCCGAGATTCCCAGATGTACGAACTTCAGGCTGCGCCGTCGCGGCATGGTGTCCATTGCCGTTGCCATTGCCGTTACCGTGGCCGTTTCCGTTGCCATTTCCATTCGCGTGGCCGTTGCCATTTCCGCCATAGCGCGCCTTGAACGACTCGAGTTCCTCGATATCCTTCCACAGACCGCCACGCCCGGCCTTCTTTTTCTCTTCGTGCTGGCCCTCTTCAATCCACCAACGCAGCTTCTTAGCGCCCAGGTAGATGCCGGTGGAAGGTGGTTCACCCAAAGCCACTTCCACGCAGCCCTGCGCCGCATAGTAGAGGGCGTTGTCGGGCACGCAGATCAGCGATTCAGGGTCTTTACCCTCCGGCATCTCCACCTTGCGCTCCTTCCAGAGCTTGGTCAGGTGATGACGCCAGGCTTCCTGCAAGCCGGTGAAGAAAAGATTAGGGCCACCCAGAAGCAAGATCTCTGGAATTGGAGTGTTACCGCGGGTAAGAGTGGCCAGGTTTTGATAGACCACAGCTTCAAACAATGAGGCGATGATCTCGTCTACGGTTACCCCGGCTTTCAGCAGCGTGTTGGCGTCGGCTTCGGCGAAAATGCCGCACTTGCTGCTGATCTTATGTAGCGTGTGCCCTGTGTAACGCATTTTCGCGAGCTGCTCGGTCGCGATTTCCAGCTTGCGCGCAGTCTTTTCGATGAACGTGCCCGTCCCTCCCGAGCACGCGCTCTGCATCAGGACTTGCTTGCTTTTGCTCCCAGAATTTCCGGTGAAGAAGATCGTCTTCATGTCTTCGCCACCGATTTCGCTGACGAAGTGTACTGAGGGGTGGAGTTTTTCGACGGATGCGGCTACAGCTACAACTTCCTGAATGACTTTCCCTCCGACCAGCGGCGCAATCAGTCCTGCTCCGGATCCAGTGAAAAAGATGCGGTCGCGCTCCGGAGTGAGACCATGTTCGCTTTCCAGCCGTCCCAGAAAGTCCAGGATCTTTTCCGCCTGTTTGGTATTGTGGCGCTCATAGGCCTTCGCCAGCACCTCGCCGGTTCCGGAGGCAATGACGTATTTGCATGTGGTGCTGCCTACATCGATGCCGCAAAGTTTTGCGCCGCTCGCCTCGGCAGGCGTTTCCCGCGTGGCATGCGATTGCACAGAGAAGGAGCCGTCCAGCGGCTGAATCTGGACCAGACCGTCAGTGGCCATATATGAGTTAGCCTCTTTCCGATTTTGGGTTCGTTTACCTTCGCTGTTAAGCTCTTGCCACTCCGCAGTTGCGGGCCAAGTGCGTGACGTAGTTCGAAGCCATACCAGCGTAGCCGAGATGCGGCACCTTATACGTTGCGCGCCTTACCTCAGGATGTTTGGCTTCGTATTTTCGAATGGCTTCGACTGTAAGTCCGGTCTTGTTCATCACATCTTCGAACTCCGCATGCGCCCGTTTTTTTGCCTCGGTCAGGATCATCTGGCAGCGGGACAAAGCATGAACCTCAGCGTCGCCCTTCACTTCGATTGGCGCATAGAGCAAGTCGGGATACTTCCCCAGAACGTTCGCCATTGAACCAATCGACATGGTGTTGGGCATGCACGAATACGGTGAAAGCTCGCAAATCATGTGCGCTTTTTTATGGTGATAGGCGTGCAGTGCCTTTCCAATCAGCATGTGGCCTTCGCCACCACGCAGCTCGAAGTGATAGAACGGTTCCGCCAGTTCCTTCAGTTCTACCTGATCCGGCAATTCATTTGGAAGATTCGCCAAAGCCTTGCGGAAGCGGTTGTAAGTCCCGCGATAGATCTTCTCCAGTCCTTGCAGAGCCATGTGCTGCAACTGCGGATGCTTCGACTTCGAGTTCCGGTGCTCCAGTTTGCGGATCTCGGGATGCAATAGGTAATGCAGCCACACCGCAACCGGCGGAGGTACAACTTCGGACTGCTCCTGTTCTAACCAGCGCTTAATGTTGTAGTTACCGTCTCCTTCGTGGGTTTGAAGCCAAAATTCCCCGGTCACTTTGACCTTGGCTTTAACCCGGAGATGGTCGACTTCAATGGCATCCCACTTCTTGCGAACCTCGCGCAGCGCTTTAGTGAAGTAGTTGCTCATCAGATGCCAAGCGAGGGTACCGTACTTTTTGCCCCGATCGGGGCGATGGAGGAAGACCTCGTAAAGATACTCGACACTGTCTTTCAGAACCGCGTCGGTTTGACCCGGATTCACCTCGTACGGCCGAGTCAGGTACTCCAGATCAACCAGTAGGTCACCGCAGAGAATCGACCAAATCAAACCCAGGCTCATGGGCAGGTTGATCTCCAGGCCGCCACCATCCGCCGAACCCTGATCCAACTCATCCTGCGCAAGGAGGAAGAGGCGGAAATCGCGCAAACCTAGGCCGTCTAAGGCCATGGTGTAAGACTCGTGATATTGGCCAAAGCGGCATGGACCACAGGCGCCAGCCGTGAGGTAGACAAATTTTTCGTTCACCTCGTCCTTGCCGTGCGCCGCGACTTCCTTCTTAAGGAAGTTGACTAGGCTGCCGGTCGTGAAGATGGTTGGGCAGCAGGCGCCGGTATCGATCAGTTCCTTGCCTGCATCCAAGTCATCGCGCGCAATATTGGGCAGCGGCTCAGCGTTATACTTCAGATTGCGCAACACCCCCTGCATCAGACGCTCGTGCTTCCACGTAAGCCCGCCATAGAGGATCGTTGTCTTCTCCCGCTGGGCGCGAGTAAAGGGCCGTGGCTTATAGGCGGTGTAAGGGGCAATGGTGGCCAACTGTGCCATGTCGTTTCTCCTTCTCAGAACTTGGTCTGAGCGAACGTTAAGGAATCGTGTGAACTGCCGAGCGCCTCGAACGACAACCCGTCCTCTCGGACAAGGATTTCGGTTCTAGGCACCGGAAACCTCCACAGTCATTTCAACCACGGGTACGAGTGGACGCGGATGTTCCTCTTCCCAGTGACGGGCAAGGGAAGGATGATGTAGCCCATGGCGGCGAATGCACTGAATTACCACGACAAAAGAATGCGGCGCCAATCAGTTGGGCAAGAATCGGGATGTGCAAGGCTGTGATCAGACCGTAACGGTCTGCCACGCGGCCGATCACGATCGGAGCGATAGCCATGGACAAGAGATTCACAAACAGATAATAAAATCCCAGCGCGGTCGCATGTCCGCGCGATGGTACCAAATCATGAATCGTGGCCGTAAGGGGGCCATGATACCAGCTTAGGAAGAATGCGCCCAGCCCAAATGCAAGCAGAAAATGGACCTTGCCGGTCGAGTGTAAAGCATAGAAGATTGCCGGCGCGGCGAGAACGAATCCTACAGGAATGATCACGGCGCGTCCCCAAGGGCGAATGCGGGCCATGTGATCGGAGAGGTAGGCGCCCGTCGAGATGCCCACGGCCCCTCCCACAACAATGACTAGCCCCAGAGCCAATCCCGCTTCCCGCGCGCTGAAGCCTTTGTATTCCTGGACTAGATCTGGACCCCAGACAATGTAGGCGTATCCCGCAAAACTACCGAACCAGCCACTTACTAAGAGAGCCACGAATGCTGGGACCCGCAATAGTTCGCCTAGCGACATCTTCTTGCCGTGCGACGGCGGTAGTACAACGCTCTTCGGGAGGGTCAGAGCAGTTAACCCCAGAATCAGCCCGGGCACGCCGACCAGGAAGAAAGCCGGCGCGCCAACCAAACGATTGCGCCATAACTCCACCCAGTGCGATCCCGGTCGCCCCACCAATAAACATTCCGGTGTCGAAGGCCCCCTGAACCCGTGCCCGGACCTCGCGCGGGAAAGTAGCACTGATTACGGCCGCGCCAGCCGGGGTATAGGCGGCCTCGCCCACTCCTACCAATGCCCGTGCTGCCAGCAAAGAGCGGAACGACCCGGCCAGCCCGCTAAAGAAAGTGGCGCTGCTCCAAAATAGCACTCCCGCGCTGATTACGGCGCGACGGGAAATGCGGTCGGCAAGCATCCCCAAAGGGAAGCTGGCCAGCGAAAGCACTACCGTAAAAGCGGTAGCTAAGTACCCAAGCTGCACAAAGGAAAGCGGAAAGTCGCGGCGAATGGCTGGGAATAAGGAAAAAATGATTTGCCGGTCAACATAGTTCACAAAGTTGACCAGCATCAGGATCAACAGCACCCGCCACTGCGTCCGGCTGAAGTTGCTGATTTTCATTGAGTATCTACCGCCCCTGGTGCTTGTGGAATCGCGCAGCCACACGAATGCCCGTGGCAGGATTCCCGCGACGCAGGCGATTAAAGACCGCGCGCGCCCCAATGGCAAGCGACAAAGACCGACATTGTACGTCAGTCTGGCGCAATCCGGTTAGTTCGCCGCCTCCGCTCATTGCTTCCATGGTGTAACCAGAGTAGACTCTGCGCCAAACTCGGGGCTCTTAGCCAGGAGATTGGGGATGGCGGGGGAAGGTCCACAACTGCGTCCAGAGATCGAAGCGCCACGAGCCGATGTGCTCGATTCCTGGAAGGAGATCGCGGTCTACCTGAAGCGGGAAGTCCGTACCGTTCAGCGCTGGGAAAAGAATCTAGGCTTACCTGTTCGCCGCCTCTCGCGTGATAAGCAGGGAGCGGTTTTCGCTTACAGGTCGGAAATCGATGCCTGGTGGCGGGAGCGCGAAACCCAGATCGGCGACGCGAAGACCGAAGACAACGAAAGCGAAGAGGCTCTGGCCCCTCTCTCTCGCCGCCTGAGCCCGACTCCGCAGCCGCTAAATCGCAGGATGTTCGCTCAAGTGCGCGGCGACCCTTCGTAATAGTCCTCGTGGCCGCTCTGGCGGTGGCTGCCGCCATCTCCATTCGCCTGGCGTTATGCGCGAGACATGTTTTGGCCGTCCCCGGTCAGACTGGTCGTCTTGCCCTTCAAGAACTTGAGTGGTGGTCCCGAGACCCAACGCGTCACTGACGGACTAACCGAGGAGATGTTTACCCGCCTGGGGCAGCTCCATCCCGAACGGTTGGCGGTGGTCGAGTTGGCCCCTGCCGATGCCGCTTTATCCTTTCGACCAGATCGGCAGGAAATTCAAGGCAAACTACATCCTGGAAGGGAGCGCACGGAGCGAGGGGCAACGATTGGTGATTACCTATCAGCTTGCTTTGGTGAAAGACCGAACCAGCGTGGGTGGCGGCCGATATGAGCCCGACCTGCAGGATCCACAACAAATCATTCCGGTCCAGATTCAAGTGGCCGGTGACATCGTAAAGAACGTGCTCAACGAGCTGCCGCTACACTTGGGTTCTGCGCACCAGGTAAACCAGGCGGCTTACGAGGCTTACCTGACCGGGCGTTATCTCTGGAACCGGCGCACAACGGAAAGTCTCACCAACGCCCTCACTTACTTTCAGCAGGCAATTCAGGCAGATCCCAGTTATGCCCCATCGTATGCGGGCCTGGCGGATTGCTATTCCTTGCTGGGCTCCGCACCCTACACTGCTTTGCCTCCGCTCGAGGCCTTCCCGAAAGCCGAAACCGCAGCTCGAAAAGCACTCGAAATTGACGAGACTCTGGCCGAAGCCCATGTCTCGCTCGGGTATTCCGAGTTGGTATATGACCGGAATTTTCCGCAGGCGGAGAAAGAGTTTCAGCGCGCCTTGCAATTGCGGCCAACCTATGCCACTGCCCATCAATACTACGGCTACTATTTAACTGCTATGGGCCGACTCGACGAAGCCATCGCGGAGCGAAAACAGGCCCAGGAGTTGGAGCCCGCTTCTCCGCTGCTCAACTCAGCGCTGGGCGAGGCTTACTACCAGGCCAGAAAATTCGACCTCACCATCGCTCAGAACCAGAAGTCACTCGTTTTAGATAAGAGTTACGCCATAGCGCTGATCAACCTGGGTCGTGCCTTCGAGCAAAAGAAGATGTATCCGGAGGCAATACAGGCGTTTCAAAAAATCCTGGCCTTCGTTCCCGACGACCCTGTTCTTCTCGCTCTGATCGCTCATGACTATGCTGTTTCCGGGCGGAAGGCGGAAGCGCGCGCCATGGTTGCCAAGCTCCAGCAAATGAGCGCCGCGAGATACGTACCAAGCGTTTATATTGCGTTGATTTACACCGGCCTCAATGACAAGGATGAAGCCTTCCGCTGGCTCGATAAAGCCTTCGATGAACGGTGCGAATATCTGGTGTACTTGCCAACCGAACCGCTAGCCGATCCTCTTCGCAACGATCCAAGATTTGCCCAGCTCCTGCATCGCCTGGGGCTTAAGGCGTAGGAGCCGAAGCTCCGAGAAACCTCTCGATTACTCCGGGAACCTGTCCTAACGGACGGGTAACCAGCGTCTGGTTACGTGGCCGATTGCGCGCCGCATTCGCGGCAGTTCGTAACTTGTCGTCCCTTCGACCCGGGACTAGCCTCATTACTATGTCGGCGCTGTCTCTCTTGTTCTCCTCCGACGAGGAGACGTCGCGCGCTCTGATCCAAACGCTCAAAGAGCTTGAGCTGGAAGTCGAGCACTGCCCGGAGATCTTTGCGGCAGTGGAAAAGATCACCAGCCGAAGCTTCGACATTATTGTTTGCGACTGGCAGGAAGGACTTGAAGCCGCGTTCCTGCTTAAGTCGGCCCGAGAATTGAAAGCCAATAGCGGCGCGTTCACCATCGCTGTGGCCGACGCGGATTCCGCAAGTGCAGCCCGCGAGGCGGGCGCAAATTTCGTTCTCCGCCTACCGATCGTTCCGGAAAAGGCCAAGTATGCCTTGCTAACTTGCGACGAGTTCCTTCGGCATATGCGGACCTGGTTGCCTAAACTGGGCTTCCCTACCGCAGAAGAGACTGCTTCTCAGAGCGCGGGTCACAAGTCGAGGTCGCCACAACGAGAAAGACAGGCGGGGGCGGCGACAGCACGTACTCATCGGCCCTCCCCTCCGTTCCGCTGTGACGTCACCAACACTGCTGCACTGGTTCCCACAAGCCCGATCTTCGAGGATCGTCTTGCTTCCCACTTCGGCATTCAAACCCTGTTTTCCACCCTACCGGAAAGTGAGCCTGACGAGCAAAACCGCGAAGCAGATATCAGCAGGTCTTTGCTCACCACAGCATTAGGTGTAGCTCTGCTCTCCGCCGGTTACGTGTTCAGCGAACCCTTACGGAATCAGTCCGTGACCATTGCAGTGGCCAAGATCTACGGGCGCGCTCTGGAGAAGACCCACGTCTGGTTAGACAGAAGTAACAACGAAACGCCTCCGCCCTCCCAAGTAGCACAGAACGATAGCCTCGTGTCACCCCATGCGCGGACTGGATCCCTGCATATCCGGATCACGCCAGTGCCCGAATCCTCTGCACCAGCCCAACCCACACCCAACGGCAGCCAGCCGCCGTTGTCATCGGCCGAGATCCAGCCGGCCCTTGTGGCGACTAACGTCACTCACATCCCGACCAGTCTGCAGGTACCGATCCAGGCCAACCTGCGCGATGTTTCCTCCAGAGTTACCTCGTCCCTCCTGGGCTCACTGGAGCCCGTGACTCTGTCCGAAGAGCTTGCCCAAAAGCTGGTGCTACAAAAGGTTTCGCCCAGCTATCCCGAGCGGGCGTTGAAGGCAGGATTGCAAGGGTCAGTGGTTCTCCAGGCGTGGATCGCCCGGGATGGCACCATCCGCGACTTGAAGCTGATTCGCGGCTCTTTTCTTCTGGGCCAGGCTGCTTATAAAGCCGTCAGACAATGGCGCTACCAGCCCTATCTGCTGAACGGTCAGGCAGTCGAAACCCAAACCTACGTGACGGTGGATTTCCGGCTACCCTAAGCACAGCCTCCATCCGGCATTAGATACCCCGTACCTTCAGAATCAACCAGTTCACAATCTTTTACATCGTTTTACCCCCCATTGACACATGCCTTGTGCCGCTAAACTATGTTTCGTAGCGTCACTATGAACCTGAAGCGCAACTGGAACGAGCGAACTCGACTGATACTGACGCTGGAGCTCGCCGTAGTTCTGCCCGCCGCCGCCCTTGTGATTCTGAGCGCATGGCACTTGAATCACATTCAGCGCGACCGGGCTGTCGAAGCTGCCATCCAGCGCGATTTCAGCCAGGTCCTGGCGATTTCCGAGAAGCACATCAATCACAAGGCGTACGACTTGGCGGACGATGTTCGAAACGAGTTCCCGTCTCTGGGGCAAGCCTGCAGCGTAAATCTGGATAAACTTCTCGCCGCGCATCCCTACATCGCCCACGTCTTCCTGTACGACCCCAAGAACGGGCTGATATTTCGCTCACAGCCCCACCGGCTGCAAGAGCCAGAATTCCGGGCCGAGGCCGATGAGTTCTCCAGAATGGCCGACATGTGGATGAAGATCGAGTTCGACGATTTCTCGAAGAAATTGGCAAGGATGGAGAAAAAGGGCACCCCTTACGTCTGCGAGGGGAACTGGGCATCCCGAGGGGACAAACATTTGTACCAGACCGCAGCGTATTTTCTGAAAACAGATGAGGCCAGCGGACGCAAGGTTATCGCCGGCATAGTGTTCGATGCCGAGTACCTTCGCGATCACTTCTTTCCGGAGATGCTCGAGGACGTGATAAATCACAACCTCAGCGAGGGCCAGAGCAATTCCAGCCATGCCGTGATGATGGTTCACGCCAAGAGCGATTCCGCTCCGATGGCAGCCTCGGTCGGATGGGACGGCGGCATCCCAGAGGTGGAACGCAACATGGAAGGTGCGTTCCCCGGGCTGGCTCTCGCCATCAAGCTGCGCGGAACTACGCTGGAGGCCATCGGCCAACGCTTCGTGCGGACCAGCTTCTTGATCCTCGGGGGCCTATCGCTGCTGTTAGCCGGTGGATTGGTACTGACCTACCGCAACGTCAGCAAAGAGATGGCGCTGGCGCGGGTAAAGTCGGATTTCGTCTCCAACGTTTCGCACGAGCTCAGGACTCCGCTCTCCTTGATCCGGTTGTACGCCGAAACCCTCGAAATGGGCCGGCTCACCACCCCGGAGAAATATCAGGAGTATTACTGCATTATTCGCAAAGAGAGCGAACGTCTCACCGCGCTCATCAACAACATTCTCGATTTTTCACGGATCGAAGCCGGCCGCAAAGAATATGACTTCCGCGAAACTGACATGCGCGAACTGGTGCATAACACGCTCGATTCCTATCGCTACCAGATCGAGCAGCACGGTTTCACCTTTGAAGAAAAGATAGACGAAGTGCCTTCTCTGCGCGTGGACCGCGAAGCGATGGCTCGGTCCCTGGTGAATCTGGTCAATAACGCGCTCAAGTACTCGCAGGACAGAAAATACATCGGCGTCAACCTATATCGAGAGAACGGATCGGTGAAGTTGGAAGTAATTGACCACGGGATCGGCATACCCCGTCAAGAACAGCAAAAGATATTCGAGAAGTTCTATCGCGTCGGGGACCCGCTGGTCCACAACACTAAGGGAAGTGGTCTGGGTCTTTCCCTGGTGCGTCATATTGCTCAGGCCCACGGTGGCGAGGTTGTTGTCGACAGCGCGCCGGGACAGGGGAGCAAGTTCACCATCACCCTGCCCGTCGCTCGGAGAGAGAACGGAAGCAAGGCAGCCTCGGCATGAACGCCGGTAAGGGAGAGCGGGCAGTGACAAACATCAAATCAGCCGTCGAGTCTCCAGCAAAGGCAAAAACCGGCAGCGGAGAGCGTGAGATGCCCAGAATCCTGATCGTCGAGGACGAGCCCAACATGGTGGCCGGTCTGCGCGACAACTTTGAATTCGAAGGCTACCATGTCATCACCGCGCCGGATGGCGTTGCCGGTCTGGAACGCGCCCTGAATGAAGCGCCCGACCTCGTCATCCTCGACGTCATGATGCCCCGCATGAGCGGCCTCGATGTCTGCAAGCAGCTCAAGAGCAAACGGCCCTCGATCCCCGTGATCATGCTCACCGCGCGAGGTCAGGAAATCGACAAAGTAGTGGGACTGGAACTGGGCGCGGACGACTATGTAACCAAGCCATTTTCCATCCGCGAGCTTTTGGCTCGGGTGAAAGCCGTTCTCCGTCGCGCACGCGCCGTTCCCAAAGAACAGGACCGCTATGCCTTCGGAGACGTTGAGGTGAACCTGCGCAGCTGCCAAGTGTCGCGTAGCGGCAAGGCCCTGGATTTCTCTTCGAAGGAGTTCGAACTGCTCAAATACTTCCTCTGTCATCCGGGGGAGACGCTGACTCGCGATCGCTTGCTGGAAGAAGTCTGGGGCTACGATCGCTTTCCGACCACACGCACGGTTGACGCGCATATTGTCCGTTTGCGCCAGAAGATTGAGCTTAAACCCGAAGAGCCTCGGTTCATCCTGACCGTGCACGGTACTGGTTATAAGTTCGTTGGCTGAACGGTGAAATGATGATGTCCGACACTGGCAAAATTCGCATTGGGCCGGTTTTAAACGGCATCGGGATGGTTCCCTCTGACCAGGCGATGCCTGGACGCTCCGCCCGCGTGGACGATACCAGGCTCATCCGCGAGGCCCAACTGGGCAACACTGCCGCCTTCGAAGAATTGGTGCGGCAATACGACCGTGCGGTCCTCCGCCTGGCGGTTCATCTCACCGGCTCGCAAGAAGACGGTCAGGACATTTATCAGGAAGCGTTCCTACGAGCTTACATAAATTTGGCGCGATTTCGTTTTGAGTGCTCCTTTTATACCTGGATCTACCGCATCGTTACGAATCTCTGCCTCGATCACCTGCGCAAGAGGAATTCTCGCGGCCGCGACCTGACCACAACCGTTTCTCCGGATGGCGAGGAAGAAGAACTGCTAGACCGAGTGCCCGATCACCGAGCCGACGCCAGTCCGGAACGCAGCCTGGTAGGCCGCGAGTTGCGGGGATGCATCGTCCGCGCCCTGGCCCGGCTCTCTGCTCGCGAGCGCATGGTATTCGAATTGAAGCACTATCACGGGATGAGATTGCGAACCGTCGCCGGCATCCTGAATACCACCGAAGGCACGATCAAGAACACTGTTGTTTCGCGCCACTCACAAATTGCGGACAGAACTGGCCGAAGTGCGCTGAGTCTCCGGTTTCGAATAGCCGCCCCCTTGTCATCCCGAGAGCAATCTCGAGCCGCGGTTGCATGGTCGCAAGTCGAGGGGTCGGCTCAATCTAGCCGGTGAGGCCGGCGCCCCGGCCACTCAAAAAACAAATTAAGATATTCTCCGATGTCTTCCCGACCTATCTCGTCTGCGGCTCCGCCATCCAGCTCCTGGGAACCGAACTTGGTCCGAATTCCCGCCGGGTGGTTCCTGGATGGGCTCGGAAATCGGCCAGGACAATGAACGGCCGGTTCATCGCGTGTGGGTCGACGAATTCTTACTGGCTGCCTGCCAGGTGACGAACGCCGAGTACGCACGTTTTCTCCGACGCCACTAAAACACAACCGCCACCCTTCTGGGACGATCCCAACTTCAATCATCCGGAACAGCCCGTCGTCGCTGTTTCCTGGTTCGAAGCTGTCGAATTATTGTGCGTGGCTTACCCGCGTGAACGGCCCGCACTTTCGCTTGCCGACGGAAGCCGAGTGGGAGCGCGCCGCCCGTGGTGGAATCGAAAACAAACTTTTTCCCTGGGGCGATGCGCCGCCCGAATCCTTGCCCGATTATGAACGCCGCTGGAAGAATGGCCCCGAACCGGTGGCGAGGTATGCGCCGAACGCTTTCGGCCTCTACGACATCTGCGAGAACGTGCATGAGTGGTGCAGCGATTGGTACCAGCCGGACTATTATTCCGATTTCTCCCGAGCGCAACCCGCTGGGGCCGGAAACCGGTCAGCGGCGCGCCTCCCGCGGAGGCTCCTGGCGCCATCACATCAAAGTGACCCGCTGCGCAGCGCGCTCCAGCATCCCTCCAGAATTTCAGTATGCGGACTACGGCTTTCGCGTAGCGTGCACACCGTAGCCCTACTACGGATCTGCTTTTTCTCTGCCACTCCAATCCCACAACCATAACTCTGCACTACAATCACAAGCTCGTTCCAACGTTCGCCAGCGGAGACCATAATGTTCCAACCTGACTTGCTGCAAGGGCAAACGCATCCTCATCACTGGCGGCGGCACCGGATTAGGCAAGGGCATGGCCCGCCGTTTCCTCGAGCTCGGAGCCACGGTCTATATCTGCGGTCGTCGCAAAGAAGTGCTCGCTGAGACCGAAGCCGAATTACGCGCCGCCACGAAAGCTAGGATCGATTCTTTCCCGTGCGACGTGCGAAACCTGCAAGCCGTCGAGGAAATGATCGAGACCATCTGGAAAGATGGTGCCTTGGATGTGGTAGTGAACAACGCCGCAGGAAATTTTCTGGCGCGAACGGAAGAGCTCTCCTCCGGCGCTTTCGACGCCATCATCGGAATCGTACTCATGGGCACGATAAATGTCACCATGGCCTGCGGACGCCGCTGGCTCAAAGCTCAGCATCCCGGTGTAATGCTGAACATCGTGGCTAGCTATGCTTCGAGTGGCTCGGCCTACGTGGTTCCGTCCGCCATCTCCAAATCGGGTGTCGTCGCGCTCACCAGAAGCCTAGCGGTGGAATGGGGAAATCGCGGCATCCGGATGAATGCTATCGCTCCTGGGCCGATTCCCACCGAAGGAGCATTCTCGCGTCTGTTGCCGCGGCCGGAACTGGAACAATTTGCCCGAGAGCGCAATCCCATGAACCGCTTCGGCAGGGTCGAAGAACTGGCCGACCTCGCCGCATTTCTGGTAAGCGACGGCTCCGCTTACATCAACGGTGAAATCGTCACGATGGACGGCGGCGAATGGCTCCAGGGCGCGGGCGAATTCACCGCCTTAGGCAGGATGCTCACGGAGAAGGAGTGGCAAGCGATGAAGCCTCGCAAATCACCGAAAGAATAGCTGAGCCGAGGTCAGATGGCGAGTTTAGGGGCGCGCCGTACCTGTACCCACTAGCCAACGAAAAAACATATTCACCAGGCTGAGCACGATCGCTCCCCAGAAAGCTGAGCTGAAGTTGTCTACGCGGAAACCGGGCACGATCGCCGACGCCAGTTCAAGCATGGCCGCATTGATGATCAGCCAGAAAATGCCGAGTGTCAGCAGGGTGAGAGGAAAGGTGACAATCTTCAGGAAAACTCCGAGCGTTGCATTCACAAACCCGATCACCAGGGCAGCGATCAGGGCCGCCACTGGCCCGCTCACGTGAAAGCCCGGGACCAGGCGCGCGACCAGCCATACCGCCACAGCACTCAGTGCCCAGTTCAGCAGATGTCTCATACGGCCGTTCTCCTCCACGGCACGCCGACTATAGACTGCCTGACGGGTGAGTGCAACCTGGGATGCAAACTGTTGTCACGAACAGCGGCCTTCCCTTGCGGGCGAGAACCGACTCAGAGCGAAGTCAGGAGAGAGTGCGCCACACAGGCACCTATTTCGAGCCCAAAACCGCCTTTGACTCTAGCTTCTCGAACACGTCTTCGGCGCGCCGTAGGGCCGCTTGCACGTTGTCACAGATATTTTCGTGGCCGATCACTTCTTCGAATTCGGCTTGACGAATGAGTCGCGCCGGCTGCTCCCTCGCGCCGCAGAGAATAAGTGTCCGCTTGGTCGCGTGCAATTGACGCGCCATTTCTTCCAGCGCGAACAGTCCAGTGGCGTCGATAGCTGTCATGTTACGCAAGCGCAGAATCACCACGGGGGGCAACTGGTGCATCTTCTCCGTTACCACTGAAATCTTGTCCGTGGCGCCGAAGAGAAATGGCCCGTGGATGCGAAAAATAGTCGCATAATACGGAATGTCTTTGTCCTGCAAAATGTGGACCTGACCATCACGGACATAGTCGTCCGTGACTTGCGAGACGGTCGTGGTGCTGGCCACCCGGCCAATGAACAGCAGGGCGGCCAGGATCATCCCGGCTTCGACCGCCACCGTAAGATCCGCAAACACGGTTAGCGCAAACGTCACCAGCCAGACGCTGATATCGGTCTTGGTCAGCTTGAGCAACTGAGGGATTTCCCGCCACTCGCCCATGTTGTAGGCCACGATCATCAATATTCCTGCTAGCACTGCCATGGGAATGTAGTTGGTGAGCGGAGCAGCAAAAAGCAGAACGCACACCAGTGTCAGAGCGTGAATCATTCCTGCCACTGGTGTTTTGGCACCAGCCCGGATGTTGGTCGCGGTCCGGGCGATGGCGCCGGTAGCCGGAAGTCCGCCGAAGAAGGGCGAAACTACGTTGGCCACGCCCTGCGCCACTAATTCGACGTTGGGATTGTGGTGATCATGGCTCATGCGATCTGCCACGACCGCCGACATCAGCGACTCGATGGCCCCCAACATCGCGACCGTAAAAGCTGGCCCCAGCAAACCGTGAATCAGATCGCTATGAAAATGTGGCACTGCGAAGTGCGGCAACCCACTCGGAATCCCGCCGAAGCGCGTGCCAATGGTCTCGACTGGCAGTTTGAGGGCAAACACCGCAGCCGTGCCAGCAAGCATGGCCACGATCGGTCCAGGGATACGGCTTGAAAGCGCACGGCACAACAACATTGCGACTACGGTGCCGACGGCAAGGATAGTCGCTTCATACGACAAAGTATGAAAGTTCCTCGCGATCGCCTCCATCCGCAGCCAGAACACGCCGGGAACTTTGTCGATGTGGAGTCCGAAGAAGTCTTTAAGCTGAGTGCTGGCAATCAGTACCGCAATACCGTTGGTGAAGCCGACAACCACGGGACGCGGAATAAACTTCACTGCCGTTCCCATGCCGGTCGCGCCCAGAATCACGAGCAGAATACCCGCCATTACCGTGCACATGAACAGGCCGTCCACGCCGTGTGCAGCCACGATTCCGGCGACAACCACAACGAAAGCGCCGGTCGGCCCGCCGATTTGCGTTTTCGATCCACCCAGGGCTGAAATCAGAAATCCGGTCACGACGGCGCAGTAAATTCCGGCTTGCGGAGTGAGCCCTGAGGCGATGGCAAAAGCCATGGCCAGCGGCAGCGCCACCAGGCCCACGGTCACTCCGGCAACCAGATCGTGCACAAACTTGTTCAGGTTGTAATCGCGCAGGCAGAGGATGGACTTAGGAACCCAGCGATCATCCAGGCTTACCAATGGAAGAGCACGATCCATAAATGCTTGATTATGCCAGCAGGGTGTCTCAGCCGGCAGTGAATAGTCCGGCACGGAGGTATTAACCCCATTTCGCTGCCTGCGTTTTCCGGTGCGTCGTTTGCTGGGAGTACGGGTGAATGAGTGGCTGAATTGTCCTACAAAAGAGAGATGGCCAGATCAGTCGCTCAATCTGGCCCTTGCTTCAACGCTTCTTACAGATTCAGAAAGCAGTCACTCTAGAACAAATTCCACAGGAACTGATTGTAGACGTCGTGGTGATACTGCACTTCTGGAGCTTTCACGAAGGTTCCCAGCAGACGCGAACAGCGATCTGCGGAGGCTTGCTTCAAATCGGCGTAGCGGGCTTTCACGTCCCCGCCCAGCAGCTTAGTCGTCCATTCGGCCTTGCGGAAGTTCGCCAGCGCGTCGTAGATATTGTCCGGCAAGTAACGCTCGGCCTGGCGAAGGTTCTTGATTTTCGCCGTGTCGCCATCGATGCCGGTCTTGAAGATCGAGTACATCACCAGATAAGGATTCGCATCGGGAGCGACTGACCGAACCTCTACCCGCATACTCCTTTCGTTTCCGATCGGAATACGAATCATCGACCCGCGATCAACGGGCGACGCCTTGAGCTGATTGGGCGCTTCGAAATGCGGATCGAGCCGCCGATAGGCGTTCACACTGGGATTCAACAGCAGGCAAATGTCGTTGCCATGGGTAAGGATGCGATCGATGAATGCCCAGCCCATCTTGCTCAGCTTCTCTTCGCCCTTCGCATCCCAGAAAAGGTTCTTGCCGCCTTTACTGATGGATACATTGGTGTGCATGCCGCTGCCGTTCACACCCACCACCGGCTTGGGCAGGAACGATGCGGTAAAACCCATTCGCGTCGCCACTTGCCGGCAGACGAGCTTATAAAGCTGGATATGGTCGGCAGCGGCCACGACCTCCGCGTAGCCATAATTTATTTCAAACTGTGAAGGCGCCACTTCGGGATGGTCCTTCTCATTCTGGAAACCCATCGAGCGCTGCACTTCAGCCGTGGTGTCAATGAATGTGCGTAGCGGATCGCCTGGCAGCGAGTGATAGTAGCCGCCCGTGTTGACGTATTCGAACTTTCCGGTTTCGTGGTAGCGGCGCTCCGCATCTGGGCCCTGGAATAGGAATCCCTCAATTTCATTGGCGGCGTTCAGTGTGTACCCTTCCTTCTTATAGAGTCCGTCAGCATAGGTCTTCAGGATGCCGCGAATGTCGGCAGCGTAAGGTGTTCCCCCCTTGTCGATAACATCACCGAAAACCAGGACCTTGCCTGGCCCAAACACATCCGCTGGGCCCCAATAGAACGCACTCCAGTCGATGCCGAGGCGCAGATCGCTCTCTCGCTGGGCGGTGAAGCCGCGAATCGAAGAACCGTCAAAAGTCAGGTTGTCCCAGCTCTTGAGCAGGAACTTCTTGTCGTAATCGAGCATGTGCAGACGGCCTTCCAGATCGCTGAAGAGGACGGTCACCGCCTTGATCCGCTTTTCGTCCGTCAGGTACTTGAGCCGCTCCTCTTGAATCTTCTGGATAGCGACCCTCTTCATGCGTTGCTCTTTCGCGTGTAAATTCAGCTCTTCCAACTCTCCATAGGAAAGCGCCAGAAAATTACGCAGTTCGTTCGACATGAATCTCCTTCATTTCAGTGAAGCTCGCGGTTGCAGTGGGGATCCTACGGCTGGCTCGCACCAACTAGATTACCGCGAAGGCTACCTGCACGCCTATCAAAAAAGCTTATGGGCCACATCGAAGGAATTTATCCAAAAAGCGGGTGTCATCCATTTGTGGATGCCAAGCTCCCTTGAAAACCTGGATCGAATCGTTACCTGCCCGAATCGAAAATAGATAAATCACCAAATGGAGGCTTTATGCAATCACGAATCGATGGCGCAAAAGTTGCTCCGGGCGGCTACAAAGTCATGCTTGGACTGGAAGCGTATCTTCATGAATCCTACGTCGAACTTGCTCTTCTTCATCTCATAAAATTGCGGGCCTCGCAAATCAATGGCTGTGCCTATTGCATCGATATGCATTGGAAAGATCTCCGGGCGATCGGAGAAAACGAACAGCGTCTGTACGGACTCGATGCCTGGCGCGAGGCGCCGTACTATAGCGAGCGCGAACGCGCGGCCTTGGCCTGGACCGAGGCTGTCACTCGCATCACCGACGGCCACGTGCCGGATCAGGTCTACGAAGACGTTCGCCAGCATTTCAGCGAGAAAGAATTGGCCGATCTGACCCTGGCCGTGGCGACCATCAATGCGTGGAACCGTCTGGCGATTGCCTCTCGGTCAGTTCCGGGAACCTATCAGCCAGTCGGGAAGATTCACGAAGTAACGAAGAGTGCTTGATCTGGAGGGTTAGTTTCGAGCGTTACCGCCGATACCCATCCTTCCTGCGTGGGAAGGATGGGGGACTCCAGATTAGCTTAACAGTGCGTTTGTTTCGCCTCTTACTTTTTCTCGCGGGCGCGACGGGCGGCTTCGGCGACGGAAGTCTGCTCTCCAGTCTGGCTCGCCGGAATCAACGCGCCATCGCCACCGCTGACCGTTTCACCGGTTACCGTGTGTTGCGAGCTCAACGACTGCACTGCGGGCGGCGCCGCGACTGTGGTGGTTGCCTTTGACGTCGCCACTGGCGGTTCCGGATTCGCCTCCTCAACCGAGACTCTGGCCTTGTCAACCACCTTGCTCGGATCCAGCGGCTTCAGCTTCGACGACTTCAGCTCATAGATTCCCTGTTCCGCAGACATAAGGACCAGGCGGCCATGTCCTTTCGCGAAGCCGGTTGCGATCTCCACTCGGAGAAAGTATTCCTGCCCGGCCTTCATGTCCAATTCGATTCCGGACTGCTTATCATTGGAACGGAAGCTATGTTTGCCCGGATCGAGTTTCACCGTAAAGTAGCGGCCATTCTCCGCGCGGGCAAGCTCCGTTTCATCGCACCAAACCGAAGGCGCCAGGGCGCTACCCACAAACTGCTTATAGCGATAAACGTAAACCGTGGCCGTGGACGGCTTGGCGTCGGTAGTCGATGGAGTTGCTGCTGGCTCCTGAGCCAACGCAGGCAGACCTGTCAGGCAGACAACCAAAGCTAGAATTCTAAGCAAACGCATCTTCTCCCTTTCGTGTGAGACGCTTCACCGGTCGTTCAGCACTCCGGTAGGCCGGTCTCAGATATTCAGGCTGTCCAAAGGATATGGAGTGCCAGATTTGCTCTCAAGTTACGGCAGTACCAATGGGCAGAAAGGAAAATGGCAGGTCCGTTTCTGAAGGCGGCCTTTATTTATATACTTGGCCAGCCGATGCCGCTGGCCGGAGAAAGCCTATGAGAAGCCCCATACTCGCCACACTGTTGCTTGCACTTAGCTCCGCAATGGCTCACGCCGGGGACATCGACGGCGCCGCTTCCAAGGTCACGGTGCACGTGGAAAAATCCGGCCTGTTCTCCGCCTTTGCGCACAACCACATCATCTCTGCCCCACTCGCTGCCGGACACCTCGACCTCGAAAAACGCACTGTCGAACTCAAATTCCATTCGGAGGAAATGAAAGTCGTCGACCAAGGCATCAGCGACTCCGAGCGATCCGACATCGACCACACCATGAAAAGCGACAAGGTCCTCGACCCCGCCCGCTTCCCGGAGATTTCGTTCGTCTCAACCTCGGTCGAAAGCACCGGCGCCAACCGCTACCTGGTCCGCGGCAATCTCACGATGCACGGCGCTACCCAGTCGGTCGAATTGCCCGTTGCTTTTTCCGAAGGGAAATATTCGGGCAGTGTAAAGTTGAAGCAGACCGAGTTCGGCATCACCCCAGTAAAAATCGCCGGCGGCACAGTCCGAGTGAAAGACGTGGTTGAGATCGTGTTCGAGATGGTGCTCGCCAAATGACTAACCAGGGAACTCCCGTCGGCCTCGTTCGCATGGCCCTAAGGGATGTTCTAGGGTTCTCTGCTCTTCGCCCTGCGTCCGGGACATTGCATCCCCCGTCTGGCCATGGACATCTATGACCGTTATGGAATTCCGACAGCTCGGCTATTCTGGATTGAAGGTTCCGGTTCTTAGCTTTGGCACGGGAACATTTGGTGGACGCGGCGAGTTCTTTCAAGCCTGGGGGAATAGCGACGTGAAAGAGGCCACGCGCCTGGTGGATATCTGCCTCGACGCGGGCGTTAATTTCTTTGACACCGCCGATGTCTATTCGCAGGGTGCGTCAGAGGAAATCCTGGGTAAGGCTATCGCCGGCCGCCGCAACGCAGTTCTTATCTCGACTAAAACAACCTTCGCGATGGGCGACGGGCCGAATGATCTCGGTTCATCGCGCCATCATCTGATTCAGGCGTGCGAGGCCAGCCTTCGCCGTCTGAATACCGACTACATCGACGTCTATCACATGCATGGCTTTGACGCCCTTACACCGGTGGAAGAAACCCTCAAGACGCTCGACACGCTGGTGCAAAGCGGCAAAGTCCGCTACATAGCCTGCTCGAATTTCTCCGGATGGCATCTGATGAAGTCGCTGGCGGTTTCCGAGAGATATGGATGGGCGCGTTACGTCGCGCATCAGGCCTATTATTCGCTCGTCGGGCGGGAGTATGAATGGGAACTCATGCCCCTGGCACTTGATCAGAAAGTCGGCACCATCGTCTGGAGTCCTCTGGGATGGGGCCGACTGACTGGCAAAATTCGGCGAAGTCAGCCTCTGCCAAAAGTCAGCAGGCTGCACACCACTGCTGAACAAGGTCCGCCGGTCGCAGATGATTATCTCTACAAGGTTGTCGAGGCGTTGGACGAAGTGGCACGTGAAACAGGGAAGACGGTGCCGCAAATCGCGCTGAACTGGCTCCTGCAGCGCCCCACCGTGGCCAACGTGATCATCGGCGCGCGCAACGAAGAGCAGCTTCGTCAAAATCTTGGCGCGGTCGGATGGAAGCTCACTCCGGAACAGATCGCGCGCCTGGACGCTGCGAGCGACGTAACACCGGTATATCCTTACTGGCATCAGCGGCAGTTCGCGACGCGTAATCCTCTGCCGGTGCCAGAGGCAGCATGATTCGGTGTAGGGCGGACACACCTGTCTGTGCCACACCTTAAAGCCAAACAAGGCTCCGGCAAAAGCGACCTTCGCGAGTACGGCAGTGCTCGAAGCTTAAGGTTTAATCTTAAACACCGTTCCACAGCCGTGTGGGCAGATGTTGGGATTACCAAAATAACCACCCAACACGGTGGCACCATAGAGGTTGCCTGCTGCGTCCCGAACTAGAGAGCCGACCGGACCGCACCCCTCTGCTCCCCCTGCAATATTGTGCAAGTTGGTTAGTTTGCGTAGGGCGTCCAGCTTGAAAACGGTTCCGCAAGTATTCTTATTTGGGCCCGATTGGGTGGTCCCATATAGGTTTCCGACTGCATCGAGAATCACGGAGACAGGAACGTTCCCATCGGGACCGCCATGGAAGGCGTGCAAGACTGTCAACTCGCCCTTGGCGTCGAGTTTGAACACAACACCGCAACCTGCCCCGCCGTTATACGGGCATGCCAGATCGCCGCCGGCGGAAGTGATGCCGTAGAGATTGCCCGCCGAGTCCAATACCAGACCGCCGGAGGGGGTGCTGCCATCTTTTCCACCGGTGAAACTGTGAAGCACGGTCTTCTTGCCGGACGTATCAAGTTTGAAGATTGTTCCGCACCCCGAAACCGGCACGCACCCCTTGCCGCCTTGGGAAGTGACGCCAAAAAGGTTGCCCGCGCTGTCGCGAATCAAACTGTTCGGCTCCGCTCCGTCCGCATTGTTGCGGAAGGAGTACAACACTTCGTAGCGGCCGGTCGGTCCCAGCTCAAAAACCGTTCCACAACCTTGGCCGTTAGGGCACATCGGATCACTGCTGCCACCTCCCAAGAGGGTCATGCCGTACAACTTCCCAGCCGCGTCGCGGGACAAGCTTCCCGTGGGCAAATCTCCGTCGGGGCTACCCTCGAACTTGTACAACTCGGTGTACGCGCGATTCTTGGCAACTTCGAACACGAATCCGTGTCCGAGACCGCCGCCCGCCGTGCCATATAGGTTGCCGTTCCCGTCTCGGACCAATCCCGAGGAAGCCAATCCTTGGGCCCCTCCCTCGAAGGTATGAAGCGCAGTCAAGTTCCCGGCGGCATCCAGCCGAAACACAGTTCCGCAGCCTGGATGAAGAGAAACGTTGCAGGTTATATCGGCGCCAAACTGGGTTGTGCCGTAGAGGTTGCCTCGTGCATCCCTAACCATTGTTGCAGTAGACGGGTTGGCTCCGTCGGCCCCACCGGTAAACGAATACAGCACAGTGAAGGTTGGCGCTTGTGCCCATAGAGGCGCCTGAAATGACGCGACCGCCAGACACGCGCTCAACACGAGTGCGGACATCCGAACTTTGGCCATAGGAATCCCCCTAGGTCTAGTTCCCCCGAGAGGTCAGGTGCAGCATGAACCTTGTGATGCCAGGATATCGGCCGGCGTAATCTGTGAACCGATCACCCTCGCTGCCATTGAAGCAGCGTTGCTCAGAAATAGTCAACTAATCGAATTCATCGACATTCTTAGCCGCCCAAACCTGAAAAGGCCCACGCACATTTCTGAACCTGGCCTTTATTTATGGCGGCAACTTAAGACGTTCGCGCGGCGTCTGAGCCGCGCGCCGAAAACCTGCGCGAAGCGCAGCGGAGTCGAAGGAGCCTTCTCCCACACACTTTCGCGTGCAGTACGATCGGTTCCGCCGATTCGTGATTAAAGTCTGTGCGCCTATCTGCCGTTAGAGGAAGCAGGAGGATCCAACGATGATCACCCCGATTCCCCACGCCACCCCTGCTCAAGCCGCGGATCAGTCGACGGCAGCACGTCAACCATCGCTACAGCCGCCACCTCCGCCCGCCGCGACGGATACCGTCACCCTAACCGCCGCCGCCACAGTTCGACAGGAACTGGCTGAAACCTCGGTTCAAACCGCCAGAGAAGCAAGCCTCGGCGACATTCAAGCGAAGAACCTGCTGGTGAGAGAAGCGGCGGATAAAAAGCTCGGTCTCTGACCTGTCTTTAGGAGACCCTTAAGGTCCCGCAGGGAAAAGGAAAAGGCCACGCTCATTTCTGAACGTGGCCTTTATTTAATGCCGGGAACGACCGGATTTTATCCTGCTTTGCCGAAGCCCTGAGCGAAGTCGAAGGGGAAGTCGAAGCACTCCCACACACTTTCGCGTGCAGTACAATCGGCCCTGCAGGGCTTAACTTGAGGCGCTTTGCGGGCGTGAGCGCAGCGGGAGCCCGCAGCCGAAATCCTGAGCGTTCTGTGCGAAGGATCCATTCTTACGTCGGGGAACAGGCGCATCGATCGCGGTGTCTATTAAAAACGGAGGACAACGTCCGTGATTAGATACTGGCTTTTTGCGATCGGAGTCTTACTCGGCGGGATGTTCGCTACGGCGAGTGATACGAAGCCGAAACTAAGCAAGTCGCCAATGGGTCCGGACCAGATTGCGGTATATCAGTCGTTCTTGGCGTCCTACGCAAATGGCAGCAGGTCCGATCATCTCAACCTCGCGATGCGTACCTCCCCGCTGGAACTGTCAGAGGCAGCCAATGCTTGCCTAAACGGGATCAGGATCGAAGTTGCGGAGGAGGGCTCGGTCATCCACGAATTCGATCCGCAAGTCTCGCTGCCAACGAAGATCACGCTTGTAGATCCGGCGAAGCAAGGAAAGAAAGTGCGAGAGAACGATCCTGGTAACACCATGCGACAGAGCAAATCTGTGGATGAAGCGGTCGAGACCGCCTTTGCTTCCGGCCTCCTCACTTTGTCAGAGGTGGCTTTCGACAAGACGCATCAATATGCCGTAATGAGGTTCAGCTTTTGGTGTGGCGGGCTTTGCGGACACGGAGAGACGATCGTGTACCAGAGAAAGAATGGCAAGTGGGAGCGCACGAATCGGCACTGCGGCGGATGGATATCCT
>CAVSNS010000023.1:0-137157 GCA_963729325.1 uncultured Acidobacteriota bacterium
GGTGGCGGTGATCGGATCGGCACGCAGCGTCCACACGATCTTTGCGTAACCGGGCTCGTGAAAGCTGGCGAACTCATGGGCCGGCAGCGGGCGGAAGACCGGGTTGGCGACCCACGGACGCGTGACTGCGCCCAGGACAATCTCGCGATCAGGGATCTCGGCCAGTACAGCCCACCCCAACTCCCTTGCCTGGGCCAGCAACGTCCGTGGACGGCGCACATTGTCCGGGCGGCTGCCCACGATCAACTCCCGGCCTTTGAAGATGCCACGGATGACCGCCGATTGCCAGAGATCCATGTCACATGCCGCCGCTAGCGTAATCTCGGCCGGCGCGGCGACGCGCACATGATGACGTTCCACCGCCTCATATGCGGGGATGAACTGATCGAGCAACCGGTCCGGGCACCGCGCTTGAGCAACCACTCGAGAAGCGATGGCAATAATATAGTTGACGAATCAGGCTAATTCCAGTCACTATGTTGTTTGCCGCTGAAATGAGGATTCAGCGTGCAATTGCCTTTCAAATGGGCCAGGTACTTCCCCACACGTAATGCCAAACCAGTCGATCGGCTGGCCGCTGCTAATCGATCCGAGAACCGGGGTACAGCATGACACAACCAAACGCTGACTCGGCGTTCCAAATTTAGTGTATTCCCAACAGGCTTCTCAAGAACCCTGCACCAATGGCGGCGGCAACGAAACTTAGCACGAACAAAATCAACAACGCTGGAATGGATGCGATGGCCCATTTCACCATGAAGGCCACCATGGAACCAAACGACATGTGAATGTCGGTTACGACAACCGCAGTCGGGCGCAGTACAGGCGGCGTAGTCATAAAAGATGCCTCCCAAGAAGCGGCACCATCATCCCCCTTTCCCCCACGAAATAGCAATGAAACTGCCCGACTTGGGAACTATAATGGCTGCCCATGTCAGAACAGAAGGATTTAGCTAAATCTCTGGCGTTGGCTCTGGAACTGATAAAGCTTCAACAGGGCGAGATCCAGGCATTGAAACTTGCCTTAAGGGCGCTCCGTGATTCGGTGGCATTGGATAAAGCGCCTCTATCATTTGATGACGCATATCGGCAGGTACTCGAAGAAAATCGAGAAAATCTGCGTAATGACGACGAAGTACGCCGTCTATTGAACGAGCATCTTCAAAAGGTGCGGTCTCTGGCAAAGTTACCTCCCAAGGAATAAGCCCCACATTTTTGGCTGGGGTTTTGCGTTATGATGCATCTGTGAAAACAAAAACCAACATCGCTGATGAGGACACGGGGATTTCCCCGTTCGATAAATTCACTAAAGCTATGGATGGACTGATGGCCGTCCCGCATTCGGAATTAAAGCAACTTCTGGATAGAGAGAAACAACAGAAGGCAAGAAAAAAGCGCGCTAGGACTTCGCGCGCTTCCCACGCTTTAGGCGGTAAGGACTAGAAAGGCGTTTCTACCACCTTGCCGGTCACTTCCTTGTAGGTCAACCGCTTTCCCGCAATCTGCGAAAGAGCCAAGTTGAAACGATCTGCATCGGTCATAGGATTCTTTTTGGTTGCGCGATTGTTGTAACGGAAGGCTTGCTCATCCACGTATCGGAAAAGATGGAAGGGCTCGACTGCGATGTAGGTTCCGCTCAATCCGCGCTTCAGCAAACTCCAGAAGTTTTCAATTCCATTAACGTGGACGTTCTCCTTAACATAGCCTTCCAGGTGATTGATGACCTTGTGGACGTAACCGTCTGACAGGTTGATGTAGCCGCCAAATTCATCGGTATGAACTTCGCTGCCCGGATGTACGAGGTCACGCACGATCTTTTCTGTGATGTAGTGTTTGCGGTCTGGGATGACACTGGCTTTGACTTGACCGCCACGTTCCAAGATTCCCATGACTACAGCCTTGCCATGTCCGCCCTGCAAGCCACCATCGCGGCTGAGGCGCTCCCGCTTAGATCTGTGCATGTTTCTTGCTTTACCGCCGATAAAAGTCTCATCCGCTTCGACCGGAGCACCAGAGCCGCCGAGCTTTGTTGTTCCCACTAACTGCATTCCGAGCCGAATCCGATGCAGCATGAACCATGCGGTTTTCTGTGTGATTCCGAGAGCGCGATGCAGTTCATAAGAACTGATTCCGTTCTTGCAATTCACGATTACCCAAACCGCTGGCAGCCACTTTTGCAAGGGGATCGGAGAATCCTCAAAAATGGTTCCGACCTTCACTGAGAACTGCCGATGATGATGGACGCTCTTGCATTGCCATTTGCGCTGGTTTGCTAGAAACTTCGCATCCTTCCGGCCACAGACGGGGCAGACTGGCATACCGTCGGACCAGCGGCGAAGGGCCAGATAGTCTAGGCAGCGGTCGGCATCCGAAAAGTACAGGATTGCCTCTTGAAGTGTTTTAGGCTCTTGCACTTGGCTAATCATGGTCCGATCTTAGCAACTTACCCTATGATTTGTCAAGTATATTAATGCCGAAGCGATTGGCCACGGCAGGTGCTCATGCATGGCGGTCTCGCCCGATTTCCTCACTCCCATAACGATCAGATTCACGTCACGTTCCTCGGCGAGGCGCAGGATGCCCTCAACGGGAAACTCAAAGCGCGCTACAAACTCAGGTTTGCACCAGGCTTCTGCTTCTGCAGGCAACAGAGCCCGCAGCGCCTCCCGAGTACTGGTTTCTTCAGATTCTTGATGCTGGTAAGGAGCCAGAGGCATCAGCTGTAAGAAAATCAGACTGGCCTGATTCTCTTCGGCCAGAGACAAGGCATACGGAAGAGCTTTCAGAGAGGTGTCCGAGCCGTCGGTGGGGAAGACGATGGTTTTGAGCTTCCAGTTCATGCCGCTTGGTGGAGGAACTTGGGGGCCTATTGTCAGTACGGGACAAGTCGCCCTCCTATAAATTTTCTCCGCCTCCGATCCCATCACTAGCTTTTTCAGTCCCTGTCGCCCATGCGTGCCCGCCACCACGAGGTCGATCTTATTCTTCTGAATGATGTCGGAAATCACACTCCAGAAATCCCCGCGCTCTAACAGCACCTTGGCGGGTCTTACCCCCAGAGAGTTGCAGAGAACAAATGCCGCAAGTTTCGACTCCGCTTCCAGCCAGGCCCGATCGGCTTCGACGGGCAGCGGATCCACGGGCACACTGCGGTGCGGCTCAGGGCTGAGCGCGTGCGCCACAACGATCTTTGCCTCATATTGGCCAGCTAGAGCTATCGCATACCGAAGGGCAGTCTTCGAGACCTGTGAAAAATCAGTTGTAAATCAGGATACTGCTGAGCGAGGATGCGTATGTTAGTCCGAAGGACTTCCATTGTTTTGCCTCCTGGACCGGCCTCAGATGCAGGAGTTCATCTGACCCGGGAGGATTAGCGCATTTCTAACTCCGAGGAAGTCTTCCGACGCAGGCGAGTCGTGCAGCGCTCGGAAGACCCACGGGCACAACATCTGAATGGGGCCCAAGGTTGATGATGCGAGACCCCATGCAAACCGCAAAGTGTCTGCGCTGCTCGCGATCTGGCCCTGGGGCTGATCAGGAGTGCGGAGCCGATGCGCGTCTGCGGTCTCCGGTATGCTCTGCGAACTCATTGTGCGTGATTTTGGCGAAACGAAGCCAACAGTCCCATTGTTTTCACTTAGATCACTTTTAGCGCCCAACACCTGACGCCATCATGAAGGTCATCTCGAGCGTCACTTATACCCCGCCATGGCAGAGCTGGACCGGCTCCGGCTTCAGATGCGGAGGAGAGGTGAGACTGGACCTCCAGAAGTGCGAGTTCACCTGACCCGGGAGGATTAGCCGCAAAGATTATTACGAAACGAAGTCAACAACTACTGCGTTTTCAGCGGATCGATTGAATAGGGTGTCAAAAACTCGGTCGCCGCAGCTCCTGTACAGTGGAGGGGCTATTCCGCACTTCATACCCACGAGAAGAGGATCGCGGGCTCAATTGTGCCTTGGATGGTTCCGTTGTTAGTCACCTCCTGGACTACCTTGATCACTTGATCGGGAGCGAATGGAACTCCTCATCGGCCGCGAGACGTTTGACCTTGAAAAGCCTCGTGTAAAGTCCAAGCGGTGGAGCCACGAGCCATGTTGCAAGCCTTAAGGAGCAGATTGCCATTGCTATTAAGTGTCCAGCCTGGTTGGAGTCTTGGGAGGCCGAGGGTGACCGATGCCTTTGTTATTCCTGGTCGTGAGTCTCGCCGACAAAAATGGGACGCTTCACCAGGGCGGAAATCGTCGGCTTTACCGTTGTCCTGGTGCTTATTACGATGTTGCCATTAGCGGGCCGAGGCGGCGCAGCTTACTTGTTGTGCATGTCGGGAGCAGGAGCGTTTTTTCTGTATCACGCAGCCAACCTCGCCAAGTCGACTTCAAAGATCCTGGCCAGCCGCGTAGTGCATGCCTCAGTGATTTATTTGCCAGTGGTTTTGGCCATCATGATGGCTTGGAAGTCGTGAAGTTTTATGTTTGTTCCGGACGCTCCTGATCGGCGCGGGATCTCAGAATCTATCGTTGGTATCAATTCCGAATCCCAAAATCGCATTCACCTCGACCGGTTGATCTCCGCGCATAGCCGGCCGGAATTTCCAGCCGGTAACGCAGCCATCACTTTATTAGTCATCTCGCTACCGCTTGACTCCAATACTTGGAGATTCGTCAGCAGTCCAGAGCGGTCGAGAACGCAAAGTATCACGAGGCGTGAGCGACGTAAATTTGCCGGCAGCTCAGCCCGAATCGCCTCGGGCGCGGAAAGGTCTCCTGCATAGTGACGCTTCGCCGAAGTGGAATCGCCGAACTCCAACACCGCAGTTCCCAAGCCAGTTTCGATATAGATGGTGTACACCTTGTCGGCGTTCAGCCTGCCGTAGAAGTTGAATGCGCCGCCCGAGCGTGGGCTGGCTTCGATGGTGATCCCGGGGCCGTGGTGGTCGTTTATCGAAGAGCGTCCCGAAGCGTTCGGCTGGTTCGAGCCGGAACCAAAGCTCGGCAACGTGACAGCACTGCTATTTCCAGTTCCGCCCTTTACCGCGACCCCGGGAATGGCTGGAGTTCCACTGGTTCCGCTGCCCGCGCCGCCAGGACCCGGATAGGGTGAGATTCCGTTTTTCGCCATCACATCAGAGCCGCGCCCACTGCCTTCTTTTCCCGCGCCTGGCCCTTCCCCGGAAGATCCGCTTCCTGGCCCGTTGCCTCGGCCAATTCCGCTGCCGCCACCCGATCCGCCTAAGCCGGGTTTGTCCCCTCCCGATGGAGACATCGCCAAGGAGCCAGTACCACCGTTGCCCGGCACGCCGATACCTGATCCAGGTCGGCTGGAGACCACAATTGCGGTTCCAGTGCCGCTGCCACCGCTCTTCGGGGGCGCTGCCACCGAGCCAACGTCGAGAGGACCGCCACGTCCCGAGCCGCGGCTTCCGCTGCCCTGGCCGCTTATCGAACCCGCGCCAGAAATAGTTGGAGGGGGCGGGACAACCATGCCGCCCCCGCCCAGGCCGTTAACCGGCTGATGCTGTCCCGACCCTCCACCCATTTGGACCGGAGGCGGAACGACAGAAGGATTCCCCAGGCCGCCTCCCAAGCCCCCCACAGTGCCGCGCTCCATTGATGCCCCCCCCATCTGTGCCGGAGGTGGGACAATCTGTTTGCGCAATTCACCCGCGCCGAAGCCCGGTCCTGCAGCCGCAAGGTCGCGAGCAACGGAGGGCGGCGGCGCAATCACGCTGGGTGCGGGAAGCGTGAGCCGCGAGCTCGAGTTGGCAATTCTCTCTGGCGCTGATACCGGTGGCGGAACTACCACCGCCGGCTGCGAGCCGGGCAGGCGAAGCGTGGCGATATCGCGCTGCTGAGCTGAGGGAGCAGGCGGAACTACGCTGCCGTTCAGCGCTGGCCCAGTTTGCATCTGGTCGCGTTGCACCTGCGGAGTCGGGGCAATCACGCCGGCGTTCAAGCCCGGGGCCGACCGCATCTTGTCAGGTTGGACCTCGGGTGGTGGAGGCACCGCGGTGGGCGAAAGCGCTGGAGTCCGCAGCGAGGACTTCAACCCCTCCGCCGGCGCAGGTCCTGGAACCGCTTTCATAGCCAGCAAATTTGCCACAGCCGAATCAGAGTGCGGCAGGTTCAGTTTGGGTGCATCTACTACCGTTTCTCGCAGCGAATTTCCGCGAGCTACACGGATAGTCTGGGTACGGTGATGGGCTTCCTGTCCGCCAGAACGGCCGGAGCGTCCGGCGGCAGCTCCGCCTAGATCCTCGGTGCGCGGCAGCTCGTCGCCGGAATAATAGATCACCTCGTATTTGGGTCTGGGTGGTGGCTCGTATGGTTGCATGCTGGCCAGTTTCGCTGGCAGCGCAACCGCCGCGATCAGCAAAGCGACTTCCACGACCCAGCAGATCAGCATGCCTCGGTAGGGAAACAATCCGACGTGAGCTTCGCCCGCCAGGTGTTGTGGCGAACGTCCGAGCGCGGGCCGGATGGAAGTGAGAAACTCCTCCCAGGGCGATGACCACTCCACCAGAAGTTTGGGTCCGTGGTTCACGCCGTGGCTGCCTCCCGGGTCGCCCTGAAACTAAAGCAATCTCGATCTCATCCCCGACAGCGGTGCCGGTGGAACTCAGGGTGTTGCCAGGCAGTTCCAGCACAGAAGTGGCGCGCATGCGCACCGGAGCAACCCGCCACGGCTTGAGATCCTCCTCCAAATGCACCACAACCTTGTCCCCATCCAGATAAACCACATCGATGGAGAATCGCATGGCGAAGGTATGGACTCCATGGGAGGGATTAATCCAAAGACCTTGTCCGGCGCGGAAACTTTCCGCGTCTCTGGCCATCAAGCCTCGCAGGCGCGACCAGTACGTCCCCGCAATGCACAACTGCGTTGCCAAGTACGCATGGCGCGTGCGATTGAAGGCGTATCCCGTGGGGCCCGATGACGACATCACTACTCCTGGGTTCGACAATGCTGGCTTCGATACAGCCGAGGACGACCCTGGGGCGAGCGCATGTTCACCGTCCGGCCTCTGGCATCAAGGTACGAACTAACTGGATGATCGCCGGTCCTAGAGTCACGAAGATGATGGAGGGCAGAACAAACAACACGAGGGGGACAACCATCTTGATGGTGGTCTTAGCAGCTTGTTCTTCCGCTCTTTGGCGGCGTTCGGTGCGCAGCGAGTCGGAATGGACGCGCAGCGCCTGGGCCACACTGGTCCCGAACCGATCGGTTTGTATCAGAGTGCCCACCAAAGCACGAATATCGTCTACTCCGCTGCGCGAGGCGAGATTACGCAAGGCTTCGGCCCGCGGTTTTCCGGCCCGCATCTCCAGGTTAACCAGATGGAACTCATCGCTCAGGTCGGGATGCGCGTGATGCAGGTCCACGCCCACCCGCATCATGGCCTGATCGAGCGCCAGTCCAGCCTCGACGCAAATGACCGTCAGATCGAGAGCATCGGGCAATCCCAGAGTTATGCGACGCTGCCGGTCTCTGATCATGCGTTTGAGTATGAATCGGGGAAGAAAAAAGCCCAGAGCAGCAACGCTTACCAGCAAAATCAGAGAATTGAAGCCTGAGATCGCCGCCGCCACGACAAATCCCAGTAGCCCCATAAATACGCGGCTGCCAACATAGAGCGTCAAGTGCCGCGGTTCGCGAAACCCGGCTTGAATAAGCCACGCTCGGGTGCGTGATACTTCGTCGGGCGACAAGGGCAGCGCTTTGCTGAGCGGATCGAAGGCTTGCTCCAGCCGCTCCTTGAACGCTGTTTTCTCCTGCGGTTGTGCCCGTTGCCAGCCTAGCGCGCGCAGGCGGGAGCCCAGCACAGAAGACGGAGCATAAACCGCCGCCCCGAACGAAAACACCGCCAAGGCGATCGTGAGAAACAGGACAATTGCTAAAGCCAATGCCATACGCTAGACCTGAATCTGAATAATCTTGCGAATCACGAAGTACCCAATCGTCTGCAAAGTGATGCCTGCAACTACCAGTGTATGTCCCAGCGGGTCCGCGAACAGAGGATGGATGAAGCTCGGGTTCATCACTAACATAGTCACCACAATGACCGGCGGCATACCCATCAACAGCATCATGGTAAGACGCCCCTGCGCGGTGTATACCCGCACCTGCCGCATGATCTTGAAGCGCTCCCGTATAACATAGGAAAGATTATCGAGAATCTCCGCCAAATTTCCGCCGGTTTCACGCTGCAACATGACGGCGGTAACGAAAAACTTCACATCGACCAAGGGAACCCGTTCCGTAAGATTGATGAGCGCGTCACGCACTGGCAGACCGAATTTCTGCTCTTCAAACAGCTTGCGAAACTCTGAAGCCACCGGCTCCGCGATTTCATTTGCAATCAACTCTAATGCTGTGGTGAAAGCGTGCCCGGCGCGCACCGCCCGAGCCAAGGTATCGATGGCTTGAGGAAACAGCTCCTCGAATTTTTGGAATCGTCTCGTGCGCCGGTAGGAAGCGTATGAATACGGCATCAACGCGCCTAGAACCACGCCCAGCCAGACAAACTGCGGGAACCCGCTGAACAGCAGCACCACCAGGCCCACACCCGCGCCGCTCGCCACGCATAGGATCAGGATATTGCCGGCGCGCATCTTCAGGTTAGCTTGGGAAAGCATCGTCTGCAGACCCGAGATGCGGGAGGAACGGCGCAGCAGATTGTCGAGCGCGGGAATCTGGCTCAACATTTCGTCGCGCAACAGCGCGAGTTCCTCGCTGGGAGCGCGCGCCGCCGCTTTCTCAACCGTGGCCAGGCGCTCGCGCAGGAGACGAGCTTGAGCGCTGCGCTGATCCAACAGGGAACCGGCGACAAATACGCCCAACGAAACCACCACAAATACCAGAATGGCGAGAAGTACTACCATAAGAAATTCTCCAACAACAATTAAACCTCCATGCGTGACTCAAACATGGCGGGCCTCAATCTGCAGCCCGCAGTTGCCAGCCGCTCGGCGAACTTGGGCCTGATTCCCGTCGCCCGGAACGTGCCCTTCACTCTGCCGCCTTCGTCAATACCATGCCGATCGAATAAGAAGATGTCTTGCATGGCGATCACGTCTCCTTCCATGCCCGTTACTTCGGAGACGGAAATCACCTTGCGGGTGCCATCCGAGAGTCGCGCGATCTGAACCACGGCGTGGATGGCGGCTGCGATCTGATGGCGCATGGCGCGCTCCGGGATATTAAGATTCGCCATGGAGAACATATTTTCCACGCGTGCTAGCGCGTCCCGCTGGGAGTTGGCGTGGACCGTGGTCAGCGAGCCCTCATGGCCTGTGTTCATCGCCTGCAACATGTCAAAGGCCTCCTCGCCGCGCACCTCGCCCAGCACAATCCGGTCGGGCCGCATACGTAAACTGTTGATCACCAGTTGGCGTTGCCGCACCGCACCCTTGCCTTCAATGTTCGGGGGGCGGGTTTCCAGCCGCACTATGTGTTCCTGTTTCATCTGCAGTTCGGCCGCGTCCTCAATGCTGACGATGCGCTCGGAATTCGGAATGAAGCCAGAGAGAACGTTCAGCAATGTAGTTTTGCCCGCGCCTGTTCCTCCTGAAATCAGGAGGTTCAGCCGTCCCTTTACCATAGCCGAAAGCAACTCCAGCATAGGCTCGGTGAGGGACTTATTTTCGATCAGTTGCCGGGCTGTGATCGGGTCGCGGCCGAAACGCCGGATGGAGAGACATGGCCCGTCAATAGCCAGCGGCGGAATAATCGCATTGACGCGTGAGCCGTCGGGCAGGCGCGCATCCACCATGGGCGACGATTCATCCACGCGCCTGCCCACGCGGGAGACGATGCGATCAATGATCTGCATCAGGTGTGCGTCATCCTTGAAGCTCAGGCCCGTTGGCTCGAGCTTGCCGGCCCGTTCCACATAGACCTTGTCATACCGATTGACCAGAATGTCGGAAATCGTGGGATCTTTGAGCAGCGGTTCCAGCGGGCCTAGTCCGAAGATTTCGTCCAGGATTTCCCGCGCCAGTCTTTCGCGCTCGGCGAAGCTGAGAGGTACAGCCTCGGCGTTAACGGTGTTGCGAATCAGCAGCAGAACTTCTTCGCGGGCTGCGTCGCTTGGCGTCCGCCCCAATTTTTCCAGATCGAGGCGGTCCAGAATCTTGCGATGGAGATCAGCTTTAACCTGCTGATATTCGGCTCTTTCGAAAGTTTGCAAATTCACCATGGTTCTGCCCGGATACCTATACCGTCTTGAATAGCGACCAAGCTTTGCGTTTCACGTCCACGTCGTTTTCGGTCAAGCGATGCGCCAGCCCCGTGAAGGACCGCGCGATCTCTGTGTGATTTTGGTGCATCAGCGGAATTCCCCGGTCGATCGCCGTGGAGACCGCGAAATACTGATTGGGTATCTTCCACAATAACTTGATACCGGCTGCAGCCTCGGCGTCGGCTTCGCTGAAGCCGGCTATTTTGCGGAAGCGATTCAGCACCAGCATGACCCGCTCCCGGCCACTGGTCTCACCCAGAAATTGCTGCACCCGGGCTGCACTCCACAATGAGGCAACGTCGGTGCAGGCCACCAGCAAGACCGTCTCCGAAAGGTTGCATACCAGCCGGGTGGTGGCATCCATTCGCGTCGAAGCGTCCACAACCACGTAACTGAAGTGGGCGGCGAGCATGTCGAACAAACGGGCAAACTCCGCGGTCGATGGTTCCACTGGCGCCGGGACATTGGCGCCTGCCAGCAACTGCAGTCCGCGCTCATGCCGGGTCATAAAGCTTTCGAGCAATGAGCTGTCGAGCCGGTGCAGGTTGCGAATGGCATCGGCCACGTTGAACAGCGGTTTCAGATTCATATGTAGAGCGGAATGACCGAGCGGCGCGATGTCCACCAGCGCCACGCCGCCATGGGCCGCTTGCAGGGCAAATGCCAGATTCACCGCGCAGGTCGTGGCGCCACTACCCCCTTTCGCATTGACCACGGTAAAGACTTTCCCGCGCTGCTGCCCCTCCCGAGTTACTTTTCTCTGCGCCGTGGTCAAGCGAACAAACGCTTCCAACAGATCGGTGGTGGTAGTCGGCCGCTCAATGAACTCGCGTGCTCCGGAGCGCATCGCGCTCACAATAACCTGGGGCTGAGACATATTGCCGATCGCAAATAGCGCTGGTTCCGGCAGCTCCTGATGAATCAGTTCGATGGCCCGGAGAGCGAGTCCCGCATTTTCTGACGGAACATCCACCAAAACCACATCGGGCTTCGCACTGTGGATCCGGCGGACCACCGGGTCAGTGGCGCCTATGGGGTAGCTGGCGCAAGTATGCACCGCCCGTGCCACACTGGTGCCATCTACAAGTACCTGCAACACCGCCCGCTGCTCGCTGTCTTGTGCGACGATCACTACCGAAAGTTCAGACATCTGTGGGGTCCCCTACTGATTCCTAAAACCAATTGCCTAAACAACCAAGAGCCAGCCATCATTTACCACCGCCAGACGGTTTCGATTTATCGAACTTGTCCTTGTCCAGGTATGGCAGCGGAGCTGTAGGTAGCGGCGGATTCTGCGTGTTCGGCGAAATCCGGCGCGCGGTGCACAGAACCATCAGTTCCGAATTGCTCTTTTGCGCGCTCTTGCTCTTGAAGAAATTACCCAGAATCGGAATGTCCCCTAAACCGGGAAATTTGTTGACCAGATTAGTTACTCGATTGTCGATCAGTCCGGCAATAACGAAACTCTGGCCGTCCTGCAATTCGAACTCGGTGTCGGCGCGGCGAGTGCTCAACGCGGGAACGGTAAAACCTGAAATGGTGAGCGCATTCGCAAAGTCCAGAGTGCTGACTTCAGGGATCACCCGCAGATGAATATTTCCATTGGGCATGATGACCGGGGTGAATTTTAGCTTCACGCCAAATTCCTTGAAGGAGATGGTTACTGCGGTAAAGCCCTGTCCCGGTTGGACAATGGGGAAGGGAAATTCTCCGCCGGCGAGAAAGCTGGCTTCCTTGCCGTTCACGGCAATCAGGTTCGGCTCGGCTAGAATCTCCAGAAGGTTTTTCTGCTGAAGCGCTTCAATGGTTGCGCCAAAGTTGATATCGCTGCGAAAAAGAAATAGGTTCAACGCGTTCGAGACGTTGACCGTCGGGGGCGTACTGCTGGTCGACGTGGTGGTGGTTCCCCCGGCTGTCGTTGTGCTGCTCGAACTTGTCGAGATGCTTACTCCGCCGAACTGTCCCGTCGTCAAGGTTCCAGTCGTATGGCCGGTGCCGGGGGTAAAATAGTTGATGCCGAAATTAGTTAGGGCCGTGCGATCCACTTCGGCGAACTTCACCTCAAGCAACACTTCCTGGGCGCCTACGGGACCAAAGGTCAAGACGTTGACAACGTTCTTGGAATAAGCCTCCGCGATCATCCCTGCGCGTTTGTAAACATCCTCGGTGGAGACGTGGCCGGAGAGAACAATGGCGGATCGGGAAGGAGACACCGCTATTCGCTCCTCCGGAAAGACGCGTCTTTCTTCCTCAGCGGCGGCGCTAACATCCACGTCCACCCGTAGATCGAAGCTGCGCGACCGCTCCAGTTCATCCCAAATCAGCAGTGAAACCTCTCCCGGAAGGCGCCCATGGACCAGAATCTGAGTGGGCGTCACCACCAGAGCATCGGCCACGGTGTCGTCCGTCACCGAAACCCGTTTCAATCGTTCCGTAGTGTTAATCAGCAGAGATTTGCCTACCAGCACGCGTAAAGGCGCGGCGCCTTGAGGCTCGACTGGCGGCGCTTGCGGACTCGCGGCAGGAGCCTGGGCCTGATCCGGCGCCGGTTGAACGTTTGGGGCGGCGGGGGAAGCTGGTTGCTCCTGGGAGTTACCTGGCGTGACCGCGACCAGCATCAGACAAACAGAAAGGATCCAACACAGAAGCTTCCCAGCCTTCATTTCTGGTTTCTCCCTACGACGGGAGCGAATCAGCATGTTTCTAACCTCGAACCCTGACTTTGTTCCGAATTTGGTTACGGCGCGCTTCCGGTTTTACAGTCGGCACTGGCGCTGGCTGCCTTCGCGGCATTCGGTCACCTGGCGCTTGTTTCCGCGAATTATCTCAACCCCATAGACACTTGGCGGCGGTGCTGGCGTCGGCACCGCAGTGTGCTTGATTTTGGGCCGCGGGGCAGCAGGTGCAGTGGCAGCTTTCCCGTACAGAGAGTCAGCCCTGACCGGGAGCAGCTCCTGCTGCCGGGTGTCGAGTGGATTGCGAAGTGACAACTGGATTTTTCCCTGGGTCATCGCCAGTGTGAGCTTCTGCGCATCATCCGGCGAAACCAGGAGTGTGATCACAGGGGTATTCTGCGGTTCACCCGACGAAGTCCGTTCTAGTTTTTGTCCGGTGGCGATAACCGCCACATTCCACAACACGGTTGTCGTCTGCTCTTCAGTTGCGCCGGAAGGATTCCCGGTCAGCAGCACATCGACCCGCGTCCCCGGCAGCACGAAGCCGGCCACGCCACTCACTTCGTTCACCCGTACTGGAACGGCCCGCATTCCCGGTGGAATCAGAGTGGGCAGACCATAGCCCGCGCTCTCGCCGGCCAGCTTGTTGGGCAGAAGGAAATCGCCCTTCGCGATCGGCAGAACCACCCCTCGTCCGACCACGGACGATTTTTGATGGAAACAATTGGGCGGCAGATCACCGGTTGGATAACGAACTAACTTGACTTCTCTGTCCTCTACCTTGGTGCCTATTTGAAGGTCGGAGGCTGCGACCACGACATCGATGCCGGGTTGGTTGTTGGCCGCCGACTTCGACTGCAAATTGCGATATACCGTGAAGCTTACGAATGCGCCCAATGCCAGTGCGACGAAACCAATCATCAATAGACGGGTGCGATTCATGACTTCTCCTCGGAGATAGGGATCGGCGCCAGAGCGCGGCCGGGCACAAGAACGTGGCCGGAATTTCCGGAATCCTGAATCGCCTGAACCTTTCTATTGAACCGAACTGGCGACCGAAGAGAATACATTGTTGGCGTTGGAACCGATTAGCCGGATCGTACCTACAACGATTACCAGGATCACCGCAAGCATTACCGCGTACTCTGCGATATCCTGCCCTTGCTCATCCCGCCATAGCCTGCAAAAAACACTCTTCATTTCATACCCTCCATGGGAACAGGCGGGTAAACATAGATTCCCGTCTGATCTGGTGCAATTCTGCCCGCACTCCTGGCCGCAAGTGGCCAAATTTCTTCTCTTTTCCAAATCAATGGCTTGCGAGGAAAGAAAGCGACAGCTTCGAACCTTCCGCCATAATACCCTGAGGCATCCCAGGTTGAGCGACAAATTTCTGCACATTGCGTCCGAAATTTTGCTTTCCCAGGATCCGTCAGTTTCTCAGACCGGAGCGGGGATAGGTCAAGTGGTTCTGCTCTGTGGAAAAAGCGCTTCTAGCTGATTGCGGGGATAAAGCCTGTACCGAACCAGGCTTGAGAGGCCAAAGCTCACAACTGCCCCGGAATTGCGCTATTGGATGGAACTCGCGACCGACGAAAACACATTGTTGGCGTTGGAGCCGATCAGCTTAATCGTCCCCACCACAACCGCCAAGATCACGGCTAGCATGACCGCATATTCCGCGATGTCCTGCCCATCGTCTCCACTTAACCTGCTCAGAACGCCCATCATCTTCGACCCTCGGCAAAAAGAAGTAAGCAAGGGGGAGGGCCGTAACACTCTTGTCATCCCACTGCACTACTTCGGCTCGCCGAAGATTGCCTTCTCCGATCAAGCAGATTTTCTTGGCAATGCGAACGACGCGAAACAATACTAAATCGTTACAATCATACCTCAGGAGTCCCGCTGTAAGTGCAAGATTTTGCAATGCGAACCTTCAAACGTAACTGTTAGGGTAGGTTCTCACTTTGAGATGGAGCCATCCGCAATTGGCGCGAGCGTCAGGATAACTGCTTGTGAATCAATGTAAATCCTCTTCCAGCCGGGTGTGGACAATAGAGCGGTTACCAGGGGGGCGTCCCATGGGAGAAACACCGTGCGGATACCCCACTTCCGTAAGGGTTCACGCCAGTGCTGCTTGAGATAATAGCTCGCCGCGAATTCGTCCAGGAAGGAATCGCCATACAGGTCGGCGCGACCGTCTATGTAAACGCGATACTCAGGATACAGCCTCCAAATTAAATATCCGCCCCAGTTGTAGTGGTTCATGATCGAGGAGGGGCACCGCGTTTTTGAGGATGAAAGAAGCCGCGGTTTCCGGAAAGTGCTGCGCTTCGGCCGCCCGCTGTTGACGCACGACGGATCGGACATGTGCAAGAACAAAAATTGCGAAAGCCGCGAGCACGACGGCATTAACCAACATTGTCCTCGCGACAGGTCGTTTTCGTCGTATCTCAACTGCAGCGCCTTCGCCCAGCCAATCACTAACTAAGGCGCTGAGCAGTGGAACTGCTACCAAAACGAAGATCGGGATGTGGCGGGCCGAGCGCAATCCCGCCAATATAGTTGCTGAAAGCAACACTAGCTCCCGCGGCCGCAGCCGGCGTGGCGATAGTGTTAGCCCGACCAGGATGGCCAAGATCAGCAGCAGTAAGCGGCAGATACTTGAGCTCGTGGAAGTTGGGGGAAAACCACTCGTCGATGTAGTTTTGCATGGAAGCGGAATGCAGCGTTTGCAATGGGTACCAATACATCCGGACTCCATTAGGATTGAGCGGGACCACCGCCAGGCAAGCGGCGAGAACTAGTGCCAACCTGCGAAGCTGGGGTGCGGCTCGAGGCCACCTTTCGAAACCCAGCACAACATCCAACGCCCCTCCAGCCAGGAACAATGCCAGCAGAGCAATTCCCATGGCGTATCCGGCGTGAAGATTTACCCAGAGCATGCATCAACGGGATGGCCCACCACAGCACGGTTGGGATGTTGGTCAAAACGTTGCAAGATCAGGAGAAGGACACTGGCTAGCAACAATGAGAGCATTTGGGGACGGACCCCCCAAGTTGCAGCCGAGGCTACAGCGCCCAGCGCGGTGATTAACGCGGCCGTGAATGGATGTCCTGGACAACGCAGGAAAACCAGGAGAAGGGCCGCACCGATGATCGATGCGAAGGCCACAATCAATCCACCCCAGCCCGCCCAGCGATACAACGTGAAGATCATCACGTCGGACAGCCACTCATGATTTACCCAGGGCTGCCCAAACCGGGTGAACGAGTAAGGATCGGCCCGGGGCACGCTGTGGGTCTGAATGATCAACTCGCCTGTACGCAGATGCCACCAGACGTCAGGGTCGGTGACGCTGCGCGCGCTCATAGCGAATAAGCCCAGGGCGACTAGCAAGACAAGAACTCGGCGGGTCTCTAACCAGGCAATCACGTTTCCAGTAAGGATCATACCTTAGCCGATATAGAATCGCGGCTCACACCCTATGAACAAGAGCGGTGCCATAAAGCTGCTAGTGCCGTTTCTGACAGGAATGTTCCTGGTCCACGCGCTAGTCTTCTGGAGCTTGCGGGAGAAAATTCACCAGGGTTACTCGGATTTCAGCATCTTTTACACCGCAGGAATGATCTTCCGTCAGGGTCATGCCGACCGGCTCTACGACACTGGTCTACAGTTTCATATTCAAACGGACTTTGCGTCGCAGGTCTACATACGGCAGGGGGCACTGCCCTACAACCATCCACCTTTCGAAGCGGTGCTATTCGCTCCCTTGGCCGGACTTTCATATCCCGCAGCCTACACAGCCTGGGATCTGCTGAACCTGGCGATTCTTGCTGCCCTGCCTTTTCTGTTGCGTCCTTATGTTCCTCTCTTGCAGCGCTATCCTACGGTCCTCTGGTGGTTAGCGATGTTAGCCTTCTTTCCGGTGTTCGCCGCCTTGCTGCAAGGTCAAGACAGCATCCTTCTGCTGCTCATATTTTCCCTCACATACATTGCTTTCAGGAAAAATCAGGAGTTTGCGGTCGGATGTTGGCTCGGTCTCGGGCTGTTTCGTTTTCATCTCGTGTTGCCGCTAATGTTGATCCTGCTGCTACACAGAAAACGCAAAGCGCTCTTGGGGTTTCTCTTGGTTGCTGTTGGACTAGGTCTGCTTTCGGTTGGGCTTGTCGGTTGGAAAGAGGCGCTGCACTATCCTGCCTACGTCTGGAGTGTAGAGAAGTCAACCGCGCTCGTCGCCAGCCTGATCTCGGCGATGCCCAACCTTCGCGGTTTCGTTCACATGTTCTTCCCGTGGACGCGGCGCGTCGCCGTCGGTGTGTCAGTCGTGTCGGCGTTATTGCTTCTGTTTACCTCGCTCCGGTGGGATGATTCACCTCTCAATCAGCGGTTCGACCTGAGTTTTTCCCTGGCTACGGTGGCGACCGTGCTTTTGAGCTACCATGTACTGGCTCACGATCTTTGCCTGCTTCTTTTGCCTCTGCTGTTGCTGGCAAACGACTTCGACAAATCGGGATTGCCAAGGGGCGGGAGGGGAATTGCCTTGTTGGGGCCGATGATCGTGCTGTTTTTAAGCCCTGTGCAAATGCTTCTCTGGTTTCGCTTTGGCCAATTCAGCTTGGTCGCACCGGTGCTTCTGCTTTGGTTTTATGGGATCTCACGTGAGTTGTCGGATCGAACTGCTGGGGCCTACTTGAGAGCTGCATGAGCGCCTCGCGACTGAAATCCCTTGCACTCATCTACCTCGTTGGCGTGGTGGGCGTGTACCTAACAGTTTTTTGGAATGCCAGGCGTTTGATCGCAGCAGGTCTCCCCGACTTCGCCATCTACTACTGCGCGGGCACTGTGGTGCGCCAGGGGCTGGGACACCAACTGTACGACCCCGCAGCCCGTTTCGAAGTACAGCAGCAATTCGCGACCGCCGTCCCGTTGTTTCGAGGTCCATTGCCTTGGACCCATCCGCCGTTTGAAGCGCTGTTCTTCGTTCCCTTCAGCTACTTCCCCTACCTGACGGCTTACGCTCTGTGGAATGTGCTAAACTTGGTTCTGGTTGGGGCAACCCTGTGGCTGCTGCGTCCGCTATGTCGCCGCACTTGCGGACACGCGGTCCCTCGCTTTGGCTTCTCGCGATCGCATTCTTTCCCGTGTTCTTCAACTTGATCGAGGGGCAGGACGGAATTGTGCTCTTGTTCCTCTACGCTCTCGTTTTCGTATTTCTTTGCAAGAACCGCGATGCCGCCGCGGGCGCATTTCTGGCCCTTGGACTCTTCAAGTTCCACCTGGTGTTGCCTTTTGTGCTTCTGTTGCTGGTGCAAAAGAGATGGAGAGTGCTTTATGGATTCCTGCCAGTGTCTCTGCTAACGGTGTTGGCATCGATCGCCATTGCAGGCGTTCGGGCGTTGTCGGCCTATCCTCGCTATGTGTTCTATTGGGAAGATGTCTTGGCCGGCAAAGATCGCGTACCCGCCGGGATGCCCAACCTCCGAGGACTCGATGTACGTCTTCCTGCCCGACTGGAAGATATGCGGGACCAGTCGTTCTGCTCTTCATCGCTGGCATTGATGTTTTTCGTGGCACGGCGTTGCCGCTCGGCGCGGTCGGACGCGTTTGATCTGAATTTCTCACTGCGCTCTGGTCGCCACCCTGCTGGTCAGCTACCACGTTGTCAGCTACGACCTGAGCGTGCTGCTTGATTCCCATCTTTCTAGTCGCGAACTATCTCTTAAGAAGGGGAACCGACGGCCGGTGGTCCGTCGGTCCTCATTGCTTCAGGAATAGCGCTGCTGTTCTGCGCTCCCCTGCAGCTGTTTCTTTCCTTGAAGTACAAAGAATTTGCTCTGATGGGTCTCGTTCTCTTCCTGGATGTATGCAATCGCAGAGGAGACATCACTCCGGCTTCGCGACTGAGCGACCGTTGCTTTTCCCACAGCCCCGCGCCAGCACGACTGCCAGCATCGGCAGATAGATGAAGCACTGTCCACCGCCCGACTTCAGTAAAGCTGTGCGGGATGTGATACCAGCGCCAGATTCCAGCGCCCCAACTGAAGCCACGGTTGCCACGATTTCTCTCCGTGACTTCGGAATCAGCCACAGAACCAGCGTGTCGTAGAACCAGCGTTGCGGCATGATGGCCATCATCATCAGCAAAAGCGGCATCCCGGTCCCGATAGCGCAGCAAGACCGCCGCAAGCAACGGTCCCGGCAAAACCAGCAGCGGAATGAAACGGTCATAGTGGCCGATCTGCCGAAGCCAAAGCAGCGGCCAGCGCGGCATCACAGCCAGAGCTCAGCAGCAGAGATCACACACACAAGCGAGAATCCCCGGCGGCTCAAGTGAGTGAGTGCGACCGGCAGACCAATTTGCGGTTTGGCCAAAGTCGCGGGCAAGCAGGAGAGGGAAGAAAGCGCTGGCCATGATCAGTGGCGTCCACTGCGCCGATCAGGATTCCCGCCCAGTACGGATAAGCCAAGAAAAACAAGCAGCCGATGATAACCGTCGCGACTGAGACCAAAAGCCAACAGCGCCGAACTGATGCCATAGAAAACTCCCGCCGCGATTTCCGGGCGCACCCAGACGAAAGGCAATCCGAACAGGGCCGCGGTCAGTGGGTAAAGTTGGAGACGTCGCATACGGGTTCCGGTGCGCGAGCAGATCCTGGGCGGCGCGAATTGCCCAGCCAAAATCCGCCGCGTCCTGATGGAAGTGCACCATCAGAAACCAGCAGAAAGTACCGCTGGCCAACCCAATCGCAGCGGAGATGAGGATTCGCAGTCGCACAGCAAGCTTCGTCCGCATAAGTTGTAACATGGGGCGATTTTGTTGCGACCAGACTATTGCTCAGGAACTCCAGATTCGGCTTGTTGTTGGCGCTGCTTTTAGCCGGCAGCATGTGGTTTTACGTTCGGCGAGTGCTGGTCCCGTACCAGCGCGCCGATGCCGCTACGTCACGACCGTCCGCGCGGCAATCTCTCCGATCTTTATCCGCGCTGGCTGGGAGCGCGCGAATTGCTGCTGAACCATCGCGATCCCTATAGCGCCGAAGTCACCCGCGAAATTCAGGCCGGATACTACGGCCGGGAGCTTGATCCCAGATCGCCCGGGCGATCCCAGAGACCAGCAGGGATTTGCCTATCCGGTATATGTCGTATTTCTGCTCGCGCCGCTCATCCACTTGCCTTTTCCGGTCTGTGCAGACAGGCTTTCGCTGCCTCCTGGTTGTTCTCACCGCGGCTTCGGTCCTGCTATGGCTGCGGGTCCTGAACTGGCGGCCTTCAGCGGCGACCACGGCGATCCTGATAGTCCTGACCCTCGGCAGTTTTCCCACGGTGCAGGGAATCGAACTCCAGCAGTTGAGTTTAGTGGTGAGCGGAATGATTGCGGGATGCGCCTTCCTGCTCGCCGGCGATCATCTGCTGCTGGCAGGAGTTGTGCTCGCTTTTGCGACCATCAAGCCTCAACTTGCTTTGCCCATGGTGGCATGGTTGATTCTGTGGGCCTTCAGCGATTTGCGCAAGCGTGCCGGTTTACTCTGGGGGTTCAGTCTGACTATGGTGATTCTTCTCGCCGGGGCGCAATATGTGCTGCCAGGATGGATTGGACGCTTTCGCGGAGCCGTTTCGGCTTACCGGCAATATACGGAGGTGCGCCCTCTTTGCTGGATGTGCTCATCACGCCGGTTTGGGCCAGAATTCTTACCGTCTTGATCGCGTTTGCCCTTGTTAGTGTCTGCTGGTTGGCGCGGCGCGAACCAGCCAACACCCCTGCTTTCGCAGTCATCTCAGCGTTGGTACTGGCCGTGACGGTTGTCGTCATCCCCACTTTTGGGCCTTACAATCAGTTGCTTTTGTTACCAGGAATCTTATCGGTTATTTCCAATCGGACAACATTGTGGAACCGGAGCGTTCTCACGCGTGCCGCTTGTGTGATCGCAGCGCCGGTGTTTTTCTGGCCCTGGCTCGCGGCTCTTGCTCTAACTGTTGCGTCTTTTGTTCTGCCCCGGCAGTCGGTCAAACAGGCCTGGGTTATGCCTCTATGGACCATTCTGTACGTTCCGTTCACGGTGTTGCTGCTGCTCGGGCTGATTGTTGCCATCACTTTTCATGATCGAAGTAAGCGACGCCCCGCCGTGAATTACCAGGCGGGTTAGTGATCGTTAGCGTCGATTCAGGACAAAACCCCGTCCCGGCTTGCAATGTCGCAGGGCAAGCGGTATCTTCTCAACACTTTCGTACGAGCGAACTCGGAGGTTCGGATGGACTTGAAACTGGAGACGCATGTCACAGACGGAATCACTGTGGTCTCTTGTCATGGTCGCATCGTTCTAGGAGAGGATTCAGCAGCGTTACGCGACACTCTCAAGCAGGTATTAACCTCCAGTCGAGAAGTTGTACTCAATCTTTCCGGCGTGAATTACATTGACAGTAGTGGCCTGGGAACTTTGATAGCCGTCTACTCTTCGGCGCGCTCCGCTGGCGCCGACATCAAGTTGGCGGGGCTTGGTCAGCGCCTGCGAGACTTACTGCAGATTACGAAACTGGTCACGGTGTTCGAAGTTTACGATAACGAGCAGCAAGCCATTGCCGCCTTCCATCGTGGGGCAGCATGAGCTCCGGCTCACCGTTGGGCAGAGCATAATTTCGCGGGTACTCTCGGCGGAAGAAAACTCCTGACCCCTTCCCGTCGGGGCCTAATCCTGTCATTATTCTGTTAGTCCAAGGAGCCTCCGCAAGCGGCTATGGCCCTTCAGCCCATAACTGGCCCGACTTCGTCACCAGGTTCGGGAATTTTCCCTACGCTTGTCTTTGTGCAGGGTAATGAGCAGCGCACCATTACGCTCGACCACAGTCCCTTTTCCGTCGGACGAAAAGTGGACAAAGACCTGGTAATCGCCGATCCACGGGTTTCCCGCGACCACGCCATCATTACTTCGGAAAATGGACAGTTTGAGCGTCGTCGATCAGGGCAGCAAGCACGGGACTTTTGTCAACGGCGAGCGAATCCAGCGCAAGACTCTGGAGCGCAATGACCGCCTGGAATTCGGCGTTCGCGATGTCTCCTACGTCAGTCTTCCACCCTCATCACGCCACATCGAACACGGCCCGCGAGTTCCTCAGCCAGATCTCCGGCATTCATATTTCCAGCGAGAGCACGGATCTGGAGAAGCTCACTCTCTTCCTCGAAGCCGCGCGCAAACTCAACACCACCGGCGTCCTGGACGAAATTCTGGTGACCTTGCTCGAAGCCACCTTGAAACTCACGCGCGCCGAGCGAGGTTACGTCTTCCTGAAGACTGACGAAGGCATGCGTCTGGCGGCTGGCCGCAATTCTAAGGGCGAGCCACTGCTGGATGACAAAACGATTTCGCACTCCATCCTGGATGACGCGCTGAAATCCAACTCTGAATTTGTGGTTACCGACACCAGCCAGTCGCTCGAATTGAAGGGCCGGCAGAGCATTGTTGCCTACGATCTCCGCACCGTGATTTGCATTCCCCTGCGCAAGCCGCAGGTACAGGCCACCCGCGACATCCAGGCCGTGACTCCGGCGGAACCCTCGGCGGAAGTGATGGGCGCGTTGTACGTGGATTCACGTTTTGCCTCGCGCGATATCTCGAGCGTAAGCAATGACATTCTCCAGGCCATCGCAAGGGAAGCCGCTTCGCTGATCGAGAACGCACGCCTGGTGCAAGCCGAGGAAGCCGCCCGCCGCTATCAGCAGGAGCTTTCCATTGCGGCCTCCATCCAGCAGCGGCTCATGGCCGTGACTATTCCTGAAGTTCCATTTGCGCGGCTGGCGGGCAGGAATCTTTCCTGCAAAGAAATTGGCGGTGACTTTTTCGATGCCGTCAATACCGAGGACGGCCTGGCGATCGTTCTGGCTGATGTCAGCGGCAAGGGAGTCTCGGCGGCGCTGCTGGCCTCGACGCTCCAAGGCATGATCTATTCCCAGCTCACAGCCCGCATGCCCCTTACGGAAATCGTGGCTGCCGCCAACCGCTTCTTCACGCACAAGCATATTGGAGAGAAATACGCGACCCTGATCGTCGCCCGCATCCGTCGCGACGGCGAACTGGAATATGTCAACTGCGGGCACGTCCCGCCATTGCTGGTTTGCAATCACGAGGTAATCCGGCCCCGGCACGGTAACCTGCCTGTGGGTTTGCTTGCGGATGCCACCTACGAGAGTGATCGTTGCAATTTGCATCCGGGCGATCGCGTAGTTCTGGTCACAGATGGCGTAACCGAAGCCGAGAACGCTCGTGGCGACTTCTTCGAAGATCATCGTTTGGAAGCGGTGGCAGCGAAAAGTGAGACTCTCGAAGATATTTTTTCTGCGGTGGCTAACTTCTGTGGCGGCACTCCTCTGAATGACGATTGCACTGTGGTCGAGTTGGTATATACGGGCTAGGATCTCGTCATTATTCTCTTAAGCGCCTTTCCACTGCCGGTGTATTCTTTCCAACCATGAACTTCACGCTCCTCGATTGGTCGGCAATCGTCGCCTATCTGGGTATCACCCTGTTCCTGGGACTCTACTTCCGCAGTCGCTCAGGGAAGAGCGTCGACGACTACTTCGTCTCCGGACGCAACGTCTCCTGGTGGCTGGCAGGGACGTCAATGGTGGCCACGACTTTCGCCGCTGACACGCCGCTGGTCGTTACCGGTCTGGTGTATACGCAAGGTATCGCCGGAAACTGGTTGTGGTGGTCGTTCCTGCTCTCCGGCATGATGACGGTATTCTTGTTCGCTCGTTTGTGGCGACGCTCGGGCTTGCTCACCGATGTGCAGTTTGCAGAAATGCGTTACGCCGGCAAGCCGGCCGCCTTTCTGCGTGGATTCCGCGCTGTCTATCTCGGTCTGCTGATGAATTGTCTGATCCTCGGCTGGGTCACCAAGGCGATGACCAGCATCGTTGCCGTAACTCTGGGAGTGAGCGACAGCAAAGCACTCGCGATCTGCGTCCTGTTCCTGATTCCTTTTACCGGGCTGTATGTAGCCCTGGGCGGATTGTGGGGTGTCCTGTGGACTGATCTGTTCCAGTTCGCTCTGAAGATGGCAATCGTGATCGGAGTCGCATGGTATGCAGTGTCTGCTTGCGGAGGCATGAGCGCTCTGCTCAATCGCCTGGCAGAGATGCGCGTTGCCGCTGGACCAGTCGCCGGTGATGCAACTTCGTTCTTTCCGGATTTTTCCCGCCCCATTGACCAGGAAGGACTGTGGTTGCTTCCGGTGATGACATTCCTGGTCAATATCGGATTGCAGTGGTGGGCATTCTGGTATCCCGGGGCTGAGCCAGGCGGCGGCGGCTACATTGCGCAACGCATCTTCAGCGCGAAGGACGAACGCAACGGCTTGCTCTCAGTCCTCTGGTTCAACATTGCACACTACGCGCTGCGACCCTGGCCCTGGATTCTGACCGCACTGGCCGCCGTCGTCCTCTATCCCAATCTCGAGCACCCGGAAAAAGGATACATGCTGATCGTCAGCCAGCACGTGCCGCCGGCGCTACGCGGCATCGTGATCGCCGGCTTCATGGCGGCGTTCATGTCTACCATCGCCACCCAGCTCAACTGGGGAGCTTCGTATCTCGTCTCGGACTTCTATCGCCGTTTCATCAACCGCGATGCTACCGACCAACACTATGTGCAGATTTCCCGTTTGGCTACCGTCGTTCTAGTGATTGCCTCCGCCGGCATTTCGGTCCTGCTGGCCGATATCCGCTCGGGATGGCAAGCCGTCCTGGAAGTGGGTGCCGGAACGGGTGGTGTCTATCTACTGCGCTGGTATTGGTGGCGGATCAATGCCTGGAGTGAAATTTCAGCCATGGCGACAGCCTTGGTCATGACCGTCTCACTGCGCTGGATCGCTCCGTTCTCCGGCACGAATCCGGTAGTCTTCGCCAAGAGCGCTTTAACCACCACGGCGGTTACGACTTTCGTTTGGCTAATCGTCACGTTTGCGACCAAGCCGGAGCCCGAGCAGATCCTGCTCAAGTTTTATCGCAGCGTGCGGCCACAAATTACCGGATGGCAGGCCATCGCCCGCCTTGCTCCCGAAGTCCCACCCTCGCGCGATCTGGGACGCAATCTTCTGTGCTGGGTTCTGGGCTGCGCCATGGTGTACCTGGCGCTGTTTGGCTTGGGACATGTACTGCTCGGTCCTATGTGGGAGGGATTGCTGCTCTTGCTTCTGTCCTCTATATGTGCGGGCGTCCTTTACTCAAACATCTCCCGCACGGGCGGGGAAGGCGGAATTAAATGTCCCAAAGACAAGCGTTGTTGGATCCGTAGCACACTAGATCCGATTGTCATCCTGAGCGCAGCTGAGCCATTCGCTGGCGATGGCTCAGCGGAGTCGAAGGATCTCTACATCACGAAACCAAGTTTGACGCGAAAGCGGCCAATCGCTCAAGATGACGGTTCTACCCCCACTGTATAGTCCATCCCCTCCCAGCGCTGTTCCTGCAGCCAATAAAACGTAAAAACAATCTCACGCCCCTCTGCTAACGCATTGCTGGGTAGATCCGCAACGTAAACGCCCAAAGGGTCGCGCGTGTTAGTGTCACGCGTGGTATTCCAGCCATCGAAGCTCCAGTGCACAAGAGCCGGTGCGGGCAGCACGATCCGCAATTTCTTTCCGCGTGGCATGGTCCGGCATTTGTTATTCAAACGCCATTCGAAATACTCGGCCTTGCGATTTTCGACTACATAGCGCTGCACTGTCTGCGGTGGTTGGTCGAAAATCTTGCCATCGCGTAGTGATCGCCGCAGCTTGATGTACTCAGCGTGTGCCCAGACCAGCGGACATGCCGATCCTGTTGGCTTGCCCAAGAACAGTTCAAGCTCAGGAATGTCGGGCGCATCCCAAACCTGCTCGGGAATCAAGCGCCCACCTTGCGTCGAAAGCTCGATCACTTGCAGCAGTTTTTCCGCTGCTTCCGGACGCCCTGCGGCCAGTTCGTAGTGGGCGCGTTCACCCGCCAACAAAGGCCAGGGCCGGCCAATTCCCGTGCCATCAAAGGGCGATCCATCTTCGTGCTCACCGTAGCCGTCGCCGTTGTAGCGATACCAGCAGGGACCTTGCGGCAGCTTGACCCGCAGCAGACGCGTCAATCACCTTTACCGTATTCACGATTCGAGGATCGTCCGGCGCGCGCAGTCCGAATCGCACCAATGCGAGCGCGTCCGGACTGATGAGATGGACGGCTGGCTCAGCGCTCTGGCCCGGAGGCCGGTTCTTAATCGGTACAAATCCCTCCAGCGGAGACGGCGCGCAATCGGCCTCAGGCGGTGCTATTCGGACGTAATAACCTTCCACTCCGACCTGCCGTGCCAGATCACTGTCTTTCGCGTAGATCCAGCGTTCAATGTTGTCATTCCAGCAGTCCGCGGTTTCGCGCAGGTGGCTTGCCGTCGCTTGTTCCTCAACTGCGTCGGCAAGATCGGCTGCGACGAGCAGGGCCGCAATCTCTACCGCCAGCGTGAATGGCGAATAACCTGCATCTTCTTCCCAGCGGTCCTGCTGGGTGACGGGACCATTGCGGACAATAAAACCCGCAGCACGTTGCACCACCGCCCACCTGCGTCGCAAATTTCCCAGAGGGACACGGGAGTGGCGCACGACGATATCCACGAGCAGAATCGGGAGCGCCGCCTCGTCCATTTGCACCCCTCCCCAATAGGGACGCCCATCCAGCCACAGGTTCTGCGCCCAGCGGCCATCCGACTCCTGCGTGGCTTCGAGATAGCGCAGTACCCGTAGCGCATCGGACTCCGCCCCCGCTGCCAGTAAGCCGACCGCGGTTTCCACCAGATCGCGCGGCCAGACCAAGTGATATCCGCCCAGGTCTTCATCCCCTTTGTTGAATCCCCATGGAATGGAGAGGCTCGCGATCACTCCTCCCAGGAAGTCCTTTGACTCATGGCTGCGCATCACCGCTGCGCTGGCGCGATAGAGATCGTGTTCCCGCTCAGGCTCATCCAATTTCAGCAAACTTTTCTGCCAGCTTTTCCAGTCCCTGACGTAGTGATCGCGCAAGTCCTCATAGGACTCAAGCAGGCTGGCACGCGTGTGTTGACCGGCTTCTGACCAGATTTCTCCGAAGCCCAATGCCAGCACAAACTCTCCTCCGCACGCCACCAGATCGATCTCTCCGGTGAGTGCGATGTTGCCATGTTCGGCTCGCGTGTAATTCCACAGCCATTTGGTAGTGCTGCGACAGATCCTGCCAGCCATCGGAGAATCCCACGAAACCCACAGACATCTTCAGCCAGGGCGCCGAACAGGCAAAGGCCAGAGCGGTGCTATTTCGTTCCGCAAATAACATGGGAACGCCCTTGTACTCTCCTACCCAGCCTGTGTTGTCGTTTCCCCAGTTGGCCAGATGCGGAGCCAGAAGCGCATAGAGACGATAGTCGGCGAGGCTGCCCTTCAGCGGCACAAAGCGGACTTTCTGCAGCACCACGTTGCGGTAAGGATCGGTCAGAACCTCCTTCTCGATCCGATATCTCCCCTGCATTTCTGTGTTGCGCAGCTGATATACCGGTATACCCGGCTCCATGGGGACATTCTCAAAGCTGCAATGCCGCTTCTCTTCAGAGAAAAAACCGGCGCCATCGGTGACGATGAATCCTTGATCGCGCGTGCACGCCTGATCGACGCGCGGGAAGTAGACTTCGTTCAGGATGCCGTGGCTCAAGGTGAACCAGACCCGGCTGTGCAGGTTTAGCGCTGTGCCTATCCCGCTTTTGGCGCTCGAAGTCCAGCGCGGCGGAATCCCAGGCGCTCCGGGCGCATAACGTTCGGAATCACTCACTATGTCCCACCCCCCAAGTCCGAACAGTTTGACAGATCAGCAGGATGGCAGCCAACACACTTTCCACCGGGCTGTGCAGATTTTTTAAACAAACATTAATTTGCGATTCATGCCGGAGTAATAAAAGAGGGTCAAGCTGCAAGCATCCGCGACCACGGATTGAATCCAACGGGGCTCAGGCCGTGGTTAAGAACAACTCATGGAGGAGCGCTGTGAAACATTGGCGGAAGACTCTGATGTTTAGGACAACTATGCTGTCGCTGCTTGCCATGATGCCACTGGCTGCGAACGCACAAATGAGTAAAGTGAAGACGGTTTGGGTCATCCTCATGGAGAATCACAACTGGACGGGCAACAACGCCGGTGCGGCGTTCGGCGCTCCGGATCTCAAGGACAACCTGTCGGCTCCGTACATCAACGGGCAGCTGCTGGATACATCGGCGCACGCGGAGGAGTATTTCAATCCTCCGGGCAACCATCCCAGCCAGCCGAATTATTTGTGGCTGGAAGCCGGGACTAACTTCGGCGTCCTCGCGGATACCCAACCCGGTCAGCCCCAACTATTCACACACCACCATTTGGTAAGACTTCTTGAAGATGCGGGTATTTCCTGGACGGCCTACGCGGAGCCCGACTTCGGCAGCCCCGTGTTCGACGTCTGCCCGCTGGATTTTACCTTCCTCGATGTTGAGCATCTCGCGTTTGTGTACTTCAACGATGTCAACCATGGGTTGAACCCGAAGTCAGCCGAATGTATCAAGCACGTCCGGCCGTATTACCAGCTGGCGACTGATCTGGCCGACCACACCTCGGCGCTGTACAACTTCATCACTCCAAACCTGTGTCATGACGGGCACGAGGGCATTTCTCCTTGCGATGCACTGGAAAGCAAGAACAATACCTTGCGATCGGATACCTGGCTGAAGCAGAATGTGCCGCTCATTCTCGAGTCAGACGAGTACAAGCAGGGGGCGCCCTGTTCATCATTTGGGATGAAGCCGAAGACAGCGGCGACTTCAGCGATGGTCCCATCGGAATGTTCCTGCTTTCGCCGTTTGCGAAGGGCGGGGGAAAACGGCTTACAGCAATAACATTCACTACGACCATAGCTCCACCCTGAAAACGTTGCAGGAAATCTTCCAGGTGGGGCCGCTGCTTGGAGCTGCTGCGGATCCCGAAACCAATGATCTGAGCGACCTGTTTAAGTGAGAACTGCAACCAGCCGGTCAGGGGCGACCACCTCGGCCGGTCAATTTTTCCTAAGCCGATCTCCACGACTGCTTGCACTCATCGCCAAGACACCAGCCGCGATTTTCAGATAAAATTGTCTACAGCGAATGTGGATGGTCGATCTTCGCCAAGGCGTTCTGGCGCTGCCTTGTTACCAGACGGTATTCTGATTCAGAATTCCTATTACAAAAGACAAAGAGACGGCGACCCGCGGAAGGTTTCCGCCAGGAGACGGCGTCAGGAGATAAATAATGGCCAAGATTGCAAAGACCGCGGATCGCAAAAAAGTGATGGACACATCCAAGAGCACCGACTGCCCCAAGTGCGGCAAGCCTACCCGCATCGTGAAGCGCGTGAAGGACCGCGAACGCAATATCCCCGGCGGGATTTTCATCTCCTGCTCGGCCTGCGAGTTCTACGAGAAGCTGTAAATCGTTCTGCTCACCGGAAAACGAACGACTTGGCGGCTAGAAACTCATCTGCCCCAGGATAGCTCTCGCTTCGGCGGCGGGATCTGCAGCTGCGGTGATCGGACGTCCCACCACAATGTGCGTGGCGCCCGCAGCAATCGCTTCCGCTGGAGTCACGACTCTGGCCTGATCGCCGTGATCGGTTCCGGAGGGACGCACTCCTGGGGTCACGATTACAAGCTCATTCCCCAGTTCCGTGCGTAGAGCAGAAGCTTCCAGGGCCGACGCCACCACCCCTTTACATCCGTTCGAGATGGCGAGGACGGAAAGCCGCAAAACCTGGTCCACGACTCGTCCGCGCACGCCTAAGTTGCTGAGATCGTTGTCATCCATGCTAGTCAGCACCGTGACCGCCAGCACCGTCGGAACGGGATTGACGCTGCCGGCAGCGTCCGTGGCTGCGCGGAGCATCTTCCCGCCGCCCGATGCGTGCACGGTTAGCATAGTGACGCCGAGATCGGCAGCCTCTCGCACCGCCGACGCCACCGTGTTGGGAATGTCATGGTATTTCAGGTCAAGAAAAACTCGCCGTCCCGAGGCCACCAGATCTCTCACCACCTGCGGGCCCACGGCGGTAAACAGCTGCATTCCAACTTTGTAAGTCAGGGCGGAATCGCCCACAGCCGCCACGATCTTCTGGGCTGCGGCTGCGGACGAGACATCCAAAGCAACGATCAGACGCTGGCGCGGATCTTGCATCTAGTTCGAGTTTAAAGGGTTTGGCGCTAATACGCCAATGGCCGGAGCATGGCCACGGTTTGGGGATGAACCAGGTCCAAGCGGACGCGCTGCAGGCCTTGGCTCTTGAATTGAAGCACTCGTGCAGTGTTGTAGGAAACGTCGATGATCCTTCCGGGAACAACCGGTCCGCGGTCGTTGATACGTACCACTACCGCCCGCCCGTTGCGAAGGTTCGTGACCCGTACGTAGCTCCCCAGCGGGAGAGTTGGATGCGCCGCGGTCAGGTCGTACATGTTGTAGGGCTCACCACTGGCGGTCGGCTTGTCCTGGAAGTCGCTGCCGTACCATGATGCCGTCCCAATTTGATACGCCTTGGGTCGGTTCACCCCGGTCCGAGACCCCGGCCGAACCGTGCTTTGGATGTCACGAGACTCTGAGTTGGTCGGTCGCTGAGTCGCCCCTAGGCTGACGACCCAAAGAAGAATCGTCAGTCCAGCAATACGTCGTCGCATTCAGTCACCCCGCATCTCTAAGTTACCCCCCACGAGTTCGCCAGGATTGAACGATGCTATCGGGTGGGAAAGCGGGGTGTCAATGCGGAATTTCCTGTAGCAAGATTATTATCTAGTAATAGATACATTACGTAACCTATTGTTGATCTTGATATAAACTACAGATATCACTGTAAGTGAGTGGCTTACATATTTACTATATGGTAAATACTCTTGCGCCGAGGGCGTTCGGAAATTATTACCTCGCTTGTGTTCTCAATAACTTACGCTATAGTCTGTACGATCATCCATGAAGAGAGCAAGTTACGAGGGTCCGTTTGGATTTGTGCGATCGGTCAATATGGAACCCACGCCTCAAAGCCAGGCAATCCAGGCTCTAGCCGTTAGGAGGGAAATTTGCAATCCGCAGGGTTTCCGATAGATTGCATCTATGGCCCAGGCTCCCCCAATTGTTCTCACAATAGCCGGGTTTGATCCCTCGTCCGGGGCGGGAGTGACGGCCGACATCAAGACCATCGCGGCTCATGGGTGTTACGGTGTGGCGTGCATTACCGCTCTAACTGTCCAGTCCACCGCTGGTGTCCGGAGGGTCGAGCCGCTCAGTCCAGATTTGGTGGTCGAAACCCTGGCTGAGTTGTCGGCCGACGTAGAGATCGCGGCCGTCCATGTCGGCATGCTGGGATCCGGGAAGGTAGCTCGGGCCGTGGCGGACTTTCTCGCCACGGAAAGGCTGCCCAATATCGTGCTCGACCCTATCCTTAAGTCTTCCTCCGGGGCCGAGCTGGTGGACACTGCCGGCGCTCGCCTGATGCTCGAGAAATTCCTGCCACTGGCCACCGTTGTGACGCCAAATCTGGATGAAGCCTCCGCTCTGACGGGTTGGCAGTAACGAATGTGGAGCAGATGCGCGCGGCCGCGATCAAGCTTCATTCTATGGGCGCTGCCGCAGTGGTGGTCACCGGGGGCCATCTCGAAAAAGCTACCGACCTGTTGACCTTCACCAGCCGACGGGGAATCGAGCAAGAGATTTTCAAATCTGGCCGTCAGCGCTCGAACTCCACCCACGGCACAGGTTGCGCTTTCGCGACCGCAGTGGCCTGCCACCTGGCGAAAGGACGGGGATTGCCCGAGGCCGTCCTGCTAGCCAAGGCTTACGTGGCGGCCGCTATTTCAAATGCCCAGCCTCTCGGACGTGGCACCGGCCCAGTCCATCATCTCTACCGCATGCATCAGCAACGACGCACTATCGCAGATCCGGAACCAGTGAACTGAGAGCAGGGGCGATTACAGGAGGGATCGGAATGTCGAACGGGACTTAAAGCGGGAATACTTCGTGAGTATGCCGGTGCCCGATTATACTCTCTACTGTCCGGCGTCTTCTTCAGCAGAATTCCGGCCACGAACGCCGCAACTGCGGCCAGCAGCCACTGCATCCGATAAGATTGCAATGCCTGAAAATCCGCCAGATTTTGGACCGAGTAGACCACGCCCACGGCAACGACAGCGAGCAGACACCCTAAGCCCACGAAAAACGCAACCAGCGAAGCCATGGAGAGGCCGAGCCAGCGCCTTACATTTTGGAACTCGAACACCCCCAAAATCTCCAAGACGCGCATCCAACTCGATCCTGTAACTGCGGTCGCTTGCGCCTGTCGAGCTGATCCGCAAACGTGGCAGAAGCGGGCACCAACCATGAATTCGGTGCCGCAGCCGTCGCAAACCTCAACCATCACCGGGCCTGCAGCTTTGCTGAACCACCGGCGGACGCCAGAAGTCGTGCTGCGCATCCCGTATTACTTCGGACATAGGCGCTTACCTCTTGTTCTTGTGGCATTACATACCGCAAGCCAGTGACCAAAACTTTGCCTACGTAACTCACTGATAAACCGGTCGCGGTACGATCCCGTACGCTGACAACTGGGCAAGAATTACCCCTTGTATTAGGAAAGAATCGCCGGGCTGATTATAAGGGCGTTCTTCACTAGCCTCGCTTCTTCTCGACATGACACTCTTGGTTCGGAGCTCGCTCATCTGGCTTCAGGTAAACTAAAGGTCAACACACCCTGGATATCGAGATCGACGAATTGTTTTCCCGGCTCCCACCCCGCGTCATTTCGTTCTTTTTTCTTTTCCTCGTCGTGCTGGTTGCCGTGGCTGCGGCTTCATCAATCGGTCGTACGCCGGATGCGCTGTCGTATCGTCCGAATGATCCGCTGAATCCCTCTGCCTTCGACCATTTTTATAACCTGGATTACGACCAGGCCGTGCGAGAGTTCGACCAGGTGCTGCAGAGGCATCCCGACGACCCTTTCGCTGTCAATCATTTCCTCACTGCCATCCTCTTCCGCGAGCTCTATCGCATGGGAGCGCTGAACTCGGGCGAGTACGCCAGCGACAGCTTTGTGAGATCCGCACACCGCCCAGCGGATGAAAAGGTTAAGGAGCAAATCAACCAACTGGTGCAGCGAGCGCTCAAGCTGGAGGAGAAGAGTCTCGCTGCCAATCCCAACAACGTTGACGCGCTGTACGCCAGGGGAGTGACGCGGGCACAGTTCGCAACCTACACGGCGCTAGTGGAGCGCGCGTGGTTCTCAGCTCTCCGCAACGCGGTGGGGGCGCGCCACGACCACGAACGCGTGCTCGAACTGAATCCCAGTGATACTCAGGCCAAGTTGATTGTGGGGGCTCACAACTATGTGTTAGGCAGCCTTCCCTGGGGAGTGAAGGTCGCCGCAGCCATGGTGGGCCTGGGCGGGAGCAAGGAAAAGGGACTCGAGTATCTCCAGCAATGTGCCGCGGGAGGCGGAGAGACCAGCGTCGATGCCAAGATTCTGCTGGGGTTGTTCTTTCGTCGCGAGCACCGCTATGACGAAGCGCTGCAGATGGTGCGGGATATTGTCCCACGTTATCCGCGAAACGTTCTGCTGGCGCTCGAAGAGGGTAGTCTGCTCAGAGCCGCAGGACGCACCGATGAGGCAGCGGCGGTCTATCGCAAAATCTGGCAAGCCGGGCGCGACGGGCAATATCCCGGTTTGCACTATGAAATCGCCGCGCTCAGCCTGGGCGATCTGCTTGCGCAGCCAGAAGGATTTCAGTGGAGCAGCCGCGGCCTACGAGCAAGTGCCACAGGCGCCACAGCCCGATCCGGAGGTCTTGCAGAAAGCCAATCTGGGCGCGGGCGAGATGTACGATCTTCTTCACAAACGCGATCTGGCATTAGCCAGATATCAGGCGGTCATCGCCACCAACGCGAACACACCGCCCTCAGAGATTGCCCGCAAGCGTATGAAAGACGCTTATCGGGAGGAATGACGAGGGAACTTCTCGCTTCCGGGCGTCGTATCATCATACGTGGAGGTTGAGAATGTATTGCAACTATTGCGGCAAAGTTATCCAGGATGACGCCAACCACTGCGCTTACTGCGGCAAGCGAGTCGGAGCAGTGATGGCGCGCAAACGGCTGGTTCGCGCACGCGCCGGCCGCAAGATCGCAGGAGTGTGCGCCGGGTTCGCGGAATACTTCGACCTGGACGTAACCCTGGTGCGTGTGGTTTGGTTGATTACAGCACTGATTCCGATAGGTGCCAGCCTGATCGCCTATCTGATAGCTTGGATTCTTCTGCCCGAGGAGCCGGAAGCGTTATCCGCTCCGGTTGGTCACCAAGCGACGAATCTGTAGCATTGCCACGTACGCCTTTGACCGCGAGAGAGGTCTCGTGTGTTTAAATCTCCGCGATGATCCGTATCCCAAGCGGTGACGCCGAAATCGCATACGAGGTCGTCGGAGAGGGCCCTCCCGTCGTTCTGCTCCACCCTTTCCCGACTCATCACGAATTCTGGCTACCTGCGGCTCAGGCGTTGCTTTCGCGCTACCGTTTGATTCTTCCCGATCTGCGCGGCCATGGCGAATCCGGCGTCGGCGATGGCCCCGCAACCATGGAAAAGCACGCTACTGATCTCATGCGCGTCCTGGATCATGCGGAAGTAGGGCGCGCCGCTTTTGTGGGGTGCTCCATTGGAGGCTACTTGCTGTTCGAGTTCTGGCGGCGCAATCAGGCTCGGGTCTCGGCTCTCGTGCTGTGCAACACCAAAGCCCAGGCCGACACTGCAGAGGCGAAGGCTAACCGGTTGCAGGCTGCGGCCGACGTCATGGAGCGCGGCACGGAGCCTTTCTTCGAGGCCATGATTCCCAGGCTGATCGGTAAGACTACTCGCGAGACCCGTCCCGACCTGGTGGCTTCAGCGCTTGGCATGATGCGGCGGATGTCTCCCGAAGACGTCGCCCGAGTGCAGCAGGGCATGGCCGAGCGGCCGGATTCCGTCAGCACCCTGAAGACTATCAACGTCCCCACGCTGTTAGTCACCGGGGACGAGGATATTCTGACTGGTCCGCCCGAAGCCGAGTTCATGCGACAGAATATATCCGGCAGTCAAATGAAAATCATTCCCCGTGCCGGACATTTCTCCCCGTGGGAGCAGCCTGAGGAAGCCGGAAAATTGCTTCGTGGGTTTCTGGACTCAGTCCATGGAGCATAGATTCTGTGGCTTCCGTTGAAGTCACTTAGCTATCAGACCCTAAGACCTAAGACCCGAGCCCCACGCTTTGCTACAATTCCGTTGCCATGATCGACACTTTCCTGGTTCCGGAGAAGACAGTAGTCAGCGCGAAGGGCGATGGGGCCCCTGTCGATGTTAGCGGCGCTGCCAGCCGTGTATTCCTTCTTACCCTGAGCATCAGCAATATTGTTGAACAGGAAGCGCTGGACGTCAGCATTCACGGATCAGCCGACGGCGCGGCGTGGGAGTCCAAGCCGCTGGCGATATTTCCTCAGAAGTTTTACCGCGGACAGCATCCTTTGCTGCTTGATTTGACGGGGCACCCGACCGTCAAGTTCGTCCGTGCTCACTGGGAGGTAAACCGCTGGGGCCGCGGCACGGAAATCCCCATGTTTGAATTTCACCTCACAATCAGAGAAGTACCCCCTGAGATTCTCAAGGAAGCCACGGCGGAAGCAAAAGCGCTGGCGTAAAGGCCGCTGCTTCCCGCATCCGCTATATTGGAATCCTGCATGAGTCAGGGCACCACTGTCGTTGTTCGCCCCGCAAGGAACATCGAGGGATCGGTGCATTTACCCGGGGACAAGTCCATCTCGCACCGCTATGCCATGCTGGCCGCGATCGCCGAAGGAACCTCACGACTGGAGAATTTCTCCACCGGCGCGGATTGCGCCAGCACGCTCGGATGCCTGCAGAGGCTCGGTGTCGATTGGCAGCGCAACGATAGCGCCGTGGTGATTCACGGCTGCGGGCCTGCTTTACGGGCGCCTACATCCACTCTCGACTGCGGAAATTCAGGCTCGACCATGCGCATGCTGAGCGGGATTCTGGCAGGCCAGGAATTGACCAGCGAACTTGTCGGCGATGAATCTCTTTCCCGCCGTCCCATGGCTCGGATCATCACTCCGCTCGAAGCCATGGGAGCGAAGATCTCCGCCAACAACGGACGCCCACCACTCCGAATCAGCGGCGGTCATCTCCGGGCTATTGACTACAAAATGCCGGTAGCCAGCGCGCAGGTAAAATCTGCGCTGCTATTTGCCGGCTTGTTCGCGGCGGGCGAAACCCATGTCGAAGAACCAGTGCGTACCCGCGATCACGGAGAACTGGCCCTGCGCGCATTTGGCGCCGAACTCAAGCATAGCGGCAACCGGGCGAGCATCTCGGGAGGACAAAGGTTGCGTGCGATCGAAGCGCGAATCCCGGGCGATCTCTCCAGTGCAGCGTTCTTCCTTTGCGCAGCCGCTCTGTTTCCCGGCTCAAAACTGACAATCACCGCGCTACTAATGAATCCCACACGAGCGCGGCTGCTGGATATTTTGACTGCGATGGGGCTTCGAATTTCAATCACCCAACTGGAGGAGTTGCACGGAGAACTCCAAGGCACAGTGCAGGTCGAAGGCGGAACTTTGAAAGGGGCAACAATTGCGGGAGCCGACACCCCAGCCCTGATCGATGAAATCCCGGTGTTGGCCGCGATCGCTCCCTTCACCACGGCCGGTATCGAAATCCGCGATGCCCGTGAGCTGCGAGTGAAAGAATCCGATCGCATCGCCGCCATCGCGGCCAATCTCCGAGCGATGGGAGCAGACGTGCAAGAACTCGACGATGGTTTGAAAATTCCCGGCAACCAAAAGCTGCGCGGCACCGAGATTGACTCATTTCGGCGATCATCGCATCGCCATGGCGTTCGCTATAGCCGCCCTGCGCGCTGAAGGAGAGACGCAAATCCGCCGAGCCGACGCGGCCATCATCTCCTATCCCCGATTCTTCGACACACTGGAGACTCTAATCCAACGCTGACCTGACTTATTGGATCCGCTCCGTTTTTCCGCCGGCCTTGACCATTCCGTTTGCCTCATCGAGACGGACGATGTCGTCATTGGTGTAGACGCGCTTGGCCTGCTCCCGAGGCTTTTGCTCGCCCGCCAGTCGAGCTACTCCATAGTCGCTCTGAAATGTTGCTACCCCAAAGTCGAATCTTTGCTCAGTTGGTGCGCTTGTTGCTTCGGCAGAGCCAGTTTGTTCCTCGCCTTGTGACGGAATTGTCTGGCCATACCACATGGGCTTGGCAAAGTTCGCGCTTGGCCCTGAGGTGTCGAGAGACAACGTCGCATTGGTGGCGCCGGCGACATTGCCGGTGGTAGCACTGCTTGCGCCCACTTGCAAAGAAGGAGTTCCCAGATCAACGATCGGTGTGCTCACCAATGGGACGAAGGGGGCTGCGTACATGCCCGGCGACGGTGTCCAGTAGCTGGCATAACCGGATGTCACCATGACCTGAGCCGTCGCCAAGGCAGACAGCAGCAAAATCGTGCCTGAAAAAATGAGGATTTGACGCATGGGTTCCTCCACGAACTGTTCCAGCTATTAAGATGCGGGTGTCAGGCGCTGGGTGTCAGATTTCTTACGCCTTGCAGTATGGCGCGGGGCCATTAAAGTGGCGGCATGTTTTTGTTAGCTCCCCACATATCTGGCATACAGACTTCGCGCCACGGCGGTGTCCGTCGTCCCCTTGATGATTGCCCGGCCATCGGGAAACAGAGTCATTTCGTACGGCTCGTGCCAGAATTTCAGGACGAAATCGTTGTGCCTTACGGTTCCGTGTGGCTTCAGCCGCTTGGTCATTTCGGCTAGGTTAACAGGCCGGCGACGTTCATGAATCTGTACCGAATTTCTTCCGCACAGCGTGATATGCGGCCGTCCTTCGCCTGCCAGATGAAGAAACTCGCGCAGGCCGCACGCCCTGCAGCCCGCTCGCGGGTGTTCCGCTGCAACTTCCGCTCGCTGGTTCGTCCACAGGTCGAAAGATAGCAACGTCCGCCGCATTTGATCTTCGGCGCCGACCAGCAACTTTAAGGCCTCGGTGGCGGCGATAGACGCCGCGAGATTCACCGTCGAATTAAGAATTCCGGCCGTCTCGCAAGTCTCAACCGCTCCCTGCGGAGAATCAGGAAAGATGCAGGCCAGGCATGCGGTCTTTCCGGGCAGCACATTCAAGCTAACGCAATAGCTGCCAACGGCGGCGGTGTAGATCCAGGGCAGGGAAGTCTTCACTGCGAAATCATTGATCAGATAGCGCGTCTCAAAGTTGTCTGTGCCATCGAGGATGAGTTGCATTCCCGCGAACAAATCCGGGATGTTTGCAGGAGTCAGATCGGCAACCCTGGGCTCGATCACGATGTTTGAATTGAATGCCGCAACCTTCTTTGCGGCTGCAATCGCCTTGGGCAGCGATTCGGTTGCATCGGCCTCGTCAAACAGCGACTGGCGCTGCAAATTGCTAAGCTCGACATAGTCCCGGTCGATAATTCGAATCGTGCCCACGCCCGCTCGAGCTAGAAGGGAAATCAGCGCCGAGCCGGTTGCCCCACAGCCCACCACGACCACCCGCGCCGCCGTCAGCTTGAGTTGGCCCTCGACGCCGATGCCAGCGAAAAGCATCTGCCGCGAATATCTCTCGTCAACTTCCAAACTGATCACCACTTTCCAGGCAAACCATTATTATAGGTGCCGCTGGGTTTCCCTGGCCGAATACAACATTGCCTCATACCCGTTCATCGAACCATTTAGCTGACAACACCCACGTCGAGGAGCCGGTTTGCGTCTGAGGGGAGCACTGCCCACAGCCATGGCTACATGGGCGCTCACGGCCACCTTCGCCCTGCCCGCTGCAGCGCGTGACGCCGCGCGTTCCCCTTTGTCCGCACCAGCGCAGGAATCCACTCCAGGCGGTACCTCCTACATGGGCCTTCCTGTGGCAAGCGTCGACTTTCCCGGCATTGCGGAGGCTGATGTTGAACGCTTGCGCCAACTAATTCCACAAAAATCTGGTCAGCCGTTGGACCGTGACCGCATTCGCGAAAGTATTCAGGCTCTTCACGCCACCGGGCGCTTCGAGGACGTCCGGGTCGAAGCTACGCGAACCGGAGACGGCCAGGTTGCCCTGTCTTTCGTCACCAGCCCAAACTACTTCGTCGGCCAGATCACGGTGGAAGGCACACCCGCGCGGCCGACTGAAAATCAGGTTGCAAACGCCTCCAAACTTCAGCTTGGGGAGCTGTTCACGCACGAAAAGCTCGATCGCGCCCAGAGCGGCATTAAACGGCTGATGGAAGAGAATGGCTACTACCGGTCCAGCATCAACGCCGAAGACCAAAAACATCCGGAAACAGAACAAGTTGACATCGGATTCCGCATTCGTCCTGGTCCGCAAGCTCACGTCGGGCACGTAACTGTCATCGGCACCCCGATTTATTCTGAAGGACAGATTCAGGACATCGCCAAAATACATCCGGGCGATCCCGTAACAGTGCAGCTCATCAACCGCGCTCTCGACCGGCTGCACAAGAAATATCAGAAGCGGAACCTGCTATTGGCACAGGTCGTGGTATCGGATCGCACCTACCGACCCGGAGCCAACGCGGTCGACTACACCTTCGATATCACTGCCGGCCCAAAGGTGAATATTGTTACGGAGGGCTTCAAAATCAGCCGCAGCGTGCTCAAGAGAACCATCCCGGTTTACGAAGAGAATGCACTCGATGATGACCTTTTAAATGAAGGCCGACGCAACCTGCTGAACTACCTGCAAAGCCGTGGCCACTTCGATGCCAAGGTGGAGTTGAAAAAAACCGTTCCTCCCGGTGGCAACGAACTGCATATCGTCTATGACATCGATGCCGGCCCACATCACAAGCTGATGAAGGTCGAGATCGCGGGCAACATGGTTGGGGACAAGGGATTTCCCCAAGAAACGCTTCGTTCGCGCATGCAAGTGCAACCGGCCGGACGCTTTTTTTATAGAGGCCGCTATAGTCAAGCCCTGCTCAACGACGACATTCGCGGTCTCGAAGATATGTATCGCGCCAACGGTTTCCAGCAGGTGAAGATCACCAGCACCGTCCAGGACAACTACCAGGGCCGTGCAAACCAGCTTGCGGTGCGATTACAAGTGAATTTGGGTCCTCAGACGTTGATTGAAACGCTGCAAATCGTCGGCAATACGACTTTCTCTGAAGACGACCTTCGCAAGCAAATCAATACGCGAGAAGATCAACCCTTTTCGGAGTACTACATCGCACAGGACCGAGACACCATCCTGAACTACTACTTCAATCGCGGATTTCCCGACGCTACTTTCCAGGCCTCAGCCAAACCTTCACCGCACGATCCCAATCGCATGGATGTCACTTTCGCCATTCATGAAGGCCAGCGAGTTTTCGTGGACCACGTGCTTACCTCCGGCTTAGACCACACTCGTCCTGTTGTGGTGCAGCGCGACATCCAGGTGAAATCGGGCGACCCCCTCAGCCAGGTTGACATGCTGGACACGCAAAGAAAGTTGTACGACCTCGGCATCTTCAGCCAAGTGGATACCGCGGTGCAGAATCCCGAGGGGGTCGAGCCGGAAAAGAATGTTCTGATTGTCGTTCAGGAAGCCAAACGGTACACATTCAATTATGGGGTGGGATTCGAGTTTCAGACCGGGCAGCCCACTATCGGCAGCACCCAGCCTCTTGGCCAGACAGGAGTGAGTCCGCGGGTGTCTTTTGGAGTGACACGTATCAATCTTCGCGGCCGCAACAACAGCATCACCTTTAAAACCAACGTCGGGCGCCTGCAGCAGCGCGGACTTATCAGCTACAGCGCCCCACGCTTGTTCAGGAGTCCCGACTGGCGACTGACACTTACAGGCTTCTACGACAATACAGTGGACGTCACCACCTTCACTTCCCAACGCCTTGAGTCATCGATACAGGCTGAGCAGATTCTCAACAAGAATTCCGCCGGAAAAACCACCAGCCTGATGGACTACCGGTTCACTTATCGGCGAGTCAAAGCCGCGAATCTGGAAATCAGCCAGAACCTGATTCCTTTACTCTCGTTGCCCACGCGGGTAGGAGCGCCCGGCTTCAGCTACATCCGCAACCACCGCGACGATGATCTTGAAACCACCAAGGGTAGCTATAACACGGTTGATGGCGGCGTCGCAGACAGTCATTTCGGATCAGAAGCGGATTTCAGCCGGATTCTGGTCCAGAATTCCACGTACTACAGCTTCGGAAAGCAAGGCCGAAAATTTGTGTTCGCTCGCTCTACTCGGGTCGGGATAGAAACCGCCTACGGCAACACTTCGATTCTCCCGCCCGGGCAGTCCTGTCCACAGCTCACCCAGACTACTTGTGCCGCCCCGACCCTGATACCGCTTCCCGAACGTTTTCTTTCTGGAGGAGGCAACTCTCACCGCGGGTTCGGGTTAAATCAGGCAGGTCCGCGCGACCCAGTTACCGGTTTCCCGTTAGGAGGGAGCGGTCTGTTCTTGAACAATTTGGAGCTCCGAATGCCCCCACCGACGCTGCCCTTTTTTCAGAACAACGTCAGCTTTGCCATCTTTCACGATGCCGGAAATGTTTTCGTCAACGGCCGCGACACACTCAACAGCTTGTTGCATTGGCAGCAAAAGAATCCGCAGTTGTGCCTGGAGCAAACTACAGCCAAACAATGCAATTACAACTACATTTCCCACGCTATTGGACTGGGGGTGCGTTACCGGACACCCGTCGGCCCCATTCGCTTCGATTTCGGGTACAATCTGAATCCGCCCGCGTTTCCCAGTTGCCAGACCACGCCTAGCTCCAGCAATCCGGCGCCGTCGGCGTACTGTCTAACAAACAGCAACAACACGCTCACTTTCTTCGTGCCGCAGCACGCGAGCCATTTCAACGTTTATTTTAGTATTGGACAGACCTTCTAATGACCAAGAAGCTCTTCATGCTCTTCTGGGCTTTAAGCTTGTGCTTAACTTCTGCGGCTGCCGTGGCCGGGGACATCATCGATCGCATCGTGGCTACAGTAAACGGCCACATCATTCTCCAGAGTGACTGGGATGATGACGTCCGCTATGAGGCATTCATCGGCGGACGCCGCTCGGATCGCGTGACTATCGAGGACCGCAAATCGGCGCTTGACCGTGTGATTGATCAGGAGTTGCTGCGTGAACAAGTGCGTGCCTCCGATTCTCCGCCGGCGTTCCCGGAAGAAGTGACCAGACATATCGATCAAATCCGCAAACAATATCCCGGCGCCGAAACCGACTCCGGCTGGACCGCCACACTCGCGCGATACGGACTTACCTTGGAGGATCTCAAGAAGCGCCTTGCTATCCAACTGGAACTGACGCGACTGGTGGAAGCTCGGCTCCGCCCTGGCGTCAACATCGATACCAAGAGTGTAGAGAGTTACTACAATCAGGAACTGCTCCCGCAACTTCGCCAAGCGGGAGCGAAAGATGTGCCCCTCAATGAGGTCACGCCTACAATCAAAGAACTGCTCACCCAGGAAAAAGTAAACCAATTGCTTATCGCCTGGCTGCAGAATCTGCGCTCTGGAAGTGAAATCCACACCGAGGCATCGTCCGGTTCCGGAGACGGGACGCGATGACAGAGACCGGCGCCCAGCTGCGTCGGCGCAAGCTCTGGAAGTACCTGCTGTTCGCAACCATCGCTAGCGTGCTGGCGCTGGCGGGACTCGCTTGGTATACGACCACAGATTCTTTTCAGGCCCTGGTGCACCGCCGGGTGGTGAGCGACCTCGAACGGATCACCGGTGGCCGAGTTGATTTAGGTGGTTTTCATACCTCCCCATTTCGTCTGCGCGTTGAGGTAGAAAACCTCACCATTCACGGTCGCGAGCCAGCAGGCGAAGTTCCATACGCTCACGTGGGACGCCTCATCGCCGCGATCCGAATCATTTCTCTCTTGGAGACCCAGTTCGGATTCAGCTCCGTCGTATTCGATCATCCGATAGTGCACATCATTGTGTATCCGGACGGTACTACCAACCAGCCTCAACCCCGGTTGCCGCAGACGTCCGACAAGACTGCCCTGCAGCAACTATTTGCGCTTTCCATCAGCCGCCTCGAGGTGCGCCACGGCGAACTGCTTTGGGCGGACCAGGAAATTCCTCTCGACTTTGTCGTCAGCGACGTTTCCGCCGACATGACTTACTCGTTGCTGCGGCGCCGCTTCTACAGCAATGTGTTGCTGGGCAAGGTGGACACTACCTTCAACGGCTACCGGCCCATCGCCTGGACGGCCGAGGCGCACTTTGCTCTGGGCCGGAACAATGTTGAAATCACATCTTTGAAAGCAACCTCCGGCCGTTCCCTCATCCGTGGTGGCGGTCGAATCGCTGATTTTCGCCAACCCAGGATCGAAGCCGATTACGACGTTACGCTGGACCTCGAGGAAGCGGCAGCGATTGCGCGCCGCCACGAAGTATGGCACGGGGTCCTCCAAGCTCGCGGCCGCGGTTCCTGGTCCGCGGGTGATTTCTCTTCTGCTGGGAAGATCTTCCTGAATGACTTCGAGTACAGGGATCGCGCCGTCGGGCTGCGTAAGTCGAGCCTAAATGCAGAATTTACCGTCGACCCGCAGCGACTCTCACTCTCTCAAATCCAGGCGAAGCTGCTAGGTGGCAGCGTTTCCGGGAATGCCGAAATTACGCAGTGGCTCAACTCAGCTCCCGCCAGCAAACCCACGAAGGGAAGGAAAACGGAAGAGCGGAGGGGGACTGTTCATCTGCGTATGAGGGATTTATCGGCAGCTGAGATAGCGGCCGCAGTGGCTACCGCGGCACGCCCCTTCGATCGCATCAATGTGGCTGCGTCCGTGGATGGCACGATTGATGCACGCTGGCGGCGATCACCCTTTAACACCGAAGCCGAAATCTTGCTCGATACTGAGCCACCAACTCATCCGGCCCCCACGCAATTTCCCCTAAGAGCACATTTCCGCGGCACCTACCGTGCCGCTTCCGATGAGGTCGAGGTCACCGAACTGAACGCCTCTACTCGTGCCACGCAGTTGCATGCTTCAGGCACCCTTTCTTCTCGCGCTGCTTTGAAGCTCTCGCTAAATACAACTGACCTTGGAGAGTGGCAGCCGGTTCTCACCTCGGCGGGATATAAGGGGAACGTCCCCATCACGCTGCATGGCCGTGCCTCGTTCCTGGGTACCGCGACTGGAAAACTTTCAAGCATAGCCTTTGCCGGTAGCCTTCAATCGCAGAGTTTCGATCTGTTGGTTCCCGCCACGTCGCGTACTCCCGGAAGGCGAGTGCATTGGGATTCGCTGGCCACGGATGTTCAGCTTTCCCCTCGCGCCTTCGCGGCGCGCAACGGTACGCTGCATCACGGTGACGCAGCCATCAACTTCGACCTGACGGCCAGCCTTCAGGAAAGGCGATTGACCGACACTAGCTCCTTTACTGCGCGCGTGAACGTTCACGATGCCGACGCCGCCGAAGTCCTCTCGCTCGCGGGTTATGCCTATCCCATCAGCGGGCACATGGATCTCTCCTTCCAGGCAAAAGGCACGCTGGCAGATTCTAACGGCGAAGGCCGCCTCCAACTCACCGATGCGATCATTTACGGTGAGCCGGTGGACCGTGTCAACTCCGACGTGCGCTTCAGCGGAGGCCAAGCCACATTCGAGAACGTCCTCCTGAGTTACTACGACGCTCGGGTTACCGGCGATGGGACTTATAGTCTCTCGACCCGAGCTTTTCGCTTCAGTCTCACTGGATCGAATTTTGACCTCGCCCATATCCCTAAACTGCAGACCAGCCGCGTTGCGGTGGAGGGGCGCATGGACTTCACCGCGGTGGGTTCCGGCACGCCTGAAGAGCCAGTGGTCAATGTCGCCATTCGTCTGCGTGCTCTTACGTTGGATCACGAACGGGCTGGAGATTTCACCATCGATGCAGTCAGCCAGGGTCCCGAGCTCCGGCTGACTGGCAAGTCGCAGTTCGAAAACGCTGAGCTAAATGTCGACGGCAAAATCAGTCTCCGGGCTGACTGGCCTTCCAGCTTTGCCTTGCGCTTCAATCATCTCGACGTCGATGCGCTTTTGCGGACCTATATGAAGGGACGCCTGACCGGTCACTCGGCCACCGTCGGGAATGTTCAAATCGAAGGGCCATTGCTTAAGCCCAGCGAACTACGCATCACGGGCAACCTAGATGATTTCGTCGCTGATGTGGAAAACTTCAAGGTCCATAACAGCGGTCCGATTCGCTTCTCCGTCTCCAGCCAATCTTTCACTATTCAGCAATTGCGCCTGATCGGCGAGGGAACCGATCTTGCCGCCAACGGTACCATTCAATTATCCGGTGAACGTCATCTCGATCTGCGGGCTCAGGGCAGCGCCAACCTCAAGCTAATCGAGAGCCTCAATCCTGACTTCATCTCTTCCGGACTGGTCACAGTGGATATCACTGTTTCCGGCACTGTGGCGAAGCCGCTCCCCCAGGGCCGGCTGCAGATCGCGAGCGGCTTTATCGGATACAGCGATCTGCCCAGCGCTTTAAGCGATATAAACGGCTCTCTGATATTCAGCCACGACCGCCTGCAGATCGAATCGCTCACCGCGCATACCGGTGGAGGTTTGGTCACTTTGGGCGGCTACGCAACTTCTTACAACAGGGAGCTTAATTTCGATCTGACCGTTCAGGGTCAGGATGTACGTCTGAGGTACCCGCAGGGCATCAGTTCAACGGCCACCGCCAATTTGCATTTTGTGGGTACTACTTCCGCTTCCACGCTTTCCGGGGACATCACGGTTAACCGGCTAACCATGACTCCCGGCTTCGACTTCGGGGCCTACCTCGCGCGCAGCGCCCAGACCACCGCACTGCCTCAAACCAATCCTCTGCTGAATCAGATCCGGCTTGATGTTCACATCGTCACCGCGCCCGAGTTGCAAATGCAGACTGCCGTCGTGCGACTTTCTGGGGACGCCGATTTGCGCCTACGGGGGACCGCCGCAAAACCAGTTCTTCTCGGTCGCGCCGACATCATCGAGGGCGAAGTTTATTTCAACGGAGCAAAGTATCGTCTGGACCGAGGCGGGGTCACCTTCACCAATCCGGTTAGCACCGATCCAGTGCTCGATCTGCAGGCCTCCACTCACGTGCGCGACTACGACATTACTTTGATTGTGAACGGCAAGGTCGACAAGCTTAACATTACGTACCGTTCCGAACCGCCTCTACCCACCGCCGACGTCATCGCCTTGCTGGCTCTTGGCCGCACCACCGAGGAGTCCGCGCAGTTGCAGCAATCGGGTGGGTCGCCCTTTAGCCAGGAGGCTTCCAGTGCCATCCTCAACGCAGCTCTCAATGCCACGGTCAGCAACCGGATGCAGCACCTGTTTGGTATAAGCCGTATCAAGATTGATCCGCAGGGACTGAACACCGAAACCTCGCCAACTCAGACCGGACCGGCCGTAACCATTGAGCAGCAGGTAGCCAACGATCTCACCGTCACCTACACCACCAACGTTTCGCAGACATCGCAGCAGATCATCCAGGTGGAATACAACCTCACGCGCAATGTCTCCATCGTGGGCCTGCGTGATCAGAACGGTGTAGTCAGCTTCGACGTGAGAATGCGCCAGCGCAAGAAGTAGGGGCGAGGTGTGCCGTCCGATTGGCGTATTCTGAAGAGAAGCATGCCAACGGAAATTCACCCCGATCGCTTCACCGTCGAACGTCAGAATATGGTGGAGTCACAGTTACGCGCCCGCGGCATCCGTGACCCGCGTATCCTCGATGCCATGGCCCGCGTGCCGCGTCACGAATTCGTGGCCGAGCGTTACCGCGATCAAGCCTACGAGGACCACCCCATTCCCATCGGCGAAGGCCAGACCGTTTCTCAGCCTTACATCGTTGCGCTCATGTTGGAAACACTGTCACTCGAAGCTCTCAAGAGTCTTGGAGATTGGTACAGGCTCCGGCTATCAGACTGCTGTTCTTGCCGAACTCTGCGCTCATGTCTTCTCGATCGAACGCCATGCCCAGCTGGCGCGCGAAGCTGAAGCCGCGCTGGTACGACTCGGCTACAGCAACGTGACCGTGATCGTAGGTGATGGCAGCCAGGGTCTTCCGGAATTCGCTCCCTTCGACGGCATTGTCGTCTCCGCCGCCGCTCCCCGCATTCCTTCTGCTCTTTTCGAGCAACTACAGGAGGGCGGCCGCATGATCATCCCAGTAGGTCCGGCCGAGGCTCAGGAGCTTCAGCTGGTGCGCAAACTTGAAGGTCAGCCCATCGTCGATCGCCTGGAAGGATGTCGTTTCGTCCCCTTGATCGGCGGCCAAGGTTATTCTTCTTCCTGGTGAAGCGAGACAAGAACTGGCACCTGGAAACCGAGAACCAACAACTGCTTTACAATCTTCTCGTGCCTCTCCTCCACAACCTGCGGGTCACCTTGGAGATGATCAAATGGGAGCACTCCATTTTCGCCCTCCCGTTTGCGCTCTGTGGAGCCATGCTGGCGGCCAATGGGCATCCGACAATTCATCAACTGACGTGGATCGTAATCGCCATGGTGGCTGCGCGCTCAGCCGCTATGGCTTTCAATCGCCTGGCCGATGCCTCAATTGATGCCGCCAACCCACGTACAATGGCACGCGCTCTTCCTGCCGGCGCTCTCAGCTCCCGGTTCGTGGCGACATTTGTTGTAGTTTCCTGTGCCGCGTTTGTGCTGGCCGCCGCACAATTAACTCGGCTGGCGTTCGCGCTCTCGCCAGTCGCTCTAGCCGTGCTGTTGTTCTATTCCTACACTAAGCGCTTCACTCGCTGGTCGCATCTGGTGTTGGGATTTGCGCTCGGCATCGCGCCTGCTGCTGCCTGGATCGCGGTACGCGGATCGTTCGATCCTCGGATTCTGCTGCTTACCATCGCCGTTACCTTCTGGGTGGGAGGGTTCGACGTGCTTTACAGTTGCCAGGACTACGAGTTCGACCAGCAGGCAGGACTTTATTCCATCCCGCGCTTCTGCGGCATCAGTAAATCCCTTTGGATTGCACGTGTTTTCCATCTCCTGATGCTGCTCTTGCTGATTAGCTTCGTGGTTGCCTTTGGCCTGGGGAAGATAGCAATTGCCGGGGTCGTCATTGTGGCACTTCTACTCGGCTATGAGCACTCTCTTGTCTCACCCCGCGATCTCTCCAGACTTAACGCCGCTTTCTTTACCATGAACGGTGTCATCTCGGTGGTCTTCTTCGTTTTCATCGTAGGAGATTTGCTACTGCGTCGATGAGTGGCCCATCGAACCCATAGTGCTAACCCCTCAGTCAACACTATGACTTCCTGTCTGTTCCTGCGGTATGATCGATGTTGATGTCCGCACCTCATCCATTCCAGACTGATGACTCACGCCTCACTCCGATCCACGCTAAAGTCATCGCTCGGGAGCGCCTGGACGCCGACGATGCTCTCGCTCTCTATCGCACAGGCGACATTCTTGCGCTGGGTTGGTTGGCCAACTCCGTCCGGGAGCGCATGCACGGAGACAAAACCTACTTCAACGTAAACCGCCATATTAATCCGACGAATGTTTGCGTCGCCGCCTGCCGGCTCTGCGCCTTCGGCCGCAAAAAAGACACGACCGGCGCCTACACCATGGCACTCGAAGAAGCCTTCCAGACCGCTGCCTCCGGCTACACGGAAGCGGTGACGGAATTTCATATTGTTGGTGGCTTGCATCCCGATTTGCCTTTTCAGTATTTCCTCGACCTGATTTCCGGACTCAAGCAACGCTTCCCCCAAGTTCATCTCAAAGCTTTCACCATGGTCGAGGTCGCGTATTTGTCCAAGCGCGCCAAATTATCGATTCGCGAAACGCTGGAGCAACTGAAAGCAGCGGGAGTGGATTCTTTGCCCGGCGGCGGAGCGGAGATTTTTGCTGACCGGGTGCGCCATATCATCTGCGACCACAAAATTGATGGCGATCAATGGCTGGAAACCGCCAGGCTCGCACATGAGATGGGCTTGAAGTCCAACGCCACCATGCTGTACGGCCACGTGGAGAACGACGAAGACCGCGTCGACCACTTGCTCAAACTGCGCGAGTTACAAGATCAGACCGGCGGCTTCCAAACCTTCATTCCGCTGGCCTTCCATCCCGATAACACCGCCTTACAGCATTTGCCCAAAACCACGGGCATGCTGGACATCAGGCAAATTGCGGTCAGCCGCTTGGTGCTCGACAACTTCCCGCACATCAAGGCCTACTGGCAGATGCTGACCCCCAAGATTGCCCAGATTTCGCTGCGCTTCGGCGCCGACGACCTCGATGGCACCGTGATCGAAGAAAAGATCTATCACGATGCCGGCGCTACCACGCCACAAGGCATGCGCCGACAGGAACTCGTTCGCCTGATTCGCGAGGCCGGCCGCGAGCCCATTGAGCGGGATACCCTCTATCGGCCCGTGGTACGGACGGAGACCTCGGTCACGGTCGCAGTGTGAGGCATCACTATCGCCGTCCACGACGTTCACGCGTCACGTGCAAAACCCCTTCCACTTTGTCATCCTGAGCGTAGTCCGCATTCGCGAAGTGAAATGCGGCCAACGAAGCACCTATGCATCGCGCCGACCGTCGGTCCCATTGTCAGGGCAAACTGCATGGGTCCTTCGCTTCGCTCAGGATGACAAAATGGGGAAAATAAAATTTCCTTGAATTTCCGCCCTTCCTCTCTTTCGTCCGGGTGTAGAATCAGCCCGTAAGCGCCTGAAAGCTTCGTGGGATCTAGTATTCCAGTCTTCCGAGGCCTAGTCATGAACGTTCACATTAGCTACCGCCTTCATAAAACTCCCGACATCGAAAAAGATATCAATCACCTGGTCGAGAAACTGCGCAAGCGTCTGCAAGTTTTTCGTCCCGAACTGGTCCACCTGAAGGGGGCTGTCGAGCAGAGTTCGGCCCGTGAAGGCACGATCGTGTCGTTAAATCTGCGCCTGCCATCGGGCCAAATGGCGGTCCAGCAATCCGCCCAAACCCCGGTGGTTGCAGTAAAGGCCGCCTTTGATGATCTGCTGCAGCAGATCACCCGGCACAAGGATCTCTTACGCAGCTCGCATAAATGGCGTCGCCGCCGCACAGAAAATGCCCGCCCTGAGCGCCAGGTCCCGTTCGAGCAGACCATGGCGGCAGTGCAGCCGCCTACGGTGTCATCGGACGACGTGCGTTCGTATGTGAACGCGAATCTCAGCCGTCTGGAGCGTTTTGTGGAACGCGAGCTGTATTTCCGCGAAGTGGCCGGCGAGGTGGCGCCCGACTTCGTGAGCAAGGAAGAAGTTGTCGACGAAGTCATCGCTCGAGCCCTTGGCGATGGCGGCGAGAAGCCGGACCGCTTGGCGCTCGAACCCTGGCTCTACCGGCTGGCTATCCGTGCTCTCGACGACCTTTCTGTTCGCAGCGAGGAAAGTCTCTCGGCCGTTCCCTTGGAGGTCTCAGCCAGGAAACAAAACGTCCGCGCCAGCGATGAACCCGAACTCCAGTTCCACCAGCCCGATGAAATGCTGACCGAGGAGAGCGTCATTGCTGATCGCCGCACAGCTACGCCTGAGGACATTGCTTCTTCGGACGAAATGGTGTCCCTGGTGCAATACGCTCTGAATGGCGCCAAGCGCCCGGACCGGGAAGTCTTTATTCTTCACACCATCGAAGGATTTTCGGTGGAGGAAATCTGTGAGATTACGGATCGTCGTCAAGAGGAAATACGTTCCTCAATCCTGGCTGCGCGCGATCACTTGCGCCGTTCTCCGCCCCTAGCCCATCGCTTTCGAGAAAAGTTTCTCCAAGACACGGCAGCAGACTGAGCGTCATCACTTTATTCGGAGAAATCTTTGATGATCACCCGCGAAGACATCCGTGAACTGGCTGAATTTCAACTGAAGGGGGATGCAGGCTGCGCGCTCAGTTTTTACCTTCAACCTCCGAGGCCACACAACAAATCGCACCGCGAGGAATCGATCCTTGCAAAAGAGGTGGTTCGCAATGCCTTGCGCGAGGCAGAGAAGAATGGCAAGAACGGTTGCGCCCGGGCCGATCTGAACCGCATGTTCGACCTGGCTGGAGCCTGGCAGGGAACTCAGGCCAGTGCCAAGGCGGTCTTTGCCTGCGGCAGCCAGAAGTTCTGGCGCGAGTTTGACTTACCCCCACAATTGCCAGGCACTCAGCTGTTCGTAAATCGTCGTTTCCATCTCAAACCTCTGGCTGTGCTGCTCGGCGGGCAACCTCGTTTGGGCATCGCCATTCTCGATCGTCACAAGGCCCGCTTCTTTGATCTACGGCTCAACGAACTCAAGGAGCGCCCAGGACTTTTTCGCTCCTTACCACACCGGGGTCGGGGCGATGGCTTTGCCGGCTATGATGCCGGGCACGCGCAGCGCCGCGTGAATGATGAAGTTCTGCACCATTTCAAAAATGTAGCCGAACACTTGAAACAGGCGCAAGAGAAGGGAAGTTTCGACTATTTCATCATCGGCTGCTCGGACAGCAACTGGCATGAGCTGGAATCCCATCTGCACTCCTATTTGAAGAAACGACTGTTAGGTCGCTTCACCGCGGAGGTGGCCAATATAACGAACAATCAGGTGCGGACGCAGGCGGAGCGGATTCTGAGTGACTCCTTGGAGCAGCGCCGCCACCAAGTCGTCACAGAAGCGCTCAGCCAGGCCAAGGGCAACCATCGCGGAGCTACCGGTCTGCGACGGGTGTTGCGCTCACTCGAAATGGGGGAGGTCCAAACCCTGCTTCTAGGAGAAAACTATTCTTCGCCCGCCGTCGAATGCAGCGCCTGTGGGCATCTGGACGCCCACATCGTGCGCTATTGCCCTCTTTGCGGCCGGAGCACGCGAGAGCTGGAAGACGTCTGTGAGGCAATTATTCCTGCGGCCATCCGTCGCGACATTGAGGTCTTTTATGTGAAAGATGAGCCCGACTTCGACCGCGTCGGCAACATCGCCGCCCTTCTCCGCTTCCGCGCCGACCAGAGCAAAAACGGACTCGCCGTCGCCTCCTAGTAACAGACGCTGCGAACTATATTGGTTCGGCGCGAAATGGTACCTTCTGGTTTCTGGCGTGCGATTGACCAAGTAGGGAAGCAGTAACAATGCGAGCTCACTCTTGTTTCGCAATGTTTCTCCTCGCCGCCATTAGCACACTATTCTCTGCCGCTCAGCAGCAGGTGGAGCCAGACTGGGATCAAAGCGAACCGCTCTATTGGGTCGCACTGACGGATCCCGCATGTCCCGTGACTGGAGTCGTGGCGCCGGCTCCGGTCACGAAAGAGATTCGAGTTCTTTATTTCCCCATGGAGAAGGGCGCAACAATCAAAGAACCGAAGTCGCTGATATTGCATTTGGTTTTTGACAATGGATCCGGCCCAGATGACGACCGGACTCTCCCGTTCAGTCGACGAGAGGACGGAGTGTGGTCAGCCAAGGCGGCGCTAAGAGATCAGTTCGACCGGGCCCCGCAGTACGCGGTTTATTGGGTTGAGGACACGCAAACCAAGCAACCCGACACCTGAAGGGAAGTATTTTGAGGTGCCGTTTTGTGACATCGATGGTCAACGTGATGAACGAAGCGTGCGGTATGAAGCCGAATCATATACCGGGACGCTGCAGGTCCACGGCATAGACCGTCCTGCCAACTACGCCAAGGCGATCGAGGTTCTTGATGCCTATATTCGTCCCCCGTCGCGTGGCCAAGGCCTCATATCGAGTCGTTGGAAGTACGAGCTGAAGCTCCAGGGCGACACGCCCGAAACCCGAGCCGCCCTGCTAGGCGAAATCCGCAAATTTATTAGTGATCATTCAAGCGACGGCTTTGGTCTCACTGATGCCCTCAGTTTCGCCGCTTATCAGGATTGGGTTCCTCCTGAGACTACGGAGAGCCTGATCAAAGCAGTCGAGGCCAAGTATCCCGACCACGACCCCCATTCTTTCGTGCTCCTGGCGAGGACATCAAGAGAAAAAGACAAAGAAAAGCGCATTGCCTTGCTTAGGGAGCTGGTTGCGGAGTATCCCAGCAGTGCATACGCGGATGTTGCGCGACATCAACTGTTCTGGAAGCTTACTGACCTTGGCGAGCGCGAGAAGCTCTACCAACAGCTTCGAATCAACGATCCGGAAGATCCATTCTTGGCGTGGAACATGGCTGGCATGTACGTGCAAGCTAACCAAAAGCTGCCGGAGGCGTTGGTTTTGCTGGATGAAGCCGAGCAATTGGTCGACACGAACTCTCAGAACAAGCGGGCGAAGCTTCACTACGTCGAATCGACCTTGAAAGAAATGAAGCTCCACATCGCCGAGATGCGAGCCGACATCCTCCTCCGGCAAGGCAAGTACCATGAAGCAGTGAACACCCTGGGACCCCTGAAGAACCAACTGACCTCCAGTTCGTCCTATTTCCTCCTCGGAAGGGCGCTGGAAGAAAACGGAGACACGCAAGCCGCGGTGGAAGCCTACTTGGAGGCTGTTGTACGGCCTTCGGGCGACGACTTGAAGCACAATGCTGCCCTCGAAGGTCTGTGGTCTCGTAAGAAGCTGGGCAGTGAACAGGACTTGCAACAGAGAAAAAAAGCTAAGCTTGCCCAGCATTCAAAGGATTGGAATTATGTACCGAAAGTGTTCCGGCGCCCGGCACCGGACGAGGACCTGGTCGATCGGTCACTAATCGTCTCCTGCGCTGCCTGGCGAAAAAATCCTCATGCTATTCTGTTTCGCTCTTAAAGCTTTCCCTGGGAGGCTAGCGTGACTTTTTCGCGCCGCGATTTTATCGCCGCCGCAGTCCTTGGTTCTGCGTCCCTCGGGTTGCAAGGTGAGGAAAGGAGCCAGCAGCCGGCGACCAAGCCAGAAACCGGAGCCGGAGCAGGGAAGCCGCCGATCATCGTTTGCGCCAACAATGGCTATGCTTACCTCGATGATGCTTACACATTTCTGAAAAACGGTGGTGACACGCTAGATGCAGCGGTTCGAGTCGTAAAAGGCCCGGAGGATGATCCAAAGGACGACAGCGTCGGCCTAGGTGGTCTGCCCAATGAGGAAGGCGTAGTCGAACTCGATGCCTGTTGCATGCATGGTCCCACACGGCGCGCCGGATCGGTGGGCGGCGTGCGCAATATCAAGAACGTATCGTTGGTTGCTAAGGCAGTCATGGAGCACACCGGCCATGTCATGCTAGTGGGAGAAGGTGCGGAACGCTTCGCCGTGGCCATGGGATTCGCGCGCGAAAATCTGCTGACGGAACACTCGCGCAAGATTTGGCTGCTGTGGAAGGAGTATCACTCTACCAAAGACTGGTGGGGACCGGGCCTCGCCGATCCCCACTGGCAAGCACCCGAGAAGCCGCAGTCAGAGCTGTGGCGCGAGCGGTTTCGCCGTCTACAGGAACGCGCGGCAGATCTCGGTATCGAACCGGAGTTTCGCCGAGCTGCCATTCGCCGCGTAGTGTTTCCTCCTACTGGCACGATTCACTGCTCCGCGCTTAACCAGAAAGGTGAGATTTCAGGCTGCACTACCACCAGCGGTCTAGCCTTCAAGCTTCCTGGACGCGTCGGCGACTCTCCTATCGTTGGCGCGGGCTGTTACACCGATCAGGATGTGGGTTCGGCCGGCGCTACAGGCAGCGGAGAAGAAAATATCAAAGTTGCCGGCGCGCACACCATCGTTGAAAACATGCGGCACGGTATGTCTCCGCACGACGCGCGGCATGGACACGCTCAAGCGAATTGCTCGCAACTACAACAATGACATGAACAAACTGCGCTTCGTGGATATGACCTATTACATCCTGCGCAAAGATGGGGCCTACGCCGGGGTTTCGCTGTGGGAAGGATACTCGGTCGGCAATCCCCACAAAATCGCGGTGCATGACGGCACGCTCCGCGCGGAAATCGCCTCGCCATTGTTCAGCGGATACTCGCAGGAGTTTCCGCCCTTCCCGCCCATCCCCGAAGATTTGAAGAAGGATTCGGAGTATTTGAAGTAGTCGTTAGACGTAGAGAAAACCGCCTTCTCGGCGAGCTTACGCAACCGCCATGGATCAACGAAAAGGTTCGACACTGGCCGCGCAAATGCAGCTCGTAGAGGCTAGTCGAGGTCAATGAAGAACATCACTTCGGGCTGCCAGAGAAAGCCTCATATGAAGCGGAGGCGCGGCGGTGGCCGGGGCCAGTCGCATGAACGCTGAATGCGGCCTGTTGCAATGGCTGGAACAGTAACGCCATATGCGATCAGGCGGGAGGTCGGCGCGGCCGAACGGACGCGCTTATGCGAAACCGTTTGCGTTCACGTGCAGATCCGACAGGGCCCTACAGCCGGGACAGAGATGAATGAGCGCTAGATTCTTCCTCGATACAGCATCTTCGCTTACACGTTTGATAGCAAGACGCCTGCAAGAAGGCGAAGCGAGCGGCACGACTCATTCGACAAGCCTGTCGACACCGGCGAGGGAATCGTAAGCTATCAGGTCGTCCAAGAATTCTTCAATGTCGCTTTCCGCCGCTTCTCCCAATCCATGAATGTGGCTGAGGCTGGGCAATACCTGATCACTGTGTTCCGCCCGCTGCTCGCAATCCACTCGTCGCCCGCTCTTTACGTCGAAGCATTTCGGGTGACCGCCAGAGCTTCGCTTAGTCCTGGTACGATTCCCTCATTGTCGCCGCTGCGCTCCAGGCGGAGTAGCGGCACATTGATACAGCGAGGACTTCCAGCACGGCCGGGACTGAAGGCCTGCGTATCGAGAACCCATTTGTGTGAGGCGTCAGGACTGACCCAGGACCAGCCTTGCTTAGAACTTCACCCTCACGTCCGGTCCCTTGTCTAGGTGGATGCTATCGATGAAGCGCACTTTGCCGGTGCGCAAGGTCATGATCACCGACGACGTCCGTGTGCCTTCGCCAAAGAAGCGCACGCCCTTCATCAGCGCCCCTTCGGTCACCCCCGTAGCCGCGAAGATGAGTTGCTTGCCGGGAGCGAGGTCTTCGGCTTCGTAAATTTTCTTCTTGTCTTTGATTCCCATGCGCGCAATGCGCTCCTCGAGTTCCGGTTTATTGACCACCAGACGTCCGAGCATGTATCCATTAACGCAGCGGATGGCGGCCGCTGTAATGACGCCTTCCGGCGCGCCGCCCGAACCCATGACCGCGTGTACGCCAGTGCCTTCGACCGCTGCCGCGATGCCAGCTGAGAGATCACCGTCGCCGATCAGCCTGATACGAGCGCCAGCAGCGCGGATATCTGCGATAAGCTTTTCGTGGCGCGGCCGGTCAAGGACAACAATGACGAGATCCTCGACATCGCGCTTCAGCCGCCTGGCAAGATTTTTCAGATTCTCGACCACCGGTGCATCGAGATCGACTGCGTTCTTGCAGGAAGGACCCACGACAATCTTTTCCATGTAGCAGTCCGGAGCATGAAGTAACCCACCCCGCTCCGATGCAGCCAGCACTGTGATGGCGCCCGGCGCTCCGGTGGCGCAGAGATTCGTGCCTTCCAGGGGGTCGACCGCGATGTCCACTTCCGGCACTTCGGTCCCATCGGGAAACTCCGCGCCAACTTTTTCGCCGATGTAGAGCATGGGCGCTTCATCACGTTCGCCCTCGCCGATCACAATGACGCCGCGCATGGGGATAGAGTCCATGGTCTGGCGCATGGATTCAGTGGCAACCTGGTCTGACAGCTTGCGTTCCCCCCGTCCCATAGTATGGGCCGAAGCGATGGCGGCGGTCTCCACCACTCTCAAGAATCTCGATGCCAGATCGCTCTCGATGTTTTCGCCAAACGTTCTGGCCTTGACCTCGGGCTTGGTGTTGGTCGCCATGAGTGCCTCCTGGATGAGCGCGGTCAACGACTATACCGCCAAGGGGCAGGAGAGGGAAAGCACTGCCAGATCAACGAGTGATTAGGTATGTTTTGTTTTGGGCGCCGGAAAGCGTGTCGAGTGCGATCGAGCACATTTTGCTCGTTTGCTTTCTAAAAACCGAACGGGTAGAACAGCACTCGCTACAGGGTTTCCTGTATTTTCCATACAGAATCCCTCACGTGCGCCGCCAGACCACACATGCAACGTGGGGCTCCAACACATAAGACGTGCAAATCGAATGCGCTGCATTCATCCTCAGGAATCGGCATCATAACGGATGAATTTGGCAAGGTGTTTGCTCGAATTCGCCAAAGCGCGAAATTTCGCAGGAGGATTTCATGAACAAACGCAATCACTCTTCGTGGTTAGTTATCACACTGGCTCTGCTCCTTGGCATGATGTGTTTCGGTGCTCAGCTAAACGCGCAGCAAGCCGCGCCGCCGTCGGACCAGCCATCTCAGAGTCAGCCGGATGCCCAACAACCATCGCAACAAGATCAATCACAACAATCGGGGCAGGCGCCCAGTGATTCTCAAAAACAGGCGCCCGATCAGTCACAGCAACAAGGACAAGCGCCAAGTGAATCACAAAAACAAGCACCCGGTGCGCAGTCACAGTCGCAAGGCCAGACCTTCGTGGGTACGATCGTAAAGTCGGGCGACAAGTTCGTTTTACAGGATGCTAGCGGCACCTCGTACGATATCGACCACCAGGATTTAGTGAAGAAGTTCGAAGGGAAACAGGTCCGCGTGAATGGCACGCTCGACCAAGACACCAAAACAATCCATATGAAATAAGCATCCTTGGCGGATGCCCATGTCTCGCATCCTCTTGCGAGACATGGGATTTATAGCAAAAACCGCAAGGATTCCCCCCGGGGCGTTCTTGAGAAATCTGTCCTCTATTTTTTACAACTTTTCATCTTCCGCCTACACCTCAGAGCGTAGAATGTTGTTCTGCACTTTTGCCACTTCTATCCCGGCCAATGGCCACACTAAGAAAAGGAGAAATAACATGGCAGGATCTGCGAAACCAGTTCCCAAGGGTTTTCACACGGTTACTCCGTCTTTGGTAGTCCGAAATGCGGCGCAAGCGATTGATTTTTACAAGAAGGCGCTGGGCGCCGAGGAACTCATGCGGATGGCGACTCCCAACGGCAAGATCGGGCACGCCGAGCTAAAAATCGGCGATTCGATCATTTTTCTTACCGAAGAAAGCCCGGAGATGGGCAACAAGTCTCCACAAACTCTGGGCGGAAGCGCTTCCAGCCTCTACCTCTATGTGGAGGACGTTGATAAAGCCTTCCAACGGGCAATCGACGCGGGCGGCAAGTCCACCATGCCCGTAGCCGATATGTTCTGGGGTGACAGGTTTGGCACATTCTCGGATCCTTACGGGCATAGCTGGGGTCTGAGCACACACGTGCAAGATCTATCGGAACAAGAGATCGAGAAAGCGGCCAAGGATTTCTACGCTCAGATGGCGAAGCAGCAACCGCAGAAGAAGACCGCGTAAGAGCAGGTTGAAAAGCTGTCATTTCTGAAAAGAGAGCGACGAGGAATCTGGACATCGCTTCGGCAGGAAGTAACAGGTTCCTCGCTCCGCTCTGGTTCGTGTGCCTAATTCAAGCTGATTTTTCCGTAGCGGGAGACTTCGCGAAGAGGATTTCAATCACCAGCAAGCCGGCCCCAATCACAATCGCGCTGTCGGCCACGTTAAAAGCAGGCCATTGATATTGGCCGATGTAAAAGAGGAAGAAGTCCACCACACGGCCGCTGACCAGGCGGTCCCACAGATTCCCCAGCGCGCCGCCGAGGATCAGCGCCAGGCCCACGCCCGTCGTGTTCATGGAGTGACTGTTTCGCCACAGCAGGGCGGTGACGATTACCAGGGCCACCATCGAGAATAGGACCAGCAAAGCAATCTTCCATTCTGAAGGTGAATCGGCAAACAACCCAAAAGCGGCGCCACGATTCTCCACATGCGTGAGCCGGAAAATACCTGGAATGATCTGCCTGGAGTCGTGCAGCGGAATGTTCCTGGCTACCGCCCATTTCGCCGCCCGATCGAGACACACCACCAGCAAAGCAATTAGAAGGTGAAATCTACGCATGGCGTAATGGTTGGTCATCGCGGCTGTTGAATCCTGCACGGTTCTCTAGCCTCCGATTTCCTTGAGCACCGCGCTGCAGCGTTCACACACCGTCGGATAGTTCGGGTTTTCGCCCACACGCGTGGAATAATTCCAGCAGCGCTCGCACTTCAGGCCGTCAGCCTTCTTCACATTGACGCTATATCCACCCGTGCCGTTTCCCGATGTGCCTTGCTGTAACACAACCGCGGAGACAATGAAGACATAGCGGAGTTGATCCTCGATATTTCTTCAGCACGCTATAGACGGGATCGGCGGCCGCTATCTCCACTTGAGCTTCTAAACCGCTTCCCGATCAGCTTAGTGTTGCGTGCTTCCTCCAATGCCTTCATCACTTCTTTGCGAACGCTCGTAACGTAGTCCAATCTTCGCGCTGCCTGGGACATCGGCCAAACCAGGCGCCCAGAAACCGTGTCTTCCGCTGTCGGGAAATAACGTCCAGATGCACGCTGGCTGGCCGATCTGGCGTGACTTGGAAGGTATTGCCAGACTTCATCGCAGGTAAAGCTCATGATCGGAGCCAGCAGTCGAACCAAGACCTCGCCAATGCGCCACAAAGTGCTGTCTGCGCCGCACGTCGTCCCACGGAATTGGGCGCGTAGGTATAAAGGCGATCTTTAAGAATGTCGAAGTAAAACGCACTCAGATCCACCACGCAGAAATCGACTACGGTGTGATAGATTTTGTGGAAAGTCGAATTCTTCATAGTATTGGCGTACCTCTCCAGCGGCCATTGCCGCAGTCTGGCGAAGAATGTATTGATCGAGCGGCTTCCAACTTCTCCCCGGCAGAGCATCTTTTGCGGGTTCGAAATCATACAGGTTGCCGAGCACATAGCGAAACAAATTATTACGAATCGTTGCGGTAGTTCTCCGCTACCCGCTGCATCAATTGTTCGGAGCCGACGACGTCCTCGCGAAAATCCACAGACGCGGCCCACAAGCGCACGATTTCGCCGCCCAATCGGTTCGCAATATCGACCGGATCCACGTCGTTGCCGCGAGACTTGGACATGGCCTGGCCCTTTTCATCAAGCGTCCAACCGGGCGTGACCACCCCGTGATAGGGCGGACTGCCTTGCGTGCCCATGCCGCACAGCAGGGAAGACTGAAACCAGCCGCGGTACTGGTCCCCACCCTCTAGATAAAGATCAGACGGCCACGGATATTCAGGTTCCTCCGCTCGCAGAGCGAGGTAACTTGCGCCCGACTCCAACCAGACGTCGAAGATATCCGTCTCTCGCTTGAACTCTGTTCCGCGTACACTCCGGGCACTTACTGCCCGCAGGGAGAATCGCATCGGCTTCGGGCGTATACCATGCATCAGCACCAGAACGCGCAAAGAGCTCGATCACTTTGCGGTTGATCGCAGGATCGTTGAGCGGCTTGCCGCAACTCTTGCAGAGGAAAACCGCAATGGGAACGCCCCAGATGCGCTGCCGGGAGATGCACCAATCTGGGCGCGTGGCAATCATATTGTGCATGCGTTCTTTGCCCCAAGCCGGGTCCCACTCCACTTTCTCGATGTCTTCCAGAGTCCTGCTACGCAGTGTTCCTCCGCCCGGCATGGCTGCTTCCATTGAGATAAACCACTGTTCGGTGGCGCGGAAAATAATGGGATTGTGGCAGCGCCAGCAGTGCGGATAGGAGTGCTCCAGCTTTTCCAAATGCAACAGTGCGCCCCGCTTCTTAAGTAATTCGATGATGGGAGCGTTGGCGTCCCAGACCCTCAGGCCGTTGTATTCGGGAAGACCATTGCGCAGGATGCCCTTCTCATCCACGTTGCTGGTAGCGTCAAGACCGTACTTCACTCCTGTGGCAAAGTCTTCGGCGCCGTGCGACGGTGCGGTGTGAACGACGCCAGTGCCGGTGTCCATAGTCACATAATCAGCCAGTACACCGAGAATCTTGCGATCCAGAAATGGATGCTGAAAGTTCAGACCCTCCATCTTGCGGCCGGAGAAACGAGCGAGTTCATGGGCATCTTGAAGATTGCACTTTGCAGCGACATCGCGAGCCAGCTTGGCTGCGACAATGTAGACTTCGCCACCGGCTTCGAGCGCGACATACTCCTCATCCGGATGGAAGGCAACGGCCATGGAAGCCGGCAGCGTCCACGGGGTTGTGGTCCAGATGATGGTGGAGACTTTCTTGCCCTTGAGCGCAGGGTCAATCCTGGCGGCGTCGTCGATCAGCGCGTACTTCACCCAAACCGTTGGGCTGGTGTCATTTTCATATTCGACTTCCGCTTCGGCAAGCGCGGTCTCGTCGTACATACACCAGTAAACTGCGCGCAGGCCCTTGTACACAAAGTTGTTCTCATAGAAGCTGAAGAAAGTCTTGAGCACTACCGACTCATAATGCGGAGTCATCGTGGCATACGGGCGTTCGAAGCGACCGAAAACCCCGATGCGTTTGAACTGCTCCCGCTGCAGGTCAAGAAACTTCTGGGCGAATTTGCGGCACTCCCGGCGCACGTCCAGCGGTTTCATCTGCAATTTCTTGCCACCAAGTTGCTGGTCGACTTTGATCTCGATAGGCAGGCCATGGCAGTCCCATCCTGGGACGTAAGGAGCGTCAAATCCGGCCATGTTTTTCGACTTCACCACGAAATCCTTTAGACACTTGTTCAGCGCGGTGCCCAAGTGAATGGGGCCACTGGTGTAGGGAGGCCCGTCGTGCAATATGTAGCTTGGACCACGGTGCCGCGCCTGGCGAATTAGGTCGTAAATCCGCATCTGCTCCCAGCGCGCCAGGACCTTGGGCTCGTTCTGCGGCAGGTTGGCCTTCATGGGAAAGTCAGTCTTGGGCAGATTGATGGTGGACTTTAAATCCAGCGGCACTCGGTTGATTTCTCCCAAATGATTGATTTTTTTCATTATAGGGAGCGGAGAAACGAACGTCCATTGGCCGCCCGAATAAGCCCGAAAACGTCAGGTTGCAGGGACTTGGAAAAGCACTGCTTCACGGACCTAAAAAGCGTGTACAATTTTCGATTAGGGGATACGTTTCTCTGCCTTGGGCATCTAAAGGCTCGGACAGTTAAAAACCAACCTCTCAGCATGATCAGGGGAGGGCGAGAAAGTATTATTCCAGCTGTGCAACTTGGCACGAGATGTGCTCATCAATCTAGGGGGTAGCGGGGCACTCGGAACCTAACGCTTTCGCCAGCTGAGATCACGTTCTATCTATGGCAACACTGGATATCAAACCGCGCGCTGACGTCGAGCCTCAGTTGAATCTCCTCCTGCCCAAGGATGCGTTGGACGAGCCGCTTTGGAAGTCGCTATTCCAAAATCTCGATGATTACTTCTTCCCCAAGAAGCAGCCACCCCTGGTTCTGACGTCCAAGCCAATCCCCGTAAAGGATATCTGGGGTTTCTACAACTATAAGAAGAATGGTGCGGTGGGTTCGACCGTGGTCCACGTATTGGCGATCACAGCCATCATTGGCGCGACCATCCTGGGCCGACGGGTGGTGCAGGAAGTTACTAAGCCTCACGAGACGGTAACACTGATTGCACCCGACGATATCCCTGCGCTCCCGCCTTCCAAGACGCAGGCGGGTGGCGGTGGCGGTGGCGGCGACCGCGACAAATTCGAGGCGCCCAAAGGCAAGCTGCCTAAGTTGGCGATGGAGCAGATCACGCCTCCCGCAATGGTAGTGCGGAACGATCATCCGAAACTGGCGGTTGAGCCTACAGTGGTGGTACCGCCTCAGATCAAGCTGGCGGCGACGAATTTGCCCAACCTCGGTGATCCGATGTCGCATTTGCCCTCCGGACCTCCTTCGAACGGAACTGGTTCAGGTGGGGGCATTGGCTCAGGTTCGGGTGGCGGCGTAGGTTCCGGCGAAGGGCCGGGCGTTGGCCCGGGCCGTGGGGGTGGTATTGGTGGCGGCGTGTTCCGGGTCGGTGGCGGAGTTTCGGCTCCCAAGGAGTTGTACGCTCCGGAGCCTGAGTATTCTGAAGAGGCCCGTAAAGCGAAATATCAGGGAACTTGCGTGCTCTACGTCATCGTCGGCGCCGACGGACGTCCGCGGGACCTGCGCGTAGCCCGCAGCCTGGGCTTGGGGCTGGATGAGAAGGCCATCGATGCAGTCAAGACCTGGAAGTTTGAACCTGCCATGAAAGACGGCAAACCAGTGGCGGTAGCCATCAGCGTTGAAGTGGAATTCCGGTTGTACTAACTTCGCCCGGGCCTGAATTAGAAAGCGGCTGCGAACTTCGCGGCCGCTTTTGCTTTCTCCGGAAAAGCTTCCGTCTTATTCCTTCAAGTCCACATGCTGGACATCCTCGATCGCATGACCCAGGAACCTGGCCCCTAGGCGTCGAAACTTCTCCACAGAATCGGTAGCAAAGACTTTCACCGAGGCAACTGGCGGCGCTCTTTCGCAGAGGAAGTCGCCGGCGGATTGAGTTTTTTTTGAAGCAGCGCCGAGCACCGCTTGAGCCGTGGATTCGGCCGAGTCCACGATGCTGATGTGGGGCGGCGCCACGCGCTGCAGCAACGGCTTAATCAGCGGATAGTGGGTGCAGCCTAGAACCAATACATCAGCGGATTGAAAGCCATCGCTAAAAGCTTCATCCAGATAAATGCGCGCCACTTGTTCCGTGACGGGGTGCTCAATCCAGCCTTCCTCCACCAGAGGCACGAGGAGAGGGCAGGCCTTTTCTCTGGCTTGCACTCCGCGAGCTTGCAGGGCCTTCATGTAGGCATGGCTGGCGACTGTGGCTTCCGTCCCAATCACTACGATTTTGCGGTTTTTGCTGGAGCTGGCGGCGCGCTCGGCTCCCGGTTCCACTACGCCGACAACCGGAACAGCCGCGCCTCGCATGATTTGGTCCAGAGCGAGAGCCGTCGCTGTGTTACAGGCGATGACCAGCAAATTTGCGCCTTGCTGTTCAAGAAAATGCGTGGCCTCCACCGCGTACTTAGCAACGGTTTCGGTAGACTTCGAGCCGTAGGGCAGACGAGCCGTGTCGCCGAAGTAGAGATAATCGGCGTCAGGAATCAGCGCGACCAGCTCCTTGAGCACGGTCAAGCCGCCAAAGCCGGAGTCGAAAACGCCGATCGAAGGTCGGCGGATGGTGATGGATTGCAATCCCAACCATCATAATGTGCCCAACCATCTTTGGCACGTACGATGTTTGATCTGCGGAAGACTTGATCAGCAGAGAATCCCGGAGGCAAGAGTGAAGATCATGATGCGTTCCGTCATCGTAGTCCTGGCCGGTCTGACAGCGTGTATATCGGGAAAGCACAGTCCGATCACACAAGGCGAACTGATCCGAAATACGCAACAGCTATTCGATAGCGTGGCGGCCGGCGATCAGGCTCCATGGAAGAAATATTTCGCGGACGACAGCATTTACTTTGATGAGAAGGGGAGAAGCATGGACAAAACGTCTCTCGTCAATGACGTAACTCCCCTTCCCAAAGGCTACTCTGGCAGCATCAAGGTTGTGAACGCGAAGAGCCGCATTATGGGCACGACGGCGATCCTGACCTATGATCTCAACGAAACGGAAACAATTTTCGGCCAGAGCATGACCGCTCGGTATCACGGTACAGATACCTGGATGTATCGCGGAGGAAATTGGCAAATCGTTGCCGGGCAGATGTTCCGCTACTATGAGGATCCCGCTCCTGGGAAAGTGGATAAAAAGACATACAAGGAATATGTCGGGACCTATGAACTGGCGCCGAGCGTTGATCAGACGATTTTTGTCGAAGGCAATGACTTGTACGCACAGCGCACCGGCGGCGATAAGGTGTTGCTCGTGCCTGAATCAACTGACATATTTTTCCGCAAGGGAATTGAAGGCCGACGTCTGTTCCGGCGCACTGATCGTGGCAAAGTGGACGCTATGATCGATCGCAGGAACAACGAGGATGTGCTGTGGAAGAAGATCAAATGACTCCAACCAGCCTGACCATCGACGATTACTTGAAGCGGAAAGCGCGAGCCCGTTCTGTTTCCCGGGCTGCGACGTTGCGTTCGCAGCACGGGCCTGGTGGAATGGGCGCCCCATGAGGACAAGTCCGGGGATGGCCGAGGAAACTGCAGATCTTGTCGGTGGCCTCGGGCGACAGGATGTGTTCGAACTTGCAGGCTTGCTGCTCGATCTCGGATTCGCTGTCGAGGGCGAGACTGTCGGTGAAGAGGCGCTCAGCCAGGCGATGTCGGCGGATGATGTCAGCCGCGCGCTGACGGCCATGGGGTGTCAGCTCGACAATCATGCTGCCGTCGCCGGTCGAGACTCCCGATGGCTTTAGCGCCTCATGACAGGGATTCACGAACGGCTTGTGATTGTGGACCTGCGGCGGATGCGGGCTGACGCTGACTAAGCCCATCTCAGTCATCTTTTCAATTGCGAGGCCGACAGGCAGTGCGCCATGGACCTCCATGCGGCCGATTTCTGCGATCTGAGCGTTCTCCGCCAGCACCCAAAGTTCTTCGAGAACTTCGTCGAATTGCTCCTCGTCGGCCATGGCGAAGACTTCCATATCCGCAATCTTGCCATGGTGAAGTTCGATGCGACGATCAGCCAGCCGGGCGACTACCGGATCGTGCGTCACCATCACGATGGTGCGTCCTTGGTGATGCAGTTCGCGGAGTAGACGCAGAACGATTTCTTCATTGGCGGCATCGAGATTTCCCGTAGGCTCGTCGGCCAGCACAATCTTGGGATCGTTGATCAACGCGCGAGCGATGCACACGCGTTGCTGCTCGCCGCCGGAAAGCTGCGACGGAACATGCTGGGCGCGATCTTTCAAGCCAACTCGCTCCAAAGCTTCAAGTGCTTCGTGCTGGTCGGTCATGCTGTGAAAGTATTGCGCCAGCATGACGTTCTCAATCGCCGTGAGATAAGGAATCAGATGGAACTGCTGGAAGATGAAACCGACTTTTTCAGCGCGCACTCGATTTAACTCGTTGGCTGAGATGTTAGCGACGTTCTGACCGTCAAGCCAGATCTCGCCGGAAGTAGGCCGATCCAGGCAACCCACGAGATTCACCAGCGTAGATTTTCCCGAGCCAGACGGGCCCATGACCGCGATCCATTCGCCGGGATCCACGCTGAGCGAAAAATCGTCGAGAGCGCGGATGCCGCCGCTGGTCTCGGCCTTCGCCGGGTAAAGCCGGCTCACATTTTTCAGCTTGATCACCCTACTCTCCCCTTAAGATCATAGCTGGCTGAACCCGCCGCAGCAAAGAAATTGGCGCCGCCGCTGCGATCAGCGCGACGAGGACGCTTCCGAGGAGCACGAAAGGCAACACGCTGAAGCGCGGCATCACCGGTGCATGAAAATTCGCCCGGCCAATCCAAGCAGCCACGCCTACGCCAATTGCGAAGCCGAGTACGGCTCCGACCGCGCCCAGCATGGCCGCCTCTGCGGCAAAGAAGCCACCAATCAGACGCTCCGACGCGCCCAGCGCTTTCATGATGGCAAAATCGCGGCGGCGATCCAACACCCAGCCGATCAGTGTCGAGAGCACACAAAGAGCGGCGGTCAAGATAATGAGAACGGCGGCGGCTAGTAACGTCGACCGAGTCTTGCCGAGCACTCGGGCTTCGCCTTCCATGATCTGGCGCACCGGCCGGACGTCGGCGGCGGGAAGAGCTTGCGCCAGCTTCGCGACCAAAGCATTGAGTTCTTCCGGAGAGCCGGTCGCGGCGATCTCGATGGTCGAAGGCTGTATGCCAGTCCACGTCTCGAAATCGGTCAGCGAAAGATAAACGCGGCTATCCTCGGCGGCTCCAGTCTGCAGGGTTCCCGCAGGATTCAGGTGAACCATGTGTCCCCGAAAGTTGAGATCGAACGGTTTGCCTTGGGGGCTGACCACAGACGCAGCCCGCACGCCGATCAGCGCCTCCTCGGGCACGCTCGGCCAGGAGCGTTACCGACCACCAACGATTGAGCTCGCGTGCATTCTCGAAATCGGTTCCGGAAACGACGACTGCCTGCCCATCGCTGGTGTGAGCGACGGCGTAAGCGAACGGAACGGCGAGGCCATGTCCGGAAAGCGCAGTTTGGACGGTCTGCAGGGCGTCCGCCGGAAGCGCCTGACCATCTTTCGCAATTACGACCACATTTGCTCCGTAGTTCCGGAACTCCTTGCGTAGTTTGGCTTGCACATCTACGTACAGATTGAGCATCGCGGTGGCGACAGCAGCGGCGACGATCATGGCCAAAAGCGCCGAGAGAGCGCGTCCGCGACGAAGCACGGCCGCCCGAATGAGCATGCGGAGAAACATAGACGGATGGGGCGGCGCACTTCGGCGACGACTGGCAACGTCTTGACGCGTTACCGGCTGCGGTTGCGCACTCACGCTTCACCCCGCAACGCATACACCGGATCAAACTTCACCGCCCGCCGGATCGCAGCGGCGCTGCCGGCGAACGTCACAATCACCGCGATGGCCAGAATTACCGGCAAGAGCACCGGCTGGATCGTAATCTGGGAATCAAAAATAGAACGGCCAATTTGACGCGCCAGCAGGGTTCCACCGGCAAAACCCACAGCACCTCCAACTAGAGCCAACAGAGTAGCCTCAGCGAAGAACAGCGCAGCCACCGAGAGGCTGCCCGCACCCAGGGCCTTCATCAGGCCAACTTCGCCCCGGCGCTCAAAAATGGCGGTTGCCATGGCCGCGGAGACGGCCAAAGCTGACGCCAACAGCGCCGCCAGCGTGACTAGCATCATCAGTCCTTCTATGCGCGAAAGTACCGTGCCTTCGTTCTGCGCTACCTGGCGAATTTGCTCTGCGTGAGAATGCGGAATAGCCTCCTGCAACTGATAAGCGATCGACTGCGCGTAAGGTGAGCAATACCAGCGATCGTATGTTTTACCACTCATTGTTTTCGGATCGCGGCGGGCGAACGCGTCTTCAGGCTTGGTCAAGGCGCTTACGTAGATGCGCCGGACCGCACCAGGCTTGCCCAAAATCTGTTGTGTGAGGGAGAGCGGGCCGATGATCTGGTCGTCTTCGGCGCCACCGGTAGAGAGAATGCCAGAGACTCGATGCGGCTGCCCAGCGATTTCGATCTGATCTCCGACTTGGCTGCCAAGCTTCGAGGCGAGCTTCTCGCCCAAAAGCACATCCTGTGAATTATCGTCCGGCCACGCGCCGTTTACTTTCCACCAGGGATGAGTGGATCGCACCCCTGTCACAAAACTCTGTCCGCCGAAAGTCAGCGGCTTGGAGAAGTATGTCCCGAGGAGTGTCACGTTAATCGAATTGCCGGTACCTCGCGCGCTTACGTTGGCGGGCAGCATTGGGGCGAAACCCAGAATGTTATTTCGCCAATACATGCCTTTGATCTTTGGCAGATCGGCTTCGTTGAGGTAGGCGCCGTCACTGGGCGGCTTAAGGTTTACGCCGCCGATTTCGACGTCGAGTGTATCTTCCTGTGGCGTGACGATGAGATTGGCGCCGTAACTACGCAGTTCGCGATTGATCTTGTCGCCGATGTCGGTGGCGACGGCGATCATGGCGGTTGCCACCCCCACGCCGAGCGTGATGGCGACTCCCGCCAACAGCTTCCGCCGCTTCTGCCGCCGGAATGACTCGTAGACCAGCCGCAGGAACATTGGTCTATTGCTGGAACATGCGGGTCCCGGCCGCGATGTCCGCCTCCTGAATGATCACGGCGTCCGAGGTTTGGTCAGCTTTGAGGGGGACGGGGTTGCAGCCGCCAGCCGTGCCCACGGATTGCGGATTGATGGGCGCGGCGCAATTCTTGCAGACCACGCCGTTGGGTCCTTTGTAGAAGCCGACAGCCCCGCAGATCTGGCAGGCATCAAACACGGTCGCGACCTTGCCGTCGGGCTTCCGATACAGCCAGAAGCGGATCGCCGTGCCGTTCTCCTGGGCCTCAAAACGATGCAGGTCGCCGTCCGCAACTTGAGCCAGCGGAATGCTCACTTGATGATTCACAAACGTGACTTCGGTCGCCGGAGAAAGAGCGCTCACGGATTTTGCGTAGATGAACTCGGCGGTCATCAGAAGAATAAAGATGAACGAACTGGCGTACACCGAAGCCATCCACAGACGCTCGCGGCGAGCGCTCCAGAGGGCTTTGCGGCGTTCCGCGGGGAAAGCGGGCAAGGACGCTGGCTCTCGGCGTTTGACCTCAAAGAGCACCATGAACGCCGCGAGAGCGAATATCGTCACGAAGAAGAAAAGATCATTGCGCACGATAGGGCCGATGATCGCCATCTCCCGCTTCGAACGCTTGGAAGAGGGAAGCACTCCATTTTCCGAGAGCTCGTGCAGACCGGAGATAATCAGTTGCGCCGCCACAAAAAACAGAATCACGGTCGTCACCCGGAAGAATTTCTGCAGATTGATGCGCACACTTCCTTTGACGAACATCACGCCGAACACGATGGCAACAATCACACCCAGCAGAGTACCTAGAAAGCTCAAGAGCTCACTGGAGTTCAGGGACACTGCCCCCAGGATCAGCACCGTCTCCACGCCCTCGCGCAAAACCATCAGAAAGACGAAGAGGAAGAGACCAAACCATGCATCCTGGCCGGCCAGCAGTCCGACTTTGCCTTCGATATGCCCTTTGAGCCTTCGGCCCGTCTTCATCATGAAAATGATCATGGTGATGACGAAGAAAGCCGCGGCCAGCATGATCCAGCCTTCGAAAATATCCTGATTCCACTGCGTGCGGGAGAGAATGACGGCGATACCAATGCTCCCAACAAAGGCCGAGACTAGAGCCGCGTAGACCGATTTGCGCAGCTCCGGGCGCCCGATTTTGGCGAGGTAAGCGAGCGTGATGCCAACGATGAGCGCCGCTTCGACCCCTTCACGCAGGGTAACGATGAATGCCTGAAGCATCTAAAACGCAGCCTCTATGATTTTGAAAATGAATTTCAATTTCAACTATATAGGATAGTCGTTATGCGGTGCGAGCGTCAACGCAGGCGGGCCTGTTGCGACGGCTCGTCTTTAAGTCTCTGGCCTCTTTCGAGGCGGAATCCCGAACCTCGGCGCAGCTCAGCCGAGTGAGGGATCTTGCGTGGGACCTTCTCCGGATACATTGCCGTGCTGTGAGTTAGATTCTTCGTAAGTCCGGACGCCCTTATGCCCGAAAAAGCAACTATCAGCCACACACTATAGATGACGGAGAAAGTGCTTTGCATCTTCCAGTCATGGGAAGAGTTTCTCCTCCGCTTGAAATTCCGCCGAGTGTACGCACCACCGGCTACCGCGCAGTTTCACAGGATGTTTAAGGTGCAGCATCTCGTGATACAGAATGTACTCGACGGCATAACGAGGTACTCGCGGATGATCGAAAATCCTGCTTACGACAATAGCATTGTGGGCTGGATCGTAATGGCCCAGGCGGTTTCGTGCATGGTCGCGGCTCCAGGTCATTAGCGGACGCGCCAGCAAGCCGTGGAAAAAGCGCGTATTCAGATCATCAAAAACAGCTTCCAGGTTGTAGGCATGACCCTGTGCGGATTCAATCCGCTTGCGTCCACGGATCTGTCGGAGCAGATGGGCTTTGGCGCTGATCTTGTGACTGGAAACATATCTGCGGTAACGGCTGGTATGCTCTCGCGCGAGGGGCCGACGATAGATCTTGGCCAGAAGAATGTGCGCCAGCGCTCGCAAGACCGCTTGTGGCGCCCCTTTCAGCAGGTCCGAGAGACGGACCAGCAACTTTCCCTCACGTAGGCGAATCGTATTATTGATGTTGGCGAAGGCGAAGAATTCAACCGTCAATTCGGGGATGGGAGCGCGCGGACGAAGTTCGCGATAAGTTTCGTGGAAGATGTCGAGAAGATTGCGCGCCACTTGGCAACCAGATTAGCAAATTAGAAATGCAGCACTCTACCCACTAGGACTTTTCCTTTTTCTTGCGTTTGGCCGCCTCTTCCTGTTCGACCAGCAACTGGCGATGATCCGCGACGCTGGCGTCCACGGTTTCGAGCGTATTAGTGAGCAGGAATTCGTATTTCTTGACTTCGTCTTTGTCCAAGTTTGCTGCGTCCTTCAGGGCTCGAAGTTTGGATTGGAATTCTGTATCGGCTTCGATGATCGTCTTCAACACTTTGCGGACGTCCGCTTTCCGGTCCACGAAAGTGTCGATGTTGTCATTCAACTCATCGTAAATATCCAGGAAATCCTGCAGTCGGTTGCGGGTTTCCTGGCCGCGATCGGTTACCTTCGGATTGGAGCGTACCTTCTCCAACAAATCCAGACGGGCGCGGGCAAACGTGACGTAGAGTTTGAGCCGCTGATCGGCATCCTGAGCGGTGTCGCGCAACTGATCGATCTCCACCGGAGTAAGCGGGTCGCGCCGCCGCTGTGCTCCTGCTGGCGAGAACAGCAACAAGAGCGGGAACAGACAAAGCCCGATCCGAGTCCAGACTCGGGTCATTTGTTGTCCTTCTTTCCGAACATGTGCGAGAGCAGTTCGGTCCGCATCTGCTCCAGGCGGTCAACAGCAGTTGCCACCGGAGCCTGATCCTCAAAGGCCAGATTGCGCTTGATATCGCGCAACCGCGCAGCCATTTTTCGCATGGCAATCTCGGTGTCCTTCAGTCGCTTTCCGGTGCGGATGGAGGCGTCACGGGCCTTGTCCGAATAGGCAACCACGTTTTCGACTGCGACCCGGGCTTCCTCCGGTTTGGCCGCCTGGTACAGCTGACCGGCAGAGTCCAATTCCCGCTGCGCAATTTCAGTGCAGAGTGCCGGGCGATCTTCGATACGAGCCGATTCCGCCCGTGCTATGAGCTGCTCAAGGCTCTCATTGTTGCGCCCGGGCGCCGCCATCACTACAGCCAGAAGAATCGCGAGCTCGATGGACGTATTTCGTATGGTCATTATTTTTTTGGCTCGATCGCAATCAGACGATGACGCGCCTGCCATTCTTGATCGGGAAATCTTCCATCGGCAACCTCAAGAAAGCGATGATAATTCTCCGCTGCCGGCTTGTAGAGGCGCAAGTGATCGTAGGCCGTAGCCCGTAAAAAATAGGTGACCGGGATCTCCGGCACGAGCTTGGCGCGCGCGTCGAGTGCCTTGATGGTGAGCTGGTAGTTCTTATTTTCGTCGGCCGCGATGGCCAAGTCGCCATAGGCGGCATCCAGAGTGGGCTTAAGGTTGATCGCGGCCAGTAGTTCTTGCTGGGCCTGTGGAAATTTCTTTTGTTTCAGGAGTGCTTGGCCCAGGCCAAGATGGGACTCGGCGTCGTTGGGACGCGCAGCCAGCAGCGATCGGTATTGGGCTTCCGCCTGATCATATTTTCTGGCGGTAGCGTAAACCGCAGCCAGATCGCGTTGTGCCTCAACGTCGGCTGGGGCCAGCTTCAAAGCAGACTGCAGTTCAACAATAGCATTATCGTTCTGTCCGTCGGCCGCTAGCATGCGTCCGAGCTGCAGGTGAGCGTTGGCATCAGCGGAATGCAACGCGACCAGCTTGCGCAGGATTCCCTCGGCTTCCGTGAAGCGATGGCCGCGCATGTAAATATTAGCCAATCCAGTTAGCGCATCAGCTGAGGACGAATCGAGCGCGAGGGCTTGCTTGTATTCCTGCTCGGCATCGGCAAAGCGGTCTTGCTTTTCGAGCAGCAATCCGGCGGAGAGATGCGGCTCGAGATCGTTCGGCTGGAGAGCGGCGGCCTGGCGGTAGGCTTCGACCGCCTCGTCCGGTTTGCTGGTCTCAAGCACATGCCCCAATGACACCCAGGCGCGCGCGCGGCCTTCCTCGACATGCGAAGTCGGGGTCAGCTTAGTGGCGGCGCGAAGAAACTGCTCCGCATCATCAGCCTGGCCGGTTTTGACAAGGGTAAGACCGAGGTTGAGGTTGGATTCGAAAACATCAGGCTTCGCGGCAACGGAGTTACGATAGGCGGCGATAGCATCATTCGTGCCGCCCAGCGCGTTGTACACGAAGCCGAGATCAAACCATGCCTGATAGTTTGCAGAGTTCGCTGTGACGACCTTACTCAGTAGCGGCTCGGCGGTTGCGTAGTCCTTTTTCTCGATGGCAGCTTCGGCCTCGATAAGTTCCTTCGGGAAGGCAGGGTCTTCTTCAGCGACTTTGTGATGACGGACGGCTATGCCGGTCGACTGGGCGGCGCCGAGACCGGCAAGTGCGACAATGGCCACGAAATAACGTAGGCCCAGACAACGTCGTCCGGGGACGTGAGCTATGTGGACATTGCTATCTGCGACCATGGGAACGCGATCCGTTTCCATTCAAGATGCGCGCTAAAAACTTTCCAGTATACGAGTTCGGCAACTTCGCGATCGATTCCGGCGGGCCCACTCCAACGACGTAGCCGCCACGTTCGCCGCCCTCAGGACCCAGATCGATCACCCAGTCTGCAGTCTTGATCACTTCAAGATTGTGCTCGATGACTAAAACAGACCCACCTGCATCAATTAGACGCCGGAAGGCGGAGAGTAGTTTGCTGACATCATCGAAATGCAGACCGGTTGTAGGTTCGTCAAAGATGTAGAGAATTCGATTACGGCGCCTGCTGCCATCACTTGCATTGGACGGACGTCCTATTTCCCGCGCTGCCGGCTGCAGCCGCGCCGCCAGCTTCATGCGCTGCGCCTCGCCACCGGATAGAGTGGTGGCGGATTGCCCCAACCGCAGGTAGCCGAGGCCAACCTCCTCCAGCACGCGCAGCTTCTCCGTTACTTTGGGCGCATTCGCGAAGAACTGCAGCGCCTCCTTAACCGTGAGATTCAGCACTTCGTGAATGTTCTTGCCGCGATAGCGCACATCCAGCACCTGCGGTTTGTAGCGCATGCCTTTGCATTCCTCGCAAACCAGTTCCACGTCGGCGAGGAATTGCATTTCCACGGTCACGGTGCCATCGCCCTGGCAAGCTTCACAGCGCCCGCCAGGAATATTGAAGGAGAAGTGTCCCGGGGTAAATCCGCGCTTCTGGGATTCCGGCAGAGAAGCAAACAAATCACGAATCCCGTCAAAAGCCTTAATGTAGGTAACTGGATTGGATCGGGGGGTGCGACCGATCGGCGACTGGTCCACCAACACGACTTCATCGATGAATTCCGCACCTTCCAAGCGGCTCCAGGCCGGGGTGGGAAGCGGATCGCCGTTCGCATGCTTCTTGGCGGCTGACAAAGCTCGGTAGAGAACATCGTGTAAGAGCGTGGACTTGCCGGACCCTGAGACTCCAGTGATGGCCACGATCATCCCCAGTGGAATGCTGAGGTCGACTTCCTTCAGATTGTGCGCCCGCGCTCCATAAATTTTGATTTGTTGCGGGCTTGGCTTGCGCCGAGCGTTAGGCAGTTGAATCCGAAGGTCGCCTGAAAGATACCGACCGGTGAGCGAGTTGGCTGATTTGAGAATTTCATTGTAGGTTCCGGCTGCGATCATCTTGCCGCCGTTTTCTCCCGCGCCCGGCCCAAGGTCGAGAATGCGATCCGCGGCTTGCATGACGTCAGGATCGTGCTCTACCACGAGGATGGTGTTTCCCAAATCGCGGAGATCGTGCAGGATCTTGATCAAGCGATGGGTGTCGCGGCTGTGCAGGCCGATGGACGGCTCGTCCAGCACATACAAAGTTCCGACGAGCCGCGAGCCCAGCGACGTGGCAAGCTGAATCCGCTGTGCCTCGCCACCAGACAACGTGGACGCCAGGCGATCCAACGTAAGATATTCCAGTCCAACGTCGTTGAGAAAGCGCAGACGCTCCTGGATCTCTTGCAGCAACTTGTCAGCGATGGCAGCTTGTTCATCGGTCAACTGCACCTGCTGAAAGAATTTTGCCGCTTGTTCCACGGTCATCGTGCATACGTCGCAGATATTCTTGCCGTTGATCTTTACCTGCTGGGCTTCTGGACGCAAACGCGCGCCACCACAAATGGAGCAGACAGAATATCCGCGATAGCGGCTAAGAAATACCCGCACGTGGAGCTTATATTTCTTGCGCTCCAGGTGATTGAAGAAGCCGCGAACGCCAGGAAATCGACCCTCTCCCTCGATGACCATTCGTTGATGCTCGGGATCGAGGTCGGTCCAGGGCACATCGAGCGGGATATCAGTCTGCTTAGCAAAGCGCTTCAGTTCGGTAAAGAGCGGACGGTATTTAGGCTTGGTCCAGGGCTCGATTGCGCCTTCATTCAGAGTCTTCGACTTGTCCGGAATCACCAGATCGAGATCAAAGTCAATGGTGTTTCCGAATCCCTGGCAGCGCGGACACGCCCCGTAAGGATTGTTGAATGAGAATAGACGCGGCTCAGGTTCTTCATAGCGAAGGTTGCAACGCTTGCACTCGAAGCGCTGGGAGAAACGCATACGCTGCAGCGGCTGGTCCTCACGCGGTGCGATCTCGAAGATGACTTCACCAGCCTCGCGGTAACTGATCTCGACCGCATCCACGATGCGGGCGCGGGCCTCGCCGAGACGATCAGGCGGTCGACCAGCAAAAAAACTGGTTGGCTGAAGTTGATTTCGAGCAACGACTCGGGCGTGGAGAATTCGAATACCTGGCCGTTCTGGTAAAGACGGTTAAATCCACGCTTGCGCAGCTCGAAGAGGCGATCTTTGAGCAGATCGGATTTCACGGCCGCGACGGCAGCAGGTTTCTTCTTCCCGCCCTTCTTTTTCTCCGTGTCGGCTGTCCTCGCTCCGGGGACATGCAACGGGAACAGCACATTCAGTCGTGTGCCCTCGTCCATCGCTAGAACGGCTGCTGCAATCTCGTCGACGGTGTCTTTCTTGACTTCATTGCCGCACTGCAGGCAGTAAGTGCGGCCGACACGGGCGAACAGCAACCGCAGGTAGTCGTAGATTTCAGTCGCCGTCCCTACCGTGGATCGTGGATTACGTGTAGTGTTCTTTTGTCGGATGGCGACAGCAGGAGCGATGCCATCGATGATGTCGACGTCGGGCTTCTCAATCCGTTCCAGAAACTGCCGCGCATACGCCGATAGAGATTCGACATAGCGGCGCTGGCCTTCGGCGTAGATGGTGTCAAACGCAAGCGAAGACTTGCCCGATCCGGACACGCCAGTAACGACGGTCAGCGCATTATGCGGAATTTCAAAGTCAATGTTCTTGAGGTTATGGACTCGCGCCCCGCGAACAACAATAGTTTCCGTGGACATCAGCTTCCTAGTGGCCTGTTCTGTTATGTCGTTGAATCTTTCAGTTTACCACTTCAATATTGGCAGCCCTGCCGGACAGGCGTTGCCGACAACGCGCGGGCGGCGTACTAGTTGAACGAGGGCGGAAAGCACGCTAGTATGACGCGAAATTGAGGGCATATATATGATGCTTCGAACGCTGGCAGTTAGCGTGACTCTACTTTCTCTAGTTTGCTCCACCGCTAGGGCGCAAGAAAAGCTTCCTCCCATGAAGCTAAGCTCGAAAGTCCGCTTGCTATTTGAAGCGGCGTGGCAGGAACGGCAATCGCAGTTTGCGGAAACCCTGAAGACGTTGAACCTGGATCCAGATGTTACGGTCTCGGACGGACCTCCCGCCATACGAGCAGCAACAGCTCAGGTTGTGGCCGAACCTCTAAGCCAAGTCCAAATGCATTTGGCAGTCCCAGTAAAGCGGGCCGCCATCAGAGCCATCAAAGCATCCGTGCAGGAGAAGTTTCCCAAATACCCGTGGTGGCCATGTCCGTTTAGTTTGGCTCAGCAAATATCCCAGTGCGGACAAATACCACCGGTCAATGCGATACGTCCCGGTGGAATCGCATTTGTTCAGTACACGGTCACAGATCTTGACGACGGCACAACAATGGTTGAAACGGGTGTATTCAATTGGGCAGAGGCACCTTACGCAAGGAATGCCAGACTGGAGGTAGATTACCAAGTTCCATAAATGCGAGTTGAGAATGCCGCTGTATGGGGCCAGAGATGACTTGCTAGGAAGAAGATAATGCACCGCTGAACAGAGCAGGAGGTTTAGTGCACTGAGAAGAACTAGTCGGCTTGCCTACTCTTGTCTTCGTCCCGCTTCTTGCCATAGCGGAATGCCAGCCCCATGCCGATCGTCATAAAACCGACCGGCGGCACAAGCATAATGAGAACCCCGCGGCTGATGGCGCGTTGGCCGCCTTCGGTCGCGGCCCGCGCGGTGCTGTAACACATGGCGCACCCCTGGCCGAAGGCAGGCGCCACCCACAACAAAAGAAACATTGCGAGCGTGGCCAGGCGCAGCTTCATCGGACTCCCAGGTGCACGATGCGGAACGCGTCCGCGAAGAATATCCCCATCAAACACAGGCATGCCACTACAGCGATCATCAGCACCCATTTCATGGCAGCGATCTCGTACTTCAAGTGCATGAAGTAGCCGATGATCAGCGCCGACTTGATAATCGAAAGCATCATCAGGGCTTCCAGCATCCGCACCGGCTGAAAGACCTGCTTGTAGGCGAGGACAACCTCAACCGCAGTCAGGATGAGCAGCACACCCCAAACCCAGAAATACTGCCCTTTTCCTTCATCGTGCGTTGTCGCGACGTCGTGCATCCTAAATCCTCTCCCTCTTAGTAAGCGAGCCGCTCATACCCTGGTGGACATTAGATATACCAATGGGAAAATGAACATCCATACCAGGTCAACAAAGTGCCAGTACAGCCCGGCAATCTCCACGTCATGGGCGTCATAGTTTTTGGGTTTAAGAAATAAAACGACGGCCGCGACCACAAACCCTACCAGCAGCACGTGAACTGCGATATGGAAGAAACTGTCGGCCGGAGTCATCAACCAGATGACCAGCCAAAGTGCCAGCAGGACCGGCAGGAACTTCTTGCGCAACGCCACCACGCCCAGGTAAATGACACCGATGGTGACGTGGAGCATGTGCATGCCAGTCAGGGTAAAGAAAGTTCCTCCGAATTGGGGAACATTTGGAGCCCACGGATTCTTGAACGGAGTCATGCCTTCGCCGATCAGACCGTTCCATTCCTTGGCGTGCAGCACGATAAACGCCGAGCCAAAAACCATAGTGGCGAAGATCCACCAGCGGGTCCAACGGAAGTCGCCTCGCCGCGCCGCAAGCACTCCGAGAACCATGGTCAGCGAACTGGAAAGCAGGCACGCCGTCATGATGGTGGCGTTTGTGATGCTCCCTTTGCCAAAAGGGGTGGGCCACTCCGGATTCGAGATGCGCCCGTAGCTATAGGCAAAGAGCAGGGCTCCGAAGGTGAGTGAATCCGAGAGCAGAAACAGCCACATCCCGATTTTCTTGGAGTAGGTGCCGAACAGGGATGGCTCGTAGGCCTCCGCTATCCCGTGTTGCACCGCGACATCAGACATAGTTTCGGTCTCCTGATTTAGCTGACCAGCGTCAAGCTACCGCATGAACTCCAATAGGGCGAAGATATAAATCCACAGCAAAGCCATGAAGTGCCAGTACCAGGCGGCGACGTCCACCACGATGCGACGGGCCTCGACAGGCTTGCGCAGCAAGGAAGTCGCGCCTGCGTACAGTAAGACCAGCAATCCCCCCGCGAGGTGGACGGCGTGGGCCGCGGTTAGCAGGTACACAAAGGAACTGCTCGCGCTGGTAGCAATGTAGAAGCCGCGGTCCGCGAGTTCACGCCAAGCCATCCATTGCCCGGCCAGGAAGGCAAATCCCAGCACCACCGTAGAGCCGAGCCAGGGAAAGTTTCGTTCCGGACCAATGGAAACTCCCGGAATGGATTGCACTGGCGCCAATGCGACTTGGCGAGTGATCTGGCGTCGCGCGAGTTCCACCGTGATGCTGCTCACCAGCAACAGCAATGTGTTCACCAGCAAAAGAGTGACCGGAAGATTAACCTGGAGCCAGTCCCGGACATAGGTGCCATGTTCATCGAGCGTGGGCAGTCCCTGGCGAAAAACATACGCACTGGTGAAGGAAACGAACAGCATCGTAATCGGAACCAGGATGACCAGCAGGCCCAGGCGGGCTCGACGCAGCCGCTGTCCGTAATCCGGAGAACCATTGTCCCCGCGGCCGTCATCGCCTCCGTCAGAAACCGGCGGATGTACGCCGCTGCCTCCGTGGCCGAGTTTCGGATCCTTGACCGAGATTGTTGGAGTCAAAGTTGCCATTACCTGAGATCGTGCGGCGCGCGTGCCCGTGCCTGCCGCGCTGTTAGTGCGTCTTTACACTCGCCGGATCAGTCTGCATCACGTAATCCCGCGGCGCTCCCGGAACGCTGTATTCATAAGGGCCATGATTCACTGCGGGAGTGTGTCCGCCAAAGTTGTCATGTGGAGGCGGCGTCGCTGTGGTCCACTCCAGCGTAGTCGCTTCCCACGGATTGTCGCTGGCCTTCGGTCCTTTGAACATGCTCCAAAACAAATTGATCACGAAGATAAACTGAGCCCCAATCGTGATAATCGCGGCATACGTGATGAACTTGTTCAGAGGAATCAAATGTTGCAGGTAAGCAAGTTCCGTGAACTGCGAGTATCGCCGTGGCTGACCTGCCATGCCCAGATAGTGCATCGGCATGAAGATGGAATACGTGCCGGCGAGCGTAATGAAGAAGTGGACCTTGCCCCAGGTCTCATTCATCATGCGGCCGAACATCTTGGGGAACCAGTAGTAGGTCCCGGCGAACATGCCAAAAATCGCGGCTACGCCCATGATCAGGTGAAAATGGCCCACCACAAACGCCGTGTCGTGTAGCGGAATATCAAGAACCGGCTGTGCCAGAAACGGCCCACTCAGCCCGCCGGAGACGAACAGTGAGACGAAGCCGATGGCATAAAGCATCGGAGTCTGTAAGCGAATCCGTCCCTTATGAAGGGTGCCCAGCCAGTTAAAAGTCTTAATGGCAGACGGTACGCCGATAGCCATGGTCATGAGCGAGAAGGCAAATGCCGAATACGGGCTCATGCCGCTCATGAACATGTGATGGCCCCAGACCATGAATCCCAGGAAGCCGATGGCCATCAGGGCGTAAACCATCGCTTTGTATCCGAAGATCGGCTTGCGCGAGAAAGTGGAAACTAACTGCGAGGCCACGCCCATCCCCGGGAGAATCGCGATGTAGACCTCGGGATGTCCGAAGAACCAGAACAGGTGCTGCCAGAGCAGCGGGGAGCCGCCTTTGTGTCCCATGACCTGGCCGTTCACGACGACTAGCGGGACGTAGAAGCTCGTTCCGAGGTTGCGATCAAGCAGCAGCAGGATGCCGGCCGAAAGCAGAACGCCGAAAGCCAGCAGCCCGAGAATCGCCGTGATGAACCATGCCCAGCAGGTCAGTGGCATGCGCATCATGGTCATGCCTTTGGCCCGCAGGTCGAGCGTTGTAGTGATGAAATTCAGCGCACCCATCAGCGAGGCGATACAGAAAATCGCAATGCTGGTGATCCACAAGTCTGCGCCCAGTTGCTCTCCTGGGCCTGAGTTGGTTAACGCGCTCAGTGGCGCATATCCCGTCCAGCCATGTAACGGCGGGCCGCCACTCACGAAGAAGGCGGCAAGCAGCACCACGAATGCCACGAAGGTCGTCCAGAACGAAAGCATGTTCAGGACGGGGAATGCCATGTCCGGCGCACCGATCTGGATGGGCAGAAAGTAGTTGCCGAATCCGCCTTGCGGAGCCGTCGTCAACACGAAGAACACCATGATGGTGCCGTGCATGGTGAGCAAGCCGAGGTAAGTCTCGGGCTTGATCTCGCCGACGAGCGGCAGCACGGCGGTTGGCCAAATCATGTGGATGCGCATCAGCAATGAGAGGAACATGCCGACGAACACCGCCGTCAAAGCCAGAAAGTAATACTGCAGCCCAATTACCTTGTGGTCCAGACTGAAAATATATTTCCGAATAAAGCCCTGAGGGGCAGCGTGAACGTGGACAACTTCTCCGGTAGCCATTTACTGTTTCTCCGCCTCCCGCGCCGCCAGCCACTTGTCAAAATCTTCTTGGCTGACGACTTTCAGCATTCCATGCATTTTGTAATGGCCGAGGCCGCAAAGCTCGGCACAGGCAATCTCGTAATCCCCGACTTCCGTAGGTGTAAAGTGCATGTGGATCGCGAGCCCGGGGACTGCGTCCTGCTTGAAGCGCATAGACGGGACAAAGAAGCTGTGAATCACGTCCACAGCGCGCAGGGTCAGATCCACTTGGCGATTGACCGGCAGATACATCGTGCCGGTGACCACATCGTCTTTCGCGGCCGGATCGGAAGTATCCAGGCCGATGGCAGCCTCACTGCCAGCCGAGGGATCCATCAACTTGGGAGCGGTAGCGCCAAACTTGCCGTCCGGGCCCGGGATAGCGAAAGTACCAGGCGAACTGCATGCCGGTAACTTCGACCGGAACCGAACCTGCTTGCGCGGGTTCGAAGCGCTCCGCCGCCCAGATGGGGCTGCCCATCAGGTTCAGTCCAATGAACAGAGCGGCCGTGAGCGTGGTCCAGATCACTTCCAGCTTAATGTTGCCGTGGGAGTAATCTGCCTTGGCGGCCTTCCCCTGATCGCGGTATTGCCACACGAACAGCCCCAGCGCACCCTGGGCCGCCACGAAAACCACCCCCATCAGCAGATAGGTAATCGCGAACTGGTGGTCAATCCACTGGGCCGACGTGGAAGCGCCGTGCGGTAGCCACCAGGTTTTTGCTGCGAAGAAGTAAGTGCTAACAAAGGTGATCAGCCAGATAATCGCCAGAAGAGCGAGGCCCATCTACCAGACCTCCAAGGGTCGGAAATTCGCACACCCGCAGATCAAGCCCCAAGGAAAGAAACTGCGGATGGCCCGAAGTCTATCACAGCCATGTGTAAGAGGCGCAAGCAGCGGGTTGCTGGCTAGTGTCCATTTTCAACCGGCCCGAAATGGCAATTCCTTTTTCTTCACTTCGCAGGTTGTGAGGGTGGAGCAGAGGAGGCAGGCGTCGTCGCAGGCGCAGATAACATCGGAGCATGGTCGCGGTCCACGGCCAAATCCAGGCGGCCACGACAATGACCAGTACCCATAACCAAAACCAAAGCGGACGCATTTGTTTGGTTCACTCGGCAAGGCAATTATCGAACCAACTGTCCAAGCAAATCAAACGCATCCGGTTCGGTTCGCTGGGTGCCAAGACAAACCGGCACATTTTGCAGGCAGGGTTTGCTTCCAGAAGTGAAAACGAATGCATATGCCGACAGTCGATGCTCTTTGGGACGTATCGGTAAATAATAAGAAAACAGAGACTTATCAGAATTGCCGCGCACCCTGGCCAACTGGCCCGCCACTTGCTATTCCCTCCTAAGCCAATAATGTCTATTAAAACAATAGAGTTTATGGCAGTATGGAGAATATGAAGATCTCGCAAAAAGGGCTCTACGCGCTGCAGGCGATGATGATGCTGGCCCGGCATTACAACCAGGGAGCCATCCGCATCCGCGACGTTGCTTATGAAGAAGGACTTCCGGAAAAATTTCTGGAATTGATTCTGCTCGAGTTGAAAAACGCGCGCATCGTAGAAAGCGCTCGCGGCGCCAAGGGCGGATATCAATTGCGTAGGCCGCCTAACGAAATCCATCTTAGCGAAATCATCCGTCTGATTGACGGTCCACTGGCGCCGTTTGGCGATGCTGAGCAGCTGCGCAGCTTGATTGATCACGACGCGGAGCATCGCGCGCTCTACCAGGTGTTCCTCGACGTGCGCGATGCCGCGGCCAAAATTCTCGAGCACACTACCCTCGCCGACATCGTGAGTGGCGCCGGTTCCTCCAAATCCGGCAAGCGCAAGAAGAAGAACGATCAAGCCAGCGTTCTGCCCATGGTCGTGCACGGCCACGTGAACAAGGGCAAAGATGAATAGGCTTCCATTTCAGATGATAAGTGAGGTCAGCGTCTGGCTGGCGCGGCGCTTCGGCGCTTCATCCTTGGCCTTTTCTGATATTTGCCGTCATTCTCACGCCTTTGCTCGGTCTCTCTCAAACCGTCATCCGCGTCGGCGCCTTTCCCAACATCACCCACGCCCAACCCATGATCGGTAAGGCGAACGGATGGTTCGACAAGGCCATGGGCCCGAACGTCAAGGTTCAGTGGACCAGCTTTAACGCCGGTCCATCGGCCATTGAAGCCTTGTTTGCCGGAGCGATCGATATGACCTACGTCGGTCCCAATCCGGCCATTTCCGGCTATGTGCGTTCTCAGGGAGAAGCGTTGCGAGTGATTGCCGGCGCCGCCAGCGGCGGAGCGTCGCTGGTTGTGCGCAACGATTCCGGAATCCAGAAGCCGGAAGATTTTCACGGCAAGAGGGTCGCGACACCACAGTTAGGCAACACCCAGGACGTCGCCTTACGCGCGTGGCTCAAAGCTCACGGCATGAAATCGACCGACAAAGGCGGGGATGTGCAGGTCATCCCGCTGGCCAATCCGGATCAGCTCTCTCTATTTCTGAAGAAGGAACTCGATGCTGCCTGGGCCCCCGAGCCTTGGGCGACGCGGCTTATTCGGGAAGGGAACGGGCGATTGTTCCTCGACGAGCGCGATCTCTGGCCTCAAGGGCAATTCGTCACCACCCACTTGATCGTGAGCACGAAGTTTCTGCGTGAGCATCCGGATTTGGTCAAGAGCTGGATTCAGGCGCACGTCGAACTCACTGATTGGATCAACGCTCATTTGCCCGACGCGAAAAGACTTCTCAACCAGCAGATTCAAAGAGAAACCGGCAAAGCACTCCCGGCCGCCGTGCTGGACGAAGCCTTCGGACGACTGCAGGTCATCTACGATCCTCTGCGGAATTCAATGCTGACTTCGGCTCGCTCGGCCTATGACGCCGGTTTTCTCGGTCATCAAATGCCCGACCTGTCCAGCATGTATGACTTGACTCTACTGAACCAGGTGTTGGCAGAAAAAGGGAAGAAGGCAATCCAATGACACCCAATGTAGCCCCGCAACCGTCTTTCTTAGATCACAGAAGCTTGGATCACAGGAGTCCAGCCCGCTCGGGCGCGACTCGTCCGAAGCCGATTCTGTCGCCAATACGTCAGCGCGACGTCAATGGCACACCAAAAGTTTGGTTGAAGAACATTTCGTTGAGCTACAAAGTGGACAACGGCACTCGCCTGCCTGGCGCTCGACAATATCAACTTGAAGGTGAAGCCGGGTGAATTCCTCTGCATCGTCGGGCCCTCAGGTTGCGGCAAGTCAACTCTGCTGCATCTGATCGCTAGGATTGCATCATGCCGACTTCAGGCAGCGTGCTCGTGGACGACCACAAAGTGGACGCGCCCGGCACCGACCGCATCCTGATTTTCCAGGAACTTGGTTTGTTTCCCTGGCTCAAGGTGGGGGAGAACGTTGAGTTTGGCATGAAGATGAAAGGACGTCTCCAGGGCCGAGCGGGAGGAACGGATGCAGTACTACTTGCGCCTGGTTCACCTGTCGCAATTTAAGGATAGCTACACCCATCAGCTTTCCGGTGGGATGCGGCAGCGCGTGGCCCTCGCCCGCGCCCTCGCCACCGAACCCGACGTCCTGCTGATGGATGAGCCATTCGCGGCCCTGGACGCGCAGACTCGCGATCTCCTCCACGACGAGTTGGAGCGCATCTGGGCGGAAACCGGACGCACCATTATTTTCGTGACCCACAATGTGCGGGAAGCGGTTCGGCTCGGCGATCGCGTTGCCGTGCTTACCTTCCGTCCGGGACGGTTGAAGCGGGAGTACTCGGTCGATCTGCCGCGTCCCCGTCACCTGGAAGACGTTAGTGTAGCCAAGAGCGCGCGCGAGATTCTCGATGACCTGCGCGAAGAGATTAACAAATCTTTGGAGGAGCAATACGGCCTTGAAGCGGCTCGGTAAACACGCAATCTTTTACGCTGTGCTCCTCGGGAGTTGGTCGCTGCTGGCGGCGCTCAAGATCTGGCCGCCTTACCTCTTCCCCACGCCAAAGGGGGTTACGGAGGCGTTGTATGCCGGCTTCCAGGACCACAGCTTCTGGATTGCGATCGCGGTCAGCATGCGGCGTGTATTGATTGGTTACGGAATTTCCGTCGTGGCTGGAACTGTTCTGGGATTGGGTGTAGCCAGCAATAAGTTTCTGGAAGAGACCATGGGTGGGTTGCTGGTGAGCCTCCAGAGCTTGCCCAGCATCTGCTGGTGGCCCCTGGCTTTGCTCTGGTTCGGTCTCAACCAGAACGCCATTCTCTTCGTGGTCATCATGGGATCACTGCTGTCCGTCACCATGGCCATGGAGGATGGGCGCAAGCAGATGCCGAAGATCTACGCCATGGCAGGACGCAACTTGGGAGCCCACGGATTCCGGTTGTTCTGGTACGTGCTATTACCAGCCAGCTTGCCCTTTATTGTCAGCGGCCTGAAGCAAGGCTGGGCATTTGCCTGGCGCTCCTTGATTACTGCGGAGATGCTCTACATGAGTTTGGGGCTCGGGCAAGTGCTCATGATGGGGCGGGAACTGAATGACATGAGCCAGGTCATCGCCGTCATGATCCTGATCATCGCGATTGGATACGTAGTCGACGGCCTGGTCTTCAAGACCATTGAGCGCCGCCTGCAGCACCAGTGGGGTTTGACGCCGGCGACCTAGACTCAGGTTCTCCCCAGGTTCGTTCGACTCGTAGACGAGGTGTGAGGCGTGGTCTGTACGTCGCTAATACGAGTTAGTCTATGGTATTAGTCGTCTTTATGAATTAGATGCAGAAGTGAGTAGGGCGTTTAGAACACGATTTTTACTCGTTGGAACAAAAAAGGGGAAAGTGATGAAAGCCTTGCTTCGGGTCAGCGTTCTTACTTTAGTCGCCACCATTGCGGTGGCACAAACTGATTCAAAACCCGCATCCAGCCGCAAGACATCCTCACGGCCGGCGGCCAGCGCCAAAGAAGTACAAGACTTGCGCGATGCTTTGGCCGCGCAGCAGCAACAAATGGAAGCCCAGCGCCAGCAGGTGGACCAGTTGAAGTCCCAACTGCAGCAATTGCTCGATGCCACACAGCAGGCGAATGCCGCAGCTCAAAAAGGGCAGAGCAGCGCTGACCAGGCGCAAAGCACGGCCGCTCAGGCGCAGCAGTCAGCCGCGGAAGCCCAGCGTCTGGCAGACCAGGCTTCATCGAGCGCGGTGGAGGCTAAGACCGCGCTCTCCCTGGTCGACAGCAGGACGCAAGAGCAGGACAAGCGCCTCAGCGCCGTACAGGACCTGCTGTCCCGCCTCCGTTTCAACGGAGACGTCCGGATCCGGGGCGAGAATTTCACCCAATCTGGTATTCCGGACCGCAACCGCGCGCGCATCCGCGCCCGCTTTGGCTTCGATGGCAAATTGAACGAAGATTTCACCGCCGGTATTTATCTGGCCACGGGATCTCTCGGCGATCCGACTACAACCAACGAGACCTTCACCAACTTCTTTGATCGTAAAACCATCGGTTTAGATCGAGCGTTTATCACCTACAACCCGATAGCGCACAACTGGCTCTCTCTCACCGGCGGTAAGTTCGCGTACCTGTGGCAGCGGACCTCGGTCACTGGTGACCCGGATTTAAATCCGGAGGGCTTCGATCAGAAATTCTCCTTCAATTTCTCCGGGCCGGTGAAAAACTTAACCGTCCAAGCCATCCAGTTGCTGTACAACGAAAATTCGGGAAGTGCCGGCGCGTCCCCTGTCTCCGCCCAAGATTCCTATGCTCTGGGCGGGCAAGCCTCCGCCAGACTGCAATTCGGACCCTGGACAGTCACTCCCTCGTATCTAGGTTTGAAGTGGAACCGCCCGGATGCTCTTCTGCAAGCCAGCGCTTTCGCAGTCGGAGCCACCACCACTGGCGCCGCGGGACCGCCGGCCGTGGGGCCGTTCCCAGTGCCCGGTGAAGGCCAGGGTTGCGCCAAGAGTACGGCAGGATTGCCTGCCTTCGCGCCGTGCGCTTTCGCTCCCAACGGAATGACCAACGCCACCTACCTCGATCCCGCCGGAGTTCCTCACTTCTACTCCGGGTTCGATTACGCCGATTTGATTTTGAACAACCAAATCAAAACCGGTTTCGAGCGGTTGCCGCTTAACTTGTTGCTGGAATTTGAGGAGAACCTCGATGCGAAAGCCCACCCGCTCGACTCCAAAGGTAAGGTGATTTCCAGCATCGGCAGCCAAAACAAAGAGTACGGGGTTGATTTCAGCCTGGGCCAGACGAGAAATAAGAATGACGTGCAATTCGGATACGCGTGGCTGCGTCAGGAGCAGGATGCCGACATCGCATCATTCGGCGAAAGCGATCAACGCACTCCGACCAATCTCCTCCAGCATCGTGTTTACGCCTTATGGAAGCTGCGCGCCAATACCCTGGCCAGCGTTACCTGGTGGCACGGGAAAGTTCTGAATACCAATCTGGAGAACAATGCTGCTTTGGTGCAGAAGACGATCAGCAAACCTGGACTGGGCGAGCCATATCTCAATCGCTTCCAATTCGACCTGATTTATACGTTCTAGGCTATGGGCTAATGGATGCTGCAAGGTCAAGCCGCCGCTCAGTCAGTGCCATAGAAATTCTGGCTGGCCGGTCTTGACCTTCATCCGCCTAGAGACCTACATTCAATGCGAGCCATTCGACCTCAATGATTTCACGGCGCGATTTTCTCCAGCAGGTTTCGGGAGCGATGGTAGCGGCCGCAGCCTCCTACCCGCTGCTCTCTTGGGCGGCGGATAACGCGGAAGTCGTGGTGCCGGGCAAGGAGGGCATGATCGTTCGCTCGGCCCGCTTTCTGGACCTGGAGATGCCCCCTGAGTTCGCCGACTCCTGGATTACTCCCGTCCACCATTTCTTCGTCCGCAATCACATGCACGAACCCAGCACGCTCGATGCGGGCGAATGGCAGCTGACGATTGCTGGAGAAGTGGAGAAGCCGTTGACATTAAGCCTCGCCGATCTGGCCAAGCTCGAACCCCATAGCGTAACCAACACTCTCGAGTGCGCTGGAAACGGACGTCGTTTCCAGCAACCCAAGGTGCCCGGCGTCCAATGGGAAAAAGGTGCGGTGGGGACGGCGCGATTTACCGGCCCGCGGCTGCGCGATCTGCTACAGCGCGCCGGACTGAAGAGCACCGGCAAGCACGTCATGTTTCGCGGTCTGGACGAGATTCCGGGTAAAGTGCCGGCATTCATCCGCAGCATTCCGGTAGAGAAGGCGACCGATTCCGACACGCTGGTCGCGACCCACATGAACGGCGCGCCGCTGACTAGGCATCATGGATTTCCCGCGCGTTGTCTCGTGCCGGGATGGATCGGCGCTGCTTCATGCAAGTGGCTGACCGAGATCAAAGTGCTGGACAAGGAGTTTGAAGGAAACTTCATGAAGCCGGCGTACAGGATGCCAAATCAGCCGATTGCCCCGGGTGGGCAAGTGAATCCGGATGATACGCATGCCGTCACAGGGCTTAATGTGAAATCCATCATCGCGGGGCCGGCTGACGGTCCTCTCCTTAAATCGAAAGCGGTCCATATCCATGGCGCGGCTTGGGCCGGCGAAGCTGATGTGGTACGCGTGGAGATCTCGACTGACTCCGGCGCCACTTGGCAGCCCGCGCAACTAAGCAAAGAGCAGGCTCATTACGCATGGCGGTTGTGGAATTACGATTGGAAAGCACCCAAGGCGGGGGACTACACACTGATGTCCCGCGCCACCGACAGTCAGGGCCGAACTCAGCCGCAATCCGCCGACTGGAATCCAAGCGGATATCTCTACAACGCGATTGATCAGGTGAAGATCCATGTCGCAGCGTGATAGCTTCCAGAACTTTTCGGTCCGGCAATGCGTGTGGACAATCGCGTTGTTTACTCTTCTTAGTGTGCCGCAACTCTGGTCCCAATCGCCCGAGCTGCCTCCGGGGCCTGTGCAGGGGAAGGTTCGCACCGCCTGCCTGGAGTGCCACGACTCGCGCATCATCGTGCAGCAACGGCTGAATAAGGCCGCGTGGACCAAGGAAGTCGACAAGATGATCAAGTGGGGAGCGGTGGTCGATGCCGCTGATCGCGACGCCTTCATTGATTATCTGAGCAGCAATTTCCCTCCCGACAAGCCTGCCGAGCCTATGTCACGGACGTCATCGCCGAAGAAACGTGACCATCCATAAGTGGATCGCGAAGCGCTTGAAGCGACTTCTAGTCTTACGCCTAAGCCGCGCTACCCTCCTGCGCCCATCATCACAATCGGCATCGTAGGCGATGACGATCCTGCCTCCGGCTCGACCGTAATGGCAAACGCCTTGGCTTCCACTCCTGCCGGCAATGGTGGGTGGATCACAATTGCGCTGCCGCGAGCATCCGGCTTGAAAACACCAGCTGGAATAGGCGCGCCCTGTACTGGAATCAGCCATAGCTCATAAGCTTTCTGTGGAGGCAGCGCCGGCATGTTGCTCGCCACAAAGATCAGGCGAGCTTTGTCGCGCACATAAATCGCTTTGCCTTGAGGCTGGGGTGGCGTATTCGGCGCCGTGACCGGGACCACCAAGGCGTCGGTCGCGGTTAGAGTCGCCACCACTTCGCGAGCCTGCTGCAGTTGCGCCTGCTGTTCAGCCGACTGGCTCTCTAATCGGGCGACGCGCTGGGACAGCTGATCACTCTGCCGCCAGAACCAACCTGCTAGCAGAACAAGTGCGGCGGCAGCGTACCACGGCGCGAGCGCCCACCACGCACGGCGCGCCCGAAGTGAGGTTCGATGCGGTTCATGAGCAATGGCATCCAGCAGCCGCTGGCGTGCTCGTGCGGGCGGCTTGGGACCGCCAACGGACATCGCCATGAGCGCCATGTCTCCGCGCAGTTGCTCGAGCTCGCGCCGGCACGCCGCACACTCCTCCAGATGCTTTTCCAACACCGTCAGCTCGTCGCCCGTCAAGCTACCCAGAGCGAAGAGTGCGAGGTTCTCGTCGAATTGTTCGTGTTCGCTCATGGGTTAAAAGCCTTGCGCAAGGCCAGCAATCCGGCGCGGATGCGAGTCTTGATGGTGCCCAGTGGCTCGCCTGTCTTGGCCGAGATTTCGGTATGCGTCAATCCTTCGAAGTAGGCCATCTCGAGAGCACTACGTTGCGCGGACGGCATGGCTCCTAGAGCGCCGCGAACCTTCTCCATAGCGCGGGCGCGTTCCGCATCTCCGGCCAGGTCAGGTTCGACCGAAACAATGACATCGGCAATGTCGGTATCGGGACGGCGCTTTCGGATGGCATCAATGGCGCGGTTACGGGAAATTACCGCCAGCCACGCTGCCAGATTGCCGCGGCTGGAATCGAACCCTCCCGGATTGCGCCACAACTGCATGAAGACTTCCTGCAATACGTCCTCAGCCGCGCCCGTATCGCCCAGCACGCGCAAGGCAACCGAATAAACGATGGGAGAGTAACGGTCGTATAGCGTCGCCATCGCGTTCTCGTTGCCCGAGCGTATAGCCGACACCAGCGAATTGTCGGCTGCGCCTCCGATTAACTCAGCGCTGGACAAACAGATATCTCTTCCTTTCTAAAGTACGGTCAGCACTCCGGCGCGGATTGCTGGCGAAATAGCACTGTTGTGCCATCGGCCTGGTGCCCCGGGTTCGCGTCCGCTCTTTGGACGCTAACCTGGGCGTCACTGTACTCCGCGAGTTTGCGACGTTTCCAGCATTCGGGGCACATGGATTGCAATTCACGACTTAGGCGAGATTTCAGTTCAGCTCACTCACTCGGGATGGCCCAGCTCTCCAGTTCGCCCCTTGCGCGGAGCAGTTCCAACTCTACTCGTTGAAGTTCGAAGTCTGCGTTGATACGTTCCAGTGTCCGTTCGCCGGCATCAATGGCAGCGTTTTGCACCTCTCGCTGCGTACCCGCCTCGGCTTCCATGCGGGCATGAGCCGCGTCCAGCTCATTCTCGGCCAACTTGTAGCGAAGCTCTGCAACATGGCGAGCTGCGAATAACTGCTCCACGCTGCGTTGCAGCTTAAGCGCATCCAATGCCGCTTTGTTCTTGGTTTGCTCAACCTCTTTGCGGGAACGAATCGCCTCAGCGTCAGCAGCTGCAGCCCGGGCCTGTTGCGATCTGTCGAGGAATGGAAAGCGCAAGACCAGACCAAAAGTGACGTTGTGCGGCTGGAAAGAACGGGGAACAAAGAACTGTTCAAAGTTGGTCAGTGACGTATTTATCAGGCCATATTGCGCAGCGAAATCAGCCGTAGGATACAACGCCCGGTGCTCGCCCTTGGCACGCCGTTCCTTAGCCAGGGCGGATCGCTCGGCTGATTCGATAGCGGGGCTGGATTGAGGCGCGTGAGGGACCACATCGTTTGCGGGCCGGTCTTCCCTCAAGACAGGAATGGAGTCGCGCACGGTCCTGATTGATTCCGCAGGCACGCCCGTGAGCTGCGAAAGGCGGGTACGCAGGATGTCAACAGCGCCTTCTGCTTCGGCGATATGGACTCGCACTTGGGCATCAATGAGATCAGCCTTGGTCTGTTCGATCGCTTTATCAATACCCTCCTTCACTCGCTCAGCCGCAGCATATTCGATATTTTCCGCCACACTCAGTTCCGAATGCAAAATGGGCACTCTCGACTCCCACCGATTCAACTCGATGTACGTTAAGGCTGTATCCATGATGACTTGAGCCCGCTGGTTGCGGCCTTGGGATTTGCTCGCCTGCCACTCTGCCTTCGCAGCTTTGATAAATTCCCGTTCCGCGAGACTCCAGACTGATGATTGGGTAGTCACATTGAAAAGCGTGGGCGCGGAGCCTTCGAGACTCAAGGGGAATCCGTATGCGTAGCCGATATCAGAGCCGATGGCGACTTTTGGAACGTAGGAATCGTGTGCTTCCAAATAGGTTTGGTAAGCACGAACCTCATCCGCACGGCTCAGAGCCATTTCGCTGCTATGTCCTAAAGCGAGCTCTACGGCCCTACGAAACGTAAGGGTCTGCTCTTGTCCCGCTGCCGCGCTTGTTACCACGAGCAGTCCGATGAACACAACACAGACGCGGTAAATGTGAGTGGGTTTCATGGATTCTCTCCCCCGAAGTCGTGCAACAAGAAGCTCTCGCACCGTCGGTCGAGTATAGCAACTCGGGCTGGTGGCGCACCTTTGCGGCTTTTGCAAAGCTGGGATGGAAGGAATCGTGCCGCGGGTGTCCTTTTTTCACCGGGACGGGTGGCTCACATTTTCGCGTTTGAAGTATAGTCCCAGCCCATTTCTCGCAAAACACGCGAGAACGCTATACACCAACCCTGTCAACGCAATGGGAGGTAGGATGTGGCGACGCGAAAATCGCCTCCACCCTCAGCCCGCCCGCCCGTGGTGACGAATTCAGGGATTACAAGTACGTTTCGAACACGTCTATCGGACTGATTGGTTCCCAGTCTTCGACTGAGGTGGAACCCGATGACAGTGTCAGTCAAGGTCGTGATACCTATTCTTACGCTGATTCTCAGCAATTTTGCCACCCTCGTCCAGGGTAAGAGCCTCGCGCCGGTTTCGGCCGACGACGCTCTGAAATGGCGCGTCGACTTGCACTATTTGTCTGTGGAAATGCCCAAGCGACACAAGAACCTATTCCACAGCATGACGCGAGAGCAGTTTGACGCTACAGTCAGTCGACTGAACGAGCGTATACCTTCGCTGACTCGCAATCAGATCCTCGTCGAGCTAGCCTGCATCGTGGCTATGGTGGGCGACGGACACACTTCTCTCTCTCCCTTCTATAACCCAACACTTGGGCTGCAACGCTATCCCATCAAATTCTATTTGTTCAAGGAAGGGCTTTATGTACAACGCGGTGCGCCCGCTTACCGCGAAGTGGTCGGCGGTAAGGTGGTGCGCATCGGTAACTTTGACGCTGAGGAAGCGTACCGTCGAATGAGCGAAATTGTGAACCGCGACAATGAAATGACGGTGAAGGACGTGACCCCCGACTGGTTGGGCTTCCCCGAGTTTCTTGAGGGCCTGGGGATCGTCGACAACAAGGAGGATGCCGCGGTGACGGTGGACAAAGATGGCAAGCAGATTACGGTGCACCTGAAGCCCATCACGATGGAAGCAGCGCACCAGGTGACCTGGGCGGATGCGAGCGACGGTGCCGCCAACCCCTTCCCGCTGTGGCGAAAAGATCCCCAGAACGCGTATTGGTTCGAATACCTCAAGGATTCCCAAACTCTATACCTGAAGTACAACGCGGTAGAGGATAAATCCGATGAAAAGCTGGCCGACTTTTTCCAACGAGTCTTCGCCTTCATAGACGCGAATCCGGTGGATCGGCTGGTCATTGACATACGCAACAATAGTGGTGGCAACGGATACCTGAACTGGCCCTTGATCTATGGCATTATCCGATCCGACAAGATCAACCAGCGCGGCAAACTGTTTGCGATTACCGGACGCATGACCTTCTCCGCTGCGGGAATGTGCGCGGTGTACCTCGAGCGACATACCAACGCCCTGTTTGTCGGCGAGCCCACGGGCAGCAGTCCGAATGGTTATGGAGAGCACGGTGAGATTACCCTTCCTAACAGCTTGATCAAGGTCTTCGTTTCGACGCTGTACTGGCAAGAGGCTGATCCTCGCGACCGGCGCCCCTGGATTGCTCCCCAGCTTGCCGCCCAGCTTACGTTCGAGGACTACCGCAACAACGTCGACCCGGCCATGCGCGCCATTCTCAGCTACCTTCCGCAACCACCGCTGACCGAGGTCGTGCGCGCGGCCGTGTTGGATAAAGATGTTGAGGGCGCCCGGCGCACGATCCGCAAGTACCGAGCAGATCCGCTTAATTTCTACGCTAACTTCGAGAGTGATCTTAATCGGCTCGGGTACATATTGATGGAGCAGAAACAACTAGAGGAAGCAATCCAGATATTCCAGCTCAACGTGGAATCCTATCCTGATTCCGCCAATGTCTACGACAGCCTCGGGGAAGCGTACGCTAGTCACGGTGACCGCGACCTGGCCATAAAGAGCTATGAGAAATCCGTACAACTGAACCCGACCAACCAAGGGGCAAAGGAAGCTCTGGACCGTTTGCTCACACACTGAGCGCCGCTGTACCGGATGGCTTCGGTGGCGTCTGCGACGAAGACCCTGGCTGAGTTGAAAGAGGGTCGCACTAATTTGACCTTGCACGGCACCCGAGACGGGCGAATACCAAATTCACGAAGCTCTCTCCATCGTGACGGCAGACATGTTGCGATCCCGAGAGGCGAATTCACGTGAGGTCCCGTCATTTGCCCTAAGGCCCCGATTCGGAATGGCGCCACAGCGAAAATCAAGTAGTGGCTCAGTTTGATTGTCATCCTGAACAAGCGTTTTTTGCGCAGTGAAGGATCTAGGCAGCCGCGCGAAGCGTCGCGTTCTTTGCGACGCAATAATCGCGCGTTCGGCTCGCTTCTACCTCAAACCGAGCCACTACCGAAAATCAACAGGGTCAGTTGATAAAAGGATTTTATTGCCCGCTGCGGGAGGCGGCCTGTCTTTCGGCTGGTGTCATTTGCTTCCAGAGAACCTGCAAGTCCTGCGCTACTCGGTCGTTCCCCGGTTCCTGGCGCAATGCTTTGGCAAACCAGCGATATGCCGATGGAAGATCGCGATTCACACAATGACCGGTCGCATACATCGCGCCCAGCACGCTCTGGGCTTTGGGATTTGAGCGCTGAGCCGCTGCGAATAGATCTCTTTGCGCCCGCTCGCAGCTCTGCCGCACTCCGTTTCCGTAGAGATATTTCTCGCCCTCGACAACGAGTCTGTCGTCTGCCGCGGTGGCAGAAACATTGGTTGGCTGTTCCTCGGCGACCTTGGAAGCCGGCGCTGTTTTTTTCACCGGTGCGAGCTGGGCAGCAGGTTCCGCTTGCTTCTCAGTGGATTCGTCAGAGTCGGAATCAGCCTTCGACTGCGGCGGGGCCTGTTTGGCGGAGTCAGTTTCCACCGCCTGGTTCTTGGGGTTTGAGATTTCTGAGGGTTTGGTTTCCGGTGCTTGCGGTGCTTGGGCTGGCGATGCTTGGGCTTGCGGTGCTGCCGCGTTGCTGGCATCGGCCGCGTGTGGCGCAGGCTGTAGCGGGCCAAGATCAATTTTCTCTGAAGCGGGTGCAGCACTAGGTGCGGCCTCCGGATGGTCTGTCCCCGCTGCCGCAGGCGGCGCGGCCGAAGCCGAGCTGTCCGCCGGCGTAGACGCCGCGGGGGGCGCAGTGCTCACGGTCGCACCAGGGTTTGGCCGCGCCCAGGGATATCCATCGCGATGCCAGCGCCAGCCGATGAATCCGGCGGTGACAAGCAGAAGTAGCAGCACCAACATGCGTCCGTGGCCAGAAGGAGCGTCGTCTTCAAGCAGGTATTGAAAATTAGTGCTCGGCTGGTCGTCCGCCAAACCCAGAAACGAAGGACCACTCACCGCCTGCGTGCTGCGTTCTGGCGGGTGCGTCTGCTTTGGAGGAGGCATGGATTGCAAACGGGCTCCACACATACCGCAAAAACGGTACTGAGGATTGTTCTCGTGACCGCATTGTCCGCATTGCAGCATGAGTCCTAACATAACTATACCCATATCTGATGCAGATTCCAGGCCACCCTTTGGTACGCCACCGGCCGTGCAGCCTTTACACCTTGGAGTTCAACGTGTTACCCTCAAAGACGTTACAAAAGAAAATTGAAAAATTAGACAGGAGTGCACCAGGCTAGTGCTAGCCAGAGAGCAAAAAAAATCCCTCATCGACCAGTACGGCACGCATGCCACCGACACAGGCAGTCCGGAAGTCCAAATCGCTTTGCTAAGCGAGCGCATTGGTCAGTTGACGGAACACTTCAAGGCGCACCAGAAAGATCACGGTTCGCGCCGTGGTCTTCTCATGCTGGTCAGCAAGCGGCGTCGCTTGCTCGACTATCTTAAGACTTACGATTCCGACCGTTACAAGACCGTCGTGCACAAGCTCGGTCTCCGCAAGTAGTTGGCGGCTGACCAGCTTCGCGCTACTCGTGTGTTTACCGGAAGGCAATCGCAATTATTCTGTCGTCCCGGTGACGGCAGTTGCTCGATGAGGAGGGCCGTGACGGGTGCGTTTCCGGCCGTCTTCAGCATCGTAACTGGCACTCGCCCAATCCAGTATGATCTTTCGGACTCCCATGTGCCCTCCTATCCAGAAGGAATGAATCATGAAACAAGAAGTAGCAGTTGAACTTGCCGGTGGTAAACGTCTCTCATTCGAAACCGGAAATTTAGCCAAACAAGCACACGGCGCGGCCGTGGTGCGTATCGGCGATAACGTTGTCTTGGCCACTGGTGTGGCTAACCCCGACCCACGCGAAGGAATCGATTTCTTTCCTCTCACCGTCGATTACCGTGAATACACTTACGCCGGCGGACGAATTCCCGGCGGATTTATCAAGCGCGAAGGCCGTCCCAGCGAGCGCGAGATACTCACCAGCCGCATGATTGATCGTCCCATCCGGCCGCTATTTCCGGAAGGCTTCCGTTGTGAAACCCAGGTGATTGCATTTGTCCTCTCGGCTGACACAGAAAACGACCCCGATGTCGCCGCGATCAATGGTGCTTCCTGCGCTCTGACCATTTCCGACATTCCGTTCAATGGCCCCATTGGCGCGGTGCGCGTGGGCCTGGTCAACGGCGCTTTTGTGGTCAATCCCACTTATAGCGAAATGCGCGACAGCCTGCTGAACATCATGGTTGTGGGCACCGCCGACGGCATCGTGATGGTGGAATCAGGCGCTAAAGAAGTAAAGGAAGAGACCGTCGTGGACGCCATCGAATTTGGCCACGCCGAAATCAAGAAGATCTGCGCCACCATCAATGAACTCAAGGCGAAGGTTGGCAAACCGAAGCGGGCCGTCACTCCGCCGGAGTTCGATGAGGCCTATTACAACAGTCTGAGAGCAAAGATTGGCGACAATCTCGCGGATCGCCTGGATACCCAGAAGCACCCTAAGGCCGAGAGCTATAACTTGGTCAGGGAACTCAAGAAAGAACTGCTGGCCGCGATCCCGGAAGAAGACGAAGCAGCTCAGAGGAAACTGAAGACTTACTACGAAGTTCTGCGTGAGCGTATGTTTCGCGAAGCCGTCCTCAATCAGAAGCGGCGTCCCGATGGCCGCGCCTTTGATCAGGTCCGCGAGATCTCGGTCGAAGTGGGAGTATTGCCGCGCACTCACGGCTCGGCGATCTTTACCCGAGGCGAAACCCAGGCGCTAGTCACCACCACCTTGGGCACAAGCGACGACATGCAGCGCCTGGAAGTCTTCGAAGGCGAAGCCAAAAAACGCTTCATGCTCCATTACAATTTTCCGCCATTTTCGGTGGGAGAGGTTCAGTTTCTGCGCGGGGCCGGACGCCGTGAAATCGGTCACGGAGCGCTGGCGGAGCGCGCGGTTTCGTTCGTGCTTCCGGCTGAGGACAAGTGGCCTTATGCCATGCGCGTCGTCTCTGACATTCTGGAGTCGAACGGCTCCTCCTCGATGGCGACCGTCTGTGGCGCTTCGTTGTCGTTGATGGACGCGGGTGTTCCGCTCAAATCCCCGGTCGCGGGCGTGGCCATGGGCCTGGTGAAGGAAGGCGATCAGTACGCCATCCTGACCGACATCGCCGGCGCCGAAGACCACTACGGCGATATGGACTTCAAAGTCGCCGGCACCAAGGACGGTATCACCGCCTTGCAGATGGACATCAAAGTCGGAGGCATCACCGCGCAAATCATGCGCGAAGCTCTGGCCCAAGCCCAACGCGGACGACTGCACATTCTCGACAAGATGAGCGAAGGCTTGTCGATTCCGCGGGAGAAAGTTTCCGCGTACGCGCCGCGTATTTACACCCTGCAGATTCCGGTGGATAAGATTCGCGACGTGATTGGACCCGGCGGCAAGATGATTCGCAGCATCATCGAGCAAACCGGCGTGAAGATTGATGTGGAAGACACGGGCAAGGTCAACGTGGCTTCGAACGACGAAGTTTCCGCCAACAAGGCTTTGCAGATCATCCGCGACCTGACGGCGACGGCCGAAGTAGGGAAGACCTATCTCGGCAAAGTGACTCGTCTGGCTGATTTCGGCGCGTTCGTCGAGATCATCCCCGGCACGGACGGCTTGCTGCACATCAGCGAAGTCGCAGAGCATCGCATTAAAGATGTCCGCGACGAACTGAAAGAAGGCGACCAGGTGCTGGTCAAGGTGCTGGCGGTTGAGGGCAACCGCATTCGTCTTTCGCGCAAGGCCATCCTTAAAGAACAACGCGCCAAGATGGGCGGCGGCGATGGCGGAACGAACGGTGGGCGAGACCCACGGCGAAGCTGCTCCGGCGCCGGCTCTTACCATCGAAGGCGGCGGCGATTATTCGGACGAGCCTGAGCCCAACTTCAACCGTGATGCCCCTGTCGCTGGAGGCACTGCTGACCGCGGCCCTGGAGATCGTCCAGATCGTGGCGGCCGCGGTGGCCGTCCCGGCGGCGGCGGCGGAAGAGGCCGTGGCCGTGGAGCCAGGTGGCGGAGGCCGTGGCCGGGGGCCAGGTGGCGGCGGCCGTGGCGGCTACGGCGGTGGTCACGGCGGGCCGCGACACTAACCGAGTCAAGGAATAGTCGAGTTCAGCGAAAGGCCGCGATGAGAATCGCGGCCTTTTTAATTTGTGCAGTGGCAGAAGAAAGGTGCTGCGGGCTTTTTGTTATCTTCTAGTAATAGTATGACCAGATTATTTTGCACCGATTCACACGGATCTGAAAGGGAAGGCCGCGACAAGCGCAGCCTTTTTAGTTTCAGGGGCGGTATAGCAAATGGGACATCGACCCAAACTTTATTCTTAGCCTGGAATGAGGAGCTTGCCGGGAAACGAGTGGAATGAGGGGCTTGACAGGGTTCAGCTGGGAAAGAGAAACACCATAGCGGCGGCGATGTTGGGATTCTTGCCTCCCACCCTTGGCTTCGCCAAGAATGGGGCACCCTCAGTTGGAATGGGTTTTTGTCTGGAACAGTATCTAGTGTGAAAAGGTGTGCCACCCGCCGGTTGTCCCAAACCGACAATCGTGTCTGGCTCTACCCCAAATATTTCGCCAGCCGCTCCCAGTAGTGCGCTTTCCATCCCGAGTCGAAGTGCTCCAAAATCGCCTTCCCGAAAGCCCCAGTGATCAAGGACAACTTTGGTTTTGGAACCCTCCGGTTTAAGTTCAAACCTCACCAGCGTATAGACGCCTGGCTCCCAATAGGAGGGCCGCCAGGCCTGCACGATGCGCTGGTCGGGGACTAACTCGACGTTTCGTCCCACAATCTTTCCGTCGAACATGGAAAAAGCGCCGCCAACGTCGTGGCTGATTTCGGCGGGCTCGCCGGAGAACGCGCTGAATTGTTTGGAATCCAGCAGCATTTCGTAAATACGATGGGGGCTCGCTTTGAGATCAACTTCCTGGTGGAGAGAAGTTTTCGTTTTGTCCGCCGTTGTGCTCGGCTCTTCCTTCATGCTCTGCTGGGTCTGAGCGCCTGCTGAACCCACGGCCAGACCAGCCAACGTCACCGCGCCAGCGACGATCACTTGTCGTCGAGTGGGCGCATCGCCAAATACTCTGCGGTCCGTTCTTTCCGTCATCCCTTCCTGCATCATTGCCTCCACATGGAAGCATGGTGCCAAAATATGATCAAGATAATATTTTGTTAGGCAGACCGAGGCGATCCGGCGCATACTGCCCTGTAAAAATCCCGCGAACCATGTAGCAGCAAGGCTCCGATGAAAAGCACAGTCGACTGCTCTGAGAAAATCAAGCTTACCGGCCACCTGGCGGTCGCTTGCAACGCGTTCGCCGGGTTCGGGATATTGGTGTTCGACTTCCAATCGGGTGGACACGGAGAAATGGGAAGTTTCTACCACAGCATCATCGGTTGGGTTCTTCTCTTCGCTGGCTGGGGTGTGGCTACCGGAATCGGATTGTTGCGAGCATGGCGCTGGGCCCGTATCTCTACGTTGATCTTCAGCGGACTTCTGGCGGCAGCCTTCAGCATCCTCGGAGTCATGATATTTCTGCACAGCCTTCGGGACGGCCTCTCTGCCGGAGACCTCACGATTTTGCTGTTTCTTATCCCGATTGCAATTGGGATGTGGTGGGTGGCTTTCTTCACTCGGAAGGATGTGAAGGCATATTTTCAAGCGTAGGCAGACCCCGCCAGCTTGATCAGGCCCGTCCCGACATAGGAGGAACAATTTATGCCTTATTCCGCTGGTCACCGCGCGGAGGTAAGAAAAAATATCGTCCAGAGTGCGCGCCGGCTTTTCAATCGGCATGGCTTTGAGAATGTTTCTCTCAGCCAGATCATGGCCGGAGCGGGCCTCACTCACGGCGGATTCTATAGCTACTTCAAGAGCAAGAGCGATCTGTACGCCGAGGTGCTGGGTTGCTTCCTCACCGATCCGGAATGGAAGAGTTGTTGGGAGGGCGTGCACGTGGATTTGTCATCCACCGACGTCGGCCCGCAAGTGGTTCGAGCCTATCTGTCTCGCCAGCATTTTGAGGACGTCGAGAATTCCTGCCCGATGGTGGCATTGCCGGGCGATGTCGCGCGCTGCGGCAAGAGCGCCAAGCGCGCTTTCGAGAACGTATTGCGGGCGATGGTTGACGTCCTCGAACGCAGCCTGTCGGCTCAGGAGCGGCGTCGTCACACCCGGGCACGCGCCATCGCGGCTTTGTGCGTAGGCGGCATGGTTCTCGCCCGCTCCATGGACGATCACACTCTTGCCGACGAACTCCGCGACGCATGCATGGGCGTCGCACTCAAGCTTGGCGGCTGGGACAATAGGTCCAGAGTGGAGGGTGCGAATTCCAGGCGGTCGGCGTGAGGAGGACGAAGAGGCGGTTCAAGAAGGGAGAGTGGGGCAACCCGGCCGCCCTCAGTTGGGATGGGTTTCTGTCTGGAGAATTTAACTAGTGTGAAAGGTGTGCCACCCGCCGGGTCACTTTGCGTTAGCGGGCGCCTTTACGATGCTCTTTATGATCTCGGTGGCAGCGGTGAGTCCGCGAGCAGTGAGGGTGTAGCCGGACTCCTTTGTCCCGGACGCTTCGGCGGCAAAGTCCTTCATGTGCGTGGCAAAGTTCGCGGGGTCAAAGGCGTCGTAGTGGAGACATGCCTCCTTCAACTGCTCATGAGACACGCGAGCAACGCCGGTGCTCAAGTAAGCCGCGATACCCTTCAAAAGCAGCGATCCACCCAAAGGGCATCGGGATCAGTAAAGCCGAGGGATTCACATTCGAGGGCAAGGAGTTCCTAGCGCAAGCGTCATAGTCTTGGCGAGTATCCCGGCTTTCGCGCTGTTTGCGAAGGGCCGGGCTAGTTCATTCTTCGAAGCGGGACGATGAGCAGTCGATGATTCCGGTGACCCATCCTTTCGCAGAGTACGCGAAACGGTGGGGAGCACGGCGAAGACGTCAGCGTGGGATCGTCGTCACATCCGCTCGATGGCCAGACGGCGGCGCGTATACGAATCTTGCGATCTTGGCGGAACCCTTCGACTTTTGCTCAGGGCAGGCTCCTTCGACTTCCTCCTCGGCTCCGCTCGGGGCTTCGGCAAAAACGGGCAGGCTCCTGAAGCCGTGCCCTCCATGGTCGAAATTAGCGGTCGTGGCGATGCGCGCCAGATCCCTCGCTCCGCCTGAAAAACGGCTGCGCTCGGGATGACAAGACTGGAAAGGGCGCGGGTGGGGCGTTGCGCCTTACGGCGCGGGTAGGAATCTTGCGATGTTGGTAGCACCCTTCGCCTTCGCTGAGGGGAGGCTCCTTCGACTTCCCCCTCGGCTCCGCTCGAGGCTTCGGCAAAAACGGGCAGGCTCCTGAAGCCGTGGCCTCCATGGTCGAAATTAGCTGTCGTGGCGATCCGCGCCAGATCCCTCGCTCCGGCTGAAAAACGGCTGCGCTCGGGATGACAAGAGTGGAAAGGGCGCGGGTGGGGCGTTGCGCCTTACGGCAGCGTGTAGGAATCTTTGGGACCTTGGCGGCACGGCTGGAAGCCGTGCCCTTCCACGGTCGAAATTAAGCGGTCGTGGCGATGCGCGCGAGATCCCTCGCTCCGCCTGAAAAACGGCTTCGCTCGGGATGACGCCGATGGCGACTCCTCAGTCTGGTTACTTGGTCTCCCGGAGCAGGTGCCAAGCTTCGCGGTAGGGCTCGTTGATTCCGCCACGGGGGTAGCCTTTAGGGCAGAACAGCAGGCTGGTGCGGGTGAGGATGTCCTGGATAGGAAGAATAAAAAAGACCTGTTCGGGGATGATGTAGGCCACCAGGAAATCCACCTCGGAGGGCAGGTATGCGATGGCGCGGCCACCGATGCGGCGGTGAGCGTTGATGCGGTACAGCCCGTTCAGCAGAGTGGTGGTGGACTTGACCTGCACCCGCGAGAGTTTTGAACCCGATCTCAGAATGAAGTCGAAGCGTTGGCTATCGCCGTAGGGCTTGGCCACTCCAAAACCGAGATTCACCGCCTTTACGGCGAATGCCAGCTCCGCGAGTTCGCCGCGGAGTTTGGTAGCGAGCTCATGCTGCCGGGCAGTCTTCTCTTCGGCGGGCGTGCGTCCGTGTGAAACGGTCTGCTTTTGATTTTGCTTTTCCCATGGGCAAAACAAAAGGCGCAGGCGGGAGGGCCTGCGCCAATCTCTACTATTACTATCTTTAGAATAGCAGTTTCAGTGGGGTAAATGGGACATCACGGCCTTAACTATTTATCTTTCTAGATCAAGAGTTTGCAGGAATAAGCTCAAGTGGAGGGTCTTGACAACTCTTGGGTCGGATTTTCCCACTTCTCGCAAAAACGGCGAGAAATGGGGCACCCGAACCCGGCCACTCTAGATCAGGCCCGCACTGCGGGCACGGCTGCTCGCTTCGGCAGAATCTCTCCGATGCGGCGGATTTGCGCTCCCACTCCGCGCAATTTTTCTTCGATGTTCTCGTATCCGCGGTCGATGTGGTACACGCGGTCAATGATAGATTCACCTTCGGCCACCAGAGCGGCAAGCACCAGCGATGCGGAGGCCCGCAGATCAGAAGCCAGGACTGCTGCTGCGCTCAGTGGAGTTTTGCCGCGGACGATTGCGCGACTGCCTTCAACCTTAACATTCGCTCCCATGCGGACCAATTCGTGCGCATGCATGAAGCGGTTCTCGAAAATGTTCTCGGTGATGATCGAAGTGCCGTCAGCTTGCGTGGCCAGCACCATGTACTGCGCCTGCATGTCGGTGGGAAAGCCGGGATATTCTTCGGTGGTAACGTCGGCGGCATTGAACGGGGCGTCACCTTGCACCCGAACCGATCCCGCAGTGTGCGCCGTCTTTACGCCGGCTTCGCCAAGTTTCTGCAGTAACGCACCCAGATGAAGCGGATCACAACCGGTGATATTTAAATCTCCTCCGGTGAGCGCGCCCGCAATGATGAAGGTTGCGGCCTCGATGCGATCCGGGATGATGCGATGCTTGGCTCCATGCAACTTGCTCACGCCTTGGATGCGGATGGTCGAAGTTCCTGCGCCTTCAATACGCGCACCCATCTTGTTCAGCAAGTCGGCGAGATCGACGACTTCAGGCTCGCGGGCGCAGTTTTGCAGAACGGTTTCGCCCTCGGCCAGGGTTGCCGCCATGAGCACGTCCTCTGTGCCGGTGACGGTGATCCTGTCGAAGACGATCTCGGCGCCCTGCAAACGTTTGGCGCTGGCTTCGACGTATCCGTGGTCCTGCACGATCTCTGCGCCCAGCCGCTCCAAGGCACTGATGTGCAGATCAATCGGCCTGGCCCCTATGGCGCAACCTCCGGGCAGCGACACGCGGGCGCGGCCACAGCGCGCCACCAGCGCTCCCAGCACCAAAGTTGAGGCGCGCATGGTTTTGACCAATTCGTACGATGCTTCGGGCGACGCCAGATTGCGGCAGCACAAAGTTGTGCGATGCTGGGCCCGTCCGTAGCCCAGTTCGACCTCCGCTCCCATCGCGGCCAACAGCTTGCGCGTGGTCTCGATGTCGCGCACATGAGGAATGTTTTCCAGGATGACCGGCTCTTCGGTGAGCAAGGCAGCGGCCATACAGGGAAGCGCCGCGTTTTTAGCTCCGCTGACGCGGATTGTTCCCAGTAGCGGATTCCCGCCGCGAACTACGAACTTATCCATAGCGGAATGCTTTCCTGGTGCGTGATGAAAAGACTCCAGCCAATTCTAGCAAGAGCCGGTGAGACGCCCGCGCTACAAACCACGGGCCGCCGCAATTGCCCGCCGGACATGTCCGCTTGCGGCATGCAGCGCTCGTCGAGCCTCCTTCTGACCAACTTCTGCCTGCAGCATGACCAGAGCCGTAGGAACATCATTCCCGGCGGATTTCAGGGTTCTCACCGCCTCTTCTCGTCCGACGCCCGCAGCCCGTTGCAGGATGCTCACACCACGTTCGATAAGCTTCTCATTCTTCAGATGGAGGTTGACCATCAAGTTGCCGTAGACATAGCCCAGCCTAATCATGGCGCCGCTAGAAAGCATGTTGAGAACCATCTTCTGCGCCGTTCCGGCCTTCAGGCGGGTGGATCCCGAGATAACTTCTGGCCCGACCTCGGTCACGATGGCGAAGTGAGCAGCCTTTTCCAGCGGAGAATTTCGGTTGCAGGTGACGGCAATCGTCTGAGCGCCGTGGCGTCGGGCAGACTGAATCGCTGCCACCGTGAATGGAGTTCGTCCGCTGGCGGCAATGCCGACGACCACATCATTCTTTCCTGGCTTCTTCTTCGTAATTTCCCGGGTGCCCAGTTCGCGCGAATCTTCGCTGGCTTCGGCTGCCTCGCTGAGAGCTTTGACTCCGCCGGCAATGAGAAACTGCACCGTTCTGGGATCGATGTTGAACGTAGGCTGACACTCAGCCGCATCCAGAGCCGCAATTCGGCCGCTGGTTCCCGCGCCCACGTAGATCAGCCTTCCGCCCCGCTTCAGAGCAACTTGCAATCAGATTAATAGCGCGAGCAATTTGTGGCAGAGCCCGGCTAACCGTAGCCGCAACCTTGGCGTCCTCGGAATTCATGAGGCGCGCCACTTCGAGCGACGACTTCAAGTCCAGGTCTGCCGCGGCCTGGTTGACTTGTTCGGTAGCCAGCTTGCCCAATTCCGCCCGCGTCTTGTGTCGTCGACGTTTCAAGGATTGGACTTTCAAAGATCGGCCTCCAGGGCTTCGATGACCGCGTCGTGGAAGCGAGGCCGCACTTGCCTGATGGCTTGATTGCTGCAGTCGGGCCAGGTTCGATTGGTGAGCAATGTGATCGAAAGCTGGCGTACTGGGTCGATCCACAGGGAAGTTCCGGTATAGCCCAGGTGCCCAAAGGAATTCGCGGAGAAATATTTCCCCGACTGCGAGGGAGACGACGGTGTGTCCCAACCCAAGGCTCGCGAAGTGCCAGCGGGCGCCGTTTCGCGTTGTGTGAACACGGCCAGGGTATCGGCGCGAAGAATCGGCCGTCCTCCGATCAGCATGGCGTTTGCGAAGGTGGCCAAGTCTTCCGCTGTAGCAAACACGCCCGCGTGTCCAGCGACACCGCCTAGCACGCTGGCATTTTCATCCTGCACTTCTCCCTGGATGATGCGTTTGCGGAAGGAGCGGTCGTCTACCGTCGGCGGGATCGATGAACGCCACGCGGGCGGCGGATTAAAAGCGGTACGCGACATTCCTAGCGGGCCGAAAACTTCATGTTGGCAGAAACGGTCGAGGGACGCGTCAGCAATTCGCTCCAATGCGACGCCTAAGATGATGAAGCCGATATCGCTGTATTCGGACCTGGCGCCAGGGTCAGCGGCCAGAGGAGTCGCGAGTGCTGCAGCCAGAAGCTCATCTCGCGTGTGGACCCGCAAAAACAGTTTTTCGTAGGCAGGCAATCCGGAGGAGTGTGTCAACAGCATGCGAACGGTTACTTGGCGGCGGAGCGGAGCATTACCCGCAAACTCGGAAGCTGCAGATTCGGTGCCCGCAAACTCGGGCACGATGGCTACGACGGGCGTCTCCAGATCAAGCAGGCCGCGTTCGTAGAGAATCATGGCCATGGCTGGTTGTGGCTACGACTTTCGAAACGGAAGCGAGATCAAAGACGCTTGCGGTAGTTACTTCAGGCGAATCAATTTCGTAGGTGAAGTGGCCAAAGGCCTTCAAGGCCACTAATTTTCCGTGGCTCGTGACTGCCACAGACGCTGCCGGAAAGGCGCGGTCGGCGATCGCTAGCCCGCAGCACATCAAAAGCCTGACTGAAAATGGCATCCTGTTGTTCGTATGCAGGGGCAGGGAAGTGCGCGGCGGTTCTGGTCCCGGTATTCAGCGAGGAAGAGCTTTCTGGTAAAGGTGTAGTTTGCTCGATGTTCGGGTTATAGCAAAGTTGGGGATGGGTAAAGGTGACCGTAGTCAGATTCTCGCATACTAGTAAAGGCTCAACCCAGCCGATGTGGCAACACGGCACCCCTTACTTCAGTTTCTTGAGCAATCCTCCCGTCGTTGTGTAAAGTCAAAATATCCACACAGCCAGCGCAAATTCGCATCCGCGTCGCATCTCTTGTCGCGTCTTTTTTGGACACGCCTTGGCGGCGATGTTTTCACTGAGTCTCTTGGCGGCGACATCTCCCGCGGCTGCGACTAAGCCCACGCCTGCGTCGAACCGCCTCGGTGTTCTCGACCCCATTGTGCAAGACGCTATCCGCGAAGGCCAGATTCCCGGTGCGGTCTTGCTGGTCGGGCACGATGGCGCAGGTGATCTATCGCAAGGCCTTCGGAAACCGATCGCTTGAGCCGCACCGCGAGCCCATGACCGTGGACACCATCTTCGACATCGCTTCACTCACAAAAGTCGTCGCCACAACGACGGCGGTCATGCAGTTAGTACAGCGCGGCCAAGTGCGCATAAACGACCCCGTGGCGAAATATATCCCCGAGTTCGCGCAGAATGGCAAAGAAGACATCACTGTTCGCGAGCTACTGACTCACTACTCCGGCATGCCCAAAGATTTGGACTTAAGTACGCCCTGGCAAGGACGGGATAAAGCCTTCCAGATGGCTTACGAAGAAAAGCCGGCATTTCCTCCGGGCTCGCGACTTCTGTACAGCGACGTCAACTTCATCACGCTGGGCGCGCTGGTCGAGCGGGTTTCCGGCACTTCGCTCGATGCCGTACTGCGCGCAGAAAATCTTTGGCCCTTTGCGGATGACGCATACCCGCTTCCTTCCGCCCGCCGCCTGGCGGCCAAAAATCGCTCCCACCGAATACGACCAAGAAGGCAAGATGCTGCGGGGAGTGGTGCACGATCCGACTGCGCGGCGCATGGGCGGGGTTGCCGGACATGCCGGGCGTTTTCTCGACCGCGGATGATCTCTCAAAATTTGCTCAGGCTTTGCTCAGTGGTAGCACAGTCTTGCCCGCGTTGCTGGTCGAAAAGATGACGACCCCGCAGCAGCCGCCAACCGCGCAAGAGCTGCGCGGCTTTGGCTGGGACATCGACTCGCCCTATTCCAGCAATCGCGGCGAACTGTTGCCGGTAGGATCATTCGGACACACCGGCTTCACCGGAACTTCGTTGTGGATTGATCCTACGACCCGTACCTACATCATCCTGCTGACCAACGCGGTGCATCCTCGGGGGAAGGGAAGCGCGATTGCCTTGCGCTCGAAGGTGGCCACGGCTGTCGCCGCAGCGCTTCCATTGAGCGTGAGCGCGAGGGAAGAACTGCGCTGGAAGAGCATCACTGGATACAACGAGGCGCAGACTGCGGCCCGGCACGTGGCGGTCCGCAATGGAATGGTGCTGTCCGGAATCGATGTGTTGGAGAGCCAAAACTTCGATCCAGTCCGCGCGACTACCGGCAAGAAAAGAATTGGTGTGCTGACCAATCAAACCGGAGTTGACGCACAAGGACGCCGCACCATCGATGTGCTCGCCCAGGCGCCTGGCATTTCTCTGGAAGCCATCTTCAGTCCTGAGCACGGAGTGACCGGCACTCTGGATACCACTGACGTTGGCAACTCGCGTGACGCGGCTACTGGAGTTGCCGTCTATAGCGTGTATGGCGCGAAGGACGCGGCCCGGCATCCGCCGCTCGATGTGTTGAAGAATCTGGACGCTGTGGTGGTAGACATCCAGAACGCGGGCGCCCGCTTCTACACCTACGAGACCACCCTGGGATATTTCCTGGAAGGCGCGGCCAAGGCGGGAATTGAAATCATTGTCCTCGACCGTCCTGACCCGATTACCGGATCCTTCGTGCAAGGCCCAATCTCTGACGCTGGACACGAGAGCTTTACCAACTATTTTCCGGTGCCGGTGCGTCATGGCATGACCATGGGGGAGCTGGCAAAGATGTTCAACGCCGAGCGCAATATCAATGCCAAGCTGACGGTCGTCCCCATGACGGGATGGATGCGCGGCGACTGGTATGACTCGACCGGGCTGGCATGGGTCAGTCCGTCGCCGAATCTGCGCAGCCTGACGGGGGCCACTCTGTATCCCGGTGTCGGTCTGGTCGAAGGAACCAACGTGTCGGTAGGGAGGGGAACAGACACGCCGTTTGAAGTCCTGGGCGCTCCCTGGATTAAGGGCCGCGACCTCGCGCAATACTTAAATGCGAGGAATATCTCCGGTGTTCGTTTTGTGCCGGTGACCTTTACGCCTGACGCGAGTAATTACGCGGGACAGAAGTGCGAGGGCGTGAATCTGATTGTCACCGAACGCAATGCCTTCGACGCGCCTGAGTTGGGGATCGAACTTGCGTCCGCGTTGCACAAGCTTTATCCGGATCAGTTTCAAATGGAGCGGATGAAAGAACTGCTATTGAATGAATCGGCATACTCCGCCATCGCCGAGGGACAGGATCCCCGCCGCATTGCCGACGATTGGCGAGAGCCGCTGGAGAAGTTTCAGCAACTTCGAGAGAAGTACCTTATTTACAAGTAGGGCCATGGCGTTCTCGCCTTCCAGTAGAATGTCCAGTTGAAGATTTCGTTTCCCCCTGGGAGTCCCGATGAAGGCTGGTCACCCGAATACGACTGCGCCGAATCCCTTCTACCGCTGCGCGGGCCCAAACTGCGGCCTGCTTAAGGGGGCAACCGACCGTTGGTGGCTGATGTGGACCTCTTTCGGCGATTTCAACCAGCCGGTGCTTTATCTCTGCCCGTGGGACGAGGAGATCGCGCAAAAGGAAGGCACCCTCCACGTTTGTGGCGAGCTGTGCGCCCAGAAACTCCAGTCCCAATTCATGGGAAACGTTCATGAAAACCTGGTAAAGCGGGCGGGCGGATAGCTTCGAATAACCTTTTCGCTTCCAGCGCGCATCCTACTCGGCAATAGGCCTGTTTGCCCTTATACTGGGGCGTCCGATTTCTCATTGCTTGGACATGGTTCTGGGAGGTTTCAATGCGCGCATTGATGACTCTACTTCTCCTGACAAGCTTGTCAGCGGCTCAAACGGCTTCAACCGCAAAGCTGGATTCTCCGGAAAAGCCGACGGCTTCGGCTCCCAACCAGAATCAATTGATGATCCCGGCGGGAACGAAAGTTCCGATCGCGTTGAAGCATGCCATTTCGACCAAGAGTTCGCGGGAAGGGCAGTCGGTCTACGCCGAGACCACGTTTCCCGTTGTGCTCAATAGTCGCGTGCTGATTCCGGCAGGCACCTACGTACAAGGGAAAATCAGCCACGTCCAGCGTGCGGGACACGTGAAAGGACGGGCCGAGGTGCTGATGCATTTCACCACCTTGATCTATCCCAGCGGCTACACCGTGGTGTTGCCGGGCTCCGTCGAAAATGTTCCGGGCGCGGACAAAACCTCCATGAAAGATGATGAAGGCACCATCCGCCAAGATAGTCAGACTGGCGAGAAAGTCGGGACTGTCGCCACTGCGGCTGGAACCGGTGCAGTGATTGGAGGTCTCAGCCACGGGGCAAAAGGGGGACTGATCGGAGCGGGCGTCGGAGGCGCGGTCGGAAGCGCGATCGCCATGCTCTCGCGCGGCAATGACGTAAAGCTGGATGCAGGGACGACGTTGGAGATGGTCATCCAGCGCGAGGTTCCGCTGGATGCCGGCCGCATTCCTGCGCCGGTGAGGTAAACCAGAGTCGCCGTAGCAGGCTATCTCAAGGAGAACATCGCATTCACATGTGCTGTGACTACGATGGTCTGCGGACTGAATTCTTCAGTCGGCGCGGGTGTGCCAGCTTCCATTTTCATTGCCATGGCGCGAGGAGCCATGGGTGAAATGACGCGCATGTTTTCAAACGTATCCACCGAAGCATAGGACAGTTCTCCCAACGTGCGTCCGCCAGCGCGAGCCACGGCAGCCCCAGATTCGTGCGCCCGCCGATAGGCATCCTCTACCGCCCGAGTCTTGGCTGCGTCCATGTCTTCCAATGTGTAGTTAATTGACTGGTTCTCGGTGACGTCAGTATCGGCTAGTTGCTGCACGATGGGCGCTATCTTCGAAAAATCCTTCAGCTTGAGGGAAACATTGGCATTCACCCGATATCCGACCAGCTTACGCTTCGGATTTTTGTAGTCGTAGACCGGCTGAATGGAGAAGAATCCAATCTCTGCGCTTTTGGGCTCGATGCCGTTGGAGCGCAGAATCTGGCGAATTTGCTCGGCCGATTTCGCGGCGCGATCATAAGCCGCGCGAGAGCTATCTTCCTGGGCTGAGATATTGAATTGCACGAGCGCCGTGTCTGGATTCGCTTCAAACCGGCCGTCAGCACCCACAAAAACAGAGTTGGGCTGCGCGGTGATTGTGGGACGATCTTGTGCCACCCCCAACGTTGTCGTCAACAGAATCGCGGCGAACAATGCGACGCTAATTCTCATCGTGTCTCTCCTGAATAGAATCAACCGAATTTATACGCCCTGAGTGGGGCTACAACCAAGAACGTAGTCGCAGCCTGAACTTGTATGGGTTTGCTAATAAAAAAGAAAGAGCACGGATTCATGAATCCGTGCTTTTTCCCTGTCGGAATCGGCGCCGCGACCACAGTACCGATTACTGAAAATCCTTCACAAACTCAGTGCCAAGGTACCTGCAGCGGACGATCCAACCGCACTTCAAGCATGGTTCCTTTATCGAGAACGATGTTGCGATTGGAGAAGAATCCCGCCAGTGCGCCGGCACTTGCTCCTATGCCGGCGCCTATTGCTGCACCACGACCGCCCCCGCCTACTGCGCCGCCAGCCGCGCCTACACCGGCGCCGACTGCGGCGTCTTCAGCCACGCGGCGCTTGCTCGAGCTTTGGCGTTCGATATCGCCCTCTTCATCGGGAGGCTTAAGCCCATGCTCCCCGGGCACGCCGATCACGGTCGCGATCAGCGGCGCCCAGCCATGATCAGTTTGGATCTCGTCGAAACTCAGTAGAAGGCGAGTGTGCAGGCCGTTTTCCACAGCACTTACGTGCCCTTTGACCTTCTTACCCCGCGAAATCATAGTGCCATCAGGAGCAAGCAGGTCCTCCGCTAATTTTGCTTTAAAGTGCTGGGCGGGTTGCAGCCGGCTAGTGTCTAGCTTGTCGTCGAGACGGATCAAAAACGTAGTTCCGTCAGCAATCGTGCGCCGCGGCGGGAGTGAGCTCGCCTCCTGCGACCGCAAAGACAGAGTGGCCGACATCAAAGCTAAAACACACAGCAAGTAAGCGCGAGGACGAATCATCGCAGGAACCTCAAGTAGGGAAGTTGAAGTCGTGACCGCTTCTAGATAGGTTGGATGTGTGCCGCCAGCAAAGTGCTGCCTGGCGAATGGGCCTGAATCAAGCGTTCCGAGATTGGCGCGCCAGGTTAAGAAGAGTTTTTCGCCGCCGTAGAGTAGGAAAAGCGAGGAATCTGGGCTTCGATGTCTTTGCGCAGGTCTGCCCAGATGTTTTCCGACATGGTCAGGAAAACCTTGACCACCTCAGGATCGAACTGCCGGCCCGACCAGGTCTCGATTTCTTTGCGGGCGGCTTGGAGGGTTTGCGCAGGACGATAAGGGCGATCGGAGGTGATGGCATCGAGGGTGTCGGCCACCGAGAACATGCGGGCTCCGAGAGGAATCTGATTTCCCTTCAGACCGCGCGGATAGCCGGATCCATCGTAGCGTTCCTGGTGGGAATAAACAATCTCAGCCGCCTCGGTTAAGAATGGAATTCTCTTGAGGATCTGGTAACCGTGATAACAGTGCTCGCGCATGATGGTGATCTCATCCGGTGTCAATGCCGCCGGCTTGTTCAGGATTTTATCGGGAATTGCCATCTTGCCAATGTCGTGCAGAAACGCCCCGCGCGCGATCACGTCGATTTGATTCTTGGGCAAACCCATGGCGCGAGCGATGGCGATGGTGAACGCCGTAACTCGCTGGCAGTGGCCTTCCGTTTCCCTGTCTCTCAGGTCGAGGGCGCCGCCCAGTGCTTCCAGAGTGATGTCATAGGAGCGCTCCAGATCAGCCATGGTTTGCTTCAACTGTTGAGTGCGGGCGTCGACCAGTGATTCGAGATTAGTCTGATAGGCTCGATTCTCCAGTTTGAGGCGCCGGTTCTCGAGCGCCCGGCGCACCGTGGCCAGGAGCTGCTCGCGCTCGAATGGCTTCAGAAGATAATCGTAAGCGCCATTTCGCAAGGCATCCAGAGCGACCGATATGTCGTGAACCGCGGTCACCATGACCACGGGCATGTCGGGGAACTTTTCCTTGGTGCGTTCCAAAAGGGCGATCCCATCGAGATCGGCCATCATCAAGTCGGACAGCATGAGCTCGAATTCTTCGCCTGACTCGAGCAAAGCCAACGCCTCCAGGCCAGACGCCGCCTGACGGCACTGGTAGTTGGCGATGGTCAGCATGGAAGACACAATCTCGCGAATGGTCTCTTCGTCATCGACAACCAGGATGCGGTCGGCTGGCATGGGATGCTTAAGTGTACGGCCAATTCTATCGCAGTTCAGAGATTCCGAAAGTAACCATAAGGGGCGGGAAAGCCCATTGGTAACGGGGCAAGGCGTGCTATTAAAGGAAACGAGCGCTTGGCCCTGGTTGCCATGAATATTTCGATTTTGTGCGTCTGGCACGCGGTCGGGGACATCACTGTCCCCCGGTTGATGGCACAGGAGTCGGCTGCCTTGATCATGCTGGCGGCCAGCCTGCTGGTATTCCGAACTTTCCGTGAGCGCTACCTTCTGCTGTGGATCCTGGGCTGGCTGGCCTGCTTCGTTTCCCGCTGGACTCTGCGCGGGGAAGACGCCAGCACTCCGCCGCGCTATCTGACGGCGATTTCGCACGCCGAGTTCGTTCTGGCGGTATGTCTGTTCGCGGCTGCCGTGTTCGTCTATACCCATGCCCGCAAGCTGCTGTTGCCCTTGCTGCTGATTTCGTTCACGATCGATTGGCTTTGCTGTGGCCCGCGCCCTGTTATGGCCCGACTCAATCACGCTGCGGGCAGCTCTGGAGGTTTCCTATCGGCTGATTACACTCAGTGCCGCCTTCCAGTTGATTCGCTTTCGCTGGGCAAGATGGGAAATCGGACCCTGGCTGTTGAGCCTCGAGCCTGCTGCTGCTGCATGTCAGGTGGGAACCTGTGAGCGTTCACTTACCGCCTGGTTCCGACCTGATGACGAATCTTCTGCTGGGACTGAGCATGTTGCTGGTGGTGTTCGACGACTACAAGATGCGCACCCGGCGACTGGGGGTAATCAATGCGCTGACAACCAGCATTACTCGCGCGCAGCAGCATGGGCCGATGATGGTTACCGCCCTCGAGGAACTTAAAGGCCTGATGTGCGCCAAGGCAGCCTGGTTCCGTCTGCTCGAGGGCGAACAGGATGGTCATCGCGCAGCAGATCGGGCTTTCCCAGGACTTTCTGCGCGATCGCAGTTCGGTTCCACAGGGATGAGACTCTAGGGCAGGCCCTGAAAGAAGGCGACACCGACTGTGGTCAAAACCAGCGCTGCGAGCGAAGCCATCGGCCGTACCTCAAAAAAGAGCGTTTTCACCACGTAGTTGTAGTGCCCGTGCTGGGCAAAAAATCAGTGATCGGAACTCTGTCGCTGGGCAGCCGCCACCGTCTCTCCTATGCCCCAGAGGACATGGAGTTTCTCACCACAAGTGCCCACCAACTGGGGCTGGCCTTTGAGAACCTGCGTCTAGTGGAACAGATTCTGCGCTCCCATCGCCAATGGACAAATACTTTTGATTCCATTCATGACTTTGTCCTGCTGCACGACTCCGAATTCCGGGTGATGAAGGCGAACCACGCCCTGTTGCAGCGTTTGGGCCAGGCGCCCGCAGATGTCGTGGGACAACTTTGCGAACAGGTGCTTCCCCGTGTGCGTAGCGAGTGGAAGGGATGTCCCTACTGCCACGGCGCGGAAGAGGGCTTTTACGAGGGCGACGATCCCTGTTTCGGTGGTTTCTCCATGATTTCGACCTCTTCGTACACCGATCAGGGAGGCAAGCAGAAAGGAACTATCCATGTAATCCGCGATACCACCGACCGGCGGATGGCAGAGGAAAAGTATCGGCTCCTGTTTGAACAGGTTCAGGAAGGCGTTTTCGTCGCGACGCCGGAGGGCAAACTGCTGGATTGCAACGATGCCTTCATTCGCATGCTGGGCTATACCCAGGAAGAACTCGCGGCCCTCAACATCGATTCCGAGCTGTATGCGTCGATTGAGCAGCGTGACGCATTTCGGAGGGAAGTAGAGCTTCACAATTACGTACGCAACTTTGAAGTCACCCTGCGGAAGAAAGACGGCACGCTCCTCACGGCTGTGGAGAGCAGCTTCGCCAGCCGAGATAGCGCCGGCAAAATCGAACGCTATCAGGGTTTCCTGCTGGACATGACAGAGAAGAAGCGCGCCGAAGACGAGATTCGCCGCCGGAATCGCGAGCTGAACGCGCTGAATGCCATGGCCGTGATCGCGACCCAGTCCTTCGACTTGGATGAGATTCTGAACCTCACGCTGCGGCAGGTTATCTCGCTGCTGGGTGCGGAGACTGGATCTATATATCTTTCCGACTCTGACGAAACTACGTTCCGCCGTCGCGCCGGGTGGGGTCAGCGCAGCGCTGATCGGGCGCGCTTTTCCGAGATCAAGATCGTTGACTTTGGCGATCTGGTCACGCGCTCGCGGACCGAGGTGATCACTGCGGAATATCTCCCGCATCTACCTGCTCTTGTAGCCGACTTTATTCGCGCCGACGGCCTGGCTTCCTGGATCTGGGTGCTGTTGTGGGGCAAAGACAAGCCCATGGGCATTATGGGCATCAGCAGCCGCGAGAGCCGCGAGTACACCAGCAATGACGAGAATCTGCTGGTGGCCATCGGCCGCCAGTTGTCGACCACGATTGAGAAAGTTCGCCTTTATGAAGAAACCTGCCGCGCCTATGAAGACCTGCGCCGCACTCAGGAACAGTTGTTGCAGAGCGAAAAAATGTCGGCGGTGGGGCAGCTGATTGCTGGCGTTGCTCATGAACTCAACAATCCCCTCACGGCCATTCTGGGCTATGCGCAACTCCTGGAGAGCGAAGGGCTGGGAGAGCGCGCCGCAGATTTCGTGAGCAAACTTTTCAAGCAAGCCCAGCGTACTCATCGAGTGGTGCAGAACCTGCTTTCCTTCGCCCGCCAGCGGAAGCCGCATCGGCAGGAAATCGACGTGTGCAGGGTATTGGAAGAGACGCTGACGCTGCGCGACTACGATTTGAAGGTGAATGATATTAGGTTGGAACGCGAAATTGCGTCCGACGTCCCTGCCGTAACCGCCGATTCGCACCAACTGGAGCAGGTATTTCTCAATCTCATTAACAACGCCGTGGACGCCATGCTGGAAGCGGGTCAAGGTGGCATGCTGAAAGTGCGGGTCTACTTGCGTGAAGGCAAAGTGCACATTGAATTCGCGGACTCGGGGCCAGGCATTAAAGAGCCGAACCGCATCTTTGATCCCTTCTATACCACCAAGAGCGTGGGCAAAGGCACCGGACTGGGCCTGAGCATCTGCTATGGCATCATCAAGGAGCACGGTGGTGAAATTTCCGCTCGCAACCGCAAAGAAGGAGGAGCGATCATCGAAGTGTCCTTGCCGTCTGCCGGATGCAGCGCTTCTCCTGAGACAGCACTACCTGCGCCGCGCGCCGACTTTGCGATCGAGGGCCGCATTCTCCTGGTCGAGGATGAGGAGGCGGTATTGGAGTTTGAGCGCGATGTGCTGGCTGGCGCCGGCGCGCAAGTAGTCACGTTAATGAATGGAGAAGAAGTAAAGGCGCGGCTCCTAAGCGAGACCTTCGATGCGCTCATTATTGATGGCAAGATGCCCGGCGGTTGGAATGCCCCTGAGGTGTATCGCTGGATTGCTGAGAAATGCCCTGGATTGGAGAAACATCTGCTGTTCACCTTTTCTGCCGTCGCCGAACCGGAGACCCGCGCGTTTCTGCATCAGAACAACCTTCCCTATCTGGTGAAGCCGTTCGAAGTCGCCGACCTCATTTCCCAGGCACGGCGTCTCTTGCAAAAGAGTCGTGCAACCGCCGCTGGTTAGGATCCGAAACTTACAGACTTTCCTTCAACGTCCGCGCAAATTCGCGAAGTGCGCTTTCCTTCCTGCGATACCACATCCATTGGCCGAGCTTCCTGGCTTCCACCAGCCCCGCTTTTTTCAGGATCGACATATGGTGAGAAATGGTGGGCTGTGATAGCCGAATCCTCTGTTCGATGTCGGAAGCGCACAGCCCGACGTCTTTGTCGAGGGAGCATCCCCCGCGTTCCTTTAGGGCCTGCAGAATTCGCCTGCGGGTAGGATCAGCGACAGCGTGTAACATACGGTTTAGTTCGGGCTCGGGGTTGTTCATTGCTGGCTAGAATGAGCAGAAAATTGATGAATGTCAATATGCGAAGCGGTCGGACGTCGGACATCGGACGTCAGCTAGTTCTGAGCAGGGAGGTAAGAATTCGGTGCTCTTTGAAGGCAAAGATCGCAGGGAACTGGAGAAGCTGATGAAGCAGGAGGGCCGACTGCCTCCCGGCCAGTCACTCACGCTGAAGTGGCCCGTCCTGCACTATGGTTCAGTGCCAAGCTTCGATCCCAAAACCTGGGATTTCCGGGTCTACGGCTTGGTGCAGTCTCCCCTGACGCTTACATGGGACGAATTCAATGCCTTGCCCAAGGTTCAGCGCACCAGCGATTTTCATTGCGTCACGCGCTGGAGCCGGTTTGACAACCGCTGGGAAGGTGTCGCGTTTCGAGAGGTGCTGAAACGAGTTCGTCCCACGAAGGAAGCTGCTTACGTCCTGGTGCACGCCGAGCAGGGATACACTGCCAACGTTCCTTTGGCGGACCTGGACCGCGATGAAGTACTGCTGGCCACGCATCACGACGGACAGCCGCTGGAGCCTGATCATGGCTATCCTCTGCGCTTGATCGTTCCCCATCTCTACTCCTGGAAGTCAGTCAAGTGGGTTCGCGGCCTGGAGTTCCTGGATCACGATGTGCCCGGATTCTGGGAGCAGAACGGCTACAACATGTACGGCGATCCGTGGAAGGAACAGAGGTTCAGTCAGGATTGAGAGCAAGGCAGGCTTCAGACGTCCGACTTCAGACGCCTCCGACTGCGGACCTCAGACTTCGGACCTCACTTCTTCAAGATCGGGTTATAGCCGTCACCTACCAACTTGGCTCGGGTCGTCTCGGCGTCCTTAACGTCGGCAAAAGGACCGACCTGTACGTGGAATAGTTTGTCCGCCGGCGTGTTGTTCGCGAATGCAGCATATTGCTTTTTCTTCAAAGCGCCCACCAGCGCTTCCGCATCTTCCTGTTTGCGCACGGCGGCAACCTGGACGTAATACCCATTCAGCGGCGGAGCAACCGCGGAGTCGGATGCCGTCTTGCCGTCGGGAGAGTTGTCGGCACCCGAGTCTTTCCCGACAGCATCGTTGGTTGCCGATTGGGCGCCGCTATCCTTCTGCTTCTGTCCAACTGACTTGAAGTACGCCACGTCGGGAGAAGCGTTGCTGCCGGTTGATTTGACTGCCGAAGGACGCGCATTAGCCGCAGGAGCAGGAGCCGGCGAAAGATCGCCGCTTACCTTTACGGAATTCTTACCGAGCGAGAATCCCATCCCAAAAAATACGGCACAGAGAGCCACCAGTCCGAAAAAGAAGGCCAGCATCTTCCCCGTACCTAGCGTGATTTCCGTGTCTTGAGAAGCAGCCATCGCTTATTTCGACCTCGTTTCGATTCCGATTGGCTGGAGAGATGTCAACTCCTGGCGCCGTCTCCATCAGACTTACCCATCAACTTCTGAAGGCCAGAGAAGAAATCAACCGGAACGGGAAAGATCACGGTCGTGTTCTTCTCCACGCCGATTTCCGTCAAAGTTTGCAAATAACGCAACTGCACGCTGACTGGTTCAGTGGCCAACAGCTTGGCCGCGTCGACCAGACGCTGCGCCGCCGAAAACTCACCTTCCGCGTGGATGATCTTGGAACGCTTTTCGCGCTCGGCCTCGGCTTGTTTCGCCATGGCACGCAACATGGATTCCGGCATATCCACTTGCTTGACCTCAACGTTGGCTACTTTCACGCCCCACGGCGCGGTGTGGGTGTCCAGAATGCTCTGCAGACGCAAATTGATCTTGTCACGGTGAGCGAGCAATTCATCAAGCTCTTGTTCGCCGAGAACGGAGCGCAAAGTAGTCTGCGCGAATTGCGAAGTCTGGTAAACGTAGTTGGAAACCTCAACCACAGCCTTGCGAGGCTCAATCACGCGCAGGAAAATGACGGCGTTAACCTTCAGCGTGACATTGTCGCGAGTGATGATGTCCTGCGGGGGGACTTCCAGTGCTTCCTGACGGAGCGAGACGCGAACCATGCGATCGATGGGGGCGAAGACAAAGATGAGGCCAGGTCCCTTGGCTTCCGGTAGCAAACGCCCGAGACGAAATATCACACCGCGTTCGTACTCCGCCAGAATCTTAATTGAACTCAGGAGATACAGAACTGCGATGATGATGGCGACGGTAGTAAATCCGAATCCAAGCTCCATCTAGGCCTCCGCGCCCGGTCAATCAGGAACGCTGCTGCGGATTCTATCGCAATTCCTTGCGATGGTGAGCCATTTCACGGTTGCCTGGGGTTGTCTCGCCAGATGCGGCATGTATCAGGCATGTAGCGATCAGACGAGGGTCGCTGCGGGAGTACGTTGCATGGACGGAACCGGATCAACCTGTAATTGCAGTCCGTCCACTCTCCGAACCACGATCGTTTGGCCGGCCGCCAGATCAGTCGAGGCGACCGCGTCCCAAAGCTCGCCATGGACAAACACTTTTCCCTGAGGAGAAAGCGCCGTCCGCGCCGTTCCGATTTCTCCAACCAATCCCTGCACGCCGGTGACCACCTTATTGGCCCGCGCCTTCAGCGCGATGCTCATCAGGAAAACGGTAACGAGCCCCAGCGGAATACTGACCGCGAGCGCCGTGAGCAGGTGGACCCGCATCTCGGGAATGGGCGCGTCAACCAGAAGCAGCGCGCCGAGAACCATGGTGACAATTCCGCCGATGGCCAACACGCCGTGGGCTGCGAACTTCGCTTCCAGTGCAAACAGAGCGAATGAAGAAAGTATAAGAACCACGGCAGCGAAGCGGACGGGAAGGAGATTGAGCGCAAAAATCGCCAGCAGGATAAAAACAACTCCTACGGTTCCTGGTACGACTGCGCCGGGATGATTGAACTCGGCATAGAGCGCCAGCGCGCCGATGGCCAGCAGTATGAATGCGATGTTCGGATCCATGATGAAGCCGAGAATTTTTTCTTTGAGAGTCAGGTTATAGTCCAGAATGGGCTGCCCCACGAGATTTAGGGTTGCGGTCTGACCATTGAAGCGCTTCACGCGTTTTGCCTTGCATTTGTTTGAACAGGTCTTGCTCGCTGGAGGCAACGTAGTCAATGAGGTGCTGCGAGAGCGCCTCCTGGTCAGTGAAAGACTTAGACTGCCGTACCGCGCTCTCGGCCACCTCGATGTTGCGGCCGCGCTTGGAGACCACAGAGCGCAACAGGGCCGCGGTGTCGTTCTCCAACTTTTCCTTCATTACGTCGTCCATCTTGCCGCCGCCCAGAGTGACCGGGTGGGCCGCACCGGCATTTGTTCCCGGCGTCATCGCCGCCACATCGGCGCTTTCGAGGATGAAAAATCCTGCAGACGCGGCACGGCTGCCGCTCGGCGTGACGAAGATGATCACTGGAACCGGTGACGCCAGAATTTTCTCGATGATATCGCGAGTAGCATCAAGCAGCCCGCCCGGCGTGCTTAGTTCGATCAGCACTGCCTGGTCTTTATTGCGGGCCGCTTCATCGAGGGCGCGACCGATGTATTCATCGGTGATGGGATGGATGGTGTCCTTCACCACGATCTTCAGCACTTCAGCGGAAGACGGGGCAGAGAAGACGCACAGCAGCAGTCCAGCCAACAGGCCGTAAAGCATGCGGAAAATAATGTTCTGTCTCATGGGTTGGGCGCTAGGAGCGCTTTCGGCGCCCGCTTAGACTCTATTGTCTCTCAAATCGGGCGGAAGCAGGACGAAAAGCGCCTCCGCTTATGCGGCTGGGGAACATTCTAGAAATCTCTTCACTGACTTTCAAAACTGTATCCGATGCCGGCGCCCGGACTCTTAGTGTCGCAAGTACCACGGAATATTGATCACGGTAATTCGCTCATTGCCGCGGACCAACAACAGCGCCTTCAACGCAGAGGAGCGATTGTTGTGGAGCAAAATATAGTACCAGCGCTTTTCCACTAATTCGGGCACAAGCACAGCTACATGCCGTCCGGGGTTGTCTCTCTCCAAACGCAAAGCATAATCGACAATGGGCCTCACCACGAACCGGTAGGGTGACTTGAGCAGCACCAGCTCAGGCACGGGAAGGCCCGCATTTTTAGCTGGCGTTTCCACTAGTTGCGCCCATTGTTGGCATAGGCTCTCCGTTTCTTCTCCGCACTCGACGTGCAAGATCTGGATTTCATCGGACATGTTCCAGGCGAATCGGAGCGCCTTCTCCGACACAACGCTCCAATGCTCAATCGGAAGCAACACAATGGGCGAAGACAGATCGTGAGTACTGACGCCGGTATCCTTGCGTGTCTGACGCTCTACTTTCTTGTAATGCCGCTTTACGCTTCGCATCAGCAGAATCAGGGCGGGGATCAGGACTAGAGTGATCCAGGCGCCTTGGGTGAACTTGGCCACCAGCACCACCGCGACGGTGATCGCTGTAGCGATCGCGCCCAGGCCATTCACGAACATGCTCTTTGCCGCGCCTGCTCCGCCCGTTCTTCTCCAATGGACCACCATGCCTGCTTGGGACAACGTGAAGGCCAGGAATGCGCCAACGGCATACAGCGGGATCAGCCGGTCGGTGACTCCACCGAAAATCGTCAACAAAATCGCGGTGAGGATGGCGAGAGCATAGACCCCCTCAGCAAAGACCAGGCGCCGTCCTCGCAAAGTGAGAGGGTGAGGCAGAAAGCCATTAAGAGCAATGGCCCGGGAAAGGCGTGGGAAGTCGGCAAACGCGGTGTTAGCCGAGAGTGACAGAACGACCAGAATCGATCCGATGCCAACCCAGTAAAATGCGCCCTTGCCCGTGATTGCCGCCAATAATTGAGAAAGCACGCTTTGATAACCCGGCTCCCCAGGAGCCGTGGCGCCAACTCCATAAACCGGCGCAAGGTAGGCGATGCCCGCCAGCATGACCATGAGGATGCCGATGATGATGGTGAGAGTCAATCGCGCATATTTATCGGTCGGCTCTTTAAAGGCCATTACCCCGTTGCTGACCGCCTCGACGCCTGTCATAGCGGTACAACCACTCGCGAATGCCCGGAGCAGAAGCCAGGCACCTACGCTGGCAGAGGCAGACATTAATTTCGGCGGCGCTACGACCGGCACTGGATGGCCGCTCGCGGCAATTGTCTTGACCAGACCAATTGCAATCATTCCCAGAAGACAGACTGACGAAAAGATAGGTAGGGACCAGAAATATCGCCCCAGTCTCGCGGATTCCCCGCAGATTGACTAAGGTCAGGGTTGCCAGGATTCCCAGACAGATGACCAGCGTATGGGACTGCAGTGAAGGCACAGCCGAGACCAGCGCTCCGACTCCAGCCGAGATTCCGACCGCGGCTGTGAGTATGTAATCGACCATGAGCGCAGCCGCCGCAAGCAGTCCTGCCCACTCGCCGAGGTTCTCACTCGCCACCGTGTACGAGCCGCCGCCCTGAGGATAGGCGACAATAGTCTGGCGGTAGGAGAAATACACGATCGCCAGCAGCGCCACGATGCTGAGACTGATCGGCCAGATATAAGCGATTCCGGCCATTCCCAGCGGAATTAACAATGTTAGCGCGGCCTCGGGGCCGTAAGCCGCCGAACTTAGCGCATCAAGGCCGAAGATCGGAATGCCCTGGCCAGGACCAATCCTCTCGGCTTTCTCCTCCTCAGTCGCCAGAGGGCGTCCCAGGAGCAGGTCAGCAAGGCTCATCGCATGATTCTACTTGAGGCAGCGCGTTGACTTAGAAGCGACCGGGAATGCAATCGGGCCAGGTAATGACGGCCCGCTACGCGGTTTTCCGCCCAATCGCCTGGTTATGCTCTTCCGACTGCAGCTCATTCCAGCTCGGCAGTTGAGTACTGCCGGTAATCAGACGAGCGCCGCGTTCGTAGGTGAAATATGCCCATGCCCATTGGATCAGAACAATGATCCGGTTCCGGAAACCGATCAGGAACAAGATGTGGACGAACAGCCAGGAAAGCCACGCCAGGAATCCGGAAATATGAACTTTGCCGAACTGCGCCACTGCTGCGGCCCGTCCAATCGTGGCCAGACTGCCCTTGTCCAGGTAATGAAAATTCTGCCGCGGATTTCCCTGCAATTCGCGCTCGATGTTCTTTGCGGTTGCTTTGCCTTGCTGCATGGCGACTGGCGCCAAACCGGGTAACGGATTGCCATTTTTGTCCTTCAAGCTCGCGAGGTCACCGATGACGAAGACCTCGGGATGCCCCGGCAGACTCAAGTCAGGATTAACCAAGACACGTCCCGCGCGATCGACGGGAGCTCCCAGTTTCTTCCCGAGAGGTGAAGCGGCCACGCCCGCGGCCCACAGAATAACCGCTGCGGGCAGGCGGGTTTGGCTGGTAATCACCGCTGCGGGCTCAATTCCGGTGACCATTGCGGAGGTGTGTACTTCTACTCCTAGATGACGAAGTTGCTCTTCAGCGCTCCGCGAAAGGTCCTCGGGATAGGCAGGCAGAACCCGTGGACCGCCCTCGAGCAACAAGATTCGCGTGCGCTCCGGATCGATGGAATGGAATTCGTTTACCAGCGCACGACGCGCTATTTCCGCCAATGTTCCTGCCAGCTCCACTCCGGTGGGCCCACCTCCGACTACCACGAAATTTAGCTGCACTTGCTCCCCGCTCTCAGCAGCCTGGCGCTCGGCGAGTTCAAAGGCCAGCAACACTCGCCGCCGGATTTCCAGCGCGTCCTCAATAGTCTTCAAGCCCGGAGCGAATGGCTCCCACTCATCGTGCCCAAAGTAGGCATGACTCGCGCCTGCCGCCACGATTAAGTAGTCGTAGGGAATGTCTGCGTCGACCAGTCTTACCACTCGCCGCGACACGTCGACGTCCTCCACTTCACCCATCAGGATTCGAACGTTGCTCCTCCGCGGAGAATCCAGCGAATGGGGGCAGCGATTTCTCCGGGAGACAGTCCGGCGGTCGCGACTTGATAGAGCAGAGGCTGAAAGGTGTGATAATTCCGCCGGTCTATGAGTGTGACCTGCACCGGGCTTGTGGCCAGCTTCCGCGCGGCAATTAAGCCGCCGAAACCGGCGCCGACGATGACCACCCGAGGTACGGTCTTGCTGTCCATAAGCTCCTACTCTATAAGATTCGGCTGCGTGCCCCACGGCCTCGGAAAGTTTTGACGAAGGCGCGAGATCGGTCAGCTGCTTTTCTGGTGAAATCGAGTACCATGGCAGCGGATCAGGAATCTCCCATTTGGAAACTAATCCATCGAAAGTCGCGGCGCCTCTCCCCGCCTGGCTCCGCCTCTCAGTCCCCTCGGTCGCAGACCTGATTTTCATACTTCTGTTCACGGCGATGACCTATGGCGCGATGGCTCCGCGTTTGCTGGGAGATGCCAGCATCGGGTGGCACATCCGCAACGGGCAGCAGATGTTGCTCACCCATTCTATTACTCGCGCCGACTCATTCTCAGTCACCAAGAGCGGACAGCGCTGGTATGCCTGGGAATGGCTCTATGACGTAGTAATTGCGGGCATCCACAACCGAATGGGACTGAACGGAGTCGTGTTCTTCACAGCGCTCGTGATCGCGAGCACGTTCGCGTTGACCTTTCGCGTGTCTTTTGCTCGTGGAGCAGGTCTGCCAGTTGCCGTTGCGTTTCTTGTTCTTTCAGTTGGAGCATCTACTATTCATTTCCTCGCCCGCCCGCATGTGTTGAGCTGGCTGCTAGCTGTGATCTGGTTTCAGATCCTGGATGGCGCGGAAGAGGCAGACGGCGAAAACGCGCGATCCAATCACTTGTTATGGTTGCCGATCCTCACCCTGGTGTGGGTCAATGTACACGGCGGATTTCTCCTGGGATTCGCTTTGCTCGGCATCTATCTCGTGAGCGGCCTCATTGAGTACGCGCGAAGCCGCGGCCCGAACCGGCAAAGAATTGGAAAATCACTCAAGAAGCTGGGTGTTGTTAGCTTGATCTCGGCACTGGCTAGCTTCGTGAATCCCTACGGCTACCACTTGCAGGTTCACATTTATCAATATCTCTCCGACCCGTGGCTGATGAGTCATATCGACGAGTTCCACTCGCCGAACTTTCACGGGGTGGCACAGGAGTGCTTCGCAATACTATTGTTGGTTACAATTGCGGCCTTAGCCAGTGCGCGAAAAAAGCTGCGGCTCTCGCACTTGTTCGTGGTTATCTTCGCCACTTACAGCGGTCTCTACGCATCGCGCAATTTGCCAGTGTCATCCATTCTTCTGACCTTGATCGTGGCGCCCCTACTCTCGGACGCGGCCGCAGCAGCCGGCACAAATCTCGAACTCCCCGCGAGGGTGCGAAACTTCTTTGCCCGCTGCGAATCTTTTGCGTCGCGCATGGGTTCAATCGAGTGCCAATTCCGTGGCCACATTTGGCCCACAGCCGCGGTCGTCCTCGGGCTCTTGATATGTTGGCAGCAAGGCAAACTGGGATCGCGCACGCTAATGAACGCGCATTTCGACGATCACCATTTTCCGGTACAAGCTGCGGAGTTGATCGTCCAGCGCGGCATTCGGGATCCGATTTTCTGTCCGGATACCTGGGGCGGGTACTTGATTTATCGTCTATATCCGCAAACCAAGGTCTTCGTAGACGACCGCCACGACTTCTATGGGGCCGAATTCTTAAAGGATTACTTGAAGACAATTGGAGTCGCGCCTGACTGGGACGCAATGTTGAATAACAGACGGGTCAACTGGGTGCTGGTTCCGTCGGAATCTTCGCTAGCCAACATGTTGAAAGTGACCGGGCAGTGGACAGTGATCCATGAGGACGAAACCGCTGTGCTGTTTCAGCGAAACACGCCGATCTAGCTCACGCTGAAACGATCGATTATGTTTCTTTCATTGTAGAATCGGGAAAAGAAATCTTTATGTTTATGCGGCAGAGAAGCGCGATCTTGCTCTTGGCAAGCATGCTGGTCTTGCTGCATTCCGGCTATGCGCGCAGGCACGAGCACTTCGGGGACGGATTCTCCATTGACTTGAACCACCCTTACGACGAGGTGGTGAAGGTAGTCCAGGAAGTAGCGAATAATGGAACGATCCAGGGAACATTTGAATACAAGGGAACTCGCGATCTTGATGGGGCGCAGGCGGTAAAGAGCACACGCGCTTTTCCAGCCTGGACCGGAGGAGGAACGGTCCTGTATAAGGAACGGCCCAATACGTCTGGCACCTGAAAACTTCTATGAAACCGAGGATAGCGGCACTGTGGTGGTGCGTTACGTGGTACAACCCATCGGGCCGAACAGCACCCGGCTGAGAATTGACGCCCTTTTCGACGCTGACACGCACCACGGCCCTCATCCTTCGAATGGTCAAGTGGAGAACAAGGAGTTCGAAGTCATTTCAGGCAAGATCGAAGATCTTGAGGAACAACACAAAAAGCAGCAACAGGAAGCCGTGCTGGAACAGCAGCAAGAAAAATTGGAGCGGCTGCAAGCGGATCTCGATCAGGAGAATGCCAAACTGAACGCAGTCACCGCCAAAGAGCAAGAACTTCGGAAGCAGGTGGAAGGTCGGCAAAGCGCAGGCGGAGTACCAGTGAGGACTGTCAGCGCCGACTTGAAGGCTGAACCTTACAACGAATCCAAAACGGTGCGGGTACTTTCGCAGGGGGAAATAGTCACGGTGCTTCTGCGAACCAGTAGTTGGTATCGGGTTCGGGCGGCTGACGGAGCCCAAGGGTGGGTCTATCGGCTGATGCTGGAAGCGACACGATGAGGATGGGGGTTTCCAGTACGATCGTCGGAATCCTGGTCGTTATCTCCAGCATCGCTTTCGCTGCGGAAAACTCCGGTAGGACGCAAGAACGCGAGTATCCGTTTCCGCTACCGGCTGTAAGACAAGCGCTGCAGCAACTCAGTGCCTACACGGGCAGCCGATTGCCCACTCTAGACGGATTCATAACAACCGTCCGCGCCGACTTAGGTCACTACGAACGCCCGTACTATGAATACAAGATAGAACTGGTCCCCATCGCCGCTGATCGAACTACGGTTCGATTGAAGGCCAATGTTTCGGCTTGGTATTCCGATGCTCAGAGCGGGGAATCAGGATATATCGCGTTCGAATCGAATGGCCGACTGGAAAACGATCTTCTGGATCGCCTGAATGAACTTCTAACCAAGAATAAATCTAAAATCGCGACCGATCCAGATCTTGTGGCCAAGCAGATAGCGGACGTGCGACAGAAGCGCCTGGAGGCGGAGCAACGCGTATCGGAACTAGAAAAGCAGTTACAGGCGCCGCAGGTTCCAGTCGGTCAAAATAGCCCAACCGAAATTGTCTCTGTGGTCAAGGCACCGGTTCCCATCTTCAACGCTCCGGAAGAACATGCCTCAGTGCTGTTGCGGGCGCAGTCCGAGGATGAGTTCGAGGTGCTCGAACATCGCGGGGCGTGGCTGCGAGTGAAGTTGGGCGAAGCTAGCAACGGCTGGGTGAAACGCGCGCAGGTGCAGGCGAATCTTGCAGCAGGATCCAGTGACTTGCCGACCAGCGACAAAGCGGAGGCCGATGCTTTCGCCGTGATCCGCGAGATGGTTTCTCCTTTTTCCGGTGACTGGACGCGCCTGAACGGCAAGCAAGCTCTTTACTTGTGGGCACGGCCTGAGGGTTCGATTCGCGATGTGGCAGTGGGACAGAAGCTGAAGTTCGTGGAACGGATATTCAAAGAGCGCTACCGCGAAGTAACCCATAGCTCACAGAATCCGGTAGACGGCGTTGTGGTCATCTTTCTGGATAAGCGCGGCGGTGTCGCGGCGGCAACCCTGGAAGACATCGCGCACTGGGCGGACGGAAACCTTAGCCAGACAGCCTTCCTGAAGAAATGTTCTCTGGATCCGCCAGGCGCTTTTGAAAATGCTGGCAACGGCGTGAAGGCTTCGGTTCCATGAGAGCCTTCAGACGCGGAGAATTTCGATCCGTCTTCTTTACTTAGTTGGGGAACGATGAGGCACATCGAAACCGTAGGTTCTCAACACCTCATCAATGGCCGGCGTCTTGATGAACGATAAAAATTGCTGTGCCGTCTGCTTGTTTTTTGATGAGCTAAGAATCACACATGCCTGTTCGATGGGCGGATATTCAGCAGCGGGAACCTCAGTGTAGCGCCCTTTATCCTTCATGTTTGGAGATAAAGCGAGCGACAACGCCACGATGCCGACATCAGCCGAGCCAGAAACAACGAACGCGGCGGTTTGTGAAATATTCTCTCCAAGCACCAGCTTATCTTTCACTTTGTCATAGATGTTTTCCTTTTGCATCGCGGCGACCGCAGCTTGCCCGTAAGGCGCGTGCTGTGGGTTTGCAATGGCGATTTTCTTGATTGAAGGGTTCAACAGGGCCTGGAGACCAGAACTCAGGTCGAGCTTTGAGTCGTTCGGCACCCAAATAACAATTTTGCCTCTCGCATACTGGTAGTAGCTCCCGGGCTGGGTCAAACCGGCCGCTTCCAGCTTCTTCGCGTAATCCAAATTGGCAGAGAAGAACATGTCAAAAGGCGCACCATTCTGAATTTGCTGGAAGAAGTTTCCCGAGGAACCGTAGATAAGCTTCACGCTCTTTCCCGTTTCTTTTTGGAATCGGGCGGCGATATCTTGCATGGCAAATTGAAGGTCGGCCGCGGCAGCCACACTTATGTCTTGGGCGGCACAGAAACGCGGAGGAAGAATGAATCCGACTGCCAGAAACGCAATTAGTAGGCAGGAAAAGAGGCGCTTTTTCATGTCAAATACGCAGAATCATCACTTCGGTGGCTTTTATCAGGGCTGCGGCAGTTTGGCCCGGCTTTAGCTGCATTTCCCGCGCGGAACGTGCCGTGATAATCGACGTGATTTGCTGGTCGCCAATCGAAATTGTAATCTCTGCCATCAAACCGCTAATCTGGACGGCATCGATTCGCCCCACTAGCTGATTCCGTCCACTGACGCGGCGCACTAGTTCTGTGCGTTCCCTCTCTGTTCTGCCTCGTGTTCTGAAGAGAAGCCGGTCCAGCTCACTTTGCGGGATGCGATGATGTCCTCCGCCCGTGCGGATGCTGCGAATCTTCTTCTTGTAAATCCACTGCTTAATCGTCGGGAAGCTGATCCCCAGTTGCAAAGCCGCGTCACGCAGCTTCAGTAATTCTTGGTTCTTCAATCCGGATTTGCCGTTCCTCTGCATCGGAACGAAATCCTACAGTCAACATCTCTTGCGGTCAAACCAGCCTGCCCCCATGCCGCTCCAGCGCTGATTTTTGTTTTTAATAATACGTATATAACTGTATATTATTAGACTGTAAAACCATCGTTATTATACACTTCTAAGTCTTTTAGCAATCACTGATTGGAGCACCGAATGAGCAAAGGTCCTCTGTTTGCCGTGGTCACGCTCTGTTTCTCCTCAACTTTGACGTTTGCACAGGATGGATACTTCTCGAGCTGGTTTGCCCGAGTGGACAAGACCAAAGATGAGCAACCGCACTGGGTCACGCCATTGGCTACGACCACTCCGCGACTGGAAGAAGAATACCGCTACGACCAGTTCTGGCAGGAAAATGCCAAGGGAGTAACCACGGACAATTACGACGGCGGTAAGGGACTGGAATTGATTCCGTTCGAGAAAGTGGAGGTGATTTTCAATGTGCCTCCTTATCTCATGCACAACGACCCCAAAGTCGCGCGATGGATTTGGCGACGTCGCGTTTCTGGTCAAATACCGGTTGCTCTCCGAAAACGAAGAGCATGGCAACTACATTCTTACGGCGTTCCTGGGCTGGAGCCTGCCGACCGGGGACCACAAGAACGGGGCTTTGCACGCCGTGATTACGCCGACGATCGCCTACGGAAAAGGGCTGGGGAATTTCGACCTTCAGGGAACATTTGGCATTGGGCTTCCGGTTGCCGATACCAACATCGTCGGACGAACATATGCCTGGAACAATGCTTTCCAATATCGCTTATTTCGGAAGCTATGGCCTGAGGTCGAACTCAATTCAACTTTTTTTCAGGATGGGAAAAACGATGGGCAGAGGCAGAACTTTGTTACTCCCGGGCTAATCATGGGACGCTTTCGCCTTTGGCGGAGAGTCGGGTTTACGATCGGCGGGGGATACCAGATTGCTACAACCCATTTCCACACCAATAATCACAGTGCCATCTTATCCATTCGGTTTCCGTTCTGAGCCCTCCAGGCGTTTTCTTCTTGCATCTAAACACGCCTCGGTACCTTGAGCCCGGGCAACTAAAAAGCCCCTGGGGAGTGTCAAATAGAATGGGTACTGTACTTACTAAGGTTACCCCGATCTTCACTGGCTAGAGCGCTTACAGTGTATAATCACCGTGAGTTACGGTTTAGAGATGGTCTCGCAATGTTTCTAGCGTCATGCCGGGATGTTCGGCGATGTCGGAACTGGCGGGCGGCGCTTGTTCTGGTTGCCATTTGCTCGCTATCCGTCAGTCTTGCCACCCGCTACACCCGGCTAAATTCCGAAAGCATCGGCGTAAAGGTAAAGATTGTAAAATCCCAGTCGCTGGATGTTAAGAAGCAACACCTTGTGCGGGACGCCCTGAAATGGACCGCGCCCACCCCCAAGTTCACTCTTGTTCCAGCAGTGCGGGCCCATGTCCACGTGGTTTCGGCGGTCTTCCCGGCTACCAATCTCTCCTCAGAGAGCTGGCTCTACAACCGCCCTCCTCCTTCCTGCTGACCTTTCATTGCCATTGAGCCGTAAGTTTGAGTCGATCCCTAGGTGGGGCGACACATTTTCCACTGGCTGCAGATTTGGCTGCGGAACTAAGTTCATAAAACCGGCATTGATACATCCGGCGCGGCCCCGGCTAAGCAGTTAAGCATTAAGGAGAGAGTCATGAAGTTACCTAGTAGAAGATCCGTCCTAAGCTGTCCGGGCGTTGGGTTAGCACTGTTCGTCCTGATCGTCGCGCTGGCAGCCATCGCAAACGCGAAGGACCAACCGCGTGAGCCCGCCGAACAGGTGGCAGTGGTCGCGCACCTGGCCCTGCCCGGTGCTGCGGTACAACAGATGTTCGTGCAGCAGCAAGGTAGCAAGCAATACCTGTATATCCAACAAGCTTCCAGTGAGGGTTACACCGTTGTCGACGTCAGTAAACCTGCCCGGCCAAACATCATCAAGCACGAGGCTCGGCTGAACACAGCCTCGGAAGGGCAATTAGAGATGATTGGTGGTGGGTTGGCTTTGGCTGAGGCTCCAGACAAAAGCTCGGGAACGGCCAACACTCGGCATGAACTTGTGCCTGCGAAGGTCACAGGATCAGGCAGCGGCTCACGCACCGAGTCCGTGAGGGTGCTTGATCTAAGTGATCCAACAAACCCTAAAACATTGCAGACCTTCGACGGAGTTACCAGCGTCCTAGCGGACGATGGGCGGCGGTTGATCTATATCACGAACGGCGAAGGGCTGTGGATATTGACCCACAAAAGGGTGCGGCCGGCCTTGCCACTGTGCGATTCGGAATCAGTCTTTTCTCCAATCGCGGACTGCCAATAGAAACTGGCGGCGACCATTTCGTCGCCGGTCCGCTTGAAACAACGGCTCTTGCGAGAGGAAATTATGAAAAAGACTTTGATACTGTTCGTGCTCGTTCTCGGAGTGTTGTCGATGCATCTGCAGGCGGCGACAAAAAGAGCATATCAACCCGCAACCGTCGTCAGCGTGGAAAATCACCAGAGCCAAGTCCAATTATGTTGGCGATAATCCGTCGGATGCGCCCCTGCAGTCGACGGTGTACGCCTACGATATCGGCATACGGTTGAACTGCGTCGAGTATGTTGGCCGATACCTATCAGCATTCGATTACTTACCATCCGTCTTCACTCCTAATAACACCATACAAGTGAATCGGCAGAAGCACGTCCTGTATGTGAGTCTGCCGGGCTCCCGGGACGTGAAGATGGGCATTGCTAGTCGCAGCAGGAAAAGAGACGCGTCCTGTTTGACTAACAACTAACTTGTCGGGGCGCGGCTGACTGTCGGCCGTGCTCCCGAATGAATTCGGAGGCAATCGTGACAAGAATCTTGGGTTTGCTGATTTGTTTCTTTCTCAGCGTAGGTACTTTTACAGCGCAGCTAAGTGCTTCAACCCGCCAGTATCAGAAAGCTGTGGTAGTGAGCGCACAGAAGTATGAGCCGATTACTCCCCGGCGGGGTAAGCATACCGACGCTCCGCCGCCTGGAACGGAATACGACTATGATGTTGCGATTCGTTTGAACTGCTCAGTGTATATAGGACGCTACCAATCAGCAATTGAGTATTTACCCGCTGTGTTTTCGCCGAATCAACCGGTGGAAGTCAGCCTGGAAAAGCAACTGATGTACGTCAAGGTTCCCGGCAGTCGCGATATCAAAATGGGTATTGTCGAGCGTCGCGGCGAGTCAGGGGATTCTTGTAATGGCGCCGCTAATCTGCGCCAGTGAGGTTCAAAAATGAGTGAATGCAAGAATGAGTAAGCGATCTACCCTAATTCTTGTTGGAGCACTCGCAATCGGGGTGGTTCTGGTCTTGCGCTTCTTGGGCAAGAGTGCAAACGCGGAAAAAAGCGAGGCTTCGCTTCGACCTGTCGCAGTGGCGCTGGCACGGGAGAGTCCTATCTCCGACATGATTACTCTGTCCGGAGAATTCCGCCCCTTTCAGGAAGTAGATGTACACGCCAAGGTCGCAGGCTACATTCGCAGAATTTATGTCGACGTCGGAGATCACGTAAAGACGGGACAGACGCTTGCGATTCTCGAAGTCCCGGAGTTGGACGCGCAACTTCAGGGCGCCGAAGCAGCGATCCGGCGCAGCCAGGATGCGATTCGTCGAGCGCAAGGAGATCTGAAGCGCGCCGAGTCTCTGCATCAGGCGACCCACTTGGATTACACCCGCCTCAAGCAGGCATCAGAAGCACGTCCCGGACTCATCGCAGAACAGGAACTGGACAATGCTCAAGCTAAGGACAAGGAAGGCGAGGCACAGATTTCCGCAGATGAAGCCGCATTTTCCGAAGCGCGGAATCAGTTGGACGTTGCATCTGCGGAACAGAAACAATTAAGCGCAATGAGCGGGTACGCCCAGATCGTTGCCCCGTTTGACGGAGTTATAACCAAACGCTATGTGGACACGGGCGCGTTGGTTCAGGCGGGCACCAGTTCGAATACCCAGGCAGTGCCGGTAGTAAGTGTGGCACAGACTGATCTATTCCGGCTGACGCTTGCCGTGCCGGAGTCCGCCGTTCCCATGATCCGCTTGGGGACGACGGTGACGGTCCACGTGCAAGCCCTCAACCGCGATTTCGAAGGTAAGGTGGCTCGCTTTGCTAACGCGGTGAATCAGGAAACACGCACCATGCACACGGAAGTCGACGTACACAATTCCGGCCTAACCATCGTTGAAGGTATGTACGCGGAGGTCAAACTCACCCTGGCCAAAAGAGATCATGCGCTCGCCGTGCCAATCCAGGCGGTAAGTCGAGAGGGTTCGCACACGACGGTGCTGGTAGTGAATTCGAACGATCAGATCGAAGAGCGCGAAGTCCACTTGGGGATCGAGGGAGCAAACCAGGTTGAAGTCGTTGCTGGCCTCAAGCCAAACGATCGTGTGGTAATGGGATCGCGGAGTGATTTCCGGCCAGGAGAGCGGGTGGATCCAAAGGTAATCGCGGATAACAACGAGGCGCAATACTGATGTCAGGCTTCGCCATCCGGTATCCGTTCTTCATTATTGTAGTGTGCCTGATGGTCGCGATCGTGGGAGCCGTCACTCTGGTGCGGATGCCAGTCGACCTGTTCCCGCCAATCAACATTCCCGTAGTCGTGGTGGCAACTTTTTACTCTGGCATGCCGCCGGAGCAGATCGAAAGAGATATCACCAATCCCTTCGAGCGCTTTTTCACACTAGGCAGTGGAATTGATCACATCGAGTCACGCTCGCTTCCCGGGGTCAGCCTGATCAAGATTTACTTCCAGCCGGGAAGCGATGCCAATGCAGATCTCAGCACAATTTCCAATCTCGCGATGGCCGACCTCCGGCGCTTGCCTCCTGGGACGCTCCCGCCGGTCGTCCTTAAATTCGACGCATCGAGTCTTCCCGTCTGTCTTATTACTTTGAAAGGACAAGGCCTGAATGAGACGCAATTGCGCGATCTTGGCCAATACAACGTGCGCAATCAAATCGCCGGTGTGCCTGGATCTTCCGTGCCGCAGCCCTTCGGCGGTCGCTATCGGCAGATCATGGTCTACGTCGATCCGCTGAAGCTGGAGGCGCACCAGCTTTCGGTGATGGATGTCGTCCGCACCGTCAACGATAGCAACCTGATTCTGCCGGCCGGCGATGTGAAAATCGGGCCCGTCGACTACAACCTTTACACCAACAGCCAAGTTCCAAAAGCAACCGACATTAACGAGATGCCGCTTAAGACTGTCGGGCAGTCTTCCGTGCTGGTGCAGGACGTGGGACGCGCCGTAGACGCACAGCAGATTCAGACCAACATCGTGCGCGTGGATGGTCAGCGCTCGGTGTATCTGCCGATCCTGAAGCAGGGTGGTGATACCAACACAATTGCCGTGGTTGACGGGGTTAAGGAAGCAATCGCGAAGTTGGTAGATGTTCCCAAGCAGCTGGTAGCCAGGGTTGTGTTCGACCAATCGGTCTTCGTCAGAATGGCCATCGAGAACTTGCTCCACGAAGGCGCCATCGGGCTGGTTCTTACGGGATTGATGATCCTGCTCTTCCTCGGCAGCATGCGAGCCACGGCTGCGGTATTTCTGTCTATCCCACTCTCCGCGCTGGCGGCATTCCTGGCCATCGGCGCGTTCGGTGGCACAGTCAACACTATGGTGCTGGGTGGGTTGGCGCTCGCTTTCTCGCGGCTAATCGACAACTCGGTGGTCGTGCTGGAAAACATTTTTCGACATTTGGAGATGGGCGAAACTCCTGAGGTGGCGGCGGAGAAGGGAGGCCAGGAGGTTTCATTGGCGGTCCTCGCGGCTACCTTAGCTACTGCCATTGTTTTCTTCCCCGTGATTTTTCTGTACGGCGTGAGCCGCTTCTTATTCATCGCCCTCGCCGTCGCGGTCGTCCTCTCGCTCTTGGCTTCCTATGCGGTGGCGATGACGGTGGTTCCGTTGTTCTGCGCTAAGCTGATTCGTGGTCCGCACCTGACTCACGAGCACGAGGTTTCCACGGGCGGGTTTGGAAGGATCGTGGCCGGCTTCAACCGTTATTTCGAAAAGTTGGTGCGCTACTACGACCACACGCTCAACCGTTCCTTGTTGCGGCCCATTGCTACCACGATCGGGCTGGCAGGCATTTCGCTGCTGAGTCTCTCGTTGTATCCGCTCCTGGGCGTGGCCTTCTTTCCTCGGACCGACCCAGGCCAGTTTGTGATCAACGTCAAGGCCCCCTCAGGCACACGAGTTGAGCTCAGCGAAAAATATGTGAAGCAAGTGGAAGATGACATCCGTGAGGTCGTGCCTGCCAACGAACTTAGCATGATTGTCTCCAATATAGGTCTGACTACTGATTTCTCTGCGATCTACACGCCAAACTCCGCGCCCCATACGGCTTTTGTGCAGGTCAGCCTCAAGCAAGATCACAAAGTCGGCAGCTACGAGTACATCGGAAGAGTTCGTCAAAAATTGGCCGAGGACCTGCCTCAGATCAGTACATATTTTCAGTCGGGCGGGTTAGTGGATTCGGTCCTGAATATGGGCATGCCGGCCCCCATTGATGTTCAGGTGAGTGGCAACAACCTGGATCAAACTTACGCGGTGGCGAGCATTATTGCTTCGCAGGTGCGGAAGCTTTCCGCGGTGAGTGCCGTCCTCATTCCTCAGGACATCGATTATCCTGCGCTGCGTCTGGACATTGACCGCGAGAAGGCCAGCTTAGTGGGACTTTCACAGAAGGAAGTTGTCGATAACATTATTACGGCGCTAACCTCAAACGGTATGATTGCCCCCGACTATTGGATTGATCCCAAGACCGGAAATCCCTACATGCTGACAGTGCAGTACGCGGAGGACCAGGTCAAAACACTGACTGACTTGAAACAGATTCCGCTGCGGGGCGCCAGGAGCAACGCGCCGACTACGCTGGACACCGTGGTGAATGTGCACATGATTCCGTCCCCCACCGAAGTAGATCACTATCAGTTATTCCGCGTCATTGATTTGTACGTGTCTCCGAAGGGCGAAGACCTGGGCCGGGTATCCTCACAAATCGAACAAATCATTCAGAAAACCAAACTTCCAGAAGGGGTGCGTATCAATGTGCGTGGTTCGGTGCAGGGAATGCGCTCTTCATTCAAGAGTTTCGGGGTTGGGCTGGTGCTGGCGACGGTGCTGGTTTATCTGGTGCTGGTGGCTCAGTTTGCTTCTTTCCTTGATCCTTTCATCATCTTGTTGGCGGTTCTTCCTGGTCTGGCTGGAGTTCTGCTTCTGCTGCTGATCACGGGAACTACGTTGAATGTCATGTCGCTGATGGGACTGGTAATGATGGTGGGCATCGTGGTTTCGAACAGTATTCTGATCGTGGAGTTTGCCAGAAATCTTCGCGTCCGAGGCACGCCTCTGAAGGAAGCGGTGGCGGTGGCCTCGCGTCTGCGACTGCGTCCTATTCTGATGACCTCTCTGGCGACTCTCCTGGGATTGGTCCCCATGGCTATGAAGCTGGGGACCGGCGCGGAAGCCTATGCGCCGCTGGCGCGGGCAATTATCGGCGGGTTGCTGGTTTCGGTCGTGGTCACGGTTTACCTGGTGCCAGCTGCGTATGTATGGCTCCATGGCAAGCAAGAAATCGGCGGCGGAGCCTTGCCCGCATGATCAAGAATGCGCCGCTGCTCGTTCTCACGACTCTGCTGCTGCGGGTCCATTGTCCAGCGCAGACTCTCGATCTGCAGACCCACTCGAGCTTGCCGTCGGCCCCGGTGCCGCAGTTGGATGCGAGTCAGGGTGGGGCGTCTGCGAGCACTCAACAGGTATCTCCTGCCTCAAGCAATCCTAATCAGCCAACGTCATTGTCATTGAAAGAAGCCGAAGCTCTGGCTTTAAAGAACAATCCACAAATCTCTGCCGCTCGGCTAATTGCTCTCGCCTCGCAACAGGTAACGCGAGAAGCGCGTTCTAATTTATGGCCAACCGCGACGGCCGACCTGACAGCTGTAGATTCTCGTGACAACAGTCGCATTACGGCCGGTGGGCTCAACAATCCCATCATCTATCAGCGAGCCGCGGCCGGCGTCGTTGTCAGTCAGTTGATCACCGACTTCGGACGGACGAGAAACCTGGGAGCAAGTGCCAGTTTTGCCGCCAAAGCTGAAGATCAGAATGCCGTGGCCACTAAGGAACAAGTGCTTCTGGCGTTGAATCAAGCTTTCTACAATGCCTTGCAGGCACGTGCTA
>CAVSNS010000024.1:0-89809 GCA_963729325.1 uncultured Acidobacteriota bacterium
CCGAGACCTTCGGTCAATCCTGTGAAAATTCCGAACCATATAGCAAGCGATAGAAGCGAAGCCACGGAGACAATCGGCGTCGGAGACTACTGACTGTGTTTGTGATGGCGAAGCGGGAGCGCTGGATGTCATCCGATGAGCCTAGCCAGGCGATTCCACATGCTTATGCTCTCACAATTCAAGTTCTTGGCTGGGGTGTTCCGGCCCGGCGCGTCACTAGTCTGTCGCCAATCGGGCCATGTAGGATAGAAGGCCTTCAAAGAGCTAAATGCCATCTTCTGCCACCGCTCCAACGCCCCGGACACGAATCCAATCGGATTCGCTCCGGCTTCCGGTTTTCCTGGTTGCATGCGGGTTGGTGCCACGTTTGATTCTCGCCCGGGAGACATTTTTGAATCCCGACGAAGCCTTACACTATTTGCTGTCGGATCAACCTTCGCTGCGGTTGGCTTATGAAGCCAGCCTCACCACAGCGCATCCCCCGTTGCTGATCCTGGTTCTGCACTACTGGCGTTTATTGGGACATTCCGAATTCGCATTACGCAGTCTAGCTCTGCTGACCGGGACCGTCTTTTGCTGGATTATGTTTCTGTGGCTGAAGAAAGTGACAGACAGAACTACCGCATTGATCGGTCTGACCCTGCTTTTGTTCGCGCCTTCATTGATCATGCTCTCGGCGGAAGTCCGCCAATATTCGCTGCTTCTGTTCTTCAGCTCGGCCAGTCTTTACCTTCTCGAGCTCGCACTCGATGCGGGTTCGCCATGGATGATGCTGCTCTCAGCGTTCGCACTCTATCTCGCACTGCTGACTCACTATTCGTCGTTGATGTTTGCCCTCGCCCTGGGAATTTACGCATTGGTCCGATTGCTCACAAGAAAACGTCAGACTCTGTTGATTGCCACTTGGATCGTGGGCCAGACCGGCGCCCTCGCACTCTGCGCGTTTCTGATTAAGAGTCACGTCTCCCTATTGAGGCAGAAAGGATTGCCGCAGAATATCGCTGACACCTGGCTCCGGGTTTCAATTTTCCATCACGGAGAGGACCACATTGTCAGTTTCATTTTGACCAGAAGCACGCGCTTATTCCGATATTTTTTCAGCCAAGGCACGATTGGAGTCATGGCGTTGCTGCTTTATATTCTGGCAATTGTGCTTCTATTGAGGGAGAAAAGTTCTCCGGGAGACTTCCGCAAGCCAACTCCGCGCCAGCTCGCCCTGCTCCTGGTGCTGCCATTTCTGATTGCTTTGGGGGCTGCGCTTGCTGGGATCTACCCATACGGGGGAACACGTCACGATTCCATTCTCTCGATCTTCGCGATATCCGGAGTGAGCATCGGCGCAGCGCGGTTGAAACTTCCGTGGGATTCGAAGTGGGTGAAGCCAGCCGCGCTTGCCGTTGGCCTAGCCATCTGCCATCTCTTCCCCCATCCTGTCCCGCCCTTCATCCCGCGGAAGAATCAAAACCGGAAGTTCATGAGCGCGGCCATACAATTCATCCGCCAATCCGTTCCCCCGGGATCTATTGTGTACGTCGACGACCCCGGTGGTTTGCTGCTGAGCTACTACCTCTGCGGGAACGCGATCGTTCCATTCGAAAACCAGCCTCAAGCTTTCATGGAATCCCACTGCGGAACCCATCAGACGGTCACACCTTCCCGAAGATTGTGGTCCTTTGATCCAGATACATTTCCCGGCACGGTGGAGGAAATGCGACGCCGCCACAGCCTGGATCCTACGCGAGAGGGATGGATGTTTCAGTCAGGCTGGATTGATTGGCACGAAGACCTGTGGATCGCTGAGTTGGGGCCGTATGGTTGCTACAGTCCACGGAAATTTGGGCCCAACATTTTGATTTGCAAAATGGAGCTCGACGCACCAGCCACCTCGTCAGCGCTTGTCTCTTCAGCAAATTAGACCCTAGAACGACAGCTTCGCCCCCAGTTGAAACGCTCGCGGTCCTCCTGAGCCAAACACTCCGCCGGCGGTGGAAACCGGTTTTCCGAACGTAGAGGAGAAATTGGGATTGGTGCGGTCCGGCACTAGAACATTGAAAAAACCGGAGTAGTCCGCGTTGTTCACGCCCAGGATGTTGGTCTTATTGAACAAATTGAAGGCCTCCGCCAAGGCTTGCAGAGTGAAGCGCTCCCCCAAGTGAAAATCCTTGGAGAGACGCAAATCGAATGAATTGAAAGTGTCGCTGAAACGCGCATTGGGAGAGACCAAGGGCAAGAGCGTTCCGTTTTCTCCTCCATCCGCATTGATATTGGCGATCGCGGCATTCAACTCGGATGCGCTGTGAAACTCGCGACCACCGGCGTTACGCGCGAACTGCGGAACGCGAGTGTTTCCGTTTTGAGTCGTATACAGAATGTCCATGGGCACTCCGGAACCATAGGTCCAAATCGGTGAGAGACGGAAGCCAACTGGCAGATCAACAACTCCTTGAAGCACTAGCCGCTGTCGCTGATCATTGGGCGTGGGACCGTATTCCCGGGGTAGATTGGTGGGCTGCACCGGCGGATAACCGAACGGAACCTGGTCGTAATTGGCATAGTTCAGTGCCTTGGAGAGCGTGTATGCGCCATGCAGCTGGAAGCGCTGTGCGAAGCGATGGTCCACGGTGAGCCAGAGCGCGTCGTAGTGCGTGTTGGCGCTGGATTGCAGTGCCGTCACCGTCTCGGGTCCACCCGAGACAGGGTTGAACACTGAGCCCAGTGGTAATCCGAGGATAAAGTGAGTGCCCAGGTTGTGAATGCCGTCAGCCTTCACCAACCAGTTCTTGGCGAACTCATACTGAATACCCAAGTGGAACTGCTGCACCATCGGATTCCGCATCTTGTTGTCGATGATGTTGATGCCTTCGGAGGCACCTCCCGCTCCCGGAATGATGGGGCCGCTGAAAGCCGTGTCGGGATAGGTGGGGGTCACGCCAGGAATGAAGTTTCCATTACCATCGAGGATGTTAGCGCTGCCGAGCGTGACGTTGATGGGGAGGGCCCGGCCGTCCAAGCCCCGCTCCAGCGACTGGAGTTCGAGCGTCACTCGATCGTAGTAAATGCCGTAGCCACCATGTAGGCTGAACTGGCCATTCCTCGTCGCCCAGTTGAAGCCGACGCGCGGACCGAAATTGTGGACATCCTTGTGCCGGGTTCCGTGCAGGAAAGGCAGCAGGATGGGATTGATCTGGCTATAGTGACCAACGTCATTCACGTCGGTATCAATCTCGTAGCGCAGACCCAGATTAAGGGTTAGTTGCGGATGCAAGTGCCAGTCGTCCTGCACATATCCGGCAACGTGATTATTGTCGGCGTTGGGAATGATCAGCGGCGTCGTTGGAATTCCGCTACGAATGGCAACGGCGAAGAGGAGATCGCTGTCGTTGATTACGCCGTCACCGTTGCGGTCCTGGTTCGCAAAATCGTGAATAAACTCGATCGCACCGTTCTGGAACACACCTAAATTGAAGTCGGCGCCGATGCGTTGAAACTGACCCCCAAAGTGAAGGTTGTGCTTGCCGCGAGTCCAATCGATGCCGTCATCCCATTGCAAACGCTTTTGGCGGGTTTGCTGCGGCACTCGGTAAGAGGCGCCGTCGGCTATGCTGGGGAAATCCAGTTCTGGCCCAGGTGCGATTGGGGCCGTGATATTGATGAAATTGTTAAAGCTGAAGCCCGCCCGATTCAGCAAGGTGGGACTTAGCACTCGCGTCCACGAGGTCTGGAAGGTCTGGAAGTTGTTGCGGGCGTCCTGCCGTTGCGATGCGGAGCCGATGGGCTGACCTGAGAGGAAGCTGGCGGCACCAGTCGCACTTTGACGCTCAAATGAGTAGTGCGCCGCGAGCATGTCCTTACTCGAGGCTTGCCAGTCTCCCCGAATGGTTCCCATGGGGTCAGTCAAAGGTTCCGAGGCAAAACTGTTGGTGATGGTCTGCTTCACCGGGTCGCGGGTTCCCACCAGCACGCCGCCCAGTTCGTCGCGATACTCGAAGGCACCGAACCACCATGCCTTGTCCCTAACTAGCGGGCCGCCCAGCGTACCGGCATATTGTTGTCGGCTAAAGGGAGGCGTCTCGCCGCCGGCGGAAGAGGGGTTGAAAGTCGCGGGCACAGCCTGCAGGCTCTTATCGCGCTCGTAGATCGACGCCGAGCCGTGCAGCGTGTTCGTCCCCGCCTTGGTGACCACGTTCACTACCGCTGAGCCCGAGCGCCCTGATTCCGCAGAAAAGCGGTTCGTGGCCACCTGGAATTCCTGCACCGCGTCTTCGGGCACGTTGAGCAACATGCCGCCCACCACGTCATCGTTGTCGTCCATGCCATCGATGCTGACGTTCCCACCTCGACCCAATTGCCCGGCCGAGGAGATCACAACTGTGTTCGCTTTGGTGGGATCAAAATTCGGTGCGATCGTATTGCCTGGCGTCAGGAGTGCCAATTCCAGGAAGTTGCGGCCGTTGAGGGGCAGGTTCTCGATCTGGTGCGCGTTAATGACGCCATCCACCACCGACGACACGGTGTTGACCAGTGGCATGTTATCAGTGTCGTCGATAAGGATGGTGGTCTTCCCTCCTTCAATCGCGAGACGGATTTTCAGATTCGCTTGCTGTCCGACTTGCAGGCGCGCAGTGGCCACCGAAGGAAGAAAACCCTTTGCTTCTATCCGCACTTCGTAAACGCCCGGAGTCAGATCGTTAAAAATAAAGAGACCGGCGGTGCCGGTTGTGGTCGTTCGCCGGGCTCCAGTGGCCCCGTTACGGGCGTTAACTTGCGCGTTTGCTACCACCGCTCCTTGAGGATCCGTGACATCGCCATTGAGGATCGCTGTGCCCAGTTCCTGCGCGTGCGCGGCGGCCAAAATCAGCGCCCAGCTCGAAAGCGTCAGGGTTATGGTTCGCGCCACGGGAGAGATCGGCCACACGCGCAAGGGAGGGCTCCTTTAAACTGAGATTGAATTTGGGAGCTGCGTTCTTCGGATCTATTTCTCAGCAGGCGAAGCTTCAATCTTCTCAATGACCAGCGCGCTCGATCCGCCTCGTTGGAAAACTCGGCCACTGGCCGTCACTTTCTGGCCAGCAAAAGGCAACAGTTTCTCGTTCTGCCCGCTGGAAGGTGTTGTGTCGGCGATGGGCCAGTAAATTTCGCCGTTGCCTGCCAGGATCACCAGTGGTGAGCCTGCCTTGGCACAAGCCCGGGCGCACTCCGCGCTGATTGGCTTATCCAGACCCTTGGTGAAAGCGCAGGCCGAATCCAGTACGTAGCCCTTTACCGTGATCGGCTTCCCCCTGCCGCTTTCCGCAGCCAGAGTCACAATCACAAGTGCAAATGGAACGAAAAACTTCGTCAGCACGCCACTGAATTTCATTTGTCTTGCCCCCAACAGGAGAAAGTTTCAGCCTTTAGCAAAATGCCCGGATTAAAAAATCAGAGGTAGGCTGAGCCTACCTCTATGTGGGGAGCGCCTCAACGCTTCGGCTCGCAGAGGGCCGAAGATGAGGTCTCAAGAGTTGGGCCAAACTAACTGTAAGAGTTGCGGGATGCAATAGTGAAAAAATACTAGAAGCCCGCGAGCGGCGTTATTCCCTTCCCTTCTACGCACTGATAGACCTGGCCAACGGCCAGATCTTTGTATTCTTCGCTCCTGCCGCTAGGCCACAGAATCAGCAGGCGATCGATCTTGTCCCGTTTTCCCACCCCAAACGTAACCGGCAACTCTGATTGCGAGAGATAGCTAGATCCACCCTTGACCAGGCGCGATTGACTGCCTCCGCCGTGAAAAATCCGTACGGTTGCGCCGATCGCATCGCGATTTGATTTTGTGCCTATCAAGCGCATACGAATGCTTCGGTTCCCCGCCAGTTGGTCGTTGCGATAGAGATAGGCCGGGCCATGGTTGCAAGTCACCAGCAGATCGAGATCGCCATCGCGATCGAAATCGCCATAGGCGAGGCCACGCCCAACCTTTGGCTGCGCGAATCCGCCGCCCAGTTCGGAAGCCACGTCGCGAAATATTCCCTTTCCATTATTCAGGAACAACTGCGGCGGTTGCGCATAACCCACGTTGCGGACGTTGCGCACGGTATCGTCGATATGTCCGTTGACGACTGCCAGATCGAGGGAACCATCCAAATCGGCGTCGAGTAAGAGACAGCCAAATCCCAACTTGTCTTTGGACGCGAGCCCGACACCGCTTGGTATCGCCACGTCGGAGTAGCTTCCACTTGCCGATGCCTGAAAGAGTCCAATCATCTCATTGTCAAAGTTAGTAATGGCCACGCCCGGCATACCGGAGTTGTCGAAATCGCCTACGTCTACACCCATCCCGGCGCGTGCCTTCCCTTCCGCGCTAAAAGCGATGCCGGCATCCACTGCCACATCTTTGAACGTTCCATTCCGCTGGTTGCGATAAAGCTTATTGGGCTGGGTATCATTGGCTACCAGCAGATCTGGCCAGCCATCCCCGTCGTAGTCGAGCATGGCGACGCCTAGCGATTTGGAGCTGCTGTCGAAAATTCCGCTGGTGGCCGTCGCATCCTCGAACGTTCCATCGCCACGGTTGCGGAATAGCCAGCAGGTTTCCCCGCGGTAAGCCTCCGGCGTGCAATATGATTTTCGCTTTCCGTCAAGACTGCAGAAAACGTCGTGCTCGGGAGACCACTTTACATAGTTGCAAACAAATAAATCCAGCAGACCATCGCGGTCGAAATCGAACCACAAAGCTGAGGTGCTGAATGCCTGCCGCCCGCTCAGACCGCTGGGCTTGGTCACGTCGACGAATGTTCCCTTGCCTGTGTTCTTGAACAGCCGGTTTTGACCGACGCACGTGATCAGCACGTCGGGGTAACCGTCGTTGTTGTAATCTCCAACCGCGATCCCCATTCCATACATCTGTACGTCGAGGCCAGCGCTGCGGGTCACGTCGCAAAACGTGCCGTTACGATTATTGCGATAGAGCTTGAGCGTACGTCGTTCGCGCATGTGCCCCGGCCAGTCCGTGCCGTTGACTAAGAGAATGTCCTGCCAGCCGTCGGCATCGTAGTCGAGGAAAGCGCATCCCGAACCGAGGGTCTCCGGGAGAAGCTTGCCGCCGTAAGCGCCGTTGTTGTGCTGAAACTGAATTCCTGCGGACCTGGTGACGTCGATCAAGCGGAAGCCGGGAGCTGAGGCTTGCGGCGCAGGAAGCTCCAACGACGTTCACAGAACTGAACGCTGAAGCGGAAACCACGCCAGCGAGCCCCCGCAAGAAAGATCGTCGGTTCATGGCAGATTTACCAAGCCGTTGCGGATGGCGTAAACCACTAGTTCAGCGGTTTTGTGGATTCCCAAAGCATCCATGATGTTAGCGCGGTGGACGGAGACGGTGTTGGCGCTGAGATCGAGCACGCCCGCGATTTCCTTGTTCGACTTGCCATCCACAATCATTTGCAGGATTTCTAGTTCGCGCCGGGTCAGTGCCGCATTGCGCTCGCCCTTGAGTGCGGCCGGACGCTCCAGTTGCGAATCCAGCACAGTCTCTCCAGCCACTACCCGGCGGATCGCGGCTCCCAGCTCCAGATCCACCGCATTCTTAAGAATGTAGCCGCGAGCGCCGGCGGCCAACGCCTGGCGCACGAGCGTGTCCTCGGGATGCATGCTCAGCATGAGCACCAGGGTCTGCGGATTCTTTTCCAGAATCCGGCGCGTGGCCTGCAGACCGTTCATGCCCGGCATCGCACAATCCATCACGATCACCTGCGGTTTCAGTTCACTTGCAAGTCGCACTGCCTCCTCGCCATCTTTTGCTTCCCCGGCTACAGCTATGTCCGGTTCATCTTCCAGAATCTTCCGGAATCCCCGCCGAACCAGGCTGTGGTCATCCACCAGTAAGACGGAAATCTTATTCCGCATGCGAGTTGAGCTTCTCTCTCGGAACTTTTAGTCGAACCAGCGTTCCGCCCTGGGATGGCTTCATGAACTCGATCGTCCCGCCGAGCAGCTCCGCGCGTTCGCGCATCGCCACCAGTCCCATTCCCGGATTACCCGCCAGCACCAAGAACCCTTTACCGTGATCCTCGACGTCGAGTTCCAGACCTTCCGCCAGAAATCGCAGACGCACTGATGCCTCTTTGGCGCCCGCATGCCGAATGATGTTGTTCAGAGCTTCCTGTAGCACGCGATAAACGTGGATGGCAGCGTTTCCATCCACGGCAAAGGACGTTCCCGATTTCTCATAGGATATGTGAATTCCGGTTTGCCGTTCCACCACGGGGAGGTACCAGTCCAGGGTGCTCTCCAGCCCGGCTTCATCGAGCATTACCGGGTGCAGCGCCTGCGAAAGGCTACGGACCTTGTCCAAGGTACCTTGCGCGATCTCACAAACTTCACGCAGATCAGCTCGCAACACCGATCCCTCCGGCGCTTGATTTCCGGCCCGACTGAGCATGGACCCGATTGCGGTTAACACCTGACCAAACTCATCGTGCAGTTCGCGGGAAATGTGGCGCAGAGTGGATTCCTGGGTTGAGATCAAACTCTGGGCTAGTTCGCTGCGCTGTTCAGAAAGCTGGGCGAGTTGCGCAAACAACTGACGGTTTGAGCGGATCAAATACAAGCTGGTAAGCAAGATTGCTATCAAGGTCGCGGTCAGAAACAGGTACACCTGGCGCTGCACCCTGTCATAAATCTGACGGATGTGCAACGCCGCCTGTTCCTCACTTTCGTTATTCTGGACCAACAGCCGGGCGACGGCCGAGCTCAACGCCTCTTGCCGGGCCTGCAGAGAAATCCGGATTTGGGTGCGGGCTTCAGCTTCTTTGCCATCTCGCGCCAATGCGAAGGTGCGATCCACAGCATCCCAAAACTGACTCAGTGAAGCCTGCAGATACTGCCTCTGCTCCGGAGTGCGATCACTCACCGCAAACTTCTGTTCCAGCCGAAGAGCGTCGTCGAGATCGGCGCGAATCCTCTGAAACTGCGCCGTCCAGGCGGTCAGCGGATACGGTTCATCGTTAGCCAGCATGTCGCGCATAGCCAGAGCCAGTGCATTCACCTCGTTTTGAATTCGAAGCAGCTGGAGAGAATCTTTTCGATTGCGATCGACCAGATTGTTCTGCAGCTCGCGCAGGCCCGAAATCTGGCGAGTGATGTAGACCGAATAGGCCACCACGGCGGCCAGCGTGATAACCAGACCCAAGAACAATCCCGAAGTCGGAGAGCGGCGAGGCCCAGGCGAGAGCGGCACGCCCCGAGAATACAACGCAGCAATCTTAAGTTCCACCAGAGGGATTCACGAGCTCGAGGCTGTTCCTGACGGTTCTGAGTTACTGGGGTGCCGGCGCGGGCTTAACGCAGAGCTTGTCGAACACTTTCTTGAGTTCAGTCGCGATGTCTGCTGCTTCGCGATTTTCAATATCGCTGCGCTGCATCATGTGGACAAGTTTGCCGTCTTGTAACAGGGCGATCGAGGGGGACGAAGGCGGGTATCCAGTGAAATAGAAACGAGCGCGTTCTGTAGCTTCGGTATCTTGCCCGGCGAAGACCGAGAACATTCTCTCCGGGCGATTGGAATTTTGCAGGGCGGCGCGGACCGCGGGTCGCATGCGGCCAGCCGCGCATCCGCAAATGGAGTTGACCACCACCATGGTCGTGCCCGCCTGATTGTTCAGGGCGCGATCGACTTCCTGGGCTGAACGCATTTCTTGAATGCCGAGGCGAGTTAACTCTTCTCGCATGGGAACGACCATAAGCTCTGGATACATTGGTTCTCCTCAGGATTCATTCTAATACGGCGGGCATGGTTCGCGGCAATCTGGTAAGCCCGACAGCGCCTCGCGTCTAGGTTCGACCTCGATTGTGTCTCCCTTGTGAAGATTAGCTTCGCCACCTTTTTGAAAGACGATTAGTGCCGCAGAAACAGCGGCTCCGACATACCGAGCCTTGGTCGCTCCAATAGCACCATCGACGGAATCGTCTGCCAATTTCGCCGCCGCGAGTGAGCCACCGAGCTTGAGCAGCCGCATCTTGTTCCCCGCTCGAAATACTCCTTCACGATCTTTAGTGACTGGCACTACAGGATCATCGAATACCAAACTCATTGAGCCACGCCGCAGTATGCGTCGAGCCGGATGCGTCACCACATGTCCGTTGTAGACCTTACCCGCGGCGTCGGCAGCTGTGAATGCAGTCCCCGTGGGCAATTTCGAGCTGAGATCTTCCTGGAGGGTCAACGTTACGGTTTGGGCCTCACAGATTGCGCCCAGAGCGAGGACGTACGTTAACAGGAAGCCGATACGCCACATGCCTCTGAAGATACTACCCAACAATCGGTTTGAGCAATGGACTCTGGTGTGAGTCACGGCTGCCCGATTCTTAGCCGCGGAAATTGGACTGACGGTCAAGGGAAACGTAGCGGTCAGAGTCAATCTCTGCAAGTCATATATATTGAGACCATAAAGCATGCTCATTCAGGAAAATGTGCCGCTGGCGCCGCTGACCACTCTCAAGGTAGGCGGGCCAGCGCGCTACTTCGCTGAGGCCAAAACCATTGCCGCAGTAGGTGAGGCCGTCGAGTTCGCCCGCGCGCAAAATCTTCCTTTATTTATTCTTGGCGGAGGAAGCAACCTGGTGGTTTCCGACGCCGGCTGGCCCGGCCTGGTGTTGAGAGTGGCCGTTTCTGGAATTGACGAACACAACGAAAATGGCAAGCGTCTCTTTGAGGTTGGCGCAGGCGAGGAGTGGGACAAGTTCGTGGCCCGCGCTGTGGCCCGCAATTGCGCCGGCGTCGAGTGCCTTAGCGGAATTCCAGGCAGCGTGGGCGGCACACCAGTACAAAACGTCGGCGCCTACGGCCAGGAGGTGGCAGAGACGATCGAGTCCGTCCTGGCCCTGGACCTAAACGACGGCCAGATGCACGAGCTCTGCGCTGAGGCCTGTGGATTCAGTTATCGCACCAGCATGTTCAACACCAGCGAACGCGGACGGTACATTATCCTTCGTGTTACCTACGAACTTAGTCCAGGTGGCGCGCCGCGCATTCAGTACGCCGACTTGAAGAATCATTTTGTTGGCTGGCATGAAACTCCGACCTTGGCGGACACCCGGGAGGCGGTACGCCGGATTCGGGCCAGTAAAGCCATGCTGATCACACCCGGCGGGGAAGACTGCCGCAGCGCTGGTTCCTTCTTCAAGAATCCCATCCTCTCGGCTGATCAATATCAGGAATTAACCAGGCGTGCAGCCACCAAGGGATTACGAATTCCCAGCTATCCTGCGCTCGATGCTCAGAAGAAGGTTTCGGCCGCCTGGCTGGTCGAACACTCCGGTTTCAGCAAAGGCTATACCACTGGGCGTGCCGGCATTTCCCGCAAGCATGCTCTAGCAATCGTGAACCGCGGTGATGCAACGGCGAGCCGAAATCGTGGCGCTGAAAGACCACATCCAGCAGCGGGTGGAAGATCTCTGGGCTATTCGGCTGGAACCGGAGCCAGTCTTTGTCGGATTCTGAATTTCATGTAGGCGCGAGCGTCTTCGCTCGGGCTATGTTCAAGGATATTGACGGAATGGCAGGAGAGCGGCGCCGCTCCGGTTCGTCCCCCTGATTTTTATCTCCCCATGCGTGGGGTGGGTAGAAGATCCGGCCCCGGCGGCAGCCGCCTGTCTTTAGCTATCGGCCAGTCGCTGCGCTTCTTTAAAGATGCGTAGAAACATCGGCCGCGTAAGCTTTCCCGTCTGCGTGTTCTGGTTCGAAGGATGATACGAAGCCAGCAACGTCTTACCATCTGGCATTTTGTAACAGGCTCCGTGCCCGAAAACGTGATCTTTCCTGCTCTTTAACAAACCCAGGCCTTTGAGGAAATTCAAATAAGTATCGAAAGCGATCTTTCCCAGAGCCACAACGACTTTCACTCTCGCCAATCCAAGGATTTCGCGGTCCAGATAGGGGGCGCAGTTGGCCAGTTCCTTCGGTAGAGGCTTATTGTCAGGAGGAGCGCAGCGCGCCGCCGCGGTGATGTATAGATCGTGCAGTTTGAGCCCGTCGTCGCGATCCGTGGCATTCGGCTGATTGGAAAATCCCGCCTGGTACAAGATGGGATACATGAATTTGCCGGAAGCATCACCGGTGAACGGACGTCCTGTGCGGTTTGAGCCGTGGGCGCCGGGAGCCAGTCCAAGCACAAGCACACGAGCGTCGGGGTCGCCAAAACCGGGGACCGGTTTGCCCCAGTATTCGCAATCGCGGTAAGCGCGGCGTCTCTCCCGGGCTACCATTTCGCGATAAACCACAAGTCGTGGACAGCGCGTGCAAGAGATGACTTCACGGTTGAGTTCGGTGAGCCAGTCGTGTGGCATGTCGTGTGGCAGCAGCGGCGACCCATCCCTGGATTCGGGACATGCCGCGCCTGCCTTTGAGACTGCGTCCTCTAGGCAGCCAGTGTCAAATCGGGCATGAGTTACCTTCGGGTGTTTGACGGTACTCTCCTTCTGTCTTTAAACTCAATCCAGATAGCCGTGCGGATTGGGCCCTGTTTGACTCTGGCAAAGCACGTGATCCCGGCTCGAACTGCGAAAGGCAAATGTGAGTCCCACTGAAACCAGCAGCGGCACCAAGCGAGAAATCCAGGTTGAGATTCCGGCGTCGGAAGTAACTCGCGAAACCGAAACCCTAATTCAGAAATATCAGAAGCTGGCGCGCATTCCAGGCTTCCGCCGCGGACACGTCCCTCCGTCCGTTATCCGTCAACGTTTCTCGCAGGACATTAAGAACGACGTGGTTGACACGTTGGTCCCGCGTTATTTTCGTAAGGAGGCCGACAAGCTCGGGTTAGTGCCGGTTTCTCAGCCGCGAGTGACCGATCTGCACGTGCACGACGGGGAACCTCTGCGCTTCAAGGCAAGCTTTGAAATCATGCCCACTATCCGGGCTGAAGGCTATCGCGAACTGCGTGCAGAAAAGCCCGCGATCTCCGTCACTGACGAAGAAGTCGAGGAATCCTTGAAAGGTTTGCAGGAACAGCACGCAGCTTTCACTTCGGTGGAAGGTCGGGCCTTGGCCGATGGGGATTTTGCTCAGGTGTCGCTCGATGGCGAGCCCAAAGATGGCGAAGGTAAGCCGGTACACATGGACGACATCCTGGTCGAGATTGCGGGCAAAAACACAATGCCCGAGTTCACCGAGAATCTGCGTGGCGCTTCCACCGGCGATGAGCGCCGCTTCGACGTCCAGTATCCGGAGGATTCTTCCGACAAACGCCTCGCCGGCAAGACCTTCACCTACACCGTGCGGGTCCACGGCATCAAACAGAAAAGTCTGCCGGAGTTGAACGATCAGTTCGCCAAGGAACTGGGAGAATTTGCCAATCTTGACGAAGTGCGCAAGCGCATCCGCGAAGGCATGGAGGCCGAACGCAAACACAACGCTGAGCGCGAATCCAAGGATAAGTTAGTTGCGGAGCTGGTAAAGCGCAACGAATTCGAAGTCCCTGAAGCGTTGGTCGAACGCCAGGTCGATATCCGGCTGGAGCGCGGCTTGCGCGCCCTGACGGCGCAAGGTATGAAAGCCGAAGAGATCAAGAAGATGGATTTCAACCGCTTGCGAGCCGGCCAGCACGAGCAGGCACTGCAGGAAGTAAAGGCTTCTCTGTTGCTGGACAGGATTGCTGAGGAGGAAAAAATTGAAGTCAGCGATGCGGAAATTGATCGGGAAATCGAAGCTCTTGCTAAACAATCAAAACAGACCTCGGAAGAGATCCGGGCACGTTTGACACGGGATGGAGCGCTCGATAGAATCCGAAATAGAATCCGCAGCGAAAAGACCCTCGATTTTCTGTATCACCAGTCCGCATGATGCGGGCCACTTTCGACTCTCCCCCGGAAAGCCAAGGTTGTCTCGGATAGGAGTGTCGCGGTGAATGTGAAGGAAGGACGGATGATGCTGGTACCGATGGTCATCGAACAGACCGGGCGGGGTGAGCGAGCTTACGACATTTATTCCCGTCTGCTGCGGGACAACATCATTTTCATCGGCACCCCCATTGACGACAACATCGCCAACCTAGTGATTGCCCAGATGCTTTTCTTGGCCCAGGAAGATCCGGAGAAAGACATTCAGCTATATGTCAATTCGCCGGGCGGATCAATCACGGCAGGCATGGCGATTTACGACACCATGCAGTATGTAAAGAACGATGTCACCACCATTTGCATCGGCCAGGCCGCCAGCATGGCGGCCCTTTTGCTTGCGGCCGGAGAACCCAAGAAACGCCTGGCCCTGCCAAATTCGCGGATTCTAATCCACCAGCCCTCTATGGGAGGACTGTCCGGACAAGCGACCGACATTGACATCCACGCCCGTGAAATCCTGCGTATGAGGGAGATTACAAACCAGTTGCTGGCCAAGCATAGCGGTCAAAAGCTGGACAAAGTAGAAAAAGATGTGGAGCGCGACTTCATTATGAATGCACAACAAGCGAAGGAATACGGAATCATAGACGATATCATCTATAAGACGAGATAAGGGTATGATCGGTCTTCCGCCGACCGAGATCAGCGGGCTTAAAGGAGTAAAGCGGAGTGAAAAATAGGACCGGAACCGAGGAGATGTTGCGCTGTTCGTTCTGCCACAAATCGCAGGACGCAGTAGCCAAGCTGATTTCATCCCCTAGCGATTATCCCCGGGCTTATATCTGCGATGAGTGCGTGGCGGTCTGTAATTCCATTCTTGAGGACGACCGCACCGCCACCCCTCCAGCGAGTACTCCAAATCAGCTTCCCAAACCGCAAGAGGTCAAGACGTTCCTCGACGAGTACGTCATTGGTCAGGAGCAGACCAAGAAAAAGCTGGCGGTGGCAGTCTACAACCACTACAAGCGGATCTTTATGAACCGCCAGCGGAGCGGTGATGGAGTAGAACTGGCCAAGTCGAACATCATGCTCATCGGTCCGACCGGCACCGGAAAGACTCTGCTGGCGCAGACTCTGGCCCGGATGCTGGACGTGCCCTTCGCGATTGTGGACGCCACTACCCTGACCGAAGCCGGTTACGTTGGCGAGGATGTTGAGAACATCATTCTCAAACTGCTGCAGGCTGCCGATGGCGACGTTGGGACGAGCGCAGACTGGGATCATCTACATTGACGAGGTAGACAAGATCGGCCGCAAGGATGAGAACCCGTCAATCACTCGAGACGTTTCCGGCGAAGGTGTGCAGCAGGCTTTGCTGAAGATATTGGAAGGCACGATTGCGAACGTCCCGCCGCAAGGCGGCCGCAAGCATCCGCACCAGGAATTCACTCCGGTCGACACTACCAATATTCTGTTCATCTGCGGCGGCGCTTTCGTGGGCCTGGAAAAGATCATTGGGCGGCGAGTAGGCAAGAAATCACTCGGCTTCAAGGCTGGCGAAGAAGGCCCCGAGGAAGAGGCGCCCGCTGTCAACCGCAAAAGAAGTTTTGAGCTGCTAAGTGACACTCAGCCGGAAGACCTCATCAAATTTGGCCTGATTCCCGAGTTCGTCGGGCGTCTGCCGGTGGTTGGCGTCCTGGAGGATCTTGACGAATTTGCTCTGATTGAAATCCTAACACGCCCCAAAAACGCTATTATTAAGCAGTACCAGCGACTGTTCGAGTTTGAGAACGTGCGGCTGAAGTTTAGCGACGAAGCCTTAAAGGCAATCGCCAAGCAGGCCATGGCCCGCAAAGTTGGCGCACGCGGTCTACGCATGATCCTGGAAGAATTGATGCTCGACCTGATGTACCATTTGCCTAGCCAGAAGAAAGTGAAGGAATTCGAGGTTACGCGAGAGATGGTGGAAAAGCGCGCCGTCTCTTTGGCGATGATGGAAAAGGCGGGCTAGTGCCAAACCCAAGTGGATCGGAGAAGCAGGGACCTAAATTGACCACCCCGAAAGAAAAATTCGAAACCAAGAAATTGCCCATGATGCCCATTCGGGACGTGGTCATATTTCCCTACATGATGACCCCCTTCGTGGTGGGTCGTGAATCGAGCGTCCACGCGCTGGAAGAAGCGCTGGCAGCAGACAAGAAGATTTTTCTGGCGACTCAGCACGACGCCAGTATTGACGAGCCCAAGCCCAACGAAATCTACCAGGTCGGAACGATCGTCAATATCGTCCAAAGCCTCAAGCTGCCCGATGGCAATATCAAGGTCCTGGTCGAGGGTATCGAGCGCGGCAAGATCCTGCAGATTAGCGAGAGCGAAGGCTATATGCAGGTCTCGATCCGGGTGGCGCGTTACGCGACTGAAACCAATCCGCAGATCGAAACTGGGATGCAGCGCGTAACTTCTCTGTTCGAGCAGTACGTGAAGCTTTGTCAGTCGCTGAACTACGAAACCATGATCGCGGCCGTGCGCATGGAAGACCCGGCTAAGCTTACGGACACGATTGCCGCCAATCTGCAGCTTTCGATCGAGGAAAAGCAGGAGTTATTGGAAATTTTCGATCCCGCCGAGCGCCTGACTCGAATTGGCGACGTGTTGGACATCGAGATCGAGAAGTTGAACATGGATCGCACCATCCAGTCGCGGGTGAAGCGGCAGATGGAGCGGGCTCAAAAAGAGTACTACCTCAACGAAAAGATCAAGGCCATTCAGAAGGAACTCGGGCGGGGCGAAAAGAGCGAGTTTGACGAACTGAAGAAAAAGATCGACAGTGCGGGCATGCCCAAGGACGTGCGCGATAAGGCCATGCAGGAGTTGAAAAAGCTCGAGGCGATGCCGCCCATGTCGGCGGAGTCCACGGTCTCGCGCAACTATTTGGACTGGCTGCTGGCGGTGCCCTGGAAGAAACGGTCGAAGGAAATCCGCAATATCACGCGCGCTGAGAAGACTCTCAACGAAGATCACTACGGACTGGAGAAGATCAAGGAGCGCATTCTTGAGTTCCTGGCCGTGCGCCAATTGGTAAAGAATCCCAAGGGCTCGATCCTTTGCTTCGTCGGACCTCCGGGAGTAGGCAAGACATCGCTGGGCATGTCGATCGCCAAGGCCACCGGCCGAAAGTTCGTTCGCATGTCGCTGGGTGGCGTGCGGGATGAAGCCGAAATCCGTGGCCATCGTCGCACTTACATCGGCGCTCTGCCCGGGCAGATCATCCAGATGATGAAGAAAGCAGGAACCAAAAATCCTGTTTTCATGCTGGATGAAGTCGACAAAATGTCCATGGATTTCCGTGGCGATCCCTCGGCGGCGCTGCTCGAAGTGTTAGACCCCGAGCAAAATTTCATGTTCGTGGATCACTACCTTGACGTCGAGTACGACCTCTCGCAAGTTTTCTTCATCGCCACTGCCAACGTCATGCATACCATTCCTCCGGCCTTGCAGGACCGCATGGAAGTGCTGCGTCTGCACGGTTACACCGAACCGGAGAAAGTAGAAATCGCCAAGCAGTTCCTGGTGAAGAAGCAACTGTTGCAAGCCGGGTTGACCGATAAGAATCTGAAGTTCGGCGATGAAGCCATCACCACGCTAATCCGTTCCTACACGCGAGAAGCCGGCGTCCGCAACCTGGAACGCGAAATTGGCAACGTCTGCCGCAAAGTGGCGCGCAGAGTAGTCAAAGAAGGCGGGACCTACAACATCGGCATCAACCAGGAAAATGTCAACGACTTCCTGGGCGTGATCAAGTTCCGCGACACGCTGGCTCACGAGAAGAGCGAGGTCGGCCTGGTTACGGGACTGGCCTGGACGGAAGTTGGCGGTTCCATTCTGAGCACTGAAGCCACCGTAGTCGACGGCAAAGGCAAGCTGACCCTCACCGGCAAGCTGGGCGATGTGATGCAGGAATCCGCGCAGGCCGCCATGTCGTATGTGCGCTCCCGCGCGAATCGCCTTGGTCTGCAACGCGACTTCTACCGTACTCTCGACATTCACGTGCACGTCCCCGAGGGGGCAATCCCGAAAGACGGTCCGTCGGCTGGCATCACCATTGCCACCGCCATCGCCAGCGCGCTGAGCAAGATTCCGGTGCGCCGTGACCTCGCGATGACGGGCGAAATCACGCTGCGGGGCAAGGTTCTGCCCATCGGCGGCTTGAAGGAAAAACTACTGGCTGCCCACCGTGCCGGGCTGTTCGAAGTCATTCTGCCGCAGGACAACGAAAAAGATCTGGCGGAAGTTCCCGAGAATCTGCGTAATGCCATGAAGTTGCACTTCGTGGATACCATGGACCAGGTGCTTGCTGTGGCCCTCGAGGGACCCTTGCCGCAACTGACCGAGGCCACAGCCCAGCCGATCACCCCGATCGGGCCGCAAACCGGAGAGAGTCCCGCAGCACACCAGTAGGAGAATCCTCCAGCCATCTATGCCTGAACTGCTTAGCTAGCCTTTACCAGCGCGACACAATCGAGGGCGGCGATTTGTTCGAAGCCTTCGGCAAACGGCGGGAGTCCTGAACGATGTCAAGTTCCGAGAGAAACAGCGAGGTTAGTCTGTTTCCCGATTTGTTGGCCGAGACAAGTGAAGCTCGGACCACGGGCGTGCTTCCATCACAGGCGATCCGGGACTTAGTTGGCAAAGGACGCATCCTTGGTAGCCGGGCGATCACACCCGAACAGATCCAGCCCGCGAGTCTCGATTTGCGCCTGGGAGACATCGCTCACCGCGTTCGTGCCAGCTTCCTGCCGGGGCCGAATGGCACGGTGGAGGCGAAAATCAAAGAACTCCGGATGACGCGGGTCGACTTGACCAGCGCCGCCGTTTTCGAGAAAGGTTGCGTTTACATTGTTCCTTTGCTCGAGGAATTGAATCTCCCCGCTGATATTTCTGGAAAGGCAAATCCCAAAAGCACCACCGGCCGTTTGGACGTCTTCATTCGTCTGATCACCGATTATGGCGTCGAATTCGAGCGCGTCCCCGCCGGTTACAAGGGGAAGCTCTACGCGGAGGTGGTTTCCCGCACATTCACCGTGGCAGTTCGAGCCGGAATGAGGCTGAATCAACTCCGTTTTGTACGCGGGAATCCGACGTTCACCGATAACCTGATCAGCAATTTAGATGAGCAAGAGACTTTGATCTACATGGACGAAGAGAACTCAGCCAAAGCACGCGTGGATCGGGGTCTGAAAATTACTGTGAACCTCGAAGCCTCCGAACCCGGCGAGATGGTGGCCTATAAAGCCAGAGGACATGCCCCGGCCATCGAACTGGATCGAATCGATTACTATTCACCCGAAGAGTTCTGGGAGGTTCGTCAGCAAAACGCAAACAAAGATTTGATCCTCGAGCCTGGCGACTTCTACATTCTCGCCTCCCGGGAGCGGGTTCGCGTGCCCCCGGACTTCGCGGCTGAAATGGTTCCATTCGATCCTTCGGTGGGCGAGTTCCGCATCCACTACGCCGGTTTCTTTGATCCCGGTTTCGGATACGGTACGAGCGACATCAAAGGTACACCGGCCGTGCTTGAGGTTCGGGCCCACGAAGTTCCGTTCTTGATTGAGCACGGACAGTTTGTCGGCCGGCTCACCTACATGCCTTTGCTTATCGCGGCCCGACAAGATTTATGGCATGCAGATCGGTTCGTCCTATCAAAGGCAGGCACTTACTCTGAGCAAACAGTTTCGCCGCGGAAAATAACCTGTAGCACAACCACGTAGTTCACTCGGCCGTCCTAAAATAGAAGCATCAGCTGGGTGCCGTATGGAATCAGATCCTCCGCCCGTAGAACCTAAGAGTTTTTTCAGAGGCAAGAGTGCCTTGCTGACTGTCCTGTAGCCGTGGTCGTTGTTCTCCTCATTGCCTTGCCCGCCTATCGCTGGTTCTTCCTGATCAGCCTGGGAATCGGAATCGTCGTGGCTACGATCCTCTATTTTTGGAACCAGCACAAGCCCGTCAAAGAAGCTTCGGTCGAGCACAAGCGGTCCGTTGGGGTTGGAGTAGAAGTGTCGATTTAGCTGAAGATGGATGGATGAAAATCCACCGTAGCTCAAGTCTGCTGCGGCGAACCATAGTTACTTTCGTCAAGACTTTCGTAACCTATCCCCGCACTAAAGCCCAGAACTAACCTGTGCGGCGGGGGTTTTCTCTCGCATGATCAATAAAATCACCAACTCACTCTTAGTCCTGGCAGTCGGGGGTCTGATGTTAGCCGGTTCCGCCGCTGCTCAAAACAACTCAAATACTTCAGGCGCGGGCGCCGGCGTCGATGATCCCAATCATCCTCGCGTGAACCAGATCAACCAGCGCGAACAGAATCAGCAGAATCGCATTGCAAATGGCATCAAGAACGACAAGCTCACGCCGGGGCAAGCTGCAAGGCTGGAAAAGGGCCAACAGCGCCTCGTGAACAACGAGAAGAAAGACATGGCAGCGAACAACGGGCATCTCACCAAGAAGGACCAGCGCCAGCTGAATCGCGAAGCCAACCGCCAGAGCAGGAAGATTTACAAAGACAAGCACGAGTAATTCTGACTGCATTCAATTCACGTTCAGGACCAAGCCGCAGCTAACTGCGGCTTTTTTCTGGTGAACACGCGTTTCCCAGCTCTGACTAGGAAGTCCAATTCCTGCGTAAACCTTTGGTAACTGGTTGCCTGAGTACCACACAACTTATTCTTCACCAGTGGGTTGGTAACCATAGAGCTAGGCAGCGCCACGGCTCGTCTGGTCATCAACAATCAGGTCATCAACGATGACGATTCATACTTTGGCAAAAGTCGCTGCCCGAAGAGTTTCCCGGAAACTCGGGAGCACGTGCATTGTTCTGCTCTTTTGCGTTTGCAGTATTCCCCGCGCGAACGCAAATGCGACGCTCTTTCTCGAAGAGCCATACAGCTACGATGGCGCTTTCGCGGGGACTGGCCACGCTGCGGTGTATCTGAGCAATGTTTGCGCAACTTCTCCCGTGGTCTTGCGTGCCTGTACTATGGGCGAATCGGGTATAGTCCTCAGCCGTTACGATGGCATCGCGGGTTACGATTGGATTGCTATCCCGCTGATCCCCTACCTCTACGCGGTCGAGCAACCGGACGCCATACCACTTTTCGCCGACGCTAAACTGGTTGCTTTCCTCAGAGATCAATACCGGCGCGAGCATCTCGAGGCCCTGGCTCCGGATCGCTCCGACGGCGGAACACCGGACGGGAACTGGTATGAATTGATTGGGGCTTCTTATGACCGGACGATTTATGGGTTTGAGATTGAGACCAGTCCGGCCCAGGATGCTCTGCTGATCAGCAAGTTCAACAATCATTCCAACCGCGAGCGCTACAACTTCGTGCGCAGGAACTGCGCTGATTTTGGGCGCGAGGTGATCAATTTTTACTATCCGCACGCCGTGCATCGCAGCCTGATCGGCGACCTCGGCATCACCACTCCCAAGCAAATCGCGAAGGTGCTGGCCAAGTACAGCCGTCACCATCCCGAACTGGAAAGTTCGACCTTCCTGATACCGCAGGTCCCGGGCACGGTCCGGCGCAGCAAACCCGTTCACGGAGGACTGGAGTCCATCGTGGCGGCCAAGAAATACATGCTGCCCTTGCTCTTCCTTCAACCCTACGTCGCTGGCAGTCTGGTCGCGGGACATCTGAGTGAGGGACGCTTCGACCCGGCGCGCCATGCCCCGATCCTCGATTCCCGTCATCACTTGGACACACCTATCACTCGTGCCGACCGCCGCTCCTTCCAGAGCCGGTTAGACGAGCTGAGCCGAACTGACTCTGTCAATGATTCCTCGAAGGAGACGAAAAACTGGGAGCACCTGCAGGCAGCCGCTGAGCCAAAACTGAACCCCTCCGGCCAACCTGTGGTAGAGGTGCGGGTAGGCAACGAAGCAACGCAGGTAGGAATTTCGCGAGGAGATATCGTGAGCGGGTCTGAATCGTCGCAATTAGCGGCACGAGTCCTGGAGGCTCGGATTTATCAGGAATTGCGTCCCGGCGCAGCCAGTAAGACTGCGCACAGTGACGTGGAACACGATCTAGCACTTCTGCAACAACTTCTCTCAGATCGGCCGAAAGAATTTGCAGGCACACTCTTTTCCACGAACGACCAGCGCACTCGAGCCACAGCCGGCTCGCAGTAGCGTCCAAAGTCAACGCAGTTGTCATTAGTTTTGCGACGGTAACTTCGAGTGGATCAGGGATTCCACCTGAGCCCAAACGCGAGGATCACATTCAATTTCGATGTGAGACTTCATGAAAAAACGATCGTACCAGGGGTAGCGCTCGCAACTGATGGGATTGGTTTTGTAGTCGGAGCGGAAATTTCCGATGATCTGAGTTCGGGCTGGGTCGGCGGCGCGAATCCTGGGCTGGCCGTGCAGCAGGCCATCCCGTTGATAGAAATTTGCTGCCTGCGCAACGTTAGCGGGAATGATGCTATCATCCTCCCCTTGCTTGGAAACGCTGTCCACTTGCACCGTGAGCAGCACCGGGATGCCCTTTCTTTCCAATTGTCGCGCCAGAGTAACGGCTTCCGAGGCGCCCCAACTGTGCCCATAAAGGATGATACGGGCATTTTGCTTTTCTTCCATCGACAACTTCCCATCGCCGTCGGTGTCCACAATTCGCAAGATTTCGCCGTAGGCCTTTTTTCTATTACGATTCTCTAAGGCCTCCACGTACACGCCAGACGGATATTGTCCGCGGAGCCGCGCCGCCACCTGGACCGCGCTGTGAACTGCGTCGTCGTGTTTGACAAAACCGCCGACGAAACCGATCACGATGACCGGCGGCGTCGCGGCAGGCTCGCTGGTGTTGGGGAGAGTAGCTGAACCCGCGTGAGCGGCGACAGGGATTAGGCAGAGAATTGCGCAAAGACAGCGAATCGAGCTGCAACAGCGGGGCCCCACAGCGCCAAGGATCATAGCAAAAAGCGCGCCACTCTGAACAATTTTCCATGGGACTATTCTTTTTTCTCGCCCGCCCTCTTGCAACTTAGAGCATCAAAACTGCAAACTGTTGCATGCGTGTTCTGTCGCAGTTCCTGCTCGCCGCGAGTGATCCCAGCCACTTCCCTGATCCCGGTCTACCCGAAGTAGCCTTTCTGGGGCGATCAAATGTGGGGAAATCCAGCGTTATCAATTCACTGCTGGGATCAAAGATAGCTAAAACTAGCTCTACACCCGGGCGGACGCGATCCATTAATTTCTACCAGATCCGCTGGCCTGGGAAACCGCTGCCTGAGCTGATCTTTGCCGACCTGCCAGGCTACGGCTACGCCAAGCTTTCACGTGAGGTCTCGAGCCAGTGGCCGGCTTTCATCGATCCCTACCTCAAGGAGCGGCCTTGCCTGGCGCTGTGTCTGGCGCTGGTCGACGTCAACGTACCACCCCAGGCCAGCGACGCCCAGTTATTGCACTTCCTCGCCGCCAGCGATCGTTCACTCCTGATCGTGGCCACTAAAAGCGACCGGCTCTCTTCCAACCAATTGAGCAATTCCTTGCAGAAGCTGAGCCAAGAATATCCCGCGGCGCGCATTGTCCCATACTCGGCTAGGACTGGGGCGGGGCGTGACGAACTTTGGCGCGAAATCCGCTCCGCGGTGGAGAACTACAGCAGCGCCCGATTGTGAACCGCTTCCCGTTGTGGGAACGCCTCCCACCCTCCGTAAGCCGCAGCTAACGCGGTAGTTTTCCACTGCTGACAAACTTTCGTAGGATTCCAAAGTAGAACTAGCGCCAACGTTGGGTTCTCTCTAGTTGAGCCAGAAGCAGGGATATGGATTCTCGAACGGAAATGCCCGAATATGGCGAGGAAGCCACCCCTAGCAGCAACTTAGAGTACCTACGCGCCCTGAGGCGAAGCAACGAAAGCTTGGCCACAGCTGAGCCGACACCATCTCTCTCGGCGGTAACCATGCCCGGAGCTGGAAGCAATACAGGATCGTCCCCGAGTACGGACAAGCGGAGGCATCCGCGCTATAAGTGCGAAGGCAGCGTTGAGTTCCGAACAGAAAGTATCGATGTGCGTACCTGGGCCACGGTCACTGACATCAGTAGCAGCGGATGCTACGTAGAAATGCAGGCCACCTCGCAGGTGGGGACGCGCGTAGACATGGTCATCGAAGTGAACGGTACTCGGATGCGGGGAAAAGGCGTGGTCAAGACTTCCTATCCGCTACTGGGCATGGGCATTGCTTTCACGGACATCGCTGAGGCCGATCAATCGCGACTTCAGGATATAGTTCTGAGGTTGTCCGGCGGAGACTCCCACTCCGAGCTTAAGCCGAGATCATCCTCGGCGGCCTCCGCGGTACCCGATCTGTTGATGATCACCGATCCGGCTGCGGCTCTCAGTGCCGTGGCGAAATTCTTTCAAAGCAACCGCGCGTTATCGCGCGAAGAGTTCACCGAGTTGCTCAGCCAAAGCCAGGAACGGAATCGACAAGCGCCGCGTTAGCCGCTGACACTGATCGGCCGGGCACCCGCTCCTCGGGGTGTAAAATTCTGTTAATCCTTCCGAGGTAATCTGTGAAACGCCTCCTGTGCATCCTTCCATTGATCTTCCTGATCGTTGTATCAGTGGCCTGTGGAAACATAACTGTCCGCGGGGCTATCCAGCCGGGAATTGTCAGCGGTCTCGTCAGCATTGTGCAACTAAGCGAGGTCGGGGGTACAAATGGTACCGTCCAAGTCACGTTTGTGACATTTCTCCAGAATGGCACATCATCCGTGATCGGATTTTGTGGCGACCAGCGCAGCCTTTTTCCCATGGACCAAACCATTCGCGCCCAGTTTGATCAAGGACAGACCTGCAACAACATCATCCAGATAACCATTACCTGAGCATTCGCTTGTCGGTAAGGCTTCGGTCGCTTTTCGGCATTCCGGACCGATCCGTTATGATGAATTGCTTATGGCCACATACCTGATAACCGGCATTGCGGGCTTTATTGGATCAGCTCTGGCGCGGGCGGTTCTGGCGCAGGGTGACCAGGTGCGAGGAGTTGACAATCTTTCTACTGGCAAGCGCGACAATCTCGCAGAGATTTTACATCGCATCGATTTTCGACAAACTGACTTGTTGAGCCTCGATGCCGTACGCTCGGCATGCCAAGGCGCGGACTATGTTTTGCATCAGGCCGCAATTCCTTCCGTACCCCGCTCTGTGGCAGATCCTCTGACTAGCAACAGCGCCAACCTGGATGCCACCGTTAACGTGCTGGTGGCAGCGAGAGACGCAAAGGTCAAGCGCGTGGTGTATGCGGCGTCGTCCTCCGCTTACGGGGAAACGCCTACTCTTCCCAAGTACGAGGCCATGCCACCAGACCCGATATCGCCTTACGCCGTCGCCAAGCTGGCCAGCGAGTATTACATGGTTTCGTTCTATCGCTGTTACCGCTTGGAAACGGTGTGCCTGCGTTATTTCAATATTTTCGGGCCACGTCAGGATCCCACTTCGCCGTATTCGGGCGTGCTGGCTAAGTTCATTACTCAAATGCTCAAAGGCGAGCAACCCACTATCTTCGGCGACGGCAAGCAGAGTCGTGATTTTACTTACGTGGACAATGCTGTCGCTGCGAACCTACTGGCCTGCAAGGCCCCAGCCGCCGAGGTTGCCGGACGCGTTTTCAATGTAGCCACCGGAGTGCGGACTGACCTCAATGAGACCTTCCGGATTCTGAAAAAACTAATTGGTTACACCGGTGATGTGAAATATGAGGCTGAGCGCGCGGGTGACGTAAAGCATTCCCTGGCTGACCTGTCTCGGGCGCAGAAGCACCTGGGATACAAACCAAAAGTGGATTTCGAGGAAGGACTGCGCCGCACCGTCGAGTGGTATAAATCGGGCTCGGTGGGTCGGACGTCGGACTTCGGCAGTACGGATATCGGACGCGGTTGTTGAATCAAAGCACGAAGTCAAAGTGTGAGCCCGACCCGAGGCCGCCTTTCATTACCTCGGTGATCTAGGGGACAGTTAGCTGCAAGGCTAGAGTGTCGAGATGACACTCTCATCCCTTTTGGTTTCCCGCGATTGGCAAGAAGTCAGCGTATTGGAATGTATTCTTGGCGGTCTGCACATTGCCGTGGATGTGGAATCGGAACCGGAGCGTGCTCGGGCAAAATTGGCCAAGTCGAAGATCGACGCTTTGATTGTGGATTGCGATCTGAGCGGCGCCGCCAGTTTACTGCTCGGTAAGGAGAACAAGGCCATCCGGAGTTCGGTGCCGTTACTCATCATGGGCGGATCGAGCCGCCGCAAGCGGCGCGAGATTGAAAGAGGAGCTTTCGTGTTCGAAAAGCCAATCTCGGTGGAGCAGGCGGTGCATACTTTGTCGGCGGCTCGGAACATGATTGTGGATGAGAGGCTCCGCTACCATCGCCAGGCCTTGGATCTGCAGGTGTCAGTAACGTGTGGATCGAACAAGCGCCTGCGAGCTCATCTTATGAACCTTAGCCAGGGCGGCGTCGGGATCCACGTAGGAAAGCCATTACCAACCGAAGGTCCAGTCCAAGTCAGGTTTGCTCTGCCCGGAAGCCGGCGCTCGATGAAGGTGGAGGGAGAAGTGGCTTGGATGGACTCCCAGGGCAATGCGGGCATCCGCTTCGTCGATACAAATCAGCGCATCAAGCGAGACTTGCAACTCTGGCTGGAGCGGCAATACTTCGTGAATTAGTTTCGTCTTCGTCGGTCATTTGAGAGAATCGCTTAACCTAGCGGAATCGCGGCCTGAAGTCTTCCTCTGCATGCATTCCATCGGAATCAGTGGCAAGCTGCGCCAGGTGAGTGCCCGGCGTGCTTCCGATGCAGATCACGAATAGGAACCAATAAGCCATCGTAAACAGGCATAGAGCCCCAAATGCGATCCCCAGCGCGAACCACCAAGCAGGAAAAGTGTGAGTCATGGCGAGGGAGACCACGGAAAAAAGCAACACCGCGGACAAAAGGATCAGCCCATCCGCTAGCCACGAAAGGGTGCGGGCTGAAATGGGGACGGGAAAACCATAGAGTTGCAGTGGCCGGTGTGACGCTTCTGCTATTGATAGTGGATTCGGCTTGTCTTCGCTAAGTCCCCAGTGCTCCGGAGAAACTGCTGCCTCTGCCTGCAAGCGGATGGCCGGACGTGGAGCGGCCGAAAATAGCAATTCTGTGGCTTCTCCGGTCCGTTTGCTATGCAAGAAGACGGAGTCGAAAACGCTCTGGTGAGCCATCATCAGAAGCTGGGTGAAGAGCCATTCCTTCAGCTGTCGGCGAGGACGTTGCGGAATCGAACGAAACTCAACTCCAGCCTGGCCCAGCGCGTCGGCCCAAGCGACACGACCTGCAGCTTCCATCCGGGTGCGCGGACTCAGCAATTCGAAGCGCAGATAAATCTGCTGGTTTGCCCGTAACGGAGCTACCGCCTGGATGGCGATGCCTGCCTCGCTAAGGTTGCGGATGATGCCACCGTTAGCTTGATCCAGGTTCACATACGCCAGATTGTGAATCTTCTGGCGGAAATGTCGACGCTTTCGGTATGGTGCGACTGCGGCGGCGGCAGCGGCGCCGCTGGATGGCGAAAGATCCGACCGATACTCCATGGTCAAATCTTAAGCGGGGGAACGGAAGCGCCTCAGTAACCGCGCTGGTTCGGGGACGTCAAGAGGCCGGACGTTCTTCGGATGGAGGAATGGCGGGTTCAGCCTTTTCCCGCTGCGCATGATCCCAGGCAATAAGGCGATTGAGGTCGTAACGGTAAGGCCCGTAAGCCTGAAAGTTCTTTTCGTCGAACAGGCGCTTAATACCACAGCCTAGGCACACCTGATAGGCGTAGCCCTGGGCGCGAACTGGCCAGCTCATTTTTCCGTGCCAGCAACCGCGGAGTAGCACTAAAGCAGCGCCCGCAACCCCGGTAGCCAGACCCAAAGGCCAAGCCCAGCGCGACTTCTTATTTTCTTCGCTCACCGACCACAGCCCGTAAACACTTCCAAAATCTAAGGATATGCCCAAATCCAAGCCGAGCGCAATAGGTCGAAGAGGCAGGGGTAGCTTGGCAACGAGGCTGTGGCTTACCAAAGACCCATCACTGCTTCCCACCTTGGTTCGGCAAGGAAATATTGCGATTAGGACAAAACACCTGTAACGTACAGCTACCGGCATCCCCCGGGCCCTGGCAGGCGACCTTTGCTTGCGGGGTGCGCAAGCCGTGAATTGACAGGCTTTTTTCCTGTGGCACACTGGGATTGACGCATGTAGTCACAGGGATTACCACTGTTTTCATGAGCGCGAGTCCGCACAATGCGAACCCGGGGTTAACTAGCGAGATGCCGGAATCAGCCGCAGCCTCGATACCTAAGGCCGAATCCGCGTCCGCGGTGCTGGCGCCGAGTCATGAGGCTCTGCAAGCCCTCCTTGCCTTTTCTTCCCTGCACGAGCAAATACGGCAGCGCCGAGTGCGCGAAGCGCATAGCGGAGTAGCTTCAGACCCAACTGATGTTTGGGAACTGGAACAATTCGTTTTAGATGAAGTTCTCCATCTGGTGGCCGAGCGCGCTCTAGCCATCACAGGTGCCGATGGCATCGCCATTGCTCTGGCAGAAGGCGACGCGATCGTCTGTCGGGCATCGGCTGGGACAATTGCCCCCGACGCCGGAGCCCGCTTAGATCCGAAGTCAGGATTCTCCGGCGCTTGCCTGCGCACTGCTCGAATCATTCGCTGCGATGACGTGGAGAACGATCCGCGGGTGAACGTGCAAGCCTGCCGCAGGTTAGGCACGCGTTCCATGGTTGCGGTGCCGCTGGCGGGACAGCGCAGCGTGATTGGCCTCCTGGAAGCCTTTTCCAGCGCAGCTTACGGCTTCAACGACAGTGATGTTCGCAGCCTGAGCCTACTCGCCGAACTGATCCTGGCGGCCATGAAGCCGGAAGAGGAAGATCGGCTGGCCGAGATTTCGGAGCGAGTGGTTTCTGCGGATAAAGTCGAAGCCAGGCAGTCCATCGAAATTTCCGAGCCCGAAGTTCAAAGCGAAGTCCACGAAACCCAAAAGTCAAGCTCTGACGGGGACACTCCCCAACCGGACGACAATTCCACAATCTTCTCGGCACTCGGCAAGAGGGAAAGCTCGAGGCCTGGGCTCGCGGTCGTGCTGTTGGTATTGCTGGCTGCAGTCGCGCTGGCAGGAGGACTGTGGTGGAGAATTCGTCACCAGACCCATGTCCCCGTTGCGCCTCCGCATCAAGGCGTTTTGCAGCCCTCCCCAGCAGAAAGCAAGCCTGCCGAATCCGAAAACGAGAATGCCGCAACAGACGCGACTGACCCGTCTTCTTCAAATCCTGAAAAACCGGGAACGCTGCCTCGCGTTACCGGTATCACGCAATCGTCCTCAGCAGATTCGAGCACAGTCATCGTTGATCTGCAGGACCAGGTTCAGTACGAGGCCCATCGGCTTAGCGATCCAGAGAGAATCTACGTTGATCTGCATGACACCGGATTGACTCCGGGTCTTTTTGGCAAGACCCTCGAGGTGAAAGACTCGCTACTGGCTCGTGTGCGCATTGCGCAGCCCAAGCGCGGCGTGACTCGGGTGGTGCTGGAGACCAACGCTGCCTCCGATTTTTCGGTCAGACTGGAGTCCAGTCCCTATCGCCTGGTCGTCGAGGTCCACCGCGCCGCAACGAATACCCATCCCAAGACACAGAGCGCGACCCAGATCAGGACAAAAGCGGAGGTTGTCAATCCTGGCGCTACGCCCAAGCCCGAGCCGCTCGCTTCTCCTGTTCAATCTGCTTCTCCGAATGACCGGCAGCTGCGGGCGCAAGTACCGAAGATCCGCATCGTGCTCGATGCTGGCCACGGCGGATGGGACTTGGGCACGGTCGGCCGCAAAGGCTTGTTGGAAAAAGATCTGGTTCTCGACATCGTGCAACGCGTGGGGGACCTAATCCAGGGCGGACTGGGCGCTGAGGTCATCTACACGCGTCAAGATGACAGTTATGTCGCGCTGGAGAAGCGTGCCGAAATCGCGAACCTTTCGAAAGCCGATCTGTTCGTCTCGGTTCATGCCAACTACAGTGGAGACTCTTCGGCGCGTGGGGCCGAGACTTACTACACCAACACATATTCATCCGTGAGAGCGCGGCCGCGTGAGACCGATCCCGAGGATAAGTCACTTCAGAACGTCAACTGGACCAACGTGGATATCCGTGAAAAAGTCCAGGAGTCACGACAGTTTGCGGCTAGCGTGCAACGCTCGCTTTACAGCATGCTGGCGGCGAAGATTCCAGGCATTCGCAACCGCGGAGTCAAGAAAGCTTCCTATGTGGTGTTGACCGGAACATCTATGCCGGCGATCCTCGCCGAAGTTTCCTTTGTCAGCAGTCCCGAAGATGAAAGCAAGTTGAAGAGTTCGGAATATCGTCAGCAGATCGCTGAGGCGCTGTATAAAGGCATCGCGCACTACGCCACCACCCTCCGCCGGGTGGATATCGCGAGCGCCGCTCGCAAGCCTGCCGGAGAGTAGACATTTCAAGTTCCTGCAGTTTCAGCGCAACTGATCCAGCGCGTCCACTTCATCTTTCATGCCGAGAAATTGCCAGCGTTGCAGGGCAATGGGCACGTTTCCGTTCTGCCACACGAAGTCATGAAAGGCCCGCAGGCTAAAGGTGTCCTTCTTCTGGCGCTGAGCATCGGCGAGAAATCTGTAGATCTGGAGTTTGCCAATCTCATAGGAAATTGCCTGGCCTGGCCCCGAGGCAAACGCGGAAGCTTCGGCGCGAGCGGTTTGCGGATCCATGGGCACGGTGTTTTTCAAATATTCGGCAGCCTGCTCCATGGTGAATTCACCCAGCGCCAGTTTGACATCCACTTCTACCCGCAGCGCCCGCAGACGCATGAAGTTCCAGATCATCTCGCGGCTGCGCGGACTGTCGTCGAATAGTCCAGTCTGCAGCATCATCTCTTCCGCGTAGAACCCGATCCCTTCGTTGGCACCGGAATCATAGTAGTGGCGCCGAATGGGATCGGGATGCACCCAGGAAAGCACCAGCTGAAAATAGTGCCCCGGCACTCCCTCATGCACGATGATGGCACGAGGATCCTTCGCCATGCTAAGCGAGAAGTAGCCTAAATCAGGGCCAGGCGAACTTACGTAGCGCGTCCCTCCGTCTTTCAAACGGCTGGGTCCCGTGAAGTCATCAGGCTCGCCGAGATCGGTGAGCGGCGCAATGTACTCAGGCATGGGCACGAAATGATAGTGCTGCACCCATGCCGGGACAGTGAGAATGTCCTTGGCTTCCAGGTAAGCTCGCACCGCCAACTCATCCTTTTCCTCGTGAGCTATCTGCTCGGCCAGGGTTTTGAAGATTGTCAGTTGGGGAGCGCCCAGGTTTCGATGTTCTTCATAGGTCTGCGATGCCACCGACCGCGCCCATTCCTGGTGTCCCATGGCCAGCAATTGCTCGGGAGTGAAGGGCACCAGCGCAACGTTTTTGAGGAAGAAAATGTAGGCGTCTCGACCTACCGCAGTTTCAGATGCCATTGCTGGCAAGCGCTGGTTCAACCATTCGCGATAAGCCTCGATTGCGACAACGGCCTGCACCCCGGCCGCGTCGACACTACCTGCGGCCTCGGGGTCGAGTAGCGGCTTCACCTCGCGAACCGAGTGCAAAAGGCGAGGCCCGAGGTCGCGCAGATGATCGAGTGCCATGACGTGCAAAGGGGGCGACGGGTTGGGTAAGATTTTTCTTCCCGTCCTCCAACGTCCGCGGAATCGAGCCCAGCATGGCAAGGATGTACCGGCTTCGTGTGGCGTCAAACGGCGGAGGCTGCAGAAGAAGATTCAAATACGAACCTGCGCTCTGCTCTACATAGAACATGGGGTTCCGTTGCCAACTGCGATTCACATCGAGTTCCCAGCGGACGCGGGCGATTGCAGACCCCATCAGGCGATAGTCCAGTTGACGCGCCACAGGCCATGACGAAGCATCAATCTTTTTCCAGCGAGCTTCGAATTCTTCGAGTTGCTTTTGATAGCGTGCAACAGCGGCGGTAGACCAGTCGGGCAGCCATCCGGCGGGACGTTGGAGGCGTGGAATGTCGTCAGAAGTAGTTGGCTGCTCACTTGCTCGCCAAGCCCAAAATTCACCCGCAAGATCGTCCAGAGACTCTGCGCGTAGAGAGGAAGCGAGCAACAGAATGACTAAGAGAGGAAATATCGACACTGGGCGAGTCGTCTTCATAGTTGTCATGCTGAGCGAGCCCAGGCTACGCGAATGCGGAGCCTGGGGAGTCGAAGCATCCCTACCAGCGCCTGTCTCAATTGCACCCAATCTTTAACTATAAGCGACTGATTTCGCAGAGCGAAGGCAACCACTCCGCTCAGGACGCAACTTTGGGGTTCAACTAGTTGAGGATTGTAACTAAACCCGAACCTCCGACGCGGTAAGAAAGGACGATCCGTGATTTGCGTTTCAAACCTGGCGGCCCAGCGTCCCGGGATCGCCGTACTGCAAGATGGACAGCGCCCATCCGGGGTCAGGCAATAGTCCTGGACGAAATACCCGTATCGCTTGACCAGGAGTTCGCCGCACTTGTGACAGTGCGTATCTTCGAGATCACCTACCATGCCCGGCAGGTTTCCAGCGTAGATGTAGCGCAACCCCGCGTTTTTGCCGATCTCCGCCGCGCGCAGCAAGTCTTCAGGGCCCGTATTGTCGGGATCGTCCATCTTGTAATCCTTGTGAAATGCAGTCACATGCCACGGGATATAAGGAGAAACGCTGGCCAGGAAATCAGTCAACCGGTGTAGTTCTTCGTCGGAGTCGTTGAAGCCCGGAATCAGCAGGGTGACGATTTCCAGCCAGAAGCCCATCTCGTGCAAGCGTCGAATGGTATCGAGAATCGGTCCGATACGGCCGCCAAGCTCATGGTAATGACGATCATCGAAGCTCTTCAGGTCCACTTTGTACAAATCGATCCACGGGCGCAGATACTCGAGCACTTGTGGCGTGCCGTTACCATTGGAAACGAATCCAGTCATCAGACCTGCGGCCTTGGCCTCCTTGAAGACCGCTACCGCCCATTCACTGGTGATGAGCGGCTCGTTGTAGGTGCTGACGAGGACCTTTGCGCCTTGGCGGAGAGCATCGCGCACCAGCACTTCGGGCGTTGCTTCGAGTGGTGCTGAAATCGCATTAGGATCGCGCAGCGCTTGTGAGGTCACCCAGTTCTGACAGTAAGAACAGTGCAGGTCGCAGCCCAACATTCCGAAGCTGTAGGCCAGAGCGCCCGGATACGCGTGGAAGAACGGCTTCTTTTCGATAGGATCGCATTGCACGCCGCCCACGTATCCCCAGGGAACGTAAAGAGTGCCGCCCTGGTTGTATCGGACTTTACAGACTCCGAGTTGACCATCTGCGATAGGGCAACAATGCCCGCAGGCATAGCAGCGCACTCGATTTCGGTCGAGCTTCTCATAGAGCTCGCCCTCCCGCACGTGGTCATGGACAATATCTCGAAGGGTGGGCACGGCATTCCCCTGGGTCTATTTTAGACCCGGCGACATGTAAAAAACGATCAAGCGAGGCTTGCCGGATAGGATGAAAAGGGAAGGCCTACTGAGAAGCCGATGTATTGTTGCTCTGGAGCCGATGAATCGTTAGCCACTCATTGGCTTGCTGCCGCGCAACGATGACCTGAGCGCGAGTCATGCGGGAAGCAAGGGAAGGAACCCGGTCTTTGCTAATCTCGTCTCCACCCGCCGCCGCCAGAACCGCCCAGAAGTAAGCCTTGTTTAGGTCTTCCGGAACGCCCCGTCCGAACTGGTAGTAAGCTCCCAGCGTTCCTTGTGCCTTGATGTGGCCCTGCTCGGCCGCCATGGAGAACCAGCGAACAGCTTCAGAGTAGCTCTGAGCAACCTCGTCACCGGTGGCGTATCGTACGCCCATGGAAAACTGCGCCGTGGCGTCGCCTTGTTCAGCCAATTGCCGCAAACCGACCAAGCCCTTGGCATCCGTTACAATCGGCTTGGGTGTTTTGGCCGCAGAAGTCTGCAGCTTTGAAGCCGAGGACACGTTGGTTCGATCGTCCATCCGCACGCGAGACCACTTCTCGATCCAAGGAGCAACCAGCCAGATTGAGGCGCCGGCTAGAGTGGCCACGACCGCATAGAGGAGTATCTTGCGAGGACGAGCGGGCGTCGATCGATCGGCGGTCGTAATCGCCGGTGCCGGAACCTCTGCGATCGGCAGATCCGGAACATCGACCGGAGAAGTATCAGCTTGCTTGCTGTTCGCACCGGAATCTCGTGTTGCATTGTTTACGGCGACCGAGGTGATCTGCGACAGTCTTCGAAGAATATCGCTTTGGTCGACGCCGAAAGCGTTGGGCCGTTCCGAAAATATCTCGATCAGCCCGACTACCATGTTGGCTGAATGAATTGGAGCTGCCAGCATGGAGCGAATTCCGAGGGCACGGCAACTCCCCACATCGACCCGTGGATCGGTCTCAGAATCGTCACAGCGCAGCAAACTGCCGGTACGAACACACTCGCCCGAGAAACCGGATTCGGCGTTTACCCGGGTGCCGAGGCCGGGAGCATCTGACCCAGCGCTGGCCGCGCAAACCATCTCGCCGCCCTGTGTGAGAGCGATCGCAGCCCCGGTTGCACCGGTGAAGGTTAGGGCCCGCTCGACGATCAATCGGAGAGATGCATCAAGATCTGTTCCGCTCGATTGCACTTTGTGCTCAATTGCCGTGAGGGCCGTCAAAACCGCCGCATATTCTGGGACTGCGAGGGTTCGGGGTGGCGGAGCAGTGGCGCCGGGCGCTTCTTGCAGCGCACTGGTCTTATGCAGCACGGTTGCGTGATTGCAGGCGGTAATCGTGTTCAGGAGGAGCCATTCCTTCAACCGGTGAAGAGACGAGTCCGGCATCTCCGGAAACCGGATTCCATTGCGCCCTGAAGGTTCAGACCAAACTACCTGCCCACTGGTGTGGATGTAAGTCTTGGTATCGGAGAGATCCAGGCACAGATTAAGGCTTTGGCTGGGCTCCAAAACAGACGAGGTCTGGATGGACATCCCTGCCTCGTTTATGTCCAAAATCTCATTGAGCTCCAGAACTATTCCGCTGGAGTTTCCATTTAAGCTGGCATAGGCGGGAGTGTGCACCTTGTGCCGCACCCGACGGCGACGCTCGCGGATGGGCGGATTCCATTCCCGGCTGGGCTGGGCCGGCTTGGTCCCGATGGGATCCATACAGAAGTCTGGTACATATTACTCCAGCTTGGCTAGTTGGAAGTATCTAAACGAGGAATTGGATTTGCTGCGGCATAGCGCCCCTGGGACCAATGCATGGCCTAATGCCACGAGTAGGTTGACTTTACCAACAACAGGTGGAAGACTCCACACCGTGGGGCGTGACGTGAATCTTCGACTTTGGCCTGCGGGCGTGCTAGGTGCCCTGTGCTTGCTGTGCGGGATAAGGGCTTCGGCCCAGGTAGGACATGACCCGTTCGCCAGCACGCCCATCAACCAACCCGGTGAACCCGGCCTATACAAGAGTCAGGCCTCTCTCCTCTTTTTGACGGTGCTAAGCGAGAATCGGGTCCCCCTCGACCGCCAGGCTGTAGTCAAGCTGTACAACAAGAACACTAAGGATGTCTTCTGGCAGACCACGCAAGATAAATCGCAAGCCACTTTTGGCGATTTGGTGGTCGGGCAGTACGATATCGAGGTAAGTGCGGTCGGGTACCTCACTGCCCACAAGGACTTCAAGGTTCTAAGTGCGCTCCATACTTATCAGGAGGAAATCGTTCTAAAGCCAGACCCCTCCGCGGTGGAATTGAAAGCCTCGAACGTTTCGCAGATGCCTTCGAAGGCGCGCAAGGAAACTCAGCGGGGCGTTACTGCCCTCAAGTCCGGGAATATGAAAGAAGCGCGCAAGCAGCTCGACGCGGCTTATAAATCAGCCCCTTCCAGCGCCGACGTGAATTTCCTGCTTGGATACGTTGCCTTCCAGGAGAAGAATTTCGATCAGGCACAGACTTACTTGGGTAGTGCGGCTAAGCTTGATCCCCACAACGTGCAGGCCCTCACCCTACTGGGGCGGCTACAACTTCAGCGTGAAGACTTCGCCTCGGCTCAAACCGCGCTAGAACAGGCAGCCGCGGCCGATCCCGAGTACTGGATGGCGCACAGGCTGCTGGCTGATACCTACTTAAAGCAGCATGAATATGAGAAGGCGCGGGAACAAGCGCAACTCGCGGTACAGAAGAATGAGGGTGGAGCGAGCGGCGTCCAGCTCGTCTTAGGAGAAGCGCTGGCAAATCTGGGACGGGACCAGGAGGCGATAGTAGCCTTCAAGACCTTCCTGCAAGTCACGCCGGACAGCCCCGCCGCACTGCAGGTGCGTAAGTTCATTGCTGAGCTCGAGCAGCGCGATGCCAATCCTCCCAAGGCTACTGACCCAACGCCGAAGCTCGTTTCTTCTGTGGCGGGTACAGATCCAAATGTGGGAATGGACGACCTCAGGCTTTCAATAAAGACTTGGGAGCCCGCCGGAATTGATGATACAAAACCGACCTTCGCTGCCGGCGTCACTTGCCCGTACGAGCAGGTGATCGAAATGGCCGGGGAGCGCGTAAAGCAACTTGTGGATGACGTCGCTAAATTCTCGGCCATCGAAGACTTGACGCACGAGAAGCTCGACGAACTCGGTCATCCCACCAGTCACGAAACCAGGAAGTTCAACTACGTCGTGTCCATCTCCGAAACGCAGCCTGGCTTTCTTGCGGTCGATGAGTATCGCAATGAAGTGACTGGTATTGCCGACTACCCCGATCAGATCGCCAGTCACGGTTTTACTTCACTGGCACTCGTTTTTCATCCCGACATGCGGGACAATTTTCAAATGACGTGCGAAGGCTTGGGCGACTGGCACGGGCAGGCGAGCTGGCTGGTTCATTTCCGGCAGCGCGACGATAAGCCTAATCGCATTCACGCTTACAAAATCGGCGAGAACGTCTACTCCGTGAACCTGAAGGGCCGCGCCTGGATCAGCGCGGACAAATTTCAGATCGTGCGAGTGGAATCGGAAATGGTAAGTCCAATGCCGAAGATCCGGCTCCTCAGTGAGCATCAGATCGTCGAATATGGCCCCGTCCACTTCCAAAAGAGAAACCTTGATCTCTGGTTGCCTAAGAGCGCTGACCTTTACTTCGATTTCCGGCGGCACCGTTATTTCCGTCGTCACAGCTTCGATCACTTCATGCTGTTCGGTGTCGATGCAGAAGAAAAGCGCAGCGCACCTAAAGAAGAACCACCCAGTGCCGGGTCAACCTCCTCATCCAAAGCCACTCCGAATCGCTGATACACATAGACACTTAAACTGACGGTAAACCAGCGTCGGCGGTCAAGGATGTGTCAGGCTGAGGCTAGACAGGCGCGACAGGGCCGCGACCATCATGCTGGAAAGCAGTTGCATGGTGGCAACGTCCTGCTTGTCGAAGGCATAAGGAGTGCCGGAGAGCACCTCAAATACGCCCAAGGTCCGGCGAAAGTGGCGCAGTGGAGCAACCAGAATAGACCGCACTCCCAGGCGTCGGCAACTGGCCAGATCGACGCGAGGATTGCTCTCCGCGTCATGGCAAAGCACTACCTCTCCGGTTCGAACGCAGTCTGCGGAAATGCCGGAATCAGTCTGCAGCCGGACACCAAGATCGGGCGCGGTACGTCCAGTGCGCGCGCGGCAGACAATCTCGTCTCCGTGACGGAGCGCGATAGCCGCTCCCGTGGCTCCGGTTAAGGCCTGCGCACGCTCGGCAATGACGCTAATTGCCGGCTCCAAGTTGATTTCGCTGGGATGAATTTCATGATTCGATCCCGACACATGCACTGAGCCTCCAGCGGGATGCAATCTCAACGCCCGAGCATGATGGCGCCCCGGGGCATGAGCCGCGAATGATACAGGTACGTGATTTTCCGAAGCCGATGGCACAGACGTCGGAACGGTGCGAAGCAGTTCCCGCACCAGGCGATCCAGTTCGGCATCTTCGATGACATGCGCAGTCTGCTCTCCCAGCAACGATCCGCCCAGCACTCGAGACAAACTCAGTACCGCTTGGCTTCCACAGGAGAGGCAGCAAGGTGTGTTATTTTCGCTGATGAGTTCGCACTCCACGCAAAATGTAGCAGTTTGTAACGAAAGAAAGTTGATGTCCCGCGACCTGACCCAGCCCATTCTTGCCCGATTTCCTTGTGCGAGATTTTCCCTTGCCGAAAAGCGAACGAGAAAACTAAATGGAAAGTGTGAATGCGGTAAGTGACAGGGCTGGTTCCGGTTGTGGATAAGAACCAGAATCTTTTCCACTGCGAGTGCTGTCTCAAACTCTCGCTAGGGGATGAAACCTTAAATCGTGCGAAGAACTATCCTGCTCGCGCCGCCATCAAACCGGTGTTGTCGCTGGTGGCAACGACGACCGCCGACTCGCTCATCGTCCGTTCGAGCGCGTCCGCCAGTGCCACGGGGAAGACAGAGGTGAGAAGATTCACATCGAGCTGCAAATCCCGTTCGCTGTATTGCCGGTAGATTGTCAAGCAGCCACGACGCCGGTTATTCGCGGCTACCAGATCCAGAGACATACTCCACGCTGCGAGCATTTGGTGACCCAAATGACTGCCTGGCTTTTTCCAGCAGAGCTGCGGATCCGTGCTGGAGACCACTTCCAAGCCGTGGCCGCGCGGCAATTCACCGGACAGATAAAGCAGTCGCAAGTCGAAAGCATCAAAATCGTTATTGCTAAATGCAGCCACCAGAATGCGGCAAACCTGATCGTAGTCGGAACTCACTTTCAATTCTTCGGTGGCTCGGCGGATCGCGAGGTTGTTGACGAATATCTGCCGCTGCTCCATGGTGCGATGCGCGACCCTCCGGAGTTCGCCGAACTCCAGATAATTGAGATGCTGTACTCCGATCCAAACTCCAGTACCGAGAACAGCGAGAACCAGTCCGAGCGTGCTGCCAGTCGGCCACAACAGAAACAGGCTAAGCAAGGCGAAGATCGCGGACACGGCATAAAGCAAAATTACAACCTGCCGGTGAGAAAGGCCACGCTGTAGCAGTTTGTGATGAATGTGCTCACGGTCCGCAGTGAATACCGGACGCCCACTGATAAAGCGCCGCGCCACGGAGAGTGCTGTTTCCAAGATAGGCAAGCCAAACGAAACCACCGGGATGGCCACGGCAATGATCGTCGGCGCCTTCTGCGCCCCCTGGAGCGCCAGTGCGCTCAGCATGAAACCAATGAAAAGGCTACCGCAATCTCCGAGAAAAATAGTTGCCGGATTGAAGTTAAATCTCAAGAAGCCCAGAATGGCACCGGCCAGCGCCAACGTCAGCAGAGACACCAAGGAGGACTGGCTGAGCAGCGCTACTACGAATACCACGAGGGTGGAGAAAAATGCGGAGCCCGCTGCCAGACCATCCAGTCCATCGATCAGGTTGAAGGCATTGGTGATAGCCAGTACCCAAAGGATGGTGAGCGGCAGACCAACGAATCCGGAGAAATGGTGATCACCGAATAGTACCGGCAAATCGAGAATGCGAAGACCGCCAGCGAAGAGCATCGCACCGGCCGCAGCTTGTACTGCGAACTTGAAATAGGGACCAACAGGCCGGATGTCGTCATAGACTCCAAGTAGGAAGATCAACAGCCCCGGCAGCAGAACGGTTACGAGCGTCTTCGAGGAAAATCCAAAACTGAGATTGGGATACCAACGGCTGATCAGCAGCGCGATTCCTAGGCTCAGAAGAAAAGACAGAAAGATGGCGACCCCACCCAGTCGAGGCAGCGGAGTGCTGTGAAGATGCCGATCGAGAGCGGGTACTGCAACCCAGCCACGGACCGTGGCCACGTTCCGTACATACCTGGTGAGAATAAACGACAACAGCACGGATGCTGCGAAGACCCCTAGGTAGAAGACGGTCAACTGACTCCCTCTTGGCCAGAAACACTACTCCGTCCGTGCGACGGCTTAAAGGCAAGACACTTACTTGTTCGCAGTCGAGAGAACTGCGGCGAACTATAGCAGCTTGGGAAACTGCCAGGCAATCGGCTTTATTGATTCGTCTGTGGAAAACTCAACTCTTCGTCGGTTACCGCACGACGCGACAGTCATAGTTACGTCGGCTAGATGTGAAGGGGCCGACGCGGAGCATTTACTCTTAAATGACGATATCCTCGACGTCGTCTAATCCTACCGAATAATGCACGTAGTCCAGGTACGGGACAATGCCTCTGCGACGCATGGCCCATGCTCAAACCCGGTGGTCAGGCCACGATCATGCGGTATCACCACCCCTCGCTGAGCGGCGCAATGTTGTGGTTGCGGTTCGGCATCTTTAGCGGAAAATCACTGCGCCGCGTGGTTTACGATCATTTCGAGAGTCCCGGTACCAAGACTTACACCGAAGGCGAAGTCCGTTCAATGATGATGGCGACGGGATTTGAAGATCTTGTGATGCGTCAGGTCTTCAGCCCTGGCGACCTGCTGCTCAATCGCCCTTCGGCCCGCTTCCAATCATCCCTATACCGGCTGGCATGGCGGCTCTATCCGCGCGCCTTGGTGAAGAAGATAGGACGTCGGTGGGGACTGTTTCTGCTGATCTCGGCGCGGAAACCTGGAAAATCGAAGTGTCCTCGAACAATCGGTTGAACAGTCGCCAGACTGTCACGGAATTCAGCTCGCGGAAACCCTGCAACACCTAAATCGTCCACGCACGGCTCGGACATCTGGTAGCGGGCTAGTTGGTCAAGGCAGCTCCGTATCAGACATCTCCTTCACTTGCTGCATGCTGCTCCCGGGCTGTAGCATGGAAGAGTTTCTTTGCATTCTTCCCGCCCACTCAGGAGGCAATTATGGCGACAGATACTCTGGCCGGCCCGGCCATGCTCGGAACCAGCACGAAAGCAAGGGTCTATAAGAACTTTATTGATGGCGAGTGGGTCGAGTCCTCGACCGGAGAAACTTTCGAAAATCGGAATCCGGCGGATACTCGCGATGTGGTCGGAATCTTCCAGAAATCCGGAAAAACAGACGTGGACGAGGCCGTTGAAGCTGCACGGCGGGCGTTCGCCAAGTGGCGCCTGGTTCCCGCTCCACGTCGCGCCGAGATTGTGTTTGCCGCTGCCGAAATGTTGATTGAGCGCAAGGAGCAGTGTGCCCGCGATATGACCCGCGAGATGGGCAAGATCCTGAAAGAGACTCGCGGCGACGTGCAGGAGGCCATCGACACGGCCTACTACTTTGCCGGAGAAGGCCGTCGCATGTTTGGCCCGACCACGCCTTCCGAGCTGCCCAACAAGTTCGCTATGGCGGTGCGTCAACCCATCGGCGTGTGCGGCATGATTACGCCGTGGAATTTTCCCATGGCGATTCCCTCCTGGAAGCTTTTGCCAGCCATCGTCTGCGGCAATACTTGCGTGATCAAGCCGGCGCAGGATACTCCACTTTCGACTTTCAATCTGGTGCGCGTGCTGGCTGATGCCGGCATCCCCAAAGGTGTGATCAACATTGTTTCCGGCTTCGGCCCGCAGGTCGGCGGTCCGTTGATGGAGAACCCCGAAGTGCGTGCAATTTCACTGACCGGTTCGACCGCCGTCGGCCGGATTGTGGGCACAACCGCGGCCAAGAGCTTCAAGCATTGTTCGTTGGAACTCGGTGGCAAGAACCCCATGATCGTGCTCGACGATGCCAATCTCGATCTCGCCATCGAAGGCGGACTATGGGGGGGCTTCGGCACCACCGGCCAACGCTGCACCGCGACCAGCCGCATTATTGTGCAGAAAGGCATTTACAGCGAGTTTGTCGAGCGCTACGTGGAGCGCGCCAAGCGACTGAAAGTCGGCAACGGTCTGGATGAGACCACAGAAATGGGTCCGGCCATTAACGAAAGCCAGCTTAAGACCGACCTCAACTACGTTGAGATCGGCAGGGCCGAGGGTGCCAAGATGAAGTGCGGCGGCAATCGCCTGGACAAAGGCGAATACCAGTACGGCTACTTCATGGAGCCGACTGTGTTCATCGATGTCGATCCCAAGATGCGAATTGCGCAGGAAGAGATCTTCGGCCCGGTAGTTTCGATCATCCCCTGCGACGATCTTGAGGACGCGATTGAAATCGCGAATGGCATTGAATACGGATTGTCGTCCGCCCTCTACACCAAAGACGTCAATAAGGCCTTTGCAGCCATGCGCGACCTGCACGCCGGCATCACATACATCAATGCGCCCACGATTGGCGCCGAGGTCCACCTCCCCTTCGGCGGCGTCAAAGCCACAGGCAACGGCCATCGCGAAGGCGGCATGGGCGCGATTGATTTCTACACGGAATGGAAATCAATTTACGTGGATTATTCGGATAAGCTGCAAAAGGCGCAGATTGATAGAGTGGATTAGATTGGACTTTGACCGCAAAGTCGCAAAGGATTCGCAAAGAACACGCCGATAACCAAAGATGCTAGATTTGCTTTGCGAACTTTGCGGTTAAGCTTTTGATCTCTGATGCAGGAGTGATCGATGCCCATCACCCAAGCCCGCGAAATCGCCGCTGCAAGGCGCCTGGAGAACGTCCGTTACCCCATCCGCGATCTCACGTCGGTGGCCGACGAGGTCATCAAGCAAGGCCATAAGATCCTGCCGCTCAATATTGGCGATCCCATTAGTTTTGATTTTCAGACGCCTGCCCATCTGATCGAAGCCGTTCACAAGGCCATGAAGGATGGTAGAAACGGTTACGCCCTATCGCCCGGGGTTAAGGAAGCGATCGAGGCGATTCGCGGAGAAGCCGCGCGCAAAGGAATCACCAGCGTGCAGGATGTGTTCGTCACCAATGGCGTGAGCGAGAGCGTAGACATCTGCCTGACCGGGTTGGTCAATCCGGGCGAAAACATCCTCACTCCGTGCCCGGATTACCCAATGTATTCAGCAGTGCTGGCGAAGCTGGGTATCGAGCTCAATACTTATTTCCTGAACGAAGACGACGGCTGGCAGCCCGATCTGGTAGATATCCAGCGAAAGATCACGTCACGCACACGCGGCATTGTTCTGATCAATCCAAACAATCCTACAGGATCAGTCTGTTCGCGGCGCATGCTGGAACAGATGGCGGAGCTGGCGCGGCGTCACAACCTTGTCATCTTTGCCGATGAAATTTACGACAAACTGATTCTCGATGACGACGAACACATTTCCCTGGCCTCCCTAGCACCAGACCTGCCGGTCGTAACTTTTGGTGGGTTGTCGAAAAACTATCTCGCGCCGGGATGGCGTATCGGATGGGGTATCGTGAGCGGCGAGGCGGCCGCGGTAAAGCCATACGTCGAAGGCATTCACCGCCTGCTGCGGGCGCGCTTGTGCGCGAATCATCCTGAGCAGTACGCGATCAGGGCCGCGCTGGAAGGCCCGCAGGACCACCTGGTCGAGGTACGCCGGAAACTTCGTTCGCGCCGTGACCTCACCGTAAAGTGGTGCAACTCGACCGCGCGCGTGAGTTGCGTCTCGCCGCGCGGCGCGTTTTATGCTTATCCTCGGCTGGAGATTCCTGAAGGTGACGACATCTTTGTGAAGGAACTATGCCTGCAGAAGCACGTGCTGGCGGTTCACGGTTCCGGCTTCGGCCAAAAGCCGGGGACTAGGCATTTCCGCATCGTTTTCCTGCCTGATGAGGCGACGCTGACGAAAGCCTATGCAGCGATTGCCGAGTTTATCCAGGGAAGATACGGAAAAAGCGTTTAACCGCCCTATTATCATTCCGAGCGGAGCGAGGAATTGCTATTCCCGGTAAGAATTTAAGAGAGTAGGGATGCCTCGACTTCTCTGGCCTCTCGCAAGCGCGAGGCCAGATCCGCTCAGCATGACAACACTGCCAGCTTGGTCTTTCTTTCTAACTCTGCTTAAATCGTCATAGCCTGAGAGCCCCTCTGTGATTGACACCCATTGTCATATTCTTGCCGAAGTGGACGACGGCCCCAAGTCTTGGGACGACGCGCTGGAAATGTGCCGCATCGCGGTGACCGATGGCATAGAGCATATTGTCGCCACCCCGCATGCCAACGAGCGCTATCCATACGACCGCAAATACTTGGCCGGGCAACTCGACTACTTGCGCCGGATGGCCGGTAACGACCTACATCTCAGCCTAGGCTGCGATTTCCACCTGTCGTACGAAAATCTGAAGAGTGTTCTGGCGCAGCCGGAGCTCTACACCATTGAGGGCAGCCACTATTTGCTCGTGGAGCTGAGCAATTACAGCATTCCTGCGCAAATTGATGAGTGCTTCACCCAACTCGGCGATAAGAAGATCACTCCAGTGATTACCCATCCTGAGCGCAACCCCATCCTGCAGCGCACTCCGCAGCGCGTGCTGCAGTGGGTAGAGCTGGGCTGCGCTGTGCAGGTAACGGCGTCTGCGCTGACCGGGGAATGGGGCGAGCAAGTATGGCGCTCAGCCAAGTGGCTGTTCGAACATAATGCAGTCCACGTGCTAGCCAGCGACGCTCACGATTCCAAACACCGTACTCCGCGGCTTTCCGCGGCTCGCGAAGCCGCCGAAGAATTCTGCGTCCCCGATGTTGCCCGGGCTTTAGTTGAGGACAATCCGCGAGCCATCATCAACGGCCTGCCGCTGCCTTATTTTCCAGATCCGGTCACGAAGGGTTAGATTCGGATGGCTGACATGGATCACGGTGCGCGCCTTGCCTTAGCGAGGGTTTTGTCGTTCCGATGAACGCTCAAGTTCCGGAGTCTGAGGTCTGAACTCCGACGTCCTGCTTACTTCTGCGGTTGGTTATTGCTGGCTGGGTCATCGCTGTGGGCGGGGACTGAGACTGCGGCTGGCGCCTTGGGCTGCGTAGTCATCGCGCTTTCTGGGTTCAGCAAATGTTCGTGGTCCGGTCCCAATCCCATCTTGATTAACGCTCGTGAATCAGGAACCGTCTTACTCTGCCAACCGTTGTCGGCTTGATACTTCTCCATTGCCTTCTGTGAGGAGGCATCCCAGACGCCTGAGGCTTTTCCATCCAAGTAGTGCTCGCGGATAAGAGCTTGCTGAATCTCGCGGGCGCGCTGCGGATCGATTTTCTGCTGGCCGCGATGGCGCCAGTTCCCCGCACTCTTCTTGGATTTCTTGCCTTTGTGGGACGTCACGTGCGGAGTTGGAGTCTGCGAGTGGGAGTTGGTCTTCTTGCCCGCTGTCGACGATTGCTGGTCGGTGCCCGCCGACGCCAGTGTGCACACCAATATAAGGGTGCAGGCTGCGGCGACTATCTTTCCCGACGATGGCGTCGTAATGTCCACGACTGTTGCCCAAACCCTGCCAGAAGCGAGGGGCAATGGGAATGATCTCCGATAGCAGAGCTCCGGTGCCAGTCACTTTCGGGCCAGCCGCAGGTTACGGAAGTGTACCGGCCAGAAATACAGTGCCGCCCTGGCGCCCAGCGCCTCGCTGGCGAACGAGCAGGACCACATCTTGCCCGCTCTTCAGCGTGGACGAGATCCGGTTGAAATCATCGTCACTGTTCACGGCTTGCTTGTTGATTTCCAGAATCACGTCGCCGCGAGCGACCCCAATGTCGTCGGCGAACGAGCCGGGTTTAACGTCCTGCACAATTACGCCCTTCCCCGCCGGAACTTCGAGCCGGTCCGCCATCTCCTGGGTGAGAGCACGGACACTGAGGCCGAGTTTGCTCTCCTTCGGACCCGCTTGCCCGCCGCTTTCCTCATCTTCGCCCAGCCGGGCAGCAAATAGCTTGGCGCGGTCGGCAACTGTGACCGAGGCCTCCTGTTTCTTATTGTTGCGGATGAATCCAAGCACCACTTTTGAACCTGGTTTACGGCTGGCAATATCGGCAACCAACTCGTCGCCGTTTTTCACCGGCTTTCCATCCACCGAAACAATGGTGTCACCGACCTTTAGGCCGGCCTGTTCTGCCGGACTGCCTGCAGTCACATCGGAGATGGTCACACCCGAACCCGCGCCATAGACGCGAGCAATCGCTGGATTTTCCTGGGCATTGAACATGATGCCAATCGATCCCCGCGACACCCGATGATCCGGCCCGATAAGCTGGTTGTAAACCTGCACCACAGTATTTGAGGGAAGAGCGAAGCCGACACCCGCGTAGGCGTTGGTGTCGGTAAGAATCGCCGTATTAATGCCGATCACTTCGCCGGCCATGTTGACCAGCGGTCCCCCGGAGTTTCCAGGATTGATGGCCGCATCGGTCTGGATGAACGACTGAAATTGCCGGCCAGGAACGATGTTCCGGCCCGTGGCCGACACAATGCCGGCCGTCACCGTCTCCGACAGGCCGAAAGGACTGCCGACGGCAAGCACCCAGTCACCCACCTGCATACTGTCGGAGTTGCCCAGCTTGGCGGTAGGCAACGTCTTATCGCCATCAATTTTGATTACTGCCAGATCGGTCTCCGTGTCCAATCCGACCACTTTGGCGTCGTGCAGCACGCCCGGCGGATCATCTTGCAGCTTGACCCGAATGCGATCCGCCTTCTCGACCACGTGACGGTTGGTAACGATGTAGCCTTTAGCATCCACGATGACGCCGGAACCCAGCGAGCGCTCACGGATTGCTCCTCCGTTCCCGCCTGGCCCCCCGAAGAAACGATCGAAGAAGTCGTCGAATGGATTTTCGTCGTCTCCATCAGGAGCGTTCGGAGCGCCTCGGCGCCGTGGCCGCGTGTTCTTGATCGTTGACTCGGTATTGATATTGACGACGCTCGGCTCTAGTTGCTTAGAAATCTGCGAGAACTGGTTTGAGAGCTGAGTGGGGGAAGGTATCGTCAGAGGAGTAGCGTCGGAGGCCTTCTTGCCCTCCTGTCCCTTCACTCCGTAGGAGATCACAGTTCCAATCAGAATGCCGACGGCCAGCGTAGTCAGAATAGTGAGGGTGTACGCGAAGCGATTGGCCTTCAAACGTACCCAAAAAGCGCTTGCGCGCGGGTCCATAATTGCTTCCTCCGAAAATTATGCAGCATAGATTATACCTTTTCGCTAACTCCAGGCACTAAAGCGCCTCCGGGAGATCCCCTGCATCTTAGACGCATAAGTACTTGAGTATGTTGCTGTATTTTCAGGCTTATTCTGCTTCGGTGCGTGCGGGGTCGTCTCTGGGCAGGGCAGGAACAGCAGCGTGATCTGGGGAAACCGCCATGGACTCCGCACTTCCCTTCTCTTCTGAGATCAGAAGACCAGTCAAGATGCACAAGGCACCCAATCCGGCCCGGACCCCCAGACGTTCTCCGAGAAAAATGAACGATGTGAGCCACGCGAACACAGGCTCCAGAGTGAAAATCAAAGCGGCATGCGTGGTGGGGATAAACTGCTGCGCCCAAGCTTGCACCGAGAAGGCCAGCGCGAGGCTGAGAAACCCCGTGATCCCGATCCCCCAGATCACCCTCGGAGACCAGACCACGTAAGTCTTCTCTGCGAGCGGTACCGTCAAAATCATCAGCACGGCCGTAACCGCAACCTGCACCACGGTGATCTGCTGCCAGCGATGCGCCTGGGCTGCGTGTCCGAGCACTATGATGTGAAACGCGAATACCACAGCGGCGCCAAGGCTAAGCAGGTCGCCGTGGTTGATGCTTTGCAAGTTCAAACTGCCGGCTGCTGCGGACGGTACTGTCAGCAAATAGAGCCCCAGGAATGCAGCAAGCGTGCCGAAAGCGCTCCACGGGCTGATTTTTCGCCGCCAGAAAAGCGTCAGAAACACCGGAACCAGCACCACCGCCATACCAATCAAGAAGGCCGATTTCGTAGGCATGGTGTACTTCAGGCCGGTAGTTTGCAACTCATTGCCAAGGAATAGAAGGCTGCCAGCCAGCAACCCAGACGCCGCCGAACCAGCCGTCAAACGCGGCAGCTCGCGGTGAAAAACCAAGCCCAGCACCAGCGCTGCCAGGCTCATGCGAATGGCGTTGAACAGGAGCGGAGAGATGTCCGCCAGTGCATTCTTGATCACTACAAACGTGGCGCCCCAGATGACCGTGGTAAGCACGAGCAGGATGTGAGCTTTGAGCGAGCGGGACACGCTCCTAGAGTAACAAAGCAAAAAATCTTAGGTTCTACTTGGCCTCGTACACCGTTTTCCCACCGACCACAGTGCGCAGCACCTTAGTTCCCAGAACTTTCGCCGGGGCTACAGAGGTGACATCGCGATCGAGCACAACGAAGTCCGCCAGCATGCCCGGAGCCAGCGTTCCTTTCTCTTTCTCGGCGAATTCTGCAAAAGCCGACCCAATCGTGTACGCAGTAATCGCCTGCTCCATGGTCAGCTTCTGCTCGGGAAAGTATTCTTTCTTGCCATCTTCGCTCTTGCGCGTGACTGCGGCATACAAACCCCGGAACGGAGTAACCGGTTCCACGGGATAGTCGGTCCCAAACGCCAGCGGCACGCCTTTCCTCAAAAATTCGGCCCAAGCATAAGAATGCGCCGCCCGCTTGGGACCCAGCCGGTCCATCGCCCAGTTCATGTCAGTCAGGACATGGCTGGGCTGCATGGAAGCAACTACTTTCAGTTCCTTGAACTTTGCGATTTGTGCTGGCGTCGTCACTTGCGCATGTTCGATGCGTAGGCGGTAGTCTTCGCCACCGTCCGCCGCTTTAACTTTCTTCTCGCGTGCTTCTTTTTCCGCTTCGGCGAATGCGTCCAACGCCATCTGGGTCCCCTTGTCCCCTATGGCGTGAAATCCCACCTGAAATCCCGCATCGACGCGCTCTTTCGTCATCTGCGTCAGCTTGGCCTGGTCGTAGCGTGGCAGTCCGGAATTCTTCGGATCATCGGAGATATGGCTCAAACATTGCCGCCGTTCTGGATCCGAGTGATCCGTCCATGAAACCTTTCAGCATGCCGGTGCGCAGCATGTTGTCAGACTGCGGATGGGCGGCACGATGGGCCTGCAGAACCTCTAGAGGATCGTTGAAGGCCAGCCATTCCGTGACACGCGCGGTCAGCTTGCCTTCGCGCTCGATTTCTTCCAGGATTTGGAATTCTTCCCAGCAAATTTGCGAATCTTCGGCATTGGAGTAGTCCTGGATTGACGTGACGCCCCACTGCGCCAAGTCCTGGAACCCGGCTTCCAGGGCTTGCCGGCGCTTATCGTGGTTCGGCGTCGGAATCACCGCCGCAACTGCCTGCCGCGCGGTTTCCCGCAAGATACCCGTTGGCTGGCCCGTGGAGTCGCGATCGATTTGTCCGCCTGGAGGATCGTGGCTCGCGATCGTGATACTCGCCAACTGCAACGCCCTGGTGTTCGCTACCGCGATGTGCCCATCGATACGCTGCAGAAACACGGGATGATTGGTTGTGACCTCATCGATATCCCAACGGCTGGGTAGTTCTTTCACCGGCCATAGAGTGTGGTCCCAGCCGCCGCCGACGATCCACTCGCCAGGCTCGGCCGTTTCCACGCGTGCGCGAATGCGGTCGCGGAACTCGGTCAGCGACTTCACACCTACCAGGTTGACCTCCAGGCGCTGCAAGCCAGCTGCGGCCAGGTGCATGTGAGCGTCGTTGAACCCCGGCATCACAAAGTGGCCATCCAAGTTGATGACCTCGGTCTGCGGCCCCTTCCATTTGAGGATCTCCTCCTCCTTGCCTATAGCTTGAATGCGATCACCGCGGATGGCCATGGCGTCGGCACGCTTGATCTCGTGAAACGACGCGCTGACCGCGATCCCGGTGTAAATATTGCCGTGGAGAAAGACCACGTCGGCTTTCGGCCGGGTTTGCGGCTCCTGCCCGAGAGCGATGGCAGTCGCGCATATTAGAAAGCCCATTTCTCTGCTCAGCTTCATGCGCCTACGCCGGCCAACGTCAGAAGAGTCAGCAAGATGCGCTTGAGGCCCAGCTCGCGTCCGCTGCAGTCGAACCATTCTTGCAAAGTGTGCGCCCCACCTCCCGCGCCGCCGCCGCCGATCGCAATCGCCTCCCGTCCTAGCGACAATGGAACGTTGGCGTCGGTGGAAGCGCGCTGCACTTGCGCCGCGTTTCCGAGTTGGGCATCTACGGCACGAATCACCTGCAGCAGGCGGGCATTGGAATCCAGCTCTCCGGCAGGCCGGTTGCCAATAACCACAATCTCACAACTGACCCCGAGAGGCCGGCGTTGCGACGTAGAACGTTCTTCTGGAGGCGGCGACGATTTTTCCACTGCTCGCTCTAGCGCCTGCCGAAGCGCACGCTCCAGGCGTTCCATTTCAGCCATCGAGGTGGAGCGGATGTCGACCCGCATGCTGGCAGATTCTGGGATAGAGTTCACCGAAGTGCCGCCGCGGATTACCCCAATATTGAAGGTAGTCTTGGGGGAGGATGGCACTGGGGTTTGGGCAAAATCCTGAATCGCACGCGCCAGTACCATGATTGGATTGGGCGCACCGAAATCACTCCAGGAATGCCCACCGGGTCCGCGCACGATCACTTCAAAACGGCGGCTGCCTAGCGCCTCGGCGACAATGGTGTCCGCCCCGGCGCCGTCGAGCACCAGGGTGTAATCAATCGAATCTTTCCAGCGCGGCGTAGAGAAAATGTGGCGCATGCCGCGAAGGTCGCCCTCTCCTTCCTCGCCGACGTTTCCGATGAACAGGAACGGCAGAACATGCCGGATTCGAACCGAACGCAAAAGTGCTGCGATCGCCAGCATCGCGGTCACGCCTGCTCCGTTGTCGGAAACACCAGGCCCGTAGAGTCGGGTTCCTTGTTGGCGTATGTTCAAGGGCGTTCCGGCGGGGAAAACAGTGTCGATGTGGGCGCTCAGAGCGACGTAGCTCTTGCCGAATCCAGGATGACTGCCGAAAACATTGCCCACGTCATCACTGTGAACATTGTCGAGGCCAAGTTCGCGAAATTTCTCCGCCATCCACTCCGCACGTGCCGATTCCGCGAACGGAGGCGCTGCGATGCGCGCCAGTTCCAATTGCCAGTGCGCGAACTGTGGTTCCTGCGCGCGCAGCCAGGCAAAAGCCGAACGGATTTCCGGCGCTGCAGAAAGCCGAGCCACTTCCTGCTGCAGGCCGGAGAAGCCTTCCGACACTTCTGCGCGCGGACTGAGAGCCATTGGATCTAATTCGCAATATTACAACGCCACGCCAGATGTTGGGGTTAGCTTGGCGGGGGACTGCGGATTACAAGCAGGGACGTAACAGTTACCTCATGGTTTGTCGGCTAAGGAGATGCCGTAAGAAACTACGGCTCGCGCTCGCCTTTAATGCGTCTTCACTTTCTCCACGCACTCAAGAATCTCGGCTTCGCTCAGAGTATGATTCGATGCTTTGGCGCGTGTATAGATGCGCTCGACAATTTCATCGGATGGCGCAATACCGTGCCTTTCCAGCCAGAACAACACGTTCGACTTGCCGCTCATCGGGCCAACGTCAATCACCTGCTCCAAGCCGAACAGTTGCGACGGCACACCGGAATAAACGGCATTCGCTAGTTCGATGTCATTCTTCTTATAGGCCTTGATGACCGCGGCGGCGTGCACGCCAGTTGCAGTGCGAAACGCGTCCTCTCCGACGATAGGATAATTCGGTGGGATTGGCACGCCTGTAGCATTCGATACCGCCTGGCAATATTCTTTCAACTTGGTTAGATCCTGGTCCGTCCAGGGAGCAATGCCCATGAGTTTCAAGTTGACCAGCATCTGGTCCATCTGGGTATTGCCCGCGCGCTCGCCGATTCCCAGGGCGGTGGCGTGCACGCAATCGGCGCCCGCGACCAGCGCGGCCATGGAGTTAGCGACGGCAAAGCCGCGATCACTGTGTCCGTGCCAGTCCACGCGGATTTCTTCGCCGGACGGCTTCACCACTTCATCGATGACAAACCGTACCAAGGCAAACGCACCCACAGGCGTTGCGTGGCCGGCGGTGTCGCAGATCACGATGGCGCGGGCGCCGCAGTTAATCGCGGCCGAGTACAGGCGCTTGACCATCGCAGGATCGCAGCGCGAAGTGTCCTCGGTCACATACATGGAATCAAGGCCGAGGGACACCGCATATTTCACAGCCTTTTCCGTGGTCTGCAGCAGAAAGTCATCAGTCCAGCCCTCGGTGTAGCGGCGAATCGGGCTCGATCCCAGAAAGGTTGCTGCCTCGATCTTCAGTCCGGTTCTCTGGACAATTTCCGCAATCGGACGGATGTCGCTCTCCAGCGTGCGCGCCGCGCAATTGGCGCGGATCCTCATCCGATGCTGGACAATCTCACGCGCCAGCGCCTGTACATGCTCGATCGCATGCTGCCCCGCTCCAGGAAGACCAAGGTCGAGCGAATTGATGCCTAATGCTTCCATCAAATGCAGAATGCGGATCTTTTCTTCGATCGAGGGGTCGCGCACAGACGGAGACTGCAAGCCGTCGCGCAGAGTTTCATCGTTGAGCAGAACGGCGCCTGCTGGCCGCATCGACGCGGAGTCTATCTGGTTCCAGTCGTAGATGAGATCGGAAGTTTTCACGTTATCGATTTGTCATCCTGAGGCCGCTGCTTTTGCGGGCGAAGGACCTGGGTGAGACACGGCGGGCAATCGTGCTCGCAGCGCGATTGCAATCACCCGCCAGACGAGCATCCTTATCGGCCTACTTCCCATCTTTCCCCGGCAAAGTCAGTCCGAACACCGAAGTCTGTCCCGGCCCCGCCACATTCAGGCCACCAGCCTCCAACGGATTGGGCAGGTAGAGCGTCTTGCAATGCTCGCAACGATATACTTCGGCGTTCCGTCCCCAGGCCTTTTCTACATCGCCGCAAGCTTGCTCCACGACGTCACTAGCGTAGGACCAGCGCTTCAGATGTCCGCCGCAGAACTTACCTTTGGCGTCTTTCTCATTGCAGGAGCGCTGTCCCTGCTTTTTGATTTTCACTTTGTGATGGGGGAGTTGTTGAGGACCCGTCGCGGAGGTTCCGGTTTGTGTTGTGGCCAAAGGAGCTATCCTCGTCGCTGTGGCGGAGGGTCCGCCAGTGTCAGATCAGATCTCATTTTACCCAAAAGAATCCACTGTCGCATTTCAACGTTGAATCTTCCCTTTCCCCAGAAGGACACCTGCCGCTCTTAGCCCTCCCTGCAATCGTCGGCCCAGCGCACCCGCAAACTGCAAATCGAGAAAACCCTCCATCTGCCGGGTGAATGTTTCCCCGTACCCGTACCACCAGACTTTCTTCACGGAGGGCAAGCGATCGGAATCCACATACTTGATTCGCACCATTTCTTCCAGGCCAAACCGCCCATGCGTGCGGCCCAAGCCGCTGGCTTTCACTCCGCCATGGGGAGCCTCACTGATGCCGAAGCACGAAACTGTGTCGTTCACCATCACGGTCCCCGCCTGGATACGGCTGGCAAGCGCTTCTCCTCGGGCGCGATCCCGAGTCCACACGCTGGCCGCCAAACCATACTCGGAGTCATTGGCCAGCCGGAGGGCCTCGTCATCACTATCAAACGGCATGACCGGGAGAACAGGCCCAAACGTTTCCTCGCGCATGATGCGCATTTCATGGGTGACGTCAGCCAGCACCGTGGGCGCGTAAAAATTCGGGCCCAGTTGGGAGAGTCGAGCACCACCGGTCAGAACTCGCGCGCCACGGGACCGGGCGTCTTCCACGTGCAGTTCCACGTTGCGGAGTTGACGTTCGTGGATCAAGGGTCCGACTTCAGTTTCCAGATCCATGCCATTGCCCACGCGAAGTTGCTCGGCCTTGCGCACGCAAGCTTGCAGGAACGGCTCGTACAGACTGCGATGGACATAGCAACGCTCAACCGAAAGACAAGCCTGCCCGGCGTTAACAAACGCACCCCACACCGCGCCACTCGACGCGACTTCGATGTCGGCGTCGCTCAGCACCAGCATGGGATCTTTCCCGCCCAACTCCAGAGTCACCGGAAGCAAGCGCGCCGCCGCGGCCTGTGCGATGCTCCTGCCAGTCGGTACGCTTCCGGTGAAAACCAACTTGTCGACTCCAGAGTTGATCAAAGCCGCGCCGGTCGCCCCATCGCCCACAATGACTTGAAACACATCCTGCGGCACACCGGCTTTATGCAGTAACGACGCGAGTTCCAGCGCCACCAGCGAGGTGAGTTCCGACGGCTTCAGCACGACAGCATTTCCGGTTATCAGCGCAGCCATGCTCTCAGTAGCGGGAATCGAAAAAGGATAATTCCAGGGTGAGATGATTCCAATCACGCCGTAAGGTTCGCGGACGATGCTGCCCTTCTTAGTCTTCATCGCGAGGTTGCCGTGTGGGATCCGCTCCTGGCGCAGAAAGCGATAGGCATTTTCGATGCAGAAGCGGGCGGCGTCGAGGACGACCAGGATCTCCGTAAGCAGAGCCTCAACATAGGGCTTGCCACACTCTCTCGTGATGAGTCGAGCAACCTCGGATTTCTTCTCATGCAGATGGTGCTGGAATTCACGCAGGATGGCAGTGCGACGCCTTGCCCCGACCTCGCTCCACGAGGGCTGCGCTGCGTGGGCCCTGGCAACAGCCGCCTGCACTTCGGGTTCCGAGGTGCACTCGAATTCACGCAGAGTCTCGCCTGTCGCGGGATTTACGGACGCAAATCGACGTTGCGCGATTTGAAGATCGGTAGTCATAGTTCTAGGAAAGTCTACGCGGCCGACGGTACGCGCGCCACACGAGGATTCAGTACTCGACGCCGACCAAATAGAGTCCATTTGCCGGCGCAGTGGCTCCCGCCGCTGAACGATTACGAGCCGCCAAGATTCTCGTCATATCCGAAGGCCGTAATGTGCCCTTGCCCACCAGCACGAAGGTTCCCACCAGGTTCCTCACCATATGGTGTAGAAATCCGCTGCCGCGGATCGTAAAGATCAATTCCTCGCCCTCGCCGCTCCCAACTCGAGCAGAAAACCTCTCGCACATTCGAAGCTTCTTCTTCTCCGCGCTCCGGATCCACCGCCGCAAACGAAGTGAAATCGTGTTCTCCCACGAGCAACGCTGCGGCCTGCTTCATCGCGTCTTCGTTCAGCGGATAAGGATGGTGCCACACGTAGCGGGCCAAAAAGGGTGGACAAATCGCACCGCGATACATGCGGTAGCGATAGGTCTTGGCACGCGCCGATTTGCGAGCATGAAATTGGGCGGGAGCTTCGACGGCTTCCAGCACCCGAATCGAAGCCGGCAGAATATCACTGAGCGCTTTCCCCAAGTTCTCCGCCGGGATCGATGATTCCAGCGCAAATGTGGCCACTTGGCCCAGAGCATGGACGCCGGCGTCGGTTCGTCCTGAGCCCTGGGGCAAGACCTTTTCTCCTGTCACTCGTCCAATAGCCCAGGCCAGTGTGCCTTGAATGGTGGTCGCGGAGGGCTGCACCTGCCAGCCTGAAAAATCCGTGCCGTCGTAAGCCAGAACCAGTTTGATATTGCGCATGACAATTCTTTGGAGTCTTCCCGAAGGAGGTGCTCATCCAAGGCCTTTTACGGAACCTGCAACAACCGGGGGCGTATTCTCAGAGTGCAAGGCGAGAATGTTCTGTCAGATATACTATTTTATTTCCCGCAGGAACCTGGGTGAAAGCAGCTTCTTTAGTCCGGGAACTGCGAAAAATGAAACCCCGGCTTCCGATTTTGCGTAACAACGGTTGATAGAGAAGCTCTGCCATCTTCAACAGCAGCTTTCATCCATGGAGATAAACGAATGCGTTTGCCTGGTTTGAAGTCCGCCGCGCGGTGGATCGTTGCCGTTATGATCGCGTGTATGTTGTCCATCATCGGCTGGACGCAAGATTCGCCTCAATCCGCGCCTGCCGTGCCGCCTCAGGCGCCGGAGCCGCAGCATTTCGTCTTAAAGGATTATGCCAAACCGCGCTCGCACTTTCCCAATCCGATTGGGCCGTATCTGTCGCAGCACGTCGCGCCGCCCGACCTGCGCAATACGCCGCGCATCGAGCAGTTACTGCAGAACGGCAAACTCAGGCTTTCGATGGACGATGCCGTAGCATTGGCGCTGGAGAACAATCTAGATATCGCCATCGCCCGTTATAACTTAAATATTGCGGATACAGACATCATGCGCACCAAAGCCGGAGCCAACTTTCTGGGCGTCAACAGCGGCTTGGTACAAGGCACGCCAGGCGGAGGCACGGGAGGTCTCAGCGGGACTGTGGGCTCTGGAACCGGCGGCACCAGCGCTGGAGCGGGTGGCGCGGGCACGGGTACTGGCGGCCTGGTTATCTCCACGCTAGGCAGCGGTCCGCAGATTACCAGCTTCGATCCTATCCTCACCGCCACGCTGCAAATGGACCGGGCTTTCGCTCAATCGACTAGCATTTTCAACCCCCTGCCGATTGCGAATCAGAATACGGGAACGGCAAACTTCAGTTACCTGCAAGGCTTCAAAACCGGGACGAACTTGTCGGTGGGATTCAACAATACTCACATCACAACCGACAATCCGACGACCACTTATAGCCCGGTTTTAACCTCCGGGTTTCAGTTCAGGCTTACCCAACACCTGCTGCAGGGCTTCGGTTTCGCGCCCAATGACCGCTACATTCGGATTGCCAAGAATAACCGCGAAATCACTGATGTCGCTTTCCGCCTGCAAGTCATCACCACCGTCGACCAGATCGAGAACATTTACTGGGACTTGGTGTTTGCCTTCGAGAATGTGCGGGTGCAACAGGAGTCGCTGGCCTTCGCACAGAAAACTCTCTCCGATACCAGGAAGCAAGTGGACATCGGTACATTGGCGCCTATCGAAGTGGTGCGTGCGCAGAGTACCGTGGCCACTGACCAGCAAGCTCTGACCCTGGCTCAAACTAATCTTGAGTTGCAGCAGTTGCTGATGAAAAACGCGCTTAGCCGTACGCTCGTGGATCCGAGACTAGCTGATGCCGAGGTAGTCCCGACTTCCACCATGCAGCTTCCGCCACAAGAGGCGGTTGTCCCCACCGAAGACATGGTCAACGACGCGCTCGGCCATCGCGCCGAGTTGGCGGAAGCGCGCATCAATTTGACCAATACCGAGATCAGCAACAAAGCAGTCCGCAACTCACTGCTTCCGAGCCTCGACCTCTACGCTTACTACGGAGGCTCTGGAATTGGAGGAAATGTGGCTCTTCCCATCTGTGCGCCGGGGCAGAGCCCGTTTATCAATCAGTGCTTCTCGACGGCGTCAGCAGCGCCTCCATTTCGCAACGGTGGTCCAGTCAGCTACAGTAACGCGCTGAGTCAGCTCGTAAATTCCAGTTCTCCTGACAAAGGCGTCGGTTTGAGCGTAAGCATCCCCATTCGCAACCGCGTCGCCCAGGCAACCCAGATTCGCTCCGAACTGGAATACCGTCAGGCGCAGATGAGGTTGCAGCAGATTGAGAACCAGATTCGCATCGAGGTACGCAACGCGCAGTTCGCGGTGCAGCAGAATCGCGCCAGCGTGGAGGCCGCTCGGGCCGCCGTTGAGCTCGGGCACCAGTCCTTGGATGCGGAACAGAAGAAGTACGCCCTGGGCGCTTCCACCACCACTCTCGTTCTGCAAAACCAAACTACCTTGGCCCAGGCCGAATCCACTCTGGTTTCAGCAATGGCCGCCTACGAGAAATCGCGGGTCGAACTGGATCGCGCCACAGGTTCTTTGCTCGACCACAGCGGAATCCAAATTGCCGACGCCGAGCGCGGAGAAGTCACGCATATGCCCAGTGTGCCTTTCGTTGCGCCCCGGCAGGAAACTCAGCCAGTGACACCGCCGCCACCGACCGAGCCGCCGCAGGCTCCGCCCCAAACAACGCCGCAAACGCCCCAACAATAAGCTGTGGCGCACCGTTAGCCGAGAGAATCTGCTTTCGTACGACCTAGCAGATTCCTCGGCTGTTCAACATCGCCATCCGCAAAACAAAGCCCTTACTAAGTCTGCCCCATCTCGCGCAAACACTTCTTTACAATTCCCCGAGATCAAACTCGGCCTCGTGACCGCTAGTATTGAGATGGATTCCGCCCATTTTGCGGGAGCACTAAATCCGAGATCAGAGCAGCCTCGTCATTTTTTGGTTTCAGCCTCGATCCAAGGAGATAAGTCATGCCTTTCGCTCGTTTGAAATCTACCGCCCGGCTTATTGCGGGGGTTATGTTGACCGTGATATTGTTGGCCAGCGTTTGGGCACAACAGTCGCAGTCTGCGCCACCGTCTCCACTACCGCAGGCGCCTCAGCCGGCGCCGGTGCAGGTGCAGACCCCCGGTCAGTTCGGTCTCAAGGATTATTCCAAGCCGCGTTCCGCATTCCCCAACGTCAGTGCGCCTTACGCACCGCAACCCGTCGCGCCGCCGAATCTGAACAACACGCCACGCGTTGATCAGTTATTCCACGATGGCAAGATCATGCTCTCCATCGATGACGCAGTCGCGCTGGCGCTGGAAAACAATCTCGACATCATGTTGGCGCGCTACAACCTGAACATCGCCGACACCGATATTCTGCGCGCCAAGGCTGGAGATTCAATTTTGGGGGTGAACGCCGGCATCGTGCAAAACACGCCGGGTGGGGGCACGGGTGGACTCAGCGGGACAGTCGGCTCCGGACCCGTTGGCTCTGGCCCCGGTGGTACTACCGCCGGGTCGGCAGGGGCCGGCACAGGCACAAACGGATTAGTGAGCTCTACGCTGGGCATCGGCGCCCCTATCACCAGCTTCGATCCCGTTCTCAGCAGCACCCTGCAAATTGACCACAACAACATCTTGTCCAGTAGTTCCTTCGCGGTCCCATCGACGGCCCAAAACACCGGCACAGCGGATTTCTCTTACTTGCAAGGATTCCACTGGGGCACGAATCTCGCGGTAGGATTCAATAACAGTCGCCTCACCACCAGCTCGCCGTTCGCTTCTCTAAGCCCGAACTTGAGTGCCAATTTCCAGGCCAGAGTCACTCAGACTCTGCTGCAAGGCTTCGGCTTCCTGCCCAACACGCGCTTCATCCGCATCGCCAAGAACAATCGCGAGATCTCGGATGTCGCCTTCCGCTTGCAAGTTATTACCACGGTCGATCAGATCGAAAACATTTACTGGGACCTGGTCTACGCGTATGAAAACGTGAGGGTGCAACAGGAAGCGCTGGCTTTCGCTCAGAAAACATTGGACGATGACAAAAAACAGGTGAAATTCGGAACCTTGCCACCCATCCAGGTGGTGAGCGCGGAGAGCACCGTTGCAACCGATCAGCAGGCCCTGATCCTCGCCCAAACCAACCTTGAGCTGCAACAGTTGCTCATAAAAAACGCTCTCAGCCGTAACCTGGAGGATCCTGCGCTTGGGGAAGCCGCAGTGGTCCCGACCTCTACCATGCAAGTGCCTCAGCAGGAGCCGGTCGTTCCCATACAAGACATGATCAACGACGCTTTGAGTCACCGTGCCGAATTAGCTGAGTCGCGTATTGACTTGAACAGTCGGGAGATCAATATCAAAGCTGTCCGTAATGCCATGCTGCCGACACTCGACCTGTTCGCCTATTACGGAGGCTCGGGTTTGGGTGGCACGCAAAATCCGGCGAACATTTGTCCGCCGCCACCGCAAACCAGGTTTGGCTGTCATACTGCCGGCAGTATCTCGCCGGTCGGTTACGGGGGGACGCTCAACGATTTGGTCAATTCCGCGGCGCCAGATAAAGGTGTCGGGCTGACCCTCAACATTCCGCTGCGCAACCGGGCGGCGCAAGGCAACCAGGTACGCGCCGAATTGGAATATCACCAGGCGCAGGTGCGGCGGCAGCAGATTGAAAATCAGGTGCGCATCGAGGTGCGCAACGCTCAGTTTACTTTGCAGCAGAACCGGGCAGCAGTTGAAGCCGCCCGGGCCGCGGTTGAATTCGCCCGGCAGTCACTGGATTCTGAGCAGAAAAAACTGCAGGCCGGCGTTTCCACTCCGACTTTAGTTTTGCAGAATCAGTCTGCCTTGACCACGAATGAGTCCAATCTGGTTTCCGCCATGGCCGCTTACGAGAAATCGCGGGTGGAGCTGGACCGCGCCACCGGTACGCTGTTGGACCATGCCGGAATCCAGGTCGCCGATGCCGAGCGCGGCCAGGTAACCCGCATGCCGAATGTGCCCTACGTCGCGCCGCGCCAAGACTTGCAGCCCCAGGTGCCGCCACAGCAGCAGGTGCCACCGACGCCGCAATCTGGCCAGATGTAAAGAAGAGCGCATGCTGGATAGGCGCATTGTTGGCACGCGCGGATCGTTGAGGTCAAACTGCTTAGGCTGGAGATGATTACTTGAAGATCGCTAAGGATGTCACCGAACTCATCGGCCACACGCCGCTAGTCTATCTAAACAAAGTCACAGCCGGCTGCCATGGAAAGGTCGCAGCAAAGCTGGAGAGCGGTAATCCCTGTGGCAGCGTGAAAGACCGCATCGGCGTCAGCATGATCGTCGAAGCCGAACGGGAGGGAAAGATACATCCGGGGAAAACGGTTTTGATCGAGCCCACCAGCGGCAACACTGGGATCGGTCTGGCCTTCACTGCCGCGGTCAAGGGGTACCGCCTCATCCTTACCATGCCCGACAGCATGAGCATGGAACGCCGAGTTCTCCTCATGGCATTGGGCGCGGAAATCGTGCTGACCCCCGGACCCAAAGGAATGAAAGGCGCTATGGCTAAGGCACAAGAGATTCTCGCCAGCACGCCAGGTGGTGTCATCCTGCAGCAGTTCTCTAACCCGGCGAATCCCAAGATCCATCGCGAGACCACCGGACCAGAAATCTGGCACGACACCGACGGCAAGATCGATATATTGGTTTGCGGTGCCGGAACTGGCGGAACTTTGACGGGCGTGACCGAGTATATTCGGCCAAAGAAGCCAGCCTTGAAAGTGGTTGCGGTCGAACCAAAAGACAGTCCTGTGCTCTCCGGCGGGCAACCCAGCCCTCACAAGATACAGGGCATCGGCCCTGGCTTTATCCCTGAAATCTTGCGGGTGGATTTGATCGATGAAGTCATCCAGGCCTCGACTGAAGATTCCGTCGCTATGGCCCGACGCCTGCCCCGTGAAGAGGGCCTGCTAGTCGGGATTTCCGGCGGAGCGGCGGCCCATGCTGCCGTGGCAGTGGCCAAGCGGCCAGAAAACGCCGGGAAGCTGATTGTGTTGGTTCTGCCAGATTTTGGCGAACGCTACTTAAGCACGATCCTATTTGAAGAACTGCGGAACGAGGCCCAGCAACTCGCGACGGCTGCGGTAGCTGTGTGAGCTTGCAAACTTCGATAGAACCGAGCAAATCAATGAACTACAAAGGGCACGAAATATCACGAAGGTCGTAGTTTCAGTGGTTTACTTCGTGTCCTTCGTGGTGAGCCCGGCAAACTAACCGCTGACCGCACCCCGCACACACTTTCGATTTCTTGCACTGGCGAGGTATCCTTCCACCCGTGACTCTCTCCGTCGTGATCATCACCTACAACGAAGAAGCCAACATCGGCCGCACGCTGGAGAGTGTGAAGCCCCTGGTCGGCGACGGCAAAGGGGAGATCATCGTCGTTGACTCCGGCTCAACTGACCGCACCGTTGAGATCGCGCGATCGCACGGCGCGAAGGTCTTCGTCGAGGAATGGAAGGGCTACGCCGCGCAGAAGAACTCGGCGATTGAGAAGGCGACGGGGGATTGGATTCTGAGCTTGGACGCGGATGAGCAGGTAAGTGCTGATTTAGCCGCTCACATCAACCGTTCGGCCGCCGATGACCATCGCAGTCCTTTCGAGTGGAATATCGCGCCCGCGTTAGACGTTGAATATGAGAACCTCCGTACCGACCTTAGGCCGCTTCCGCAAGCGTTTTGGATTGCTCGCAAGAACTATTTTCTCGGCCGCTGGATCGAGCACGGCGGATACTTCCCAGATCAAAAGCTCCGCCTATTTCCGCGAGGTAGCGCTCGATTCGACGAGAATCGTGCGGTCCACGAAGACGCCCACACGAATCGCCGAACCGCCGTCGTGAAAGTTGGCGCCCTCCTCCACCACTCCTACCCCACGCTCTCCGAGTACATTGACCACATGAATCGCTACTCGTCGCTGGCCGCGGAGATGATGGTGGCGAAAGGAAGAGTCCGGTTCAACGTGATTAACATTGTCGTGCGCCCACTGGCAGCATTCATCTATAACTACCTTTTCCGCCTTGGCTTCCTCGACGGCGGCGAGGGACTGCTGTTGCACCTCTACCATGCCGTTTACGTCTCCTGGAAGTATGCCAAGGCCTGGGACCTGGGAAGGAGGGCGTCATCCGGCGATCCCGCATGAGTCCTGGACAACGCAGAATGTTCGTGGTTGACCGACCGCCGGAAGCATGGCGCAGCTTTCGGCGGTCAGTCAAAGAATCAGTGGCTAATATGAGCTAGGGAGGTTGCGGACTTAGGCCAAGGGTCAGGGCCATCAGCCCAGATGCGGTTGTGCGCTGACAGCGTGATTGTGAGAGTTGCGAGAATCGCTAAAGCATGGAGCAGTTTTTTCATGGTTAGCCCTCTGCGAGTGAAGGCTAGGGGAATAAGCGACCAGATGGAGAAACATTTGAATCGTGTTCGGTGTTCTGAAGATGAAACTATGGCCGTGGAGCCCGAAGTTCGGGTTCATGTATAGTAAGATTGGTGTGGTTTGCAACCACCGCTGGTTGTAAAGTACGGAACAATTCCACCGGCGTTCCGTGTTAGGACAAAAATCCCTCGCGTTGATCTCTTCCGGATCGTGAGCACCTGAAAAACTGAGGCACACAGCACTCTAGTACCTTGAGGGCAAATATAAAGCGAACACACGGTTCATCGACTGCTTCTTTACGTCCCTAAAATATTGATTCCAGACCCAGCTTTGCATCACCCTAGCCTGCCTTTAACGCCCCGGAAACTTCTTGTTCTGAAAGTGGAACGGATTTCGCAGGCGCGCGCGAGTTACGAGATCAAGCAGTATGGTAGGAGCAAGTATCGGCCGAAAGTTGCCCATGATACGTGATGTTTCTTTGCCCAAAATGAGTCCGGACTATGAAAACACACAGAATGATTCTGATGTCGGCGCTTGACGATTTTGTGGGGACTACCCTAGCGGCAGTCTCGGGAATTCTTGCGAGGCTGGAGTACATTTCTGGCCTACGGAAGGCTAGGACAGAGCGATACTCGCATTGGGGTCTTAGCAGGGTTTACGGGGAACGGGCGGCACAGAACGCGCTTGCGGAAGCACATCGGTTATTGTTCCTACAGGTACTAAATACCCCAATCGGGGAGCTGCACAACGACATCGTGGTGTCGAGCCAGGCGTCGCAAATGAAGCCCTATGAGTATCTGGAGCATCTGCGTAGCCATCTTCCCGTCTTGGTGCCGTCAGATCCGGGCGGCGGATCGGCGCGGCACCTCAGTTCAATGCTTGAGGCTCTTTCGAGTCTGGCTTCGCATCGGCTAGGGATTCCAATGGACGCCAGTCCCCCAATTTGAGTGCGATGCCAACCACCTGACCGATCACCTCCGCATCCTGAGGATGACTCAAGATCCGCACCGGTGCCGGGGATAAGGAATGCGGTTGTAGGACGATGTTTTCGCCACTCATCGTGCACCAGCAACAAGTGTAGCCTTGCCGTGTTTCCACGAAGTAAATCGGACGCTCATATTCAGATCGCCACATCCCGTAGACAACCTCGTCCCTGGACTCATCCACCTGCAGAAAAGTACCGGGCGGAAGGATTGGATACATGGTGAAATCTTCACTGCCGATGTAGCCATAAGTGTAGTGATCGCTGGCGAATTGCGCTAAGTATGTCAGTGGAACTAGTCCCCACTGTTCTATCATGCGCCCTAGGTTGCAGGTACGGCGCGGGTCAAATGCGGGATCTAGCCGAGTCGGCATCTGTACTGCGGAAGCACTCTGCAGGATCTCGCAGCGATGCGATTTTGGCGGGAGGTTCAGGTTCACGTCCGCCATGGCGGTATTGAGGTCAACGCCATACCACGACAACACCTCCCGCAGGTCGCGACGGTAAATTACGGCGAGAGCGTAAAGCCGAAAAATGCTAGGAATGAGGCCCTTCGTCTCAATATCGGAGAGACGACTGGGGCTGACAGCGAATTCACCATTGCCGTGCCTCTCCGCAATGCGCGCGCTTGCAGTTTCGACATCACGCATGGTGAGGCCGAGTTGCTCACGTAATAAGCGTAGATTCAGCCCGGCTTCGAGCATTAAAGTAACCTTGCGGGAGATGGCGCTTATATCAGAGTAATCGCGCACGGGCAAAAATCCTCTCTTTCCAACTCAATCGTCGAGCCACGAATCAACTCGTGGACATTGGTCTCGTCCGAGGCCCACACGGTTTGGGTTCCGATCTCAAAGGAGTCTAACTGAAATCGTCGAATGTTTGTTCCATTTTCAGGACAGCATCTAGAAATGCGCATTCCATACAAGATCGAGTAGGATAGAAAAGTGGAGGACTTCCGGTCAAGCTACTACGCGCCGAGCTTTCTGAGCCTGTGGATTTCTTCTCGCACGCGAGTTTACATCAATCATCTAGCGGAACTGATTCTCCACTGGCATTAAAGCTCCGCAGACCCCTGGACGACGAATCTTACTGTTGGCAGGCGCGTAAGACCACGCCTGCTACTCAGAAAGACAAAAACATCGGACAGTCCAGATGTGCAGCCGCTGCTTGTTCTGTTTTCAGAACAAGAACATTGCCGTTCAGATTTCCAGGTCACGGATAGATATTGTCAGCGGGGAGGTCGTATGAGCCAGCACGAACCCAAGAAGAAGCCTTATACTCCACCTAGCTTTGCTCGACTTGACGCGAAGGCAGCCAAAACAGCCCTGGAAACTAAAGCAGTTCCGGGCGACGTGAATGCCAAGGCGATGTTGAAGTTAGTCAGCGCTTCGAAGGCAGAGCAACCACGTCAGATTAATATTGCGATTCAGTTGCCCTCTGGGGGCGACAGCGGCGAGATGACCCTGTCCGCCCAGGCACTGCAGTTCAGGGACCTCGAAGTCCTGCGCAAAATGCTAGGGCTAGCCGAGGAAGTTCTGCGTCTGGAAAAGAGTGCTTAAGTGGGTGGTAGCGCGCCGATGACGACCTTCTTGGCCGTTCTTGCGGACAACACTGGAGGGTTCGCGGGCCGATTCGCACTTTCGAGCCTTCAAAGCGGACCCAGATTGGAGACCGGATGTCTGGATCCGGCCTGCCGGTAATCAGGCGGAAGTCGCCTTGAATGGAAAAACTTGACCGCCTAGGCTGGGCGGAGACTGTTTCTTTCACGGTATTCGGCGTGCGCATAGGCGTTCGTGTGAATGCAGCAGAATTACTCGACCCCTTTGTCTCTCATCTTCCGGTAGCGCGGAAACCTGCGAGTTTTGGCGTCGTCGACCGCCTCTATTCGTTGATCGGAGGCGGTCCCGCGTCACGACCTGCTGTGCGGCGTTTCAATCTCTTGTATGGAGACACTCAACAGCTTGCTCGAAGCCTCAATCTGGAAGAATTATACTGGGCGCTGGAATCTGATGTTGATTTTTACGTCGGACAAGCTGCTCGCCGACGATTATTCGTTCATGCTGGCGTGGTGGGTTGGAAGGGGCGCGCAATCATCATCCCCGGCCGAAGCCACAGCGGGAAGAGCACACTGGTGAAAGCACTCGTGCAGGCAGGGGCCAGTTACTATTCAGATGAATACGCGGTACTCGCTCAGCATGGCACCGTGTATCCGTTTCCAAGGCCTATCTCCTTAGAGACGATGGCGATCAAACCATAACCAAAATCACCCCAGAAGATCTGGGGGGCACGACCGGCGCCAGACCGCTCCCGGTTGGGCTCTTGCTTTTAACCCACTACAAGCCCGGCGAGCAGTGGCGGCCAAAGGTGTTGTCTTCGGGAAGAGGGGTCCTCGGCCTGATTGCGAATGCTTTGGCCGCGCGCAAGCAACCGAAGCGGGCCCTCGCCACCTTGGAAAAGGCAGTATGCCAAGCCCAAGTGCTAAGCGGCACCCGGGGTGAGGCAAATCAAACGGCAGAATCGATCTTGAAACAGTTTGGATAGTGGTTCGCAACACTTGGAGAGTCGTTTGAGATCGCGAGGACTAGAAATCGTGCTGGTTCCGGAGCAGTGCGGCACGTAGATCTATCATCGCATGAGACTTGCAGGACCATTGCCAAGAACTGAATCACCAGGTCATACGGTTGCGGCTGCGCTAACTGGAGCATGGCGCACGTCATTCCCGAAATCAATAATGACCGCAGCGGATGCGGCCACAATGGTTCCATTGCTTCTGAGATCGGGCGCGGGGCATTGGGTTGGTGGCGATTTCAGAATTCTCACGGGCCCTTTCTATCCACCATACGGCCGTTGCGCGAAACTTACTTGCAGTATGCGATTCACGCGGCTCAGCATGAGAATAACGTGGCGGAAGTCTTCCGGGTGCTGCGCTCGGCCGGAGTGGAGCCCATGCTGCTTAAGGGATGGGCGATCGCCAGAACATACCCAGAGATCGGCCTGCGTCCATCGGGGGATATCGACCTGTATGTGCCGCCGGAGCAGTGTGCCAAAGCTCAGGCTGTACTGAACCTTCCTGAGTACCAACGCTACTGGGTAGATTTGGACCATGATGAGATCACACGATTTAGCGAGCTGAGCTTTGAGGATTTGTGCGGCGCTTCGGAGGTGGTTAATCTAAACGGCACGGAAGTACGGATCCTCAGTGCTGAGGACCATCTTCGCATCCTTTGCTTGCACCTGCTTAAGCATGGCGCCTGGCGCCCACTCTGGTTGTGTGACGTCGCGGCTGCGCTAGAGGCGAGGCCCTCAAGCTTTGACTGGCATCGTTGCTTGGGAAAAAACAAGCGGCATGCGGATTGGGTGCTTTGCACTCTTGGGCTGGCGAGCTCGCTTCTTGGAGCAGTGATAGAAGACACGCCGGCGAAGCAAAGGGTCAGCAGTCTGCCCGGCTGGCTCACACGGACTGTTCTGAAGCAGTGGAGCACTCCGTACGCGCAGAACCAGTCTTTGTTCGTCGATCAAGTGAGAGGAAGTTGGTGGAAACCGAGCATTCTCAAATCAGTCCGCCAGCGTTGGCCGAATTCTATCCAGGCGACCATAGACGTCGATGGAGAGTTCGATCATATGGTACGGCTGCCATTTCAGCTCAGGAACTGCGTCGCGCGGTCAGCCAAGTTATGTCGGCAGCTACCAACGCTGATGCGCAAATAGCCGATTGGTCTCAGCACCTGCTCAATCAAGTTGCGTCCAACCATCCGCACAGCTTCAAATTGCGTTTCTTGGTCAGCGGCGTGAATCATCTCATCGAAAGTCGCGCCGTTGGGCCAAACTATAGCCTGACTCATGTCGCCTGCACGCTTGGGCTTTCGCAATTGCGGACACGAGAAGCTAATCTCGTTCACACCGCGAGATTGCTGCAAAATACACGGCGGGTTCCGGGATCTCTGCAACCTGTTGATCCAGCGCGATGCCAACGTCGCTATCGGGACGGCCGCGTGATGCGGAGGAGCCTTGAAGTAATCCTGCCACGGCAAGAATCGATTGACGGACAAAAGGTTTCGGATTACCATCGCGCCAGGTCATTTCTCAAAGGGTAGAAGGATTTGCAACATGAGGACCCGTACTTAAAGATCCTGAGCTGCGTGATGGCCGTGATTTTTCCGGCCGCTTCGTTTGCAGCCGACCAAGCTAGTGCGATGCTCTACAGTCATGGGAGCGCTTTGCTCAATGGCAGTAGCATCGCCAAGTCGTCAGCTATCTTTTCCGGCGACTTGGTACAGACGAATAAGGACTCCGTCGCCAACATCAACGCGACAGGTTCAACCGTCCTGGTGCTCAACGACTCGCTGGTTCAGTATCAGGGCGGCACTGTCAAGTTAGAGCACGGAGGCGTAACCATATCGACCTCGAAATTGCTGGCAACTCAAGCCGGCGACGTCACCGTGTCACCGGCCGCTAGTGTTTGGACCGAATTTGAAGTTAGAGACATGGATGGTAGGGTCCAGATCGATGCGCGCAAGGGCGACCTGAAGATCAGCGATGAAGCTGGCACCACCATGCTGGCCCAAGGTCAGCAGACCACTCGAGACGACTCGACCCAGGCTCAAGAGACGCCGGAAAAGAAAGACAGGAAGAAGAGAGGTGGTGCGGCGGCCCCTGCGGCTGGCGGAGGCGGGGTCCTGAATGCCAAGGTGGCGATCGGGGTTGGCGTCGCCGCGATCGCGGGCGTAACGGCGTGGGTGCTGGTCCAGGGCGACGAGCCCGTAAGCCCTTCGAAGTGAAACCGAGCGAACGGCGGCTTAATGCCGGCGCCCACTCCTCGGATTAATTCAAAAATTGACTCATAGAAATCAAGTTCAGAAACGCCAGACTCTCGCCAGGTTCGAAAAACTGGAACGGCCGTGCCATAGGGTCGGCTCCTGACTTCCCCACATTCTTCATCTTCCCGGAACCCGATCTTGCCCGACACTTCAGATTGATAGGTCCGGTCGAATGCACGTCGGGGTTGGCCGTCCCAAAAACCGCAAATTTAGGAGCTTCAGGAGTCGGGCGCTAAAAGTGATCTGACTGGAAACAATGGGCTTGTTGGGTTCGTTTCGTCAATTGGGTTCGTTTCGTCACAATGATGGGTCCGTACAGACTCAGCAGAACGATGATTAAACAGGGCACATGGGGGATGCGGATGCGAACCGGCGCCACCCTCCTGATCAGCCCGGACCACAATCGCGAGCAGAACCGCGATAAAGTGTTCCAGCAACTCTCGTCGCTCACAACCGTCCCTTCTCAACTCGTTGCGACTTTGTTTTTATATATCGTAATACGATATGTTATGGGGACGAGTCATCGCATTATTAACCTTGGGAATTCATTCAGACGTTGTGCCATGGCGTTTACTTCAGCCACAGCTTTTCCAAATTGCGACGTTGCCAACAATCCAAATCACATGAACCCTGCAGTTAGACAAAGAATTGAAATCAGCGGGTCAAGCCTTTACAACCCCTTCCGTCTTCGCACTACGCACAAACAGCCCTAAAACTGCGCGTTTTGGGGTGTTGAGTTTTACGCTGCTGAACGCATCAAAACACCATTCTCGGCTTAAGAGGTTTTTCCCTTACCGAACCGGGCTCGTAATGAGCGTTGTCGGTTCCGTAAATTCTGACCCCCTTCATTCCGGAAATTCTGGCACGCCTAAGGACCTCCAAAAGCGATAGAAAACTCCCTGTGCTCCGGCTGTGCCGGAGCGGAGGGAGGAGGATGTTGGGGATGCTAAAACGACACGAAGTCGAGATTTTGCTGAAGGCTGGTCATCCGAAGACCGAGGTAGCGCGTTTGAGCGGGGTTTCGCTACGCTCGGTAAAACGCATCGCGGAAGAGAGTCCCGTGGTGCATGTCGATGATGCGCGCGGAGCGCGACAAACGACAGATCGGCAGGCCCAGCACGGTCGCGAATTTCCGGAAACAGGTGATCGAGATTCTGCAGGAAACGCCCGATCTAGCCTCGCTGGAGATTCTGCGGCGAGTTCGGGAAGCCGGCTATCGAGGAGGCAAGACCGCACTGTACGCGCTGGTGGCCTCGCTTCGCTCGAAGCCGGCGAAGCCACTGGTTCGCTTCGAAGGTCTTCCCGGAGAGTTCAGCCAGCACGATTTTGGGCAAGTGGAAGTGGAGTTCCGCAATGGCGCCAGCCAGCGGATCCATTTCTTCGCTTCCCGGTTGAAGTACTCACGTTTGATACGTGTGAGTTTGGTGCCGGACGAGGCGGTGGAGAGTTTGGTGCGCACGTTGGCCGAGCATTTGGCCAGCTGGGGTGGACGTCCTTTGCTATGTGTGTTTGATCGACCGAAGACGATCGCCCTGAAGTGGCGAAAAAATGGCGAGGTGACGGAATGGAATCCGGTCTTCGCTTACGCCACGCTGGAGCTGGGCGTGGGGGTGGAGTTGTGCTGGCCCTACCGTGCCCAGCAAAAAGGCAGTGTCGAGAACCTGGTGGGATTCGTAAAGTCTTCCTTCTTTAAGGTACGCCGATTTCAGGATGAGGAAGATCTGCGCCAGCAACTGCAGGATTGGCATCGCGAGGTGAACCAGGAACGTCCGTGCCGTGCGACCGGAATCATTCCAGCGTTGCGTCTGGCGGAAGAAGCACCGCGACTGCGTCCTTTGAAAGTGCAGCCGGAGCAGTTGGCTCTGCGCATCCCGGTCTACGTGGGTCCCACAGGAACGGTGCTGCACGACGGCCATGCGTATTCCATGCCGCCAGAGGCGATCAGCATGCCGGCCACGTTGTACTTGTATGGGCAACGAGTGCGCATCGTGGCGGGGCGGTATGAAGCGGAACATCCCCGAAAGTTTTCTGCTCAGGAGAGTTCCTCGTTGCCCGAGCATCGCGCGGCGATGGTCGCGGCGGTATCGGGAAAACGCGGCAAGCGCTATCTGAAACGGCAGCAGTTGTTGGAGCTGGGAGAGCCGGCGATTCGTTATCTCACCGAGATCGTGCATCGCCGACCCCGGCAGTGGTTCGAGGATGTCGATCGGCTGCACCAGATTCTGCAGAGCCATGGTCCGGAAGTTCTGCGGCGAGCCATGGAAGAAGGCCTGAAGCAGCAGATATTTGGTGCGTTTTACGTGGAGAGATCTCTGAACCAGGGTTGAGCTTTCCGCAGGTGTGAGAGGAAAACCGCAAACTCGAGGAAACGGGTTCCGTTACGAGGACTGGAGAGGAATGCACGTACAAAACGGGGGATGCTATGGGTCGACCGAGTTGGGGATCGTCGTTCTTAGGCGATCCTGGCGCGAAATTTTTCTGTGAAAACGGGGAATGGCAACAAACAAGAAACAGCCAGTAGCTGCCGCGGAGCGTGCCTAAAACGCTGGGAGCGGCGGCAGATGGCTGACTGGAGCACCCATGACGAGTAAGAATACGAGTAGTCACAACCCAGGGCCGAACTCGAAAATACCGCAAGCTCTCGGAAGGGCAACTGGAGCCTCTATTCCGACGGTTGAACCTGGCACACACACGTCGTATCTACCAAGACGTGGCGGATCGAGCCGAGAAAGAAAACTGGAGCTATCGCGATTTTCTTGCTCTTCTGCTGGCCGAAGAAGTGGCCCATCGCAAACAAACGCGCCTGCAGCGTTTTACCCGCAAGGCTCACTTCCCCTTCTTCAAGACCATTGATGAGTTCGACTTTAGTCTGCAGACGACACTGCGTCAGTCTCTGCTCGGTTCCTACTTGGGGCCGGATTTCGTCACCGAAGGGCGCTCGCTGATTCTTTACGGCAAGACCGGCCGCGGGAAAACCCATCTGGCAGTAGCCATCGGCTATCGCGCGATCCAGAATGGCTTCGAGACGCTCTGCACGACTGCCGCAGAACTCGTGGAGGAGCTTTCCAATGCCAGCAAGAAGGGACGATTGCAGGAATCATTGCTAACCTATACGCATCCTCACGTTTTGGTGGTCGATGAAGTCGGTTACTTAACCTACGGTCCCGATGCCGCCAATGTTTTGTTTCATGTGGTCAACGATCGCCACCTGAGAAAGCGACCGATGATCTTCACCACCAATAAGCCACTCAGCGAGTGGGGAAAGGTTTTGCACGACGAGGACCTGGCGGCCGCCATCCTGGATCGCGTCCTGGAGCGCGGACGCCTCATCCATCTCGATGGACCCTCGGGGCGGACGCGTCACCTAAACTTAGAGGAGGCCTTGCCGGCTGCAGCAGAACGTGCCAGAATTTCCGGAATTAGCGTGCCAGAATTTCCGGAACCCACAAGCGTTAAAGCCAACAATCCATTCTGAGGTCGAAACAAAATGAATCCAGCACGTCTGACCCCGACCGCCGCATCGGCAAGCGTCGTCCTCTCATACCGTTCCTCATTTGCGCAGCAAAACGAGCCCGAAGTCGAGCGCAAGGTGTTGAGCAAGGTAGCACCGACTTACCCCGCCTTGGCCCGCAAGGCCAACATCTATGGGGCCGTGAAGCTAGGAGTCGTAATTGCGTCCGACGGTAGAGTAGAGTCCACAACAGTGATTGGTGGGAATCCCGTGCTCATCCAGGCTGCGGTTGACGCGGTTCGCAAATGGAGATACGCGGCTGGTCCACAACGGACCACAGAAGTGGTCGAACTGAAGTTTAGTGCTCGCTGAATACGAACCGCCATACGTCGCAAGTCATTGATAATTAATGTCCAATAGCGAGTGGAGCACAACCGGAGAGCGCCCAACGCTGGGGACATGCCTGTCCTTGCGATCCCCTACTCTCGGCTAGACTCCCAGAGGACAATAAAATCAAACAATCAAATACTATCCGCAGCTGGAATGGCACGGAACAGCTATACAATTGAGTTATGCGTACTTGGCACTGGGGGATTGCCGCTTTCCTGCTGCTCACGCTGAGCGCGAATGCGCAGCAGTTGGCGAACCCGTCTTTGTCCCCGGCGACGGCGCAGACGTCAGCTTCGGCGCAGCCTAGCCCGCCTTCGTCGCAGGGGCAGCCCGAGCCGCAGCCGGGAGCGGCATCCGCGAGCACCGCGCCCGCCTCGGCAACGCCTACCACGGTGGACCAGGCGGTGGACCGCGCGGTCGAGCGGGAGCACGCGCTGATGGAAATGCTGAAGACCCGTACCCCGTTGGTTGAGACCTATCTGCAAAACCTGAAGTTCGACCCGCAAGTCGGCCCGGTGCCGGTGCAAGACCATTACTTCCTCGGCCGCATGAATCTGGGCGAAAGCGTGGACCGCCGGGACTATCTCTCCAGAGACACCAGCTTTGAGAGCCACCTGTTGGGCGGCTTCACCAAGTTGTTTAAGTTCGAATACAAACCCATGGGTTTCTCATGGATGATCTACGCCGACCGCGACGACTTCAATCGCCAAACCTACGATTTCAAATACGCGCACCGCGAGTTCCTGGGTGATGTCCGCTGTATCGTCTTCGACGTGTCCGCCAAAAAGGGCACCGGCAAGGGCCGCTTCCATGGCCGCATCTGGGTGGAAGACCAGGACTTCAACATCGTGCGCTTGAACGGTACCTACGCCCCGCGGCCGCGGAATGCCTACTTCTTTCACATGGATAGCTGGCGCCTGAACCTGATCCCGGGCTACTGGGTACCAGCTTACATCTACAGCGAAGAAGGCGATTTCAGCTACGGTTCGAAAGACAAGACGGGCTTCAAGGCCCAGACCCGGCTCTGGGGTTATGACCTGCAGAAGGGCGCCAAACACAGCGAATTGACCCAGGTGCTGGTGGACTCCACGGTGAAGGACGAAAGCCCGGCGGCGCAGGATGTTTCTCCGCTGCAGGCCCAGCGGCAATGGCAGCAGCAGGCGGAAGACAACGTGGTCGAGAGGTTGCAGAATGCTGGGCTGCTTGCTCCTGAAGGCGAGGTGGACAAGATCCTGAAGACCGTCGTGAATAACTTGGAAGTCACCAATAACATCGAATTGCCGCGCCCGGTGCGCACCCGTGTGATGCTGACTTCGCCACTGGAGACGTTCAGCGTTGGCAACACCATCGTGGTAAGCCGCGGCCTGGTGGACGTGCTTCCGGATGAAGCCAGCTTGGCCATGGTGCTTTCGCACGAACTGGCCCACATCCTCCTGGGACACAACTTGGGCAGCAAGTACGCCTTCAGCGATCGCATGTTGTTCTCCGATGAATCCACCTACCAGAACCTGGGCTTCCGGCACGTTCCCGAGGAGGAAACTGCAGCCGACAAGAAAGCTCTCGATCTGCTGAAGAATTCACCGTACGCCCAGAAGCTGGATACACCAGGACTGTTCCTGCGTGAGGTGGCGGCGCGGGGACCGGCGCTTTCCGCGCTGCTGACTCCCCACTTGGGCAATGGCTTCATCGACCGTAAGGGCGCCGTGGATCGCATGGTGGTGTTGATGAACTCTGCTCCGGCCCTCGATCCCAACAAACTGGACCAGATCGTAGCCCTGCCTCTGGGCGGACGCGTCAATCTCAACGCCTGGGATGACCATGCGGAATTGATCAAGACCAAGCCGTTGGCCATCACCTCGCCGCGGGACAAGATGCCGCTGGAAGTGACGCCATTTTTCCCCCGGCTTACCCGCTCGGAGCAGTCGTCAACCCGACCGCTCCCGGCGAACGCCGCGAACCCAACTCCAAGCAATTAGTTAGGCAACGCGAATCAGCGGTATTACGTAAGTGCCGTTGAACGGTGCAAGGTCGACGGAGCAAACCATTGCAATCTCTGGGACCCCACAGCCCTCCCACGTTAAAGGCGAAGCGGCCATCGCGACAAAACTCATCTAGTGCGTACGGCCTCCCACGTGCCCCGAGCTGTTTTCCGAAAGCTTGTTCTCAAAGTCCAAAGCGGCAGTGGAGTGGGGTGGACCTCCTTCGTCAATTGGCTGCTGGAACGCTCCGAAACGGTAGGAGGCCCTCACTTTCGCGCATCTTAACTCGCTAGAGACTTTGAATCCGATTACAGGGGCGTCCTAATGTGTCCCCTCGCGGCGGGTCGAGTTTCTTGACCTATCGTTACTCTTAGGTCAGCATTCCCCGATGAAGGGAATCGGCGCCGTGGTGACGACCTACAAAACGGTCACGCTTGAGGATGCTAATTGCGGCGTCAACACTTACAACCACGGTACGGATGGTTGCGTCAAAAACCCTGACCTCGACGTGCGACGGAGACGCAGCCTCTCTTTTCGCGCTGCAGGTCAAGAGTAGCGCCTCATTCAGGCGACGATCTCACACCGTACCCGGGAACGGAATGGTCCTTCACCTCGCCGTCAACACGAGCGCCAGTACAATCAGCGCGGCCAACAGCATGCTCGCTATGAGTGAAAACATCGCTTGCAACGGGTGCGTCTGCAAATGGCGGCCTCGCTCTGTTCTCCAGTGCATCAGGGTCCGCATGGCAGCCTCCCTCCCGGCCGACCCAATCATATACCCAAAAAACATCGGAACACCTGCCACCTCGCCATGGCTGTTGGGGCGATGTATGATCTGCTCCTCGGCAAAGGAGCGCTGCCATGCCCATTCAGAAACTCCGGGAATTCCTCGACGGCAACGATATTAAGTATGTCGTCATTTCTCACTCGGTCGCGTATACGGCTCAGGGAATCGCGGCGCTCACTCACATAGCGGGCAAAGAGTTGGCCAAGACGGTGATCGTCAAGATTGACGGGGCACTAGCCATGGCCCTCCTTCCCGCCTCTTTGCACATTGATCTATCGCGGTTGAGATCGGCCGCCAGCGCAAACAATGTTGCACTTGCTTCGGAGGCAGAGTTCAAAGAGCGGTTTTCAGACTGCGAAACTGGAGCCATGCCTCCCTTCGGGAATCTTTACGATATGCCCGTCTTTGCCGATGAGAGCTTAGCTCGGGACAAGGAAATCGCGTTCAACGCGGGCTCTCATCGCGAGCTCGTGAGACTCGCCTGGGAGAACTTCGTGAGGCTAGTTAAACCCAAGATAGTCAGGTTCGCCGCCGGCAGCGTCCATTCGACCGCGGCATAGGCCAGGCGGCGCCAGTTCCTCGCGAGTCACCTTGGCTCATTGTGCGTACTGGTGCGGACGCTTGCGTTCGTCTCCCCCTCGCCCAGCGCGCTCTCTGGGCGGCGGCCATCTTCCTGCGCGCGGCTGCGGTGAGCGTCCGCTTCCGCCTCTTCGGTTTCGTTTGGACACGCGTGCGATTTCGTCAGATTCCGTTGCCAATCACTTGAATAACTTGGTCCAGGGGACTGCGTTCTTGCTCCAGTTCCTTCAACATCGCGGCGAAATTCGCCATAGGGTTGCGCCCTCAATGAGTGAATGCGCCGTCGATACTACACGCCAAGGCGTACTCATGCGAGACACATGTTCGGTTTTGTCCGAACTTATTCGGTCTAGTTAGTCTGCGCGGAAAATCCTAACCTGAACATAGTTCGTTGACAGTTCCTCCGCCTGCCGTCACCCAGAGAATCCCCCAACCAAGAAAGGAACACTCATGCAACACGCCCAACTTGTGTCCCCGGCTGCCGAACACCATTTCGGAGAGCGAACACGAAGGTTGCTTGGGGTTTTCAAGAAAGGCGGAGTCTCCCACGAGAACGGCAGCCGATGACTGTGGCTGCTTGATCTAGCTGAATTGGGTTACGCTCCCAGCCGCATCGTTTTGCAAGGGCTTACCACCCGATTCTCGGCGCCAAAAACCACCACCCCCTAAGATCCCGACTTTCTGACTGAGAATCAGGCAGAAAAGATCTTCAACACTAGCTCCGGCATGGCGCGGTAAAATTTGGCGCGCCAAATCTCCGTAGATTCCATCACAGGTGCGGGTTCATGAAGCGAGTCGTCGTCTCGTTCCTCTTATTATTATGTTGTTGTTCTTTCCCGCCGGGCTTCGCTCAGGAAACTCAATCGAACGCGCCGGCTGATCCATACAACTCGGTGCTGGACCGCCTGCAGTCACTGGTCACGATTGAGCTTCCTGAATGGCGCTTTCATAGCGATGTACCTCACCCGGAAGACCGCAATCTGAACGATGCGGAATAGCAGACGGTCAGAGTGCATGAAGACTGGAAGACGGGCCCCCGCGTTCTGCGGCGCTGGATCGAAATCCCGACGAGCTCAACGGCTACTCGACGCAGGGATCGCTCGTTGAGCTTAACCTGGTGATCATGGGTGAGACGTGTGGGGCAAGGAGATCGGCCTGTAGCTACCTCGCCCCAGACACTTTCGGGGCTGCTCGTATAGAGGCACAAGTGCGAACAACAGCGAACGAGCGGAAGGGGATAATGCGCATGTTTTTCTTTTTGCGGGCTGCTTGGAATTGAGAGCACAACTTGAAAACCGATCCCAAACATCAAATTGTCCGAGCTCCCATCACAAAAATGCAATGAGAGGTTACGGCAAATGCGTACGAACTACTTGCCTGCGGCAGCATTCGCCTCAAGCTGTTTCAGCTTCGCCATCGTAGCGGCTGCCCAGTCTTTTCGGCGACCGGACTTGTTACGACGCCTCGGCTTCGTTGAATAATGGTTCTTTGACATTCGTCTCTCCTGTCTGTAGTGGTGCCCCCAGTTGTCACCGGCACCTGAGCTTAACAGCCATCGTCGATGCAAGAACCGCCGCCAGAATCAGAATGTGTTTCATGTAGCCTTTTCAATACCTGTCGTACCACGGAAACGTACGCTCAAATTACGTGGGTCACCCCGTCCATCCACCAAAGCGACTTCAAATTGAGCCGCTTCGAGACTGTCTAGCATCATCACCTTGAGCGCCATTCAGATGTTGTGCCCGTGGGTCTTTAGGCCATTGCAGCCGGAGCTAAGCGTGGAGCCTCAATTTGCTTATGCTTTTGCCCGAAGAACACTTGCAACCACAACTCCAAGGATACCAATGCCGTAACTCGCCAGGTCGCAACTGCGCTATGGGGATCATGGACGTAAGGCTTCATGCTTTCCAGCGCCTGTCTGACAGCATCTCCATCCACATAACCAAACTCAATGGCCAGACAATCAGACTTGAAATAGCTTTGCAAATGATGGTATTCGTGAGCTGTGCCCTCATTAACGAAATCAGTAAAATCTGCTTTCCACCTGCGCAGGCGAATCGCTTCCGGAAGGACCCCTCTCATTGCTTCGCGGAGCAGGCCTTTCGGAACGCCCTGCCAGTTCACAACTTCCCCCGGAATTGCCATTATGAAAGAGATTAAATCTCGGTCCATAAACGGATACGCCGGTTCCACTCCGTAAGTCACGGATATTTTGTTTGTTGTCTCCAGAACGTCGAGGTGGTACTTGGAATTTGCCTGCTGGTAACACTCTTCGGCATGCTTGCTGGCAAACTTCCCTGGCAACCGGGCCTGCCCAAGGGCACGGTCCAAAGCCCGTCGGCGAAATGGCTTGCTGTACCAACCGGGGTAAAGGTCCGCTTGCGTTTTAGCGCGAATTCTCCGCAGAAGGGAAAAAAATCGTCCTGGGATGTGGCCTCTGAGGAAATCCAGCCAAAACTGTTCTCTGAACTCCTTCGGACCGACGTCGGTCATCCAGAGGCCAAACTCGTTAAGATCTCGAATAGCCTTGCCCCACCTCAGACTGTGCACCAAATCCAGTAGGTAGGCTCGGCCAAAAAGCATGTGGTCTCCAAAATAACCGCTCAGCAAAACACGGTTCTTGCCAGCCCGGGCGAGGTTCAACAACTGTTGGTATGTATTCCATTGGGAATTAAACCGAGGCGCCTCGACGTGCCAAAGCAACTCTCTGGCCCCCTTGAGATATCCCGGCGAGGTTGTAGGCAGCCGCTTGATGTCAATTCGGTATTGGCACTCGATGGCCAGGAGTAATGACTTCTCATCGGCAGGGCTTCCATCTTGGTAAGTTAAAGAAATGCCCGTCGGTGCTGGCACTGAAAATCCTGAGTTCTTGAACTTCTCCGCGGCGCACAGGATTGCAGAGGAGTCTAGACCTCCACTGACCGAAACGGCAGTCGGGTATGCGCTGCGGATGCGACGACGAACAGCCTGATCGAAGACCCCACGAAAGGCTTCTGCGTATTCGGGGAAAGATTTGTAGCGGATACGCCCACTGGAATCGAAGGTCCAATGCTGCCGAACTATCCATCTTCGTGTTGGCGTGACCATTCCCAGGTGGCCGGGAATGAGACTGAAAATGCCTCGAAAGCACGTCAACTCCCGGCAGGTCGGATCACCGGGCATAAGTAGGTCTGCTATAGCATCATCATTGGGTCGTCTGTCAACCTGCGGATGTGCCAAGATGGCCTTAATCTCAGAAGCAAAAAGAAAAGCATTACGTAGATTGCAGTAATACAGTGGGCGAACACCTATCACGTCGCGCGCCAGGAGAAGCTGCTGTTTTCGGGGATCAAAAAGCGCCAAAGCGAAGTCCCCATTCAAATGTTCCGCAAATCGTTCTCCGAAACGGTCGTAGGCGGCCAAGACCACAGCAGCATCAGGCGACGTTTTTGCAAGACCCTGACCGCCGCTCAGGCTAGCCATTAACTCCTCACGATTATCCAAGCGACCATCAAAGACGATGACTGCCCCTGAAGGAGCCATTAATGGTTGGCGCTCAGCGACCGATTCCGGGGTGATTCGGAGATGCTGGTATGCAAACCCCACTGAACCTTGCGTCCAAAATTCTTGCCCATCTGCGGCACGACCCGACAGCGCTGCGCTGAGATTGGCGATTTCCTCCTTCTCCACCGGGCGACCATCCAAATTCCAAATCCCAAGAATGCCACTCACTCGCTTCTTCCTTCCCGCACCAGGTCGGATAAGATTGCTTCTACAACTGCGGGCAGCGCACTGAGAGTCCTTGGATAGGACAGAGCCTTCACTGGAACGTGAGCCGCGATGCTAGCAGCAAACTCGAATTGCCGCTTTAGTCGCCTCGGGCTAAGCAATACATCGTTAAATGTGTTTTTCAGAACTGACAAGAAAGCTTTGCGTTCTGACATCCTACGGAGGGTCACCTTGCGGGACTGGTTCCTAGGGGACGAAAGGACATAAAGCATCCGCAATGGAATCGCGGACACCTGATGTTGCTCGGCGCTGAGCGCGAAGATCGTTTTACGAGTCCAACGGTTCATTGGAGTGCCTTCGCAGCCTTGAAACATGCTTCCGCACATTTCAGGGAAGAGTTTGATTCTCGGCATCCCGGGATATGCCAGCAAGTCTTGGCCACGTTGCTCGAGCACCAACACGTCGTCGGTTAACAGTGGATAGTTCTCGCGCACGAAGCTGGCCCCGAGACTGGACTTTCCGTACGCCGAGTCACCAAGAAACGCGACCGCACCTCTGCCCACCACCACCGCAGTAGCGTGCAGGGGCTCGACTCCCCGCACCAACATAGCAAAGGACAATACTTGCCCTAACAGATATTCCTGGAGCGCCTCGCGAGGAGTTCCGTCTAGGTTTCGCCACCCAATTCGGCTGCCGTCAGAAGATATCAGAAATTCAAAAAGACCAGGCCAGCGCAGATGAATTGACCCATCGCGCAACTGAGTACACTCATAGAGATCACTGGCTTCCAGCAGCGTTCCACCGTGTTTGCAGGCTTGGCGCAGGTCAGATGCAGAATATTCGACTAATTCGACGTCGGGTCGCGAAGCATGCGTCTGCAGTTGAGGACACGCGAGCTGGGTCTGGCTTTGCAGTCGCAAGCCGTAGAGGCTGTACACTCGATGCTTAGGAACCATGGCAGCGAACTAGCAATCGGCGGAGGCGCGTCTGCTGATGGGTCTCCTGTGAACTACGGGTTGTAAGCCCAACAATTCCTTACTCTCAGAGTGAGGAGAAACCACTTCGCATAAATAGCCCAAGGTGCGCTGGGCCTAATTGTGCGCGCTGCCCCCGGCTCGGACAAAACGAGGGTTCATGCGTCCTTCAACAAGTCGAAGAAATGAAATGCCTGTGCGCTCTAACCAATCCTGCTTCAAAGACAGGGCGGAGAATCTCCCGGAGTAGAGATGATCTCCTGACTACCGCTGATAGTCCACGGCCAAACCTGCGGTAGACTGCAACGACAATCGACCCAACCGATGTCTCGGAGTACACGTCCACAAGCCAGATCCTTAAGATGTGAGTGCGCGGGTCGTCTGGACCGTACAGGACCTCCGCTATCCAGCAAGGCTTAGTGGGCGATGTGACGCCGTCACTTTTTTTGCCGTGACTCCCTCGGGTTAGCTGCTGCAAGTCTCCGTATTTCACCAGACGCGGCGCTGAATATGGCTTTTTGGGTTTCGAGGTGTTTTGCGCCAGGGCGTTCTCTCGCGTTTTCAACAGATCAGGCTCCTTTACATAGACGTCCCGCAATGGAAGTCCGAATCTTACCACCATTTCTCTGGGTCAGCATCGTCTTCTGGCGTGCCCAAACCACATTCTGCTAGTCGAGTGCGCTTTCAGTAAAAGGAGAGTGTGCCCTGCAACCTGGCTCTACGTACGGCGTGCGAAAAAAATAACAAGCTGAGCGGCAGAAGGACGGCACAGAACGCGGTGAGCACCCCTAGGGTGCGGGCCAGCTCAGGAAAAGAGGCGCCCCTTAGTAGTGCAAGTCGCACTCCATCCAGCGAGTACTTGAGTGGTATCAGAGCGGCGATGGCCTGGAAAGGCTTCGGGAGCGCCGTCACAGGAAACATAATTCCTGTGAACAGCCACCCCACCGCCCCCAGCAACCACACAATAGCTGCGCCCTTTTGCGTTAATACTTGAAGAGCCGCTGCCATAATCCCAATTGCAATCGCTACCCCAGCCGAGATCAGAATAATGACCGCACAGCCCAGCAAGTTCGGACTCTGCAGCTGCACGCGGAACAGAGCCAGTCCGACCGCTAGGTACAGCACCATGTTCAGGGTGCCACCGACAAAAGCCGAGACTGTGTTCAACAAGACGATGATGGAACCAGATGTGGAAGTGGTCATGAGGACTTCCAGGGTACCTGTCAGTTGAGCATCGCGTATCGACGAGACAAAAGAGTTGATCCCCGCCAGGAACAGTGTGTAGATGCTTGTTCCAATCAACAGGAACGGATAGTAAGCAAATCCCTCCGGCTGAAAACCGGGCCCCACCGCGCGGGCCAAGTAGTAGGACCCAGCGACCTCAAGAACCATCGTTAGCGCCTGCATCCAGAAAGCGGCTCGGTAGCGCATCGCTGTGAGCAGGTCACGCCGCAGAATGGCAGCAAGTTTTTCGAGCACGGACAGGGGCTTCATGAAACGCCCCACGGGAGCAGATCGGATGCTTCACTGATGGATTCCAGTTCACGGAAATAGAAATTGCGCAACTCTTCGACTGTAGTACCTTGCCCAAGACCGTGACGGTTAAGCAAAACCCCGCGACGAAGTAACGCGAGGGAATCAGCCACAGCGACCGCTTCGTCAAAGTTATGGGTCGCCAAAAGCACGGTCGTTCCGTGGACTGCCGTCTTTCGCAGAAAACTCCAAAGCTGCAAGGCAGCAGCGGGATCGAGGCTCCGGGTAGGTTCGTCTAAGAGTAGAATCGACGGCTTCTTTACGAGGGCCCGCGCAATCCCCAGCCTTTGGAACATGCCACTGGAGAACTTCATCACCAAGGTATCAGCTGCTTCGGTCAATCCTGTGGTCTCCAGTGCCCAGTCGGCCCGCTCTGTCCGCGTTTTGCGCGGCACATCTTCCAAGGTTGCAAAAAAAACCAGATTCTCGCGGGCAGTAAGCCGAGGGAAAAAAGAGCGTTCTGAGGCCACGGCGAACCCGACTTTTTTGCGCACTTGTTCAGGCTCTCGTAGGGTGTCCGCCCCTTCCACCAACACCCTTCCGACATCGGGCAGCAGCATGGTGGAAATGAGTTTTAGAAACGTAGTTTTTCCGCTGCCATTTGGTCCCAGCAGAACCAGGACTTCGCCGCTCCTGATACTGAGAGAGACGGCATCCAAGGCTCTGGTTTCGCCGCTCCGTTCTTTGCCCATCCAATTGAACAGCGCGGGCCGGTGTCGGAAAACCTTCGTCACAGACTGTAGTGTCACTGCTTGCATCTCTCGTGCTCACAGATCGTCCGGAAAACTCTGACCCGAATAGCTCAAGCGCCATTGAGTCCTGTTGCGCTACCAGCACTTCTATTACGAGCGCAGCGGCCCGCCAAGATACCGACCTTGAGAAACCCGCGCGCGACGCGCAACGCGACGTAAAGCGGAAATAAAATTTTCGGCAGGCTGACCATGGACCACTCTACGCTCGCGGGAGTAAGTATGAATCGAAGAACATAGCGGATCTTGTAAATCCAGCGCTCTCGTGTCCTGATCAGAAACACGTGTGCCGCCAACTCACCCGTTTCCGACGGGCGAACTAGGGTTTGGCAAACTTGTTTCTTGAGGCTTACTACCGTCTTGTCGTCTGCTAAGCGGAGATGGATGTTCTCGGGCAGGGCCGTTCCGAACACGGTATGGGTTAAGGACAGACCGAGCAGAAGCATTCGTTCAGCGTTGCCTACATGTGCTTGCCGCAGAACATATTCCCAATCCAGACCAGCATGTAGCTGGATGAGCTCTGAGATGTCTGAGAGCCAGACTAGTCTGTTCCAGAGGTGCTTACCACCATGAATGCAGAGTATCAGCAGTAGATTTTCCGGTGACAGCGCTAGGGCTTCCACACCGGCGATCCGAATAGTTCTCAGATCTTGCCAAAGCTGCTTGGTGCCAAATGAAAGCGAAAAATACCTTGGGACGATGGCCCACTGAAATTCGATCAATGCCCCACTGGGACTCAGCAATCCAAACTCGTAGTGCGAGCGAACCAATGCAGTCTGTTGTGCCGGAGTTAGCTGCAGAACCGGGCTGTAACCCTCGGAGACAAGAGTCTCGATGCCAGCCGGAAGATCATTTGGCCGAATGAAAAGGTCAAGGTCACTACATTGACGAAGCGCAATATTTCCATAGAGTGCCTCGGCAAGAGTAGGTCCCTTGAACGGAACAACGGAGATCTTCTTGCTCGCTAAGAGTTTTAGAATGTTCACCAGCTCCAGGGTTAGAAGCAGGTTACGCCTGGCATTGCCCTGAAACTGATCTCGAAGGACTTCAGCAACCGCCGATGGAAGGACCTGTGGACAATTCCTCGATAGATGCCAATAAAGCAGCGGAGACAATCCATGTGCATTCGCAAGAGGCAGCAGGACATCCCAATCTAGTCCCTGTTCGAGCAGCTCACCCACCCGGGCAGACAGATCAGCGTCTAACCGGCGTCGAGCACAGCAAAGAAGCAGTTCCAGCCCCGGAAGGGTTCCCACGGGGAACGGAAGGAGATGGCGCGAGGAGGTCATCGCTACCGAAATGTCCGCGGAGAACCCGGTGGCAGCTTTCCCTTCTTGAACCGACACGCTCACAGGGGATTACCTTCTCCAATGACTCCAAGCGGCGCAAACAGCGACGCAGACTCGTGACCCCCGATGACGATTTTTCCTTCGCTCTCTAGCCACGCGTGAGCCCCAAAAGAGTCAGTGTGGTCCTTGGCAACTCCAATATGGATGTGCGCGGGGTAGCCCTCTCTGCTCAGCATTGTCCGGCCAGCCAGAGCTAGTGACAGGCAGCTCGTTCCCGGGACGTATCGACTAGCAACCGCAATTGCCCACAAAAGACGCTCAATGGGGCGCGGCCGATGCACGCGGCCGCTAAGCGTTGTTCGAGTCGCAAAGAGCCTTTGAACAGTGGCAAACGGCAGCAGTCGCAGAGTGACTGAGGCTATCCAAATGAAAGCACAGGTTTTGAGCAAGAGCAGTCGCTCAGAACTGTCCAGGTTAAAAAACTTGATCAGTGCGGGCATCTCGGATCTCGACTAAGCCGGCTTTACTGAGGTCATCCAGAAGATTTAGCAGGTCGCGCTCGCACTCACCAGCGTCCGCCTCGTACTCCTGAAGCAATCTGTCATGTATCTCCTCGATCGTGCGCGGCTCCTGGATCAGATTCCAAATCGTCGATCCAACGTCATTCAGACCGTAATAGGTGCCGCTGCCTAGATGAAGGATCACCGTGTCTCCGTCCAATGCACAGGAAACCTGGTCCTTTACGGGCGCCACAGTCCTATTCTCGGGCATGCTACTCATCTTACAACCCCATTTTTCTAGTGAGCAGAATCAGGCTGGCTCTGAGGGGAGTAATCTTACCACGTCTATAGCGGCTTTCGGACTTTGAGACGAGGCCAACAGGCCGCCGAGACTACAGTCTGGAGATGATCTGTGCGGACTCAGGGGACGCAAACCTGGATAACGGCAATCCGGAAATATTGGTGCAGCCCTTGAAACGGTGCCTGAAACTCCTGCCCGGCGACCAATAAAGCCAACCCGAGTAAACACCATATCAAGCTTCTCTTCATTGGGTATCTCCCTCGTTGCTTTGAGATTTTTGGAACAAATTGTCTTGTGCGCCACGTCATTGGATGCCGAAGGGGTCAATATGTCAATCTAGAGCCAATTTCACGGCGACGAATTGTGAAGGAGACTGCAGCCGTCGTTCCTGGAATTCCCCACTGTCCGTATCAACCGACGCTGGAGAACTACAAGAGCGGCGATTGGAGCACATGATCCATAACGCGAGGGATTGCTCATATGAGACTGTAGGCACGTGCGGTCCGCCCGACTCCCGCTGCGCAGTTAAGCTGACTCAGCTTGGTTTGAATTAGAAACACACTACCACCAGCAGATTGCCCGCCACGTCACACACCCGGAGCCCGAAGGCGCACGGCTCCTCGGTTTATGCTACGGACTCTCGATAGAGCCGAACCAGCCGAGCGGCTTCGAACGCAAGTGTGAAGCCTTGAAGAATAGTTTTGCGAGCTGCCGCACCCATTTCGTGGCGAAGCTGCGATCTCCGCAATAGCACGGTGAGGGTTTCGCTTAATTCACTTAGGTCGTCTGGATCGACAAGACAACCGTTAATGCCCTGCTCAATTGCTTCTTCGATGCCCTGGCCTCGGGAGGCAATAACCGGCTTTGCCGCGGACATTGCCTCTAGGTAGACACTGCGCAAGCCTTCGTCGCGACTGGGCAATGCGAAGATTGTGCAGCGCCGCATTGCAGCTGCAATCTGGCTTCGAGACTGTGGTCCGAGGAAGCGGATTTTTTCTCCAATGCCAAGCTCGCGACCCAACTTCTCCAAACGCGGTTGTTCAGGACCGTCTCCGATAATCTCCCACCAAAAATCTCCATTAGTCTCGTGAGTGGCACCCAGCGCCCGCAGCAGTGGTTCATGCTCGTTGATGGGAATCAGATTACCGACGCTGAGGATTACTGCGGGCCCCGTGTGATGGCTCGAAGGAGTGAAAATCTGCGGATCGACACCATCGTAAATCACTTGTGTGTTCATCGGCGCTGCAGCGCCTTCGACTACTTGGTCGCGAACCTTCTCACTGACGCAGATCACCCGCCGCGCTGAGCGATAGACCAATCGCGAGACCCGTTTACACCAGTTCTCAGCGTAACCCTTGACTTGATTTGTGGAGTACGCATCCAGCCCGTGAACTGTTACCACAAAGGGGATCTTCAGTTCACGGCTGAGCAAAGTAGCGGCGTGCCCGCAAGGCAATGGCGCGTGCGCATGGATGATATCAATTGGGTTAGCCTGATGCAGGCGGCGAATTTCCGCCAAAAGGCTACTGAAAAGAAACGCCCCAGAAGTCGGGGGTCCGAAACCACCGGGGAGCGCAAAGAAGTAACGCCAATGGGCTGGGATCCCGGAGTTGCAGGGGCGTGCGCGATCGCGGTAAAAGGGCTGCACTGCAACGACCGTGTTCACCACACCGAGTCGTTCCAGCCAGAGTAGGGGCTCGGCGACGAAGCAACCGCGAGCATCGTCGTCCAGAACGGGATAAAAGGGAGTGAGGGTCAGCACGTGAAGAGTTTTTCCAGGCGGAGGGAATATTTCCGCGTATAGCAAAGGGCCGGAAGTCATGCCAGGCGACCTATGTTCTTCCCCGACATCAATAAGGATAGCCGGAAACGATTAGTATGTGGGCGCACCGGACACAATACTGAAGTCAACACCATTATCTATTTTGCGCCTCGGACGGAAGCGCGGGATTGGGCAGCGTTTTGCATCTTGACGTCAACGGAAACCGATCCATGGGTTGCCTTAAATCTTCCACGAGTCGCGATGTCGTATAAATCACTGTCGTGCACATACAGCAAATTGGGATACTTTGCTTCGAGCGCGGAAAGGAAGCCATCCAGTACTTGCAACGTTGGTCCGCGGAAATCCTTCAGTGAGGAATGAAAGTTGATGGCATGCACCGAAACGATGGCCGGTATGCCCTGCGCGAAGCATTGCTCGGCAAGTTGCACGTATTTTTCGATGGAGAGCTCTCGTTGCGAGGGTTCGAAATCAATGGTCCGATGAAGGTTCAGAATCTCGCACTCGCCGATGTAGGGAGGTGAAGACGCTACGCTTCCGTTCTGAGCGACCCGCACTCCACACTGCGACCAGGCGAGATGGGTATCCTTATTCGCCCGGTAGCCCGGTGCACAGGCGGATGAGGGGGGCGCTGAAAAGAACTTCTTGAAAATATCCGCCGCTTGCCGGATAAGTTCCGTCTGGGTCTCCGCGGATAGGAAACCGGCGTGAGGTTTCTCGGGATTGCAGTATTCGTACCCGACCCAGGGCATCCGCCAATAAATGTAGGGCGTTTCTGCTTTCCAGAGAGTCTGAAGCAAAGCGGCCCGTTCTCCTCTTTCTGAAAGTCCGTTCTCTACCGCGCGCCGGCAGAAGTGGGTCAATCCGTGAAGAGCAGGGTAGAAGACGCCTTCAGTGATTCCCAGGCGGTAAGCCTCAAAGAGTCCCGGACGTTTCCATTTCCCAGGCAGTCCTTCGGTCAGGGGCAGCAAGTAAATCCGCTGCAAATCGTTTGCCAGCATCTTCTGGAAATCCAAGTTGGCAAGAACGAAATTCATCACCAGACAAGCCGCGCGGCCAGTGGAGTCACGATGGCGCTTCAACATATCCCGCAGCGCGATCACGTCGTCGGCAGTTTCCAGAGTGTAAAAGTCGTAAGGATGTTCCCCCAGCCGGATACCACTGGCGCGGAGCTGTTCATAGCCTTCGCGGTCCCGCACCCCCACCCGTCCCCAATCGTCGCTTTGCAAAAGAACCAACGGGCGGGAAAACGAGTAGCCGCGGACCGCGAGGCGCCTGGTTGCGTCTCCAGAGCTTGGGTACGAAATCAAGCGCCATGGGTCGTCCAGGGCTGCGGCATCCACCGCGAAACGAATCGGCTAGCTCGGGACAATACACGTGCACTAGCAGGAGAGGTCATTTCCTGTCATTGCCATCGCGAGTAGGTCATGGCGAACGCATGGTTACATCTCTAGCATGCTCCCGCCGTTGCCGTTTCGCTTCATGGATTCTTCTCAACGCGCAACGGCTAGTCCGCCGCAGCAGTATCCGACGGAAACAGGAACCTTAGAGAGAATTTGCGCTGCGACCCATCCATAGGTCATGGTTAGTCCTTGTTCCAAACGGATGGAGGGTTCCCAATCGAGAACATCGTGTAAGCGGGTATTATCGCTGTTACGACCGCGCACTCCCTGAGGCCCACCGAGGTTGTGGCGCTTGGTGATCCGCTTGCCCGCGATTCTCGCCACCACGTCTACCAGCTGATTGATCGTCACCAGCTCATCTGTTCCCAGATTTAGAGGGCCGTGATGGTTAGACCCCATGATCCGGATAAGTCCTTCGACACAATCATCCACATACATGAATGATCTTGTCTGATCGCCATCGCCCCAGACCTCGATTTCGCCACCGTCTTTGACGAGCGCCACCTTGCGTGAGATGGCAGCCGGTGCCTTTTCCTTTCCGCCTTCGTACGTACCCAGAGGCCCATAGACATTGTGGAAGCGTACGATGCGAGTGTCGAAGCCGTGGTCCTTGTAGTAGTAGCGGCAAAGTTCTTCTGCGAAGAGCTTCTCCCAGCCATAGCCGGGCTCGGGATCGGCAGGATAGGCATCCTCTTCGCGAAGAGGGGTGACTTCGCGGATCTTTCTGCTTGCCTTGGTTGTAGACACAGGCGGACGAGGAGAACAGGAAACGCTTAATCCCATTCTGCCGACTGGCCTCTAGCATATGGGCATTGATCAGAATGTTATTGCGGCTGATGTCGGCGAGGTAAGTGGTGATATAGCCGATGCCGCCCATGTCAGCGGCAAGATTGTAGACTTCCTCGATGCCGCCACGGTTGGCTAGCAGGCAGTTTTCCGTCTTGCGCAGATCGAGGATCTCAAACTCGTCGGCGGAACTGGTTTCGTATTCCGGAAACTTGATGTCGACGCCGCGCACCCAATGGCCATCCGATTTGAGTCTTTTCACCAGATGATGGCCAATGAAGCCGCCTGCCCCCGTGACGAGTACCCGCTTATAATTCTTCATATCCCTTAATCCGTGAGTGTTTCCTTTCTTGCTCTGCATTGGACTGGCGCAGGCAGACGACAGCCGTTCTCTTTCCAATTTGTTTTGAGGAGTGCACAAACTTAGCAAAATGCATGGCAAAACTGCGATTTTCAAGACCACCGGCATGTTCGAGCGAGTTGAGCGCTGCAGATTTCCAACAAATAAACCTACAATATTGGGTTTGGGTTCGCAACACAATCCTTCGCTTTACCTGTTGAATTCCCGAATGCTCGTGGAATCCACCTTTCCCCCGGGAGGCCAATTTCTTGTACCACCATGCAACATTTTATTCCGCGCACAGGCTTTCGTGGTCGTTCACACATTCGGGTTGTGCGGGAGCGCTCCTCGGCTTAAAATCTTGTCCAGCTATGCAACGCATTCCGAATGTCCTCCGTCAGGTTTTGAGACTGGCTTTCATCCTAGGTGTCCTTGCCTTTCTCCAAGCGGCCACCGCGCAGAGTGGCACTCCCCAGACCGACTCACGAACTGCGCCATCACAGCCGGTAGGAACGGCCACTCTGCCAGTGATTGCGCCCTCAGCACAAACCGCCTCCCATGACCTCCTCCTCCGCACTCGTCCTCGGTCCCGGCGATGAGCTCGAGGTCACGGTATATGGCGCGCCTGACCTTTCCAGACACACTCGTGTGAGCGCTGATGGAAACATCTCAATGCCATTGGTCGGGGATGTTCGAGTGGCAGGGCTCAGCAGCAGTGAAACCGAGGGGGCCATCGAAAGTCGACTGCGCGAAGAGCACGTTCTTAACGATCCGCAAGTCTCGGTTTACGTGAAAGAGTACACCAACGATGGAATCTCCGTCGCTGGCGAGGTCATGAGGCCCGGCGTTTATTCAGCTCTGGGACCTCACAGGCTATTTGACATCCTGCAAATCTCCGGAGGGCTTACAGAAAAAGCCTCTGGTGTTGTCACGGTCTCGCACCAAGGCGATGAAAAGCAATCCGGTGCAGGTTGAGGTTTCAAAGGACCCGGCGGAGATGGCTCGCAGTAACATCGAATTGCATCCCGGAGACACCGTATTCGTCGCCAAAGCAGCGATGGTCTACGTTCTTGGAGAAGTGGTCAAACCGGGAGG
>CAVSNS010000025.1:0-69329 GCA_963729325.1 uncultured Acidobacteriota bacterium
CTGCTAATGGCAACATCGTAATGAGCACCAGGATAATGGTAAAGCCGACAATTTCCGCCCTGGTGAACCGTCCATCGGCGTCGAACTGCGGCAACATCCGAAAACCTGCGCGCAAATAATCCTCACGATACATCAAGGCAATCGCGAGGAAATGCGGGAATTGCCACAGAAAAAGGACGCCAAACAGAAACCAGGCCTGCCGATTGATACTGCCCGATGCTCCGGCCCATCCGATGAGCGTCGGCATCGCCCCTGGAATGGCCCCCAGGAGCGTGCAAAGCGGAGTGATCCTCTTCAGCGGGGTGTAGACCAGAAGGTAGCCCAGCAGAGTGGAGATAGCGAGCAAGGCTGACAGCCCATTTACCGCCGCCGCGAGGCACAGACCTCCGGCAACACTCAATCCAAGCCCGAACCACAAGGCTTCCCAGGCACTGAGTTTGCCAGAAACAAGCGGTCGGTTGGCGGTACGGCGCATCTGCGCGTCATATCGCCGCTCCATAAGCTGGTTGAGCGTTGCGGTGCCGCTCGCGACCAGTAAGGTTCCAACCAGTGTGCTGACGAGTCTGCCTACTTTGAAGGGACCCTGGGAACCCAAATAATAGCCTGCCGAAGTGGTCATCAATATCAGTAGGTTTACTTCGGGTTTGGTTAGCGTGTAGTACTCCCGCAGCTTGGAAATAACGTTAGCCATTCGGCCCGGATCTGCTATTGCGTGGGACATAGCCATAGGATGGTCACTGAGCTCGACAGGACACTTCTATTTGATTCGGTCCGATTCATCGGCGCCGTCCACGCCTCTGAACTGATTTCGCTTGTGGTAAACGATGAAAATCATGCCAATGGACATCAACGTAGGTGGAAGTATAAGGATCAGAATCCCGCTGCGCAACGCCTGAATCATTCGTGCCCCCGCGGAGGCAGCCTGGGTGTAGCACAGGGCGCAGCTCTGCGCCAGGGCTGGGACGGCGAAAGTGAATAATACCAGCATCGCCCCAAAGATCAGAAGGAGCCGTGGTTGTCTACCCAACCTCATTGTTTCTCCCTATCACGAACAATTCGTACCGCACCTTAGCAGCCGGAAGCTGTCTGTCCACCCATATTGCATAGTTAACAACACGAAACCTGTAAAGATTAGAACGAACAATACGAATCCGCGCTTTTCCGTCCACAGATGCATGAAGAACATGACCGCTAACCCCGCCTCAACCAATGCGACCGCCAGCATGCGCGCGAACATTTGCCAGGCATCAATATTCTGATAAGCAATCACGAATTGCAATCCGGCGAGCGCCAACAGACAAAGATAAACGACCAGGTCCTTCCCGATTCCAGCTTTCTTCACTTCTGCTGTTGTCATAATTTTATGCTCCAGCTTTAGTTCTAGTGGGCGAGATTCAAGAGATAAACGAACGGTACGACAAACATCCAAACTATATCCACGAAGTGCCAGTACAGACTGAGAACTTCGATATCATCCGCGTTGTAGCGGCCGCCCTGGTAACGCAAACCCACAACGATCAGAGCGATCACGCCACAGGTAACGTGCGTGAGATGCAACCCGGTGATACTAAAGAAGGCTGTCCCGAACAGTCCGGTTCCCCAGGGATTCTTCAAGAGAGTCATGCCTTCGCCGATCAGCCCCAGCCATTCGCGAATGTGCAGCAAAGCGAAGAGAATGCCGGCGGCTGCGGTAATCATGGTCCATCGGAAAGCTCCAGCCTTATCACCGATTTTCGCCGCGCGCATTCCGAGGAGCATGGTCAAGCTGCTGGTCAGAAGAATGAGCGTCATCAGCGCTACGTTAGTGATGCTGTGGAAAGGTCTGGGCCAGTTGGCTGTGCCGTTGCGCAGGAATCCATAGGCGATCAGACACGCCGCGAAAGTCATCGTGTCGGCGATGATGAACAGCCACATCGCCAGCTTTTTTGTCGGAATGGCGAACGGGGGTCCCGCCAACAAACCTGCTGGCTCGCCTTGCATGGTTAAATCGGCGTGGCTCACGGCAACCTCCTAAATGTTGTCCGCTAAAGCTTCATCCAGAGCAGAAAAAGCAGATATAGCCACAGAACATCCATAAAGTGCCAATAACGGGCCGCTGCATCCATCGTGCTGCGTCGCAAGACCGATTTCCTGAGCTTATCGATGACATAGGTCAACCCGCCCAGTCCGCCCAGCACATGCAAGGCATGTGTGGCGGTCAACACGTAAAAAAAAGAACTGCTCGGATTAGTAGCCAGATAGAGGCCGTCCGCGCGCAACTGAAGCCAAGCGACGTATTGACCCACGACAAAGAGCAATCCCAGAAACAGGGTCCCATACAGCCAACCTGCTGGGCCCGCAGCCTGAGTTTTGAAGCCGGCCACTGAGGCGGAGACCCGGCGACGCGATAGCTCCAAAGTCACGCTGCTAGCGAAAAGGACAACCGTGTTGAAGTAGAGGATTGAGGGCAAAGTGAAGTGCCGCCAGTCCAGCGATGAGCCTTTGCGAACGAACAACGCGCTGGTGAACGCCGCAAACATCATCGTGATGGCAAAAAGCACCACCCAAATGCCCGTCGAAGAAGGAGGCGGAGAGTAGTCCTGAACGAGATGCGAATCTCCATCTGTCGGGACCAGGTTTCGCCAACCGCCGTTTCCGGATTGTCCGAGATCGGGTGACTGGCCATCCGGCGAACGACGCGGATCAATCTTCGGTGGTTCATGAACCGTAGTTGCCATGCTTTAGACTCCCCTTATGCGCTTCCGCCTGGTCAGTCCCGGCTATTTCTCCTCACTCACCGTTACTACTTTTTCCGGCGAAGCTTGCATGACGTAGTCGCCTGTGGAACTCTTCACGCCATACTGATAGGGATCGTGGTAGACCACGGGCAACTTGTCGCCAAAATTATTGTGGGGTGGCGGTGTCGTTGGCGTGCTCCATTCCAGCGACGTGGCTTGCCAAGGATTATCGGGCGCCGGCTTGCCCCAAAACCGGCTATGAATCAAGTTGTACACAAAAATCAGCTGGGCTGCGCCCGTCACCAGAGCAGCGACCGTGATGAACTGGTGTACCGGGATCAGCGGCTTCAGGTAGTCATCCACGAAGGCCGAGTAGCGACGGACGTTCCCTGCTATTCCCAGGTAGTGGAACGGCATGAAGATGCAATACGTGCCCACAAAGCTAAGCCAGAAATGGATTCTCCCTAAAGTCTCATTCATCATTCGTCCGGTCATCTTCGGGAACCAGAAGTAAGTTCCAGCGAAGATGCCAAACATAGCTGCTACACCCATCACCATGTGGAAGTGTCCGACCACAAAATAGGTTGCGTGCAGCATGATATCAATCGAGGGTTGTGCCAGGAAAAAGCCACTCATGCCGCCGCTGACGAACATCGAAATGAAGCCCAGCGCAAACAGCGATGCGGACGTAATCCGCAACTTGGAGCCGTACAAGCTTCCGATCCATATCAGCACCACGATCGTGTATGGAATTGTGATGATCAGCGTGGGGAAAGAAAACGCCAGCGATGAAACCGGATTCATTCCACTAACGAACATGTGGTGGCCATAAACCATGTAGCTGAGGACCGCGATAGCCCCCATGGAATAAATCACCACTCGATGACTCAGGATTGGCCGGCGCATGCTGGTGATCAGAATATGGGAAACGATCCCTAAGGCAGGCACAATCGCGATGTAGACCTCAGGATGTCCAAAGAACCAGAACAAGTGCTGCCACAGAAGCGTTGATCCCCCGGAGTGTGGCTGGAGCTGGTCACTAATGACCAGATTCGATGGGATGAAAAAGCTGGTTCCAGCAACATGATCCAGAATGAGCAGGATGCAAGCTGGCATCAATACTGCAAATGCCGTAAGACCCATGCAAGAGGTAATGAACCACGCCCAGGCACTAAGGGGCAGGCGCATCAAGCTCATGCCCTTAGCCCGAAGGTCGAGCGTAGTTGGGATGAAGTTCAACGACCCCAGCAAGCTGGCCGACACAAAAGAGGCCGATCGAGGTTGCCCAGAGAACCACGCCCGATTCCCTGTCCGGGACCCGCGACACTTCCCACAGCGCTGAGCGGCGCATACTGCGTCCAGCCGCCCAAGGTCGGTCCGTCAGCTACGAAGAAGGATGAGATCAGAACCACGAAGGCGGTAAATGTGACCCAGAATGACATCATGTTGAAGTGGGGGAACGGCATGTCCTCAGCGCCCACTTGGATCGGCAAGAAATAGTTTCCAAACGCGGCGAAAGGCGCGGTGGTCAGGACAAAAAAGACCATGATGGTCGCATGCATGGTCATCAGTTGCAGGTAGTACTCTGGCGTGATCACCCCACCAGGAGCGCCGTTCTTGGAGAGCAACTGCAGGCCCGGGATGGCAGCGTTGGTCCAGGCTAGATGGATCCGCATGAACCATGACAGAACCATTCCAGTCAGGACTGCAACCAGTGCCAGGGCGTAATACTGCTTGCCGATGACTTTGTGGTCCAGGCTGAAAATGTGCTTACGAATAAAGCTTGTCGGGGGGGCGTGATGAACTGCCGCGTGGGGTGACATGTCATGCATATGCTCGCCTCAAATCAGAGTCTGTGCTCGTCAATGATGAGCGTAACCGCTATTACTTACTGCAGTGTCGCTTCCTTCTTTAGCCAATCATCGAAATCTGCCTGGGAATAAACATAGAGGTACGCTTTCATGTTGTAGTGTCCCAGGCCACACAGCTGCGTACACACAATTTCGTACTTTCCGTCTTGGTCGCCGTGAAGTGGATCGCAAGATCCAGTCCGGGAACAAAATCCTGTTGCACCCGCAACTCCGGCACGTAGAAGGAATGCCCGACATCCTTCGCGTGCATGAGCAAGTTGATCTCCCGATTCACCGGAACAGCCATTTCAGCGGTCACGATATCGTCTTTGGCGTCCTGGTCATTGGTCTGGTCGAGACCGAAATAGTTTCCGTTGGCCTCGCTGATGAGACTGGGATGAAGCGGGCCAAACTTTCCGTCGGGACCCGGATAACGAAAATAGAAAGCAAACTGGCCGGCTTGGACCTGGATCGGCATAGCGTCGGGTCCAGGCGGGACAAAATATTGGGTTGCCCACGCCTTCACGCCAAAAACCCCCAGGGCGAGAACTTCTGCGCCCACCAGAACCACAGCAGCAATTACCAAACCTTTGGCCCCACCGCGAAAAGTCTTAATGGTTGCTTCGGGGCGTACCTTGGAGAATTGCCAGATGAAAATAGCCAGGATGATCTGCGCCGCCAGAAACGAGACTCCCGCCTCCACCATGGTTTCCGACATCTGCTCATCGATAAGGGCGCCATGGGTCGAGATGTTCTCCGGCGCCACCCAAGTGTGCCGGACAATGGGGATCGCAGAGGCAATCGCAATCACGATGATGGTAACTGCAAGCAATTTCGCCATGTCCACCCTCACTTTTCGACAGCTTATTACCGGAGCTTTCTCTTGATTCCTGAACTCAGACTTTTACTTCGCTTTGAAAGTGAAATCAGCGGTTCCCGGCTTGCCGGCAGCCACGGTCACTTTTTGGGTTTGAGTTCCGTAAACTTCTTGCCAAGCTGTCAGCGTGTAGTTCCCTGGGGGAACGTTGTTAATGGTGTAAGCGCCGTTTTCATCGCTCACCCCAGTCGGCCCTTTCACAACTACCATGGAGCCATGCATCCAAGGATGGATATTGCACTTGACCGGAATCGCGACTTCCACGCTAGCCCAACTCACATCGAAAGGCGGCGATCCCGCGGGTTGTGATTTATTCCACTCAGCGTTCTTGGTCGGTTGGGGGTGAATATTGTGTGAGGTCTGGTCGCTGTTCGTCACCTTAAAGTGCTGGCCGGCGTCCAGCGCCATCACGTGCGGAATATACTGACAACCTTTCTGGTCCCACTTCGGAGTCTCGGAAGGCACCTGGCTCGACGCCGCGGCGTCCAGTCCCTCTGAAATATAGACGGCAACCCATCGGAGACCTCCGTTGGGACCCGCAACCACGGTTTCCGCCGTGATGGGCTTGTCCTTGTGGATCGCGGCGCAAGTCGGTTCCTTGGACATGTCAATCGGCCTCTGGTGCGGAGGTGTGCCATCAAGTTTGATCGTTCCGGTAATCTTGCCTTCTGCGGCGGCGTTCACGCTCTGCGTCGAATACAACAGACTGATGGCGAGCAGGAGTAGGACTGAACTAATTGCGGCGATTTGGTAATAGCCTTTCATTTTTGCGTCTCCTAGAATTCAGAACCCGCGCATGATGACTGCCTCACTGTTGCGGGGCTGGCGCCGGACCGGGTGGAGCAGCATTGGGATTGATCGGCTTCAAACCCAACTGTTTCGCGATCGCTTTCTCCTTACTATTCATCGGCTGCAGAGTGCGCAAGTAGAACACTAGCTCCCACGCTTCCTCCGGTTTCACATTGTCGGCGAACGACGGCATCGGTGTGCCGTCCAAGCCGGTCATGAAGATCCTGTAGAGGTCACTATCGCTCTCTCCGCACTTAAACCGCTCTCCATCGTGGAAGTTAAAGGCTTTGATCGGGCGATTTTGGTCGTCCGTAAGGGTGTCCGCTGAGGGACCATTGGCTTTGCCCTCGACGCCATGGCATTTCCAGCACTCCAGTTTCTGGAACATGGCCTGCCCAGCCTTGATCCGGTCCGCCGTCACTTCCGGCTCGGGAGGGATCTGGATCGGCGTTCCGGGCTTCTCAGTCGCGAACTTGGGTGAGAAGTGCTTGACGTACGCCACCAGATCGGCGCGTTGCTGCTTTGTGAAAGTATTCCACGGCGGCATCACAGAGGTATCGAGGCCTCGAGCAATCGTATTGAAGAGGTCCTCATCCGTGGGCAGAGTTCCAGTCGGCGTGGAGCGGCATTTGAACTGACCCAAGGTGAAGTTCCGCGGCTTGGGATCCAGCCACGGTTCGTTTTCGCCCAAGCCATCACCCTCCTCGCCATGACAACCGACGCAGTACCTGCGATAGTCTGTTTTCGCAGCGGCGGCATGGCCGGTCAGGCCGCCGATATGCGCTTCGGTGTTCATCCGCTGTTCTTCGTCGTACTTCGTCATCTGTGCGGAGGCGACAGCCGCCAGCGCGAGGACCACGACCGCACTCGCTAACCGCGACCACTCACGTAGGTTTGTACGCATCGCTATCCCCTCTCTCAGAAGTCGAAGTCGAATCCTAGCAAGATACTGCTATTGGTTATGTCCGTTCCGTCTGGCGCAGTTCCGCGCTGCCGAAACCATGAGTACTCGTTGTGCCAGGCAAAACCGGCGCGGCTGGTCATAATTGGATAGTAGCGATATCCAAACGTGTACATATCGATGTTCCCCAGGTTCGAAGCGTTGGTGGGCAAGGCTTGCCGTGACATGCGTTCAAACTCCGAGCGTTGGATGAAGATCAGCTGTGGACTGTAGACGTAGTGAGTCTCTACCATGTAGCCGTTCCAAGTCGGCGAGCGTGCGCCTACTGGAAGAGGCATATTCGCAGCCGTGCTGGTTCCAAAGAACGCGTTGTCCTCCCCATGCTGAGTCAAAACTAGGAAGTCCAGTTTGCCCAAATAGAACAATCCGACGAAGCCCTCGCGACTGAAGCTCTTGTTCCCCCGGCCAGCGGCATTGCCAAAGGGGGTCGCAATCCCACCACCGTTAGTGGTTAGAAAGTAGGTTGGCGCCTGTCCGACCATGGCATAAACGCCTACCCGCTGCACCCCGAGCTTGCCGGTGTCGAAGGCTTGGCTGGCAGCAAAGAATCCGCTGTAAGCATTGCTCGAGGGCAGACCGACTTGGCCGTCGTTGGAGCTTAGCAAGGCAAGCGACACGCGAGTGCGGTCATTGTAGGAGTGCCCCATATACTCGACGCCGAGTTGGTTATCGCCGATCTGACCAAAGCTGTTGCTATCGCCCTGAGGTATAAAGTGATAGGTCTGATAGACGCCGGAAATGTTGGTAAGGGTCAGTATGCGCTTCTCAGAAATCAGGTTGTCGAGCTCGAACTTGCCTAGCTTCACGTTGAACCAGGAGCTGCCAAAAAGATTGTCAAGCCGCCCCATTACCGTCTCAAAGTGGAACACGCCTGCGGAGTTCGAGGAGGGCAGCACATAGAAAGAAAGATTCTTCTCCAGAGTGCCCCCGGTGTGAAAGTCGAGGCCACTGATGTCGAAGCCTTGCGAAATGATCTGTTGCTGGGAGGTCGTCGTCGCTGAGGTGTCCACGAGCACCTTGTCGGTCCTCTCTCGGTGCCAGTTGGGCGTAATACGGAAGGTCACCGGCCAGTACGAAGGATTCTGCCAGATAGGAGAGTCCCGATCATTCATCAACTGGTAACCGTTGTCCTTGAACTTTTGCCCGAAGTAATTCAGCATCGGCCAAGCCTCGTGGCAAGCCGAACAACGCAGACCATATTTTCGGGCAAAGGCGGGCAAAGCGTGAGCGTCGTTAACTGAACAACTGAAGATGAAGAAAACGAGCAGTAAACCAGCGACAAGACCCCTCGGGGACGAGGTCATGGAGTCCTCCTGGTGCAGAGTTGGGCGAAACCACCGCTAACGGAGACTGCGAATACACTCCACGAAATGCCGACAAGCGCAAGTTAGTGAGTCAGGAAAATTCTCGAGAGCCTAAACAAAACATTAACTGCTAGCAGGCGCCGAGCCTGGGGTAAATACAGTGAATGCTGTACTTTGAAACTGTGCTGCTGTTAAGTGCGTGCGGACGCACTTATTTACACCTTGGGGCATTCCACAGTCAAGTGAAAAGCAGAGCGGGCTTCAAGCCGTGGCCTTGGTCGTTATCAGAAGATTCCGCCGGCTCGAAGTAACGAGCGACAATTCTGGCGATGGTCGCTGCCATTTTCCTGGCCCGATGGCGGTCCTGCCGCAGCACCATCGGGCCGGACAAATCCGAACGTGAACCCAAGCACGGAGACAAAATGCGCCAGACGCATCGATCTCTTGGTCGGGCAGGGCGCGGCATTCCTTGAATTTCCGTAGACGCTCGTCGAAAGCCTTAGTCCGCTCAAGCGGGCCGATACGGGTGAACAGCTGCCCCAACCCAGGATCCAGAAGCGCCCGTGGGATGACCACTCGCAGAAATTCGCGGTCTCTCCACATGCGCTCAACTTCCCAGTCGACCAACTGAATGATCTCAGCTCCTACGCTCGGTGCCAGCGGCAGCCGTGCGTTCAGGTCCAACACTTCCTGGGAAACCTGGCACTTTATGATTGCCAGCAGCAAGCCGGCTTTGTTGGCGAAGTAGCGATGGATTAATCCTTCCGCACAACCAGCCCGAGCGGCGATCTCGCGAGTCGTAGTGGCTTCATAGCCGCGAGAAGCGAAAAGCTTGCTCGCCGCCAGGAGGAGTGCTCGTTCTCGGGCCGTTCGATTGCGTTTTCTTTTTTGAACGGCGATGCTCATGGCACAGCCTCGTCGAAACAGGACAGTATAGAGCGAGATCGTGGCCGGGCAACAATCGTGACAAAAAGATGACAAACAATTTACTTTTCTCTGACAAGGAGGTTCTTCACGTTTCCAGAACCAGAGCTGAGACTTCGTCTTACTCAGTGCAACAAGTCCAGCGTATTATCACCGTCATCCACGAAGTACACGCCTTTCCCGTTGAGCGTAATCGCCAAACCGAAGAGGGTCCCAGCCCCTTGCCCGGAAGTGTCGACCGGCTTCACCGCAACCTGCGAACCTCCGGTTGTGGTCTCGACCATGTTGCCGTCGCCTGCGTTGACCGTCAGAATATCGCCATTCGGGGCAACGGTCAGCCCCAGCGGCCCATTGAGCGCCCCTCCCACGGACACGGTTTTTCCTGTGCCCGCGCTGCCGAACCTCGACAAAGCGTTGGGAATGGCCGCGATCCGGTTGGCCAGCGTGTCGGCGACATAGAGTGTGCCATCCGTCCCCAAACCTACTCCGGTCGGCCCGATCACCAGCGCTGCGGGGTCAGTCCTTTCGCCGAAACCCGATCCCACTGCGGTTCGCTGCAGCTCTTGGGGCATGCCGTGGTTCGGGATGAACAGAAGGATGCGAACCACTGTCCCTCGGTTCACTACACTGCCTTTTGCGGCTACGGTTCCGTTAAGAACATTGCTCACGAATAGTTCCGCAACCGAACCCAGATCGAACGCCGTCATATCCCAAGGGCCGTTGATCCTAACGCCGTTGAACGAACCGGAAAATGTCTCCACCACTCGGCCCACGCTGTTCAGAACCAGCAGGCAGCCCGCTTGTGCTGTGGCTGCGGTGCCGTCGGACGTCGGCAGGCTACCGACGACTACCCAGCCGGTGCGCAATACCACCAACGCAGTCGTCAGACCTATGCCTGCCGGGCAAGGCCCCGGCAGCTTCGGGCCGATCTTGGCGAACACTTTGACCGTCCCGTTGGGCGCGATATCCATGATCGTGGTGCCGGTGCCTTGCAGATTCGACTTCGCGTTGAAATTGCTTACCAGGACATGGCCGCGAACCAGTAACCCGGTAGTGGACGGTACTACAGCGACGCCATATGGGTTCACGTCACCGTTTGCCGGAACAGTGGATGCCACCTTGTTGATTTTGCCGAGCGGTCCGATAAATGAACCGTCACTGGCATTCGCCATAACCGGCACCAGTGCCAGAATGACGCCGGGCAACCAGGCTCGGCTCAAGAGAGTTAGGGTTCTCATTGTCATTTCTCCTAGGAGTGACTTGACCGTCCGACGCGAAATGCTGAAGGCTCAACCGTCGACTAACCCTTTACACAGCTTTGGCAGGGCTGAGGTTAGTCCGCTGCCTCAGGAGGGTATGTCAATGAATTGTAAAAAAGCTGTCACATCCTCCCAACAATTCTGGAGATTGCGAAGCCCGATAACCTAGCTCTGATGGTGAATCCTTGAGATGATAGAGGCAGCTGAGGCCATGCGAATGTGCAGGAATATCAAAACCCTTTTCAACTTCGATCCGCCGGTCACGGACGAAGAGATTCGAGCTGCTTCGCTGCAGTTCGTAAGAAAGATCAGCGGATTCAACAAACCGTCGAAGGCAAACGAAGCCGCATTCCTGGCTGCAATCGATGAAGTAGCCAGCATCTCAACCCGTCTTCTACGTTCGCTTGAGACCACTGCGCCGGCGAAGAACCGGGAAGAAGAAGCTGCAAAAGCGAGAGCCCGTGCCGCCGAGCGGTTCGGCGCCTGAGGGGACCAAACACATCTACACTCAAGGCAAGTGGTGCCCGTGTGGACAATATCTTAGAGGGAGATTTAACTAACCAGCGGCTTTACGTTTTTCGAATGGGAGCTCTCGGGGAGACCGGACGCCGATGGCTGCCAGCGCTCTCAGTCGTTGTGTATGTTCCTGAAGGGCAGATTTCAGCTCGGTAAGAATGGCACTCAAGTCGTCAGATTCCTGCACCGAAACAGCCTTGGCGCAAAGATGACGGATTCGATCTTCCAGACGACGGAGTGGCATACGCAAGGTGGAGTGTCACAGTTAGACTGCCACAGAATGAGCCATAGTTCGATACAGTACTTACTGTAGGCGGCCCTCAAGGTTGTCACGTTTCGTGTCAGTCGGGAGGCTATGGTAAAGTCTGCTCCTTGGGGTCCTTAGCAATCGATACCGGCATGATCGACAAAGACAAGGAAAGCTGGCTGAAACTCTGCGAACAAGCGGCAAACGAACAGAATCCCGAGAAATTAATGCATCTGGTCGCGGAGATTACGCGCCTCCTCGAAGAGAAAGAGCAAAGACTCAAAGTCACGGCTATTGACGGAAAGAGCGCCTAACTCCTAGTCCTTCAGCCGTTCTTTGGACGCCCTTCCGTCGGTTGCTGGAAGTGGCATGGCGGGGCGCATGGCGGCCGTCTAAACTTCCATTCGTTGTGCAAACGCCGAATGGTCGCTCAAAGCCGGATTGGCTGAGCTTCGTCCACTGCCGAAGAGCTTCCTGTCCGATTCTTGCTCTGCCAACTATCAATCAGCCGTTTATCTGCTGCTACTGTCTTTAGACTCTTCTCTCTTCCGGCACTTTGAATGGCAAGTAACCTTTGAATCAATTCGGTGAAGTCTTCCACTGGATCCCCCAACAAAAGCTGGACATCAAGCCAACGCCGGCAAAGATTTGCCGCTCCCAGGTTTGGCTTTGTAAGGTTTACGGTGCGCAGTCTGACTTCGCAATCGGGTAAATCCTGTATTCGCGCTCTAAGGAAGCGGAATTTCAACCTGCGGAAACTCCTTCCCTAGACCTCGGAGAGCCAGGGCGGCCCATTCCAGAGATTGTAGGAATCGCGGAGGACGATGAGATTTTCATGTGGCAAGACAGAGGAAATGCGGATCCCTTCGCTTGCTTTCGCCGCACCCGCGCGGTTCAAGCAGGGCTCGGGATGACAAGGCGTAAGGTTCCTCGGCGCTTACCCGTCCTGTAGCGGGACACGGAGATCCTCGCCGGTCATCTCCTTTGGCTGCGGAATGCCGAGCATGCCGAGCACTGTCGGCGAGATGTCACGCAGCGAACCATTGGGCTTGAGGCTAAACTTTTTGTTGTTCTCAGCGACCACGATAAACGGCACGGGATTTGTGGTGTGCGCAGTGTGCGGACCTCCGGTGGCGGGATCGATCATCATTTCGGCATTACCGTGATCGGCGGTGATCAGCAGCGCGCCGCCCTTGGCTCGCACTGCAGATTCGATACGTCCCAGGCATGCATCCACTGTTTCCACCGCCTTTACGGTAGGCTCGATCTTGCCGGAATGGCCCACCATATCGGCGTTGGCGAAGTTCACAATGATGACGTCGAAAGCGCCGTCCTCAACCGCCTTCACAACAGCGTCGGCGATCCCTGCCGCGCTCATCTCTGGCTTCAGATCGTAAGTCGCAACCTTGGGCGACGGCACCAGCAGACGTTCTTCCCCGGGGAAAGGCTGCTCCACGCCGCCGTTGAAGAAGTAGGTGACGTGCGCGTATTTCTCGGTCTCGGCAACACGCAGGTTACGGAGATTCGTTTGGGCCATCACGTTGGCCAGGATGTTGTCCAGCGACTCTGGAGGAACTACGACCGGCAAAGTAAATTTCTTGTCGTACCGGGTCATGCAGACGTAGTGCAGATTCTTAGGCGCCCGGTCGCGGGGGATGGCGGCATCAAGATCGGCGGCTCCGGGCAAGTCACGTCCGGCTTCTTCATTCAGTCCGCTGTTGCGAGCTAGAGCGCGCGTAATCTGACGGACCCGGTCAGCGCGAAAGTTGAAGCAGATGCAGGAGTCCTCGTCGCGGATGGTGGCGCCGGCGGCTGGCCGCGGCTTGGTCCACGCAAACGAAGGGAACGACGAATTCGTCGGTCACGCCTTTGTTGTACGAGTCTTTAATGCCCTGCACTGGGTCGACGTAAGTTGCCGCCTTCACCGTTGCCATACACCATGGCGTTAAACGCTTTAGCAATGCGCTCCCAACGACGGTCGCGATCCATGGCGTAGTAGCGGCCATTCACGGTCGCAATCTTGGCGGTGTTGTATTCGCGCATCTTCTGCTGAAGCTGTTCCAGGTAGCCAGCGCCGCTGGTGGGCAAGGTGTCGCGGCCGTCCATGAAAGCATGCACGAAGACGCGATCGACACCGTTTTGTTTGGCCATCCTCAGCAGAGCATAAAGATGGGTCTGGTAGGAATGCACGCCGCCATCGGAGAGGAGACCGAAGAGATGCAAGCGGCGGCCGCCGGTGCGAGCATTTTTCATCGCCTCGAGCAGTACTGGATTGGAAAAGAATTCCCCGTTCTGGATCATCAGCTCGATGCGGGTGCTGTCCATATGGACGATGCGGCCGGCGCCGATATTGAGATGTCCGACTTCGCTGTTCCCCATCTGGCCGTCGGGCAGACCAACGTATTTGCCACTGGTGTGAAGCAGCGTGTTGGGATATTCGCGAAGCAACCGGTCATAGGTCGGCTTGCGGGCAAGTGCAATCGCGTTGGCCTTGGTCTCGGCGCGGTATCCCCAGCCATCGAGGACGATGAGAACGAGCGGTTTGGGACTAGTCATCTTCCGAAAAGATCCTCTTCCAACTTCGAGCGTTCGATGTTTAGGTAAGCGGCTACATCTGAAAGGATTGTGCTGAGCGTTCCAAGCCGCAAACTATGATGGTTGGGGATTGTTAGGTGGTGCACGTAACCGCGAAGGGTCGACTGCAGCCGAATATGGCTGCCGACCTGCCGCGTTACTTCATAACCGTAACGCTTCAGCAATCTGATGAGTTCGTGACCGGCGAGATCACGAGGCAACCTCAAGCCGAAATGACCTCGTCTTTCACCATGTGCAAGCGGATCACCGGCGGCGCTTTTCCCTCCTCAAAATGGCAGTGAACCGCCTCACGCACATTTAGCTTCAGCTCATCCATCGTGTCAGCTTGAGTGAAGATAGAGTAGCCGAGCGCGCGCGCTTCATAGCCGCCCTCGGGAGACTCCTGGACAGAGAAGATGATTTCGGTTTCCGGCATATTTTTCTCAAGTGATTATACTCCGCCAGCGATGGCACCCCAGCCTTCGAGGACGACCGGAACGAGCGGTTTGGGACGGGACATCTCAAAAATTTACCATGGAGGACAAAGGCACGGAGAAAACAAGGCCGTATAATCCAAGCCTGGAGAAACTCATGCCGATCAGCGAATTTCTATTGCCCGAATTTGATTCAGAAATGAAAAAGACGCGCACCACTCTGGAGCGGGTACCAGCCGACCAGAAAGACTTTGCACCGCATCCCAAGTCCATGCCTCTGGGCAAACTGGCGCCGCATGTGGCCGAGCTTGCCGGTTTCGGCCTGACCATTCTGACCACACCCGAGCTGGATTTCGCCAAGGGCAGTCGCAAGCGGTTGCCATGTGAGTCCGCGGCCCAGTTGGTGCAAGCTTTGGATGAGGGAGCAGCCAAGGTACGAGCGGCTTTGCAAAGTACTTCGGACGAAGCCTGGAAGGATCCCTGGAAGCTCAGCTTCCAAGAGAAGACCATCTTCGAGGGATCACGCTTTATGGCTTATCGACAAATGTTTCTGAACCACCTGGTGCATCATCGCGCCCAGCTTGGTGTGTATTTGCGTTTGAACGAGAAGCCGGTGCCGGCCGACTTATGGGCCATCAGCGGACGACACAATGGGATTCTGAGCAAGCGAGCGGCAGCCAGAAACCTTGATAAAAGTCCAAAGCTTCGCCCTCGGAAGCGGCTTATGTTTTCCGTGACGCGACCGACACGCGAATAGGAGCTCGCTCCGTTCCGCTACGCCTACTTCTTCTCTGCCGGTTCGTTTTGCACTGGCGGTGTTTTCTGATCCTGTTCTTTTTCTTGGCGGGAAATGGCCTCGATCTGCCGCTGTATGCGCGGGTACATTGCTTGCATGCTTTCTGCCATGACTGCGGGCATCTCGCGGAGAAACTTTTGTCCGGTCGGCGAGGAGTAGAAGGAAGTCATCGAATTTACGTCGGTTTTGCTGAAATGCCGCTGATAAATCGGGATCATATCGTCGAGCATCGCGTCGAACGGGAAATTCTTGATCAGGTCCTCAGACCGCTGATCAAGTCTCGCCAGTTCCTCATCCGAGATGTTCGGCCGAGTTTTCTTAATCTGTGCGCGATTCATGGAACGCATCTGCGCCATCATTTGTTCCATCATGCGATGGACCTGCTCGGGACTGTTCATGACGGCAAACAGTCTTTGGATATCTTCCCTAGAAGCCGCATCGGGGGCGACGGACACAGTTACCTGTCCAACTGCAGCAGACAGACAAAAGCAGATCAAGCAAGCGGCACCGAGAATGCGCATTTTCATAAACCTACCTTTTCGCGACCTACAGCGCTTCAACCCTTGTAATTCAACGCCTTCAAACCCAAGAATCTCGCGGAATCCCCCAACTCTTCTTCAATTCTGAGTAACTGATTGTACTTGGCGATGCGGTCGGTGCGGGAAGCGGAGCCGGTCTTGATCTGCCCTGCTCCGGTCGCCACCGCGAGGTCGGCGATAAATGTATCTTCAGTTTCACCCGATCGATGGGAGATCACCGAGGTATAGCCATTGCGGCGCGCCAGGTCGATGGCATCCAGCGTCTCGCTGACGGTGCCGATCTGATTCACCTTGATGAGAATGCTATTGGCCACGCCCTTGTCAATTCCCTCCTGCAAGCGTTCGGTGTTGGTGACGAATAGATCGTCGCCGACAAGTTGAATTTTGCCGCCAAGATCCTTGGTCAGCATCTGCCAGCCTTCCCAGTCATCTTCGGCTAAACCGTCTTCGATCGAAACAATGGGATAATCGCGGACCCATTTCGCCCAGTAGCGGACCATCTCCTCTGAGCTCTTGGCCGACTTGTCCGATTTCTTGAAGACGTACTTGCCGTCCTGATAAAGCTCGCTGGCCGCGGGATCGAGGGCGATCGCGATTTCGTCCCCCGGTTTGTAACCGGCTTGCTGAATCGCTTCGAGGACAACTTCGATGGCCTCGACGTTTGATTTTACCGAGGGCGCAAAGCCGCCTTCGTCTCCCACGGCAGTATTGTAGCCGCGCTTCTTGAGCACCGCCTTTCAGGGTGTGGAAAACCTCCACCCCCCAGCGCAGCGCTTCGGAAAACGATTCCGCTCCGACCGGCATCACCATGAATTCCTGGAAGTCCACGTTGTTGTCGGCGTGTGCGCCGCCGTTGAGGATATTCATCATGGGCACGGGTAGAGTGTTGGCGCCTGCTCCGCCGAGATAGCGATAGAGCGGCAGAAGGTACTCGGCGGCAGCAGCGCGAGCCGTTGCCATGGAGACCGCAAGAATGGCATTTGCGCCCAGCCGACTCTTATTTTCAGTGCCGTCCAGTTCGATCAGCTTGGCGATCGATGGCACGCTGGTCGCCGGCATCCATGTTGGCCAGCGCGTCGGCGATTTCTCCGTTCACGTTCTCGACCGCCTTCAGTACGCCCTTGCCTAGATAGCGCTGGTTGTCGCCGTCGCGAAGTTCGACGGCTTCGTGCACTCCGGTCGAGGCGCCGCTGGGGACAATGGCACGTCCGCTGGCGCCACTCGCAAGCCTTACTTCGGCTTCCACCGTAGGATTGCCGCGCGAATCGAGAACTTCACGGGCATGGATATCGCCAATATTCGTCATGGGCGTGAGTGCATCCTTCGTTGAGGATATGGTCTTCGAATCGTCGTCCACCTTGATGGCGGATACGGGACTGTCCGGGAAAAAAGATAGCCGTCGACCCGTCAAATATCCAGTGCCTGCGTGGAGCTTTCCCATCTCGTGAACTCAAAGGCGACGATTATAAATGAAGCCCTTGCCTCCGCTGGTTCGCCTCTCACTTCCACCGTTGTTCGGCATTCGCCAGTGCATTACAGTCAGCTCACACGCAGGATCGCACCATGGCGGAGTGAGGCTGAAGTAGCGAAGAATTCAGGAGGCGAGATGAAGAAACTGATGGTACTGCTTTGCGTGATATTGCTGGCGGCTGCGGCGGTGGCACAAAACAACATGTCGTTGCCCGCGGGCACCGCGCTGAAGGTCAAACTGGAGACCCAGCTCTCCACCTTCGGTAGCAAGGAGGGTGACCCATTCTCCGGAAGAGTCATGGAGCCCGTGACGCTCGGTGGCAAAACTGTAATTCCGATCGGCGCTACGGTGCAGGGACGGGTTACTAAGGTTGACGAACCGCGACGCATCGCGGGCAAACCAACGATCGGGATCTTTCCGGAGGCGGTCGTCATGCCCAGCGGTGAACGCTATATGCTCAATGCCGCGCTGGTGGACACGAGTGTGAGAAATGGAACCGATGTCAATACTGAAGGTCAATTCAAAGGTAAGGGCTACGATGGCAAAGATCTGACGGAGATCGGGTTTGGTACCGGCGGCGGCATGCTGATTGGCGGATTGGCTGGCGGAGGCAAGGGCCTGCTGATCGGTGGCACAGTCGGCGCAACCATCACGGTTGCCCACTGGCTGGGAAAGAGAAGATCGGCATTCCTTCCCCCGGGCACGGAACTGAACATGGAGTTGAGCCGTCCGCTGGCCTTCACGGCGCAGAGCGGCGGGCAGTAACAGAAATGGTGGAACCGGAGGCATTTGCCTCCGGTTTTTTTCGCCCCGATTTACAATCTGCCATAAATATGGCAGAATACTGACAGTGAGAACGACGGTCGACATTCCGGATCCCCTATACCGCGAACTCAAGAGCAAAGCCGCGCACGAAGGACGCTCAGTGAAAGAGGTGATCCTTCGAGTGGTGATGGTTGAGCTTAAGGGTAAGTCAAACAAGCGACAACGCCGCGTGTCTCTTCCCATTGTGACTTCCAGGCGGCCGGGAGCCGTTCGGCTGGACAATGCCAAGATCTTCGAGATCATTCCTTTTCCCTGATGTGAATGTCTGGATGGCCCTCACCTACGAGGGTCACATTCATCACGCGGGAGCGAGAAAGTGGTTCGAGCAAGTAGACGCGGACGCGCACATCTGCTTCTGTCGCTTCACCCAACTGAGTCTCCTTCGGCTTCTCACAACCACCGCCGTGATGGGGGACGACGAAGTCATGAGTCAAGCCGATGCGTGGAGAGCATACGATCGCTGGATGGAGGACGGCAGAATCATGCTCGTCGATGAGCCACCTGGGATGGAGCCCGCTTTCCGCTCTATGAGTAGAAAGCCGCGGCCGGCTCCGAAAGATTGGGCGGACTCATATTTTGCTGCCTTTGCTGTGACGGCTGGGCTGCGGCTAGTGACATTTGATCAAGGGTTTCGAGGGAAGATCCGAGAACTGCTGCTTCTGAAACACTAGTCGGCTTGGAGCATCGTTCTACCCCAATATCAGTTCCTCCTCGGGGACGAGCTGCAACTCCATCCATCCTTCCACCGGTAGGGCATCGATCGGAAGGCCGTTATGCCACAGGCTGAAGCGTAGGCGCAATCTGGTTGCGATCGGAGTGGCAACTTTCGCAGTTGACGGAGAAACCGGCAGTGCCAGCAACCATTCCAATGGCAGCTTGAATTCAAAGTTGCGGACCAGAACAACCGCAATATCAGCTCCCCGGTTAGCTGAAGTAGCGAGTGGTTTGTCCTCATCCGGTGTACTCACTTTCCAAGCCTCGATTTTGCCCCCTTCCACTGCGACATCCAAGCGCAAAGCTCGCCGCGGCCGTTGCGCTTCCTGCGCCCATGATTCCAAGTTGACCACCAGTTCGAATTCCATCTCTGGAACCCGGTCGATGAAATCCAGCCGGCCATAGACGTTCGCTTCATCGATACCTGCGTACACTGCATCCATGAAGAAGGTTTTGCCGTGCATGGCGCCGGCGCGTTTGTCCGCAGTGTAGACGGCGGCACCCATCCACTCGAAGTAGCGCACCATGTCGCCGGTCACCCGGGGATGGATGTACGCCGTCTGGGGCACAAACGACGGCCGCGCCGCACCGCCAATGATGGGCTGCGCGAGGTAGTCGGGAGGACGCGCTCCTCAGGGCTTGATAAACATTGGAGAGGTGCTTGCGGTAGAGCTCGTCAAATTCCTGGTCGTTAGCCGAGTGGTGCTCCGGTCCGTACCACCAGTTCCAGTCGCTGCCTTCCGCGATCAGAATTTCTTCAAAGGCCAGCTTGCGCTGGGCTTCGCTCGCGCCGCCTGCCGCTTGAGCATAAAAATTTCGAGCGTGATACAGATAGTCCCAGGCACGATTGTCTTCGGGAGCACCAATCCACACGTTGAAGTTAGCGTGAATCCACGAGCCTGGCACCAGAGATGTAAGCTTCGCAAAATTTTTGTGTCGGGCGATGGCCTCCGACACAGTCACTGCTTCTATGTCCGGTTCACGCTGCAGACCATCGTAGAAACGACGCAGGAATTCTCGCCCGGATTGGGGGTAGTACTCCCACGCATTCTCCCCGTCAAGGATGATCGGCACGACTGCATCCCTGCCTTGTGCAAGAATGGATTGCGCCGCTTGCTTAATGTTCTGGATGAGATGCTTGGCGGCGTCCTGTGGCGGCATGCCGGAATAGACAAAGCCGATTAAGTCCGAGATTGCATGATCGCGAAAGATCAGATGCATCTCAGTCTGATGATTCTCGAAATGGTGAATGGTGTAGAGCTTTTCGGCGGCATCCGGAGCGAGGCGGCCGCTGCCGTCCCGAGAAAATGAAACGCCAATGCTCCTGCCCAGGACCTCTTCATCGGTGGCCATCCATTTCACACCCAGATTCTGCGCTATGGCGAGCACTTCCTCCGAAACACTGCCTTCAGAAGGCCAAACGCCTTGCGGGCGGATCCCGAACACTTGCTGGTGCAAGTCGAGACCCCGCAGAACCTGCTCGCGAGCGTCTTCTGAATGACGAAAACGGTTCTGTGGCAGGGGCAATCCTGGAGTGGAAACTGCCCCACTATTCGAATCGCAGATTAGGGGCAAAATCGGGTGATAGAACGGAGAGGTCGAGATTTCGATTGTCCCACGCTGGGCTGCTTCGGCGTGAGCCGGAAGAATCTTCGCCAACAACTCACGCTCGCGCGCGATCACGAAGCGCTGATCGTCCAGTGAATATCCTCGGCTCTTCTTTATCAGGGCCGCCAGCTCCGGGTCTTCCAGAAAGAATTCGTCAAACCACGCGATCTGCGAGAGTACCTGCAGATCGGTGAAATCTTGTGGCTGAAAGTATTTTTCTGCGCGTTCGGTTGAGTCGCCTGTGCTGCGAAAACGCTCCCAGAGCTCATGGTAACGCGGATAACGGGCGATCATGTTGACCGGGTTCGCCTGGAAGAGATATTGCAGCGCGAAGCGGCGTTCGTCCAGCGTAAGGTCCGTGGCTGGTTTCGCCGCTACCCGCAGGAACGGATCTTGTGCTGTACCAGCTACGTAATCCTGAATCTGCGTGATCAGGGACGGGACTAGATTGAAAGTCTGATGGACATTGGGAAACTCGTCCAAAAGTTTCACCATGCCGTAGTAATCTTTCAACGCGTGCAGGCGGACCCAGGGCAAACGATATTCGCCCGTGACCAGGTCCTTGTAAAAAGGCTGATGCTGGTGCCACAGAATGATGACGCGAAGAACGGGCATCGGCTGGGTTTACCTTGGATTCAGGGATGCCAAGGGTAAGAGCGAGTCTAGCATGCGAACCAGGCGTTGGATTTTCTAGGACAACGCAGGTTGTGCATCCCGCATCCGTTCAACAGCGCTTCCGGTACACTTAGGTCTGCGCACTTGATACCGTCGACTGATGACGAAGACGACCCAGACTCTCACTCCCGGTTCACGCTCTGACGTCAGCCTGCTGACCGATCAGGATATCTACCTCTTCAACGAAGGCAGCCATTATCGGATTTACGACAAACTAGGGGCGCACATCACCACCGCCGCGGGACAGCCGGGTACAAGCTTCAGTGTGTGGGCGCCGAACGCGCGTGAAGTGTCAGTCATGGGAAGCTTCAATGAATGGAATCCCCACTCGCACCAGCTGAATGCTCGCGGTAATTCGGGTATCTGGGAAGCATTTGTGCCCGGATCTGGCAAAGGCGGACTCTATAAGTTTCATATCGTTTCGCGGCAACATGGATACATCGGCGACAAGGCTGATCCTTTCGGGTTTTTTCACGAGAAACCGCCGCGCACTGCATCTGTCATTTGGGACTTGCAATATGATTGGGCCGATCAGAACTGGATGGAAGAGCGGGCCAAGAAAAACTCCTTGCAGGCGCCAATCTCCATTTATGAAGTTCACCTCGGCTCATGGATGCGCGTTCCGGAAGAACACAACCGTCCGCTTACCTATCGCGAAACCGCGCCACGCCTGGCGGACTATGTGCAGCGCATGCACTTCACCCATGTCGAGCTCCTGCCGATAATGGAGCATCCGTTCTACGGCTCCTGGGGATACCAAACCACAGGCTACTTTGCTCCCACCGCGCGCTATGGTACTCCGCAAGATTTCATGTACCTGGTGGACTACCTGCACCAGCACGGCATCGGCGTGATCCTCGACTGGGTGCCGTCGCACTTCCCTTCCGACGCGCACGGGCTGGCGTATTTCGACGGTACGCATCTCTACGAGCACGCCGATTCGCGCAAGGGTTTTCATCCCGACTGGAAGACTCATATCTTCAATTACGGCCGCAACGAAGTCCGCAGTTTTCTGTACTCGAGTGGTTTGTTCTGGCTGGACAAATATCATGCCGATGGACTGCGCGTGGACGCGGTGGCGTCCATGCTCTACCTCGACTACTCCCGCAAGCACGGTGAGTGGTTGCCCAACCAGTTCGGGGGGCGCGAAAATCTGGAAGCCATCGATTTTCTGCGGCGCTTCAACGCGGAAGTCTACAAAGAATATCCGGGCGTCCAGACCATTGCGGAAGAATCCACTGCCTGGCCGATGGTGTCGCGGCCAACCTACCTGGGCGGACTGGGCTTTGGCATGAAGTGGGACATGGGCTGGATGCACGACACCCTTTCCTATTTCTCGCATGATCCCATCCATCGTCGCTATCACCAGAATCAGCTCACTTTCCGCATGCTCTATGGCTTCACAGAAAATTTCGTTCTTCCGCTCTCGCATGATGAAGTGGTCCACGGCAAAGGTTCGCTCATCGGCAAGATGCCGGGCGACGAGTGGCAGAAGTTTGCCAATCTGCGTTTGCTCTTTGGCTACATGTACGCTCAGTCAGGAAAAAAGCTTCTTTTTATGGGGGACGAGTTTGGACAGGTCCGCGAGTGGGCCCATGACACCAGCCTGGAGTGGCACGTGCTGCAATATCCGGTGCACCGCGGAGTCCAGACTTGGTTGGCGGAGTTGAACCGGACCTACGCGGAGCAAACTGCCTTACATGAACTCGATACTGATCCCGCCGGATTCGAGTGGGTGGACTGCAACGATACGGTGGCCAGCGTCATTTCCCTGCTGCGGAGATCAAAGTCCGCGAAAGACACGATATTGGTAGTTTGCAACTTCACTCCGTTGCCGCGCGAAAACTACCGGGTGGGAGTTCCGTCAGGCGGTTTCTGGCGGGAGCTTCTCAATAGCGATGCACGGGAATACGGTGGCAGCGGATGGGGAAATTTCGGCGGCGTCATGGCTCAGGCAAAACCTACCCATGGACGTCCTTACTCCGTCAGTTTGACTCTGCCACCGTTGGCCGCGCTTTTTCTGAAGGCCGACTAATCGGCGTCAGTGCCGATATGTCGGCAGTTCTAACTAAAGTCTCATTAGAAAGAACCCAGCGGTTGCGAGGCCGATCAGCGTAGATCCCAAAGACGCGTAGTTAGCTGAGGGAATCGAATCGGTTCTCCCGCCCGTATACCCAGCAAGGCTTCGATACAGTCGAGGATCTTTTCCAAGGGCGCACCTTTGGCTACTGCCGCATCCACAAAGGGCGTCATCTCGCCAAAGGGCAGATCGTAGCCTGAGATCATGATCACGGGAATCGTTGGATTACAAAGCTTTAACTTAGCCGCCAGTTCGACGCCGTTCATCCCGGGCATTTCATAATCCGAGATAACGGCGTCGATATCCTGGTTGGAATGAAACAGCTTGAGCGCCTGACGTCCGCTGCTAGCGACGAGCACCTCATATCCGTGACTACCGAGCAGCGCCTCGTAGAGGTCACGGATGCGAGGGTCGTCGTCCACGCATAAAAGCGTCAGATGTTTCATTTGGGGGAGGGCCTGCCTTTCAACTGACTCGCCTGCAAGATCCAGACGAGCAGAATTGAATCTTACTGTTGCACGTAAGGCACCAAACGAAGCGTCGCGGGAAGCTTATTTCTTAGTCAGCCGAGCCTGAGGCTCTCACAGGCTCCTCGATGTGCATCCGCGATCCGTTGGTTACCGCTCCAGGGCTTGGTCGGCGCTGGAAACAACCGTCTAGCATGAGCGGACTTCGCAGCAAGCTCAAGCTAAGGTTCAGAGATTTGGCGACGAAAGACCTGCTAAGTGCAGGATTGCTTTGGTCACGGCTGCGCCGTTAGAATCACACCACTCAGAGAGAAGCGAATGCCTCCCACGCTTACGAACGGCAAGATCTGTTACATCGAGATGCCCGCCACCGACATTACTCGCTCTTCCGACTTCTACAAGCAGGTCTTTGGTTGGAACATTCGGAAACGGGGTGATGGCAGCGTTGCATTCGACGATACGACCGGACAGGTAAGTGGCACCTGGGTTGTTGGCCGTCCACCCGCAGCAACGCCCGGTCTTTTGTTTTACATCATGGTCGACAGTGTCGCGGCCACTCTTGACGTGATCGTCGCCAACAAGGGCGAGATCGTGCAGCCGATCGGCGCAGACGCGCCCGAGATCACTGCGAGGTTCCGCGACCCGGCGGGAAATGTGATCGGGCTTTACCAGCAGCCAGGCTAAGACACCTGGTAAATATATACGCACCGCCGTTAAACTCGGCGACCGCATTTTCACCAGCCTTTAATGTCCATTGTTCCGCTTGACACTGCCAGTCCCAAGTGACAGACTTGCGCGCCTATCCTGCCAAGGCAGTCTGCCAGCCACAGCAGGAAACGCACCCACACGACCCTCCCAAGGAGAACCTATGTTGATTCAAACTGCTCCCGTGAAGATGAGCTCAATAGTGGCCGTTCTGTTTGCTCTGTTGCTGCTAGTCGGATCTGGTTTCTCTCAATCCAGCGCCAGCAGACACGTGATCAGCAACAATACGCCCCGGTTCAGCGCAGAAGCACAAGACCTCGGGCCCGAAGATTCATCAAAGCCGATAAGCGTGACGGTCTGGCTAAACCAGCGCAACAAGGCTGAGCTGGACAGCTTGGTTCAGCAGATGTATCAGAAGGATTCGCCCAACTATCATCACTGGCTCACTCACGATGAGTACACGGCGAAATTCGCCCCCACAGCGCAAGATGCGATGACCGTGCATAATTTTCTTGAAGCGCACAATCTGAAAGTTGCCGCGATCGATCGTGACAACCACTTCGTCACGGCGCGGGGCAAGATTGCCGATGTCCAGAAGGCGTTTCAGGTGCAGATCAACCGCTACAGTGTTCGGGGAGAACTGCATCGCGGGAACACCGCCGATCCTGCGATTGATGGACCAGCGGGTACTTTGGTGTCGGCGGTGCAGGGTTTGACGGATCTGACCTACAAATCGCATGCCAGGCGGCCGATCGATCCGGATACTGGCGCGCCCTTTCCGCTCCTTCCTCTGACTGCGCCCGGCCCCAATGGCTTGTTCTTTAGCCGAGACTGTTTCCGCAGCCCGGAAACTGAAACATTCGTTACGCCCGGTGGCGGGCCCACCGCCACCTATACGGGAAACCGCTACGGTTCTGATATCACGAGCAAGGTTCCAAATTTTCCGCCTTGCGGTTATAACCCTTCGGAAGTGCAAACCGCCTACGGGCTGCCCGCCGTCTACAAGAAGTGGCGTGGTAAGGGCCAAACCATCGTCATCGCTGATGCATACGGCTCACGGACCATAGCCAAAGACGCCAACACGTTCTCTCAGCTTTATCACCTGCCCACGCTCACTAGCTCGAATTTCAAAATTGTCAAGATCGGCGGACCAACCGGCTGTACTCCGGCCGAGGGTTGCAGTCCCGCCGGCTGGGACTTGAAACCACGCTGGATGTGGAATGGGCTCATGCGATTGCTCCTACGCCAATATTTTGCTCATTCAAGCGTTCGACAATACTAGTTCGAATCTCAATCAGGCTGTGCTCTATGCCGCCGAAGGAGGGGGACCAAATGGAGGCGTGCCATTTGGCAACGTGATTTCCAACAGCTACGGAGGATTCGAAGACCAAACCCCTGCTGCCGAACTCGGCGTGGAGAACAGCATAAACGAACTGGCGGCTGCCTTTGGTGTTTCTGCGAATTTCAGCACCGGAGACAGCGGTGATTTCTCGACTGTGCTACCCGCCGCCACTGTATCCAACCCGGCGAATTCGCCGTTCGCCACTGCCGTCGGCGGTACCAGTTTGTTTATCAATAAAGATAAGACAATGAAGTTTCAGACTGGTTGGGGCAACAACATTACCCGCATTGCCGATGTCACTCCCAACCCGCCGGTTGTTCCTCCCCTGCTTTTGGGCTTCGATGGCGGTTCGGGCGGAGGAACCAGTGCTTTCTTCAGCAAACCATCCTTCCAAAAGAGCTTAAGCGGAGGTAAGCGCAAACTTCCGGACATTGCCTATGTTGCGGACCCGTTCACCGGGGTTGAAATCATCATCACCCAAGGTAGACAACAGTTCGTGACCGTGATCGGTGGCACCAGTCTGGCATGCCCCACGTTTTCCGCTTTGTGGGCGCTTGCAAACCAAGCCGCCGGCGGCCGCTGGGACAGGCCGCCCCGCTGCTCTATCAACTGCCCGCAGACGCGATCACCGATATCCAACAAATCGGTTCTGCTGACAACGTAACCGGGGTGATTTCCTTTCCACCATTTAAACCGGTCTTTGAGAGCGCGAAGGCGTTGGCGCAGCCCTTGTATAAAACCAAGAACTTCGTCAGCGCGATTTACAACAGTCCGTTCTGCACTCGCTGGTTCGTCCTTACCTTCGGAACTGACACGTCATTGACCACCGGCGTTGGCTGGGACAATGTGACGGGATTAGGCACTCCGAACGGTTTGGCCTTCATTCAAGGAGTGGTCGGATTAGCGGCACCAGCTGCTGCTGCCTCTTCTCGTTAGAGAGATAACTCAGGCTGAGAGGGCCACCCACGGGGTGGCCCTTTTTCACGATTGACGCCGATTACTCAATCCAGCAGCCCGACGTGCCCGATCACGCCTGGCTTAATCCGGCGGGCAGGCGTGCAGAGTCAACTCCTTGCACTCATCGGCTGAGACGTCGCATGCTAGACTCAGCTTTTAGCCCTGACCACGATGCGCATCCTGACGCGCTACATCCTGAACGAGGTCATCTCTCATGCGATGATCGGCACCGGGGTGTTCACTTTCGTCCTGTTTACCCGCGACCTGGGGCACATCCTGGATCTGGTAGTTCGCAACAGCGCGCCCTTCTCGAGCGTACTTGAAATCTTTGTGCTGACGGTTCCCGTCGCGCTTACCTACACCATTCCCATGGGTGTGCTCGTCGGTATCCTAATCGGATTGAGCCGACTGGCTGCCGATAGCGAGATCACTGCCATGCGCGCTAGCGGGGTTGGGGTCTGGACCTTTCTGCGAGTGGTTTCGCTTTTTGCCGTCACTGCGTGGCTGTTGGCGATGGCCAATAGCTTGTATGTGGCCCCGCTTTCACAGGCCGCGCTGGGACGCCTGCAGGAACGCCTCAAGTCCTCGCAAGTATCCTTTGAAGTCCAGCCGCGGGTGTTTTACGAGGGCTTCCCCAAGCTTGTGCTTTACGTGCAGGATGTGAAAAGCGCCTATGGGGCGGCATTGTGGAAGGGTGTGTTTATCGCGGATATCAGCAATCCCGCCGCACCCACCATCACCATGGCGCGAGAGGGTATTCTGGTCAGTGAAGGTCCGGACACGCTACATCTTCACCTTAGCAACGGAGCGACTCATGAGACCGATCCCGCAAATCCGGACCACTACCAGATCTCGACTTTTCAGCAGAACGACCTGCCCGTCCCGCTCCCGCAGAGCGAAACCAAGGAACAGGAGCCCACGCCAACCGCTGAAATCCCAACCTGGGAACTGCCGCGGCAAGCCAGCCAGACGAACCTGGGCACGGCGCGTTGGTACCTGATCGAGTTCCATCGCCGCTTCGCTTTGCCGACCTCGTGCCTGGTGCTGGCTTTGGTTGGTATTCCGCTTGGCCTCTCTTCGAAAAAAGGCGGCAAGTCAGCCGGCTTCGTTCTCACCATTCTGCTGGTGTTTGCTTACTATTCAGTTTCACTGATCGGAGTCACGTTAGCCCGGCAAGGCAAAGTCTCCGCCATATTGGGCGGATGGCTCGCAAACGTCATTTTCTTTTTGGGCGGGGCATTCCTTTTGTGGCGCGCCGAACGCAAACCGCTGGAAATCGCTGCGCTGCGCTGGAATCCTTTCAAAGTAAAGCCGCGAGAAGCGGTCTGGATGCTGCCGCGCTTCGGCCGGCCAGAAGACGCCTTCCAGCGCGCCTCCAGTCGTCGCCGCATGTTCCGCGCCCGCTTCCCGATGATTCTGGACGACTATGTCCTGCGCGATTTCGTCGTCTATCTGACAATGATTCTGGCCTCATTCCTTGTGTTGTTGGTGGTGTTCACCCTGTTTGAGTTGTTGGGAGACATCATACGCAATCAGATTTCTCTACTGGTCGTAGGAGAATATCTGCTGAACGTCGTGCCATTTTTCCTCTATAACTCAACCCACCTGTGTATTCTCCTGGCCGTGCTTATCACTTTTGGCCTGATGCAGCGCTCGAACGAGATCACCGCTATCAAGGCTTCCGGGCTCAGCATCTATCGCGTCGTCGTGCCGGTGCTGGTCGCCACGACTCTGCTGGCGACGGGTCTGTTCTTTTTCGATCAGCTTTACCTGCCACGCGCCAACAAACGGCAGGACGCGCTGCGCAATCAGATCAAAGGAAAGCCTGCGCAAACGTACCTCAATCCTGACCGCAAGTGGATTTTCGGCCAGAAGTCGAACATCTACTATTACCAACTGTTCGACCCCGACCGGAACCAGTTTGGCAACCTCGCCGTATTTCAGTTTGATCCTGGAAGCTTTCAGCTCACCCACCGGATTTACGCTGACCGGGCGCACTGGGAGGAACGGCTACACCGCTGGGTGTGCACACAAGGATGGGAACGCAGCCTGCATGGGCCCGCTATCGAGGATTACCACACTTTCGATGTGGCGACATTTGCCGCCGTCAGCGAACCTCCTCCCTACTTCAAGAAGGAAGTGAAGCAGTCGTCCGAAATGAACTACCACGAACTGGGCCGCTATATTCATGATCTGCAGGAGAGCGGCTTCGACGTAGTGCGCCTTAAGGTACAACTTCAGGAAAAGCTTGCCTTCCCGCTGATCACGCTGGTCATGGCATTGCTGGCTATCCCATTTTCACTATCCACAGGAAAACGCGGGGCGGTCGCGGGTATCGCGGCGGCAGTCGGCATCGGAGTGGTGCAGATCATCGTTTCCCGCCTGTTCGAATCCATGGGAAACGTCAACCAGTTGCCGCCGGTGCTGGCGGCCTGGTCTCCGGATGTGATCTTCGGGCTGGTGGGCGGCTATTTGATTTTGCGGGTCCCCACCTAGAGCTCTGCTGGAAACCAACGCGGTCATTTCACTGCAATCGCCGAAGGCTGACCTCTGGGCTGGCGTGCGCCGTTGACCAGGGTCACCGGTGTGCCCGATACGCTCAGGCCACCGATGGTCGAATCGAAACTAAAGATCGATATAGTGTTGGCTCCAATATTCGCGACGTAAAGATAGTCAATTGTGCCCCCCGTGGCGGAAACAGTCGTGGTTCCAGCGCGAGAGGACACCCAAACCGGATGGTCTCCCGTGGAAATCGTCGCGGGACTGTCCGCGACTAGAACTCCGGTCCCAGCGCTGATCTTGTACTGTGAAACCTGGTTCGACCCATTGTCCACTACGTAGAGAAATCTGCCCGCGGAGTCGGTTGTGACGGAAATCGGACCCAGGGCAGCCGGGAACGGCGAGCCTGCAATCGGACTGAGGCTCCCGTCCGGCGAGGATCCAGGAGTCACTGCGCAGGTCGCGGACTGCTTATCGCATACAGTGAACGCACTGACATTGCCGGAGCCCGAATTAGCCACATAGAGAAAGCTTCCATCGGGGCTTAGCGTGAGTGCTGAAGGTGTCATGCCGACCGGATAAGTCGCCAGAGGCGTCGTCAGCGCGCCTGAGCTGGGAATTGAAAAGACTGAGACTGTTCCGTCGAACTGGTTGGCAACGTATAAAAAGTTTCCTGAGAGACTCACAGCCACCGCGACCGGTCGGGTACTATTCTGCGCCGAGCCGGACGCGGTGATGAACGGCGAACCTGGCGCAGGGCTCAAGGTCGTGCCAGAAATGTTGAATACAGAAATTGTCCCGGACTTCGGGCTGCACTGGATGCCTTGATTCGCTACGAACAGATGTTTGCCAGCGGAATCGATCGCCATACCCGACGGAATGATCCCAGCCGGCGTGCTGGTGTTGGCGGCAGTAAGTGTGCCGTCAGAATTGACCGTGTAAGCGTTGATGGTCCCTGTAGGTGGCGGAGTGCAAGGCGGGCTTGTTGGAATGTTGGGATTACTGTTGGCCACGAATAAGGCGTTTCCCGAGGGCGCGAGAATCATGGCCGTTGGCACCAACGGCAATTTGTCCGTAGCCACGCTGTTCCCGTTCGCCGTGAGCGCGCCCGTGCCCAACGCGACGCTAAAGGCTGAAACCGAGTTGTCACCTTGTGTAGTGACGAAAAGAGCGCCCGTACCCGATGACGATGAGCTAGTAGTGGAGCAACTTAGCAAACCGAGCACTGCCAGAGCCAGTAAGCCCGCAAAGAAAGCAAACTTCATCCCCATTCTTTCTCCCTGTATTTTTCTTGAGCGCTCAGACTCCCCGGCGAACCGACTCTATACACCGAAGTCCATTTTTTGCCTTCACTTGTGTATCAGGAATTCATGGGTAAGAGCAAACTCGAAGAGCAAACTTCGCCGAGTGGTTGGAACCGGCATCAAGGAAGAAAGTTGCCCGGAAGATCATTCCGCGGGTGGACGGAAATAGTTCAGTCGTGGCCCGTCTGCAGAACCGGGACTGTGGCTTGCTCTTGAGCCACTTCCACGGCGGCGCGAGGTAGGCGGATCTCGATCATTAAGCCCCCCTCGGGGCGGTTCGCCGCTTTTACCGTTCCGCCATGCAGCCGCACCGCGCGTTCGGTGATGGCCAGACCCAAGCCGACGCCACCTGTCTGGCGTCCGCGCGCATCGTCAATGCGATAAAACGGGCGGAACAATTTCTCCAGCGCCTCCTCTGGCACGCCAGGCCCAGAATCTGTGACCCTGATGACCGCCTCTTGACCATTTGGCCCCTGTGCTGATTCGAGGCGGATCTGCACATCCGTGCCCTCTCTGGTGTAGCGCGTGGCATTGCGCACCACATTCTCAATCGCGCTATGCAATAGCATCGGAGCACCCATGACCCAGCAATCCTCTACGATCACGCGTTCCACACGGCAATTACGACTTTGGGCTTCATAGTCGGCGTCTTGTGCGATCCCCTCAAGCATTTCCGCGAGATGAATCGGCGATTTCTTCACCGCCTCACTGCTGTCCTCCATACGGGCAATGGTGAGCAGGCCGCCGATCAGCTCATTCAAGCGGCTTGATTCCAGATCGATGCGCTCTAAGGCGCTGTGCGCCGAAGGTCCCGAGCGCTGTCTGGCCAGCTCCAGCGCAACATTCAAACGTGCGAGCGGAGAGCGCAGTTCGTGGGAAATGTCGTTCAGCAGGCGGGCCTGAGCGTTTACGGATTTTTCCAGGCGCTCGGCCATGGCGTCGAAATCGCGCACCAGTTGAGCAATCTCGTCGCCTCCCCGCGCTGCCAAGCCACCGACTCGCGCGCTCAGATCACCGGCGGCCAAGCGCTGCGTCGCAGCGCGCAGGCGGACCACGGGAGCGGTCATGTATCGCGCCAGAATGTAACAGACCAGACCTGAGCTGGCGACCGCTATCGAAATGACCAGCCAGAGCATCTGGTGCCAACCGAACCGTGGCTGCTCCGGAGGCAACTGAATGACCATGATGTAACGCTGTCCATCGGGCGCAGTCATGGACGGGCGCATGAACTGCATTGGCCCAAGCCGTCCCCAGAAGCTGTCGATGGTGTGCGTCTGACCCTTCTCAACCCGCTCAATCCACTCCGGCGGTTTGCGCCCAGTCACTTCCTGTCCTTGCTCATTGAAGAGAAATGCCCACAAGTGATGCGAGTCGCGCAAGCTTCGCATATAACGGCGGGCCTCTTCCGGACCGCCATTTTGGTAGGCTTGTACGGCCTGGTTGAGGAACTCTGTCTGTTGGGACTCAGCCACCGGGTTCTCGCGAGGCGGACGTATGGCCAGGGTTATAAGAATCGCCAACACCAGAAACAAAGCGAGAGCCAGCCAGTACGACAGAAAGATTTTCAGAAACAGGCTTCTCATTGGCCGCCGCTCCTGACCCTGTCCTGAGGACGCGCAAAAATGTAGCCCACTCCGCGAACCGTCTTGATGTGATCCCCGCCAGCATCGGAATCGCCCAGCTTCTTGCGAATCTTGCTGACATGCATGTCAATGCTGCGATCGAAGGGAGAGAATTTACGGCTCAGCACCAGGTCCACCAGCCGCTCGCGGGGCACAACCCTTCCCGCCTCGCGCAACAAGGCTTGCAACAAATTGAACTCCACCGAAGTCAACTCTACCGGCTTGCCCTTCTGGTGGACGGTGCGCGTACCTGCATCCAGCTCAACGTCACCCACGCGGAGGATTTCCGGTGCCAGAGGTGCGCCCGTCGCTTCGGTTCGGGTGCGCCGGAGAATGGCTCGAATGCGCGCCACCAGCTCGCGCGGATTGAAAGGCTTGGGGAGATAATCGTCGGCGCCGATTTCCAGGCCAACGATGCGATCGACGTCCTGGCCGCGAGCCGTGAGGAGCAACACCGGGATTCGGGAGGTATTGCGCATTCGTCGCAGGACGTCGAATCCGTTTAATCCCGGCAACATTACGTCTAGCACAATCAGCGAATGATCTCCGCTTAAGGCTCGCTCCAGACCTCGCGTCCCATCATGCACACACTCAACCTGAAAGCCTTCCGGTGTGAGATATTCTCCGACCAGACCGCAAAGCTCAACATCGTCGTCGATGACCAGGATGCGTTCCACACGCTCTTTTATTGTAATCGGAGTTCAACAACAAGTGGACGCATGAAGGGCGTAAAGAATTGTCAATCTATGAGTTGGCAGACTTTACAAAACTTTACTTCGGTTGACTGACTCTTTACCGCTGTCGGTCTGAGAAAATGTTTCTAATGTAGAGAAAGCTAGTCCCGGGAGGGCTCATGAAATCAACTCGCATCAAGCTAATGGCTATCACGCTTGCTCTCACGCTCACGGCAGCGGTTGCAGTGTCGCAGACCGTCAAGCCCGTCCAAATGCACGGCGATGAGATGTTTGGCGGACACATGCTGAACTTTTTTGTCGACTATCTCAATCTCACCGACGCGCAACAGACGCAAATGAAGGACATCCTCGCTAAAGAAAAGCCGACAATTCAGCCGCTGATACAGCAGGTAGCGCAAAGCCATCATCAATTGCGCGCACTAGAAATGAGCGGCAACTTCGACGAAACCAAAGCTCGCGCTTTGGTCGCACAGCAGTCCGCGAATATCACGGAACTGATCGTGCAGAAGGCGCGCATCGAGTCCGAGTTGTTCCAGGTGCTGACTCCGGAACAAAAGACCACGATGACCCAGTTCATGCAACGCCGCGAGCAGAGGTTCGCGCAACACATGCAGGGCCAGACCCAGAGCCAGTAACGCCACCGTCCGATGCGGGATAGAAAGCTTTCTCATCGCGGGTTTCAGGCAGGCAGCTGAGAAAGGAAGGTGTTGTCGTGGCGACTTCAGCGGTCGTTGGAAATCGGGATTTGGTTCGCGCCGTTGCCGCGGAAATGGCGATTGGGGTTGAGAACGCCGTGGAGTGTTGGCTGTCGCAGATCGACCGGGCATTGACTGACGTGCACCTGACTACGCTCGGACGGCTGAATGCAGTCAACGAGATTCTCGACAAATATAAGCGTCTGACCGGTAAAACCCAACTGGCTTGCCGCCGGGCCTGAGTCGTCCGCCACTATGGGGTCTCTTATGGACGCCTTTTATTCCTACGTGATCAGCTCGAGTTGGATTTTCCTTTTAGGTTGGATTGTTCTCTTGGTGGTCGCTGGCGTTATTACATTTCGCCGCGACTTATCGTAGCAGCGGCTTTGGGCGGCGCCGGATTCATGCCGGATAAACTCCCGCTCTAGGCTGGGGTACCGACCAGAATGACCTAACGTCGCCAGGGCAATTCTGAAGCCATCGCTGCTAGAATCGCATCTACCAATAGCACATGCTGCCCAAAAGCCTGCGTCCACTGTTTCCTTACCTGAAGAAGTACCGCCTGAGTTTCGCGGTGGGTACGATCTGCGTGCTGTGCAACAACGGCGTCTGGATTCTTTTTCCCCAGGTGATCCGGCGGGCGGTAGACGATCTTCACCTTGGGGTCACGCGCCACAAATTGTGGATCTATGCGCTGCTGCTGCTGGCGGTGGCGGCAGTCAAAGGCATTTTTCAGTTTCTGACCCGCTGGATCATGATCGGTATTTCGCGCGAGATTGAGTTTGACCTGCGTAATGATCTGTTCCGGCACCTCGAAAGCCTGTCTTATTCCTACTATCAGCGTACCCGCACCGGCGACATTATGGCCCGCGCCACCAACGACCTTAACGCGGTGCGCATGCTGCTGGGTCCCGCCATCATGTACTCGGCGAACACGATTGTGTTCACCGCCGGCGCCCTGGCTTTCATGCTTTCGATCAGCCCCCGGTTGACCCTTTATGCGTTCCTGCCCCTGCCCTTCGTGAGTGTCGTGGTGCAGTATTTTGGACGCCGAATTCACGAGCGCTTTGAACGAATCCAGGCGATGTTTTCCGAAATTTCGGCTCGCGCCCAGGAAAACTTTTCCGGTGCCCGCGTGGTTCGTGCTTATGTGCAGGAGGAGCCCGAGATTGCGGCTTTTGAAACCTCTAACAAGGAGTACATTGCTCGCAGCCTCAAGCTCGTACGGCTGATGGGGATGCTCTGGCCCACGCTGGAGACCATGCTTGGGTTCGCTATTGTCCTGGTGCTCTGGCTCGGCGGACGCGAAGTCCTTTACGGCCGCATCACTGTGGGCGGTTTTGTGGCTTTCAATACCTACATGGTGCAGCTCACCTGGCCGATCATCGCGCTGGGATGGGTGATCAATATTTTCCAGCGCGGCACGGCCTCTATGGCGCGCATCAACGAAATCCTCACGGAGAAGCCGGAGATCGAGGATGCTCCTGCGATAAAAGCCGCGGGTGCCCCCACAACACATCTTCGCGGAGATATCGAGTTCCGCGGGCTGAACTTCGCTTACAACGGAGCGACAATTCTGCACGACGTCAACCTCTACGTTCCAGCGGGCAGCAGTCTCGCGATCGTTGGCCCTACAGGCTCGGGAAAAACCACGCTGGTGAGCCTGATTCCGCGCATTTACGACGCTGCGCCAGGGACTGTCTTGATTGATGGCCGCCCGATCCGCGAATATCCCCTGGAGTTTTTGCGGCACCAGATCGGCTTCGTGCCTCAGGAGACTTTTCTTTTCAGCGAGACTGTTCGCGAAAACATTGCCTTCGGCAACGTGGACGCAAGCGATGAGCAGGTGCGCTCGGCGGCGCAAGCCGCCAGCATTGCGGCTGATATCGAGAGTTTCCCCGAGCAATATCAAACTTTGGTGGGCGAGCGCGGCATAACTCTCTCGGGCGGACAGAAGCAGCGTACGGCGATTGCGCGTGCCATTATCCGCGACCCGCGTATTCTGGTCCTCGATGACGCGCTTTCCAGCGTGGACACTCACACCGAAGACAAGATTCTCAATCATTTGCGTGAAGTCATGCGCGATCGGACTACCATCTTCATTTCGCACCGCGTCTCTACGGTTCGCAACGCAGACATGATCGCCGTGCTGCATGGCGGACGGATCGTGGAGCTGGGGACTCACGACCAGCTACTTACACTGAATGGTTACTATTCGGACCTCTACAATAAGCAATTGCTGGAAGAGGAACTGGCCGAAGTTTAGAGCAGGTTCAAGGTCCCTCAGCTGGTTGTCATCCCGAGCGAAGCGAGAGCCTGCCCTGAGCGAAGTCGAAGGGGATCTGCATTTCACCGCATGAAGCGAGTAGCTATCCCCGAGTTGCTCGATACCGACTCCGGCACACCTGCTGAAATCGCCGGATCGCTTTCCGATCTGCGCTGGTTCAACCAACGGTTTGGAGGCATCGCTACTGCCGAATCCATGATCCGGTACGTGGCTGGGAAGCTAGGCGTCTCTTGTCTTTCCCTTCTGGAGGTCGCGGCCGGCTCCGGCTATGTACCGGAAACCGCGCGTGAAAATCTCAAGCACGACGGACTGCGGTTGGAAATTACCTTGCTAGATCGCGCCCGGTCACACCTTAACGGCGCAGACTGGGATGGCGGAAACCGGGCTGTTGTCGGCGATGCGCTGGCGCTGCCTTTTCTGGACTCAAGTTTCGACTTGGTTAGCTCCACGCTATTCGCCCACCACCTCGGTCCTGCGCAACTCGTGCAATTCGTCGACGAAAGTCTTCGAGTATGCCGAGGCGCCGTGCTGATAAACGATTTGGTGCGGCATCCTTTGCATCTCGCGTTAGCCTACGCGGGCTCGCCTCTTTATCAGAGCCGCCTTACGCGTCACGACGCGCCGGCCTCGGTTCACCAAGCCTACACATCCGCCGAGATGCGCTCGCTACTCGCTCAAACGATCAGCCGCGCGAGTGGACCTCACTCGCCATTATCTGTTCCGCATGGGTGTGATTGCGTGGAAGCGATAATGATCTACGATTTGATCGTCATCGGCGGCGGACCGGCAGGTACCTCGGCCGCTATCACCGCTGCCCGCAGTGGCGCCCGCGTCCTTCTGCTTGAGCGTGGACAATTTCCTCGCCATAAAGTCTGCGGCGAGTTCGTATCCGCCGAATCGCTGGACTTGCTCGCGACGCTCCTTGATTCCTCACAATCGGCGCTGTTGCACGACGCGGTTCGTATTCCTCAGGCTCGCCTTTACCTCGACGGCCGCTTACTCACGACCGCAATCAATCCGCCAGCCGCAAGCATTGCGCGCCTCAATCTCGATGCCGCGCTCTGGCATTCCGCGGAGCGCACTGGCGTGGATTCCCGCCAGCGGGTTACGGTACAGGACATTGCGGGCACTGGTCCTTTCCGCGTCATGACTATGGCAGGAGAGTTTGAGACGCGTGCCGTCATCAACGCCTCGGGACGCTGGTCAAACCTGAATGCACCGACCTCAGACAATGGATCTTCCGGCGAGAGATGGCTGGGCCTGAAAGCCCACTTCGCGGAGGCGGCCGCGGAAGCTTCAGTGGATCTCTATTTCTTCGACGGTGGCTACTGCGGCGTGCAACCGGTGAATCTTAATGAACAGAAAGGAAAGATGGGACGCGTCAACGCTTCGGCCATGGTGCGTGCTGATGTCGCCAGCAGCCTGTCCGAGGTCTTGCTCTGCCATCCTCAGCTACGCGATCGCAGTCACATATGGAAACCGCTGAGCAATCCAGTAAGTACATCCCCGCTGATATTCCGCAATCCTCAGCCTGAACGAAATGGCGTGCTAATGGCTGGTGATGCGGTCGCCTTTGTCGATCCTTTCATCGGGGACGGAATCTCGCTTGCCTTGCGGAGTGGCTCACTGGCTGCCCAGTGCCTGGTCTCGTTCTTCCGCGGGCAGACCTCACTCTCCGAGGCAGCCCGCGCTTATAGCGAGACCTACCAGCAGCAACTGGCCTCCGTTTTCCGTGCCTCTTCGCGGATTCGGCAGATGCTGGACTTACCGCGCAGTGTGCGCAGACCAGTGCTGTCCGTACTGGAGAAAGTTCCAGCGGTCACCGATTATCTGGTGAGAAAAACCAGGTAGGCGAGGCGGCCGACTCTATCTGACGACCAGCACTTCGCGCACGTTATCGCGGGCAAGAAAGAACTTAATGGAGGCAAAATCGCGGAACAGATTCTCGATGTGCCGGTTGTTGAACACGCGTTGCAATCGGAAGCCGCCCGTGATCGCCGTGTGGGCTATGCCCGTGGGACCTTTGCGCACTTCCCGACGAGGCTCAATGTGCTGCATCTCTAAAGTATCGGTGCCAACAATGTGATAGCGATAACAAGGCGCGTCCGGGCCAGCTTCCCGGGTGTGAAAGAACGCCAGCAGCATGCCTCCGGGCTTGAGCAGCGACCACAGACGCCCGACCACCGGCTTCACCAGGCTTTCATCCATATAGTCAGCCAGGTTCCAACACAGTACGACATCGAACAGCGCCGCGGGATAAACCAGATTTTCCGCGAGAAATCGTTTGCCGTCGAGAACGGCGGCCCCGTGTTCATCCTTGGTGAGCAGAGATCGGTCGGTGGATGCCACCAGCAAATCTTCGCTGTAGATCTTGTGGCTTCGTTCCGTGAAATAGCGAATATTGGCCGGAGAGGTGTTCCCGAGATCGAGAACGCAGAGAGTCTCTTCCGACTCCAGTACTTTGGCAAGCTCGGCAAGACCGCTGGAGCGGCGCGTCAGCCGTTTCGTCGCCTGGGCCGGCGCTGGCCCTCCGGGGTCACCAGATGAACCGCGAAAGAGTTTCATGAAGCTTTGCGCTACGGACGCCATTCACAACTTCCTGGCCTCCGGTTCCATTCACCCCTGCATCTTAACTATAGCGCGAGATCGAAGGGGAACCGGGCTAACTACTTGGTTTCGGTTACTGGAGTTTTTGAAGCGACCGCTGAAGCGCCAGCCGCAGCTCCGGATGCGCTGGCGACTGGGCCGCGGGCCTCGGGCTTAGCACCATCCTTTTGGATGTCAACCTTGCCCTTAAAGTAGGCGCCATCCTCAATCGCCACTCGTTGCGTGATGATGTCACCCACTGCCACCGCTGACTTCCTCAACTCGGCCCGCTCACTAGCGTGGATGTTGCCTTCCAGCTTGCCCTGCACGATCACGGCTTTGGCATTGACATTGGCGCGCACCTGTCCACTGGGCCCGATAATCAAACTGTTACCGTGCAATTCGATGGTGCCTTCGACCTGGCCATCGACGTAAAGGTCCTCGCTGCCGGACAGCTCTCCCTTGATAACAACCGACCGGCCTAGGTGCGCAAACTCCGCCGTTTTAGGCGTGTCCATGGTGTCAGCCTCCTGGAGCATGATTTTCCGCGGGGCGCAAACGGGAATACCGAGATTCTAAATCATCCTGCGCCCGAAGCGGTCAGAGAAAAGAGAGGAATTCATCTCGTCGGCGGGCTGCTACTGCAGACTATATCCCATGACCCCTCTTGGGCGAACACCGGCGATGTCGCTTGCTGTCCTGATTCGTTTCAAGTGCAGCTACAACAGCACGACTCAAATCCGCGTCTAAGCTAAAATACGGTGGAGCGAGCATGGAAATTCCACTATCTCGACTTCAGTTGGTTCGCTGGACGCTGATCCTAGCCGTTCCTCTGATGCTCTGCACCGCTGCGGCACAGCAGTCGGTGGTCGCGCCTCCAGTGGAATTGGTGCGCCAGGCGGTTCAGAACGAGACTAGAACCATCGATTCGGCAAAATACATGTTTCGTGATCATAAGGAAACTCCGCAGGGCTCGCAGACCAAGTTGATGGTCGAAACCTGTGATGCGATGGCCGGTATCGTGGTGGCAATTAACGGTCGTCCGCTCAGTCCGGAGCAGCGCCAGGCCGAGTATTTCCGGGAAGAACGCTTTGTTCAGAATCCCGAAGAACTCAAGAAGAAACAACGCCAGGAAAAAGACACCAACGAACGCATCACCAGAATCCTAAAAGCGCTGCCCGATGCTTTCCTCTACGAATATGATGGCACCGCTGCCAGCGATGGGCGCGTAGGCAAACCTGGCGATGATCTCATGCGTCTAAAATTCCGACCCAATCCCAAATACGATCCACCTTCACATGTAGAGCAGGTGCTCACCGGCATGCAGGGATACATACTGGTCGATCCACATCAGGAGCGTATCGCTAAGATCGATGGCAGCCTCGCGAAAGATGTGGGCTTCGGATGGGGCTTTCTGGGCCACCTCGATCACGGCGGTCATTTCCTGGTTGAGCAAGGAGAGGTGGACAATGGCCATTGGGAAATCACGCGTATGGCTCTGGCGTTGACTGGCAAGGTTCTTTTGGTAAAAAGCCTGAACATCAAATCCACCGAAGTTTTCAGCGACTTCCGTCCTGTGCCATCGACGCTAACCTTCGCGCAAGGGCTGGATCTGTTGAAAAAGCAGGAAGCCACGACAGCTGAAAACCGGGAGCAGAGTAGCGAAACTCATCAATGACGGTCCTTACTTCTCTGCCTCGCGTATTGTCTCTCGACGCACAGTAAGCTTTTCGATTAGGTCTTCGCGCACGCGGTATCCTGTTCCTGGATCGTCACGAATAACAATTGTGCCTTGCGGCGTGACCTCAACTTCCGGCTCGATGATGTCCTCCTTCCAGTAACGCTTGGAGGCGGAGACATCTCCCGGGAGACAAAAATTCTCTAAGGTGGAAAGCGCGATGTTGTGAGCGCGCCCCACACCTGACTCCAACATCCCGCCGCACCAGACAGGAATGTTATTAGCCTGGCAGACGTCGTGGACCTTTTTGGCTTCAGTAAAACCACCCACCCGCCCTACCTTGATATTGACAATGCGGCAGGCACCGGTTTCCACGGCTGCAGCAGCATCGCGCGCCTGGCGGATGGATTCATCCAGGCAGATCGCCGTCTGCAGCTGGCGTTGTAAGCGGGCATGGTAATAGATGTCATCGCTCCACAATGGCTGCTCGATCATGAGCAGGTGGAATTGATCGAACTTGCGTAAGTGCTCAACCTCGTCCAAGGTATAGGCGGAGTTGGCATCGCAACTGAGCACCATATCTGGCCAGCGAGCGCGCACTCGTTCCAGCACTTTGAGGTCCCATCCTGGCTTCACCTTCAGCTTGATGCGGCGGTAACCGGCCGCCAGTTCGATGTGAATCTTATCCAGTAACTGGTCGACGGAATCCTGAATTCCGATGGAAACCCCGCACTGGATCTCGCGTCTCGTACCTCCCAGCAGCTTCCACAAGGGGACATTCTTCTGTTTGGCCTCGGCGTCCCACAGCGCATTCTCCACCGCGGCCTTAGCCATGCGATGACCGCGCACTCGGGCCATCAGCGCAGCGCCATCCCGCGCTGATGTCAATTCGCGTCCAAGTACCGCGGGGGCGAGGTAGTGCTTGATCGTGAGCCACGCGGTTTCCACCCACTCCGAGCTGTAAAAAGGATCCTCGCCGGCGACGCACTCACCCCAACCGCTGATCCCGCCACAGTCAGCCGTTGCCAGCAAAATGCGACGGTTGTGAGTACGGCTAAAGCTGGTCTCAAAAAAGTGGACCAGCGGCATCTGGATCTCGCGAAGTGTGATGGCCTCAACTTTCATGTCAGTTTCGGGCGGGCCGATACACGAGCTGATCGCATTGTCGTCGTGCGAACCCGCTCAGTACGCCCAACTCTCATCCCACTTTCCCAATAGGTATTTGCCATTCCCGGCTTCGTCCCGCTGATAGCCCAGCACCGCCAGGCCATCGGAAAAGGCCTGTAGAAAATCCTGGCGGTTGCAATCCAAGACCTCGCGCGCACGCTCTTTGGTGACGACGAAGTTTTCCACTCGTAGATCTGGGCTGGAACAGAGATTGTCTTCAAGGTTTGAAACGGCGTCCTGGTTTCGTTGGCTAATAGGCTCTCCACTCGCTTAGACTTCAGCCACCACTCCGCGAGCAGCCGGTCAGTGGGCAGACCGCCCTGCAGCGGCGAGGAGGTAATTCCATACTGATTGACGTGGTAACGGCGTGCGATGGCTCCCAGCCGCTCGATATTAAGATACGCGTTCTTAATCTCCAGAGGATCAAATGTCCACTCGATCAACTCGAATCCGCGTGCCATTGCCTCATCACGCTGGAACAGCTTGAGTCGCCGCCCCAGGCCCGCGTTCCGATACTCCGGGAGCACGGCCAGCATGTGCGAGTGGAGATAGGCACGCCCGGCTCGAAACCCTGGAATAGCAAACGCGAAGCCCACTAGTTCCCTGCTGTCGAATCCCCCAATTACTTGCCCGCCAATTTTTTCCGCCACGACAAAAATGCGCAACGGAACTAATTCCACGTCGCTGAAGTTCCAGACTTGCTTCTGCAGCGCCACGCAAGCCCGCAGTTCATCAAGGCCCTGGCACTTGCGCAGCACGATCGAATCGGCCGTCACCGGTTGCCTCGTTCTTGCCGCTTCGACTGTTGCCATAGCGATTCCAGCTCATCCGCGGTTGCCTCCCGCGGACTCCGGCCGGACGCGCGCAACTGTTCCTCTATCCACTGGAAGCGCCGCTTAAATTTGCGGTTTGTCTTCCGCAGCGCCGACTCCGGATCGAGTGACAGATAACGCGCGATGTTCACCAGCACAAAAAGCATGTCGCCAACTTCATCCTCGAGCCTCTCTCTCAAGTCTTCCGGAATCTGCTGCCGTCCCGCTCCAGCCACGTCAGGATCCGCCCGGACGCGGTCCGGGTGCGGGAAAATCCCGAAGCTGCTCTCGCAACTCCTCGGTTTCCTCATGGAGCTTTTCAAATAGTCCGTCTACGTTGGGCCAGTCGAAACCGACCCTCGCCGCTCGCGAACTGAGCTTGTGAGCTTCAAGCAGCGCTGGCATGGCCGATGAAATGCCGGCCAATACTGACTCGGCCGCACCGCCGTCTTTTTCAGTGCCGGCGGTCTTGCCGGCATCGGCGTTCCTGCGCTTATTCTTTTCTTCAGCTTTCAGCGCTTCCCAGTTGCGCAATACCTCAGACGAGGTTTCTGCCTTTACATCTCCGAAAACGTGAGGATGGCGGTCCACAAGCTTATTCGAAAGCCGGTCCAGAACCTCGTCGATGGAGAACGTTCCCAGATCCTTGGCCATCTGCGCATAGAACAGGACCTGCAACAGCAGGTCGCCGAGCTCGCCAGTCAGCTCGTCCCAATCGCGATTATCAATGGCCTCCAGAACCTCGTAGGCTTCTTCCAGCGTGTAGGGCTTGATGGAATCGAAGGTCTGTTCACGGTCCCAGGGACACCCGCCAGGCCCACGTAGCCGAGCCATGATCGAAACCGCGCGTTCGAACCGTTCTCCTGTGGTTGGCATGGGGAAGTAAACCACTGTAAATGAGGTGCGCGTCACCGGGCAACGAAGTGCTCTCGCGGGAAACTGCGCCAGTCTTACGAAGGAAAGAGGCAAATGGGTGCTGTATCTTTCATATTTATAAAGACTTAGGGTTGGTGCGATCGGATCGTCGAAGCTGAATGTGTAGGAGCGTTTCCTCCAGAAACACGGGGTCATTGCAACCAAGTTACCCCTACTAACCAAGGTCATCTTCCCTGAAGCCGTTCATTAGCGCACACTTATATTTGGGGTATTCCGGGCCCCGCTCCTGGGGCGACCGTGCATCAGACTTGTGTCTAAATATGGAGCTTCCCGGCACAAACCGCCCATCTCTCGAAGGCGAACATTTTCAGGCCATCGTGATCGGCGGCGGAATCAATGGCGTCGCAATTGCCCGCGAATGCGCCCGGGCCGGACGCCGCACGCTTCTGGTTGAGCAGCATGACTTCGCGGCCGGCACGACCAGCCGTTCGACCCGCATTATTCACGGTGGCTTGCGCTATCTCGAACACGCTGAGCTCGGATTGGTCCGCGAGTCGCTACAGGAGCGTCGGAGCCTGCTGCGTGAGCGTCCGCACCTCGTGCATCCCATACACTTCCTGTTGGCGCTCGACGAGAAGAGCCGCCGCAGCGCCCTGAGTGTGCGTGCCGGGCTCTGGCTGTATCGTCGAATGGGAGGCGCGCACCTAGGTGTCGATTCGAGCAAGAACGACCGCTACAAGCTCGAACGCCTGCTAGATGCGGGCCGGCGTTGGTCTATTTTCAGTTTCGAAGATGCGCAATGTGAGTTCCCGGAGCGCCTGGTGGCGGAGTGGCTGGTGGAAGCCATCGAGGCCGGCGCTGTCGCCCGGAACTATACCCAGGTACTGGCTGTGGATGTTCGTCATGGACGCGCAAAAGCTGTGCTCATGCGCGATGAGCTGAGCGAAAAAGAAGAGCGGGTCGAAGCCAATTGGATCATCAATGCCACTGGCCCATGGGCGGACCGGATGTGCCAGCGCTCTCGTATCGACACAAAGGGCCCGATGGTCGGCGGAGTCCGCGGGTCGCATATTGTGTTGCCCCGATTCCCTGGCGCGCCTGACGCAGCTATCTTCACAGAAGCCATTGATCAACGACCGATCTTCGTAATTCCCTGGAACGATCAGATCCTGGTTGGCACCACGGAGGTCCCGGACCACGGCGATCCTTCGAAAACTGTGTCCTCGTCGGAGGAAATCGAGTATCTGCTGCGCTCGCTGCTGCGCTTATTTCCTCGAGTCAAGCTTTCCGCGCGCGACATACGGTATGCCTTTGCTGGTGTCCGGCCCCTTCCCTTCTCGCCCAAGACTAGCCCCTCGGCCGTGAGCCGCAAGCACTATCTTCACGATCACGCCGATGACGGCGCTGCTCACATGATCTCCGTCATCGGTGGCAAGCTGACCACGGCTGCGGCGCTGGCACGGGAGTGCATGTCTAAGATTGGCGTTACGCCTCGGGCGCAAAAGAAGCTGGCCATGATCGCAGCGAATAGTTTGGATCCGCACCTGGATCACTGGGTGCTACAGATTGCCAACGCCGGGGGGATCAGTGAGACCTCGGCCAGCGGGATTGTCGAGTGGCACGGAAAACGCTCTACGGTAATAGCGCGGATGGCGCTCAGCAGCGCCGAGCTGCGGGCGCCGCTATGTCAACACAGCGAACACATCGTTGCCGAGGCAGTGGATGCCTTCGCCAACGAATATGCGGTCACATTGGCAGATGTGCTTCTTCGTCGAGTACCGGTGGCACTTGGCGCTTGCTGGTCGCCAGACTGCAGCCGGGCAGCCGCGGCCCGCATCGGGACGGTCATGGATTGGACCGACCATCAAGTCGCAGTGGAGCTGGAAGCTTTCGAAACCGAGCGCACTGCCTTCCTGCGTCAACCCGGACGTTCCGACGTGATGTTGGAGGCCGCCGCTGACTAGACGGCCTACGCTGGTTATCACCAAGGGGCTCTCGCAGCGAAGAATCAAGACCGCGACGGCTTACTTCTTCCCAGCGTACTTACCAGAAGTTGAGTGTTGTCCGAGATAATTCCGTCCACTCCCCAGGCGGCCAAGCGAAGCATGGCCTGCTTGTTGTTCACGGTCCACACAACGAGTTTCTTGCCGGCGCCGTGGACTTCGCGGACTAGCTTCTGATCAACCAGCGCCTGATGAGCAATGACATAGTCGATAGGCAGTTTGCGCCAGCGCGCTAACTGGCTGGGTTTGTCACAAATGATGCCTAAGGGGGCTCTAGCACTACGCGCCTCCAGTTCCATCACGACGTCTGGAATGAATGAAGAGATAACATAGCCGGCTCCCACCGGCTCTTCGCGCAGCGCAGTAAGCGTTTTCGATTCCAGGTTCCTAACCTTGAGTTCAATGTCAAGAAATGCGCGCTGGCGGTAACGTTTCAGCACGTCCTTAAGTTGGGGGAGATGCTTGAGCTGATCGCAAGTTGCGCGAGAGACTGTGATGCCTCTGACTCTGGGGTCGTGACAGACCACAGCCCGCCCACAGGCAGTAAGCCGCACGTCAAACTCAAAACCGTCACAACCGTGTTCGAGGGCCAGGTCGAACGAGGCGCAAGTGTTCTCCGGTACGCCGCGAGACACTCGTGCGCCACGATGGCCGAGCAACAAGGGGAAGTCGGACATCAGGCCATAATTTTAAGCGGAGAGAACCAAAAAAATGTAAACCGAGTGTAAATTTCGTGGAAGATTAGTCCAAATCGAAATCGCGGATGGGCTTACCGGTGTCGGGGGATTCTTTGGCCTTCTTGACCGCTTCTTGAAATTTCTTCTCCAGCAAGTCAGAGGCGTGCTTCTGAGCCTCCACTGACTGGCGAAAGATAGAATCGCGCCGGCTGTCCTGCTCCTTCATGGCGCGGGCTGCTTCCTCCATATCAGCGAACATCCTGGGCCGGACTGCCGCGGTATGGGCGATCACCGCCCTTTCCGCGGGGTCGACCTTCAGCACTGCATTGCAGCAGGGGCAGGTCACCTCGAATGCCGGAGCACCCTTCGCCATGCACTGATGATACCGCAAACCCTACGTCAGCGGGGGTGAAGCTTGATGGGAAAGATCTTGAACAGGTTAAGCATTTCCCACCCCAGGAGAAAGACGGAGACCACCACCACCATGATGGCGAGCGTCTCGCCAAAACTCAGGCGTGCGCGCCCAGGCTCAAAGCGTCTGGTCACTAAGGCCAGAATATTGAGCGTGGCAAAACCAAAAACCAGCGCCCAAAGAATGTTGTAGATATCGCCCTTCTTGTTCGAGAATTGAAAGACGAAAAACAGCAAAGGCGCGGCGTGTAGAAGAGGTCGCGCCCACCATATAAACTCGAGCACAAACGTGCAGGTCACAGTCAGGGACGCGAGCATGAGCGCCGGGTTTCGAAATTTAAAGACGATTTCATGACTTCTGTTCGAAAAGCTAAGATATTACCTGTTTCCCGATACAAAGTCAGCGCTCGTTCTTCCCATCGATTGCAGACTTGGTACGTAGTTTAGGCCATACGGCGCTCATGGACGGTTACAATTTGCCGATCTCAAATCGCGTTCGGGCGGTGTTCTTTGACGTTGGCAGTACACTGCTCTTCCTGGACTGGCCGCACATCCTCCGACCGCTCCAGGAGAGAAAACTGGCGCCCAGTCCCGATCAACTGCTGGCAATCGAGCGCAAAACCAAGAGCCACTTTGATGCGATCATGCAGCAGCGCAGCGCGGTAGATCATGGATTCTGGTATATGTTTTACTCGCGCTTATTCGAAGAGATCGACTTGCGCGACGACCAACTGCGCGACAGCCTGGTGGACGCCACCCGAAGTTCTGCCAACTGGTGCATTGTCCGTCCCGGGACGCGCGAGACCCTGCAACGTCTTGGACAACGCTATCCGCTCGGGTTGATCTCCAATGCCGACGGAAAGATTGCCTCCATCCTCGAGCGATGCGGCATCGCCGATTGCTTCACCACGATCACGGACTCGGGTCTGGTGGGCCACGAAAAGCCTCATCCGGCTATTTTCGAAGCAGCCTTGCGCAACATGGGCAGCACGGCAGGGCAGAGTCTTTACGTCGGCGACATATATTCCGTGGACTATCTCGGCGCTACTCGCGCGGGCATGCAGGCCATCCTATTCGACGTGGCAGGAACGTATCGGGACACCGACCTGCCGCGCGTGGAATCGCTGGAAGAGTTAGAGAGGAAGTTGTAGGCGGCGGACCCGTCCTGAGCGAAGTCGAAGGAGCCTCGCCCGTGCTACTTAGAAAAGCAACTTCACTATAAAGAGATCACCTGATGGTCGAAGCAATCGGTATGAATGCTGTCGTAGAGGCTGCGCAGAAACTCCGTGCCGTAGCGAGCGATGAAATAGATGCCGGCAATCTCGCGCTCGGCCAGAGCTTTATTGGGATAAAGCGCATTGCTGAGCTGGTCGGCATGACGTGCCAGGACTTCGCTCTGGCGCAACTCGGCGCGGGCGGCGCGTGAGCGCAATTGATCGAGCTGATGATGCATTTTTGACGCAGCGTTATTCGCCGCCTCAACCAACGTTTTATCCAAACGTGCTAAAGGCCCGCTGATGCCATCCAGCGACTTCCGTAATGCCATCTCGGCTTGATCGAACGCGGCTTGCAACTCCTGCGGCAGAGTGCGCTTTGCGAGCGTCTCGCGCAGCGCCTCGGGGCCTTCGAAAAGATCGGACAATCCCAGACCATAACGGTCAAGTAAGGCTTGAGACTTTGGCTCTATGATGCTGGCGGAGAAGCGTGGAACGATGGGCGTTACTCGGTCAACCAATGCCTGATACACGACTGCTGCCTGAGCGAAGTAAGCGACTTCTGCCGCCCCACCAGTGTAGGCAAGCGTGGGTAAGAGATAATCCTGCACTACTGGCCGCAGCAGCACGTTGGGGCTGAAGTCGTCCGGCTTGGACGCGATGCGCCGTTGCAGCTCGGCTTGCGAGATTCTCTCCTCCTGAATAACAAATTCCAGCTCGCGGCTCCCATTAGACCGCCGCTGCACGGGTAGGCGAGCGCCATCGCGGAGGGTAAAAAGCAGAGTCGAAGATGGCGTAACTTTCACCTGCTGGTGGAAGCCGGCAGCTTCCAGGTCTTTGCCACGAGACAGTAGAGCCTCATCCAGCTCAACGGCGCGTTCGACGGCAGCCCGATAGATTGGCTCCGCAATCTGGTGCAGTTCAGGATCGGAACCATCGAGCAGGACCACGCCCCACTCCGCAAAAAGACGCGCAAACAAGCGGGCAAATGCGCTGCCGAAATTCTCGCCGGGACGGTAGGCATCACGCAGGAAACCGGCGACTTCGGAATCACCAAAGATTGCAGTGGCGGCCTCAACAACAGTATCAATTTCCGCGCCAAACTTTATCGTGCCTACTGGAGCGTCCGGCACACCCTGCGTGGGCACCGTCAGCTTCTGGAGCGAACCATCCGGACCGGGAATAACGATTTGATTGACTTCCGCGAGATCATGGTCCGTGGCCGCCAACCAGAATATCGGAACGGCCTCGGCACCCGCACTGGTAGCCTCATCCGCGAGCTTAACAGCCGTTAGCGCCTTGAAAATGGAAAACAGCGGCCCACCGAAAAGCGCTACTTGCTGGCCGGTCACGATGGCCGAAGCGCCGGCACGTAACCGTCCAATGTTTTCCAGCGTCCGGGTCGAAGCACCCCAATTTCTGTTCTGGCGTTCGAGAATGTCTGCAATCTCTCTGCCGACGCGACGAGTCATAACGGATATGGGCTGTTTCGTCTTTTGCCCAATCCCTGAATCGTGGCGAACGCGGATAAAACGGCTGAACTTTAGGGGAATAGGAAAGGAAGTCGAGGAAAAGGCGCGTGGTGTGCGGGATCTGGCTGAACGGTAAACATTGCGACTTCACCGGCAGTTCTCCTGACATCGGCGGCCTCTACGGGTTTGGACGCAAAAAATCATCGCAAGTCAACACTTCGCATTCTACAGTTCCGGCACCGTACTTAGAGATGCCGCAAATATGGGCAAGATGCAAGATAATGGGTGCAGGTACCCGGAAGGGATGCAGGAATGAGTCTCGCCGCCTCTCCATTGGATATCGTCGCACCGCTCACTCTTGAAGGTTCGGTGGTTCGCCTGGAACCTATTCAGCGCGACCACGCGCAGCTCTTCTGGGAGGCCGCCAAAGACGCTCTGGACGACATCTTCCGCTGGATTCCTTATTCCATGAAAACGCCGGCGGACTTTCAGCCTCGTAGACAAAGCTTTTGAGGAGCAGGAGCGTGGCGAGTCGATAGTTTTTGCCACTGTTGAGCGTGGGTCCGGACGCGTGGTGGGCAGCACCCGCTTCATGAATATTGATCGCGCCAACCGAAGAGTGGAAATCGGCTCGACCTGGATCGCTCCAGCGTGGCAGCGTACTGCGGTTAACACCGAAGCGAAATATCTGATGCTGCGGCACGCCATCGAAGTGTGGCAGTGCGTGCGCGTCGAGTTGAAAACCGACGCTCTGAATCAGAAATCGAGAAATGCGATCCTGCGCATCGGGGCGAAGGAAGAAGGCACATTGCGCAAACATCTGATCACTTGGACCGGACGGATTCGCGACTCGGTCTACTTCAGCATTCTGGATACCGAGTGGCCGGAGGTGAAAACCAGGTTGGAAGCGAAGCTTGCACGTTCCACTCACAGCTAGGCGAAAACATGGTCCCAACGAAGACTTTGGTCATCTAATCAACTGTTTGACTTCCCATCTTTTCCAACCTAGATTGGAAGTAGTTCTTTACACGGCCAATCCCACCAGTGGGGGCGTCACGGCTTCGACGGAGATGCTTGCGGCCAAGAGGCATGCCGGGTGCACACACCCGTAATCGTGGGCAAAATGATAATTGCCAATCAACAAATGGCATACGCAGCCTAATTAATTAGGCAGCCGCTCTCCACAGCTTCGCCCTTGGGCTGTGAGCGAGCGTCACACAGAGGGCTGCTCTTCTCTGCTACGTCTGGGCAGGGAGGCTAAGATCTCAGGCTAGCGGCAACCGTTTCTTGTCCGTTCTGAGCGGCGGCCGCGAACGTCCTAGGGTAATGCCTGGGGCATGAACTGGAATAAGCATGTAGTCTCTTGACCAGTAACATTTTCGGACGCGGGTTCGACTCCCGCCGCCTCCACCAATACTTTCCAGATCCCTCGGCTACCTTGTTCCAACAAGTTCAAACAGATTCACTATCTCCCATCGGTGATAGCCTGATTTCGTGGCAAAAGAAACTGCCAGTAAGGTGCTCTTGGTTGAGGGACGTGAAGTTCAGATCACGAATCCCGACAAGCTATATTTCTCGTCGCAGGCGCGAGTCACCAAACTCGATCTCGTGAACTACTACCTTTCCGCTGCGCCTGGCGCGCTCGCTGGAATTGAGGATCGCCCGATAGTTCTCAAGCGTTTTGTCAACGGCGCTGAGGGAGAGGCGTTTTATCAAAAACGTGCGCCCGATAAGCGCCCGCCCTGGCTGCGAACCGTTACTCTGTCTTTCCCTTCGGGTCGAACAGCGGAGGAGATCGTCGTCGATGATGCAGCCGGGCTAGCCTGGATCGTGAATCTCGGTTGCATCGAGCTGCACCCCCATCCGGTACGCTCAGGCGATCTTGATCATCCCGATGAACTGCGAATCGATCTCGATCCGATTCCAGGCGTTGGCTGGGACGATGTGCGGCGTGTCGCTCTTGAAGTGAAGCATTGCTCGAAGAACTGGGGCTTCGCGGCTGGCCTAAAACCAGCGGTTCGCGCGGCATGCATGTCAACGTACGGATCGAACCGCGCTGGACGTTCACTGAAGTCCGTCGAGCCGCCGTCGCCTTGTCACGTGCAGTGGAACGGCGCACGCCCACTCTGGCCAGCTCGAAATGGTGGAAGGAAGAACGTCATGGTGTGTTCCTAGACTACAACCAGAACGCCAAGGACCGGACTACTTGCTCTGCCTATTCGGTACGTCCGCTTCCTGATGCACGTGTTTCGACGCCGCTTAGCTGGAATGAAGTTCCTGAGTGTGATCCCGCCGATTTCACGATATTCACAGTTCCGCAGCGTTTCGCAAAGATGGGCGATCCACACGCGAGCATGAATGACGGGCCCGGCTCGCTGGAGAAATTGCTCGAACTTGCCGAGAAAGACGAAGCTGCCGGTCTCGGTGATGCGCCCTGGCCCCCGCACTTCCGAAAAATGGAAGGGGAGGCGCCGCGCGTAATGCCCTCTCGCGCGAAATCAGCGATAAAGAAGCCACGAATCAAGATGCCGCTCATCGTTGTTGCAAACTCTCCCGATAAAGCGGCCGCACTGGCGGGTCTCGAAAGGTGGAAGAAGAAACACGCCCAGATAGCTAGACTCCTTGCGGTAGACGACGTGCTGATTGACTCTATGCGAGGTAGGTCATCGACGTGGACCCGCATCCGAATCAACTTGCGCCATGTGCCCGAAGCGCTCCGGCCGCCGCACGAAACTCCTGACCCAGATGATGATCCAACGCGGGAATGGCGTGAGCGGCACAAGAAGAGGAAATCAGAGGAGTAACTCAGCGCCCTTGGGGAAAAATTGCCGCTAGTTCCTGGGGTGGGACGATTTCAAGCTGCGCATACGTGCAATCGCTAGGTTTTTTGTCCGTTCGCCATCGGCGGAAATGCGCCATGTTGCGGAAGCGACTCCCTGCATGTGCTCGTAAGCAACTTCCACCACCAGTTCAGCACGAACGGCTCCCAGGACAAGTCCTTGCCTTGACTCCAGCGGCTCTGCCCACCCGGCATGCGCTTGACACCGTCTTCGGACTCGATTTGTGCCTCCGCCCAGTGCTTCCACGGGTGATGGACCAGCGCGTCCTCGCGATAAGGCTCAAGAAATTCGGCGAGTTCCTTCCGTTTGCTAGCGGTGAAGCTTGAGCAGACTCCAACGTGCTGCAAAGCACCAGCATCGTCGAAGAGGCCCAGCAACAATGAGCCGATCAAAGTACGATCGCCTTTCTTGTACCAGCGAAATCTGCGACCACGCAATCGCAGTCGCGCTCGTGTTTGACTTTCAGCATGACACGTTTATTAGGTTCGTAGGTTCCTGCAGGATCCTTGGCAATGACGCCATCAAGACCTGCGCCCTCAAACCGGCGAAACCAGTCTGCGGCTATAGTACGGTCGCTGGTTGCCGGGGTTAAATGGATGGGCGGCAGCGCCGATGAAAGCCGTAATTCCAGTTCGCGGCGCCGGGTTTGGAAAGACTCGCTTCGAAGATCACGATCGCCTAGGCAAAGCAGATCGAAAAAGACGAACGACGCCGGAATTTGGCCAGACAGAAGCTTCACGCGCGATGCGGCAGGATGGAGCCGTAGTTGCAGCGCGTCAAAATCGAGCCCATCGTTCTTGACGATGACCATCTCTCCGTCGAGGACGCAGCGAGGAGGAAGCGCGGAGCGTAACGGCTCTAGAAGCTCAGGAAAATAACGGTTTAGCGGCTTTTCGTCGCGACTCTGGATAAGGATCTCATCTCCATCGCGAAACACCAGCGCACGAAATCCGTCCCACTTTGGTTCGAAAACCCAATTCTCGCCATCTGGTAATTCGTCAACACGCTTGGCAAGCATTGGCAAGATCGGTGGGTTTACCGCAAGGTCCATTCCTCATGGTAAGCCAACGTCTGGCGACGGAACGCGAATAAGTATTGTAGTTCTTGACCATAACATTTTCGGACGCGGGTTCGACTCCCGCCGCCTCCACCAAATCTCAATTGATCCCGCATGCGTGAGACGGACAAATCTAGTCCACGTGCCACGAGCCGAAAACGAGTACGGGAGCTCATCGATGCTACAGAACAATCGCACCGCAAATGTTGGAAGATCCTTGCCTCCATGAAAGCCATCGCGGGTCTCGACATAGGGAAGGTTGCCGCGGCACTATTTCACTTGGGTGAGATGTATCTGCGTCAAACTCAAACCAAGAAACGGCTTGTCAAAAACAAAAAGTTATATCGCGCGGCACCTGGTTCCGCCAGAGCGTCCGTGCCTTGGATCGAGATCTAAAGGCATTGCGTCCGGCAATGCGCGTCGGACGCAGCCGGGCGATGCTTTTGGATGGGCGGACGCGCCAGCTCGGAGCGACTTAGTCGGCGCTTAATATACCTTGACACGTATATGCTCTGTGGAGTATATCAGGGCGAATGGAATCTGTCTTCGAAATCATTGCGGAGCCGAACCGCCGCGCGATATTGAGCCTCCTGGTCTCGTCACGACAGTCGGTTGGAGAGATCGAGCGTCAGCTTCGTATGCCGCAGCCAACCGTGTCAAAGCACCTGCGAGTGCTGCGCGAGGCCGGGTTGGAATCCACGGTGGACGCACAGCGCCGTCTCTACCGGCTGAAACCGAACCACTTCAGGAGGTGGATGCCTGGCTGGCTCCGTTCCGTCGGTTCTGGTCCGCTCACGTAGACGCTCTCGAACGCCACCTCGATCGCATGGATCAGTCAACACTAACGAAAAGAAAGAAGTAGTGACGGGCGGCGCCCGCGAATGCGGCAACACAAGGGAACCGATGAAAATCAAACTGACCAGCGTGTACGTCGACGACCAGGACAAGGCCCTGCGCTTCTATACCGAAGTGCTGGGCTTCGTGAAAAAGGCCGACTTCAGCCAGGGGCCGTTTCGCTGGCTCACGGTGGCCATTGTGTTCGTTTGCAAGAGTGCGCGCCAGTGAAAGCTTGACCCGCGGGTGCAGATGACTGATTTGGTCGAATTGGGAGTAGGAAAACTTACCGCTTCCTACTAGACAACGTAGACTCTTGTCGGCAAAGTCCTTCCAGTTGGGGCACCCGGCCAGCACCGACGCACCTGCTCCTATGAAAGGGACGAGGGTGGTTCGGGCGGAGGCTTCGCAAGTCCGGACGGAATGTCCGGGATTGGCAGCAGTTTCGACTCATACCTTGAGATGCGGTCGGCGTAGGCGATTACTGGCTTGCCGTCAATTCTACGCGAACCAGAGGAGGCTCCCACTTTCGGAGGTTGCAGGTTACGCTGAGCGCAGCTAAATTAGGTGCGAGAGTTGGAGCTGAACATGAAAAGGCCTGTTCCGGTGGAATCTGCCTCCGCATTAATCGACGAGAGAATCAAGGAACTTGGGGACTGGCGCGGGAAGACGCTCGCGAAAGTGCGCGAAATCATACACGAGGCAGACCCTGAGATCGTCGAAGAATGGAAGTGGATGGGAAGCCCAGTGTGGTCTCACGACGGAATAATCGCGGTTGGCAACGGTCACAAAGATAAGGTGAAGCTTACCTTTTCCCACGGGGCGAGCCTCCCAGATCCTACAAGCTCTTCAACGCGGGCCCCGGAGGCAACGCGTGGCGAGCGATCGATTTTTTCGAGGGCGATAAGATTAATGAGCGTGCTCTAACAAATCTCGTCCGTGCCGCCGTTGATTACAATCAGATCAAATTGAAGAGGAAAGCGCCTGGGGTACGCGAGCGAAAGAACATAAAAGTAAAAAGTAATGAAACTACAGCTGTTTCTCCCCGATTCTCTTTCGGGACCGCCGACAATGGTGCTTGACGCTGCTGGATTGTCTTCACAGCCACGGACAAGAGTTCGGACCGCCGAGCCGGCACCCGAGAAGCATGGCAACCATGGCGCGGTTTGCGCTTTCGTCGCAGCGTGGCAGGGTCAAACGCGGCGAGCAGTGTCTTGCCCTGTTCCGGTGTCCAGCCAGTTACCGAGGCGGACGCCGGGAGCCGAACGCCCTGCAGGAGCGAGGCCATTGTCGGCGACGTTGGCGGACCCGCTGCCTCCAGTGGGCAGCTGTGGGTGAACAAATCTTCCCGCAGCCCATTCGCGTTTTCGTGTACGCCATACCGACCTCTATTCCACCCGTCCTCTCGCGTGCGGGTTATGTCTGTCACAGATGAATATCAAATTCTCATTTGGGGGATTAAGGTGTTGTGTTGCTTTGCCACTAAGTTTCCCACTCAAGCCAAAACCGGGCTTGAGTGGGCCACCTGCCGTTTTCAACGCATCGCTGACTTGTCCGGAAGCCGTTCATATTCCAGCCGCTTGAGATTTAATGAGAGAGTAAACTTTCCGAACCACCCGAACTCTCGAGCGCCACATCACTGCGATTTTAGCGACGCCATGTCGATCACGAAGCGATAGCGCACGTCGCTCTTGAGAACCCGATCGAAAGCTCGTTCACATTCTGAATCGGCGTCAGTTCGATATCGCTAGTGATGTTGTGCTTCCCGCAGAAATCGAGCATCTCCTGCGTTTCGCGGATGCCGCCGATGGCCGATCCGGCGAGACTGCGCCGACGCAGCAAGAGAAAAAGCCGCGATGGGAATCTGCTTTCTCCGGCATGCCGACAATGACCATGGAGCCGTCGACGTTCAGCACGATTGAGATACTGATTCCAATCCATATTGGCCGAAACCGTGTTGATAATCAGATCGAAGTGGCCCTTCAAGTTTGGTGAAATCTCGGGTTCGCTGGTGGCGTAGAAATAATCTGCCCCCAGACGTTTGCCGTCGTCGCCTGTTTCTTCAAGGATTGGCTGAGAACCGTGACCTCCGCGCCCAAAGCATGACCAAATTTGACGCCCATATGCCCCAATCCGCCCAGACCAACAATCGCGACGTTTTTGCCCGGTCCAGCCTGCCAGTGCATCAGCGGAGAATAAAGAGTAATACCGGCGCACAGCAGCGGGGCGCACGCATCCAGCGGCAGGTTATCCGGCATGCGCAGAACATAATTTTCGTCAACGACGATCTTGCTCGGAATAGCCGCCGTAGGTGGGTTTGCCTTCTTTGTCTCGGGCGTTATAAGTCCACACCGTGTGTACGGTGCAGTATTGCTCGAGTCCCGCTTGCACTCAACGCAAGTGCGGCATGAGTCCACAAAGCAGCCCACACCGACTCTGTCGCCGATTTTGAATTGCGTACCTTGCTCCCGATAGCGGTCACAAGTCCAGCGATTTCGTGGCCAGGAACCATGGGAAAGATAGATTCCTCCAGGTAGTCGCTCCACTCCCCGCGACTCTGATGGATATCGGAGTGGCAAATTCCGCAGTACTTGATGTCGATGGCGACATCGTGTTCCTGGGGCTCGCGCCGTTCAAACACGTAGGGGGTAAGCAGAGCCTTCGCAGTCATCGCTGCGTAGCCTTTCGTTTGGCTCATGATTTCTCTCTTGTTATGGGTTAGCAGTATAGCCGTTGAGAGGATATCTCCGGAAAAACTTAACGAGGGTGTCTAGGAGGTCGCTATTCAGCTTCGGCCTTGGAGGATTTCCCTCGCAGCACGATATCCGCTTGTTATCGCGCCGTGGACCGTCCCATTATGTCCAGAGGTGTCGGTCGCTTCGCCGGCAAAAAACAGTGTGCTTTCCACTGGAGATGCGAGAGACCGCTGTGCCCCATCCGCTCCGACTTTTCCGTAGCTGTAAGCTCCGCGCGAAAATGGGTCGCGTTGCCAGTCATGAAAATAGGCAGCATCCAGCCAACTCTCAAGTTGGTTTGAGTCAACACCCAACAGCTCGCCCAACGTCTGGAGGCTGCGCTTCACCACGAAGGAATGGCTTTGGCCCGATAGACGCTCAGCAGAACGAAATGGCGCCCAGCCCGTAATGATTGGCAGTTTCTCCGGCATGGTTGTCCACCACGTAGGAAACCATTCGTCCTGTGAGAATAGAAAACTCATGCTGGAGAGCGTCTTGAACTGGTCGCCGGACGGAGAGATCGCGTCCCAAAAACGCTGACGAAACCGAAGCACAATCCGGATGACCTTCCCCATCTCCAGTTTGTCGATCGACTGAAGTTTCTCTCGCGGCAGCGGCGGCGTGAATTGGACTGCGCCAAGTTCTCCGACGGGTGCTTTCAAGAGCGCGAGGGGCAACGTCACCAGCACCCGTGGGGCCGCGAGTATCGAGAAACCCTCAGCACTATTATGGACCGTCACTTCCGCCGAATCCCTCCTCCACCTCACGCTATCGACAACTGTGTTCGTCTGCACTGTCACGTCATGCATAGCGATCTGCTGCCTAAAGATCTCAACCAGGTCCTCATATCCATTACTGGATCGAAAGGCCCGGTCGCCTTGAATGCTTTCCTCGGCGCGCATGCCTTGGACTAGCCAGTGAACCCCAACCAGGCTGGGATCGGCGGCATTAAAGCCGGTCACATAACCCAAGGCCCGCTGCCTAGCTTCTTCTCTCTTAGGGTCATTGCCTGGATTGGGAAAGCAGCGGTCCAGAAATTCCAGAAATGATTCGTCCGATAAAGAATCATCCATTTTGTTCAGAATTTCGTCGATTTGAGAGAAAAAGCTGCAGGGAGAAAGCCGCTGATTTGAGACGCACCAGTTTTGTCCTTCGACTTCCGTGATTTTGATCCCCACCTGCTGAAGCGGTTTCCATACCTCAGCGGGTCGACCGTGAATGAACTCGGCACCCAACTCAATAGGCGCCGGAGACGCTGGATCACGCTGAGTGAAGATGCGGCCACCGATCCGGTCGCGCGCTTCCAGAATGCAAACCGAAACGCCGGAATGCCCTAGCTGCGAAGCCGCGGCAAGTCCCGCTATCCCTCCGCCGATCACGATTACGTCATTCCCCTGTGTCATGGTAGTTTGTCAACGCCAGCAACGATGAACGAACGATCTTTCGACTAGATGCATCCTATTCGCCTGCCGCTGTCCGGAGCTGCCGATGTCGTTGCCACTGAACCATCGCTACCGCCCCATGGAAGCACTGCCGGCGTCGGAACTTCCCACCGGTTCCGACTGGCAGTACGAGCCGAAATGGGATAGTTTCCGATGTCTCGCCTTTCGCGATGGCAAGCGGCTCGAGCTGGTGTCCAAGTCCGGCAAACCGCTGACAAGATATTTCCCTGAGTTGGTTTCATCACTATCCGCACTCCGTGCCAAACAATTCGTGGTGGACGGTGAAATCGTTATTCCCGTGGATGGGACGCTGTCGTTTGATCAGTTGTTGATGCGCATCCACCCTGCTGCCAGCCGCATACTGAGACTGAGCCAATCGACGCCTTCCGTCTTTATCGTTTTTGACCTGCTCGTCGACGAGAAGGGCAGATCACTGGTGAAGATGCCGTTCGCCCGCCGCTGAGAAACTCGAACGCTTCGCCAAACAATACCTGAAAGCCAACCCAACCATTCGGCTCTCACCGGTGACGGAAGATTTGTCGGTTGCACGCAAATGGTTCCACATGGGCGTGGCACTGGATGGAGTAATTGCCAAACGCCGTGATCTGTCATACCAATCTGGTGAACGCAGTGGGATGCAGAAGATTGAGAAGCAACGCACTGCCGACTGTGTTGTCGGAGAATTCCGCTATCTTGACAGAAAACCACTGGGGGTTCGCTACTTCGGGGTCTCTATAACAGTGAGGGCAAACTCGATCATGTTGGATTTACATCTTCGATCCAGGAGAAGGGTCGTCCCGCCTTGACCAGGAAACTCAGGAAAATGATTAAGCCACCCGGTTTTACCGGACGAGCCCCGGGGGGTCCGAGCCGGTGGAGCACGAGACGTTCCGTGGAATGGCAGCCGTTAGCCCCGAAGCTTGTGGTCGAGGTACAGTTTGATCACTTTACCGGCGGGCGCTTTCGCCATGGCACCAAATTCCTGCGATGGCGTCCCGAGAAGGCACCTCGAGATTGCACGCTCAGGCAGGTTGAACGCGAGAACCGTTCAGCGTTGGATCTGCTCTAATCGGTGGGCTCAGCGGCCCAGATCACAGCTTCGCGATATCGCCGGCCATTCTGCGGCCGATCCGCAGGGCTGCTGACTTTGTAGTTAAGCGGCTTTTTTCTTGGGAACCTTGGCTCCCTTTTTGCGGGCTTCCGAGAGGCCAATCGCAATGGCTTGCTTGCGACTCTTCACTCTGCCTCCCTTGCCGCCTTTGCCCGAGCGGAGGGTGCCGTGTTTCTTCCGGCGCATGGCGCTGGCGACGGTCTTCCCAGCGGCTTTGCCATACTTGCGACGACTCGATTTCTTCCTGGCTGGCATTATTGATTACTCCCGCACGCTTAGAGTTGCTATCCTCGCGCGAAGTTGCTCATAAGGATAGTGCTACTCGTAAGCGTGCCTTTTCATTTACCCGGGATACTTTCTACCGGCGCACCTCGATCGAATATGCTCGCACACCTCGCCGCTATTGCGGTGGTTGCGGCTTCTCATTTTGCTTCCGCTGTTCCTCCTGTCGTTTCTTCTCTTCGGGTGTCGGCTGACGGGGCTGCTGTTGCTGCGGCGCCGGACGTGCCTCTGGCGGCGCTTGCTGAGGCTGCTGGCGTTCACTCGGCGGAGGAGTTGGCGGCCTCGGAGCAGGCTCATTTCGGTTTGGTTCAGGCCGATTATTCGGCTGCGGAGCCGGCGGACGATTTGGCTCCGGCCGATTTGCTTCCGGGCGATTGTTTGGTTGAGGCGCAGGCGGTCGATTCGGTTCCGGTTGCGCGCAGGCGGACGATTTGGCTCCGGCTGAGCCGCGGGCGGTCGATTCGGTTCTGGCCGATTATTCGGCTGCGGTTGGTTCGGTTGCGGATGAGCGTTCGGCTGAGCAGAGGGTGGACGATCATTCGGCACCGGCGGCTCTGCTGGACGATTGTTCGGCGGTGGTTGATTTGGTTCCGGCCGATTTGGCTCAGGACGGTTGTTCGGCTGCGCCGCAGGCGGCCGATTTGGCTCCGGCCGATTATTGGGCTGGGGCTGGTTCGGTTGCGGGCGATTGTTCGGCTGCGCAGAGGGCGGACGATCATTCCGCGCTGGCGGCTCTGCTGGACGATTGTTCGGCGGCGGTTGATTTGGTTCCGGCCGATTTGGTTCCGGACGGTTGTTTGGCTGGGCCGCAGGCGGCCGATTCGGCTCCGGTCGATTATTCGGCTGCGTAGCCGGCGGCGGGTTTGACGGCGCCGGAGTAGTTGCGCCCGGAGCCGGCTGGCTGGCCGGGCGGTTCGCGGGCTGGTTACTCGGGCGGACCATGTTCGGCGTCGCAGGCTTTCCCGGAGGCGCCATCTTGACCATCGGATGTACTTGTGCGGTCGTCGTGGGTCGCAAGCTCTGCACTTCCTGTTTCGCCAGAGCTTGTCCCGGATGCGCCGCCAGCGCTTGCTGCTGTCTGGCGAACGGCACCGGCGGAGGAGGCGGAGTGTTCTTGGCGATCACCTGACGGTTCGCTACTGCCGGCGGTGGTGCGGTCACACGGTTAGCCGTGTTCGCGTGCACTCCCAGTACGCTTTCTCGCGAAGGCGCAACGGCTACTCTCGCGGCAATCGGCGCGGAGGCTATTTGTCTCGGGTCGACCTTGACCGCGGCCTTGGCCACAGGCTGCGCGCTCGCGAAAGCCTGCTGCGGCACCGCAGTCACAGCGCCCGGAACCGTTTTATTCACGTACGTAACGTTCGTGATAGTGGTGCTTTTATTGACGATGGTTGTGTTGTAGACGTTGTTGATGGTGGTCGTGTTGACCGTCGTATTGCTGATGTTGACCCTATTCACATACTCGCGACTTACGTTGTAGGTGGGAACATAGACTTCGCGTGGACCCAATGGGAACCATCCGACATTACCTCCGACCACGCCGAGACTGCCGACGAACACGACCAGGGCGGGCGCGTAAACAGGGACAACGTCCACCGGACCCGCTACCCAGCCCCAACGTCCGCCAGCACTTATCCAGCGGCCATAATGAAATGGCGCATAGCCCCATGGCGCGTCGTCTACCCAAGTCCAACCCCAGGGAGCTATCCACGCCCAATGACCTTCGTGATACGGCGCCCATCCCGCATCTACACGGTTAGGAAACCAGACGTGACCATAACTGGGATCGTCGCGCCAGTCTCCATAATCATCCAGATCTTCGTAACCAACGACATCACGGGAGAGATACCGGGCCGATCGCGATCGCTCATAACGTTGGTCACGATCGTTGCTCCAGTTATCGAACTGATCCGGTCCCCCGATATCCACGACTTCCGCATTCAGTGTCTCGGTGCCGCTGAACGTCCCTCTCTGTCCTGCATGCAGCGTGAAAGTCTGTCCGTTGCCGGTCGACTCTCCTTCCCCCTCGCGCACACTTACCACCGTGTAATTTCCATCTTCACTAGCTTCTAACCGGTACCTTCCGGGTTGATACACAGAAAACGCTTGATTCGGTGTATCGATTTCGAAAACATCATCGCGATTCATTCGACGCACTCGTACATTGAGCGAGCCCGAAGTAAGTTGGATTTGGACTGTACGGTCGTCCAAGTTCAGAAAAGACATGCCAGTGTTTTCCGCCAGGCGGATCGTGGCCGTACCCAGCTGCACTTCGGCGCGCGAACCCCTATCGACCCAAAGCTTGTCGCCGATTGTCATCGGACGATTGGGAACCGCTTGCACCCAATCCGATTCGCCGGCTGGGTCAAATGAAACCGACCCCTCCATGTAGCCGAGTCTACCCACCCGGCCCGGCGGATCGTCACTACCATATTGATCCTGAGCAACTGCTTTAGGGGGTTGTACTATCGTCAGCAATGTGAGCGCGAGCAGCGCGCCCATCCACAAGACTTTCTGCTTCGATGTGTTGTCCATGGGAAGAATCTCATTCCTTCTGCCGGCAACGGCTGCTGCCAGGACTCTCCACTGCGGGTGGAGTCGGCAGTCGATCCTAGACTTTCATCATAGGCCTACGCCTTCCGCGGTACGTCTACACCGAACTTCAGACGTATCTAAGAAGTATCTAGTTGCCTGAGAACGGGTAGACCCTAGCGAAGTGAGGACTGCTAAGAACTGTTTCACGTCGAACATTGGCGTCCGTCGCAGTTAATGATGGACGACAGATCTGTAGCCTACTTCACCGGGCAACGGTTGTGCCGCCGGTGTCGTCCTAAGGCATTACCTCAAGCATGGCTCTCGACCCCATCCCGCTGCTGATGTCGGCGAAGCCCAACGCGGTCGAGGACCTTCGAATTTCACTCGTTCCAGTTGCGGTGAGCGTACGAAACCGGGTAGGGTGTAGGGGACCCGTGATGATCTTTTCTTCCATTTCCAATCCGAACGAGGACAATAAAAAAGCTGCCGCTTAGCCTACGGCAAAAAGCCATGATTGCCTTTCTTTCCATTATTGCCGTGGGGTTTTTTCTCGGCATGCGGCATGCGACCGATCCTGACCACGTGATCGCGGTCGCAACTATCGTCACCCGACAACGCAATTTCGCTCGCGCCGCTCTGATTGGCGCATTTTGGGGACTGGGTCACACCGTCACCATTTTCGTGGTAGGTGCAGGAATTATCCTATTCAATCTGATCATCCCCGCTCGCGTTGGCCTCAGCATGGAATTGTCCGTGGGACTGATGCTAATCATCCTCGGAATTATGAACCTTGCAGGTTTTCTGCGTTCCGTCCCTGGCCTGCCGCTTGCCGCTCACGACAATGACGGACACGAGGAACATACGCACCATCAGGGCACTGTTCACTCTCATCCTCACAGTCACGGGGACTACGTCCACAGCCATCGACATGCGCACCAGCCTGAAGTCCACCCTCACGCACCCGATCAGACGCCGTTGGCTTTTTTGGACAGGATGCTTGCCAGGTCCGGTGCATATCAGCACCTCCGGCCGTTGGCAGTGGGCATCGTTCACGGCCTGGCGGGATCGGCGGCGGTTGCCCTGCTCGTCCTCAGCACCATCCGGAATGCGCACTGGGCCATTGCCTATCTGTTGATTTTCGGACTGGGCACCATCGCGGGCATGATGGTGATCACCTTGAGCCTTGCTTCTACACTCAGGTTCGTGGGTAGAAGCCAGCGCGTCGCCAGCAAACTGGCGATGGCCTCGGGAGTGCTTAGCCTGGCGTTCGGTCTCCTGGTGGTTTACCAGATTGGCTTCGCAAGCGGTCTGTTCACGGCTCATCCGCTATGGACGCCAAAATAGCTCTAGGCCTGTCCGATGGAAGTTAGATATTTTATTTTTACCCGTGAATGGGATAGTTGAGATGAACTCACCTCCGCGACTAAACATGCCAGAGTCGTGGCAGATCAATGCCGCGCTCCTGCTGGTTCGCATTGCTAGCGCTTTGGCGTTTCTGTATCACGGGAGTGCCATCCTCTTTGGCGCCTTCGGGGGTCCTGGACCGCACCAGTTTGCCGCTTGCCCGCAGTATGCCGGTTGTGATTGGGTATCTAGTCGGACTGGCGCAGGTCGCTGGGGGCTTGGCAGTTCTGACTGGTATTCTGACTCGAGTTGGGGCGGCGTGCGTTGCTCTCGTAATGCTTGGGGCGATCATTCTAGTCCATCTTCCGCACGGTTTCGACGTCAGTCGCGGTGGTATGGAATATGCGCTCACGGAGTTGTTGCTGGCTATAGCGCTCATATTCACTGGCCCAGGCGCATATTCACTCTCATCATGGCTTCCAGTGTCACTGCGAAAACTTTGAAGTCGATGGCCGACTTATCTTGACCAAGGCGGCGCGATTTCTTGCTCACGCCGTATTGTCGCCTCGGTCGTTCGCCTATAATTCAATGGCTTAGCGGTACGTGTTCCGAACAGCTCCGCTCCCCTTCCAAGGAGATACGAATTTGCCACGCCACGGAAATTGGCCGCTCCTAGCGGCATCGCTTTTGCTTTCCGCTGCGCTTCTCGTTCTGGGCGGCGCTTCGAGCGACTCCGTACCCCAGGTCCGTTATCCCCAACCCGACATCGGAGTCGACACGCTTGCCGCGCGCAAACAAGCGCAAGCCGACACGGTGGACCAATTCAAAGTTTTTTATCGTTTCCACTTGACCGATAAAGTCAAAGAGAGCGGTATTACTTTCATCCACCACATCGTGGACGATGCAGGTATCGATTACAAATTAGTCCATTATGATCATGGCAATGGCATTGCGGTGGCGGATGTCGATGGCGATGGCTTATACGACATTTACTTCGTCAATCAGGTCGGCGGCAACGAACTGTGGAAGAACTTGGGTGGTGGCAAATTCAAGAACATCACGAAGGAAGCGGGAGTCGGACTGCCCGGGCGCATCAGCGTCGCCGCATCGTTCGCCGACATCGATAACGATGGCACTCAGGATTTGTTCGTCACCACGGTCCTCGGCGGCAACGCGTTATTCAAAAATGACGGGCATGGGCATTTCACGAACATCACGAAAGCGGCCGGCCTCGATCTGGTCAGCCATTCTTCCGGAGCGGTTTTCTTCGACTATGACAACGATGGCCTGCTCGACCTGCTGGTCTGCAACGTGGGCAAGTACACCAGCGACAAGAAAGGCGCGCAGGGTCAGTACATCGGATTGCCGGATGCCTTCTCTGGTCATCTTCACCCTCAACGCTATGAATATCCCGTTCTATACAAGAATTTGGGCCACGACCGCTTTAAGGACGTGACCGCGGAAGCCGGATTGCGCCCAACCGGTTGGTGTGGAGATGCAACCTTTGCCGATCTGAATAGTAATGGCTTCCCCGGCCTATTCATTCTGAATATGCAGGGCCACGACCATTATTTTGAAAACGAAGGCGGCAAGAAGTTCGTTGACAAAACTGAACAGTATTTTCCAAAGACTCCGTGGGGCGCCATGGGAGTTAAGTTTTTTGATTTCGACAACGATGGACGCATGGATCTCATCGTCACCGACATGCACTCTGACATGAGCGAGTCCGTCGATCCCGATCGTGAGAAGCTGAAGTCCACGATGCGTTGGCCGGATTCGTTCCTGCAGGCATCGCACTCCGACTACATCTGGGGCAATGCTTTCTATCACAACCTGGGGAATGGCAAGTTCGAGGAAGTCTCAGATCGTCTTGGAGTCGAGAATTACTGGCCGTGGGGGGTGAGCGTCGGAGACCTCAATGCTGACGGATGGGACGACATTTTCATCGCGTCCGGCATGAGCTTTCCCTTCCGCTACGGAATTAACTCGATGCTCTTGAATAACCGCGGGCAGAAGTTCCTCGACTCCGAATTCCTGCTTGGAATCGAACCGCGAAAAGACATTTACACCCCGTGGTTTGAACTCGACTGCTCGCAAAAGAGACCTGAACGACATCAATCAGAAAGTATGCGCCGGACGATCAGGGAAGATTACTGTAATGTCTCCACGCTCCAGCCGGTCCTCCGTGATGTTCGATCTCGACAACGATGGCGACCTCGACATCGTGACCAACGATTTCAACTCGGCGCCCCAGGTCCTCATCAGTGACCTGGCACAGCAGAAAGCAATTAACTGGCTGAAAGTCGTTCTGGTCGGGACTCGGTCAAATCGCAACGGACTGGGCGCCACTGTGCGCGTGCAGACGGCCGGACAGACATACACAAAATACAACGATGGAAAATCTGGCTACCTTTCCCAAAGTGTCCTTCCACTTTACTTCGGTCTGGGTGACGCCACAAAAATCGACCGCGTCGAAGTTGACTGGCCCTCCGGCCAAAAACAGGTCGTGACAAGCGGGCTCGCGGAAAACCAGATACTGCGGATTACCGAGCCAAAATAGCCGAGAGATATCTCTTTCCTACGCTCGCAAGCAAAAACCGGTTGGACTTGAACGAAAACGGGACTACCATGTGAGTTCATAAAGGCTCGTAACGGCAGATCGCGCCTTGAGTGACTGCTGCATGGGAGGGCTTATGAAGCAAGTATCGACGCTGCACTGCGGCCGCCCAGTCCTGATTTTCTTTTGTGCAAGCGCATTAGTCTTAAGCGTGACGCCATTGCTGGCTCAGCACAGGGGCGGCGGGAATACACGCCCTCCTACGCCGCCACCTCAAGCCCCTACCACCCCAGCCCCGGCAACCAACTTTGACCAAAACAAGTTGATGTTGGATAGCAACGTCAAGCCAGCCTCGTCACCGATTGCAAAAGAGAATAACTGTTTTCTTGCGCCGCTCAACGGCGTGCGCTCTGCGACCGTGGGGATTGCCGATTTGCAAATTCCAGCCAAGGCGCAAAGGAAATACGAGGACGGTTGTGCGGCCGTCAAGAACAATAAATTAGTCGAAGCTGAGAATCATTTTCGCAAGGCGGTTAAAGAATGGCCAAAATATTCGGCTGCCTGGGTCGTGCTGGGTCAAGTATTGGAAGCCCAGCAGAAAACTGAAGATGCCCACAATGCCTGTTCTCAGCCTCTGACAACTGACTCGAATTTCTTGCCAGCCTATCTTTGCCTGGCGGATATCTCCGCGCGCTCGCAGAGTTGGGATAAAGTGCTGCAGCTTAGCAGTCGCGCCCTGGAAATTGACCCGACTAACGATATGGTGGCGTACGAATACAACGCTGCCGCGAACCTGAATCTGCACAATTTGCCTGAGGCAGAGAAAAGCGCGTTGCGGGGTGCAGAAATCGACAAAAGCAACATCGATCCGCGCTTGCATTTCCTGCTGGCTCAAATCTACGAAGCGAAGGGTGATCGCGCGGGTGAAGCTGCTCAATTACGCGAGTATCTGAAATTCGCCAGCGATCCCAACGATGTAGCCATGGTAAAGAACTATCTAGCGGATCTTGACAAACAGAGCAAATAAGCCACTGCGGGTTTCGGCGAAGATTCTGCGGTTACTTCCACTTAGCCTCACCCTCCACGATTGTAATGTAACGGTTAAGAGGAACCTCAGTAAACCGCTCAATGGCATGGCTGGGCGCCGGCCATTTCACTTCGATCCAATCAAGCTTGGTTCGCTTTCCAATTCCCAGCACCACACGAGGATCATGCGATGAAAGATAGCTGCCTCCGCCTACTTTCGTTGTGCTCCGCTTCAAATCTCCGGCCTGGTACGTGACACGCGCCCCCACTGCATCGATGTTCGACTTTGTTCCAACCAGGCGTAGTCCTAGCCAGTTATTCTGTGCGCCAACTTCGTTGCGAAGCAGAACCGGCGCTTCATCGTTATTCGAGATCAGCACATCGACCGCGCCATCGTTGTTGAAGTCTCCCAGCGCCAGGCCGCGGCTCGCCATCGGCGTTGCGAAAACGGGGCCGCTCTCCTGGCTGACATCCTTTAGTCCCGTGCCCGTATTGTGGAACAGCAGAGGCGGTTCACGATATGTCACCCGAGGGTAGATCACGTCGATAAGATCATCAGGGTGACCGTTCGCGATCATCAAATCCAAGTTACCGTCATTGTCATAGTCAAAGAATTTCACACCCCAACCGCTCTTCATTTTCGTGGCATTTGCAATGCCCGAAGGCACAGCCATATCTTCAAAAGTCTCGTCGTGCTTGTTGCGATAGATGGCATCGAGTTCATGGTTCATGTTGGTGACAAACAAATCCATCCAGCCGGCCTGGTGCAAGTCCCCAGCGTCTACCCCCATTCCAGATCGGATTGTTCCCCCCTCTCCATATGCCACGCCCGAGGTGAAGCCAATCTCCTCGAAACGCTTCCCTCCGCGGTTCACATACAAGAAATTGGCCAACTGGTCGTTAGCCACGAAAAGGTCCATCCAGCCATCGTTGTTGATGTCGGCCGCTACTACTCCCCATGCCCTGCCGGCATTGTCTGCGATGCCAGTGTTCTGACTGACATCGGTAAATGTGCCGTCTCCGTTGTTATGAAACAGCCAACTGGGCATGGGCTTGTAAACCCTGGGATTGCAGTATTCCGTCGAGCCCTCGAGCCCAGGCAAGCGAGGAGCCGCGCAGTGTTGGTGCTTCGCCTTGTCAAAATCTCCGAACCGGCAGACAAACAAATCCAGGTTTCCGTCGTTGTCATAATCGACCCACACCGCGCTGGATGCCCATCCCGGAGCGGCAACCCCAGCCTTCTCCGTAACGTCGGTAAAAGTCCCGTCCCCATTGTTCCGGTACAGAATGCTGCGTCCGTACTGCGTCAGATAAATGTCTGGGAAACCATCCCGGTTGTAATCCCCAACGGCAGCGCCCATCCCGTAGCCGCCTCCGGTCACACCGGCTTTCTCGGTGACATCAGTAAACGTACCGTCCCGATTATTGTGGTATAGAGCGTTGTGCAACGGATGGGGAGGAGTGAAAAAATCACTTCGCCCCGTGTTCACCAGGTAAATATCCATCCACCCATCGTTGTCGTAATCGAGGAATGCGCAACCCGACCCGTCCGTCTCCGGCAGGTATCTCTCTGCAGATTTTCCACTGGAATGCACCCAGGTGATGCCGCTAACGGTTGGGGGAACCAATGTGAAAGGATAAACGGGATCCGGAAGGGCTGCGGCAAATCGGCTGAGAGCGCCGAAAGTGAGGCTACCAGCTATTCCGCGTATGAACTGCCGCCGGGAAATACGAACGCAATTCTCCCGTAATCCCAGCGGTAGTCTCATTGCCACTTCTGTTCACCCTCCACGATCGTGATGTAGCGATTCAGAGGCAGATCAGTGTAGCGCTGGGTAATAGTGCTGGGTTGGGGCCACTTAATTTCAATCCAATCGATTCTTCGCTCTCTTTCCGATGCCCAGCACTACGCGAGGATCATGGGATGACAGAAAGCTGCCACCACCTACTTTCGTCCTGCTCCTTTTTAAGTCGCCCGCCTGATACGTAATGCGAGCGCCAATCGCATCAACGTTTGCCTTCTTTCCAATCAGGCGCAGGCCCAGCCAGTTGTTCTGTGCCCCTAGGTCGTTACGAAGCAAAAGAGGCGGCTCGTCGTTATTCGCGATCAGCACATCCACCGCCCCGTCATTGTTGAAGTCGCCAATGGCCAGCCCGCGGCTTGCCATCGGTCTTGCGAAAACGGGGCCGCTCTCCGAGCTGACATTTTTCCATCCCGCTAGGCGTGTTGTGGAACAGCAGCAGCGGCTCGCGAAAAGTTACCTGAGGCTTGATCTTTTCGACGATATCATTGGGATGTCCGTTGGCAATAAACAGGTCAAGGTTGCCATCGTTGTCATAGTCAAGGAATTTCACACCCCAGCCGCTCATCATCTCGGTGGCGCGTCCAATGCCGGACGAAATCGCTTTGTCGTCAAAACTTTCGTCGTGCTTATTTTGATAAAGCGAGTACATCTCGTGATCCAGGTTAGTGACGAACAGATCCATCCATCCATCTTCGTTAAAATCAGCCGAATCCACCCCCATGCCCGACCGAATCTTGCCTCCCTCGCCATATCCCACTCCCGCCGTGAAGCCGATCTCATCAAAGTGCTTTCCTTGACGATTGATGAACAGAAAATTTGCGACCGTATCATTTGAAACAAACAAATCCATCCATCCGTCATTATTAATGTCCGTAGCGACTACTCCCCAAGCTTTGCCGGAGTAATCGGCGATGCCGGTTTTCTGACTAACGTCGGTAAACGTTCCGTCGCCATTGTTATGGAAGAGCCAGCTCGGTAGTGGGTCGTATGGCTTGGGATAACAATATTCGTTCATGCCAGCAACCCCCGGGATATTCGGATCGCCGCAATGTTGGTTCCTCAACTTATCGTAGTCGGCGAATTGACAGACGAATAAGTCGAGACGCCCGTCGTTATCGTAATCGAACCAAAC
>CAVSNS010000026.1:0-51516 GCA_963729325.1 uncultured Acidobacteriota bacterium
GCGGTGGCGCCACGGAAGCCCTGTCCTGCCAAGGGCGAAATCGTCTACGTCGTGGGCGGCGCGAATTCAGCTGGTCAGGCGGCCATGAATTTTGCCAAGTACGCGGAGCGAGTGGTTATCCTGGTGCGCGGAGCTTCTCTCGCCAGTACCATGTCGCAATATTTAATTGACCAGATCAAGGAGACGCCCAACATTCAGATCTGGGCGCATGCCAGCGTGGCGGAAGCGCACGGGTACACGCACCTGGAAGAAGTTTCTGTTCTGTGCTCTGATACCGGCAAGATCGAGCGCGTCCCGGCCAGCGCAATGTTCATCTTTATTGGAGCATTGCCACGCACCGATTGGCTGGCCGATATCGTCGAGCGAGATGAACGTGGTTTCATCCTGACCGGGCCGGATCTCATACGCGATGGGCAACATCCCAAGGGTTGGACCCTCGACCGGGATCCATTCTTGCTCGAGACCAATATTCCCGGTCTTTTTGCGGTGGGTGACGTGCGGCATGGTTCGGTGAAACGGGTAGCGTCTGGAGTCGGTGAAGGATCCGTCGCTGTACAGTTCATCCATCAGTACTTGAGCAAGGTGTAATGATCGAAAAGTCAGAATTACTGCGTGTGCCGGCATTCGCCGGTCTTCCTGACGATCAGATCGAGTGGTTTCTCAGCCAGTCGCAAGAGATCCATCTCAGCGCCGGTGAAACGTACTTGCGTCAGGGCGATCCAGCGGACGCAATGATTGTGGTCCTTGAAGGGCAACTCCAGCTGCGCGGCGAGCTGGGTGGCGAAACCATCGTAATTTCGATAAAGCCGGGTGACGTCACTGGCGTGCTGCCGTTCTCACGGATGAAGCAAGTTGTGGTGACTGGCCGGGCAATCACGGATGGGCGCATCCTGAGATTCCCAGCGGCCCTGTTTCCCGACCTAGTTCAGAAGATGCCGGAGTTGACCCAGCGTCTGGTAAACCTGATGTCTGACCGGATCCGCGAAACCACTCGCATGGAGCAGCAGCGAGATCGGTTGGCGGGTTTGGGAAAGCTTTCCGCCGGTCTGGCTCATGAACTCAATAATCCAGCCTCCGCGGCGAAACGCGCCACCAGCCTGCTACGCGACGCGCTGAAACGAATCAAGGACGCGAGTCACGAGTTGGGAAGACGCGACCTTACCGCTGCCCAGAAATCAGAAATAGAGAAGCTGGAAGCCTCCTTCATGCAGCAGGACACGCCTCCCCTCGACACGCTGGCGGTCAGCGACCTGGAAGACCAAATTGATTCCTTATTGCGCAGTCACGGACAGAACGACTTGTGGCAGTTGGCCGCTGATCTTGCGCGCAGGAATGTGAAACCGGAAGGGTTGGAATCGTTGTTTGCCAACCTCGATCCGAGTGTCGCCCGAGCCGCGCTGGTAAGAATTGCAGCCTCGGTGGAGATTGCGAACTTGCTGAACGAAATCGAGAGCAGTACCGCGCGAATCTCTGACCTGGTGCGTGCGATCAAGGAATACACCTACATGGACCAGGCGCCAGTGCAAAACGTCGATATCGCAAAGGGCTTGGAAACTACCCTCACTATCTTGCATCACAAGCTCAAGCGCGGCGTCACAGTGGAGCGGGACTACGAGCCTGTTCCTCTCCTGGTGAATTCCTTCGGGAGCGAACTCAATCAGGTCTGGACCAATATCATCGACAATGCGATCGACGCCATGGGCGGAAAGGGCGAGCTTCGAGTGCGAACTTACCGCGAAGACAATTGCGTTGTGGTTGAGATCGGGGATAACGGTCCAGGAATTTCACCTGAGGTAAAGCCGCATATTTTTGAGCCTTTTTTCACCACTAAGGGAGTCGGAGAGGGAACCGGGCTGGGTTTGGATACGGTTCAGAGAATTGTGAAAAAACACCGGGGCAGCGTTCAAGTCACTTCGAAACCCGGGGACACTCGCTTTCAAATCTGGCTCCCGCTGGCGGAAGCTCTACCCTAGTGCTAGTATCGACTGTTTTTTACCTGAAGAGGCCCTGTCCAGAAGTGGTTGAGGAATGAAGCGCCCCGGAGTTTCCCCGGGCGCGTTATTAGCATCAAACCGGACGCGAAATGAAAGACACGCTGGGAGTCCTGTTAGCGGGAGGGGCCGGCGAACGGCTTTATCCTCTCACTCGCGACCGCGCCAAGCCCGCCGTCACCTTCGGCGGCATTTACCGCATCATTGACGTCACACTTTCCAACTGCGTCAACTCTGATCTGCGCAAGGTCTACATCCTCACTCAATACAAAGCCCTGTCCCTGAACCGGCACATCCGCGAAGGTTGGAACATAATGGGCAGCGAAATGGGCGAGTTCATCGAAGTGCTGCCGCCAATGAAGCGGGTAAGCGAACAGTGGTACCAGGGGACGGCGGATGCGGTCTATCAGAACATCTATTCCATCGGCTCCGAGCAGCCCAAGCATGTCCTGATTCTCTCCGGCGACCACATCTACAAGATGAATTACCGGCTGATGCTGCGGCAACACAATGAATCCGGCGCCGATGTGACACTGGCGACCATCCAGATTGGCCCGGAAGAGGTCTACCGCTTTGGCGTAGTCGATGTGGACCGCGACAGTCGCGTGATCGGCTTTCAAGAGAAGCCGTCGAAAACAGACCTGCGCTCACCCTACAATCCGGAAAAAGTCTGCGCGTCCATGGGGATTTATTTGTTCAACACTGACGTGCTCATACCAGTGTTGCTGAAGAACGCGGAAGACCCAAATTCCAGCCACGATTTCGGCAAGGATGTTCTGCCAAAAATGATCGACGACTACCGCGTCTACGCCTACGACTTCGTGGACGAGAACAAGAAAGAAGCGCTCTATTGGCGTGATGTGGGAACGCTCGAAGCCTATTACGAAGCCAATATGGACATCGTCTCAGTTTCGCCGGTGTTCAATCTGTATGACTCGGATTGGCCGATCCGTACCCATCAGCGGCAATATCCGCCGGCGAAGTTCGTATTCGCCGAAGCCGGGCGCACCGGCACTGCGCTGGATTCGATCGTTTCCGCAGGCTGCATCATCTCCGGTAGCTTGGTGAAAAATAGCGTGGTCTCTCCAGACGTGCGCGTGAATTCCTACAGCGAAGTGGATTCCAGCATCCTTTTCTCCCACGTAAATGTCGGGCGTCACTGCCGCATCCGCAAGGCCATCATCGACCGCGACGTACACATCCCTGAGGGCACCAGCATCGGCTATGACGCCGAGGCTGACCGCCAGCGCTACTTTGTCACTGAGAGTGGAATTACTGTGGTGACGCGCGATTATTCGCTGTTTGAGAATCCAGTCACGGTGGATTACTTCACCAGCGAGTAGAGACCGACTACGGCTGCCTTTACGCACTACTCGAAGTAACCTTCGGTTCTGACTCATTGCCGCTGATCAGTTCGTCTTCCTGGTAGTAGCCGTGACCATACTTACCCTGATATTCGTAATAGTAATAGTAGTCGGGCGAGGCCAGATCGACCGCGTTGAGCAACACCCCTGACACCCGCGCGTTTACTTGCGCGAGGATATCGCGTGCGCGCCGCAACGCCTGCTTGGTGGTCTGTCCGCAGCGGATGACCAGCACCACGGCATCCGCCCGGGTCGACATGACCACTGCATCCGTCACCGAAAGCGTTGGCGGCGTGTCCACCACGATGTGGTCGTACTGTTCCCGCAATTCCGCCAGCACGTCCCGCATGTTGGTCGATGCCAGCAGTTCCGCCGGATTGGGCGGCGGAGTTCCTGCCGGCAGAACCCAGAGAGACGGCAGAATCGTGGAGCGAACCATCGTCTGTTGCAGGGTCGCGTTCCCCGTCAATACATTGCTCAGTCCAGTCTTCGGGCCCATGCCAAGAGTCTTGTGAATAGTCGGTCGGCGCAGATCCGCGTCGATCAATAGCACGCGAGTTCCTTTCTGAGCCAAGACAATCGCGGTGTTGATGCTGGTGGTGGTCTTGCCCTCCTGTGGGAGAGCGCTAGTGACGAGGATTACCTTGGGCGGGGCCCCAAGCGACGTCAGCAAAAGGGAAGTGCGCAGGGCGCGATACGCCTCGGCCATCTGAGACTGGGGTCGCCATTGCGTGACCAGCTCGACCACCTCCCGGGAAGAGGCGACCAAGAGACTTCGTTTTGTAGAACTGTCTGTTCCGGTTCTTGAGCCCAGCGGGATCATACCCAGCGATGGCAACGCTGATATGACCTGTGCCTGCTCCGGAGTTCGCACCGTGTTGTCGACGCCCTCCAACAGGAACGCCAGACCGATACCAGTGGTGAGGCCAAGCGCCAGAGCGAAGGTAAGATTTCGGGGAACGTTGGGTTCGGCCGGTGCAGTGGGGACGCGAGCTTCATCTACCGGCCGGATATTTGTCGACCTAAGACCTGCGGTCACCCCCGCTTCTTTCAGCTTTTCCAATAACCCTTCGTACAACGTGCGGTTGGTTTCCAGATCGCGCCTCAGAAGGCTGTACTCGATGGCACTCTCATTCAAGCGGTTCGCTTCCTGCTTTTGCTTGTCCATGGCGGCATGCAGCAGGAGTTCCGCCCCGGATCTGGCTGCCCGGGTAGTCAATACCTTGATCCGCACCTACATCGAGCAAAACTTCAAGACACGCTTTGAGTCCACGAGCGCCAGGCTTGCTATGACCACCCACTTGCGCTTGATCAGGACGCGAAGATATTCGCGCAATACGGAGTCTTGCGCGGGCAGCAAGGGATAAATGCCCGGGGACAGCGGACGATTCATTTCAATAGGGACGGCGGCCTGAAGCTCACGCAAACTTTGGCCACTTGCGGGAACAAGGGGTCCCGGATCCATCAATTCTCCTCGAGAAAAAGACTGGTGGCTGCGGTGGAAAAGATTGTCCTCCAAGCGCGCCTTTCGTGGACAAAGGTCGCCGCGCCGCTACAACAGCTTGGTGCATCATTCGCTGGACTATTGCGCACATTCTAGCACCGCACCGGAAGCTTGCTGACCCAAATTTCGCCGCTCCGGGGTAGAAGTATGATTCCACGAACAGCATCAGCGGCCGGTATCTTCGATATACTACCGATTGCAAATTCACTCTTCGGACGATAGAAGGCCGGCCCCGGTCGCTGGCCTGTGGCTGGACGCAGTCTCAAATCCTCGAGCGTTGTAAGGGGCATCGATGAACTGGTCGGAACAGGTGGTGCTGGTCACGGGTGGAACCGGATCCTTCGGCAGAAAATTTGCTGACCTGATGTTGCACGAATACCACCCGCAGAAGCTTATTATCTTCAGCCGCGACGAGCTCAAGCAGCACGATATGCGGGCAGCCGGTTTCGATCATCCCAGCCTTCGCTACTTCATCGGAGATGTACGCGATCCGCAACGCCTGGAGCGCGCCTTTTCTGGAGTGACAGTGGTTATCCACGCCGCCGCGCTCAAGCAAGTGCCGGCCTGCGAATACAATCCGTTCGAGGCTATTCAGACGAATATTATGGGGGGTCGCAATGTGATCGATGCCGCCATCAACCAAGGCGTGCGTCGGATCCTCGCGCTGAGCACTGACAAGGCGGTAAACCCGATCAATCTCTATGGCGCCACCAAGCTTTGCGCAGAAAAAATGTTCGTGCAGGCCAATTCATACTCTGGCGCCCAGGACACGCGCTTCAGTTGTGCCCGCTATGGCAATGTTGTAGGTAGCCGCGGCAGCGTAATTCCCATGTTCATGGAACAGCGCCGCCGCGGGAAGATCACCATCACCGATTCACGGATGACGCGGTTCTGGCTGACACTCGAGCGCGGAGTCAGATTCGTAGTCGGCTGCATTGAGCTTATGCATGGCGGTGAGATCTTCGTTCCCAAAATCCCCAGCATGAAGCTGGCGGAAATAGCGCAGGCCGTCGCCCCTGGTTGCGAAGTGGAGTACATCGGCATTCGCGCTGGCGAAAAGCTGCACGAAGTGCTGGTCTCGGAAGACGAGGCGCGCCACACGCTGGAAGTTGACGACATGTACGTGATCCAACCGGCGCACTCCTGGTGGCGCCGGGAAAACTGGAAGGATGCCCGCCCGCTGGCGGATGGATTCCGCTATACCAGCGATTCCAATTCGCGCCGGCTCACCGCCGACGAGCTTCACGAACTCATTGCGGCGGGATCAACGCCCTCAGAGAAGCTACGGATCGTCGAGTCGCAGCGCGCTTGGGCATAAATTCATGACCGTGGCGTCGACAAGCCGGGAAGTGCTGGCGATCCACGGCGGATCTCCGGTGCGGAATACCTTGCTGCCTTATGGTCGTCAGAGCATCAGCGAAGATGACATTCAGGCCGTGGTGGAAACGCTACGCTCGGACTGGCTGACCACTGGACCCAAAGTCGCCGAGTTTGAGGAAGCCGTGGCGGCGTGGGTGGGAACGAAACACGCGGTCAGTTTCAGCTCTGGCACTGCCGCATTGCACGCTGCCGCGTTCGCCGCCGGATTGAAATTCGGAGACGAGGCGATCACCTCGCCGATGACCTTCGCAGCCACCGCCAACTGCGTGCTGTACCAGGGAGCGACACCTGTTTTTGCGGATGTATCCTGGATACTTTAAATCTCGATCCCGACCTCGCGAGTGCTCGACTCACGTCCCGGACAAAAGCAATTCTCCCGGTGGACTATGCCGGCCATCCCGCCGACTTGGATTCCATTCTGCAGCTCGCGGAGCGCCACGATCTGATCGTGATCGAAGATGCCTGTCATGCCTTGGGCGCCGAATATCGCGGTCGCCGTGTGGGCGGCATTGCCCACATGACTGTTTTCAGTTTTCATCCGGTGAAACATCTGACCACCGGTGAAGGCGGTATGGTGACGACCGACAACCCAGAGTTTGCTGAAACCTTACGCCGCTTTCGCAATCACGGCATCAGCAGCGATGCCCGGCAGAGGCAAACGTTGGGTCAGTGGCATTACGAAATGGTTTTGCTAGGCTTCAATTACCGCCTCACAGACATCGCGTGCGCGTTGGGGCTTCAGCAACTGGCCAGACTGGAAGTGAATCTGGCCCGGCGCAGACAAATCGCAGCTCGAATACTCGGCCGCCTTCCAGAATCTGCCCGGTGTGCTTCCGCCCCAAGTCCGCAGCGAGGTGAGTCCCGCCTGGCACCTTTATCCCATTCGGCTAGAGTTAAAGAAATTTTCTGCCAGCAGGAGCGAGGTCTTTCGCGCGCTGCGCGCTGAGAATATTGGCGTGAACGTGCATTACATTCCGGTTCATCGGCATCCCTATTATCGTGACCGATTTGGTTACCGCGGTGGAGAATATCCAGTAGCCGAAGCGGCTTACGAGTGCCTCGTCAGCTTGCCTATGTTTCACGGGATGAGCGATCAGGATGTCGAAGATGTGATCGCCGCAGTGAAGAAAGTATGTTCGGCTTACTCCGATGATTGTGAACTACCAGGAGACTGATCGTCGACCAAGACCGCATTTGTCCGAGGGTCCAAAATCTATCTTCGGCCACTTTGCCGCAAAGATCTGAACGAAAGCTACCTTAGCTGGCTGAACGATCCGCAGGTCACCCGTTATATGGAAACGGGAGTGTTTCCCACAACAATGGAAGAGTTGGAGAAGTATTACGAAGAAGTGAGGAGCTCCCAGAACCAGGTGATGTTCGGGGTGATTGATAAGAAGTCCGGCCAGCACATTGGGAATGTGAAGCTTGGCCCTATACGTTGGGTTCACCGTAAGGCGACTTTGGGCATCATGATTGGGGTAAAGAAGTTTTGGGGTACCGGAGTTGGCACTGAGGCCACTCGCCTGGCAGTGGAATACGGCTTTTATCGGCTGAACCTGCAACGAATTGACTTGGGCGTGTTCGCGGAACATGAGTCCGCAGTGCGCTGCTACCAGAGAGTCGGATTCAAAGTCGAGGGTCGTTTTCGCCACGATCTGTTTCAGGACGGCGAATATAAGGACCGGCTCTGGGGCTTCGAGGCTACATCGTCGCACAAGTTGTGAGCGCGGTTGTTGTGCTGCTCCTGTTGCTGGTTGTGGTCTGGAGAATCACTCCCAAGGCTGCGCGATCATTTTCTGCTGGATTGCCGCCTTATCAGAAAGAGGTGATCTCGTTTTCCGCTTTCGTATTCGGAGTAGGCTTCCTGGAATTTTCGATGGCGCAGGCCGATAAGGTGTTGATTGGATTTTATCGTGATGCCCGTGAAGTGGGAATCTATGCCGTGGCCGCGGCGTTGGTGACATTTGTTCCAATCACCCTCCAGACCGTCAATCAGATATTTTCGCCCACCATCGCGGACCTTTATGCTCGCGGGCAGGACCAGTTGCTGGGCCGCATCTTCCGGACGCTCACCAAATGGATACTCGGTCTGACGTTGCCGTTGGCCGCTGTAATGATCATTTTTGCCGCTCCCCTCATGCGCATTTTCGGACACGACTTTGAGCGGGGCTGGCCCGTCCTTGTCATCGGTACGTTCGGACAACTGGTAAACTGCGGCGTCGGCTCGGTTGGATATTTGTTGCTCATGTCGGGCCATCAATCTCGTCTGATCCGGATTCAGGCGGTGACAGCGTGCTTGATGGTCGCGCTCAGCCTTGCGCTGATTCCGCGATGGGGGATCATTGGCGCGGCGGTCGGCTCCGCCGTGACCAATGCCGTCAGCAACGTCTGGTATCTCAAAGAAGTCCGGCGCACGCTGGGGTTGTCTCCCTACAGTCGCAGCTATCTTCGCCTGTTGCTGCCGGTCGCGGGAGGCCTGATGGTCTTGCTGGTATTGAGGGCAAAGTTGGGAGCCTTGCGTCCGGAATGGGTAGTTGTCGCGGCAGGCCTGCTTCTTGCTTACGCTGCATTTATCGGCCTCGCATTGGCGGTCGGCCTGGATGCTGATGACCAACTCATCGCGCGCGCTGTGTGGTCGCGAGTGCGCGGAATGTTTTTCGGCGCGGAGGCAAGTGCATGACGTCAGATGGGCTTCGTGAGCTGCGGCTCCCGGCCGAACTTTGCAAGAGTGCCGAGCAGCGCTTTGGCGCGCGCTTCGGTGGCTTGGAGCAGTTCTTAACTTTCGTCCTGCAAGAACTGCTTCGCGACGATGCCGCCCAGATGGATCAGGCTGAGCAGCGCATTATCGAAGAAAGATTGAAAGATCTCGGATACATTTAGGCCGAATTCGTAAATGTTCAGCTCCCACTCATGCCTTGCCCGCCGCGCTGCAACCTCCTATCATCAAGGGTTGACGTGGAGTAAACATGCCGCAAAACAAGCCTCGTAAGCCGCCAGTCGTTGAGAGCCCGATTTCCGACGTTTTCGAGGGTCGCCATCCCTCCGCCAACGAAAAAGAGTGGGCTGAGAAAATCCTGGCGCCTACGCTCGAAAAATCTCCCGAGAAGCCCATCGGCGCGCCAACCGGCGTCAACCTTGATGAGCACGGCCACGCCCGTTTCACCACCATTTCTGGCGTTCCTGTCCGCCGCCTTTACACCGAGGCTGATCTACCCGAAGACTGGAGCGCGGAGAAATATCTTGGCTACCCGGGCCAGCCGCCGTTTACCCGTGGCATTCACGCCAGCGGATATCGCGGAAAACTTTTCACGATGCGGCAGTTTTCCGGATTCGCATCTCCCGAAGAGACCAACCAGCGCTACAAGTATCTGCTCGAGCACGGCGGCAGCGGCCTCTCGGTCGCCTTCGACTTACCGACCTTGATGGGCTACGACTCCGATCATCCCGCCAGTGAAGGCGAAGTAGGAAAGTGTGGAGTAGCCATCGATTCGCTCGAGGACATGGAAATCCTGTTCCACGGCATCGATCTGGAGAAAACCACGGTCTCGATGACCATCAACTCGCCGGCGTCCGTCTTGTGGGCGATGTATCTCGTGGTCGCCGAAAAACAGGGCGCGGACTGGAAAAAGATTTCCGGCACCATCCAGAACGACATTCTCAAGGAATACATTGCGCAGAAGGAATACATCTATCCCCCCGCGCCCTCGATGCGTTTGGTAGTGGACACGTTCGAGTTCGGCTCGAAATTCACGCCGAAGTTCAACACCATCTCGATCAGCGGATATCACATCCGCGAGGCTGGTTCCACCGCATTGCAGGAACTGGCATTCACTTTGTACGACGGCGTGGAGTACGTCGAATGGGCGCGCCGTCGGGGACTTGATGTTGATGAGTTCGGCCCCCGCCTCAGTTTCTTCTTCAATGCGCACAATGATTTCTTCGAGGAGATCGCCAAGTACCGCGCCGCCCGCAAGATTTGGTATCAGGTAACCAAAGACCGCTTTGGCGCCAAGAACCAGCGCACCTGGCTGATGCGCTTCCACACCCAGACTGCGGGTGTCTCCTTACCGGCGCAGCAACCCATGAACAATATCGCGCGCGTAGCCCTACAAGCTATGGCCGCGGTGCTCGGTGGAACCCAATCCCTGCATACTGATTCCTACGATGAAGCTTTGGCGCTGCCGACTGAAGAAGCCGCGCGGATCGCGCTGCGGACGCAGCAGATCATCGCTTACGAATCCGGAGTTACGCAAACTACCGATCCTCTGGGCGGGTCATATTTCTTAGAAACCCTAACGCTCCAAATGGAAAAAGGTGCGTTCGACTACTTCGGCAAACTCGACTCCATGGGCGGCATGGTGAAGGCGATCGAGCGAGGCTATCCGCAGAAAGAGATCGCCGAAGCCTCATACCAATACCAGCGTGCTGCCGAAGCCAAAGAAAAAATCATCGTCGGCGTCAACGAGTTCGTGATCGAAGAGGAAACGCCACATATTCTCTACATCGATGAAAGCGTTGCCCAGCAACAGAGTGCGAAGTTGAAAGCTTTGCGCGCGCGCCGGTCGAACGAGGAAGTCCAACGCTGTCTGGATGCACTGAAAAAGGCCGCGTCGCAGGAACCGAAAGCTGCAGCGAACGGCGACATCTCCCCCGCCAACACCATGCCCTACATTGTGGACGCCGTCCGTGCTTACGCCACCGTTGGAGAGATTTGCGAAGCCCTGCGCGAAGTATTTGGAACCTACACAGAAGTGAGTATTACGTGACCTAATGTAGGCGCGAGCGTCCTCGCTAAAGCCACGCACTTGATCCTGAGGAAGTGCAGGCCTTCGCTCCTCAGAGTGTTCATCCGTCACAGGCTCAACTCCTTAAGCCATGTCATCCTGAACGGAGCTTGCGTTTCTGCAAAGCTAGCAACGCGGGCGAAGTGAAGGACCTATGCATTCCCCTCCCATTTCTACTACGTCTACATCATGACCAATCGCTCCAAAACACTCTACACCGGTATCACCGGCTACTTGCAAAGGCGAGTGCTCGAGCATAAGCAAGGCATAAAAGGCGAATTCGCCGCGCGCTACAAGATCAACCGATTGGTCTATTTCGAACCCTTTGGTGACGTTCATGCAGCGATCGCTCGCGAGAAGCAAATCAAAGGTCTGCTTCGAATCAGGAAGATTGCGTTGATCGTATCTATGAACCCAGGAGTGGAAAGACCTGAGCAAAGACTGGTACCTCCGGCATCAATATCAGCCGCAAAGTGCATAGATCCTTCGTCAGGGCCTTTCGCCAAGCGAAAGCCTCATTCCTCAGGATGACAGCGGTTTTACCGATCTGCTCGTGTAGATACGGCGTCGCTGGGTAGGTTGTCATCCTGAGTGCAGTCTACCGTTTGCGAAGCAAACGACAGCAAGCCAAAGCCGGAAAGTGCCGAGTGCCCCACCCTTCGCGGTTTTCGAAGGGTGGGAAAGGGGTTAAAAAGCATAACAGCCCCGATAGCCAATCGGAGCGGTTTCCCGAAGCAGAACTGGTTTCAACTATCACGGACGGAAGGGACGAATTCCGCTTTCTCATCAAAAGCAAAAAGGGCGGCTCACGCCGCCCCCCTTAATGTTATCTCGCGAACTCACGGGCGAGACGCCCGCGACTACGCGAACTACGTTCCCTCACTCCAGCCCGCCAGATACTCTTCCTGCTCCGGCGTCAGCTTGTCGATCTTGACCCCCATCGACTCCAGCTTGAGCCGCGCCACTCGTTTATCCAGATCGTCGAGCGGTGAACTTCTCCCATCGACTCCAGCTTCAGCCGCGCCACTCGCTTATCCAGATCATCGGGCACGCGGTGAACTCTCTTTTCCAGCGTCTTGTAATTCTTCACCATGTACTCGACCGAAAGCGCCTGATCGGCGAAGCTCATATCCATCACTGACGCGGGATGGCCCTCAGCGGAAGCCAGGTTAATCAGACGGCCTTCGCCCAGCAGATTGATTTTGCGGCCGTCTTTCAGCGAATACTCCTCAACGGAATTGCGCGTGGTGCGCTTGGAGGATGACATTTTTTCCAGGGCCGGAATATCGATCTCCACGTTGAAGTGGCCGGAGTTCGAGATGATGGCGCCGTCCTTCATAGTCTCGAAGTGGTCTTTGGTAAGCACGCTCTTGTTACCAGTCACGGTGCAGAAGACATCGCCGATCCTGGCTGCCTCAGTCATGGACATCACGCGGAAGCCGTCCATCACCGCTTCCAGCGCCTTGGTCGGATCGACCTCAGTGACGATCACTTCAGCGCCAGCGCCACGCGCTCGGCTGGCCAGCCCGCGCCCGCACCAGCCGTATCCGGCGACGATAAACTTCGATCCCGCCAGCAAGAAGTTGGTGGCCCGAATGATGCCATCAATCGTTGACTGACCCGTCCCGTAGCGATTGTCGAACAGATGCTTGGTGTCGGCGTCGTTCACTGCGACGATTGGGAAACGCAGCACGCCTTCCTTCGCCATGGCGCGCAGACGAATCACGCCGGTAGTGGTCTCCTCGGTTCCGCCAATCACGCCTGTAAGCGCGTCTTGCCGCTTGGTGTGAAGAATGGTCACGAGATCGGCGCCGTCATCCATGGTGATGTGGGGCTTGTGGTCGATGGCTGCCAGGATGTGGCTGTAATAAGTGTCGTTGTCCTCGCCCTTGATGGCGAAGACGGGAATGCCCTGGTCGCGCACCAGGCTGGCGGCAACGTCGTCCTGGGTAGAAAGCGGATTAGAGGCGCAGAGCACAACATCGGCGCCACCGTCCCGCAGACAGATGGCAAGATTCGCGGTCTCAGCGGTTACGTGCAGGCACGCGGATACACGGATTCCGGTCAATGGCTGGTTCTTGATGAATTCTTTGCGGATGATTTGCAGGACTTTCATCGACTGATTGGCCCAGTCGATTCGTTTTTTTCCAAGATCGGCGAAATCTAGATTCTTGATGTCACAATTCAGTTGCGGCGCTGTCGTAGACATACTTACTCCTGTGGCGCTTAAGAAATGATGAAAATTCTGTTCAGATTACGGTTGAACATCTACAGCCACTCAGAATACACGAACCGGGAGAAATTGAAGGGGCACGAATGGCACCCGTGCCTTTGTCCAAAAATCTCAGATGCTATTCCCGAACGATTCCTACTTGCTCACCGCATGAGCCACTGGCTCGCGCAAACCCGCGTCGGTAGCCAGTTTAGCGGCCTTGTCAGTGGCTTCCCAGGTGAAATCCGGATCAGTGCGCCCAAAGTGCCCATAGGCCGCGGTCTTGAAGTAAATCGGCCGGCGAAGATTCAGCGAGTCGATGATGCCCTTGGGCGTCAGCTTGAAATGGGACCGGATCAGAGCAGGAAAACTTGACGGATCCACCGTGGCGGTCCCAAAAGCATCCACCAGCACGCTGACGGGTTCGGCCACGCCGATCGCGTAGGCGAGCTGCACTTCGCAACGGTCCGCCAGGCCCGCGGCGACAATGTTCTTGGCAATGTGACGCGCCATATATGCGGCCGAGCGGTCTACTTTAGTCGGATCCTTGCCGCTGAATGCGCCGCCGCCATGACGTCCCATGCCGCCGTAGGTGTCGACGATGATTTTCCGCCCGGTGAGGCCGGTATCGCCCATGGGTCCGCCGATCACAAAACGCCCCGTCGGATTGATGTGGTATTTCGTGTCCTGGTCGAGCAGATGGGCTGGGATGGTGGCTTGAATCACGTGTTTCAGAATGTCGCTGCGCAGTTCATCGTTGCCGACAGTTTCAGCGTGTTGCGTCGAGATCACGACCGCATCCACCCGCATGGGCTTGTGGTGTTCGTCGTATTCCACCGTGACCTGAGACTTGCCATCGGGCCGCAAGTACGGCAGCTTCCCGTGTTTCCGCACATCAGAGAGCCGCATGGTCAGCTTGTGCGCCAGTGAGATGGGCATCGGCATCAGTTCCTGCGTCTCATTGCACGCAAACCCAAACATCATTCCTTGGTCGCCGGCGCCGCCTGTGTCCACGCCCATGGCGATGTCGCCCGATTGCTTGTTAATGCTGGAGATCACGGCGCAAGTGTTGGAATCGAAGCCGTAGAGCGCGTTGTTATAGCCGATGGAAGAGATCGTCCCGCGCACCAGCGCCTGGAAATCGACGTAAGCCTTGGTTGTGATTTCCCCGGCGATCACCACCAATCCGGTGGCGGTCAGGGTTTCGCAAGCCACTCGGCTGGTGGGGTCTTCGCTCAGGCAGGCGTCCAGAACCGCATCAGAAATCTGGTCTGCAATTTTATCGGGGTGACCCTCAGTTACGGATTCAGAGGTAAAAAGATAGCGGGTTCTTGATGACAAGCAGTCTCTCCTTCAAGCGATCAGGACATCGTGTCTGGCGGGGGTAGTCAGAGTGCAGAACGACCGCAAAATGAATACCTTACGGTCTATTTAAGGTACCAGACAAGGCAGGCAAGCGCAACGATTTTTGGCGAGACGGTTCCAAGTCGCGCCAGGCGGTCGAAATCTTTGGTCAAAAGGTAGTTAGGGGCATGGATTCCGTTGAGCACAAACTACGATTGAGGCGGAGGTACGGTGGAGGAGTCGGTTCTCGCTGGGGTAGAACGCAGGCCATTGGGATCGAACACCAGAGTCTTCACTTCGTCGTAATCTCCTTGAATTGGAAGCTTTTTGCCGTTGAACGAGAACTCCAAGGCACCTACATCTCCTGCACGGATCACGACCTCTTTCTGGCCTTCCACTGATTTTTCCCCTGGGGCGACCAGAATTTCGTTCATGATCTGTTTGCCGTCGGCTGTGATCGTGAGCCAGGAATTTTCCCGGGCAGTAATCGACACTACGAACGCACCAGGCGCAGGTCCCTGGTTTACTGCCGCCGCTGCGGGGGGTTGCGCGGGAGTCGCCCTGGCATTGGCTGCCACTGCGGCTGAAGACTCAGGCGCGGCGAGCTTTGGTGTTGCCGGAGTGACAGGGGCCGGCGATGAAGGCTTGTTGTCAGCAGGTGCTGTGACTACGGCCGGAATGACGGGTTTTTCCCGCGAACGGAAACCCCAGAGTGCGAAGCCCAACGCCACAAGCAGCAGGGCTACCGCCAACATACCCCACGGAATCCGAGCCGCTACTGGAGGCTCCGGTTCCGCGGGGGGAAGTTCCAACTGCGGCGCCTCATCCAGCTGCTTCTCGGGCTGGGCGGCTCCCGAGGCTACCAGGTACTCAGAGATGGTTTGTTCTTCGTCCATACCCAAATGGCGAGCGTAGGCGCGAACGAAGCCCTTATTAAAGATGCCGCCGGGAAGTTGCTCGAAGTGCTCTTCCTCCAGAGCCCGCAGAAAGCGGGTGCCAATTTTGGTGGACAGGGAAATTTCATCCAGCGTGACTTTTCGCTGCTCCCGTTCCCGTTTCAATCGCGCGCCAAACGATTCCAAGCGACCGCTGCCCTTACCGGACGGTCATGACATCAGTCCGGTTTGCCCATAAATATATGATAAATCGCGGCTCGCGGAACGGATGAAAATAGCTGGGGAGCGAACCGGAGTATTAACCGTCACCAACAAATCGGAGCCTCTTTCCGGAACCGCGCCCGGTGCCCTTTTGACACGTGGCCTCTTGATACGTGGCGTCGAGGGTACGCGTTACTTTGGTTGGTTGCCCGCCCGTTCTGGCGCCCCTTATAATTTCAGCACTTCCCGCTCGCATCGAGGACCGCTGTTCATGACCAAGGCCGCCGGCGCCGATCGCAAGGTTCAGGAACTGGGCATCTTTCATGATGTTGCCAAGGCCCTGACTTCTTCGCTCGACCTCGATTCCATCCTGCAAACCATCATGGAAAAGATGGCGGAATACTTCCGCCCCGACACCTGGTCACTACTGATGGTGGACGAAGAAAAGGACGAGCTCTACTTCGCTATTGCAGTCGGAAGCGCCGCCGAGGCGTTGAAAAACGTACGTCTCAAGGTAGGGGAGGGAATCGCCGGGTGGGTTGCCAAACACGGCGAGCGACTGATCGTCCCTGACGTGATGACTGATCCGCGCTTCGCTAAGCGCATTGACGAAATGACTAAGTGGGAGACGCGTTCGATCATCTGCGTGCCGCTGCGCTCCAAACTCCGCGTCCTGGGCGTCATCCAATTGGTCAACGTCGATATGGACCACTTCACCGACCAGGAGTCGTTTTTCTTGCAAGCGCTCAGCGATTATGCCGCCATTGCCATTGAAAATGCCCGCTCGGTGGAAAAGATCCAGGAACTCACCATCACCGATGATTGCACTGGCCTCTATAACGCGCGCCATCTTTACAAGACGCTCGAAACCGAGGTCTACCGCTCGGCGCGCTTCGGTTATGAGTTCACAGTGCTGTTCATCGACCTCGATCACTTCAAGCAGGTCAATGACACGCACGGGCATCTGATCGGAAGCAAGCTGCTGGCTGAGATCGGATACCTCATCAAGGCCCAGCTTCGTTTGATTGATTACGCCTTCCGCTATGGCGGTGATGAATTTGTGATTCTCTTGCCGCAGACCGGGAAAGATTCCGCATTAGTAGTGGCGCGCCGTTTGCGCGACAGCCTTCGCACCAGCACATTCTGTCAGGAAGAAGGACTCAACCTCAATGTCCGCGCCTCCATCGGCGTGGCCACGTATCCGCACGACGCCAAAACTCCGCATGACGTAATCCGCCAGGCTGACGAAATGATGTACCTCGTCAAGAACACGACTCGCGACAATATCGGAATCGCCCAGCGCGGAGTGATGAAGTAGTAAGCTTCAGCTGCTGGCTGCTGGCTGCTGGCTTCTAGCTGGAACCCGGCGTCGTTCGCGTGGGGACAGCCGCCCCCGGCTGTCCGACCGACGTGGGGGCATCCGCGATGCTGCCAGCAAAAGCAGGTCCTTCGACTCAGAAGATCGTTCGCACGCGAACGATCTTGCTGCGCTCGGGATGACAGCCTCGATGGTTCATGCCGCTGCGAGTAAATACAGGGTCCCTCGAGTGCGCCGAGCGATTTCGCTTCGCGAATCGCTTGGCTCCGCTCGGGATGACAAAACTACGCAGTGCGATTTCGCTTCGCGAATCGTCCTACTCCGCTTGGGATGACAAAACTAGGAGTGAATTACTCTGCTGGCGCAGTTGCTGGCTGTACCACGGGTGGCTTCCTTAGTTGCGCACGGCTTGGTTCGAGCGGTAGCCATTTGCGGAGTTCCGGCACAGCAGCGCGGGCCACTACTTCTCCAGCACGGATCAGCTCGGCGCTGTGCTCGAAATCATCGTACTTGTAGCCTTTGACGTCGGGCTGGATGATCACATCAGCGGCCTGCCTCCAGCGATCGCCGTTCGTGTCCTGGGCGATGGAGAAACACTGTCCGATTACATCAAACAAATGCCGCGGTGCGTCTCCGTTAACCCACGTTCCCTTTAAGTGCACAGCCAGCACGTGTTCCGCTCCCATTTCGCGCAAAGGAACTGTCGGGACGGGGTGAGCCAGCATGCCATCCACCAGTAAATGGCCACGAACTTTTACCGGCTGGAACATTCCCGGGTACGCGCAACTTGCCCGCACCGGGTCAACCAGCGGTCCAGAGTGAAACACCACTCCGGCGCCAGTGGAAAAATCCGTGGCCGTCACCGCCAGCGGAATAAGTAATTCTTCAAATGTTTTGACCTTCAGAACGCTGCTGAGAAAACCGATCATGCGCTGGTTGCTGGCGAAGCCGTAGCGGGAAAGAGTCCAGCGGGCAAAGTGCTTGAAGCGCACCCGGGTTGCCATGAGTTCCAGTTCGGCGATGGAAACTCCGCTGCAATAAGCCGCGCCGATCAGCGCGCCGACGCTGGTGCCAGCCACAAAACCAATTGGGATATTTTCTTCTTCGAGAACTTTGAGTACGCCGATGTGCGCGATGCCGCGGGCAAAACCCCCGCCGAGAGCCACTCCAATGCTCGCCGTTACTGGTGCCGACTGCGGCAATCCGGAAAGGCCGCGCCCAAAGGCCCGCACCGAACGAACAATCTTGTCCAGACTCTTCACGGGAACCCCACATCCTCCCGGTCTTGCCCGGTACGTACTTTCAAATACCTAGCAACTTAGATGCCAGCGACGCCCCACACGTTTCCGCACTTCGGTGCGTTCCGCGGGTTACCTCCGGAGACACGCTGCCGGGGCTCTCCGCCGATGACTAACTCCCGTGATCCTGATAACTTGTGGCCCATGGCACGGGAGATCTCCGCGGGAGGGGTGGTGGTGCGCCATACTGCGGATGGCTGGACAATGGCCGCCATAGAGCCGCAAAGGGAGCCGGCGGCCTCCGGGGCTGCGAAGAAAAGGTCACAAAAAGTGTTACTCGCTTTGCCTAAAGGACTGGTCGATCCCGGCGAAAAGCCGGAGCAGACGGCCATTCGCGAGGTGCGCGAGGAGACCGGTATAGTCGCAGTTCCGGTCACAAAACTGGGCGACATCAAGTATGTCTACGTGCGTTCATGGGGAGACCAGCAGCGCGTGTTCAAGATAGTCAGCTTTTATCTATTGCGATACCAGTCCGGTCGCATTGACGATATTTCTTCCGAGATGCGAATCGAGGTCAAGCGCGCTGTCTGGATCGCTCTCGACGAAGCACCGCGGAAGCTCGCCTATCGTGGGGAACGTGACATGGTCCGCCGTGCACAGGATTACCTGGAATCTCATCCGGAGGCTTAACGGTAATGATACGAACCACGCACATCGAGAAACATTTCACCGCCGGCAATTTTGTCCGTGATGTGGTGATTGGAATGTCTGACGGGCTTACAGTGCCCTTCGCCCTGGCTGCGGGACTTTCCGGAGCGGTCGAGAATACGCGCCTGATCGTGGTTGGCGGATTGGCTGAGATTGCCGCTGGTTCGATCGCCATGGGACTGGGTGGTTATCTGGCCGCCCGCGGTGACGCGGAGCACTACGAGCAGGAGCGGGAGAGAGAAGAACGCGAAGTGAGAGAAATTCCAGAAGAAGAGAAAGCCGAGGTGAACCAGGTTTTCCAAGCCTACGGGATGACAAAGGAAGAGAGCACGCCGGTGGTTGAAGCGCTGAGTCGCCGGCCCGACGCTTGGGTGGACTTCATGATGCGCTTTGAGCTTGGACTGGAACAGCCTGACCCGCGCCGAGCGGTGACCAGCGCCGCGACTATCGCCGGAGCGTATGTTGCCGGTGGCATGATTCCTCTCTCGCCTTATGTCGTGCTGTCCAGCGCATCGCGTGGATTGGTGCTTTCGGCCATCGTTACGCTGGCCGCGCTCGGCATCTTCGGATACATGAAAGGACGCTTCACGGGCACCCATCCCCTTCGCAGTGCGTCCCAGACCATGGTGATTGGAGGACTCGCGGCTGCGGCTGCTTTTGTCCTGGCGAAGATCATTGCTTAACTCGGAGACATGGCCACTGATAACTTGAGACCCTCGAAAGTGGCCTCGAATCCGTTACCTTCCGGCGATGCGCACATGACACCAACTTCAGCAGCGCGTCCGGGAACCAGATAACCTTGCCGGACTGACGCGTACTTCTTTCCATCAAGGGAGCAAAGAAGTTCGAGCGAATCTTTGGTTCGTACCGCCCTCGACCAGACTGGTCCGTCGTTTGACAGATCGTTCATGGTAGACCAGTCGGAGAATTCGCGGGTAAACACCGCACTCGCGTGACGCACGCCGTCCACTAGTTCAGTGCCGCATTTCATCCAATTCTCAGCATCCACTCGGACCATCAGTCCGGCCTGGTCATAAAGATCGCGGTAGTTTCCTCCGATGCGAGCCTCGAAAGTGAAGTCTCCTGTGACCGGTAAATATAGAAAGTGGCCGTTGTCGGTCACGTATCCGTAAAAGGTTTTGCGCCAGAAATCAGTTTTCGGCCTAGTGTGCACAGCAATCCGGCTACCGGAAACCCTCCACGATGCCGGCTCGTTCATCCATTTCATGCGGGGGATCAGCGCGTCGGTCGAGGGCTGCTCTTGGGAAGCCGCAAACCTCAACAGACCTGAAGCCTGCATCACGGCAACCCCGCTCAGTCCGGATAGCTGAGCAATAAAATCACGCCGGCTCGCGTTGCCCATGGCAATTCTCCTTCAATGTCCGCAAATCGTAGCTGAACCGGTTTGTAGGCGCAATCAGAAGGAGAACCTTCGTCGTATCTTGGACGAAGGTTCAACATCCTCCATAATGAAGTTCGTGAAAGTGCCATTTTCCGTGCGTGTTGTCTCGCTGGGTATCGCCTTCTCGATATTGTGTTCGCCGCAATTCTCTGCCAAGACCAACACGCCCACTGGCGATCCCAACTACGTCTTTGCCCTGGCGGCGGCCAACCGCTTTCTTCGCGCCTGGCAGACACAGGATCACGAGACTGGCCTGGTCATGCTGACTGATGCTGCGAAACACCACACGTCTGAAGATCGCTTGCAGACTTTCTTCTCTTCTGAGTCTGCAGCGCAACCAGCATTCGAGATCAATCGTGGCAAGAAGCTCAAGGCTGGACGCTACTCTTTCCCCGTAGTCTTGTTTGATGTCGCGTCTGCCTCGCGAAAGTCGCATTATCCTCGCCATTCCCAAATCGTAGTCGTCAAGACTGGCAAAGATGACTGGGCCATAGATAAACTGCCCTAGCCATGAAAAGTATCCATAAGGTTGCCGTCCTTGGAGCCGGAACTATGGGCGCTCGCATCGCCGCGCATTTTGCCAACGCGGGTGTTCCCAGCCTTCTCCTCGACATCGTTCCGTCTGATGCTGCCGGCAACCGTAATAGGTTGGCTGCCGCCGGACTCGAGGCCGCCAAGAAATCCAAGCCCGCGGCTTTTATGGATCCTTCGCTCGCGCGCCTGGTCACAGTCGGCAACTTTGAAGATGATCTCAAGCGTTTGAGCGACGTGGACTGGATCATCGAAGCGGTGGTCGAGAACCTCGATATCAAGCGAACTCTGTTAAAGAGAGTCGAGGCCGTTCGCAAGCCCGGCACAATCATCACGACGAATACCAGCGGCCTTCCGGTGGGCAAGATCGCTGAGGGTTTTTCCGAGGAGTTTCGCCGGTGGTGGTTTGGTACGCACTTCTTTAATCCGCCGCGCTACATGCGACTGCTGGAACTGATCCCGACACCCGAAGCCGACCGCGCCGCGATTGACGCTGTTGCGCATTTTTGCGACGTCCAATTGGGCAAGGGAATTGTTCTCGCCAAGGACACGCCGAACTTTATCGCCAATCGGATTGGGACGTTTTCCGTGCTCAACGTCATGCGACTCATGCAGGAGATGGATCTCTCCATCGAAGATGTGGACGCGCTGACGGGGCAATCTGTGGGCTGGCCGAAGTCTGCCACTTTTCGGACGATCGATCTGGTCGGCCTTGACATTCTCGGCCACGTCGTCAGCAACATGATCCAGAACGTACACGATGAGCGCAGTGATCTCAAGCTTCCGGACTTCTTTCGGCAGATGCTCGAGCGCAAGTGGCTGGGCGATAAAGCGAAGGGAGGTTTCTACAAGAAGAGTATAGGCAAGGGGACATCGTCTGCGGAAGCCAGCAAAGAAGAAAGGTTAGCCCTCGACTGGAAGACTCTCGAGTATCACCCTGGGAAGAAACCGAAGTTCCCAAGTCTCGAGATGGCGAAAAATGTTGAGCAAGCCGGACCGCGTCTCCGCATGCTGTTGGGCCTCGACGGCGGTGGGCCGCAGAAGGGCGACAAAGCCGGTGCGTTTCTCTGGTCTGCTCTATCGGATCTTTGGACCTACTCCGCCAACCGGATTCCAGAAATTTCCGACTCCATAGTCGAAATCGATCGTGCCATGCGGATGGGGTTCAACTGGGAGCTGGGTCCCTTTGAACTTTGGGATGCCGCCGGGGTCGAAGCCATAGTCGCCCGAATGAAAAAAGAGGACCAGCCGATCGCCGCGAACGTCGCACATCTGCTCGCTGCCGGGAAAAAATCCTGGTATCTGGACGATCCCAAAACTGCCTCGGGCCGGGTTTACTGGGAGCTGAGAAGCGCGAAGTACGAACCGATTAAAGTTCCGGACGGTGTGTGGTCGGTGGAAGTCGCGAAGAAATCTAAAGGCGTGGTCAAAAAGAATGCTGGCGCATCTCTTATCGATATCGGCGAGGGCGTGGCCTGCATCGAGTTCCATTCCAAGATGAACGCGATTGGCGCGGACATCGTCCAACTCATTCTGCAGACCCTCAAGCCGGGGGGCCCGGGCGACAATTTCGAGGCTTTTGTGATCACGAATGACGCCGCGAACTTCTCCGTCGGCGCCAACGTGATGCTGTTGCTGATGTCGATCCAGGAAGAAGAGTGGGACGACATCGATCTCGCTATCCGCCAATTCCAAGGCATGACTCAGGCCATCAAATTTTCGCCTAAGCCGGTGGTGGCGGCGCCGTTCGGCATGACTTTCGGGGGAGGCTGCGAGATCTCGCTCCACTCCGCCGCCCGCCAGCCTCACGGCGAACTTTACATGGGGATGGTGGAAGTCGGTGTTGGTCTGCTCCCTGGAGGAGGCGGCTGCAAAGAGATGCTGCTGCGGGCGGTGGACAGCGCAGAGTCTATTCGGTCGGGTGGCCGCGGCGAGTCGATTGAGCTGATGGAGGCCATGAAGAGAGCGTTTGAGATCGTGGCCACGGCGAAAGTTTCAACCTCCGCCCACGAAGCTCGCGGGCTGGGTTTTTTGAGCCATTCCGACGAAATTACGATGAACCGCGAGCGCGTGCTCTCGGATGCCAAGGCGCGCGCGCTGGAACTGGTCCGCGCAGGATATGAGCCCCCGCAACCTCGGACCGACATCCCCGCCCCCGGAGAGAACATTCTGGCCGCGCTCAAGATGGGCGTCCATCTCATGCGCCAGGCCGAATACATCAGCGACCACGAAGTAAAAATCGCCACGAAGATAGCTGAAGTGCTCTGCGGCGGAAATGTAACTTCAGGCACACCTGTGAGCGAACAGTACATTTTGGACTTGGAACGCGAGGCGTTTAAGATCGTTATGTGGCGAGCGCAAGACACAAGAGCGAATTCAGTACACGCTGAAGACGGGGAAGACGCTAAGGAATTGAGATTTTCCGAGATTGGTCGACTCGATCTAGGAATGAACTGTTAACGTACTAAGACGTCGAGAGTCTGCGTTAAACACAAACCCAACGAGAGTACGTTAAGGTATCATCCTGGACTAAACCGCAGGAGGTTATCCTTGCCTTCGCAGCGCTCTACTCTCAAAAGTGAAGTGGTCGCGCTAAAACGGAAACGCATTGTTGAGGCTGCGCGCCGCCTTTTTTATGAAAAAGGATACTCGCGCACGACGCTGGATGACATTGCCGCGCGCCTCGAAGTCACCAAGCAGTTCATCTATTCGTATTACAAAAACAAGGGCGAATTACTGCACGAGATCGCACAGCAATGCATCCGAGAGTGTCTGGAGGCCCAGTCCCGGGTGCTGGCGAGCAAGCTATCAATCCCGGACAAGCTCGCTAGGATTATCGAGGAGGTTGCCCAAGTTATTATCATGAACCAGTCCAACACCATCATCTATCTGCGTGAGGAGATGAATCTGGACTGGCAGATCGCGCAGAGAATCCGCGAACAACGGAACGAATTCGACCATCGAATGATGAAGTTACTCAAGGATGGCATGCGGACCGGCGTCTTGCACGTTGTCGACGAGCGAGTGGCGGCGCGATGCATCGGAGGGATCCTGGTCTGGTGCGCCCTGTGGTACCGCGACTTGGGCGTGCTGTCCCCCGAGGCGATTGCGCAATTGGTCAGTCAAAATGTGATGAGGATGGTCTCGCGCAATTCCAAAAGAATGGGGAAGAATGCCTAAATTTGACTTGCGCTCGCTCCGCCTGACGAAACTGGCCGCAGGCCTCGCCCTCCGTAATCCACGCCAGTATTAAAGTAAGATTAATATACTGGACAGTATGCTGCTCGTCGATTATCTTGCGTACGATCAAATATGCGGCTAGCCAATAAGGTCGTGGTGGTCACAGGCGGCGCCAACGGCATCGGACGGGCGCTTTGCCGGCGGTTCGCGGCTGAAGGCGCAAAGGCCGTTGTGGTGGCTGATTTGCAGGCTTCAATGGCCGAGCAGGTGGCCAAGGAATTTGGCGGGATTGCGGTGCAAACGGACGTCTCGCAAGAAGCTGACGTAGTGCGACTGGTGGAGCGGGTCACCAAGAAATACGGCGTCATCGATTTGTTCTGTTCCAATGCAGGCGTCGGCGTCAGCGGAGGAGTGAACGCTCCGGATGTCGACTGGGAGCGGAGTTGGCAGGTCAATGTAATGGCTCACGTGTACGCGGCCCGGGCCGTGCTTCCTGGCATGCTCGCACGCGGCGAAGGCTATTTGCTGCAGACTGTGTCTGCCGCTGGTCTGTTGACGCAACTCGGTTCGGCGCCCTACTCGGTGACGAAGCATGCGGCGCTGGCTTTCGCGGAGTGGCTGGCGATAACCCATGGCGATCAAGGAATTAAAGTCTCAGCCTTGTGCCCGATGGGAGTGCGGACCGACATGCTGAAAAGAGCGGAGTTCGGCGGAGGGGCGTTCTTGCTGGAATCCGCTGTGGAGCCAGAACAAGTGGCGGAGGATGTAGTCAAAGGGCTGGACGAAGAGACCTTCCTGATTTTGCCGCATCCGGAAGTCGCCGAATTCTTCGCTCGTAAGGCGACTGAGTACGACCGCTGGCTGCGCGGTATGAGACGCTTGCAGGCCAATACACAGCCGTTGAAAACGGTGGTGTAGCCGCCAATGTTATACGAGCTGGGCGGAGAATTTATCCCTGTACGCGGGTGGCCTTGCCTTTCCAGAAATTCTCCCGGAGTTCGCGTTTCAAGATTTTTCCGGTTCCAGTTTTTGGCAACGGACCTGCTGTGAATTGCACGATATGGGGTATTTTGAATTTCGCCAGCCGAGTCTTTAAGAATGACAGCAGTTCCTCTTCGTTGAGGTGCTGGCCGGGCTTGAGCACGACGATGGCTGCTGGGACCTCGCCCCACTTGGCATCGGGCGCTGATACGACCGCGCATTCCAGTACCGCAGGATGGGCAAAGATCCCCCTTTCGACCTCGATGGACGAGACATTCTCGCCGCCGCTGACAATGATGTCCTTCTTTCGGTCAACAATGTAGACATAGTTTTCTTCGTCCCACACCGCCATATCTCCGGTGTGCAACCAACCATTCGTGATAGCGGCTCTGCTCGCCTCCGGTTCCTTGTAGTAACCGCACATTACGTTATCTCCACGAATGACGATTTCCCCCACCGCCTGCATATCGCGCGGCACTTCTCTCATCTGCGAATCCACGACGCGGACTTCGCACCCAACGATTGGCCAACCCGCGGCCGACAGGTGCGTCAGCCGGTCCTCTTCGTCACGATACTTCACTGTGCCTTTGGTGTGCGCGGTGGTGGCTACTGGACAAGTCTCGGTAAGTCCGTAGCCAGCAAACACCTCACAGGGAAATGCCTTTTCCAATTGGGCGATCAGTTCGGGAGACGAGGCCGCCCCTCCGAGCGTGATCTCCTTGAGGCTGGAAAGATTGAACTTGCCAAGTTCCGGACAATTGAGCAGAGCGTTTGCCATAGTGGGAACTAGCGTCATTCCCGTTGCCTGTTCCTCCTCTATCAGGCGGAGTACGTAGGCGGGTTCGAATCGCCGGACCATCACGTGCTTAATTCCACTCATCGTGATGCTTTGCGCCCGCCCCCAACCATTGGCATGAAATAAGGGAATGGTGTGCAGCTCCACGCGCGTGTCTTCGTGATGGTAGGAACTCAGTAACCCCAGGGCGTGGAGATAGAGCGTGCGGTGCGAGAGCATCACTCCCTTCGGAGTGCCTGTGCTTCCGCTGGTGTAAAACAACTCTGCGATGTCATTCTCGTCGAAGGAGAAGAGATCGGGTCGCGCCATGCGGTCGAGCGCCAGCAGTTCCTCCAACACTAAGTCCGCCTGCGCGACTGGTTTGTCGAGGCTGACATAGCGTTTGACGGCGGGGCAGGATTTTCGCAACTCTTGGACGATAGGCGCGAATTCACTCTCGAAAAACAGCATGCCGGGGTTGGCATGGTTGAAGATTTCAACCAGCTCGGCCGGTTGGAGCCGCACGTTGAGGGGCATGACGATGGCGCGAATCAACGGCGGTCCATAGTAACCCTCCAAAAGCTGATTATTATTGAAGCTGAGATAGGCGACCCGGTCGCCGGGACGGATGCCTTCCGCGAGAAGCCCGGCAGCGAGGCGTTCACAACGTTCACCAAACTGCGCGTAGGTGTAACGGTTGAGGCCGGAGACGACGCCGGTCTTATGGCCGTAAAGGTCGACCGCCCGGTAAAGACATCGGATGGGTGTAAGTGGCACGTTCATGTGTTAGGCCTCGAACCCTGGCTCGATTCCTCCCCTGCGCCGATGATGCTCTGCTAGCTTGCCACAAGCGGCAGGGCTTGCGGCATGATACACGAGCCTCGAGATGCACACCCTTCAGTATATTTCTTACACCATCGGGCAGAAATAAATTACCGGCATTTTTGTTGTCGCGGTACTGCGGCAAATACCGGTTGACAAATCTTCAAGATCGGGAATAAAGTTGCGCCTTTTCAATCTTGCTTTCCTGCCGTTAGAGGCACAGCTAAGGTGGCAGTCGTAGCAAGACTTTTAGAAAGCCATCCCCATCGTGATTCCCGACGTCCTACCCCAAGGAGAAACCCATGCGGAGTTTGATCAAGCCCGTTAAAACATTGATGGCGGTGTTGGTGATGATGTTGCTTGCCTTTCTCGTAAGCACTGAAGCGCAATCAGGTGTTGTAGCTTACAACGGCACGCTGGCAGATGGTGTTACTTTTCTGATTGAAGTTCCACCAAGCTGGAACGGGACCGTGGTTTTATACAGCCATGGATATGTTGTCCCAGGCTCGTCAAATCCTGCCACCGATGTCGGGGACCCGGTTACCCGCGGCTTTCTTCTGTCGAACGGCTACGCGTTGGCTGGTTCTTCGTATGCCACGACTGGCTGGGCGCTGCAGCAAGCATTTCCCGATCAGATTGCGGTACTGGATCAATTCCGCGTGCTGGTGGGCAAAGCCAAACGAACCATCGCTTGGGGCCACTCCTTGGGCGGCATGATAACTGCGGGCCTCATCCAGAAGTATCCGCACCGATTCGATGCAGCTCTTCCCATGTGCGGTGTGTTATCCGGAGGCGTAGCAACTTGGAACACGGCGCTTGACGCCGAATTTGCCTTCCAGACTCTGCTCGCGAGCGGCAGCGGCCTACAGCTTGTGAACATTACAGATCCCGCGACCAATCTTGGCATTGCCGAGGGAGCGTTGGCCGCCGCCCAGGCAACGCCGCAAGGTCGGGCGCGGCTAGCCTTGGTCGCAGCTTTGGGGGACATTCCCGGCTGGTTCACTCCCACTTCGCCTCAGCCTAGCCCCACCGATTACGCCTCCCAAGAGGCGAACCAGTTCCTTTGGGCGCAGCAGGTCACCTTCCCTTTCGTTTTCGCGTTCCGCGCTGAGCTCGAGGCGCGTGCCGGCGGCAATGTTTCCTGGAATGTGGGCGTCGACTACAAGAGACAACTGGCCATCTCCAGCGATCGCGCCGAGGTCGAGGCGCTGTACCTGCAGGCGGGACTCAATCTCGAGGATGACCTGAATACTCTGAACCAGGCAGCACGGATTCCAGCAAAGATATCGGCTGTTATCTATCTGGAAAGATTCATTATCTACGACGGTCAGATCCATATACCGGTCATGACCCTGCATACGAGTGGTGACGGTCTGGTGGTGGTTCAAAACGAGAGAGCTTACCGGACCACCGTTACAGAGGCAGGTAACGACGGCTTCTTGGAGCAAGCATTCGTGCATCGGGCAGGGCACTGTGCATTCACGCCCGCTGAAACCGTTGTAGCCTTCCAGACCCTCATTGATCGTTTGGACACAGGAAGCTGGCAAGGTGTTCATCCTGGCGTATGGAACAAGGAAGCTTCCGCGCTTGGACCTGGGTTCAATATTTTCGTTGTCGGGGGGAAAAGTGGTCCCGCAAGCACCGGCCTTCTTTGGTTTCGAACCGTCGCGGTATTTGCGACCGTTCGACGGGATCACCTTCTAGCGTGAAACTGGTTGGTTAAGAACGGCAACCCGATTTGCCTCCACAATGCTATTCGAGTAGATCAGGTTGTTCACGCACAATGCGCGCCCACAGCGGCTGAAACTGGAACCAGCCCGCGGCGTGGCTCCCAATCTGCTGTTGCGTGATTGCGGCGCTCGCCGCATCAATCTTCACCGGTGTGCCCACCGCTTCGGCGAGAAGCTGCGCCTGGCAGCTTCGTTCCATGGTGATGAACCACCACGCCGCTTCGTCGACAGTGTGTCCCACGGTAAGCATTCCATGATTGCGGAGAATCACCGCTTTTTGGTTGCCCAGAGCTTCGGCAATGCGTTCTCCCTCCGATGTTTCGTAAACCACCCCGGTGAAATCGGCGAATAAGCCATGATCTCCATAGAAGGCGCAGGAATCCTGGGTGATGGGATCAAGCAAACGGCCCAGTGAAGACCAGGTCTTTCCATATAAAGAGTGAGCGTGGGCGGCGGCGACGACATCAGGACGCGCCGCATGGACTCGCGAGTGAATGGCGAACGCCGCCCCATTCACTGGATATTTCCCTTCCACAACTTGGCCGCGATCATTGACCAGAATCAGGTCGGAGGCGCGAATTTCACCGAAGTGCATCCCGAAGGGATTGACCCAAAAATGATCGAGGCGTTCTGGATCACGAGCCGTGATATGGCCGGCTACTCCCTCATCGAATCCGAAGTGCGAGAACAACCGGTATGCGCCGGCCAACCGTTGCTTGCGATGACGACGCTCCGCTTCCGCGGTGGCAAAAACCGGCGGTGCGGGCAGGTTGAGAGGACTTTGTGTAGCGACTGGCATCACTATCTCCCGAGATTACGAACAAACTATAGCGCGGCTCTCCGAGGCTCGCAACGACGAGGCTCGCAACGACAGTGCGTCAGGCTCTAAGAATAGTAGCGGACAACCCATTCCGCCACACAGCAGGGCTTGTTCGCGCCCTGGCCTTCCACGACGACCGAAAACACAGCTTCGTGTGCGTCGGAAACCTCTTTCAGCGACTGCAGCGTGAAGCGCGCCCGGATTTTCGAGTCTGCGCGAACCGCAGCGGGAAATCGAACTCGATTCAAACCGTAGTTGACGCTCATTCGAACACCGTTCCGAATCTCCAGGGCCTGCTCTGACAAATGACTAAGCAATGAGAGCGTCAGAAAACCATGTGCGACGGTGGCGCCATAAGGCGACTCTCGTTGCGCCCGCGCCTGATCCAGATGGATCCATTGGCGGTCTTCCGTGGTTTCGGCAAACTGCTGGATGCGGTCTTGCGTGACCGTAAACCAATCTGTCGTCGCGATCTCGCGCCCTACGAAACCTTTGAGGGAATCAAGATTTTCAGCAAGCAGCGGGGGCACGAGAGTCTCCTTTTGCATTCGCTCAAAAACGGAGGCGCTATACCCGGCCCGTATCGGGGATACCTCTAGCTGCATCGAGCAACATGTAAGTCACGATCGCGGTACCGATACTATTGACCTTCGCGTCGGTGAGATCAACCCTGCCAACGCACAGGGTTGAGCCGATGCGAAGCAAGTGGGAACGGGCAAAGATGCGGCCTTCGGTCACGGGCCGGAAGTAGTTGACTTTCAGCTCCACAGTGGTTGCGCGACGCTTACCACCAAAGTGGCGGTTGAGGGCCATTCCCACCGCTACATCAGCCAGCGCCGCCGCTACTCCGCCGTGGGCTACTCCGGCGCCATTCTTCAGATCATCGCGAACTCTGCATTCCACAGTCACGCCGTCGGGATGAAGGCGCGTCAGTTTTACTCCGAGCAGCTGGTTAAAAGGGATTCTGGCGAGAGAGCCGCGAAGCTGACGAGCCGTAAGTTTCGGAGCCTTCATCGCGCATTAGATAATCAGAGAGCCGATTCTAGCATTTGGCCCTGCTGGGAAAAACTGGGGACAGAGGGACCTCGTACGAGTATGGCGCGAATGCAAACTCCAATCGCCAAATACTAGCTACTCTGCTCGGAAAGGAAATCCAGAATAGCGGCGAGGGCCGCTTTTGGCTGGTCCGTGGTGAAGATGTGGCTTGCCTGCGGCAGCATCACGAGCCTTGCGCCGGGAATGCGCTCTGCTATCAACCGCCCGTTGGCCGGCGGAACCAGACGATCAGATTCACCGTGGATCACCAGAGTCGGAACCCTGATCGCGGACAAGCGGCTATAGGCCTCCCAGGAAAGAATTCCCTGCAGCTGAGCCATATACCCTTGCAAACTTGTAAAACGCTTCCTGCGAATGGCAAAGTCCTCCTCGATCCGTGCGCGTGGAGTGGTCGGCGCGTAGATATACGGCACCGAAGCCTCCATCGCCTGGTCGGGGGTCATTTTGCTTCGTGCCATCAGGAGATCTCTGGCTTCGGGTTCCGCCCTGACTGCGTTGGGCCCGCCTGGCGCGGTACAGCCCAGTATCAGTGAACACACCCGGTCAGGGTATTGCAGCGCAAACTCCTGCGCGACCATGCCACCCATGGACACACCGAATATATGGGCGCGCTTCACGCCTGCGGCGTCGAGTACCGCCGCTGCGTCTGAGGCCATCAGCGCCATTTGGTACGGGCCTGGCGGAACATCGCTCTGCCCGACCCCACGGTTGTCTAGTGCGATGGTCCGATAACGGGTCGTCAATCCCGGTCTGGTTCGGTGCCACATGCCTGAGGGATAGCCGAGCCCCATAATGAGCAAAACGGGCGCTCCGGCTCCCTGCTCGTCCCAATAGATTTTGACTCTTTGGTTCTCGACGAATGGCATTGAAAAACCCTTTCCATCTGGACTATCATCCGCCCGACATTGGAGCGCCTACAGCTCCAGCCAAGTTAACCGCGACTGCGTGCAATACGTCAGATTTATACAGGCACGGATTGTCATGTTACCGACGACAAGACCCGGGTTCGGTTCAAATCCAGATTTCAAATCCCTCGGACTGCAGACACTATGCATACTTAATTTATTACCATTAGTAATAATTTCTAGGCCGCCAATAAACTTTTTTGCTATACTTCGCGGCGGCCCCGGACTCCTGACGGGAGAAAGGGGCTCCGAGGCTCGGGCGGTGGCGGGTGGTTGGAACTGAAAACGAAGGCATGGCGACTCCTGGATTGGGAACTCCCGGAGCGGGCCTGCCTCCAGCTCGAAGGTCTACGATGCGAGGAAATATGATCCACAAAATGAGAGTCAGCGTGTTGACTTGCCTTCTCGTTACTTGCATAGGATCTTGGCTCGGTTGCGCGGCGCTATGCCTGCTGTTGCCGGTTAGAGCGTATGCCCAGGGCGTCGGCTCTTCGGGAGGCATTATTGGGACGGTGACGGACTCCTCCGCAGCCGTTCTGCGTGGGGTTACGGTAGCCGTGGAGGATCCACAGACTGGCTTGCGCCGCACTGCGGTTACCAATGACGCCGGTCAGTTCCGGATAACCGGACTGCCTCCGTCCACTTACAACGTGACTGCCCAACTATCTGGTTTTGCTACCGGACTACGGAAAGGCGTGGTGGTCGGTGTTGGAGAGACCGTTCTCGCAGACTTCAAGTTGAGCGTATCGGCGGTAACCGTCCAAGTCGAGGTCACGGAAGAATCGCCAATACTGGAAACAGAGAGAGGCAGCCAAGCCAACAACATAGACCAAAAGTACATCACCGACCTGCCGATTGACCGCCGCGATTACCTTACGTTTACCTTGCTAACGCCGGGGGTCAGCAACTCGAACACCATCGCGGATAACGCCGACTTCCGGGTGAAGCAGACGCCCCAAAGCGGGTTGTCATTCTATGGGAGCAATGGCAGAGGCAACAGTGTGACCGTCGACGGCGGTGAGGCCAACGACGATGCAGGCGGAGTCCGCCTGACCCTGAGCCAGGATGGTGTCCAGGAATTTCAGATCAACCGTAGCAATTACGGGGCGGACTTTGGCGGAGCCAGCGGCGCTTCTATCAACATTGTGGCCAAGTCCGGCAACAACAATTTGCACGGCGGTCTGTACGGTTTCTTCCGGAACGACGTCATGGATGCACGCGATCCGTTCGCGTTCAGTCCGGCTCTGACCCCAGGCGGGGCATTTTCGCTGACTGCTCAAGGCGCACCGATCAAGAATTCCTTGAGTCGCCAGCAATTCGGCGGCACTCTTGGCTTTCCTATCAGCAAAAACAAGACGTTCATGTTTGTCGCGTACGAAGGTCTGCGCTCCGATGCTGAGGATTCAGTCCCCTTGCTGACGCATTCTTCGATCTTTGCTCCGACTGCGTCACAACTGCCAATCCTGGGCGCGTTGGCGAGTTCGACAGCACCGTTCGTACCTTGTATCAATCCTCCGGGCAAGCCTACGGTCAACTTACCACCGAGTCTTTGCGCCCTCGCGCTCCAGGGTCTTTTGACCATTGACCCGACAACCACTAATCCGTTCGTGGCCTTGACTCCAGGTCAGCTCCCCCGCTACCAGTCCATCGTTAAAGAGTTTGAGACCAACGGAGGATTGTTCCCCTTCCCGATACGCCAGCATGAGGGATCGGCCGCCTCGATCACCGATTCAACGACGCCAACCAGGCGGCCCTCCGTTATAGCTTCTCGCATCTTAAGGAGACCGATCCAGATGTGCAGGCTTTAATCGGCTTTTCGCGGGGCAATTCCATACTGAATTGGGACAGTACGCTACAAGGCTCGTGGTTTCACCAATTCAGCGCGACTGCCCAGAATGAAGCCCGGTTCCAGTGGAACTGGTACCAATTTAACGTAGACACCAATGATCCCGGGGGTCCTGGATTAGACGTTGAGGGATACGGTTTCTTCGGGCGTGGAATTTTTCTGCCCAGCCACACTACCGCGCGCCGTTATGAGTTCGCTGACAATCTCACCCTCATTCGCGGCCACCATACGATGAAGATGGGCTTTTATGAGCTGATTCGTGGCAATAACACGACGTCGCAGACTTTCTTCCCCGGCCGTTTTGAGTTTCTGGATTTACCCGGCATTGTACTCAGCAACTGCTTGCAGTTTCCCTCGGCGCCGGTTGCTTTAGGAGGTTGCGGACTCCCAGCGTCGGTGGCTTCCGCCCCTCTCAGCACTCTGCAATCGTGGGGCCTAGGGGCGCCGGCGTTCTATGAGCAGGGCTTTGGTAATCCGAACTATATCCAGATCAGACCGTTCACGGCCGGCTACTGGCAGGATGCCTGGCAAGTCCGGCCGGGCCTTACCTTCAACTATGGCCTGCGCTACGAAGTAGACTCACAATACGGACCGTTAAATACATATAAGAAGGACTTTGCCCCACGGGTCTCCTTTGCGTGGGACCCGTTCAACGACCATAAGACGGTGGTTCGCGGTGGATACGGGATTTTTTACTCTCCCATCTACGCGCAGATTCCCGGTGTCGTGAAAACCCTGGGCAATGTCAATGGGACCCGGCTGATTGCGAATACCTTAACCACCATCCTGAGTCCGGGAGCGATAAGTTCCGCGGTTATCTTCCAAACATTGTTTGCGGAGCGAAAGATAATGACGCTACAAGGTATTATGGGTGCGCGCTGCCTCCGGGACAGTTTGCTTGTATCACGCCGGCGGATTTGACCCAGTTTGGCCTTGTCGTTTCGAACACGGGGCCGCTGCCGCCGAATACGGTGCTTTTTAGCGGACAGCCCAATTACCGGCCTCCTCAATCCCAACAGGCATCATTTGGAATCGAGCGCCAGATCGGGAATGGCTTCTCGATATCCGCCAACTATATTTATGTTCACACAACCCACCTGCCTTGGGCGGTTGATAAGAACCTGCTGCCTGCGGCCCCGATCGTAACTGGGCCGGGCGCGAACGGCCTTCCCACCAACGGTCTTCCGTTCCAGGATTGGGGCGCCCCACCCTGTGTTGATGCAAGTGGGAACCGGACGACAGTTTGCTTCGCGAATCCGGTGCTTCTTCAGGACAACCAGTACAGCTCCGTGGCAAACGCCATTTACAATGGTGGCATTCTGGAGGTGAAGAAACGATTCAGTGACCACTTCACCCTGATCGGGAACTACACTTACAGTAAAGCCATCGACGACTCTACCGATTTCAACAGCGACTACTCAGCGTTTAACGAGGTCAATTGGCGTGCCGAGCGTTCTTTGTCAGACTTCGATCAACGACACAAAGTCGTGCTCGCGGCTATATTAGACAGCCCGTGGCAATCGCGCGCACTTTCCGGATTTCAGTTGTCGCCGATTGTTTCCTACAACAGCGGCCATCCCTTTAACCTGCTGGCCGGCGCTGACATCAATGGCGACGGCCATTTCACCAATGACCGTCCGCCAGGATCTCCGCGCAACAGCGGGCAGGGTCCCAATTACGTGGACTTCGACATGCGCCTGAGCCGGGCATTCAAGTTCGGGGAGAAGGCGAGCCTGCAGTTCATTGCAGAAGGATTTAATCTAGCGAACCACACCAACTATGCCAGCGTGAACAACATCGTGGGTTCTGCTTTTGCTCCGCCCTTCAACGTACAGGGCACAGCCCACCTTTCACCCAGCCAGCCTCTTGGGTTTCACCGCGGCCTTTCCGAAGCGTGAAATCCAGCTGGGCGCGCGCTTTAGCTTTTGATAGATGTTTGCGGACAGGAATGATATCGACGGGGCCGTCTGATCAATATGCTAACGACCGGGTGGCCTCTACGGAGGTTTGGCTGGGTTCGTGAGCCAGCACTAACTCGCGGCGGGAGCGTCCGAGATCTGCACCATCAGTTTTCCGTGGTTGGAGCCATCGAATAACTTGTTGATCGCCGCCGGCGCAGCCTCCAATCCTGGGACGATGTCCACTCGATACTTTAGCTTGCCCGAGCTATGCCATTCGGTGAAGTTGCTGACCATTTCTTTTGCTTTCGCGGCGTGGTCAAACGCGAGAAATCCCTGCACCCGAAGCCGCTTGCTGATTATGGCAGCAAAATTCGACGGACCTGGAACAGGGGTGGTGGCGTTGTATTGAGAGATGAGTCCACAAACCACCACGCGGCCAAATGGGTTCATCAGGGAAAGCGCTACTTCCAGAATTTCTCCGCCGACATTCTCGAAGTAGAGATCCACTCGCTGGGGACAGGCGGCCTTTAGCTCTTGCTTGTAATCACCATCCTTATAGTTCACAGCCGCATCGAAGCCGAGGTCTTTCACCAGCCAGTCGCATTTCTCTCTGGTTCCGGCAATGCCGACCACGTGGAGTCCCTTGATCTTGCCGATTTGGCCTACGAGTGAGCCCACCGAACCAGCAGCCCCAGAAACGAGTAGAGTCTCGCCCTGCTTGGGCTGCCCGATCTCTAACAGCCCGGCATACGCGGTCAATCCCACTAATCCAAACAAGCCCAAGTTCGCCGAAAGCGGAAGAGGGCTATGCGGCAGCTTGGTCACGCCCTCGCCATTCGAAGCCATGTATTCCTGCCAGCCGAACATCCCTTGCACTTTGTCACCCACCGCAAAATTCGGATGATTCGATTTTTCGACCACGCCGACAGCAAATCCGCGCATGACTGCGCCAATCTGTACTGGTGGGACGTAGGATGGGCGGTCGACCAACCATCCGCGCATCGCAGGATCAAGCGATAGATATATGTTGCGAATCAGAAACTGTCCTTCTTTCAGCTCCGGAATAGGTTCGGTGGCAAGATCGAAATCGCTGGTCTTGATCAGTCCGACTGGACGCGACTTGAGCCGCCATTGGCGATTTACTCCAAGGGCATTCATCATGCGATCTCTCCTAAGTCCTTATGTCGGCGCGGGAGCGGCGTTGACCCACAGGTTCGAACCAACGAAACAAGTGTTAAGCTGCCGCTGCTTTCTGTTTATCGAGATCAGCGAAAGTTCGTCCTTCTGACGCCAAGCGCTTCAGCAGCGGGGCAGGTTCCCAGAGTTCGCCATGCTGGCGTTGAAATTCGCAGATGCGATCATGGACTTTCCGGAGTCCCACTGTGTCGGCATACCACATTGGCCCCCCACGATATGAAGGGAAACCGTAACCGTTGAGATAGATTATGTCGATGTCAACTGCCCGTAGCGCGTAGCCTTCTTCTAGAATGCGCGCTCCTTCATTGACCAGGGCATAGATGCAACGGTCGACAATCTCCTCGGCTGCGATCTGCCGCTGCGGAATGCCGGCCTCGGCGGACCAGTTGCGTACCATCGCAGCGACTTCGGGATCGGGGATGGCACGCCTGTTCTCGTCATATCTGTACCAGCCGGCGCCAGTCTTCTGACCGTAGCGTCCCATTTCGCACAAACGATCACCCGCAAACGCCTGCCGTATGCCGGGCTTTTCCAGGTGGCGATATTCCTTGCGGATGCGCCAGCCCACATCTAGACCAGCGAGGTCACCGGTCGCGAGCGGACCCATGGCCATACCAAAATCGTATAGCGCTTTATCCACGGCCTCGACGCTGGCCCCTTCTTCTACGAGAAAAACCGACTCGCGGACGTAGGGATGAAACATCCGGTTGCCGACAAAGCCGCGGCAATTGCCCACCAACACACCAACTTTGCCCAGTTTTTTCGAAAGCTGCATACAGGTCGCGATGACTTGTTTGCTGGTCGCCTTACCACGCACGATTTCGAGCAGGCGCATGACATTAGCCGGGCTGAAAAAATGTGTCCCGAGGACCGCTTCCGGCCGCGACGTTGCCGATGCGATCTCGTCGATGTTAAGCGTCGACGTATTACTCGCCAGAATCGCGCCAGGCTTACAGATGGGGTCGAGATCGCTGAAGACCTCCTTCTTGAGCGCCATACCCTCGAATACAGCCTCGATCACCAGATCCACATGGGCAAAATCGTCGTAGCTCAGGGTTGGCTTTATCAATTTCAAACGCTCATCGACGAACGGTTGAGTGAAGCGGCCGCGCTTAACGGAATTCGCGTAATTCTTTTGGACGTTGGCCAGCCCACGATCCAGCGCCGCCTGATCCGTGTCCTTGAGCAGGACTGGAATGCCGGCATTGGCAAGCACCATCGCGATACCTCCGCCCATCGTGCCGGCGCCCACAACTGCCGCGGTGTTCACCGGTATGACTGCAGTGTCTTTCGGAATATCCGGAATTTTTGCCGCTTCGCGCTCACCGAAGAACACGTGAATAAGCGCCTTCGATTGATCCGAGAAAAGACACTCAGTAAACAGTTTTCTCTCGACCTGGCACCCTTCCTCGAAGGGCAGCTTGGTAGCGGCTTCGACGGCGTCAATCGCAGCCAGCGGCGCTATCATGTTGCGCTGTTTCTTGCGGGCATTCTCACGCGCGGCGGCGAAGATTGGGGTGTTCTGCTCGGACGTGCCGAGCTTGTGGTTACGCTCGCGAGTTCTCGGTGCACGTTCCGACGCGATTTTGCGGGCGAAGGCAATTGCGCCAGAGAGCAGATCGCTTTCAATCAGCCGATCGAGAATACCGGCCTTCAGCGCATCGTCCGCTTTGACCGGATTGCCCTCCGCGCACATCTCGACCGCTTTTGCCACACCGGCGAGGCGGGGCAACCGCTGTGATCCCGCCGCTCCGGGAATGATTCCCAGCCTCACTTCCGGTTGCCCGACTTGCGCGCTGCGAGTGGCGACCCTGTAGTGGCCAGCCATCGCCACTTCCAACCCCCCGCCAAACGCGACTCCCTGAATGGCCATCACAATCGGCTTTGGGCAGTCCTCGATTTTCAACAGCAGCGACAACAATCCGTCGCCACGTTTGGTCATGCCCGAGGTCATCTTGCCGAATTCCTTGATATCGGCTCCGCCGATAAAAGTTCGGCCAGCACCGATTATCACAACTGCGTTGACTCCGTCGTCCTTCGCAATCTGGTCGATGGCGTCGGAAATTCCTTCCGGTACGCCCGGGCTCAAGGCATTTACGGGTGGGTTGTTGATTGTGACGATGCCAATGTCGTTGTCTTTGGTGAATTGGACTAGCTGGCTCATTTCAGCGGGGTGCTCCAGTCGGAAGTCGAACGCGCAATCATATGACCTTGGCCGATAGAGCGTCAACGGTTCTATTGGGTTTGGTTTCCGATCATAATTTGACCGATCGGTCTATTTTTATGTGCTAATCTTTGCAGGGCATAGTATATTATGCAGTTTGTCTTTGGCCGGCCGACTCTGGATAAGAGAGTACTTTGGGCGATTCCGCCGACCAGCGCAGGAGAGCGATCATGACTACAGCTACGGCAAGTTCTCCCAAAATCAAAGGGGGTGGATTTCTTATTGAGGATCTGGCGCCCCATGAAATCTTTACGGCAGAAGACCTCAGCGAGGAACATCTAGCAATCGCCCACACCACAGACGAGTTTTGGGCGAAAGAAGTCGAACCTAATTTAGAGGCGATTCGCCAGCAAACGCCGGGTGTCGCTCTGGCGGTATTGCGCAAGGCGGCGGAACTGGGTCTGACTGCCATTTCAATTCCCGAACAGTTCGGAGGAATGGAGATGGATCTGCCGTCCCTATTGATAGTTACTGAACACCTGGCTCGGGATGCCTCCTACGGTGGCTGGCATTCGTCACATACTGGAATCGGCACCTTGCCCGTTCTTTTCTTTGGAAACGAGCAGCAGAAGCAGAAATACCTGCCTAAGCTGGCGACGGTCGAAATGTTGGCTGCGTACGCGTTGACGGAACCGTTGGCCGGATCCGACAGCTTGGCCGCCCGCACCCGCGCCGATCTGAGTCCAGACGGCAAACACTACATCCTGAATGGACAGAAAATGTGGATCACCAACGGTGGCGCCGCCGACCTGTTTACCGTCTTTGCCAAAGTGGGCGGCGAGAAGTTTACCGCTTTTCTCGTGGAGCGCAATTTCCCCGGCGTAAGCAGTGGCGCTGAAGAGCACAAGATGGGGATAAAAGGCAGTTCGACCACGGCTGTGTATTTCGACAATGTTCCGGTGCCGGTGGAGAATCTGTTGGGGGAGATTGGGCGAGGCCATATCATCGCGTTCAACATTCTGAATCTCGGGCGCATGAAGCTCGGATCGGCGGTCGTGGGCAAGGCGAAGCAGTTGCTCTCCATATGCATTAAATATGCCCGCGAGCGGAAGGCGTTTGGGTCATCGATCGCGCAGTTCGGCGCCATCCAGCACAAGCTGGCCGAGATGGCGATTCGTACCTACGCGACGGAGTCGGCAGCGTGGCGCATCGGAGGTCTGATCCAGAGTCAATTGGAGGGATTCTCTTGGGACCAGCCGAACGCTGAACAGGCCATGCTGAAGGCGGTTGAGGAATATGCCGCTGAATGCTCGATGATCAAGGTATACGGATCCGAAATGCTGGATTACGTGGTGGACGAGGGTGTGCAGATTCACGGTGGCTATGGCTACCACCAGGACTATGAAGTCGAGCGTGCTTATCGTGATTCGCGAGTCAACCGTATCTTCGAGGGTACGAACGAGATCAATCGCCTGCTCATCCCGGGAATGCTGCTGAAGAGAGCTGCGCGGGGACAATTGGATCTCCTGCCTGCGGCGCAGGCAATACTCACTGATCCGGTCGCACCCGACCACGGCGATGAAGAGATGCAGTTGGTGCGCAACGCGAAGAAGATGGCGCTTGCGACTATCGCCATCGCATCGCAGAAATACAAGGCGGAGCTGGAGAAGCAGCAGGAAGTGCTCATGAATATCGCGGACATTATTATGGAGGCTTTCGCGATGGAGTCGAGCCTGCTTCGGAGCCGCAAGCTGTCCGCCAATGCACAAGGGACAAACGCTGCCGATATGACTGCCGTCTATTTGCGCGACGCGATGGCCCGCATCGAAGTCTCGGCGCGAAATGTTATCGGCACTTGCGCAACGGGCCAGGCTCTCGGTAAGGCAATGGCAATCCTGCAGCGATTCGCCAAGTACGACCCGGTGGATGCGATTGGTCTGCGACGGAAGATTGCTGGTCGGCTGCTTGACGCAGAACGATACGTCATTTAAGACGATCGCTTAGCCAGGCGAATCCTAGTCGTGAAATTTGACCGTGCAGTCAGCATAAAGGAACGAGCGTAGAAGCATCGGTCAGCTTGACCGGAATGCCTTAGCGATGAGTTCGCAACTCCGGAGCCGTCAAGTGGGGCACGGCGTTGAACATGAACAGTTGCAACTGTTCCTCCCGAGCTCTTAGAAGCGTATAAGAGGCGTTGTACAACACCCCAGCCAGTTGCATTACGCGCTCATCGGCAATATCAAGCGCCATTCCGATCCAGATCGCGATCGGCATCGCAGACGTAAACACGACGAAATTCTCATTCTTTTGCCCGCCACGGATTGCGAGCCGAGACGCGGCCACGCGATTGCGAAAATCCTCCCACGTCTCACCCTGGGATGAATATCGACCTTCCATCCATGCCAAAACCACCTTGGTGTCGCATGGCATCCACCGACGATGGATTCGCGCCTTAGCTGAACTGGCGCTGGCGCGAATCTCCTCGGTAAGAGACTCGAGCTCACGGCGAAACCCGGCATCTGCGATTGATAACTGCGGTCCTATTTCTCGATATATACGGTCGAGATCGAACTCATTCCAGTTGGGTTCGACGACAATGTCCGGGAAGTCGATTCCGGCCGCTGCGTAGGCCGCACGCACTTCGGCGGCTGTCTCCTGATGCCGCAACATCCCACCGGCAAATGCTCTGGAAAAGTCAATTTTCTGCGAGACGAAATATTCGCCCAGCAACCGCGCCTGCCTGCTGCCCCAGTTCCGAAAGCGAATCATACGAGTCACGCGTGCCGGCCTGCCCGTGTCGAACTAGATAGACCGTGCTCAACCGGACTGCTCCGTCAGCCGAGCGGCCAGTGTCTACCAATCCGTCAACGCGTTCGCCGAAATTCCGGAATCGCGCATCCTTCGTTTGTCCACGATGAAACCGATAGTAAATCTGCTGCAAGACCACCGAAAGCTTGAAGATTCCCAATACTTCGTAATATCCGATGTGGGTCAGGTCACGGCCGGTTCGTTCCTCGTAACGTTCGATAAACTGGTCGCGGGTGTACCAACCTGGGTGCGACGTGATTGCGGAAATGCCATTCGTCTGTAACTGCGACACATTTACCCATGACCAGTAGCAAAGGGTCAGTCCCAGATCGGCCAGGGGGTCGCCCACCGTTGCCATCTCCCAGTCAAGAACAGCTTCAATGCGATCCACCGAACCGTGCGGCAACATCACGTTATCCAGTTTGTAATCGTTGTGCACCAGCGTCGGAGCAGGCGATATCGGCAGGTGATCGACAAGCCACTGGATCACCCGGTCCATCTCCGGCATCTCTTTGGTCTTTGCCCGATTCCAACGCTCCGCCCAGCCTCGCACCTGGCGCTCCACGAAGCCTTCCGGCTTTCCCAGCACGGTCAATCCCTTTTCGGCAATATCGATGGCATGAAGTCTCACCAAGCAGTCGATGAAAGCTTCGCTCACCTGCCGAGCGTAGTCCGGGATCGTCGCAACTTCGAGAGGAACGTGGTCGCGCAGTATGACTCCGTGTCGACGCTCCATCAAGAAGAAGGCCGCGCCGAGCACTGACGGATCCTCACACAGGTGAAAGACCTGGGGCGCTTGAGGAAAGTGCGGATGCACCGCCTCCAGGACGCGATACTCCCTTGCCATGTCGTGGGCCTTCGCCGCAACCGGCCCTAATGGCCCCCGCCGCAGCACGTACTCGCGTCCACCAGCCCGCAACAGGTAGGTCAGGTTGGAATGCCCGTCTGGAAATTGTTCGACTGCTAGATTCCGCGCTCCGCGCCATCGATTTTGCCCGCAAATAATCGCCGAGCGAGGCAACGCTCAGTTCTTCTCCTCGGCGGACGGGAGCAGTGTCAGAAGGCACGATCGACATAATGTAGACCGGTCGGAATAATTTTTCATGCTAAACTTTTCTCCGTTCCGCGGCCTCTCATCGCTTTGGGGCAAGATTAAAGAAAACTATGTATCTGGCCGACAAATTCACCAAGAAGAAGCTCGAGATTTTGAAATGCGCGGCGATCCAGTTTCGCCGGCATGGCTACCACGGCTCCAGTCTCACCGCGATCGCCCGCGCTTCCAAGATGACAAAGAGCAATTTTTACTACTACTTCAAAAACAAGCGACAGGTTCTTTACTTCTGTCACGACTACGTGATGGATTGTCTTCTCGAATTACTCCACAACGTGGAAGAAAACTACTCCTCTCCCATAGATGAACTGCATGCTTTGCTGGTTTCGTTCGTTCGCCTGATGATAGACGAGCTTCCGCTCCACGCGGGAACAATGTTGGCGGGAAATTCGACCGCGCTGTCGGCGTCGCAATACGGCAAGATATGCGCCAAGCGCGACGAATTCGAGCAGGGCATTCGTCGCATTGTTAAGAGGGGGATGGACAGCGGCGTTTTCCGGGCTGGCGATCCTAAATTGATCACGTTTGCGATCCTCGGCGCGGTGAACTGGACACCGACCTGGGTTGATCCATCTGGACCAGCTGATTCTGATGAAATCAGCCGTTCGTTTGCTGATTTCCTCGTGGGCGGATTGCTGACACCGCAAAGTCGAAGCCGGAATGCGCTGGCATCTACGGCAGCAGGCGCTGGGACAACTCTTTCGAAACGTGCCAACGGCAAATTCAGAATCCAGCCAAGGGACGTGATGTGCACGTTCGGGCCCCAGGCAGGACACCACCCAAGAAATCCGGCCGGCCTAGCCATCTTGCTGTGTAGTCGATCATCCTCACCTGTCGTAAGAGGCAACCCAAATGGACTTTGAATTTAGCGACAAAGTGAAAGCCCTACAGCAGCGTTTGTTGGCATTCATGGACGAGCACATCTATCCCAATGAGCAGCGTTTCGCCGACGAAGTCGCACGCGACCGATGGTCCCCGACCCGCGTGATTGAAGAACTCAAACCAAAAGCTCGGTCGGCACGCCTGTGGAATCTGTTTTTGCGCGACGCTGAGCAAGGCGAGGGCCTGACGAATCTCGAGTATGCGCCGCTATGCGAAATTATGGGCCGCAGTGCTATGGCGCCCGAAGTTTTTAATTGTTCCGCGCCGGATACGGGCAACATGGAAGTTCTGGCCCGATACGGCTCTCCGGAACAGAAGGAACGATGGCTGAAGCCGCTGCTCGCGGGTGAGATTCGCTCCTGTTTCGCGATGACCGAGCCCGCCGTCGCCTCCTCGGATGCAACCAACATCGAGGCCAGCATCGTCCGACACGGCGGCGAATACATCATCAACGGCAGAAAGTGGTGGTCGTCTGGAGCCGGTGACCCCCGTTGCAAGGTAGCGATCTTCATGGGAAAAACAAATCCCACGGCTCCGCGGCACCAACAACAATCGATGATCCTGGTCCCGATGGACTCCCCGGGGGTGAAGATCCAAAGACTGCTGACCGTGTTCGGCTACGACCATGCCCCGCATGGGCATGGCGAGATCACATTTGACAATGTTCGCGTACCGGTCTCGAACATCTTGCTCGGCGAAGGACGGGGTTTTGAGATCGCTCAGGGCAGGCTGGGCCCGGGCCGCATTCATCACTGCATGCGTTGCATCGGAGTTGCCGAGCGAGCGCTGGAAGCCATGTGCAAACGTGTGAAATCGCGGATCGCTTTCGGTAAGCCTCTTGCCGAGCAAGGAACCATACGGGCCGACATTGCCAACGTCACGCATGGAGATCGAGCAAGCCCGCCTGCTGACGCTGAAGGCTGCCTACATGATGGATACGACTGGAAACAAGACGGCACGGGCCGAGATTGCGGCCATCAAGGTCGTCGCGCCCAATGTTGCGCTCCGAGTGCTGGATCGGGCCATTCAGGCGCATGGAGGCGCAGGTGTTTCGCAAGACACATTTCTGGCTGCCGCGTGGGCTGGTGTACGCGCACTGCGATTGGCCGACGGCCCAGATGAGGTGCACACCGAGGCAATTGCCAAGCTGGAACTCCAGAAGGAAGGCTAGCCCAAGCTCGAATCGGCGAAGATCATAGATCGTATTGATCCGTCGAGTCGGCTTCTTGGCCTCGGACGATGCGCCGGAAAAGAGGAGATTTTGTCCTTGTCATAGAACGAACGATCGTGCTATTTTGGACGGGTTCGATGACCAACTCTCGTAACAGTTCGAAAAACGGGCGGCCGCGTGGGCAAAAGACGCGCAATAACATCTTGCGGAGGGCTGTGAATATTGCGTCGGTGGAAGGCCTCGAAGGGCTGACGATCGGGAAGCTCGCCGCCGTGCTGAAGATCAGCAAGAGCGGGCTCTTTGCTCACTTTGGGTCGAAGGAAGAATTGCAGTGCGCGGTGGTGGACGAGGCGAGCCGGATCTTTGTCGAGGAAGTGATTCGTCCGGCCAACGGAGCACGCGGGCTCAAACGGCTCGAAATGCTTTGTGAGCGCTGGGGACTGTACGCAGAACGAAGGGTGTTTCCGGGGGGCTGCTTTTTTTCCGCTGCGTCGCTGGAGTTCGACGACCGGCCCGGAAAGGTGCGCGACCGGATCGTGAACTGCATGAACCACTGGCTGCTCTTGCTCGAAGAGGCGGTGCAGCAGGGCCAGTCCAGCGGCGAAATCCGAAGAGATATTGGCGCACGTCAAGTGGCATTCGAAATTCACGCGCTGGCAATGGGTGGAAATTGGAGGGCGCGGCTTTTCCGGGACCAGACGGCGTTCCGGTTGGCAGGACGCGCGATCTTCGACCGCATCCGAGAAATCGCCGAGGCGACGCCTGCGAGGAAATAAATGCGACAGAGGTTGGCGCGAGCGGGGTCGATTCTTCTGTGGCTGATTCTGATATCGATCGCGCCGGCTGTGCGTGCCCAGACGCATCCTTCCATAGAAATTCCTCTTGAACGCTGCGACCGGCTTCCGATTGTGAAACTCAAGATCGGCGGGGCCGAAGCGCGATTCCTGGTGGATACGGCGGCGACTTCGATGCTCAACATCAAATCGATTTCGTCGGGGCAGTCCAAAAAAGTACAGATCACTTCGTGGACTGGCACGGCGGTAACGAACGCGCGGGAGGTATTCGTGCGGGAGCTTTCGCTGGGCAATCACACGGTCTACGATCTCACGCTCGAAGCGGTGGATCTAACCCCGATTGCGCACGCATGCCGCGGACAAATTGATGGAATCCTCGGTGTGGACCTGCTGGAGAAATTGGGAGTAACGATCGACCTGCAACGAAGCGTGGCGCGCATGGAGCCGCGGCATGCGTTTCCGGAGGCCTCGGTTATTTCAGACATGGAGTCGGCCATGCAGGGCTGCTGGAAGGCTTTCAACAACGCGGAGACCGACAGGTTAGAGCAATGCTTCGACCGGGACTTCGTAATGACTGTGCCGACGGCGGAATACCGAGGACGCGAACAAGTTGGGCAGTATCTTCGTGAGCGGTATTTTCAGGGAGGTCCGCGCGCGCGCCTGGAGATGAAAATGAGTGATCAGCGGGCCGTGGGCAACGTGGTGTGGACGCTGTACGATTTCTCGGTCGAATCGGAAGCGGTGCACGAGGCCGGACGTGGAATGATGATCTGCCGCAAGTCCGGCGATCGCTGGTATATCCTGAGTATGCACGACGCGCCGGCTGCGTCAGAAGCTCCGAAGTGAGGAATTCGGCGCCAGCTGGCGAATCTGGCCCGTCCCTACGGTTCGCCATTCCCTGCCAATCGTCGTAACCTTTTATCAGCGTCAGAATCTGACGGCGCTATGGCGCAGATCGGAGCACATGGGATGAAAAACAAGATCGCGCTCGTGACCGGAGCTAATGGCGGGCTGGGAAGTTTCGTTACACGGGCACTGCTCGATGCCGGCGCAACCGTCGTTGGAGTGTCTCGAAAGATCCAGCAATCGGACTTTAACAACCCGTCCTTTACGGCCCTGCCCGCGGAGATGTCAACGGCAGATGGCGCGAAGAGTGCAGTGGACAGCATCGTCGCGCGTTTCGGCAGACTGGATGTTGTGGCCCATACAGTCGGTGGTTTCTCGGGCGGAACGTCCATTGCGGAAACCGATGACACGACGTTTCAGCGAATGTTTGACGTTAATCTGAACAGCACATTCTATGTTTTGCGGGCCGTGCTTCCAGTCATGAGGAAGGCCGGCAATGGACGCATTATCGCGATAGGCAGTCGGGCGGCGCTGGAACCCGGCGCGGGCGTCGGGGCCTACAGCGCATCCAAGGCTGCCATGGTGTCCCTGATACGGACAGTGGCCGTGGAGAATAAAGATGTTGGAATCACGGCCAACGTGATCTTGCCAGGCACGATGGACACGCCGGCCAATCGCCGGTTCATGCCCAAGGCGGATTTCTCCAAGTGGGTTCAGCCAGCGACGATCGCGAGCCTGACTATCTGGCTGGCGCGTGATGCCGGCAAAGACGTCAATGGAGCAGTGATTCCGGTGTACGGGGACGAGGTTTGAAGCACGCTGCTGAACTTAGTCCGCCGGGATCGCCATAGCATGCATCGGCCTCTTCCGGCGGGGTGATTCACCACTTTGCTGCATCAGCTTGGTGACGATTCCGGTCCATCCGGTCTGATGGTTGGCTCCGATGCCGGCGCCGGAATCCCCGTGGAAGTATTCGTGGAACAGCAACAGGTCGCGCCAATGGGGATCGGTCTGGAACTTCTCTAGATTTCCCAACGACGGCCGGCGACCGTTCTCATCCCGAACAAAAATGCTGGTCATACGCCGCGACAATTCGCCTGCTACCTCCCACAAGGTCAGCATTTTTCCGGAACCGGTTGGAAACTCGACGGTGAAATTGTCCCCAAGATAGTGGTAGAACTTCTGCAACGATTCGACTAGCAAGTAGTTTACCGGGAACCAGATCGGCCCTCGCCAATTGGAGTTCCCTCCAAATAATCCGGTTGCGGATTCGCCGGGCTCGTAATCCACGCGGTGCTCCATTCCGTTTACCTCGAGCTTATATGGATGGTCGCGGTGAAACTGGGACAAAGCACGGATGCCGTAGGGCGAAAGAAATTCGTGTTCGTCGAGCATGAACTTGAGGATGCGACGGAGCTGGTCCGCGTTGGCAATCGAGAGTAACCGGCGTTCGCCGCGTCCGGGTTCGTTCATACAAGCCACATTGTCCGTGAGGTCAGAACGGTTTTCGATGAACCACTCCAGCCGCCGCTTGAAATCCGGCAAGCGCTCGAGCACTTCCGGCTCCAGGGTTTCCACCGCGAACAGCGGAATCAATCCCACCATGGAGCGGATCTTCATGGGGAACTTGGCGCCGTCGGGCAGCCGCAGCACGTCGTAGAAGAAGCCATCCTCTTCGTTCCACAAACCAACGCCATCTTGGCCGCGATGGCTCATTGCATGAGCGATGTAGATGAAGTGCTCCCAGAACTTGCTGGCCACGTCTTCGTAGGCGGGATCGTCTTTCGCCAACTCGAGGGCGATGGCCAATAAATTCAGTGTGTACATCGCCATCCAACTAGTTCCGTCAGACTGTTCGATGTAGCCGCCCGTGGGCAAGGGCTTGCTGCGATCGAAGACCCCAATATTGTCCAGACCCAGGAAGCCGCCCTGGAAGATGTTCTTGCCGTCCGCATCCTTGCGGTTCACCCACCAGGTAAAGTTCAGCATGAGCTTGTGGAAGACGCGTTCGAGAAAGGCGCGATCGCCTTTGCCTTTACGCTTCTTGTCGATCTTGTACACGCGCCAGGCCGCCCAGGCATGCACCGGAGGATTGACGTCACCCAACGCCCACTCATAAGCAGGAATCTGCCCATTGGGATGCATGTACCACTCACGGAGCATCAGCGTCAGTTGTTCTTTAGCGAAGTCCGAATCCAAGAGTGCGAGCGGAATGCAGTGGAATGCCAGGTCCCATGCCGCGTACCAGGGGTACTCCCACTTATCGGGCATCGAAATTACGTCTGCGTTATAAAGATGGGTCCACTCGTGGTTGCGGCCCGTGAGACGCTCCTGGGGTGGGACAGGGTTACCCGGGTCGCCTTCCAACCAATCCTTGATGACGTAGTTGTAGAACTGCTTGGACCAGAGCATGCCGGCAAAACCTTGGCGCATCACGTTTTGTGCGTCCGGCGAGAGATGCTGTGGAATGACAGTAGCGTAATAGTCATCGGCTTCGTGCTGGCGAAGTGAGAAAATTGTGTCGAAATCGGCGAATGCATTCTTGTTGTTGAAATCGGAGTCCGCCAGGCGCATGCGGAGGACTACCGATTCTCCCGCTTCCAGGTCGAGCTTGTAATGGGCCGCGGCCTTGGTGCCGAAGTGCCGAGGATTGACCGCATCGTTAGCGCCATGCACGATGTAGTCGTTGATGCCATCCTTCACGTAGAGAGTGTGATTCTCCACTCCAAAAAGGCGGCGAAAGTTGGTTTCATTTTCCGTGAACAGCAACTCCGGAGAACCTTCGCAATGGAGCCAGCGCGTACCGGGCTGATCAACATTCAGTTCGATCATCGGGTTGGGCGCAAGGCGCGCCTGGCGCAGTTCGGGTCGGTAATCTTGCCGTCCCCAAGACCAAGTGTTGCGGAACCACACCGTGGGTAGCACGCGAAGATTGGCGGCTTCTGGGCCACGGTTCGTGACCGTGAGCCTGATTAGAATGTCCTCAGTGTCGCCCTTGGCGTATTCCACAACCACATCGAAGTAACGGTCGTGGCTGAACACACCGGTATCGAACAGTTCGAACTCAGGCTGGCGCTTGTCGCGACGGCGATTTTCTTCCACCAGCTGGTCGTAAGGGAACTCCGCTTGGGGATACTTGTAGAGATACTTCATGTAGGAGTGAGTGGGAGTGCTGTCCAGGTAAAAGTAATACTCTTTTACGTCCTCGCCATGATTGCCTTGGTTGCCAGTCACGCCGAAAATGCGCTCCTTCAAGATAGGATCGCGCTCATTCCACAAAGCCAGGGCAAAGCAGATCATTTGACGGCGATCGCAAATTCCCGCGAGTCCGTCCTCGTTCCATCGATATGCTCGCGAACGGGCGTGGTCGTGCGGTAAATATTCCCAGGCGCTGCCATCAGGGACTGTAGTCTTCGCGCACCGTGCCCCAAGCGCGCTCACTTAGATACGGGCCCCAGCGTTTCCAGTGTTTTCTACGCGCGCGCGACTCGGCCAGCCGAATTTCTTCCTGTGTCATGACCTTATTAGAACACTCCCGAAATCTATTTTGCGGCTCGTCTATATCGATGACGGATCTTTCGAGAAGGGACGATGAATTATTGTTCCGCGGTTCCGCTCCCCACGGATTTCTCGTCTGCTGCGGTCCGTGCGGGGCTATCGTGTTCTTCGTCGCTCTTCACGACGTATTGCACGATGAGAGTAATTCGGCGGTTGGAAGGGTCGAGAGGATCGCTCGGTTTACGCAGCTTCTGATCAGAAAAGCCCCGCGGATCTTGATGCCACTGCGGAAAGGGTCCGACGCCATATCGCGGAATGCCCGGTGGACATCGGGACAGTCCAGGTCTCCGTGACGATCAGCCTGGGATTGGTTTGTGCGATTGCAGACGGGCCTGACTCACTGATTCCTGAAGATTTGGTGCGTGCCGCCGATGCCGCCCTTTATTGCGCCAAGGCCAACGGCCGGAATCGCGCGGAAACTGCTCCGATGGTGTCTCACGCCGGAACGGGCGGCGCGCCTAAGTCTGGCACCGTTAATGCCAAGTGCACTGACGTGGTCAAGAGCATGGCACGTTGGTGGGCTAGTTCTGGCACAGAAGTGCTATTCCCACGAATGCGAAGAGGATTTAGTTTGATGGGCGAGCAGTTCTGGGGGAGGGCTGCCCGGGCGTCCAATGACTCGAAAGAGTCGGGACGCCTGTTAAATTTTTGGGCGTTATTTCAGATCCGCCAGTTATTCCAGAAGGCGCGCATCAGCGCTGATATTTTCCCATCCACTCAGCTTTACCCAGAACGTGACCCTGCATGGCTTGCTCGACTTCCTGCTTACTGGTTGCGGGCTTTAGGTCAAGTTTGCGACCCAGCGCATAGAGTTTGAAAAAGTAGCGGTGAGGCTTGCCGGGAGGCGGGCAGGGTCCGTTGTACCCGAGTTTGTGAAAGTCGTTGCGGCCCTGGCGAGCGCCGTCGGGCAACTCATCGATTTTGCTCACACCTTCGGGAAGATTTCTGGCTGCCGGTTGGACATTGAACAGGACCCAGTGAGTCCAGGTGCCGGCGGGAGCGTCGGGATCATCCGCGATGAGAGCGAAGCTTTGCGTACCGGCCGGGGGTTCAGTCCAGGAGAGTTCGGGCGAGACGTCGGCGCTGTCGCAGGTAAATTTCTTTGGGATGTCGCCGCCATTCTGAAAGCTCGTGCTAGAGATCGCGAATGCCATAGTGCGCGCTCCTTGTGATGCATTGAGCAAGACGGATTCAGCGGTGACCGCAATAGGCCCGCTTCTGAGCGCCACAAACCACGGAGCCGCCAAGACCAGAACGGAGATCAACTTCACGAAGGTTGCTGGTGAGAATTGGTTTCGATGCACAATCCACTCCAACCAGCCGGAAAGGTCATTGCGTGGAGATGGTGAAATTTACGGTGATGCGGGCCTCGGTCTCGACTGCTTGGCCGGCCTGCAAATAGGGCTTGAAACGCCATTGCTTCACCGCTTCTCGCGCCGCAGCAGACAGGATCGTGGGCCCGCTGACAACCCTCAGTTCCTGAATGTTGCCATCCTTGCCGATTAGAGCCTGCAGCACCACCGACCCCTGTACTTTCATTTGCTTGGCTAGCAGCGGATAGGTCGGATCAACCGGCCGCGATACCACTTGCGCAGTCCCTGGCGAGAGATGCACTTGCGCCGTGGCGTTGGCGGCCACCGAGCTAGCGCTTTCGCCGGCCGCCCGGGAGGGAGCAGCGGCAGCAGAGGACGGGGGCGTCCGGGGCTGGAGGTCTACCTTGACGGAAGTGTTGCCAGGCAGAATGGTTCGGTGCTCATCCCCGGCGACCACTTCAACTTCCAGCGGAGGAAGTACAGCACGATTGGTGATCACCGGCGCCAAAGTCGTTTCCGGGACTGGAACCGTGGCCGCGGCACGCGCCTTCGCCTTCGATTGCGTGGCCGCACCCGGCCCGCTGCGCATGTGGGTGCCCGCTTGCGTCGTGTCGCCGTACGCAGTCTGGTCTGTCGGTTCTGGTTCCGTGGCACCTGCGGCCGTGGCAGGGAAGAAGAACTGCTCCCAGAACGCTCGATCTTTCATGAAAACTGCAATCAAGGCGACCAGCAGAAGCGCCAGCGCGATCAGCATTTGGCGGCGTTGTTTCTGTTCGAAGCCCA